>NZ_JBIVYJ010000006.1:0-511812 GCF_044772185.1 Pandoraea sp. NPDC090278 | reverse complement strand
CCGATGATAGTGCGGATACCCGTGTGAAAGTAGGTAATCGTCAGGCTCCCCTTAAAAACCCCTTGCTACCAACGTAGCAAGGGGTTTTTGCTTTGGGCCGTGCACTTTGTGCATCACTGCGTTGTTGTAACGCCAGCACGAAGTGAAATTCCGGGTAGATCGTCGTGCATTTCTCGCTTAGCATTCCGCCACGGGGTTGGAAGTTCGGGGAGTAAAACGGGTGGTCGATCGGAATAGAGATAAGCAATACGCATGGTGGCAGGTCGGGTTGGTGAGCTTTAGTGTTGCCATCACGATTGGCAGCATTGGTGGATGTGCATCGCAAGACGCATCGATGGCACATGTCTCAGCTTCGGCGTCGTTGCCACATCGTGAGGAAATCGCACCGCTCTCCGCGGCTGTCGACGCTGAAGGCCTTCCGCCGCATTGGGAGACGTATCTTGTCACCCGCAACAAACGTCTGACGCATTACGAGCAGACCACCGATAGCGAAGGAATCGCGGTGATTCGCGCAACCGTTGACGGTTCGGCGTCCGGCATTGCGCAGAAGCTCGATATTCCCGTATATCCCGGCGCGAAGCTTACTTGGCGTTGGCGAGCAGACGCCATGCCTGTCAACGCGGACATCCGTACGAAACGATACGATGATGCGCCGCTGCGTATTGCGCTCGCCTTTGACGGCGACGCAGGCAAACTCTCCATGCAAGATCACATGCACCGTGAGCTGGCCCGAATGGTCAGCGGCCGGGAGTTGCCGTTCGCGACGCTGATGTACACGTGGGGTGACGAAAAACTCGCCGTGAATGACGTGGTGCCCAATCCGTACACCGCCCGAATCCGTTCGGTCGTCGTCGAGAGAGGCACGAGCAATCTCGGCCAATGGATGACGTATTCCCGAGATATTGCGAAGGATTACGAAAAGGCGTTTGGCGAACCGCCGGGCCGTTTAATCGGCATTGCCATCATGAGTGACGGCGATAATACGCAGTCGAAGTTCACGGCATGGTACGGAGACATCCACTTGGACACCGACGGCATTCCGACGACGACGGCGGCAAAATAACCGACGATGACACCATCAAAAGCAAAAAAGCCAGCAAATCACATTGCTGGCTTTTTCTTGGGCGCTGAGATGTCAGCGTCGTTCACTTACTTATTACGCTCGAAATACGTCTCGACCAGTTTGACCCAATAGGTGCCACCGAGCGGCAGCAGATCATCGTTGAAGTCATAGCTGGCATTGTGAAGGTTGCAAGGACCGAGGCCGTGACCGCTGTCCCGGTGCGTTCCGTCGCCATTCCCGATGAAAACGTAGGCACCCGGTTTCTCGAGCAGCATGAACGAAAAATCTTCCGCGCCCATCGTGGGCTCGACCTTGTCATTGACGTTCTCGTCACCCACCACTTGCCGCATCACATCGGCGCACAGCGCAGCCATGCCCGGCTCATTGATGGTCGGTGGGTAGTTGCGGTGAAACTCGACTTCGGCCGTGCACCCGAGCCCCTTGGCCACAAACTCGGAAACCTCGCGAAGTCGCGTCTCAATCAGGTCGAGGACCTCGATGGAGAACGTGCGAATCGTACCGCCAAGCCATGCCAGATCAGGGACAACGTTCGTCGTATCGCCAGCGTGGATTTGCGTGATGGAAAGCACTGCTGCGTCAATCGGACGCTTATTGCGGGTAATGATGCTCTGCAGCGCTTGAGCGACCTGGACGGCAGCAATCACCGGATCGATCCCGGCGTTCGGAATACCGGCATGCGTACCCTTGCCGCGAATCGAAATCTTGAACTCGTTGCTCGAAGCCATCATCGGCCCGGGCGTGACAGCGAAAGTACCCGTCGGTACGCCCGGCCAGTTGTGCATACCGAACACCGCTTGCATCGGGAAGCGTTCGAACAACCCGTCCTTGATCATCTCGCGCGCACCGCCACCGCCTTCTTCGGCGGGCTGGAAAATCAGATAGACCGTGCCGTCGAAATTCCGATGTTTCTGCAAATATTGCGCTGCAGCAAGCAGCATGGCGGTGTGTCCGTCATGCCCGCAGGCGTGCATCTTCCCTTCATGCCGGGAGGCGTGTTCGAAGGTATTGGCTTCGTGAATCGGAAGCGCGTCCATGTCGGCGCGCAGACCAATCGCGCGGTCGCTGCTGCCATTCTTGATGATGCCGACGAGACCGGTCGTGCCGAGGCCGCGGTGGATCGGGATACCCCATTGGGTCAACGTGTCGGCGACGACGTCGGAGGTGCGTTTCTCTTCAAAGCACAGCTCGGGGTGCGCGTGGATGTCACGTCGGATGGTCTGGATTTCGCCGCGAGCGGCGTCAATTTCTGGAATGAGCTTCATGACGGGGTTTCCTGCGGAGCGCAATGGCTCATCTTACCCCTAATGGGCAGGTCTGGCACCTCGCTCGGAAATGTCCGAACCAGCCGTCGGACACGCCCGAAAAAAGTCGGAAATGCCCGTGTGGCGGGGCAGCCCGCGGGCGAACGTAATACAATATCGCCAACGCGCCAATGTCCCTGAGCGCAGAAATTTGGTAGAGAGAGGAGTAGTTTGATGACGACCAATACCCACGTCGTTCGGGCCGCATGCCCGCATGACTGCCCCGATACGTGCGCACTGCATGTGACGGTGGAGAACGGCGTCGCGATCAAGGTCCAGGGAGATGCGGACCATCCGACGACCAAGGGCGTCCTGTGCACGAAAGTCTCTCGTTACACTGAACGAACGTATCACCCGGATCGTCTGCTGCACCCGCTGAAGCGCGTTGGACCGAAGGGCAGTGGCGAGTTCGTGCGGGTGAGCTGGGACGAAGCGCTCGACGAGATCGCTGCCCGCCTTGGCACCCTTGCGGCCCGAGAACCCGAAGCGATTCTGCCCTACAGCTACGCCGGTACGATGGGCTTCGTGCAGGGTGAGTCGATGGCCGCACGATTCTTCAACAAGATCGGTGCGTCCGATCTCGATCGCACTATCTGCGCGAGCGCGGGGGCCGCAGGGCTTCGATATACGTATGGCGCTGGTGTGGGCATGCATGTCGAGCATTTCGTCGACAGCAAACTTATCCTGATCTGGGGGAGCAATCCCATCACGTCGAGCGTCCACTTCTGGGCCATTGCGCAGGAAGCCAAGCGACGGGGTGCCAAGCTGATTGCCATTGATCCCTACCGGTCCCTCACCGCCGAGAAGTGCCATCAGCACATCGCTTTGCTGCCGGGCACCGATGCGGCGTTGGCGCTGGGCATGATGCACGTGCTGATCGCGGAAGATCTGGTCGATCACGAGTACATCGCACGTCACACGGTCGGTTACAGCGAGCTCAAGGACCGCGTACGTCGCTACACACCGGCGCGTGTCGCCGAGATTTGCGGCATTCCCGAAGAAACGGTGACGACGCTGGCTCGCGAGTATGCCAGCGCGAAGCCTGCCGCCATTCGCCTTAACTACGGCATGCAGCGCGCGAAGGGCGGTGGTCAGGCAACCCGTGCAGTGGCGTGCCTCCCGGCGCTGATCGGCGCATGGCGAGACCCGGCGGGTGGCCTGCTGATGTCGACGTCTGGCTTTGCGCCAGTCGATGCAGCGGCGCAGGCACGTCCTGATCTGCGGGCGCGTCAGGACAAACCGGCGCGCATGGTCAATATGAGCGCCATCGGTGATGCGTTGTGTCATCCGGGTGACGACGTTTTCGGCCCGAAGATCGAGGCGCTGGTGGTTTACAACAGCAACCCGGTGGCCGTTGCGCCTGAGTCGAGCAAGGTGGCGGCTGGCTTCGGGCGTGAAGATCTCTTCACTGTCGTACTCGAACACTTCCAGACGGACACGGCCGACTACGCCGACTTTGTGTTGCCTGCGACGACGCAACTGGAGCATCTGGACATTCACAAGGCCTACGGGCACACGTATCTGCTCGCGAACAACCCGGCCATTGCGCCGCTCGGCGAGTCGAAACCGAACTCGGAGATTTTCCGTCTGCTGGCCAAGCGGATGGGATGGCAGGAACCGTGTTTTTCGGACACCGATGACCAACTGGCGGCGCAATCGATCCGCTGGAGCGACGCTCGTATGGCTGGCAGTGACTGGGAGACGCTCAAGCGTGACGGGTGGATTCGCTACGATCTGCCGGAGGCGCCTTTTGCGAACGGTCAGTTTTATACGCCGTCCGGCAAATGCGAGTTTTACTCCGAGCGTATGCGTGAAGAAGGATTCGATCCGTTACCGGACTGGGTACCTCCGTACGAATCGGTCGCCAGTAATCCGGGATTGGCCGAGCGTTATCCGCTGGCCATGATTTCACCGCCCGCGCGTAACTTCTTGAATTCGAGCTTCGTAAACGTCGACAGTCTTCGGGCTTCGGTCGGTGAGCCAACGTTGGATATTCACCCGGAAGACGCCGCACCACGCGGCATTTCGGATGGTGCGAACGTGCGCATTTTCAACGACCGAGGCACGCTCAATGCCAAGGCTCGGGTCACGGAGAAAGCGCGGGAGGGCGTTGTCGTCGGACTTTCAATCTGGTGGAAGAAGCTCGCGCCGGACGGAAAGAACGCCAACGAAGTTACCAGCCAGCAACTCACCGATCTTGGCAGGGCGCCGACGTTTTACGATTGCCTGGTCGACGTCGCGCCGGTCTGACGACGACGTTCCAAGCCGGTTCTGAGTCCCTTTCGAATCAACACTCAGGAGTCTAGCAATGCCGATCTTGCTTGCGATGCTCCTGCGGTGGGTATCCCGGGGCGCGGGACTCGCCCTGACGATTGCCCTCGCGATAGGGCTTCCCGGCTGTTCGCAGGTCGGCTACTACGCGCAGTCGATCAACGGCCACTTCACGGTCTTACATGAAGCGCAGCCGGTGAGTGATTTGCTGGCGGATCCGTCTATCGATCCGCGTTTGCGCACGCGACTGATCGAGGCAGAGCAAATTCGCAGCTACGCTGTCTTGGCACTCGGTGAACCGGACAATGGCAGCTATCGCAGCTATGCCGATCTCAAGCGGCCATTCGTTGTGTACAACGTTTTCGCTGCACCGGCTCTGTCCCTGAAGCTACATGAGTCTTGCCTACTGGTCGTCGGTTGCGTCGAGTACCGTGGCTATTACTCACGCGAGTCCGCTGAGGCATACGCGGCCGAACTCCACCGGGATGGATGGGAGACCTTCGTCGCGGGAATCCCTGCCTATTCGACGCTAGGCTATTTCGACGATCCGCTGCTCAACACGTTTATCTACCTCCCCCGGGCGGAAGTTGCGCGCATGATCTTCCACGAGCTCGCGCATCAGATTCTATTCGTTCGGGGAGATACGGCGTTTAACGAGTCCTTCGCCGTGACAGTCGAGACGGTGGGTGTTCGGCGCTGGCTTGCGGCACACCCCGACGCGGCAATGGAGTACGACCGTTACGATGCGCATCGTCGCCAGTTTCGCAAATTGGTCGACGGGTATCGCAAACGTCTCGAAGCCGTGTACGACAGCTCGGAAACGGACGCGGAAAAGGTGGCGAGCAAGGACGTCCTGTTCGATCGCATGCGTGCAGATTACGGCGCACTGAAGACGTCTTGGGGCGGTTACAAGGGCTTCGATCTATGGTTTGCCACGGACCTGAACAACGCCAAGATCGGATCGTTCGCGACCTATAACCAGTGGGTGCCAGCGTTCATGGCGCTGCTGGCGCAAGAGCACGACGACCTGCCAAGGTTCTATGCGGCAGTCAAAGCCATGTCAAAACGGCCGGAAGCAGAAAGAAATGCGACGCTCACGGCGTTGGACAGTACGTCTGCGGCCGCTGCCGCCCGAGCGCTACTGGATGCGCCGATGCAGGCTGTACGGTGATCTGCGCGCGAAGTGCGTTCGAGGGACTTCGCTATCGCTACGAAATGACCGACTTCAAATCCCCGAGCAGCAGATAGAGTTGCTGTCGCTGATTTTCCGGTAATGCGCCCAGGCGTTGCTCGATCCATTGCTCGTGAGCACGCGCCATATTGAAAAACGCCTTCTTTCCACGCGCCGTCAGTTTGATCAGGAACGCGCGGCGGTCGTTCACGACGGTCTCGCGCGTCACCCAGCCTTCTTTCTCCAACTGATCGGTGATGCCGGTCACGTTTCCGCCAGTCACCATCATTCGCTTACTAAGCTCCCCCATCTTCAGGCCTTCCGGGTGGCGATCGAGCTGTGCAAGCAAATCGAAGCGTGGCAGCGTGCAGTCAAATTCCTGACGTAAGCGTGAGCGGATGTCCGTCTCGATCAGGTTGGCGCAGGTGAGCAGCCGAAGCCAGAGCCGCAGCGCGTCGTGCTCGCGATCGTGGGCTCGCGTTTCAAGATCGAGAGAATCGGAGTCGGCGAGGCTCATAGTCGATGGTGGAAAATTTACAGTATGGAAATTTTAGGTTTGAAATAATCGCCGGGTCAAGATAGGGCGGTTACGAGGCCTGGATGATCGCATCGAAGGGCCGATGCTCGGTGCGAGTGACGCATAAAAAAAGGGCACCCGAAGGTGCCCTTTCGCCAAAGCCTAAGTGACAGAAACTGTCAGCTTAGAACTTGTGACGGATACCGGCCGTAACAGCGAACTGGTTCGTGCTGTTCGAGAAGCCCAGGCCGTTCAACGATGCGCCGCCAGGAGCGTCGTTGTTGGCGTGTTGCCACAGACCAACCAGGTACGTGTCCGTGCGCTTCGACAGGAAGTAGTCGACGCCCAGGTTGACTTGGTGGTACTTCGGCGACACGCTGCTGCCCGTCAGGTTAAGCGTCGACCACGTGTACGTGTACGATGCGCCCAGTTGCAGTGCCGGGGTCAGCATGTACTTGGCGTTCAGTTCGGCGTTGTCGAACTTCCAGCTGCCGCCACCAACGTATTGGTACACGCTGTGTGCGTAGACCAGACCCAGCGTAGCCGGACCGAAGGCGTACGAACCGCCTGCCGATGCGATCCATGCCTTGTCGCTGGCAACCAGGCCGCCGAGCGTCATCGGGGTCGTAGCATCGCCACCGTTGTTGATCACGCCGGTCGAGTTAGCAGCCGGTGCGCTGAGCATCAAGTAACCTGCGCCGAACGACACCGGGCCGTTAGCGTAGCCCAGACCGAACGAGTAAGCACGGTTGTTGGCGAAGCCCGTACCCGTCGAACCGTTGTTAGCCGAGTTCGAGAAGCCATACATACCGCCGGCGCTGAAGCCGTTGTAGTTGACCGTCGTGTACTTGACCGAGTTGTTGACGCGGAACGAGTTGTTCAGGTTGTCGTTGTCGAACGGGTGAGCGCCCGCGAACGTCGACCATTGGCTACCCGAAGCGTACGGGCCAACGAAGTCAACCACGGAGTCGTACTGACGACCGATGGTGAACGTACCAGCCGTTGCGCTGCTCAGACCAACGTAGGCTTGACGACCGAACATACGGCCGTTCTGGCCCAGCGTGCCCGAACCCAGGTTGAAGCCGTTTTCCAAGACGAAGATCGCCTTCAGGCCGCCACCGAGGTCCTCAGCACCCTTCAGGCCCCAACGCGAACCTTGCAGGTTGCCGTTGGCGAACTGGAAGTTGTGGTTCGTTTGACCCGTGCCAGCCAGGTTGCCACCAGTCTTGCTGACGTACTGCAGGCCAGCGTCGATGATACCGTACAGGGTCACGCTGCTTTGAGCGTGAGCAGCGCCAGCGAATGCGCCGAGCACACCCAGAGCGAGAAGCGACTTTTTCATTGAGTGATCTCCAAAGGATTGTGAGATTTGTTTAACAAGGTCACTAGTGATAACGTCCTTGCTAATCAACTTCGCGAGAAGTTGGACGTAATGTAACAAATTCACTTTAGGCGGCAAAGGAAAAGGCCGGTTTTACGCGGGTTCGCAGCGGGTTTTGTTTCGTTTACGCAACATCGCGCAAACCGGCATCTGGCGGGGATTTCGCGCGTTTGCGCCCGCGCAAGGCGCGCCGGATAAAGGGGCGTATCATTGGCCGCGGACGTGAAAGAATCGTCCTGCGTTCCGCATTGTGAAAGATTTGAGTGAGTTGAAAGTACGATGTTCTCCGACAGTCTGATCTCCGAGCTTGACCGTGGTCTGCGTGCCATCGCAGGTGTCACGCAAGCGTCCCGTCCGACTCCCACTGCAGTCCAATCCGACAATAGCGACGCCCCCACAGGCGACGACGCGTTGACGTCCCAAGAGCGGCGCCACGTGGCTGGCCTCATGCGCGTGAATCATGTCGGCGAGGTTTGTGCGCAAGCGCTGTATCAGGCGCAGAAGCTGGCGACGAAGCGCCCCGAGTTGCGCACGGCGTTCGAGCACGCGGGCAAGGAAGAAGAGGATCACCTCGCGTGGACGGCGCACCGTCTCTCGGAGCTTGGCTCGCGTCCCAGTCTGCTCAATCCGTTGTGGTACGCAGGCGCTTTTGCCATCGGCTTCGTCGCCGGGAAGTGCGGCGACAAGGTGAGTCTCGGCTTCATGTCGGAGACGGAGCGTCAGGTCGAGCATCATCTAGACAGCCATCTCGATGACTTGCCGGCGCACGACCTGCGCTCGCGGGCCATCGTTGATCAGATGCGTCTGGACGAGATCGAGCACGGGCAGGCCGCCCGTGACGCCGGCGGCATTGAGCTGCCTGCCCCGGTGCAGCGCGTCATGCGCGCCGCGGCAAAGGTCATGACGACGACGGCCTACTATATATAGAGCGTCCGCAAGAACTCCCCGAAAGACCCCCTGCCTCCTGCATCGACTCCCTCTCGTGTAAGCGCGTGCCGGCCGGTTTTCCACGGTGTCGGCACGGCGTGAGCGCGCACTACGCCGTATCGACAGTCCTGACGGGCCTCGCGCGAAGTGATGCTCAAAATATGAGGTTCCACTTTCACTATCGCACTTATGTCTTTAATTTTCCTGACAAAATTCCGTTTTCCAACTTTAGGAAAGTGAGCTAAGTCATTGTTCTGACTACCAAATTCCCTCTGAAAAATGGGCGAAACGCTTGACCGCCCATACACTCTCCTCTAAAGTGGGAAATAGTGTGAGAAAGTGTATTTTTGTGTGGCGTAAGGCACAAAATCTTTCTCTTTCGGCATGACGGGCAGGCGGAAGAAACCTCACGGGAGCGCACGTGTTTCAGGGAGCCTCGGCACTTTCACTGGATGCAAAGGGACGGATGTCGATTCCGGCCCGGCACCGTGACGTGCTTCAGGGCGACGCTGAAGGCAAGGTGACGATCACCAAGCACCCGGATGGATGTCTGCTGCTGTTCCCGCGTCCCGAATGGGAGATCTTCCGCGGCAAGATCGCCGCACTGCCGATGGACGCGCACTGGTGGCGACGCATCTTCCTGGGCAACGCAGCCGACGTCGAGATGGATTCGGCGGGCCGTGTCCTGGTGGCGCCCGAATTGCGCGCCGCCGCAGGCATGGACAAGGAAGTCATGCTGCTGGGCATGGGCAGTCATTTCGAACTCTGGGATGCCGCGACGTATGCCGCCAAGGAACAGGCGGCGATGGCGCAGGGTATGCCGGAAGCACTGAAGAACTTCACTTTTTGACAGATCAGGTGGTCCGACGAGCATGGCGCACGCGGTGGAAACGGTAATGCAGCACCGCACGGTCCTGCTAGAGGAGGCCGTGGATGCCTTGCTGTGGCGCGACGATGGCGTCTATATCGACGGCACGTTCGGCCGCGGCGGGCACAGTCGCAGGCTGCTCGAGCGGCTGGGTGCCCAGGGGAGACTGATCGCATTCGACAAGGATCCCCAAGCGATCGCGGAGGCGGCAAAGATTGCCGATCCGCGATTTTCGATTGAGCACGAGAGCTTCGCGACGTTGCGCGAGGCGATGGCCCGGCGTGGTATCGACAAGGTGTCGGGCGTTTTGCTGGACCTGGGTGTGTCGTCGCCGCAAATCGACGACCCGGCGCGCGGGTTCAGTTTTCGGGCCGACGGTCCGCTCGATATGCGCATGGATCCCACGCGCGGCGAGTCGGCTGCCGATTGGCTGGCCCGGGCAACGCTGGAAGAAATGACGGAGGTCATCAAGGACTATGGGGAAGAACGGTTTGCTTTTCAGATTGCAAAGGCGCTTGTTGCTCGCCGGGCAGACGCCGACCGCCTCGGGCCTCTCGTCAGTACACGCGAGCTTGCCGCGATCGTGGCGGGTGCCGTCAAAACCCGTGAGAAGGGCAAGGACCCGGCAACACGTACCTTTCAGGCTCTACGGATTCACGTCAATCAAGAGCTTGCGGACTTGCAGATAGCACTGGATGTGGCGGCCGATGTCCTCGAAACGGGAGGCAGACTCGTGGCGATCAGCTTTCATTCACTGGAAGACCGGATCGTGAAGCGCTTCATGCAGGCTCGCTCAAGCGCGCCGGCGGTGGATCGCCGCGTGCCGCTGCGCGCCCACGAAATTCCCGAGCCGCCGTTCAAAGCCAGCCGCAAGATCAAGCCGTCCGCCGCCGAGGTAGAGGCGAACGCTCGTTCGCGCTCGGCGATCATGCGGGTGATGGAGCGGGTGTCGACATGAGCCGGCTCAATATCCTCCTGCTCGCCGTGCTGATCGGCTGCGCCCTTTCCCTGATCAATGCGCAATATCGTGCTCGCGGTACGTTCGTCGAACTGAACCGCGAGCAGGCGCTCGAGCATCAATTGCTGCAGGACTGGGATCGTCTCCAGTACGAGCAGAGCGCGCAGAGCAAGAGCGCCCGCATCGAGAGCGTTGCGCGTAGCGACCTGAAGATGCAGGCCGTCTCGCCCGGCCGCACGCAATATCTCTCCGCACCCGCTGGCAGCACGGGCGCGATGGTGGATGTGCCGGTGCCGACCGCAAGCGCCGCGTCCGCCCCTGCGAGCGGAGGCAAACGATGATTCGCCGCAAAGACGCCAAGGCCAAGACCAAGGATGTGCAGTTCTCTGCCAGCCCGGTCCTGTCCGTGCGTCTGCCGATGTGGCGCTCGAAGATGCTCGTCTTCGTGATCTTCGGCGCGTTCGCGTCGCTGGTCGCACGTGCCTTCTGGATTCAGGGGCCGGGCAACGCCTTCTATCAACGTCAGGGCGAGAGCCGTTACGAACGCACACTGGAGATGTCCGCCACGCGCGGCAAAGTGTTCGACCGTAACGGACAGGTGCTTGCCACCAGTCTGCCCGTGAAGGCCATCTGGGCGATTCCGGAAGACGTGCCCGACGACGTCTCGACGCAGCAGGTGCGTCAGCTCTCGAAGCTGCTCGAGATGAGCGAGTCGGATCTGCGTCGCAAATTCAATCAGGAAAAGAGCTTCGTCTACGTGAAGCGTCAGGTCCTGCCCGATGTGGCCAAGCAAGTCGCAGACCTCGACATCCCCGGTGTGTATCAGCGCAAGGAGTACAAGCGCTTCTATCCGGAAGGCGAGATCGCGGCGCACGTGGTCGGCTTTACGAACGTCGAGGATATCGGTCAGGAAGGCGTCGAGCTGTCGATGCAGAAGGATCTGGCCGCGACGCCGGGCAGCCGCAGGGTGATCAAGGATCGTCTGGGGCGCGTGGTCGAGGATATCGATATCCTCGCGCAGCCGCGCGACGGTCACGACATTACGCTCTCGATCGACAGCAAGATCCAGTTCCTCGCCTACAGCGAACTCAAGGACGCCATGGAGCGCACCGGCGCGAAAGCCGCTAGCGCCGTGGTGCTCGACGTGCGCACGGGCGAAGTGCTCGCGCTGGCCAACCTGCCGACGTACAACCCCAACAACCGCACGAACCTGACGGGCGCGCAACTGCGCAACCGCGTCATCACCGACACCTTCGAGCCGGGCTCCATCATGAAGCCGATCACCATCGCTGCTGCGATGGAAAACGGCTATGTGAAGCCGACGTCGACGGTCATGACCACGGGCCGCGCCAACTTCTTCGGCGCGAACATCACCGATACCCACGATTACGGCCTGCTCACGGTAGCCGGCGTCATTCAGAAGTCGAGCAACATCGGTACGGCAAAGATCGCGCTGATGATGAAGTCGCAGGACATGTGGGACATGTTTACCAGCGTCGGCCTCGGGCAGGCACCGAAGCTCGGTTTCCCCGGCGCGGTGGCGGGACGTCTGCGTCCGGCCAAGAGCTGGCGTCCGATCGAGCAGGCGACGATGGGCTACGGCTACGGGCTGTCGGCCTCGCTGATTCAACTGGCGCGTGCTTACACCGTCTTCGCCCACGACGGCGAATTGCTGCCGATCTCTATCTATAAGACGGACGGCAGTACCGTGAAGGGAACGCCGGTGATTTCTCCGGCTACCGCGCGCGAAGTGCGCAAGATGCTGGAGATGGTGACGTCGCCCGGTGGCACGGCCACGCGCGCTCAGGTGATCGGATATCGCGTGGGTGGCAAGACCGGCACGGCCTACAAGCAATCGGGCAAGGGATACGACAAGAGCAAGTACCGCGCATCGTTCGTCGGCATGGCGCCGATGTCCGAGCCGCGCATCATCGTAGCCGTCACGCTCGATGAGCCGGGTCGCGGTTCTCACTACGGCGGCGTGGCTGCCGGTCCGGCGTTCGCGTCGATTGTGGGCGGGACGTTGCGGGCATTGAACGTGGTGCCGGATTCGCCGGTGACGAAGCTCGTCGTGAGCGACAAGGTGGAGGAGAGCGAGCCATGGGCACCGTGACCCCGACGCCGCAAAATCCCGCCACGTTCGCCATGGTTGCGGACGCCACCGATCGCGCCGTGCTCGCGCAGGCGTGGGACTGGCTGCGCCGCACGGTACCTGCTGGCGCCACGTTGCATGCGGATAGCCGTCGCGTGACGCCGGGTGACGTGTTCGTCGCCTACGCGGTGAAGGGCGCCGACAGCCGTGGCTTCATTGCCGACGCCGTCGAGCGCGGTGCCGCTGCGGTGCTCTGGCAGAGCGACGATTTCACCTGGCCCGCATCGCTCACGTCGCTGGCCAACGTGCCGCAGTTTGGCGTGGCGCGCCTCGACTGGCTCGCGGGCCCGCTGGCGGCGCTGTGGTACGGCGAGCCGAGCGTCGGCATGACGATGTTCGGCGTGACGGGCACCAACGGCAAGACGTCGTGCAGCCAATGGCTGGCGCAACTGCTCTCGAAGACGAACGTGCGCAGCGCCGTGATCGGCACGCTGGGCAGCGGCTTCCCCGGTCATCTCACCGTGACGGGCTTCACCACGCCCGACGCCGTCCAGTTGCAACACAGCCTCGACGATCTGCGCGCGCAAGGCGCTGCAGCGGTCGCGATGGAGGTGTCGTCGCACGGTCTGTATCAGGGCCGCGTGAACGGTGTGGCGTTCGACGTGGCGGTATTCACAAACCTGACGCAGGACCACCTCGACTATCACGGGACGATGGCCGAGTACGAAGCGGCCAAGACGCGTCTGTTCGACTGGCCGGGTCTGAAGGCGGCGGTCATCAATCGCGACGATGCGATGGGACAGCGTTTGCTGACGCGTCTGGGTGGCAAGACACCGGTCTTCGAATACGGTATTCACGGCGCCGCGACGTCGGCGCATGGCAACCGCGTGCTGCGTGCGGAAGACATCCGCGCAACGACGGCGGGCACGCGCTTCACGCTGCATATCGACGATCAGAGCCAGCAAGTGACGGTGCCGCTGATCGGTGAGTTCAACATCAGCAACGCCCTTGCTGTACTGGGCGCCGCACTGGCCGCCGGTATCGCGCAAGATGCCGCCATCGCCGGACTCGCGACGCTCGCGCCGGTGTCTGGCCGCATGGAGCAGATCGGACAGCCGGGTCAGCCGCTGGTGGTGATCGATTACGCCCATACGCCCGACGCACTCGACAAAACGCTGGCTGCCCTGCGGCCGGTGACGCAAGCACGTGGCGGCAAGCTCGTCTGCGTGTTCGGTTGCGGCGGGGATCGCGATGCGGGCAAGCGTCCGCAGATGGGGGCGGTGGCCGAGCGTCTGGCGGATGCCATCGTGCTCACGAGCGACAACCCGCGCACCGAAGTGCCCGCCGAGATCATGGCGCAGATCGCTGCCGGTCTCGCGCAGCCGGACGCTGCACGTCGCATTGAAGACCGCGCAAGCGCGATTCTTCAGGCTGTGCGTGGCGCGCAGGCCGCAGACGTCGTGCTGATCGCGGGCAAGGGACACGAAAGTACACAGGAAATCATGGGCAAGAAGCGGCCGTTCTCCGATCAGGAACACGCGCGTCTGGCACTCGCTGCGCGTGCGACCACGGTGCGCGGAGGTGGCGAATGACGCCGACGATGCACGCCATCATGTGGCAACTGAGCGACGCACAGGCGGCCGTGACGGATTCGCGCGTCAACGGCGCGCCATCGACGGGGTTCGCCCGCATCGTGACGGATAGCCGTTCGGTGCAGCCGGGCGATCTGTTCGTGGCGCTCAAGGGCGAGCGTTTCGATGCACACGACTTTCTGGCCGACGTGGCGCGCGCAGGTGCAGCCGCCGTGGTCGCGACCCACGTGCCGGACGGTTTCGAGACACCGGCGCTGATCGTACCCGACACGCGCATCGCGCTGGGCGAACTGGCCGCCGCATGGCGTCGTCGCTTCGCGATTCCGGTCGTCGCGGTCACGGGAAGCAACGGCAAGACAACCGTCAAGGAAATGATCTCGGCGATCTTCGCCGAGGCGGCGGGCGCGGATGCACGTCTGGCGACTGCTGGGAACTTCAACAACGACATCGGCCTGCCGCTGACGCTGTTCCGTCTGAAAGACGGCGACAAGCTCGCGGTGCTCGAACTCGGCATGAATCACCCGGGCGAGACCGCGTATCTGGCAAAGATCGCGCAGCCGACGGTGGCCGTCATCAACAACGCGCAACGCGAGCATCAGGAATTCATGGTGAACGTGGCCGCCGTGGCCGAAGAGCATTCGGCCGTGCTGGCGGCGCTGCCCGGCGACGGCGTGGCCGTCTTCCCGGCAGAAAGCGAATTCGCACCGATGTGGCGCGAGGTGGCGGGCAAGCGTCGCGTGCTGGACTTCGCGCTGGACGCGCGTGCAGCGGTCTCTGGGCGCTACGACGTCGCGACGCGCGTGTTGCGTGTGGCGTCGCCTGCGGGCGAGTTTTCGCTCACGCTGCCGCTGCTCGGCGAGCACAACGCACGCAACGCGCTGGCCGCGATTGCCTGCGCACTGGGCGCGCACGTGGACATTGGTTCGATCGTGCGGGCACTCGAAGCGTTCTCGGCCGTCAAGGGCCGACTTCAGGTGTCCACGCTGTCGAAAGGACCGCTTGCGGGTGTCACGTTGATCGACGACACCTATAATGCGAACCCCGATTCCGTATTGGCCGCAATCGACGTACTTGCGCAGACGCCCGCACCGCGTGTTCTGGTGCTCGGCGACATGGGCGAGGTCGGTGACAACGGTCCCGCATTCCACCGCGAAGTGGGCGAGTACGCCGCACAGCGCGGTATCGATCGCCTGCTCGCGATGGGTGAACAGACGCAGGCCAGCGTTGTCGCGTTCGGCGACGGCGGTGAACATTTTTCGGATGTGAACGACGTGGCTCCGCTCGTAGCGACGCTGAACGCCACGTTGAGTGCACCGGCAACGGTGCTGGTGAAGGGAAGCCGCTTTATGCGGATGGAGCGCGTGCTCGAACAGTTGCGCGCGACGAGTGAAAGTGGGGGCGGCAACGCCCCGGCCAATTGATAAAGGATTGATGGAATGTTGCTGACGTTGGCGCAATGGCTGCAAGCGGATGCGAGCTATTTGCGCGTGTTCAACTACCTGACGTTTCGGGCCGTGATGGCAAGCCTCACGGCGCTGGTGATCGGGCTCTCGTTCGGGCCGATGGTCATTCGCAAGCTCGCCGAGATGAAGGTGGGTCAGGCCGTGCGTACCGACGGCCCGCAGACACACCTGGTGAAGTCGGGTACGCCCACGATGGGTGGCGTGCTGATTCTGATCGGCATTACCGTCGCCACGTTGCTCTGGGCGGATCTGAGCAACCGTTTCATCTGGATCGTGCTGCTGGTCACGCTGGGCTTCGGGATCATCGGCTGGATCGACGATTACCGGAAAGTCGTCTTCAAGGACCCACGCGGCATGTCGTCGCGCGAGAAGTATTTCTGGCAATCGATCATCGGTCTGTTCGCTGCCATTTATCTGGCGTTCTCCGTTTCGGAGACGAGCAACCTGAAGGTCTTCGAGCTGTTCATCAGCTGGGTGCGTAACGGCTTCCCGCTCGATTTGCCGCCGAAAGCGGACTTCATCGTGCCGTTCTTCAAGACGATGAGCTACCCGCTGGGTGTGTTTGGCTTCATTGCGCTGACCTACTTTGTCATCGTCGGCTCGTCCAACGCCGTTAACCTCACGGACGGCCTCGACGGGCTGGTCATCATGCCGGTCGTGCTGGTCGGTGCGGCGCTTGGCGTGTTCGCTTACGTGATGGGCAACGTCGTCTACTCGAAGTACTTGCTGTTCCCTCACATACCGGGCGCGGGCGAGTTGCTTGTGTTCTGTTCGGCGATGTCCGGGGCGGGGTTGGCGTTCCTATGGTTCAACACCCATCCGGCACAGGTGTTCATGGGCGACGTGGGTGCACTGGCACTCGGCGGCGCGCTCGGTACGGTCGCCGTGATCGTGCGACAGGAAGTCGTGCTGTTCGTGATGGGCGGTGTGTTCGTCGCGGAAACGCTGTCGGTGATGTTGCAGGTCACCTGGTTCAAATACACCAAGAAGCGATTCGGCGAAGGGCGGCGCATTTTCAAGATGGCACCGCTACATCACCACTTCGAGTTGTCGGGATGGAAAGAAACGCAGGTGGTGGTCCGCTTCTGGATCATCACGCTGATGCTGGTGCTGATCGGCTTGTCGACGTTGAAGCTGCGCTGACGCTGCTGTCGGCGTGTCTCGACGTAACGAGACGAAACAAGACGAGACGTGACTGGCAGGAAGTCACAAGATAGCGACTTCGCAAATTTGTGAAGTCGCTTTCGTGCAAGTGGAATTAAAGGTAAGGCCGCTCGCGCCGATAGCAGTAGATCGGTGTCGTTGAAGCGATGCATTCGTAGGTTGTTTGAATCGATAAAGGAAAGAGCGACGTGTTCGGCGAGAAGTTTGGTGAATCCTGGCAACCGCGTGTCCTGATCCTGGGTCTGGGAGAGTCCGGCCTGGCGATGGCGCGTTGGTGCGCGCGTTACGGCTGCCGAGTGCGCGCAGCCGACACGCGCTTTGCGTCGTCGGAGACACCGCCGAACGTGGCGACCCTGCGCATCGACGCGCCGCAAGCTGAATGCGTGGGCGGCGCATTCGCCGGTCAGATCGACGCGCTGCTCGACGACATCGAACTCATCGGCATCAGCCCGGGCCTCTCGCCGCTGGCCGAAGACGTGACGGCGCTGCTGGCCGAAGCGGCCGAGCGCGGCGTTCCAGTGTGGGGCGAGATCGAGTTCTTCGCGCAGGCCTTGCGTCATATGCAGTCGACGAGCGGCTACGCGCCGAAGGTGCTCGCGATTACCGGCACGAACGGCAAGACCACGACGACGAGTCTCACCGGCTTGCTGTGCCGCCGGGCAGGCAAGCGTACGGCGGTGGCGGGCAACATCAGCCCGTCGGCGCTCGACCGTCTGAGCGAGTGCATCGCCGACGCCACGCTCCCCGACGTCTGGGTCCTCGAACTCTCCAGCTTCCAGTTGGAGACGACGCATTCGCTCGCACCCGATGCGGCGACCATTCTCAATATCACGCAAGACCATCTGGACTGGCACGGCGACATGGACGCCTACGCCAGGGCCAAAGCTCGCATCTTCGGTGAGAACACCGTGCGCGTGCTCAATCGCGACGACGCCCGCGTGATCGCCTTCGCATCGCCTGAAGCCAACGTGGTGACCTTCGGCACGGGCAAGCCCGACGCCGTGGGCGACTTCGGTCTGGAGATGGAAGGCGGTATGTGGTGGCTGGTCGAGGGCTACACGCGCGACGACGCGCCGCCTGCGCCCAAGCGTCGTAAGGCGGGCACACCGGAAGCCACCGTCGAAGTGCACGGCAAACGTCTGATGCCCGCCGATGCGCTGCGCATCCGTGGTCAGCACAACGCCGCGAACGCCCTGGCGGCGCTCGCGCTCGCCCGCGCGATCGATCTGCCGTTGGCCAAGCTGCTGCATGGCCTGCGCGAGTATCCGGGCGAGCCGCATCGCGTTCAGCTCGTCGCCACGATCAACGAAGTCGAGTTCTACGACGACAGCAAGGGCACCAACGTCGGCGCGACGGTCGCGGCGATTACGGGGCTCGAAAAGAAGCTGCTGCTGATTCTCGGCGGCGAAGGCAAGGGGCAGGACTTCTCGCCGCTGGCCAATCCGGTCGCGCATCACGCGCGCGCGGTACTGCTGATCGGTCGCGATGCACCGCTGCTGCGCGAAGCGCTCACGGACACAGGTGTCGATCTGATCGACGCCGCAACGCTGGAAGACGCCACACGCGAAGCCGCCCGTCTGGCGCAGCCCGGCGATGCCGTGCTGCTCTCGCCGGCCTGCGCGAGCTTCGACATGTTCCGCAACTACGAGCATCGCGCAAACGTGTTTCGCGACACCGTGGTTGATCTGGCCGCCGACGCGGGGGTGATGCTATGAACCGTATCAAGTCGTTCTTCAGCAAGAAGCGTCAGGCCGGTTTCGCCGGTGCAGGCACGGCCAACGCGCCGGGCGCGGCGACCACGGCAGCGAACCGCACGCTCAGTGGCATCAAGCCGACGCGCTCGCGCATGCTCGAATACGATCACGCGCTCGTGTGGGTGGTGATCTCGCTGCTGTCCCTCGGTCTGATCATGGTCTATTCGGCGTCGGTCGCGTTGCCGGACTCGCCGAAGTACAGCGGCTATTCGACGTTCCACTTCCTCGGTCGTCACATCGTGTCGCTCACGATCGGGCTGGTCGCGGCGATCATCACCTTCCGGATTCCGGTCAAGACGATGGACAAGCTCGCGCCGAAGCTCTTCCTGCTGGCGCTGCTGCTGCTGGTGATCGTGCTGATCCCGCACGTGGGCAAGGGCGTGAACGGGTCGAAGCGCTGGATTCCGTTTGGCGTGCTGAACCTTCAGCCGTCCGAAATCATGAAGCTCGCCGTCACGCTGTACGCCGCGAACTACACCGTGCGTAAGCAGGAGTTCATGCAGAGCTTCGGCAAGGGCTTCCTGCCGATGGGGATTGCCGTCGTGTTCGTCGGCATGTTGCTGCTGCTCGAACCTGACATGGGTGCGTTCATGGTGGTCGCGGCCATCGCCATGGGCATTCTGTTCCTCGGCGGCGTGAACGGACGCCTGTTCGGCGGTCTGGCGCTCACGGCAGTCGGCACCTTCGCGATGCTGATCTGGCTGTCGCCGTGGCGTCGCGAGCGGATCTTTGCGTATCTCGATCCGTGGCGCGAAGACTACGCCCTCGGCAAGGCTTATCAGCTGACGCACTCGCTCATCGCGTTCGGGCGCGGCGAATGGACCGGCGTGGGGCTGGGCGGCAGCATCGAAAAACTGCACTACCTGCCCGAAGCGCACACCGACTTCATCCTCGCGGTGATCGGTGAGGAGTTCGGGTTTGTCGGTGTGCTGGTCGTCATCCTGCTCTTTTACTGGATGGTGCGCCGCGCGTTCGAAATCGGACGTCAGGCACTGGCGCTGGAGCGCACGTTCGCCGGGCTGCTCGCGAAGGGCGTGGGCGTGTGGCTGGGTGCGCAGACCTTCATCAATATGGGCGTGAATCTGGGCCTGCTGCCGACCAAGGGGCTGACGTTGCCGCTGGTCAGTTATGGCGGCTCGGGCATCTTGCTCAACTGTGTGGCCGTGGCGATCTTGCTGCGGGTGGATTACGAAAACCGCGTGCTGATGCGGGGAGGCAAGGTATGACCGAGCGCGCTACCGCGATGCCGGCACCGCAGACGAAGACACGCACGCTACTGGTCATGGCCGGCGGCACGGGCGGTCACGTCTTCCCGGGGCTCGCGGTCGCCAACTTCCTGCGTGTGCAGGGGTGGCGCGTGGTCTGGCTCGGCAACCCGACCGGCATGGAAGCGACGCTGGTGCCGAAGTACGACATTCCGATGGAGTTCGTGAAGTTCGGCGGGCTGCGCGGTAAAGGCTTGATGACCAAGTTCCTGCTGCCGCTCAATCTGCTGCGCGCGTTCTGGCAAAGCATCGGTGCGATTCGTCGCGCGAAGCCGAACGTCGTGCTCGGCATGGGCGGCTACATCACGTTCCCGGCGGGGATGATGGCGTCGCTGCTGGGGCGTCCGCTGGTGCTGCACGAGCAGAACTCGGTGGCGGGCATGGCGAACAAGGTGCTCGCGCGCGTGGCGGACAAGGTGCTGCTCGCGTTCCCGGACACGATTCCGGGCGGCGAGTGGGTCGGCAACCCGATTCGCGCCGACTTCGACGAGATGGCCGCACCGGCCGAGCGCTACAACGCGCGTACCGGACCGCTGCGCATTCTGGTCGTCGGGGGAAGTCTGGGCGCGACGGTGCTCAACGAGATCGTGCCGAAGGCGCTGGCGAAGCTGCCGCGCGAAGATCGTCCGCAGGTCACGCATCAGGCGGGCGTCAAACATATTCAGACGTTGCAGGCGAATTACGCCGCAGCGGGGGTGACGGTCGAAGCACTGCCGTTCATCGACAACATGGTCGCGGCCTACGCCGGGGCGGATCTGGTGATCTGCCGGGCGGGTGCGATGACGGTGGCCGAAGTGGCGGCGGCGGGTGTGGCGGCACTGTTCGTGCCGTTCCCTCATGCGGTCGACGACCACCAGACAACGAATGCGCGTTTCCTCGCCGACAAGGGCGCGGCAACGCTGATCGATCAGCGCGAGCTGTCGGTCGAGACCCTGGCCGAGTGGCTGCGCCGTCAGACGCGCGAATCGCTGCTCGCGATGGGAGAGAAAGCCAGGGCGCTCGCCAAGCCGGACGCCACCGAACAAGTGGCGCGCGTGTGTGCGGCTCTGGCCAAGGATTGAAATGAAACACATCGTCAAACATATTCACTTCGTCGGCATTGGCGGCTCGGGCATGAGCGGCATTGCCGAGGTGTTGCTTAACCTGGGGTATCAGGTGAGCGGCTCCGATCTCGGCGACAACGCGGTCACGCAGCGTCTCGCCGGTCTTGGCGCGCGTATTGCACGCGGCCATGCTGCCGAACATATCGAAGGGGCCGACGCCATCGTCGTCTCCACCGCCATTACGGCGGATAACCCGGAAGTGCTGGCGGGCCGCGCACGTCAGATTCCGATCGTGCCGCGTGCGCTGATGCTCGCGGAACTCATGCGTCTGAAGCAGGGCGTGGCCATTGCAGGTACGCACGGCAAGACGACCACGACGAGTCTTGTGGCCAGCGTGCTTGCGCAGGGCGGGCTCGATCCGACGTTCGTGATCGGCGGCCGTCTGAACAGTGCCGGAGCGAACGCGAAACTCGGTACGGGCGATTTCATCGTGGTCGAGGCCGACGAATCGGACGCCTCGTTCCTGAATCTGAATCCGGTCATCGAAGTCATCACGAACATCGATGCCGATCACATGGATACGTACGGGCACGACTTCGCCCGTCTGAAGCAATCCTTTGTCGCCTTCACGCAGCGCCTGCCGTTCTACGGCATCGCCGTACTGTGTGTCGACGATCCGAACGTGCGCGAGATTCTGCCGTTCGTCTCGAAGCCGATCGTGCGTTATGGCCTGTCGGATGACGCACAGGTGCGCGCCATCGACGTGCGCCCGGACGGCGGACAGATGCGTTTCACCGTGCTGCGTCAGTTCGGCGAGGGTGCGGCTCCGCTCGATATCACGCTTAACCTGCCGGGCGAGCACAACGTGCGCAATGCGCTGGCCGCGATTGCGATCGCGACCGAACTCGAAGTGCCTGATGCCGCGATTCAACAGGCGCTGGCGGAATTTAACGGCGTGGGCCGACGTTTTCAGCGTTATGGCGAGATCGCGCTGCCGAAGTCGAATGGCGCCGGTTCGTTCACGCTGATCGACGATTACGGCCATCACCCGGTCGAGATGGCGGCAACGCTGGCCGCAGCGCGCGGTGCGTTCCCCGGCCGTCGCATCGTGCTGGCGTTCCAGCCGCATCGATATACGCGCACGCGCGACTGTTTCGAGGACTTCGTGAAAGTGCTCTCGGATGCGGATGCCGTCGTGCTCGGCGAAGTCTATTCGGCCGGTGAGGCGCCCATCGTGGCCGCCGACGGTCGTGCGCTGGCGCGCGCGGTGCGTGTCGCGGGCAAGGTAGAACCGGTTTTCGTGGAAGACGTTGCGCAACTGCCCGACGCCATTCTGCAAGTCGCCCGTGCGGGCGACGTCGTGATCACCATGGGTGCCGGCTCCATCGGCGCGGTGCCCGGCAAGTTGCAAGTTCAGCAAGGAGTTTGACGTGAGTGCTTTCGATCCGAAACGTTTCGGCAAGGTTGGCGTCCTGATGGGCGGGCGCTCGGCCGAGCGTCAGATCTCGCTGATTTCGGGCAATGGTGTGCTCGAAGCGCTGCGCTCGCGCGGCGTCGATGCGCATGCGTTCGATACGGGCATGCACGATCTCGCCGCGCTCGCCGCGCAGAAGTTCGACCGCGTGTTTATCGCCTTGCATGGCCGCTACGGCGAAGACGGCACGATCCAGGGCGCGCTCGAACATCTGGGCGTGCCGTACACCGGCAGTGGCGTGTTGGCTTCCGCGCTGGCGATGGACAAGGAGATGACCAAGCGCATCTGGATCAACGAAGGGCTGCCGACGCCGCGCTTCACGATGCTGAATGCCGACACCGACTTCGATGCTGTCGCGCGCGATCTCGGGTTGCCGCTCATCGTCAAGCCGTCGCGCGAAGGCTCGACCATCGGTCTGACGAAGGTGACGGACGCCTCGCAACTGAAGGCGGCGTTCGAGAAGGCGGTCGCGCTCGACCCGGACGTGCTTGCCGAAGAGTTCATCGACGGCGACGAACTGACCGTGCCGGTGCTCGGCGTGGGCACGAAGGGCGCGAACGCTGCGCGCTCGCTGCCGGTCATCCGCATCGTCGCGCCGGACGCGAACTACGACTACCAGAACAAGTACTTCAAGGACGACACGCGCTACGAATGCCCGCCGCCGTTGTCGGTGTCCTTGCAAGAGGAAGTGCAGCGCCTCGTGTTGCGCGCCTACCTCGTGCTCGGCTGCCGTGGCTGGGCCCGTGCCGACGTGATGCTGCGCAAGCGCGACAACAAGCCGTACCTGTTGGAGATCAATACGTCGCCGGGCATGACCGGTCACTCGCTGGTGCCGATTTCGGCGCGCGCGGCGGGCCTGTCGTACGAAGACCTGGTGGTTGAAATTCTGGCAACTGCGACGCTCGATCTGCATCCGAACGCGCAGTGGAAACCCGAGTAAGACATTGAACGCGTTGAAGAACGCCCTGATACGGAAAGCAAATCGCCATGTGGCACAACGTACGCCTGCTCAACGCCATTGCGAGTGTGCTCGTCGCGCTCGTCGTGCTGGCGGCGCTCGCGGCGGGCGGTCATTGGCTGATTCAGCGGCCGGTTTTCACGCTCAAGGCGATTCAGATCGATGGGGACGTGTCCCACATCAACGGACCGACCTTGCGGGCGAATGCGGTCTCGCGGCTGAAGGGCAACTTCTTCACGATCGATCTGGACGCCACGCGAGCGGCGTTCGAAGCGGTGCCCTGGGTGCGTCATGCGAGCGTGCGGCGTGTCTGGCCGAACCAGCTCGCGGTGACGATCGAGGAGTACAAACCGCTGGCCACGTGGAACGACGGCCGTCTGGTGAGTGTGGACGGCGAGTTGTTCGCAGCCAACCTGGCGGAAGCCGAGGACGACGGCAAGTTGCCGGAGTTCGCGGGGCCGCCAGGCAGCGAGAAGGATGTAACGGCGCGGTACTACGACTTCGTGAAGTGGTTTGCGCCGCTGAATATGAAACCCGAGGCAGTGACGCTGTCGAATCGCTACGCCTGGGGCGTGCGGCTCGCAGGGGGCGTGCAACTGGCGCTGGGACGGGAGCGGACCCCCGAGACCCTCGCCACGCGCAGCCGACGCTTCGTACAGGCGTATCCGCAGGTAGCGGCACGCTGGGGAAATCAGATCGAGTATGCCGATCTGCGGTACCCGAACGGTTTTGCAGTGCGTGCCGCGGGCATGCGTTTCTTGAGCGAAGAACAGGCCAAGAAGCTTGCCGCGACACCCGTGCAAAAGCGGGATTCGCAGAAGCCGGCAGCGAAACCTGCCGCCCCGGTAAAGCGAAGCCAGTGAGACTTCAGGACTTACACACGCTATGAGCAAAGATTACAAGGATCTGTTGGTCGCCCTCGATATCGGCACGTCGAAAGTCGTGGCGGTGGTGGCCGAACTGCGCCCTGAAGGCCGCTATGAAGTCATCGGCCTCGGCCAGAGTGAATCGCGCGGCCTGAAAAAGGGCGTGGTGGTGAACATTGAGGCCACAGTGCAGTCCATTCAGCGTGCGCTCGAAGAAGCGGAGCTGATGGCCGACTGCAAGATCACCAACGTGTTCACCGGCATCGCCGGTAGTCACATCCGCAGCTTCAATTCGAGCGGCATGGTGGCGATCAAGGACAAGGAAGTGACGCAGGCCGACGTGGCGCGCGTCATCGAAACGGCCAAGGCGATCAACATTCCGACCGATCAACAGGTGCTGCATATCCTCACGCAGGAATTCATCATCGACGGTCAGGAAGATGTGCGCGAGCCGATCGGCATGAGCGGCATCCGTCTCGAAGTGAAGGTGCACATCGTGACCGGCGCGGTGTCGGCGGCACAGAACATCGTGAAGTGCGTGCGCCGTTGCGGCCTCGAAGTGAACGACCTGATTCTGCAACCGCTGGCGTCGAGCATCTCGGTGCTCACGGAAGACGAGAAGGAACTCGGTGTGGTGCTGATCGACATCGGTGGCGGCACGACCGACATCGCGATCTTCAGCGAAGGGGCGATCCGTCACACGGCCGTGATTCCGATTGCAGGCGATCAGATCACGAGCGATATCGCGATGGCCGTTCGCACGCCGACGCCGGATGCGGAAGACATCAAGATTCAACACGGTATCGCCAAGCAGTCGCTGGCCGATCCGGACGAAATGATCGAAGTGCCGGGGTTGGGCGAGCGCGGTCCGCGCACGCTCTCGCGTCAGGCGCTGGCCGCGGTGATCGAGCCGCGTGTCGAAGAGCTGTTCTCGCTGGTGCAGCAAGTGGTGCGCGAGTCGGGTTACGAAGAACTGCTGTCCTCGGGCATCGTGCTCACCGGCGGCGCGGCAATGATGCCGGGCATGGTCGAGCTGGGCGAGGACATCTTCCTCAAGCCCGTGCGCATCGGCGTGCCGGAATATGCAGGCGGTCTCGCCGACGTGGTGCGCAGCCCGCGTTACGCAACGGCGATGGGCCTGCTGCTCGAAGGACGTTCCCAGCGCATGCGCGGCCGTAAGGTCGCCGTGCAGTCGGGGCAGGCGAACCAGGTCTGGACGCGGATGCGCGACTGGTTCTTCAGCAATTTTTAAGTTGTCTTTTTACAGAGTTTTTGAGGGGTGTGGATTCGGTGTTGAAAACACGCGCGGCTTACCCGAGCGGCACGTGACCCGCAGTACCGAATCTGCTTTTAATTCACTGGAGGCGCTATGAACTTCGAAATGTTGGAAACGGAAACCAACGGCACCATCATCAAGGTGGTGGGCGTTGGTGGCGCTGGCGGCAATGCCGTCCAGCACATGATCAACCGTGGTGTGCAAGGCGTGGAATTCATCGCCATGAACACCGACGCTCAGGCACTGGGCCGCTCGCAGGCCAGCGTGAACATTCAGCTCGGCAAGACCGGTCTGGGTGCGGGCGCGAAGCCGGAAATGGGCCGCTCCGCCGCTGAAGAAGCGCGCGAGCGCGTGGCCGACGCCCTGCGTGGCGCGCACATGGTGTTCATCACCGCCGGTATGGGCGGCGGTACGGGCACGGGCGCAGCACCGGTGGTGGCGCAGATCGCCAAGGAAATGGGCATTCTGACCGTGGGCGTGGTGTCCAAGCCGTTCGAGTTCGAAGGCGGCAAGCGTATGCGTGTGGCCGAGACGGGCGCACAGGAACTGGAAGACAACGTCGACTCGCTGATCGTCGTGCTCAATGACAAGCTGTTCGAAGTCATGGGCGACGATGCCGAGATGGACAAGTGCTTCCAGTGCGCCGACGACGTGCTGCACAACGCCGTGGCCGGCATCGCCGAAATCATCAACGTCGACGGTCTGGTGAACGTCGACTTTGAAGACGTGAAGACGGTGATGGGCGAGCAAGGCAAGGCGATGATGGGTACGGCGACGGTTGCCGGTGTCGATCGCGCGCGTCTGGCCGCCGAGCAAGCCGTGGCAAGCCCGCTGCTCGAAGGCGTGGATCTGTCGGGTGCGCGTGGCGTGCTGGTGAACATCACGGCATCGCGTTCGCTGCGTCTGTCGGAAACGCGTGAAGTGATGAACACCATCAAGAGCTACGCCGCCGAAGACGCGACCGTGATTTTCGGTACCGTCTACGACGACAAGATGGGCGATGCACTGCGCGTGACCGTTGTGGCAACCGGCCTGGGCCGTGCTGTTGCGAAGAAGGCCGCTGCACCGATGACGCTGCTCAAGACCGGTACCGACAACATGCCGATCGCGACGGGCCATGTGCCGAACGTCGGTCAGGCTGCCGGTACGGACTACGGCGCGCTCGATACGCCGGCCGTGTGGCGCAGCACGCGTGAAACCGCAGCTTCGCATGTCGCTGCGTTGCAGGAAAAGGGTGTCGACACGTACGACATCCCGGCCTTCCTGCGCAAGCAAGCCGACTGACAAGGTTGCGCGCGGGCCGGGTGCCAGTGCCTGGCGCCGCCGCACCTTGGGAATCGCGAGACCTACGCAGGTCGTCGTGAGGATTCGCCGTCGCTCCAACTACCATGCCCTGTGGCGTGGGGAAGGCGCGCCCCGGTACGGATCCGAAGGACGATACGGCAAGGTTGTGATGCGCAGAGATGCCTTGTGGTCGCGACGACCAGAGTCGCAAAAGGTATCGACGCGTCACAGATGACGAACGTTACGGGTAAGCGTTCGTGATCCCTGACCCGGTCTCGCGGATCTGTCCCCCCGACCGCTGCGGCTTGCCTCCGTCGCAGTGGCCGGGGTGCCCCGAAAATTAATGGGCGCGCAGGTCTATGGCCTGACGTCTAAGATGGAAAAGCCGATTTTCGCAAATACGTCATTTCGTTTCGCGATATAGGCAAGGGACAATCCGATGAGGCAACATCCGGAATGTTTGGTAACGAAGCGTTGTGTTTGTGGCACAGCGATGAAGGCGCCGATCTGATATAATTCGATCTATGATCCCTAGCGTCTGATAGTTTTAATAAATAGCATGCTTAAGCAGCGCACTCTCAAATCCATCGCCAAGACAGTCGGCATCGGCTTGCACTCCGGTCGCAAGGTCGAGCTGTCGCTGCGTCCGGCGCCGCCCGATACGGGCATTGTCTTCTGCCGTACCGATCTGAATCCTCCTGTGGAGATTCCGGCGTCGGCGATGGCGATTGGCGACACGCGTCTCGCGTCGGTGTTGCAGAAGGATGGTGCGCGGGTGTCCACCGTGGAACACCTGATGTCGGCATGCGCAGGGCTGGGCATCGACAATCTGTATGTCGACGTCACCGCCGAAGAAATTCCGATCATGGACGGCAGCGCTGCCACGTTCGTCTTCCTGATCCAGTCGGCCGGTATCGAAGAGCAGCCTGCTGCGAAGAAGTTCATCCGTGTGACGAAGCCGGTCGAGATTCGCGAAGGCGACAAGCTCGCCCGTCTCGATCCGTACGACGGCTTCAAACTCAAGTTCACTATCGACTTCCGTCACCCGGCCGTGGATCGCACGGGCCAGGCGCTCGAAGTCGATTTCGCCGATACGTCCTACGCGAAGGAAATCGCGCGTGCGCGCACGTTCGGTTTCGCGCATGAAGTCGAAATGCTGCGTGAGCTGGGGCTTGCGCGCGGCGGCAGCATGGACAACGCGATTGTGCTCGACGAGTACCGCATTCTGAACAACGACGGTCTGCGCTACGACGACGAGTTCGTGAAGCACAAGATGCTCGACGCGATTGGCGACCTGTACGTGATCGGCCACCCGCTGCTGGCGTCTTACACGGCGTACAAGTCGGGCCACGGTCTGAACAACCAGCTGCTGCGCGAGCTTCTCGCACAGGAAGCGTACGAAATCGTCACGTTCGAGCGCGCAGAAGACGCCCCGCGCGGCTTCCAGTTCGAACCGCAGACACAGTTCGCGTAAGTGACGCAAACCGTCATGCTGCATGACGGGATGTAACAAAAAGAAAGCGCCGGTCATCCGGCGCTTTTTTATTTGACGCGCGAGCAAAATCGGCGTCGGCAGTTGTGTGGAATGTTCAGGGTTTGCGCGACCCGCCGTACGAGTGACGAGCAACGAGCCGCGCCAGCGCGTCGCGCAGCGGAGACGGCTCCAGAGCGTCGCGCAGATCGCGCAGGCTCACGAGCCCCTGACGCGACAGCAGGGCCTCTTTAGGGGGCTTCTGAGGCTCAGGCGTGGCGATGCTTACGCGGATCTTGATCGAGCGGATGAGCCATCCGCGCGTCGCGAGCCCGTCGATCAGCGACGGCGTTTGCTGACGCAGACGCGCCGCCAGTGCGTTATTGCTCACCAGGAAGACGAGCGCCCCTTCACGCGGCGGCGCAAGCCTCACGCTGGCGCGCAGTGCGGAGGGCAACAGCGCGTGAACGTCGCGTTCCAGACGGCCGAGTTGTTCGGCGGCGACCAGCAGCGATCCGGCACCGTCGGATGCGGATAACAGGTCGGTCAGAGGGCGGGCAACGCGGGGCGCTTTAGGTCGTTTCATATGATGAGACAGAAGTCACCGCATATTTTACCCCGCCATCGGGCGTCGCCTTGTCTCGTCCCCTGAAAGCCCCGGATTGCTGACGTTGGGTGCCTTCGGGAGGTGCCACGTCAGCATGCTAGAATCCATTTTTCAGTACAGGTATCGAACCGGCGTGCGGCCAACGTGCCAAACACCGGTGACCCGCAGCGCGCAGACGCTCGGGCGGATCGTTACTCATGGGGCACAACTCCGGGGTGAGGTTTTCCGTCAGACGACAGACTGCGCGATTGCGAACGACATTTGCCGCCCTAACCAGTGATCCGATGATTCCCGGTCTTCTTAAAAAAGTATTTGGCAGCCGCAACCAGCGGCTCATCAAGCAGTACCAGAAAACCGTCACGGCGATTAACGCCCTCGAGCCGCAAATCGCCCAACTGAGCGATGAGCAACTGCGCGGCAAGACTGAGGAATTCAAGCAGCGTATCGCCCAGGGGGCGAGCGTGGACTCGTTGCTCGTCGAAGCCTTTGCCGTGTGCCGTGAGGCGGGCAAGCGCGTCCTCAAGATGCGTCACTTCGACGTTCAGCTGATCGGCGGCATGGTGCTGCACTACGGCAAGATCGCCGAAATGCGTACGGGTGAGGGCAAGACGCTCGTCGCCACGTTGCCCGCCTACCTGAATGCGCTTTCGGGCAAGGGCGTGCACGTTGTGACCGTCAACGACTACCTGGCACAGCGCGACGCCGAGTGGATGGCGCGTCTGTACAATTTCCTGGGTCTGTCGGTGGGTATCAACCTGTCGCAGATGCCGCACGACCAGAAGCAAGGCGCTTACGCGGCCGACATCACGTACGGCACGAACAACGAGTTCGGCTTCGACTACCTGCGCGACAACATGGTCTACGAGACCGAGCAGCGGGTGCAGCGTTCGCTCAACTACGCCATCGTCGACGAAGTTGACTCGATCCTGATCGACGAGGCGCGTACGCCGCTGATCATCTCCGGTCAGGCGGAAGATCACACCGAACTGTACGTGAAGATGGATCGCCTGCCGGCGATGCTCGAACGCCAGATCGGCGAAGAGAAGTCCGACGGTACGGGCGTCGAAGTGCCGGGCGACTACACGCTCGACGAGAAGGGCCGTCAAGTGTTCCTGACCGAGCGTGGCCACGAGAAGGCGGAGCAACTGCTCGCCGAGTGGGGCATGATCGGCGAGGGCGACAGCCTGTACGCACCGCAAAACATCACGCTCATGCACCACGTGTACGCCGCACTGCGCGCGCACACGCTGTTCCACAAGGATCAGCACTACGTGGTGCAGGACAACGAGATCGTGATCGTCGACGAATTCACGGGCCGTCTGATGGCAGGCCGTCGCTGGTCCGAAGGTCTGCATCAGGCCGTGGAAGCGAAGGAGCGCGTCAAGATCCAGCACGAGAACCAGACGCTCGCCTCGATCACGTTCCAGAACTACTTCCGCATGTACGCCAAGCTCTCGGGCATGACGGGTACGGCGGATACCGAAGCGTTCGAATTCAACGAAATTTACCGTCTCGAGACGGTGGTGATCCCGACGAACCGTCAGCCGAAGCGGATCGACCGTCAGGATCAGATCTACAAGACGGCGAAGGAAAAGTACGACGCCGTCATCAAGGACATTCGCGACTGTGTCGAGCGCGGCCAGCCGGTGCTGGTGGGCACGACGTCGATTGAAACGTCCGAATACCTCTCGCAACTGCTCACGCGCGAAAAACTGCCGCATCAGGTGCTCAACGCCAAGCAGCACCAGCGCGAAGCCGAGATCGTGGCGCAGGCGGGCCGTCCGGGCGTGATCACCATCGCGACCAACATGGCCGGTCGCGGTACCGACATCGTGCTGGGCGGCAACGTCGAGAAGCAATCCGGTTTCATCGAAGCGGACGAAAGCCTGTCGGATGCCGACAAGGCAGCCCGCATCCAGCAGTTGCAGGACGAGTGGCAAGGGTTGCACGAGCAGGTGAAGACCGCTGGCGGTCTGCACATCATCGGCACCGAGCGTCACGAATCGCGCCGTATCGACAACCAGTTGCGCGGTCGTTCGGGTCGTCAGGGCGATCCGGGTTCGTCGCGCTTCTATCTGTCGCTGGAAGATCCGCTGCTGCGCATTTTTGCGGGCGACCGCGTACGCGCGATCATGGATCGTCTGAAGATGCCGGAAGGTGAGGCCATCGAAGCGGGCATCGTCACGCGTTCGATCGAGTCGGCACAGCGCAAGGTCGAAGCCCGTAACTTCGACGTGCGTAAGCAACTGCTGGAGTACGACGACGTTGCGAACGATCAGCGTAAGGTGATCTATCAGCAACGTAACGAACTGCTCGAAGCGCAGGACGTGTCGGAAACGATCGCAGGCATGCGTCAAAGTGTGTTCGAGGATCTGGTGCGCAACTACGTGCCGGTCGGCACCGTGGAAGAGCAGTGGGACCTGAAGGGTCTGGAGACGACGCTGCGCGAAGAGTGGCAGCTCGATCTGCCGCTGCAATCGCGTATCGAAGGCGCCGAAGAGATCGACGACGAAGACATCCTCAAGGAAGTCATGGATGCGGCCGAAGCGTCGTATGCCGCGAAGGTCGATCTGGTGGGGCGCGAGTCGTTCTCGGGCTTCGAGCGTTCGGTCATGCTGCAAAGCGTGGATTCGAACTGGCGTGAGCATCTGGCGGCGCTGGATCACCTGCGTCAGGGTATCCATCTGCGCGGTTACGCTCAGAAGAATCCGAAGCAGGAATACAAGCGCGAAGCGTTCGAACTGTTTGCGCAGTTGCTCGAGACCATCAAGCTGGAAGTCACGCGCGTGATCATGAACGTGCGCATCCAGTCGCAGGAAGAGCTTGAGCAAGCCACGGAGTCGCTCGACGACAACGCAGGCGGTCTGGTGAACATCGAGTTCAAGCATGACGAACTCGAAACCGTGGGCGGCGAAGGCGAAGTGGACGAAGACGCCGGTCGCCCGGTGGTCGCGGCGCTCGCCCAGGCAGCCAGTGCTGCGGGCGTAGCCGGTGCAGCCGCTGGTGCCGACATGTTGCCGAAGGTCGGACGCAATGACCCGTGCCCGTGCGGCAGTGGCAAGAAATTCAAGCACTGCCACGGCAAACTGTCTTAAGATGTGAACGATCGACGCGGCGCCGACACTTTATCGGCGCCGCGTCGTTTGTAGCGCCGGTTTTTGAAGATTCGCAAAGCTTCGAAAAGCTTCGCAAAACATCGAAAGCGGCCGCACCGATCAACCGCCGCCCCGGCGGGCTGTCGTGCCGACATCGCCAGGGCGGGTGCTTGAACCCTTACCTCTCGCGGGCGAACCCCCATGGCCGTCAATTTCCCCTCGATCGAAGCCTCCCAACTGCACGCCGTTCCGGGCGTCGAACTGGGCTGGGCCGAAGCCAATATCCGCAAACCGAACCGCAAGGACGTGCTGGTCATGCGACTGGCTGCCGGCAGTACGGTATCGGGCGTTTTCACGACCAACCGCTTCTGCGCCGCACCGGTGACGGTGTGCAAGGAACATCTGGCTGCCCATGCGGGCATCCGCGCGCTCGTCGTCAATACGGGTAACGCCAATGCGGGCACCGGCGAGCCGGGCATGCTGGCCACGCGCGCCACGTGCGACGCGCTTGCCAAGCTGCTGTCGGTCTCGAGCAACCAGATCCTGCCGTTCTCGACGGGCGTGATTCTCGAGCCGCTGCCGGTCGACCGTCTGGTCGCCGGTCTGCCGCAAGCCATCGCTAATCTGGCACCTGCGCACTGGTTCGAGGCTGCACAATCGATCATGACGACCGACACGCTGCCGAAGGCTGCCTCGCGTCAGATCGTGATCGACGGACAAACGATCGTGATGACGGGCGTGAGCAAGGGCGCGGGCATGATCAAGCCGAACATGGCGACCATGCTCGGTTTCGTGGGCACGAACGCCCGCGTGGCACAGCCGGTGCTCGACGCGCTGGTGAAGTACGTGGCCGACCGCTCGTTCAACGCCATCACCATCGACGGCGATACGTCCACCAACGATTCGTTCATCGTGGCTGCCACCGGCCAGACCGAGCTGCCGGAAATCGCCAGCACGGACACCCCGGCGTTCGCTGCGTTCCGCGACGCGCTGTTGTCGATCTCGCAAGAACTGGCGCAACTGATCGTGCGCGACGGCGAAGGCGCGACCAAGTTCATCACCGTGACGGTCGAAGGTGGCCGCGACGTGGCCGAGTGCCGTCAGATCGCATATGCCATCGGCCATTCGCCGTTGGTGAAGACCGCGTTTTTTGCGTCCGATCCGAATCTGGGCCGTATTCTGGCCGCCATCGGCTATGCGGGCGTGAACGACCTCGACGTCAGCAAGATCGACCTGTATCTCGACGATGTGCTGGTGGCGCGCGCCGGTGGCCGCAACGCCGACTATCGCGAGGAAGACGGTCAGCGCGTGATGAAGCAAAGCGAAATTACGGTACGCGTAGTGCTGGGTCGCGGCGACGCGGCCGCTACGCTGTGGACGTGCGATCTCTCGCACGACTACGTCAGCATCAACGCGGATTACCGCTCCTGAGACCCGACGCGACGGCCCTGAAGGTCTAGGCCTCCCACAGGAGGCGAGGGCCGTCGGCGCATGGCACCGACGCCTGACCGGCGTCGGCCATGTGCCGGTGGAAGTGAATGAGCAAAACGCGCAAGTCCATCGGAAACATCGTTTGGACTGCCGGACGGGTGGCAAAAGCACCGCGGCGCACAGCGAAGGGAAACGACAACACCTCGAAGCATCGACATGAGCGCCCATGAGCGGCGCGGGGATATCGAAGCATGGACAAACTGGAACAGTTCCTGACGCGCGCGGAAGGCGTGCTGGCCCGGCTGGAGGCAATGCTGCCCCCGGCGACCCCTGAGATCGACTGGAACGTCGCTACGGCGTTTCGTTGGCGCAAGAAGCAGGGCCGTGGGTTTCTGCAGCCCGTTGCGCACGTCTCCTCCATTACGCTAAGCGACCTGCAGAACATCGAACGCCAGAAGGCGCTGATCGAGCAGAACACGCGTCAGTTCGTGCGTGGCGAACCGGCCAATAACGTGCTGCTGACCGGTGCACGCGGCACGGGCAAGTCGTCGCTGATCAAGGCTTGTCTGAATCAGTACGCGTCGGAAGGGCTGCGTCTGATCGAAGTCGACAAGGACGACCTGACCGATCTGGGCGACATCGTCGACCTGATCTCGCAGCGTCCGGAACGCTTTGTTGTGTTCTGCGACGACCTGTCGTTCGAAGACGGTGAATCGGGCTACAAAGCACTTAAGGTGGCGCTTGACGGTTCCGTGGCCGCGCAGTCGGACAACGTGTTGATTTACGCGACGTCCAACCGCCGTCACCTGTTGCCCGAGTACATGAAGGACAACGAGAGCTATCGTCACACCGACGACGGCGAAATTCATCCGGGCGAAGTGATCGAAGAGAAGATCTCGCTGTCCGAGCGTTTCGGTCTGTGGGTGAGCTTCTACCCGTTCAAGCAGGACGACTACCTGACGATCGTCGGCCACTGGCTGCAGCACTTCGGTGTACCGGCGGATCAGACGGAAAGCGCGCGTCAGGAAGCGTTGATCTGGGCATTGGAGCGGGGTTCGCGCTCGGGCCGTGTGGCATTCCAGTTTGCGCGCGATTGGGCGGGCAAGCAGCGTGGTGCGGCACAGGCATCGTAACGATTTGGCAGATGGCGTCGTCCGGGGATGATCCGGACCGCCGCGGACCGCCGTTTGCCGATCCCGAAATTCAGCAATGCGTAGCGATATGACAGATTCGAAACGAACGGCGCCGGACGGGCGTCCGGTCACGGAAGTGGCCGTTGGCGTCATGGTGCGCCCGGATGGCGCGGTGCTGCTTGGTCAGCGTCCCGAGGGCAAGCCGTACGCCGGATACTGGGAGTTCCCGGGCGGCAAGCTCGAAGCGGGCGAGTCGGTCGCGGCGGCGCTCGCGCGCGAGCTCCACGAAGAGCTGGGCGTTACGGTTGAGCGTTGCGCGCCGTGGCGTGTCCTCGAACACGACTACCCGCACGCGTATGTGCGTCTGCACTTCTGCAAGGTGACGGCATGGCAGGGTGAGCCGCATGGCAAGGAAGGACAGGCCCTCGCGTGGGAGCATCCGCCGGTGAGCGTGGAGCCGCTGCTACCCGCTGCGTTGCCGCCGCTGACGTGGCTTGCCGAGGAATTGGCGCAGCGGTCCTGACGCGTGCATGACGCCTCCGAGGGCGTTGGCGAGGCGAATGCCGGTCAGATCCACTGAACCCGCAAAAGCAAAAAAGCCGTTTCGATGGATGTCGAAGCGGCTTTTTTCTATGGTGCTTAGTGCGGGTCCGTCAGCACTTAGCGTTGTGTCGGGTCGAGCGGCGATTCCTGCGAGGGATCTTCCGGCGTTTCGGACGGGATGGTGTACTTCTCCGCCGCCCACGCACCCATATCGATTTGCTTGCAGCGTTCCGAGCAGAACGGGCGGAATTTAGCTTGCGGACCCCAGACGACTTTCTTGCCGCAGGTCGGGCAATTTACGACGCTCGTCATCGGCTTACAAATTGCAGAGGGTGAGCAGGAACGGCACGTCGCTGTCGACCGGACGTGGCTTCAGATCGCCATCCTGCGTCGTGAAGCGCACCCACAGCATGTACTTGTTGGCGCTGGCTTCCGGAATGACGCGAAGGTCGGCGGCGACACGCACCTGCATCAACTGATAGACACGGCCGGTAAGCATCTGCTGATAGCTGCCCTGCTGCGCCATCGCCTTGCTGGCATGGCCGGATTCGCGCGCCAGCCCCAGCACGATGCTGATGGCGTCGCGAATCGGGAACAGCGGGCCGATCCACTTATCGATGTCGTGACGGCGCTGCTCGGCATCGTTGTGACGCCAGGCGTAATACGACGGCAGATCGAAACGGCAGGTGCCACCCGGAATGACCGAACGGCTGCGAATGCTGGCAAGCCATTCGTTGTCGTTCAGGTGCTGACCGGGTTTGCCGGGAATCTGGTTGAGGTTCGCGATGGCCAGCTCGACTTCGCCGATGAATTGTTCGAGCGCGTCGGAGGCGATATCGGGATTGCCGCGATAGGTCTGCAGCGTCTGACGTTGCCGGTCGAGTTCCTTGACCAGTTCGTTCTTCAGATCGGTGCGACCGGCGATGTCGGCAATCTCGAACATCGTGATCAGGGCCGCGTGATGATCGAGCGGCTGATCCTGTCCGACGAAAAAGGCAAAGCGCCCGAACAGCTCTTCTAGCCGAAGCAGCGTGCGAATGCGTTCGTTGAGCGGATATTCGTACAGGATCAAGCGCGTTGGCCCAAAAGTTGGCGCTTTTCAGCGTAATGGCGACATTCTAATGCGGGAATCTGTCGGGTTGCAACGCGAGTGGGCGCTCAATTGGGCACCGAATGCAAGACACCTGCACGAAATGCCTCCCGACATACCTCCAGACATCGGTATTCCAATGTGCTGTAACCGGAAATCACTCGCCGCCGGTCTGCCTGGCGAACTGAAGATAGGCCGCGTGCAGACGGTCGACTTGCGGGGCGAGCGGTGCCTGCTGCGCGTCGTTGTCGATGATGTCGTCCGCCACGGCGAGTCGCTGCGCCCGTGACGCCTGACGTGCCATGATCGCCTGCACCTGCTCGCGTGTGAACCGGTTGCGCGACATCACGCGAGCAATCTGCGTCTCCTCGGTGCAATCGACAACGAGGATGCGCTGCACCCGCTCACGCCATGTGCCGGACTCCACCAACAACGGCACGACGAAAATCAGATAGGGCCCTTCGGCCTCGGCCGCCGCACGCTCGCACTCCGTACGTATCAGCGGATGGGTGATTGCCTCCAAACGCGCTTTTGCGGCGTTGTCAGAGAACACCGCTTCGCGCATGCGCGCGCGGTCGAGTGAGCCGTCCGGTGCGACGAAGGCATCGCCGAAGTCCCGGCGGATCGCAGGCATCGCAGCGCCACCCGGGGCGGTGATGCTGTGCGCGATGGCGTCGGTATCGATGATGGCGATGCCATGCGTGGCAAACAGATTGGCGACGGTCGTTTTGCCGCTACCGATGCCGCCGGTCAGGCCGATGGCGTATGTCATGGAGTTCCTCCGATCCAAAGCATGAGGCTGTCGCCACCGAAGAGCGTGACGATACCTGCGGCGGCAAGAAACGCGCCGAAGGGAAACATCTGATCGCCGCGCAAGCGCCCCATCAGCCACGCGCTGCCCGCAATGACAATGGCGAGCACGCAGGCGACGAGCAGAATTTGCGGTAACGCCGTCCAGCCGAACCACGCGCCGAGCGCCGCGAAAAGTTTGAAGTCGCCGAATCCCATGCCTTCGCGACGCCGTACCAACCAGTACACCCAATACATCGCCCAGAGACTCATATAGCCCGCCGCTGCGCCGATGACAGCCGACGGCAGGCTGGCAAACCAATGGCCGAGGTTACAGAGCAACCCGGCCCAAAGCAGTGGGAGCGTGAGGATGTCGGGGAGCAGTTGCGTGTCGTGATCGATGTAGGCAAGGGCGATCAGCGTCCAGACAAGTCCGAGCGCGCCGACGCTCTGCCACGTCGGCCCGAAACGCCAGGAGATGGCGACACTCAGCACGCCGCTGAGCAGCGCGAGCTGCCATCGACGCGACGGTGCGGGGTCGGAGAGTGCGACGGGCAGGTTGATCGCGCCGACGCCCGACATCTCACTGGTCGAGGCGAGGGCAAGCGGCGAGACCTGTGGTGATGCGGCAGGCAGGGTGTGCGTGTCCGAGCTTTCGGCGGCCTGCAATTCTTCGAGCCACGCGCGCTCGATGGCGGCAGGCACCCGTCGCACGACGACATCGAGGAGCAGTCCGGCAATCACGCCGGAAACCGCAAACAATGCGAGACGCCAGTAGAGAGAGAGTTGCGCGAGCCAGTCGACGAGAAGCAGTTCGGCGTAGCCATTCATGGCGTTCATGCGACACCGTATCCGAGTTGGAACATCGGCAGGTACATGGCGAGGACCATGCCGCCGATCAACAGGCCGAGCAACGTAATCATCATGGGTTCGAGCGTTGCGCAGGTACTGACCAGCGCATGCGACGCTTCCTCGTCGAGCAGGCCGGCGGCCTGATTGAGCATGCGCCCGAGTGTACCCGATTCCTCTCCGATGACGACCAGTTGTGCCACGGCCAACGGCCAGTGTTCGTCGCCTTCCAAGGCTGTCGCCAGACGCTCGCCCCGGGCCACTTTGCGATGCACGTTGTGCGCCGATCGCTGCATCACGAGATTGCCGCACGCGCTGGCGGCGGCGTCCATGGCGTCGGGCAGCGCGACACCGGCATCGAGGAGTGTGCCGAGGGTTCTAGCCCATCGCGCGGCGCTCATCATCCGAAGAATCTTGCCCACGCCGGGCAGACGCAGCAATAGCCGGTCGCGATGACGTCGCAGCGATAGGCTTCGCCTCAAACCCGCAGCGACGACCAGCCCGGCGGCACCTGTGCTCGCCAGCACCCAGTGGCCGTTGTCGAGCGATGCGCGCGAAATGTCGATGAGCCAGCGAGTCAACGGCGGCAACGGCACACCACCACCGGCAGCACTCGCGAATAGCCGCTCGAACTCCGGGATCACCCATTGCAGGAGTGCGACGACGACGGCGACGGCCACCGCCAACACGGTCAGCGGATACGCGAGTGCGCGTTGCAGCTTGTCGCGAACGCTTTGCACGTGATCGTACTGTGCGCTCAGCCGTGCCAGCGTCGGGGCGAGTTGGCCGCTCAGTTCTCCCGCCGCGATCAACTGACAATCGACGCTACTGAAGCGACGGCTGGCACGCGCCATCGCCTGCGCGAGCGGATACCCGAGGGCGACATCCTCCGCGACGGTGGCGGCCAGCCGCTTGAGGCCGCGCGTGTGCGCACCTCGGGCAAGCACGTCGAGGGCGGCGCTCAGCGGCACGCCCGCACCGAGCAATGTCGCGAGACGTCGCACGAGGTCGGTTGCGTCTGCCGGGCGTGTGCGTGCGGCAGATGCGTGGCGACGCTGCGGACGCAGTTGCATGACGGTCAACTGCGGATGCCGATGCCTCAATGCCAGTCGGGCGGCCGCCTCGCCGTGAGCGATCACGTCTCCATGAAGACGCTGTCCATCGGCGTCGCGACCTTGCCATCGCCATCGCCGTAAATGTGTCGATACCGTCATGCGGCACCTTCGCCCGACGTGATCTGTTGTCGCCATTGGCGGGCAGGTGGCGCATGTCTTGCGTCGCCTCGTTGATCTCCTTCCATCCGGTTCAATGACCGTATGCCCGCTATATCGCGTGTTCGCATCTCAGCGGCATCAAGCGGGCAGCGTCGCATTGACATCCTCCTGATCGACAGCGCCAGCATCGACATGCCACAACCCGGCGTCTCGCAGCGTCATGACGCCTTCGCTGCGCGCCTGCGCCGCCAGTTCGTGCGGACTGCGGGCTTGCGCAATGTTGATGGCCTGCGTGGGGCTGATCGGCATCACCTGAAACGCGCCGATGCGTCCGGCAAAACCGGTGCCGTGACAGCGCATGCAGGTGTCCGCGCGGTCCTTTGCAGTCGTCGTGCCGCTAGGCTCGCACCCGGCCGGGCATCGACGCCTGAGCAGGCGCTGTGCGCTGACCAGCAGTAACGTCGACGACAGATTGAACGGGGCGACGCCGAGATCGAAGAGCCGCGCGAGCGTGCTGGGTGCGTCGTTGGCGTGAACCGTGGCAAACACAAGGTGGCCGGTCTGCGCGGCCTGAATGGCGATTTCAGCGGTCTGCGCATCGCGGATTTCGCCCACGACGAGGACGTCTGGATCCTGACGGAGGAACGCACGCAAAGCCGTTGCAAAGTCGAGGCCGGCGCGTTCGTTGAGATTGACCTGCGTGATGCCAGGCAAGCGAATTTCCACCGGGTCTTCGATGGTGACGATGTTGCGCGACGCGTCGTTCAGACGTCGCAGGCAACTATAGAGCGAGACGGTCTTGCCGCTGCCTGTCGGGCCCGTCAGCAAAATCAGGCCGTGCGGCCGCGCAATCGCTTGCGTGAGTGCGAGATATTGCTGCGGCGAATAGCCGAGACCTTCAAGCGAGAGAGGGACTTTCGCGCCATCGAGCAGACGCACCACGAGTTTCTCGCCGTGCAGCGTGGGGAGCGCACTCACGCGACACTCGACGGGTTCGCCAGCTTCGCGCCACACCATGCGTCCGTCTTGAGGCAAGCGCTTTTGTGCGATGTCGAGATTGGCGAGCACTTTCACGCGCGAGACCAACATGTCGCGCGCTGTCAGCGGAACGTCGCCATGCTCCTGCAAGCGACCGTCGATCCGCAGACGGACCCGGAAGCGCTGCGCCATCGGTTCGAAATGGATGTCAGAGGCACCTGCGCGAATCGCTTCGCTCAGTATTCGTTCAAGGCGTTGCAGCGGTGTGGTGAACGCCGGGGTTCCGGTGGACGGCAGAGCGTCGTCGGAGACAATGGTTTGACGCGGCATGACAGGGTTCGGCGAGAGCTGGGTGAAGCTTCAGTCTCGTCAAATCCCTGCGGCGGCTCAATCGGAATAACCTGAAAAACAGCGACAGGTGACCGGGAGTGAACGAGTGCGACGTGATGGCCTCTCGTCGTGCGCGTTGCCTCAGTCGTGATGCGCAGCCCGCGCTATCGGTTTGAACAGGCGTACCGTTTTGATCGCCTGGTTATCGATCTGCACGATTTCCATACGTACGCCGTCGATCTCGAGACTGACCGAAGCTTCGGGGATCTCGCGCAGCACTTCGAGAATCAGGCCGTTGAGTGTCTTCGGGCCGTCGGTCGGCAGATGCAGTCCCAGTCGCCGATTCAGATCGCGAAGGCCCACACCGCCACCCACCAGACAATCGTCGTCCGTCGTCCAGCCCGAACGGCTGCCGCCGGTGCCCGGCACGCTCGTCGTGAACTCGCCGATGAGTTCTTCGATGATGTCTTCGGTCGTCACCAGCCCTTCGACTTCGCCGTACTCGTTGACCACGAGTCCCACGCGTCGATGGTTTTCCTGGAAGTACTGCAACTGTCGCAGGGCGGGGGTGTCGCTCGGAATGAAATACGGTTCGACGAGCAACGCGCGCAACGTATCGACCGTGAGGTCGTCCGGATGACGCAACGCCGAGAGCGTACGACGCACTGGCAGAATACCGACGATGCGATCGATGTCGCCGTCATAGACCGGCAGCTTGTTGTGATAACAGGTTTCGAGTTGCGAGAGGATCGTGTCGAGCGGCGCCGAGATATCGAGCGCTTCGATGCGCGCGCGCGGCACCATCACGTCGTCGACGGCGATGTTCTCGAGATCGAGCAGATTGAGTAGCACACTGCGCGGCTTGGTCGGCATATAGTTACCGGCTTCGAGCACGATGGTGCGCAGTTCTTCGGTGGTCAGACGGGTTTCGCTCGCCGCTGTGCGGGTATCGATGCGCAGCACGCGCAACATGCCACGCACGAACGTGTTGAGCACCCACACCAGTGGCGTCGCCACGGCCACGATGGGCTTGAGCGGCGTGCTGACGGAAAGGGCGATGCGGTCGGGGTACGTCGCGCCGACGATCTTCGGCCCGATCTCCGCGAAGATGATGATGAGCAGCGCGATCATCGCCGTCGCGATCGACAGCGTGATGGCGTCGTTGCCGAAATAGCGCACCGCGATGGACGTGGTGAGCACCGGAACAACCGTGTTGATGACGTTATTGCCGACGAGAATGGTCGAGAGCAGATCTTCCGTGCGCGCTAGCAGTCCCTGTGTCGCGCGCGCACCGTGTACGTTCATGCGTACCAGGTGCTTCAGTCGATGGCGGTTGAGCGCCATCATGCTCGTCTCGGAAATGGAAAAGAATCCCGAGCAGATGATCAGGAAGGCGACGGCGCAGATCTGCGCCCATAAGGGCAAGGCGTCCAAGCGTTTGGGGGCGGCTAAGCGCGGGCGGTGGCAATGAGTCGCCACTATATCAGAGGGGATTGGAACGTTTGCTGCGTCGCCGGACGGCGGGGGCATCACATCGGAGGGATGTGACGGACTACCGACTTTTCGATGTGGCAGACGTGGCGAACGTATCCTGCAGTAGAAATAAAAAAACCGACGGACAAGTCCGTCGGTTTTTTTGCTTTGCTTGAGAGCAAAGTAAATCCTGGTCGGGGTGAGAGGATTCGAACCTCCGGCCTCTACGTCCCGAACGTAGCGCTCTACCAGGCTAAGCTACACCCCGCTTCGATACTGCTACTTCGCTAAGTGCGTCGCGCTATCGAGTAAGAGCATAATTCTAGCAGGCTATTTTTATAATGGGAAGAGGGAAGCGTAGAAATAATTCGTGCGGCAGCATCTGCCTCTTCCTGAGCGCGTGCGAGCGTGTAGTCGAGTGCACCCGTGCGCTTGATTGCGGCGAGGATCGGCTCGAACTTGTCGGTGCCGCCATTCTCGATAGCTTCGCGAACGAGCGCGCGCTCTTCTTCCGTGCCGTGTTGCAGAACGTGAATCAGCGGCAGCGTCGGTTTGCCTTCGCGCAGGTCGTCGCCAGCATTCTTGCCCATCGCATCGGTGTCGCCGGCGTAGTCGAGCCAGTCGTCCATCAATTGGAAGGCAGTACCCAGGCGGCCACCGTATTCGCAGACGGCGGCTTCGGTCTGCGCATCGGCGTTGGCGAGTACGGCCGCCAGTTGCGTCGCCGCTTCGAACAGCGTGGCTGTCTTGTACTTGATGACCTGGAGATAACGCGCCTCGTCCACATCGGGGTCGTGCATGTTCAGCAACTGAAGCACTTCCCCTTCGGCGATGACGTTGGTCGCACGCGCGAGGATCTGCATCACGCGCATGTTGTCCACGCTCACCATCATCTCGAACGAGCGCGAATACAGGAAGTCGCCGACCAGCACCGACGCCGCATTGCCGAACAGCGCATTGGCTGTCTGCTTGCCACGGCGCAGGTCGGATTCGTCGACGACGTCGTCGTGCAGCAGCGTCGAAGTGTGGATGAATTCGATGACGGCCGCCAGCTCGTAGCGGGCGGGCGATGTCACGCCCAGCGCACCGGAGACCAGCAGCAGCAATGCCGGGCGTAGCCGCTTGCCGCCCGAATTGATGATGTATTCCGAGATCTGATTGATCAGGACCACCTCGGAGGCCAGCCGATGGCGGATAAGCGTATCGACGGCTTTCATGTCGTCGGTGATGGCGGCCAGTACGTTCTGGGCAGAAGTCGAAGCAGTCAAGACAAGGCTCGGGTGAGGAAAAATTCGCCCCAAATTATATAGTGGGTGCGGCTACTTTCGGGCACCAGGGCCGCGGAATGACTGGAGTTACGGAAGTCTTTGACGCAAAAGGAGAAAGTCTGTATAATTCCCCGTTTTCGTGCGCGCATTCGTTGCGCCGCGTCCGAAAATACTTCGGAAAGCGGGCTGCGGCGGGGGCGTTCGACCGGTAGGTGGAGTCCTTTCGGGACCCTCGGTCTGCGCGGAAATTCTCTTGTTTATGAGTGAGGTTCAACAATGTACGCGGTCATAAAAACCGGCGGTAAGCAATATAAGGTTGCTGCTGGCGAAAAGCTCAAAGTAGAACAGATACCGGCTGACATTGGCGCTGAAATCACCATTGACCAGGTTCTCGCCGTTGGCGAGGGCGAATCGATTAAGTTCGGTGCGCCGTTGGTCACTGGGGCTTCCGTCAAGGCTACCGTTGTCGCCCAGGGTCGTCACCCCAAGGTGAAGATTTTCAAGATGCGCCGTCGCAAGCACTACCAAAAGCGTCAAGGCCATCGCCAAAACTACACCGAGCTGCGCATCGACAGCATCAACGGCTAATCGATCGAGCTAGGTAAGGAGTTAAGTCATGGCACACAAAAAAGCAGGCGGATCGTCCCGTAACGGCCGCGATTCCGAGTCGAAGCGCCTCGGCGTGAAGGTGTACGGCGGTCAGGCAATCCTGGCTGGCGGCATCATCGTTCGCCAACGCGGTACTCGTATGCATGCCGGCGAAAACGTCGGTATCGGTAAGGACCACACGCTGTTTGCACTGGCCGACGGCCACGTGCAATTCGCCGTCAAGGGCGCAGCGAAGAAGCAAGTGGTTAGCGTGGTAGCGGCAGCGTAAGCTAAGCCTTTTGCCACCAAAAGGCTCCGCTTCCATGCGGAGCCTTTTTTGTTTCTCCCGCCAGCGCGCACTGGATGCAGCGCGGCGTGGATCATCGAACAGTATTCTGGATCGTCTGCGGACGGTCATTAAGCGGGACGGACCCACATGAAATTCATTGACGCAGCGCGAATCGAGGTGATCGCCGGAGACGGCGGCAACGGCTCGGCATCGATGCGCCGTGAGAAATTCGTGCCGTTCGGCGGACCTGACGGCGGCGACGGCGGTCGTGGCGGCAGCGTGCTCGCCGTGGCGGATCGCAACATCAACACCCTGATCGACTACCGATATTCGAAGAAGCATCTGGCGAAGGACGGTGAGCGCGGTCGCGGTTCGGACTGCTACGGCAAGGGCGGCGACGACATCACGCTGCGTATGCCGGTGGGCACCATCATCACTGACATGGACACGGGCGAGACCATCGCCGATCTGACCGAACACGGCCAGGAAGTGGTCCTCGCGCAGGGCGGTGCAGGCGGTCTGGGCAACATCCATTTCAAATCGAGCACGAACCGCGCACCGCGTCAGACGACGCCCGGCAAGCCCGGTGAGCGCCGTATGCTCCAACTTGAGCTGAAAGTGCTCGCGGACGTCGGCCTGCTCGGTATGCCCAATGCGGGCAAGTCGACGTTTATCTCGTCGGTGTCGAACGCGCGTCCGAAGGTCGCCGACTATCCGTTCACGACGTTGCACCCGAATCTGGGTGTCGTGCGCACGGCCCCTGGCCGTAGCTTCGTGATCGCCGATATTCCGGGGCTGATCGAAGGCGCCGCCGAAGGTGCGGGCCTTGGCCACCAGTTCCTGCGTCACTTGCAGCGCACCGGTCTGTTGCTGCACATCGTGGACATCGCGCCTTTCGACGAAGGCGTCGATCCGGTGGCGGACGCGAAGGCCATCGTCCTCGAATTGCAGAAATACGACGAAGAGCTGTTCCAGAAGCCGCGTTGGCTGGTGCTCAACAAGGTCGACATGGTGCCTGAGGCGGAGCGTGAAGCGCGCGTCGCCGACTTCAAGGAACGCTACGGCTGGAACGGCCCGACCTTCGAGATCTCCGCGCTGACGGGCGAAGGTTGCGAGAAGCTGTGTCTGGCGGTGCAGGAGTATCTGTACCAGCAGCGTGGCGCGGTCGAAGAAGCGATCGAAGACGCTGCCGCCGATCCGCGCTTCCGCGTGGGCAGCACCGGTAGCGCTACGCCGGCCGCCGACGCCGCACCACAAATCCCAACGGACGACACGCCAAAGGCGTAAACTCCACATCACTCAAACGCTGGCGCTGACGTCGTAAGGTCTCGAACGTCATCAGGTCCCGGACCATGCGCCAACGCCAGCGATCCGGCTGTTGTGGCCCAATGAGAGACGATCCGCACGCGCGGCATCGTCCCGGGGCACGGTGGTCTCGTCTTCCCAATACATCCGCAGGAGAATCCAGGTCCATGCGTTCGGTCATCGCCGATGCCAAGCGGCTCGTGGTGAAAGTGGGCTCCAGTCTTGTGACCAACGACGGTCGCGGGCTGGATGATGTCGCCATTGCGCGTTGGGCGCAGCAGATCGCCGCATTGCGGCACGGGGGCGACGGACGTCCGCCAAAACAGGTCGTGCTCGTGAGTTCGGGCGCGATTGCGGAGGGGATGCAGCGTCTGGGCTGGGCCAAGCGCCCGAAGGCCATCGACGAGTTGCAGGCGGCGGCCGCCGTCGGTCAGATGGGCCTCGCGCAAGTCTACGAGACGCGTTTCGCCGAGCATGGTGTGCGTACGGCGCAGATTCTTCTCACACACGCCGACCTGGCCGACCGCGAACGCTATCTGAATGCGCGCACGACGCTGCTTACGCTGCTGCGTCTGGGCGTGGTGCCGATCATCAACGAGAACGACACCGTCGTGACCGATGAAATCAAGTTCGGCGACAACGACACGCTCGGCGCGCTGGTCACGAACCTGATCGACGGCGACGCGCTCGTCATCCTGACCGACCAGTCGGGCCTCTACACGGCCGATCCCCGCAAGGACCCCGATGCCGAGTTTGTGCACGAAGCCGAAGCCGGGGACGAACGTCTCGAAGCGATGGCCGGAGGTGCGGGCACGAACATCGGTCGCGGTGGCATGCTGACGAAGATTCTGGCGGCTAAACGCGCGGCGACTAGCGGCGCACACACGGTGATCGCGTCGGGTCGCGAAGCGGACGTACTGGTGCGTCTGGCCGGTGGTGAAGCCATCGGCACGCAACTGGTGGCGCGCACGGCGGTGCTGACCGCTCGCAAGCAATGGATGGCCGATCACCTTCAGGTGCGCGGTCGTGTGGTGATCGATGCGGGCGCGTGCAAGAAGCTGATGGAAGAGGGCAAGAGCCTGCTGCCGATCGGTGTGATCGACGTCGAAGGGACGTTTGCCCGTGGCGAAGTCATCTCGTGCGTCGACGAGGCGGGCCATGAGGTCGCGCGCGGCCTGTCGAACTACAGCGCTTCGGAGACGCGCCTCATTCGTCGTCACCCGAGCAGCGACATCGAGCAGGTGCTGGGCTTTGCAAACGAGCCCGAACTGATTCATCGCGACAACCTGATCCTGCGCTGATCCGCATCCGCGCAGAGCGTCAGACAAAAAACGCCGACACGTGATTACGTGATCGGCGTTTTTTGCATCGTGATGCCGCAGATGTGACGGCGTCGGTACGGCACAGACTTAGCGATAGGCGGCGGGCGTCGTCGGATAGCGCAGGTTCTGGACGATATCCTTGGCGGAGCCGTACGGCGTCTTGTCCTGGCAGAGGAAGTCGCGGTACAGAATGCCCTGATACGCGGTCGAACCGTACGGCTTGATCGGACGCCATTCGCTGTTGCGCGCCGCTGCCCACGTGCCGTCCGGACGGCCGGTTGCGTACAGACGCGATTCGAACGACGAGCAGTGGATGCCCTCGTACGACACGTTGCGCGCACCGCTCTTGCTGCGGATCACCGCGATGTAGCGCACCACGCCGTCTTCCCGGGTGACTTCGATGGACTTCGCGTCGACGGCGTAGTCAAGCGTGGCATTCGGCAGGGTCGAGAAGCTGATCAGATCGGCGTCTTGCGGCGCGGCGGTCGGCATCTTGTATTCCGCCTCCTTCCACTTGCCCTTGGCGGCTTCTTGCTGCGCCATGTATTCGTCAAAGTCCTGAACGGGCTGGGACACGCTGCTGCAGGCGGCGATCAGCGCCAGAGCGGCCAGAGAGACAAGCGTGGCCAGGCGCGGGGCGCGGCGGGCAATCGAAGGACGCATGGGAATGTGGTCGTGAGATCAAAAAAAGCCGACGCGGGCAACCGTGCCCGCGTCCGGTGTTGAGACAGGCCGTCAGGCGCCCGGTTCAGTGCCCCCGGCGGTGCTGAAGGTCGGCACTGTCGGCGTTACCGGCGTTGGCGGCAGGATCGGCGGTGTTGCTGTCGTCACTGTCGCCACAATCGCCGCCGCCGTAGCTGTCCTCCTGCTCGTGCAGCGCATCCGTAGCCCCCGGCGGCATCTCGCCGACCCGGGCACCGGCGCGCGGAAACCGTCGCCGGTCCTGCTGGGCGCGTGCGGCCGAGCGTCGCAGATAACGCGAGAGTTCGTTCAGGGCGAGCTGATACACATCGCGCTTGAATTCGATCACAGCGTCGAGCGGCACCCAGTATTCGTTCCAACGCCAGGCGTCGAACTCGGGATGATCGGTTGCGCGCAAGCAGATATCGCAGTCGCGGCCGACCATGCGCAGCAGGAACCAGATCTGCTTCTGGCCCCGGTAATGTCCGCGCACTTCGCGTTTGATGAACTTGTCCGGCACCTCGTAACGCAGCCAGTCGCGTGTGCGACCGATGATTTTGACGTGTTCTGGCTTTAGCCCGGTTTCCTCGTGCAATTCTCGGAACATGGCCTGTTCTGGCGTTTCGCCGTACTTGATGCCGCCTTGCGGGAACTGCCAGGAGTGCTCGCCCAGCCGCTTGCCCCAGAACACTTCATTGCGTGCGTTTAAGAGGATGATGCCGACGTTCGGGCGAAAGCCTTCACGGTCAAGCATACAACCACCCTTGAATCCTTTAAAATTGCTTCGATTATAAACAGATAATCACCGGCGCGGCGGCCGGCGGCGGCTCGGGTAACCGGGGCGGCGCGTACGGCCGGCGGGTGTCTCAGGGCATGCGAAGATGGTGCACGGCGTCAATCTTGCATCAATCCGTATTCCCCCGGACCCGCTTCCCTGCATCAGACCGAACCGTCGCGTGCGCCGTTGACCCTATTTTTTCCCGGAAATCTGCATGAAAGCCTCTCGTTTCTTCATCGGCACCCTCAAGGAAGCTCCCGCCGACGCCGAAATCGTCAGCCACAAGCTGATGATGCGCGCCGGCATGATTCGCCGCGTTGCCGGCGGCATCTACGATTACCTGCCGATCGGCCTGCGCTCGATCCGCAAGGTCGAAGCCATCGTCCGTGAAGAAATGAACCGCGCCGGTGCGCTGGAACTGCTCATGCCAGCCGTGCAGCCGGCCGAACTCTGGCAGGAGTCGGGGCGCTGGGAGAAGTACGGCCCGGAACTGCTCCGTCTGAAAGATCGTCACGACCGCGATTTCGTCGTCGGCCCGACCCACGAGGAAGTGGTGACGGATATCGCTCGCCGCGAGATCAAGAGCTATCGTCAGCTGCCGGTGAACTTCTATCAGGTGCAGACGAAGTTCCGCGACGAAATTCGTCCGCGTTTCGGCGTGATGCGTGGCCGCGAATTCATCATGAAGGACGCCTATTCCTTCGATAAGGACCGCGCAGGCCTGCAAGTGTCGTATCAGAAGATGTTCGACGCCTACGTGCGCATCTTCACGCGCCTGGGTCTGGAGTTCCGCGCTGTGGTGGCCGACAACGGCTCCATCGGCGGCTCGGGCTCGCACGAATTCCACGTGATCGCCGAGACCGGTGAAGACGCCATCGCCTACTGCCCGACGTCGGACTATGCGGCCAACGTCGAGATGGCCGAAGCGCTGCCGCCGCAAGGTGAGCGTCCGGCCGCTGCCGAAGCCATGACCAAGACCGCGACGCCGGGCAAGGCCAAGTGCGAAGCCGTGGCCGAGCTGCTCTCGATCCCGCTGGCGCGCACCGTCAAGTCGATCGTGCTCGCAACCGACAGCGACGACACCGGCACGCAGGTCTGGCTGCTGTTGTTGCGTGGCGACCATGAGCTCAACGAGATCAAGGCGAGCAAGGTGCCGGGTCTGGGCGAACTGCGCTTCGCGAGCGAAGCCGAGATCGTCGAATGGTTCGGCACGCCGCCGGGCTATCTGGGCCCGATCGGCACGAAGAAGCCGGTCAAGCTCGTGGTCGATCGCAGCGTCGCGCACATGAGCGACTTCGTGGTGGGTGCGAACGAGAAGGACTTCCACATCACCGGCGTGAACTGGGGCCGCGATCTGCCGGAGCCGGAAATCGTCGCCGATCTGCGCAACATCGTGCCGGGCGACGCGTCGCCGGACGGCAAGGGCGAGATCGCCCTGTGCCGTGGCATCGAAGTCGGTCACGTGTTCCAGTTGGGGACGAAGTACTCGGAGGCGATGAGCGCCACGTTCCTCGACGAGAACGGCAAGCCTGCCCCGATGGAGATGGGCTGCTACGGCATTGGCGTCACGCGTATTCTCGGCGCGGCCATCGAGCAGAACTTCGACGACCGCGGCATCATCTGGCCGGAATCGATTGCGCCGTTCGAAGTCGTGCTGTGCCCGATGGGTTACGACCGCAGCGACGCCGTGCGGGCTGCCGCCGACAAGCTGTACGAAGACCTGGCGGCCGCTGGCGTCGACGTGATTCTCGATGACCGTGGCGAGCGTCCGGGCGTGATGTTCGCGGACTGGGAGCTGATCGGCGTGCCGCATCGCGTGGTGATCGGCGACCGTGGCCTGAAGGAAGGCAAGATCGAGTATCAGGGCCGTCGCGACACGGAAGCCCAGTTGCTCGACGCCGCCTCGGTGGCGGAAGTCGTCACCGGCAAGGTACGCGCCGCCAAGGCGGTCTGATCGAGTGACGTGTGACGCGTTACCGGTGGTCGCCGGTAGCGCGTCGCGCGGTGCTCAGGTCTCGCGCGCCTTGTATCGGCACAAACGCATTACCTGACGGCAGTCGCCCCGGCGGCTGCCGTTGTCATATCTGAAGGCGTCGTCTGTATGGAATACACGTTCGCGTCGGCCACCGTGCTGTTGCTGCTGATTACCGATCCGTTCGGCAACATCCCCATTTTCGTGAATGCACTGAAGAACGTGCCCGCGAGCCGACGGCCGCGCGTGATCGTTCGCGAGGTGCTGATCGCGTTTGCGATCCTGCTGCTGTTCATGCTGGTGGGGGAGCGATTCCTGCGCATGATGAGCCTCACCGACCTGTCATTGCAGCTCGCTGGCGGCATCGTGCTGTTCCTGATTGCGCTGCGGATGATCTTTCCGCGTCCTGACCACGGCTCGTTGCCGGATGCCGGTGAGCCGCTGATCGTCCCGCTGGCGATCCCGGCGCTGGCCGGGCCGTCGGCGCTCGCGACCGTCATGCTGCTGGTTTCGCAGCAACCGGGACGCATGCTCGAATGGATTACCGCGCTCAGCGTGACGATGGCCGTGTGCGCGGTGGTGCTGTTGCTTGCCGACCGTATCGAGCGATGGTTGGGTTCGCGGGTCGTGGCGGCGTTCGAACGGTTGATGGGGCTGATTCTGGTGGCGATCTCGGTCGAGATGATCCTGAAGGGCGTGAAAGTCTTCGTCCACCAGTTCTGATGCCCGTTGAAGCGCCCGCCGCTGTCGGACGTCACAAAAGTAAAGGGGCCTTGCGTGAGCAGGCCCCTTTCTTATTTGTCGCGGGACACACCCTGCGACGGTGTTGCGTGCTTATCAGCGCGGCGTTGTCAGCGCGCGAATCGCGGGCAGGTTGCGCCAGTATCCTTTGGCGTCCATGCCGCAACCGAAGACGTAGCGATCCGGCACGGTGAAGCCGCAGAAATCCGGATGCGACGGCTTGTCCTTCGTCAGGATCTTCTCGCACAGCACGGCGCTGTAGAACTTCGACGCGCCCATCTCGAGAATGCGGTCGCGAATCGCGGCCATCGTCGCGCCTTCGTCGAGAATGTCGTCGAGCACGAGCACCACGCGGTCGCGCACCGAGTCGCGCGGCGCAACGCGCCACTGCATCGCACCGCCAGTGGTGGTGTTGTTGTAGCGCGAGAGGTGGATGTAGTCGAATTCGAGCGGGAAGTCGAGACGCGGCAACAGCATGCCAGTGAAGACGGCTGCGCCACCCATGACCGACAGCACCATCGGGAAGTCGTCGCCGACGGCGGCCTTGATGGCTTTGGCCATGGTGTCGACGGACCGGTTGACCTCGTCCGAGGAGACGATTTCTTCGGAATTACGGAATACTTCGAGCGCTTCTTCGCGGTTCATATGGGGCGACCCTGTGGAACGGTGTTGCGGGGGTTTCGCTATGTGCGGCCCGGAGTATATACGGAAAGCCCGTAGTTCAGACCGGACCGCGACCGGATGAGTCTCAATCAGCGCATGCCGGGCATCATGCCCTTCATGCTGCGCATCATCTTCATCATGCCACCGCCTTTGAGTTTCTTCATCATCGTGCGCATCTGATCGTACTGATTCAGCATGCGGTTGACTTCCTGCACCTGAACGCCCGCACCGGCGGCGATACGGCGCTTGCGGCTCGCCTTGATCAGTTCCGGCTTGGCGCGCTCGGCGGGCGTCATCGAGTTGATGATGCCTTCCATGCGACGCACCTGCTTCTCGGCCTGATCCATATTGGTCTGGCTGGCGGCGGCCTGGAACTGGGCCGGCAGCTTGTCCATGAGCGACGACAGGCCACCCATCTTCTTCATCTGACCGATCTGCGCCTTGAAGTCGTTCAGATCGAAGTCGCCACCCTTCTTGACCTTGTCGGCGAGCTTTTGCGCGGCCTGAACGTCAACGCCGCGCTGGGCTTCCTCGACGAGCGCGAGAATGTCGCCCATGCCGAGAATCCGGTTCGCCATGCGATCCGGGTAGAAGACTTCGAGGCCGTCGAGCTTTTCGCCGACACCGACGAACTTGATCGGTTTGCCGGTAACGTGACGCACCGACAGTGCCGCACCGCCGCGCGAGTCGCCGTCGAGCTTGGTGAGCACCACGCCGGTGAGCGGCAGCGCGTCGTTGAAGGCGCGGGCGGTGTTCACGGCGTCCTGACCGAGCATGGCGTCGACGACGAACAGCGTTTCGATCGGTTTCAGCTCAGCGTGCAGGGCACTAATTTCCTGCATCATCGCTTCGTCAATACCAAGACGGCCTGCCGTATCGACGAGCAGCACTTCATGGTGATGGCGACGTGCCCAGTCCACAGCGGCGCGGGCGATATCGACCGGCTTCTGGTCGGGTTGCGACGGGAAGAAGTCGGCGTCGACCTGTTTCGTGACCGTCTCCAACTGGGCGATAGCGGCAGGGCGGTAGACGTCGGTGGAAACCGTGAGGACTTTCTTCTTCTGGGCGCGCAGCAGCTTGGCGAGCTTACCGACCGTCGTCGTCTTACCCGCACCCTGCAAACCGGCCATCAGGATGATGGCGGGCGGGGTGGTGGCGAGATTGAGTTCGGCGGCACGGCCTTCGTAATCGCCGCCCATGAGCGCGGTCAGTTCGCGCTGCACCACGCCAACGAGGGCCTGGCCGGGCGACAGACTGGAAATGACTTCCTCACCGAGGGCCTTTTCCTTCACCTTGGCGATGAAATCGCGCACCACCGGCAGGGCGACGTCGGCCTCGAGCAGGGCGAGGCGCACTTCGCGCAGCATTTCCTGCGTGTTGGCCTCGGTCAGCCGGGCTTCGCCGCGCAGGGTCTTGACGACTTTGGCAAGGCGCGTAGTGAGATTGTCGAGCATGAAACGTATCCTGTAAGACCTTCAGCGGCCTCGGTTGCCCGCCCCCCGGCCGTAGACGGCGGTGGCAAGCACGGCAGCGCGCCCCTCATGGGCTGGTGTAAACTTCAAACATGACTATTTTACTGTATGCGCTGACCGCCATCCTCTACGCCGGGTTGGCGGTTTGTTCGTGGCAAGGATACCGGCGCGACGCCGCGCTCGCACTCGCGGGCGGACAAGTCGCGCCTGCGCCTGTCACGGGCACGCCCTCGCGCTGGCCGATGCAGCTTTCGCTGTTCGCCGCGCTCGTGCTGCACGGGGTGTTGCTGCATCAGACGATCTTCCGCGCCGACAGCATGCACTTCGGTTTCGCGTACATGCTCTCGGCCATGTTGTGGCTCTCGGTCGGCATCTACTGGATCGAAAGTTTCTTTTTCCCGCTCGAGAGCCTGCGACTGATGGTCACACCCGTGGCGGCTGTCGCGTGTCTGTTGCCGATGATTTTTCCGGACGTGCGCATTCTGGGCTTTGCCGCCAATCCGGTGTTCAAGGCGCACTTCATCATCGCCAACATGGCCTACGGGCTGTTCGCGCTGGCGGCGCTGCACGCATTGCTGATGATCTATGCCGAGCGGCAACTGCATCCGTCGCGCAGCAACGAGGCGACGGGCTGGCTCTCGCGCTGGCTTGAGACGCTGCCGCCGCTGCTCACGATGGAGAAGCTGCTGTTCCGTCTGATCGGCGCGGGGTTCGTGCTGCTCACGCTGACGCTGATCTCCGGCGTGATGTTCTCCGAGGCGCTCTTCGGGCGCGCGGTGCGCATCGATCATAAGACCGTGTTCGCGGTGGTGTCGTGGCTGATGTTCGGCGCGGTGCTGCTGGGGCGGCATTTTTACGGATGGCGCGGCAAGGTCGCGCTGCGTTGGGTTCTGGCGTCGTTCGTGGCGCTGTTGCTGGCGTATGTCGGTTCTCGCTTCGTGCTTGAGGTGGTGCTGCATCGCATGACGGAGACTTGAAGCGCGATGCGCAATATCCTGTTGTTACTGTTGCTCCTTATTGCCGGGACGTGGTGGATGCGCCACAACGAGCGTAAGCGCAATTCCGACGGCCCTCAGCGTAATGAGCGCATGCGCACGCCGCAGGGCAATGGCGGCCAGACCACGGCTCAGCAATCGCTGCCGCCCGCCGAGCGCATGGTGCGTTGCAGCGAGTGCGATACCTATCTTCCCGAAAGCGAATCGCTGTCGGGTGCCGGTGGTAAACATTTTTGCAGCACGGCGCATCGCGACGCCTACCTCGCGCGCGAACACCGCGTCTGAGTCCCGCTGCGCGGCCCGTCCGCGCAGCGATCGCGCATCCCTGCACATCTCGCCCGTCCCCCTGTTTTCCTGCGAACGCTGTGCATCGCCGCTCACGGCTTGCACCGGCTTGCGCATGCCTGTCGCATGCACTAAAACACAGTAACCGACCCCATTCGTTGAGCCGTGTCGAAACGGTCTTGCAGGCGGAAGGGGCGACGACAGGAGGGCGCAACATGCTAATGCGCAGACGGATGTATTTCCTTCTTCCCGATCTGGCCAGTGCCCAGCGCACGATGAGCGATCTGTTGCTCGCCCGGATCGAGGAGCGTCACATCCACTTTATGGCACGTGACGAAATGGACCTGGAGGGACTGCACGAGGCTAACCTGCTACAGACTTCCGATATCGTGCACGGCGCCGAAGCCGGGCTCGTGATCGGCGGCTTCTGTGGTCTGGCAGTCGGTGCAGTCGCGGCGTTTTTCCCCATCGTGGGCACACGTCCCCAATGGGAGTTGATGATCGTGACGGCACCGCTCGGCGCGCTGTTCGGCGCATGGGTGTCGAGCATGATCGGTGTCTCGGTGCCTAACTCGCGACTCAAAGCGTTTCGTGAACCGCTGGAGCGCGGCATGATCCTGCTGATGGTGGATGTGCGCGAGAGCCGCGTCGAGGAGATTCGCGAGATGCTCAAGGAGCATCACCCCGAAGCCCATATGGAGGGCATCGAGGCCGCGATTCCGGCGTTCCCCTGAAATCGAACGGAGGGAGAGCAAGGACAGTGACGTTATTGAGAGTGCAAACGCGTTTCACCGGCCGGCAACGGCCATTAGCGTCGCACCTGTGAGCGGCGCGGGATGGTGTCCGTGTTGTATGACACGAGAGCGGTGCCATCCCCGGGCGTGGACACGCCCACGGAAGCCTCTCGGCCAAGTCAGGCGAGGGGCTTCTTCTTTGGGAATTTCCTTTTTATTTTTCGACTTGTTTCAGGCGAAGTCCCACATGACACTGGGACTTCGCCTGCCTCGCGGCGGACTTCCCGATCGGGCCGGTCACCGGCGACGTCACGCCAAGTGGGCTACAATGCCACCCCTCGCTCTACGGGAGTTCGTTGTGCCCGTCATGCTCCAGTCATCTGCGTCCCCTAACGTTTCGCTCCGGCCGTTTGCCCCGCTTCTATCTAGCCCGTCTCCATCGATGCGTCGATTCGGACGGTGCAACGGTGTCGACGCCGCCACGCGTTTGCGAGGTGATGCATGAACGCACCGGACAAACTGCCGACGCTCACACTCGACGCCGAAGGATGGGTGCGAGAGGCGGAGCGTCTGCCGTCGCCGAACTTCGACGTGCGTCCGCCGCAAATGCCCATCGGCTTGCTCGTGGTCCACAACATCTCGCTGCCGCCGGGGCAATTCGGTGGCGACGAGATTCCGGCGTTCTTCCAGAATCGGCTCGATCACGACGCGCATCCGTTCTTCGACGAGATTCGCGGCGTGCACGTGTCGTCGCATTTTCTGGTGCGTCGCGATGGTGCGTTGCAACAGTACGTCTCGTGCGACGCACGGGCGTGGCATGCGGGGGCGTCGTCGTTCGAGGGACGCACACGCTGCAACGATTTCTCGATCGGCGTCGAACTGGAAGGGACGGACGACGTACCTTTCACGGCGGCGCAGTACGCGACATTGGCGGCGCTCACGCGCGTTTTGCGTGAGCATTATCCGATTCAAGCCGTGGCCGGACATGCCGATATAGCACCTGGTCGGAAGACGGACCCGGGGCCACACTTCGAGTGGCAACGGCTGCGTCGGATGGCCGCGCTGGAACCGGAGGCGCTGCCGTTTCAGAAGGCAGATTAACCCTCACCGGGGGGCAGGTTTTGCTTGACACGAAGACCCGACGGGCCTTCCCGGGAATGAAATTTTTGATTTTGCGGAGTGCGTCATCTCCACTATACTTAGTGCCAATCCGGCCCCCAACCACTACATATAGTGGTCAGTGACCGGGAAGCAAGATCCATCAATACCGTGCTTGTCCTGCGGCGTTTTGTGGGGCGGCACAGCAGCAAAGCCGTGCAGCGGACACCTCGAACCCTTGGCCGTCCGTCGGTCGTGCGGTGTTCAGCACTTCGCTCCATCGGCGCCCCCAGGGCGCATTTTTGCCGACTTCAGTACTCAGTATTGCTGGTGGAAGTGCGCTAACAGCACCATCTCATTGGAACGGGAGTTTTTACATGCAGACTAACGAAAACCTCACCCGCCCGAACCCGACGCCCGCCGCGAACGCTGGCAGTGGCACGGGTGCGTCGGCGCCCCAGACGACGGGCGCATTCGAGCCGGCGACCAACGCCGACTTCAAAGTGATCCGACGCAACGGCACGGTGGTGGGTTTCGAGCCGTCGAAGATCGCAATCGCCGTGACCAAGGCGTTCCTGGCAGTGAACGGCGGTCAGGGTGCGGCTTCGGCGCGCGTACGCGAGCTCGTGGAACAGTTGACGGAAAACGTCGTGCGCGCATTGGTGCGCAGCCGCCCGAACGGCGGTACGTTCCACATCGAAGACATTCAGGATCAAGTCGAACTCGCGCTGATGCGTGAAGGCGAGCACAACGTCGCCCGCGCCTATGTGCTGTACCGCGAGAAGCGTTCGCAAGAGCGCGCTCACGCCGGTGAGGCCACGCAAGAGGCGGCAACGCCCGACACCCCGGGGCTCAATGTCACCGACAACGGTGTGTCGCGTCCGCTCGACATGGCGGCGCTGCGCGGCGTGGTGAACGCAGCCTGCGACAATCTCGGCAGTGAAGTCACCGCCGAGCCGATTCTGGCCGAGACCATCAAGAACCTGTACGACGGCGTGCCGCTGTCGCAGGTCTACGATTCGGCGATCCTCGCCTCGCGTACCCTGATCGAGAAGGAACCGGCGTACAGCCAGGTCACCGCACGTATCCTGATGCACACGATCCGCCGCGAAATCCTTGGCGAAGAAGTGCCGCAGGGCGAGATGGCCGCGCGTTACATCGAATACTTCCCGCGTTTCATCAAGCAAGGCGTTGACGCTGAACTGCTCGACGAGCAACTGCTCTCGTTCGATCTGGTCAAGCTGGCCGCCGCGCTCGACGCCAACCGCGACCTGCAATTCAACTACCTCGGCCTGCAAACGCTGTACGACCGCTACTTCCTGCATATCGATAGCCATCGCATCGAAATGCCGCAGGCGTTCTACATGCGCGTGGCCATGGGTCTGGCGCTGAACGAAGTCGAGCGCGAAGCACGTGCGATCGAGTTCTATCAGATCCTGTCGAGCTTCGACTTCATGAGCTCCACGCCGACGCTGTTCAACTCGGGCACGCGTCGCTCGCAGCTCTCGTCGTGCTACCTGACGACCGTCTCGGACGATCTGGAAGGCATTTACGAAGCGCTCAAGGAAAACGCACTGCTGTCGAAGTTCGCCGGTGGTCTGGGCAACGACTGGACGCAGGTTCGCGCACTCGGCTCGCACATCAAGGGCACGAACGGCAAGAGCCAGGGCGTGGTGCCGTTCCTCAAGGTGGTCAACGACACGGCCGTGGCCGTGAACCAGGGCGGCAAGCGCAAGGGCGCGGTCTGCGCCTACCTGGAAACGTGGCACCTGGACATCGAAGAATTCCTGGAGCTGCGCAAGAACACGGGTGACGATCGTCGCCGTACGCACGACATGAACACGGCGAACTGGATTCCCGATCTGTTCATGAAGCGCGTGATGGAAGGTGCTGAGTGGACGCTGTTCTCGCCGTCGACCTGCCCGGATCTGCACGACAAGTACGGCAAGGCATTCGAACAGGCTTACACGGCATACGAAGAGAAGGCCGCACGCGGCGAGATCAAGCTGTTCAAGAAGGTGCCGGCACAAGCGCTGTGGCGCAAGATGCTGGGCATGCTGTTCGAAACCGGCCATCCGTGGATCACGTTCAAGGATCCGTGCAACATCCGCTCGCCGCAGCAACACGTGGGCGTGGTGCACTCGTCGAACCTGTGCACGGAAATCACGCTCAACACGAGCGAGACGGAAATCGCCGTGTGTAACCTCGGCTCGGTGAACCTCGTGGCTCACCTGAAGCAGACGGCCAACGGTTACGAGCTGGATCACGAGAAGCTGCAACGCACCATTCGTGTGGCGATGCGCATGCTCGACAACGTCATCGACATCAACTACTACGCGGTGGCGAAGGCGCGCAACTCGAACCTGCATCACCGTCCGGTGGGCATGGGCATCATGGGCTTCCAGGACTGCCTGCACCTGCTGCGTACGCCGTATGCGTCGAACGCCGCCGTCGAGTTCGCCGACCGTTCGATGGAAGCGGTTTGCTACTACGCTTACTGGGCGTCGACCGAGCTGGCCAAGGAACGCGGTCAGTACTCGTCGTACAAGGGCTCGCTGTGGGATCGCGGCATCTTGCCGCAGGACTCGCTCAAGCTCCTGATGGAAGAGCGCGGCGGTTACGTCGACGTCGATCTGTCGAGCACGCTCGAGTGGGACAGCCTGCGCAAGCACATTGCCGCGCACGGCATGCGCAACTCGAACTGCGTGGCTATCGCTCCGACGGCCACCATCTCGAACATCATCGGCGTGTCGGCTTGTATCGAACCGACGTTCCAGAACCTGTACGTGAAGTCGAACCTGTCGGGCGAATTCACGGTGGTCAACGAGTACCTGGTGCGTGACCTGAAGGCCCGCGGTCTGTGGGACGAAGTGATGGTCGCCGACCTGAAGTACTTCGACGGTTCGCTTGCCCGTATCGACCGCGTGCCGGCCGACCTGCGCGAGATCTACGCCACGGCGTTCGAAGTCGAGCCGAAGTGGCTGGTCGAGGCGGCGTCGCGTCGTCAGAAGTGGATCGATCAGGCGCAGTCGCTCAACATCTATATGGCTGGCGCGTCGGGCAAGAAGCTCGACGAGACGTACAAGCTGGCCTGGACGCGTGCACTGAAGACCACGTACTACCTCCGTACGATGGCCGCAACGCACGTCGAGAAATCGACGGTCAGCCACGGCGCGCTGAATGCGGTGCCGAGCTCGGGTGGTGTATCGGGTGGCTTCTCGGCCGAGCCGACCTCGCCGCTGGCGCAGCCGATGCCGGAAGCCGAAGGCGCGGTCTGCACGATGCGTCCGGGCGACCCGGGCTTCGAAGAGTGCGAGGCTTGCCAGTAAGTTGTTTGTGATGCGGTGCCGCATGTCACATGCGGCTCGCGTCTTCGGGAAAACCCCGTCGATCCGAAAGGACGACGGGGTTTTTCTTTGGCGGCGGCTAACGCCCGTTTTCGGATCAGGCCAGATCGATGCGCATCGACAGATCGAGCGTCTGGCCGTGAGCGAGTACCACGTGGTCGGTGTCGAACTCGCCCACGCGATGCGTCGACGGCTCCAGGCAGAGATAGGGGCGACCGGCGGGCGAATGCAGCACGAGCCAGGTCGCATCGTCGCTGCGCACGGTGGCGCTGCGCAGCCCGCCAGCGTAGTCGATGCGGGCGTCGAAGCGTCCCGACTCGGTGGGGACTTCGGCGAACCAGGTCGAACGTCCGCCCGTATCGAGGCCGCCGCCGACCGACACCACTTCCATCGCCCCAACGTGCACGCGTTGCTCGCTCGGCCAGCGGATGTCTTCAGACGGCGAGCGCCAGAGCGCCTCGGATTCGAACGTCACGCGCGCGCCGGCGGGCCAGCGGAAGTACGGGTGCAGGCCGAGCCCTGCGGGCATCTCCTGCGCCGAGAGATTGGTGAGCGAGAGCTGCATATCGACGCCTTGATCGTCGAGCGTCACCGAAAGGTAGGCCTGATAGTGCCAGGGCCATTCGGGTTGGGCGGGACTGTCGAGTTGCAGCACGCAGCAATGCGCGCTTTCGTCGACGACCTCCCACGCGCGTCGCAGTCCCCAGCCGTGCAGCGAACTCGACGTGGCGGGTGTCTCGTGAACGGCGATGGTGTTGCCGCGCCAGTGCAGCGTGTCGTCGCGCAACATATTGGTATACGGCAGCATTGGGAACGCACCGGCCTTGGGCCATTCGTCGGAGGAAAATGGCTCGTTGCCGAGCGGTACGAGGTAGTCGAACAGGTCGCCGCGGGTGTCGCGACGCGCCAGACGCGACAGGCGCGCGCCGCAACCCGGCTGCACTTCGGCGATAAGTGCCCCCCTGGCGAGGCGGATCGGTTTGCCGGGGTTGAGGGTGAGCGGTGTCGGACCCGGTTGATCAGCCGGGGTGGCCGGGGCCTGTGCGCCGTCGGCGCGTGAGGATGTCATCGTCAGTATCTCCTTCGTTGGCGCCGGGGAGGTGGAGGCAGTGGCGCGCGCCGGAATCTCGTGTTCCGGTCCGCGACGCTTTGGCGCTTGCCGCACAGGATACGCCAATGCGGCCGCGCGTCATTTTGATGCACTGCAAACGCTGTCGTGCAGCGTCGTTTCGTGGCAAGATGCCGGTCCCGCAAGGCCGCGCGTCACGTGACGACGGTATGCTCGCAAACACTAGGTATTGTGGTGGTGGCATAACTCGACACAATATATGGTGTCGATGGACTGGAATGCGTGACGGTATTGTGCTAAATTGGAGTCATTCGATCGACGTCGGGAGATCATGATGTTGCAAGACAAAGATTGCAGCCTCGGGACCGGTGTCATCGTCGACGTGGTCATTCAAATTAGCGCGAAAGCGAATCTGCTTTACCCCCAATACCAAGCATTGCCACTCGCGGATTTTTCGTCGTCGTCCTCTGATTGACGGCAGCAATATCGCAATTTTTTCGTCGGCCTTCGTGAGCGAACGGCTGATCTGTCACTTCGGCGATACACGTACCCAATGTGTTTCGCATCAACCTGAACGGACCGAGACCCTATGCTGAACTGGGAAGAAGAGACCTCTACCGCCAAACCGGCACCTGCCGCAGCACCGGCTGCGCCTGCATCGAACATTCTGGGCACGCAAGACGACACGCCGCACACGATCGCCTCGCAGTCGACGCGCCGCGTGAGCGCCTCGGACAAGCGCGTGATCAACGGCACGACGGACGTGAACCAACTGGTGCCGTTCAAGTACAAGTGGGCCTGGGAAAAGTACCTGGCCGGTTGCGCGAACCACTGGATGCCGCAGGAAATCAACATGTCGCGCGACATCGCCTTGTGGAAGGACCCGAACGGTCTGACCGAAGACGAGCGCCGAATCATCAAGCGCAACCTCGGCTTCTTCGTGACGGCCGACTCGCTTGCCGCGAACAACATCGTGCTGGGCACCTATCGCCACATCACCGCGCCGGAGTGCCGTCAGTTCCTGCTGCGTCAGGCGTTTGAAGAAGCGATCCACACGCATGCCTATCAGTACATCGTCGAAAGCCTGGGTCTGGACGAAGCCGAGATCTTCAACGCGTATCACGAAGTGGCATCGATTCGCGACAAGGACGAATTCCTGCTGCCGTTCATTGAGGTGGTCGCCGATCCGTCGTTCAAGACGGGTACGCAGGAAGCTGACCAGAAGCTGCTGCGTTCGCTGATCGTGTTCGCCTGCATCATGGAAGGCCTGTTCTTCTACGTGGGCTTCACGCAGATTCTGGCGCTGGGCCGTCAGAACAAGATGACCGGTGCTGCAGAGCAGTATCAGTACATCCTGCGCGACGAGTCGATGCACTGCAACTTCGGCATCGACCTGATCAACCAGGTGAAGCTGGAAAACCCGAATCTGTGGACGCCGGAATTCCGCGAAGAGATTCGCGAGCTGTTCAAGAAGGCAGTCGAGCTTGAGTATCGCTACGCAGAAGACACGATGCCGCGCGGCGTGCTCGGTTTGAACGCGGGCATGTTCAAGAGCTACCTGCGCTTCATCGCGAATCGTCGTTGCGCGCAGATCGGTCTCGAAGCGCTCTACCCGAACGAAGAGAATCCGTTCCCGTGGATGAGCGAGATGATCGACCTGAAGAAGGAGCGCAACTTCTTCGAAACGCGAGTGATCGAGTACCAGACCGGTGGCGCACTGAGCTGGGACTAAGCATTGAGTGAAAAATGGATGCGTCGCGTAAAGCGAGCATCCATGCGGGTTTCGAGAGGGTGGTGTGTGCGTGCATGGCACGCGTGACTGACGGAAGAGAAGACGAAGAAGAGGCGTCGGTCACACACATCATCCTCACTCGCACGTTGAAGTTCTCGCTTCGAAGTTGGCTTCGAAGATCGCTTCAGAGTTCGCAGTGAAGTGCACGTCGAAGACACAGCAGAGCACGTCGAAGACATCGAACACACGCATCGCACGCATCGACATGCGAGTGTGATGTGCATCAAATACAACAGATTGACTTCTTCGTTACGATTGATGTGCGCTTTTTTATGCACAAAGTATTAACATCGCATCACAAAAGAATTATTATTCGCTCAAATAAATTGCAGTCTCGATGAACACACGAAAGCACTCACTGCTTTCCTCCCGCGACAGAGAGCTGGTAGTTACGGAGCGTAAAAACCTTGGTGCATAGCAAGCTGTATCGCTTATCCGCTATCGCAATCTCCTCCATCCCGATGACGGGACAGGCAAGCTACCCCCCGAAGAATCTGGCGATCCCCCTTTCTCAAGACAATCGAATTGCTGGCGGCAATGTCGCCGGCAATTTTTTTGCGCGCGTGACCACATACGGTCAGCGTCATGCGCGCAGCGCCGAATTCATTAGCGTAAGCGGTCGTAGTCCGATGCGTACGCCGATGAATAGCCCGCTCGCCGGCGGTTCCCGCACGGTGGTCGGGTTTCCTTCTCAGGTAGTTTCGTTTGAGTGATCTCTCACGTTAAGGAGTTTTGTCATGGCTACGATTAAGAAGGCTGTTGCCAAGAAGCCGGCGGCTAAGAAAGCTGTTGCCAAGAAGCCCGTTGCAAAGAAGGCAGTTGCTGCCAAGAAGCCGGTAGCGAAGAAGGCAGTTGCTGCCAAGAAGCCGGTAGCAAAGAAGGCTGTTGCCGCTAAGAAGCCGGCAGCAAAGAAGGTTGCTGCTAAGAAGCCGGTTGCCAAGAAGGCAGCGGTGAAGAAGGTTGCAGCTAAGAAGCCGGTCGCCAAGAAGGCAGCGGTGAAGAAGGTTGCCGCTAAGAAGCCGGTTGCCAAGAAAGCAGCAGTGAAGAAGGTTGCCGCCAAGAAGCCGGTCGCCAAGAAAGCAGCAGTGAAGAAGGTTGCTGCCAAGAGGCCGGCCGCGAAGAAGGCAGTTGCTGCCAAGAAGCCGGCTGCGAAGAAGGCTGCTGCCAAGAAGCCTGCTGCTAAGCCTGCTGCGAAGAAGGCCGCTGCGAAGCCTGCCGCGAAGAAGCCTGCTGCTGCGAAGAAGCCGGCCGTCAAGAAGGTTGCCGCTAAGCCTGCTGCTGCTCCGGCCGCCGCACCCGCTGCTGCACCGAAGACTGCGCTGAACCCGGCAGCGGCATGGCCGTTCCCGACCGGCAGCCGTCCGTAATCCGAGTGCCGATGCAGGAACCAAGGCACTTAGGTGTCTTTTGACCGGGTAGGCCTACCCGGTCCGAAACCCGCTGTGATGAGCGATCGTCACAGCGGGTTTTTTCATGACGAAAAAAAATGGGCGACCCGAAGTCGCCCATGTTTCCGGTGTGACGTGTCGCCTTAGTGCGTTACACGCGTCACGCCGCCGCTCGAGAGCAGACGCACGCGCTGACCCGGCTGGAATGCCTCGTCGGCATCCTGAGTAATCGCGCGCAACTCACCGTTGTCCAGACGCACGGTGATCTCGAGACCGGCCTTCTTGCTCATGCGGCTTTCGATGGCCTGACCTGCCACAGCACCCAGCAGACCGCCGACGATGCCCGTCGCAATCGAACCGCGACCGCCACCGATGGCGCTGCCGCCGATGGCACCGAGTGCGCCGCCACCGGCGATGCCCAGAATGCCCGGGTCGCCGTTGCTGCTATCGATCGTGACCGGACGCACCGATTCGACCGTGCCCATGCGCACGACCTGTTCGCGTTGCGCCTGACGGCTGTTGTAGACGCTTGCCGAGTTGCTCGGGCCGAACGCCGTGCAGGCGGACAGTGTGAGCGACGCCGCAGCGGCGAGGATGATTAGCGGTGTGGTGAGTCGTGCCATCGTTATGCCTTTCGTCAAATCATTCGAAGCGGTGGCCGAACGCTTCTTCATATTGCGCTTCGATTTCCGAGCGCGTCGGTGCATACGTCTGCGGACCCTGCTCGGCAATCTTGAGCGAACCCATCAGGCTGGCCAGGCGGCCGGTGGTCGGCCAGTCGAGGCCCTTTTCGATGCCATAAAGCAAACCGCCACGGAACGCGTCGCCGCATCCGGTGGGGTCGACGACACGCTTGGCGGGCACGGCAGGAATGTCGTGTTGCTTGCCGCCGGCGAAGATCTGGGCCCCGTGTTCTCCGCGCGTGACGACAAGTGCCTCGACACGAGACTGGAGATCTTCCATCGACCATCCGGTCTTCGTGCAGAGGAGCTTGGCTTCGTAGTCGTTGACCGCGAGATACGTGGCAAGTTCCACCATGCGACGCAGTGCCTCAGGCGACAGAATCGGCAGGCCCTGACCCGGATCGAACATGAACGGCACGCCCGCAGCGGCGAAACCTTCGGCGTGCGTGAGCATGGCGTCCGAGGCGTCCGGAGCGACGATGCCGAGCGTGGCGCCCTTCGCATCCGCCACGCGGTTACGCGACGAGAACATCATCGCACCCGGGTGGAAGGCGGTGATCTGGTTGTTGTCCATATCGGTGGTGATCATCGCATTGGCCGTCATGCTGTCCGTGACCGTGCGCACGAACTCCGTCGTCATACCGAGCGACTGGAAGCGCTCAAGGTACGCGGCGCCATCTTCACCGACGGTCGCCATGACGACCGGCGCGCCGCCCAGCAGATGCAGGCTGTAGCCGATGTTGCCGGCGCAGCCGCCGAAGTTGCGGCGCATCGTCGGCACGAGGAAGCTGACGTTCAGGATGTGCACCTGATCAGGCAGGATGTGCTCGCCGAAGCGGCCTTCGAACGTCATGATGTTGTCGTAGGCCAGCGAGCCGCAGATCACGGTAGTCACGGGAAAATCCTTGCGAAAAGTAAGCGGGGGAGTGCCAGCGGAGGAACGCACGCGGCGAGGGACGACATGAGGTAACGATACCCCGGCGACCGCATGGTCGCATCGGGGCATCGTCACGAAGTTGAATTAGGACAGTGCGGCGAGCGCAGCGTCGTAATTCGGTTCGTTCTTGATTTCCGGCACCAGCTCCGCGTGCACGACACGGTTGTCGGCGTCGAGCACGACCACAGCACGTGCCGACACACCGGCGAGCGGGCCGGTCGTGATGGCAACACCGTAGTCCTTGAGGAACTCGCGACCGCGGATGGTCGAGAGCGTGACGACGTTGTTCAGACCTTCGGTGGCGCAGAAGCGGCTCATCGCGAACGGCAGGTCAGCCGAGATCACGAGCACGACGGTGTTGTCGAGCTTGCCTGCGGCTTCGTTGAACTTGCGGGTCGACGTAGCGCATGTCGGCGTATCGAGGCTCGGCACGATGTTGAGGACTTTGCGCTTGCCAGCGAAGTCGTCGAGCGTGACGTCTGCCAGTTTTGCGTTGACCAGCTTCAGCGCCGGTGCGGTCTGACCCTTCTGCGGGAACTGGCCGTCGACTTCGATGGGGTTGCCCCCGAGCGTGACTTGGGACATCTATATCTCCTAGGTTGAGTGCAACAGCGCTATCAGGGATAGAACGCGAGCACCCGGTAATTACTGGCTAGCGCTGCCTGCGCCGACAATCGTAACCGAATCGTGCGTTCATTGCGTGATGCCAGACCGGCATCGCGCATGGCTGCCCCGGTAACGTAGTCGTTCGCTGAAAAAACGCGACGCACGACCGGCTTTCCGTCGATATCCGAGAGCGTCAGTTCGAGCGACGGCCAGGCCAATGCATGGCCAGCTTCGTTGCGCACGAAGACGGTGAGCGTCATCGGCACGCTGTCGGTTGGGGCGTCGGTGGATGCAGCGGACGCGTCGCTCGCGGCGACTACCGACGCGACGCCGCTGTCGTCGTTGCTGCCGACGGCGTCGGTCACCAACGTCACGCTCGAAATCTGGATCTTGTCCGGCTGGCGCGGCAGTCCGACCGCCACATGCAGCGGGCGACCGATCGCGGCAAACACGCCGTGCAATGCCGGTATCCGGTCGATGAGCGCCGCGCGCTCGATCCATGCCCATTGGCAGAGCAGTGCGACGACGGCCAGCGTCATGAGCACGCGCCAGATCACGCGCGCCGCGCCGGGGCGCTTGTTCGCGTCGGTGGAAAGGGGGGGCGTTTCCGCGCGCAAGGAAGGCGAGGCCGTCGGCGCGGTGAGCACCGTGGGATCGTCGTCATCCATATAGCGGCCCGGGCCGTGCTGCATCTGCGCGCGGCTTTCGTCGGGCGAGCCGAGCAGGGCGGCGATGGCTGTGGGCGTCAGCATCTCCGGCACCGGCTTTTCGCTGGTGGCTGCGGACGATGAGGACGATGAAGGTGACGATGCACCTTCAGGCGTGGTTGGGCGAGTTGCCGTTGAGGTTGCCGACGCAGCGCCCGACGTCGCAAAAGCACTTTCCGTGGCACTGCTTGGGCTCGACGTCGCGTTGGGCGATGGCGAGGCAGGCGGAGTGTCGTCGGCCGGAGGATCGCAGAGATAAGCGCGGCCGTCGAACACCTCACGGCAATGGCCGCAGCGCACGAGGCCGTCGCGCAGCTTGAGCTGATCCGCGACGACGCGAAAAACGGTGTGGCAGTGAGGGCAGCGGGTAGCGAGAACGCGCGAGGACTGGGTCATGAGGCTCGGGGGACTCGTTGGACTCGTCGCATCGGGCGCATCGCGTGCGGCAGCGCGGCGGGCGGGCGGTTAACCTACGGACCCGGCGACGGACCCGGTGGCAGCCTGCCCGTGCAGGCAGACCCAGCCGTCGTGAGCGCGCCAGACCGACATCTTCATATAAGGCGCGTAGGCCGCGATCACCTCGTCGGCCTGCCGTTCCAGCACGCCGGACAGCGCAAGCCGTCCACCCGTGGCCACGCGCGACGTCAACATCGATGCGAGCAGCTTGAGCGGATTCGACAGAATATTGGCGACCACGATGTTGAACTGACCGTCACGCAGGTCGTCGGGCAAACCGTATTCGACCGGCGCGTGATTGCGTTCGCTGTTGTAGCGGGCGGATTCGACGGCTTGCGGATCGATGTCGATACCGATGACCGGATCGGCGCCGCACTTGCGCGCGAGAATGGCCAGGATGCCCGAGCCGCAGCCATAGTCGAGCAGCGACTGACCCGTCTGCACGTGCTGTTCGAGCCACTCCATGCAAAGGCGCGTCGTCGGATGGCTGCCGGTGCCGAAGGCCAGACCCGGGTCGAGTTCGAGAATGAGGGCGTCGGTGTCCGGTGCGTCGTGCCACGACGGCACGACCCAGATCCGCTGGCCGATCTGCATCGGCTCGAACTGCGACTGCGTCAGACGCACCCAGTCCTGTTCCTCCACGTCACGCAACGTGAAGGCAGGCGACTCGGCGAGTCCCAGTTCATTGACCGCCGCCGCGAGCAGCACGGCGGCGTCCTGATCTTCCCCCACCAGCGCGACCACGCGCGAGCGTTGCCACGCCGTGTCCGGCGGGGTCAGACCCGGCTCGCCGAACATCGGTTGCTCGTCGGGCGTGTCGGCATCCGCGTCTTCCACGGAGACCGACAGCACGCCCAGATCGAGCAGGGCGTCTGACAGGGCCTCGGCCTGGGCGCGGGCAACTTCTACGACGAGTTCGCGATACATAGCGAGTGATTCCTACGAATTAACGACTTAATTACCGCCGACGGCAGACTTCTGCGCCAGCTTGTGTTCCAGATAGTGAATGCTCGTGCCGCCTTCGACGAACTTGGCGTCGAGCATCAGTTCCCGGTGCAACGGGATGTTCGTCTGGATACCTTCGACCACGATTTCCGACAGGGCCACACGCATGCGGCGGATCGCCTGCTCGCGCGTTGCGCCGTAAGCGATCAGCTTGCCGATCATCGAGTCGTAGTTAGGCGGCACGAAGTAGCCGTTGTAAGCGTGCGTGTCGACGCGGATGCCGGGGCCACCCGGCATATGCCAGGCGGTGATACGACCCGGCGACGGCGTGAACTTGAACGGATCTTCGGCGTTGATACGGCATTCGATGGCGTGGCCACGGAACTCGATATCGCGCTGACGGTAGGCGAGCTTTTCGCCCGCCGCGATGCGAATCTGTTCCTGCACGATGTCGACGCCCGTGATCATTTCCGTGACCGGGTGTTCGACCTGCACGCGCGTGTTCATTTCGATGAAGTAGAACTCGCCGTTTTCGAACAGGAACTCGAACGTACCGGCACCGACGTAGCCCATCTTCTTGCACGCGTCGGCGCAACGATCGCCGATGCGCTCGATCAGACGACGCGGAATCAGCGGAGCCGTCGCTTCTTCGATCACCTTCTGGTGACGACGCTGCATGGAGCAGTCACGCTCACCCAGCCAGATCGCTTGCTTGTGCTTGTCGGCGAGAATCTGGATTTCGATATGGCGCGGGTTCTCGAGGAACTTCTCCATATAGACTTCCGGATTGCCGAAGGCACGACCGGCTTCTTCGCGCGTCATGTTGACCGCGTTCACGAGCGCCGCTTCCGTGTGCACCACGCGCATGCCGCGACCACCGCCGCCACCTGCTGCCTTGATGATCACCGGATAACCGACCTGACGTGCAATGCGCACGATTTCCTTCGGATCGTCGGGCAACGCGCCTTCCGAACCCGGCACGCACGGCACGCCGGTCTTGATCATCGTCTGCTTGGCCGACACCTTGTCGCCCATCAGGCGAATGGTTTCGGGGCGCGGGCCGATGAACGTGAAACCCGATTGCTCGACGCGCTCGGCGAAGTCGGCATTTTCGGAGAGGAAGCCGTAACCCGGGTGAATTGCCTGGGCGTCCGTCACTTCCGCCGCGCTGATCAGCGCAGGCATGTTCAGATAGCTCAGCGGCGAGGGGGCCGGACCGATACAGACCGCTTCGTCGGCGAGCTTGACGTACTTCGCTTCCTTGTCGGCTTCGGAATAGACCACGACGGTCTTGATGCCCATCTCGCGGCACGCGCGCTGGACGCGCAGAGCGATTTCGCCGCGGTTGGCGATGAGAATTTTTTCAAACATTATGTGCAGTCCTGCCCGTAAGGGGAGAGGAGCGGGGCCGGACGCTTCGTGTCGCCACGCGGCCGAAGGCTGCGGGCGGAGCGTCCGACAACCGGCATTAGCCGATCACGAACAGCGGTTGACCGTATTCCACGGCCTGACCGTTCTCGACGAGGATTTCCTTGATCACGCCGGCTTTGTCCGACTCGATCTCGTTGAGCAGCTTCATCGCTTCGATGATGCACAGCGTCTGGCCTTCCTTGACCGAGTCGCCGACTTGGGCGAACGGATCGGCGCCCGGCGACGGGGCGCGGTAGAACGTACCGACCATCGGCGACGTCACGATGTGGCCTTGCGGCAGTGCCGGTGCGGCAGGCGCTGCTGCGGCGGGCGATCCGACAGGAGCTTGCGCAGCGACTTGCGGCATGGCGGCCGGCATGGCCATCTGCATCGGGGCGGCGATCAGTTGCGGCGGTGCCTTGACGATGCGGACCTTGCCTTCGCCTTCGGTGACTTCGAGTTCGGAAATACCCGATTCGGCCACGAGGTCGATCAACGTCTTGAGTTTGCGCAAATCCATGAAGGAAGCTCCTTGATTCTGTATCGACGCGGGCGCAACGTCCCGCGAGAGGAAATGGGGTGTGAGAGGACTACCCGCCGGCGAGTCGCCGCAGGGCAAAATCGAGTGCGTAGGTATACCCGCGCCAGCCCAGGCCGCAGATCACACCTTGCGCAATATCGGAAAAGTACGAGTGATGCCGGAAGGCTTCGCGCGCATGAACGTTCGAGAGGTGAACTTCGACGAACGGGATGCCTACCCCGGCCAACGCGTCGCGAATGGCCACGCTCGTGTGGGTGTAGGCCGCCGGGTTGATGACGATGAAGTCGATCGACTCACCGCGCGCCGCCTGAATCCGGTCAACCAGTGCGCCTTCGTGATTGCTTTGGAATGTCGCCACCTCTGCACCCGCCGTCTGGGCCTGCGCCACAAGGGCGGAGTCGATGTCGGCCAGCGTCGTGCGACCGTACACCTCCGGCTCGCGAGTACCGAGCAGGTTCAGGTTGGGGCCGTGGAGCACGAGAATGCGGTGAGGCATCGGCGAATCAAATTTCACGAAATTGGGCGCAATTAAACGCCAGTTGGTGGATTTTGTCCAGTGGGGCGAAATAGGGGCTGCCCCTCAGGGGACCGCCGGTCACGTCCGGCGGGGCTTCCCGGGATGCCCTTCCCACTGTGTTAGGGTCAGATGAGCGGCTTGAGCGCGGCGCGGACCTCGTCCGAGGTGATGCGGCCCAGCTTCTCATAATGGACGCGGCCCTGCGGGTCGACGACGACCGTAAAGGGCAATGCGCCCGCCTTGTTGCCAAGCGCGCGGGCCAGGTCCGTACCGGCATAACCTGCCACGAGCAGCGGATAGTCCACTTTCACCTTTTGCTCGAACGCGATCATGTTCTGAGCCGTATCGATGCCGATGCCGACAAATTGCACGTTTTTCGTTCCGAACTCGGTGGAGAGCGCCTGCAAATCGGGCATTTCCTCGACGCACGGCCCGCACCACGGCGCCCAGAAGTTCACCACCAGCGTCTTCCCTTTCCACTGGGAGATGGCCTGATCGTTACCCTTAAGGTCGGGGAGACGGGTGGCGAGCAGTTGGGCGACGGCGGCGTCCGAGGCGCTCGGTGCTGGCTGGTTGCGGTGGCCGAGCCAGAATCCGCCTGCCAGCCCGACGAGGGCCAGAATCACCAGAATAACGATGCGTTTTGCCATGATGGATAGAAGGCGGAAGTGCCGGGATAAGACGGTAAACGAAAGACGAACCGTAATTGCGAAGAATTAGTGGCGATTGCGTCGTGATTGCGCTGTGATTGTGCCGTGATTTTGCCGCGAATGTGCGTCAGCCTACGATCCGCTCAGTGACTCGCTGCATGGCTGGTGGCTTCCGTCTGCGCGATCAGCGCTCGCAGCCCGTCGGCGTCGATCCGGACCGGACGGCCATTGCCGTCGGACGCCTTGAGCGCGCCACGCATGTCGTCCATCGAATAAAGCGACAGATGGACGCCCGCCGGTTCACCCTGCTGGCGACGTTCGCGCCAGAGAAAGCTCAACGTCTCGACCATCCCCCGGCCGTTGAAATGGCGACTCTCCGAGACTTCGTAGTCGATGCCCCGGTTCAGCAAGTCGATGGCCACTTCCTTGGGGTTGTCGCAAAAAGCCTGCAAGTAGATATCAGATAGCGCTGTGGCCGTGCCGTTATAGACCGCACCGGTGATGAACGGGCGGTAACGCGCCAGCTCTGTCATCACCGTCAGGGCGACCTGACGCAGATGCGCCAGCTCGGCGGGCTGGCTATCTGAGAGGAACGTTTGCACGTACTCCCGGACTTCCGCTTCGATCTGGTCGTTATCGGGCAGTAATTCACCAGCAATTCGCGATTCACCCGTTACCTGCTTGGCCGCTTTGCGCTTCGCCAAGGCGTAGTCGGCCCCCTCTTCGGCGATGAGGCGAGCGGCCGCCAGCGCGATTTCTTCGCGCAGGCGTTGGGCGTCGGTCCAGGATTTGCGTGTCATGCGAACGATGATACCCGAAAGGCATTGCGGTTCATGTGACAGGTACAATGGAGCCCCTGGCTTCTCTGCACTCCCATTTCCCGCACGGGTTCGGCCCGTCCTCACCACGCTCCCCATCCATGCATATTCATATTCTTGGCATCTGCGGCACGTTCATGGGCGGACTGGCAGTCCTCGCGCGTCAGGCCGGTCATACCGTCACGGGTTGCGACGCCAACGTCTATCCGCCGATGAGCACTCAGCTCGAGGCGCAGGGCATTCGCCTGATCGAAGGGTTCGATGCCGACCAGGTCTCGCTGGAGCCTGACCTGTTCGTGATCGGCAACGTCGTGTCGCGCGGCAATCCGCTGATGGAAGAGATCCTGAACCGGAATCTGCCTTACACGTCCGGCCCGCAATGGCTCGGCGAGCACGTGCTGTCGAAGAAGTGGGTGCTGGCGGTGGCCGGTACGCACGGCAAGACGACCACGACGTCGATGCTGACGTGGATTCTCGAAGACGCCGGGTACAACCCGGGCTTCCTCGTTGGCGGCGTGCCGATGAACTTTGGCATTTCGGCGCGGCTGACCGACAGCGACTTCTTCGTCATCGAGGCGGACGAGTACGACACCGCGTTCTTCGACAAGCGCTCGAAGTTCGTCCATTACCACCCGCGCACGGCCATCCTGAACAATCTGGAGTTCGATCACGCCGACATCTTCCCGGATCTGACGGCGATCGAGACGCAATTCCATCATCTTGTGCGTACCGTCCCCGGGCAGGGCCGCCTGATAGTGAACGGCCGCGAACCGGCGCTGGAGCGCGTGCTGACGCGCGGCTGCTGGAGCGAAGTCGAACGCTTCGGCGTGGCGGACGGCTGGCACGTGGCCGAAGCCAACGAAACGCTGGCGGCCGGACAGGAGGCGTTCTGGGTCCATCACGGGCCGAAGGCGGCGGGGGAAGTGAAGTGGGCGCTTCAGGGCGAACACAACCGGATGAATGCGCTCGCGGCACTGGCCGCCGCACGTCACGTGGGCGTGCCGCCGGAGCAGGGCGCCGCATCGCTGAGCAAGTTCCAGAACGTGAAGCGCCGTATGGAAGTGCGCGGTGAAGCCGCGGGTGTGACCGTCTACGACGACTTCGCCCATCATCCGACCGCTATCCAGACGACGTTGGCTGGTCTGCGCCGCCGCGCAGGCAAGGCCCGCATTCTGGCGGTGCTCGAACCGCGCTCCAACACGATGAAACTTGGCGTGATGAAGGCGCAACTGCCCGCGAGTCTGGCCGATGCCGATCTGGTGTTCGGCTATGGCGCGCCGTCCGGCAAGGATTCGCTCGGCTGGAATCTGACTGAAGCGCTCGCACCGTTGGGCTCGCGCGCTCAGGCGTTCAGCGACATCGACGGGCTGGTGCGCGCGGTGAGCGCAGCCGCGCAGCCGGGCGACCAGATCGTGGTGATGAGTAACGGCGGCTTTGGCGGCATTCATCAGAAATTGCTGGATGCACTGGCGGCGCGTGCGCACTGACTTGGTTTTATCGGGGCTCCCATGATTCTCTATTTGCACGGCTTTCGTTCTTCGCCGCGTTCGTTCAAGGCGCAGTTGATGGCTGCCCGTATGCACCGGCTCGGTCTGGGGCACGACTGGGCGTGCCCGCAGTTGCCGCCGTCGCCGCTCGCCGCCGTCGTCGATGCGCAGCGCCTGCTGACCGGCGTGAGCGCCGACGAGTTGACCATCGTGGGTAGCTCGCTGGGCGGCTACTACGCAACGTATCTCGCAGAAAAGCTGGGTTGCCGCGCCGTGCTGCTCAATCCGGCAACGCGGCCGTATGACGATCTCGGTAAATGGCTCGGCGAGCAGCCGATGTGGCACGGCGGTGGTTCCATCGTCGTCGAACCGCGCCATCTGGACGAACTCCGTATGATCGACGTGGCGCAGATCACCCGTCCCGAGCGCTATTACCTGGTGGCCGCGACCGGCGACCAGACGCTGGATTATCGCGACATGGTGGCAAAATTCCCTGGCGCGAAGCTCACGCTGATTGAGGGGAGCGACCACGGGATTTCCGATTTCGCTAACTATATGGACGACGTGCTGCGTTTCGCCGGCATCGACGTTCCGCCTTCGCCCGACGCAGCAAGCCCGTTCGCGGGCGAATGACGCGTTACCCCGTTCTGTCCTAAACCGCCGTAGTTTGGCGGGCTACAATATCGCCTATTGCGATCGATGGCTGTTTCATGAACATTTTTTTTGAGGAATCCGGCGGCTTCAAGGCTGGCACGGTGTTGTCGCAGCAGGGCGAGTCGTATCAGGTGGAGTTGCCTGGCGGGCGTCGCAGCAAGATCAAGGGACGCGACGTTCTGCTACGTTTCGAGTCGCCCACGCCCGCCGAGCTGATCGCGCAGGCACAGGCCGCAGCACAGGATATCGATATGAGTTTCCTGTGGGAGTGCGCGCCAGCTGACGAATTCGCGTTTCCCGTCCTCGCCTCCGAGTATTTCGGGGAGGGCGCGAGCGTTGCGCAGCAGGCCGGGCTGGCGTTGGCCTTGCAGGCGTCGCCGATCTATTTCCGCCGCAAAGGCCGCGGTCAGTATCAGCGCGCCGCGCAGGAACAGCTCGAAGCCGCACTGGCCGGACTGGCGCGTAAGCAACAGCAAGCGGAGTTGCAGCAGTCGTACGCCGACCAGATGATCGCTGGCTCGCTGCCGGACGCGCTCAAGGGCAAGGAACTGCAACTGCTGTTCCGTCCCGATAAGAACGCGCTCGAATGGAAGGCGCTCGATGCGGCGGCCATCGCGCTGGGCAAGACCCACGCCGAGGTGATGCTGGCGTGTGGCGGCATTGCGTCGCCGCGCGCTTATCACGAGGCCGCCTTCCTCTACGAACACTTCCCGCGCGGTACCGGCTTCCCCGATCTGGGACCGACGCCGCTGCCGTCCGACGATCTGCCGCTGGCCGACGTGCAGGCGTTCTCGATCGACGATTCGACGACGACCGAAATCGACGACGCCCTCTCGGTGCAACTGCTGCCGGACGGTCTGCTGCGCGTGGGTATCCACATTGCGGCACCGGCGCTGGGCATCACCCGCGGCGACGCCATCGACGAGATCGCTCGTGTGCGTTTGTCGACGGTCTATTCGCCCGGCGAGAAGATCACCATGCTGCCCGATTCGGTGGTCGAGACTTATACGCTCGCCGAAGGGGGCGCGCGTCCGGCGCTGTCGCTGTATGTCGTGGTCAAGGCCGACACGTATGAGATCGTGACGACCGAGACGCGCGCAGAACTTGTGCCGATCTCCGCCAACCTGCGTCACAACGAACTCGACGCCATCATCACGGCAGAAACGCTGGCCGATGGCAGCGGCGACTATCCGCACAAGGAAGAGCTGCGTCTGCTGTGGCCGTTTGCGCAATCGCTGTACGACAAGCGTCAGGCCGCGCGCGTGGGCTACGGTCTGCGCCCGGAAGTGCAGAACAAGACCGACTTCAATTTTTATGTCGACGGCGAGCACGTCACGATCAAGCAGCGTCTGCGTGGCGCACCGCTTGATCTGATCGTCGCCGAAATGGCGATTCTCGCGAACAGCCGCTGGGGACGCCTGCTGGCCGAATGCGGTGTGCCGGGTATCTACCGCGCACAACGCGCCTACGGCGTGAACCGCACGCGCATGCAGACGTCGCCCGCCCCGCACGAAGGGCTGGGTGTCGAGCAGTACGCGTGGAGCACGTCGCCGCTGCGTCGCTATGTCGACCTTGTGAACCAGTGGCAACTGATCGCCTGCGTGCGTCACGGCGTGACCGCCAAACTGGCCGCGCCGTTCAAGCCGAAAGATGCCGATCTCTATGCAACGGTGTCGAGCTTCGAGGCGGCGTACGCGGCCTATGGCGAACATCAAAGCCGCATGGAGCGCTACTGGTGCATGCGCTGGCTGATTCAGGAGAACAAGTCGCAGGTGCAGGCGAGTGTGCTCAAGGGCGATACCGTTCGTCTGAACGATATCCCGCTCACGCTTATCGTGCCGGGCCTCGGACTGCACGCGCGCGGCACGCAGATCATGCTCGACGTGCTGTCGTTCGACGTCGTCACGCTCAGTATTTCGGTGCGCATCTCGCAGGTGCTTGGCGCGAGCCAGACCGAACTCGCGGATGACGACGACGAAGGTGACGGCGGTGCCGGTGACGGTGGTGAAGGTGGCGAGAGCGGCGGCGCTGACGGTGCCGAAGGGACCGACGGTGGCGAAGGCTCCGACTCGTCCGAGTCGTCTGAGGGCGATGTCGGTGCGGCGGGTGCTGCCGAAGGCGCTGCTGACGATGGCGACACCGTGTCCGCCCGGGGCGATGACTCGGTCGCGGCGTCCGACGCCGGATCACCGATGGCCGCCGCGCTCATGGCGGCAGGGGCGCACGACGCTTCGGCTAGCCCCGCGTGCTGAAACCGGCTTTGCCCTCCGGCGACCTGGCCGCGGCGCGACGTCGCGGCTGGTCGCTAATGCGCGAGCATCCGCTCGCCACCGGCCTGATCTTTTCGGCGGTGGTGCATTTGCTCGCGCTGGCTGTGCATTTCGTTGCGCCCGACAGTTTCCGGTTGCACAGCGCTGATACGCCCCTCGAAGTCGTCCTCGTCAATGCGAAGTCGGCCAACGCGCCGGACAAGGCGACGGCGCTCGCGCAGGCCAACCTTGTCGGTGGCGGGGAGCATGATGGCGAACGCGCCACGTCGCCCCTGCCGTCGCAGGCTATCGAGCGCGATGGCGCCCCTGTCGCACAGGTCCAGCGCAATGTGAGCGACCTGGAAGCGATGCAGGAGAAGCTGCTTTCGCAGCTACACAGTCAGTACGCCACCACGCCCGAGGCGCAGCGCAATCGCGCCGACACGCCACAGCGGGGTCATGGACTCGACGACCAGACGGTCGACCAGCAGATCGCGCGCCTGCAGGCAGAAATCGACAAGCAACTGCGGGCCTATCAAACACGCCCTAAGCGAGGTCAGGTGACGGCGAACACGCGCGAAGTTGCGTACGCCAGATACTTCGATGGTCTGCGTCATCGTATCGAGCGTTATGGCACGGAGCACTTCCCGCAAATCGGCAACGACCGGCTGTACGGCGAGCTGATCGTCACGCTCAATGTGAATCAACGGGGCGGGTTGGGGTATCACAAGGACGGTTGGAACGTCGTTGGCGTGGAGGTGACACGCAGTTCCGGCAATCGGGATCTGGATCGACGCGCGGTCGCGATCGTACAGGCCAGCGCGCCGTTCGGCGACTTCTCGTCCGAGATGAAGCAGCGTTACGACATCCTCGAAATCGTCACGCGAATGACATTTACGCGTCAGGGTGTGCAAGCGCAAACGCTCACTGCACCGGCGCAGGACAACCCGCAATAGCACACCGGTGTGGCCGCAGCAGACTGCTTTCCCTTTGGGATCGTGGTGGGCGAACCTTTCCAAGCATTTCTATAATTGCTGGGTTTTCCCGATCTCGAAAAATCCGCCATGAAATGGATTGTTCTGGCGATCATTGCTGCTTGTGCTGTGTATGTGCATTTCCGCGGTAAGGTTCGCCATAAATTCTTCCGCCAACTCTCCGACCATTCGACGTTCCTGTCACCACTGAACGTCTTTATGTACACCTTTTCGCGTGTACCCACGACGCCTTATCTGAAGTCCGACCACTTCCCCGAACTGGAGCCTTTGCGTCAGAACTGGGAGGCGATTCGTGCCGAAGCAATGTCGTTGCTCGACGCGCGCCGTATCAAAGCGTCCGACAAGTACAACGATGTCGGCTTCAATTCGTTCTTCAAAAGCGGTTGGAAGCGGTTCTACCTGAAGTGGTATGACGAATCGTATCCGTCCGCCAACGCGCTGTGCCCGGTCACAACCGATCTCGTGCGCAAGATTCCGACGATCAAAGCCGCGATGTTTGCCGAATTGCCGCATGGCAGCCGACTAGTGCGTCACCGCGATCCGTACGCCGGTTCGCTGCGCTATCACCTCGGGCTGGTCACGCCGAACGACGACCGTTGTTACATCGATGTCGACGGCCAGCGTTATAGCTGGCGCGATGGCGAGGGCGTGATGTTCGATGAGACATATATTCACTACGCCGAGAACCAGAGCGGCCAGAACCGTATCATTCTGTTTTGCGACGTCGAGCGCCCGATGAGGTACCGCTGGACGCAGGCCATCAACCGTTGGTTCGGCCGTCATCTGGTGGGCGCAGCAGCGTCGCCGAACGACGCAGGTGACCGTACCGGCGGCTTGAACAAGGTGTTCAAGTATATTTACTCGATTCGCATCGTCGGCAAACGTCTGAAGGCGTGGAACCGTAACGTGTACTATGCGGTGAAATGGGCGTTGTTCGGAAGCATCCTGCTATGGATTCTCTGGTGAGCGCCTGACGCCGTATCGGCCGACGACCTGCTGCATGAATATCAGCGGCGCCTGAGCGAAAGCCAGGCGCCGCGTCTTTGAAAACGATGACAAACCAAACGCCTGCCGGGGATTTGCCAGCCGATCGCTACGCCGTGATCGGTCATCCTGTCGAACATAGCCAGTCGCCTTTCATTCACGCCGAGTTTGCGCGGGAGACGGGGCAGCGACTCGTCTACGAGCGTCTGCTCGCACCGCTCGACGCCTTTGCCGCCACGGTGCGCACGTTCATCGAACAAGGGGCGCGCGGAGCCAACGTCACCGTTCCGTTCAAGCTGGAAGCCCATGCATTGGCGGATCGGCTCACCGAGCGCGCGCAAGCGGCGGGGGCCGTCAACACGCTGATATTCGACGCGCAAGGCGTCACCGGCGACAACACGGATGGCGTCGGTCTGGTGCGGGACATCGAAGGCCCGCTCGGTGTGACGCTCACTGGGCGCCGCGTGTTGCTGTTGGGCGCGGGTGGCGCGTCGCGCGGTGCGATGCTGCCGCTGATCGAGGCGAAACCGGCGGCGCTCTTCGTTGCGAATCGCACGGCGGCGCGCGCCGACGAACTCGTCGCCCGATTTGCCGACGCGGCTGCACGTCACAACGTGGCGTTGGGCGGTGGCGGCTGGGATGCCGTCCCCGCTGGATTCGACGTCGTCATCAACGCCACGGCCGGTAGCCTCCAGGGCGAAGTCCCGCCGTTGCCCGCAGGCGCCTATGCCGCCGGTTCGCTCGCGTACGACATGATGTACGGGCCGCAGCCAACGGTCTTCATGACGCACGCGTTGGCCTTCGGCGCGGCGAAGGCGTCGGACGGGCTGGGCATGCTCGTCGAGCAGGCGGCCGAAGCGTTTGCTGTATGGCGCGGTGTGCGACCGTCGACCGAGGTCGTGCGCGCAGCGCTGCGTGCCCGGCTCAACGCCAAAAGCTGATCGTGCCGATGGCTGCCCAGCGACACACACACGGACTTCGCGCGCTAACGGCACCCGTCGCAAACGCGCGTGGGGGCCGTGGCAATGGGCGGGCTACTTCATCACGCTGCTGATCGTGGGCGTGCTGGCGACGCAGCTTTACTACTTCCTGCAAATCGGCTGGTGGGTGCGCTTCAATCCGCAATCGACGGCGTTCATGCGTGCCGCCGAAGCGCGGCTTCATGACACGGATCCGAAAGCGACACTGCGTCACGAATGGGTGTCGTACGACCAGATTTCGCGCAATCTGAAACGCGCGATCATCGCCAGCGAAGACGCGAACTTCGTCAATCACGACGGCTACGAAATCGACGCAATGCTCGGCGCGTGGGAGAAGAATCAGAAGAAGGGGCGCATCGTGGCGGGCGGCTCGACCATTTCGCAGCAACTGGCGAAGAATCTGTTTCTGTCGAGCGAGAAGAGCTACCTGCGCAAGGCGGAGGAATTCACCATCACCTGGATGCTTGAATTCTGGATGGACAAGCAGCGCATCTTCGAGATTTATCTGAACTCGGTGGAGTGGGGCGAGGGCGTGTTCGGGGCAGAGGCGGCGGCACGCTACTACTACGGCATTCCGGCGTCGAAGCTCTCGCCGTGGCAGGCTGCGCGGCTCGCGGTCATGTTGCCGCGTCCGCGCTACTTCGACACGCATCGCAATTCCCCGTATCTCGCGCAACGCGCCGGGGTCATTGCGCGTCGGATGGGGGCGGCTGAGTTGCCGCAGTAGCGGTTACCCGCGGTAGCCGCCCCGTCGCGCTCGGCCGGATGCGATCAATGTCGCGGCTGCGCCGCGTCCGGGATGGTTTGCGTAGGCACTTGCATGACCGTGCGCGTCGGATAAGGCAGCGAACAGCCGACGCCCTCAACCGTCTCCTTCACATTACGCTGCAGATCCCAATACAGTCCCCAGTAGTTGCCCAGCAACGACCAGACGCGCACGTTCACGATCACGGCGCTGTCGCTGACCTGCTTGACCATGATTTCGGGCGCGGGCTTGTCGAGCACACGCTGATCGTCCGACACGTGTTGGCGCAACGCGCTCATCGCGGCGTCGAGGTCGTCGTCCAGCGCAATGCCCACCGTGATTTCCATGCGACGGGTCGCGTTGCGGCTGTAGTTCGTGATCGGCTGTCCCCAGATCTGGTTGTTCGGAACGCAGACGTAAATGCCGTCCGCATTCGTGAGTGTCGTCGTGAACAGACCGATCTCTTCGACGGTGCCCGCCACGGTAGACCCGGCCGTCACATAGTCGCCATTACGGAACGGGCGCAGCACCAGCAGCATCGTGCCTGCGGCAATGTTCTGCAACGTGCCTTGCAGCGCCAGACCGATGGCCAGACCTGCAGCGCCGAGGACTGCAATGATGCTCGCCGTCTGCACGCCGAACTGCGCGAGTACCGCAATGATCGTGATGATGCGCACGGACCACAGCACCACCGACTCGATCAGCGGTTTGAGCGTGGCGTCGAAATGCGGTGAGCGACTGAGCGTCTTGTGGACGAAACGGGACAAGCGCTTCGCGACCCAGAAGCCGACCAGCAGGATCAGCACGGCCTGCAGGAACGACAAGCCGTAGTGCACGGCGTTCGCCGCTAGAAAACCTGTCACGGCGTCGAAAGACGTGAGCGGGGTAGTAACTTCCGCCATTTTTGATTTCTCCCTGTTCGGTGACGTTTCCGCGAGAAGCAGCAAGAAACGTCGATAGAAGCGTCGATAAAAGCGTCAATGAAAGCGCCGAGGCGGACGCCGATGAAAGCGTGCCGACAAAGGCGTCGATATCAAAGTTGACGCAAAGTGCGTAGATTGGTTCGCCGAGCTTGCCAGCGAACGCCATCGAATCGCGTGAAATCACAGACTTTAGGAATATTCCTACGAACGATTCCGGTGCTGGCCGACAGGGGGCGGCGAGTGGGCTGCTTCGACCGGTGTGCCGCCATTGGCGTGACTGTGGCGCGGCTGCTACACTGGCGTCGCCTTGTAGCAGGGAGAATCCCGTTTGATCAATGCCTTCGTCATCCATCATGGCCGCCTGCAACAGGTGACCTGTGATCATCCCAGCGATCTGGCCAGCGTTTCGCCGGTCTGGGTCGATCTCCACAGCGAGTCCGAAGAGGAACGTCGCTGGGTCGAAGAGGCCTACAAGGTCAAGCTGCCTTCACGTGACGAAGTGACGGATATCGAAGCCTCGGCGCGATATTACGAAGACGATGACGGCGTGTTGCACATCCGCACCGATTTTCTGCTCGACGACGAAGAGCAGTCGCGCAACGTCCCGGTTGCGTTCGTGGTGGTCAAGGATCTGCTGATTTCCGTGCACGACGAAGATCTGCCGGTATTTCGACTGGTGCGCATGCGTGCGCGCATTCGTCCCGGTTCCGTGCGCGACGCCATGGATGTGCTGCTCGACCTTTACTCGACCGACGCCGAATATTCGGCCGATTCGCTCGAAGGGGTCTATGCGGCACTCGAAGAGGTCAGCAAGCGGGTGCTGGGCAAGAACCTCACCGATGCGGATGCCGCCAAGGCACTCGAAAGCGTTGCCGCGCAGGAAGACTTGAACGGGCGCATTCGCCGCAACGTCATGGATACGCGACGGGCGGTGTCGTTCCTCATGCGCGCCCGTATGCTGAAGGACGAGCAATATCAGGAAGGCAAGCAGATCATGCGCGATATCGAGTCGCTCGATAATCACACCGCGTATCTGTTCGACAAGATCAACTTCCTGATGGACGCCACCATCGGCTTCATCAACATCAACCAGAACAAGATCATCAAGATCTTTTCGGTGGCTGCCGTTGCTTTCCTGCCGCCGACGCTGATCGCCAGTATTTACGGCATGAACTTCCAGATGATGCCGGAGCTGCGATGGGAGGTCGGATACCCGTTCGCACTGGGTCTGATGATCGTTTCGGCTATCGCGCCGTTCCTGTATTTCCGTTATCGCGGCTGGCTCGATTGAGGCTTCCGTGACGTCATGCGAAGGCCGGTGCAACGCTGGCTTTCGGAAAGTTCGCAAGGGGAAAGCCGCCGAGCAGGTAAAATGACGGCCTTGCTGGATCGAACCAGACTCGAATCACTCTCCGTCGGATTACCACCGCCGGAACCCCGCCGGAACTCCGTCATGAAATTCACCGAAGCTCTCAACGCCGCCTGGACGCGCAACAACTCGCTGCTGTGTGTCGGCCTTGACCCCGAACCGTCGCGTTTCCCTGCGCATCTGGAAGGCAAACCCGACGCGATTTTCGAGTTCTGCCGTCAGATCGTGGACGCGACCGCGCCCTACGCCAGCGCGTTCAAGCCGCAGATTGCTTATTTCGCTGCGCATCGCGCCGAAGAACAGCTCGAACAACTGATCGCGCACATCCATGCCGATCATCCGGGGCTGCCGGTGATCCTCGACGCTAAGCGCGGCGATATCGGCAGCACGGCCGAGCAATATGCCCGCGAAGCTTTCGAGCGTTATCGCGCGGACGCCGTCACGGTGAATCCTTACATGGGTTTCGATTCGCTGGAGCCGTATCTCGCGCATCCCGACAAGGGCGTGATCGTCCTGTGCCGGACGTCGAACCCCGGCGGCAGCGATCTGCAATTCCTGGATGTCGACGGCAAGCCGCTGTATCAGACGGTGGCACGACTGGCGGCAGGGCCGTGGAACACGAGCGGTCAGATTGGTCTGGTCGTTGGCGCTACGTTCCCGACGGAGATCGCCACTGTGCGTAGCCTCGTCGGCGACATGCCGCTGTTGATTCCGGGCGTTGGCGCGCAAGGCGGCGATGTCGAGGCGACGGTGACCGCCGGGCGCACCGCCAATGGCGCAGGCATGATGATCAATTCGTCGCGTGCCATCATCTACGCGGGCCGCGACGAACACTTCGCCGACGCTGCTGCTGCAGCCGCCCTGAAGACGCGCGACAGCATCAACGCCTATCGTTGAACCGTTGCGGAACAATGCGAGATCGGTGCCTGACGCATCGCTCTTCGAGCACAAAAAAACAGCGCCTCGCGAATTCGCAGGCGCTGTTTTTTTATAGACTGCGTTGGATTACGCTTCGCCCTTGTCGAGCAACTCGATGACGCCGCGCAGCGCGTATTGCGCCGCCTGACTACGCACCTGCGTTCGGTCGCCTTTGAAGTGCTTCGTCTCGACGATGGTGATGACGCGATTGCTCCAGCCGAAGCAGACCATGCCCACCGGCTTGTCAGCCGTTCCGCCGCCGGGACCGGCGACACCGGTGATCGACAGCGAGATCTGCGCACGGCTGTTAAGCAGCGCGCCTTCCGCCATGGCGCGGGCCACCGGTTCACTCACTGCGCCGTGTTTGTCGATCAACTCGGGCGGCACGCCGATCATCTCGGACTTGGCCTGATTCGAGTACGTCACGAAGCCGCGCTCGAACCAGTTGCTGCTCCCGGAGACATCAGTGATGGCCGCAGCGACGAGACCGCCGGTGCACGATTCGGCCGTTGCCAGCATCAGGCGCTCATCGCGCAGACGGTTGCCGACTTTCACCGACAATTGGGCCAGAAGATTTTGTTCGGAAACCACGAGACGACGCCTTCAAAAAATTCAGATCGAGCGCCAGAGCGCAATGACGAGCAACGTGCAGAATGCGGCGACCAGATCGTCCAGCATGATGCCGAGACCGCCCTTGACGGTCCGGTCGAAGTAGCTGATAGGCGGCGGCTTGACCGCATCGAAGAAGCGGAACAGCACGAACGCGACCAATTGACCGACGAAGCTCGCGGGTGTGATGAGCAGCAACACGATCCAGAACGCGACGATCTCATCCCACACGACAGCGCTCGGGTCCTGCACGCCAAGCTTGCGTGCGGTAAAGCTGCAGATCCAGATGCCGCCGATGATGGAGGCGGCGATCAGCACCGCCCAGCCCGTTACCGTCAGATACAGATTCAGCACCAGATATGAAGCCCAGCCGAAAAGCGTACCTACCGTGCCCGGTGCGAACGACGACAAGCCCGTGCCGAAGCCGAGCGAAAACAGATGTGCGGGGTGCGACAGCAGGAAACGCGAGTTCGGCCGGTGCGGGCCGCTGCCCGGATTGACGGCGGCCGTTTGATCAGTGCTCATTGGAAATGGTCGAAACTTTTGAAATCGGCAGCGACGCTCGCGCCCGTATTGTCATGGAGATGCAGCATCGTTCGGCGCGCGTCGGGAAGCGCTATTGTACCGATACGAGTGACGCGCATCCCGAGTTCGTCGCCGATCGCTTCGATTCGCCCGCGCTGGGTGGCATCGGCGCAGAAACAAAGCTGGTAGTCGTCTCCTCCTGCGAGCGTGCACAGCCGCTGAATGTCTGAGGACTGCGTGCCGAGCAAGTCCGAGCGCGGCAGCGCATCGACATCGATTCTTGCGCTCATCGAGGATCGTTCGAGAATGTGTCCGAGGTCACCGATCAGACCGTCCGAGATATCCAGGGCGGAGCGCGCCACGCCGCGCAATGCCAGCCCGAGCTTCACTTGCGGTTCCGGCCAATCCATCGCCCGGCGGGCGAGCGCGAGTTCACTGTCCTGCAAGGACCATTCGCCGCGCAGCGCCCCGAGCGCGAGGCGTGCATCGCCCAGCGTGCCGGAGACCCAGATGTCGTCACCGGGCTGCGCCGCGTCCCGACGTAGCGCCTGTGCGCCGGGCACGCTGCCAAAGACCGTCACGCAGAGATTGCGTGGGCCGCGTGTCGTGTCGCCGCCGACGAGCGGGCAAGCGTAACGGTCCGCCAGTTCGGTAAGGCCTTGCGCAAATGGCCCAAGCCACGCCGGATCGCTGTCGGGCAACGCAAGCGCCAGCGTGAAACCCAGCGGTCGTGCGCCCATCGCGGCCAGATCCGACAGGTTCACGGCGAGTGTCTTATGGCCGAGCGCGCGGGGGTCGACGTCCGCAAAAAAATGGCGGCCTTCCACAAGCATGTCGGTCGAGATCGCCAGTTGTTCACCTGCGGGCGGACGCATCAGAGCGCAATCGTCGCCGATGCCGAGCGTCACATGCTCGCCCTGCTGCGTCGCTCCGGCAAAGAAGCGTTCGATCAGCGAAAACTCGGACAGCGACGGGGGCGACGACGATGCGGCGGTGGAATGTGAGGTCATGGGTAACGAGGCAGTGTTACGACGCAAACCCCTATTCTAAGAGGGCGTGAGCGCTTTCCCAAGCGGGCAAACGGACTTGGGTCCCGTTTTCAGACGCCTTCTCATGCCGGTCTCGGACAACGCCCTATTGGTTTTTCATCCGTTGTCCGAAAACGCGCTCAATGCTGCAATGCAGCGTTGAGTTTGCGCAGAATATTCGCCACTATCAGCTTGGAATTGCTTCATTGCGAGCGTGGCCGTTATCCGTTTTTTGCATAAATGACGTGAATAAATAGGGCTACAATTCGCACTGAAAATTTGACCCTCCTGTTCGCCAAGAGCTTCCCCTCATGCCCACGCCGATCGATCCGAAACTGCGCGAAGCTGCGCTCGAGTATCACGAATTTCCCACCCCCGGCAAAATCGCTATCGCGCCGACCAAGCAGTTGCTGAACCAGCGCGATCTGGCGCTGGCGTACTCGCCGGGCGTTGCAGCCGCGTGTGAGGAAATCGTTGTAGATCCGCTCAATGCTTCGCGCTACACCGCGCGTGGCAATCTGGTCGGCGTGATTACGAACGGCACCGCCGTGCTGGGCCTCGGCGATATCGGGCCGCTGGCATCGAAGCCGGTGATGGAAGGCAAGGGCGTGCTGTTCAAGAAGTTCGCCAATATCGATGTGTTCGACATCGAAATTGCGGAGAAGGACCCGGAGAAGCTGGTCGACATCATCGCGGCGCTCGAACCGACGTTTGGCGCGATCAACCTCGAAGACATCAAGGCACCCGAGTGTTTCATCGTGGAGCGCAAGCTGCGCGAGCGCATGAAGATTCCGGTCTTCCACGACGATCAGCACGGCACGGCCATCGTGGTGGCGGCGGCGCTGATTAACGGGCTGAAGGTCGTCAACAAGGACCTTGCGTCGGTCAAGGTCGTGACGTCGGGCGCAGGTGCGGCAGCACTCGCCTGTCTGGATCTGCTCGTGGACATGGGACTCCCCATCGAGAACATCTGGGTAACGGATCTGGCCGGGGTCGTGTACGAGGGGCGTACCGAACTGATGGACCCCGAGAAGATTCGCTTTTCGCAGAAGACGGAAGCCCGCGGTCTGGCCGATGTGATCGGCGGTGCCGACGTGTTCCTCGGACTGTCGGCCGCTGGCGTGCTGAAGCCGGAAATGGTGAAGACGATGGCCGATAAGCCGCTGATCTTCGCGCTGGCCAACCCGAATCCGGAAATCACGCCGGAACTGGCGAAGGAAGTGCGTCCGGATTGCGTGATGGCGACCGGCCGCACGGACTATCCGAACCAGGTCAACAACGTGCTGTGCTTCCCGTTCATTTTCCGTGGCGCTATCGACGTCGGTGCGACGACGATCACGCGCTCGATGGCAATTGCGGCGGTGAACGCGCTCGCAGAACTGGCGCGTCAGGAGCAGAGCGATATCGTGGCTTCGGCCTATGGCATCAAGAATCTGTCGTTCGGCCCGGAATACCTGATTCCGAAGCCTTTCGATCCGCGTCTGTTGGTGAAGGTCGCCACCGCAGTGGCGGAAGCCGCGATGGCAGCCGGTGTGGCAACGCGCCCGCTGGCGGACGTCGACGCCTATTCGCAGTCGCTTCAGCAGTTCGTGTATCACAGCGGTGGTCTGATGAAACCGCTGTTCTCGGTGGCGCGTAGCGTGCCGGCCGATAAGAAGCGCATCGCCTTCGCCGAGGGCGAAGAGGAACGTGTGCTGCGTGCCGTCCAAGTGCTCGTGGATGAGCGCGTCGCAACGCCGGTGCTCGTGGGTCGCCCGGCCGTGATCGAGCATCGCATTCAGCAGTACGGTCTGCGCCTCACGCCGGGTGTCGACTTCACCGTGGTCAATCCGGAACACGACGAGCGCTATCGCGATTACTGGGAGACGTATCACCGTCTGACGAATCGCAAGGGCGTCACGGCGTCTTACGCGCGCGTGGAAATGCGTCGCCGCACGACGCTGATCGCAGCCATGCTGGTGAGCAAGGGCGAAGCGGATGGCATGATCTGCGGCACGGTGTCGACACCGGGACGTCACCTGCACTTTATCGATCGTGTCATCGGCAAGCGCGAAGGCGGCAACGTCTATGGCGCGATGAACGCGCTGGTGCTGCCGAATCGTCAACTCTTCCTGGTCGATACCCACATCAATCAGGACCCGACGGCAGAGCAACTGGCCGAAATCACGCTGATGGCGGCCGACGAGATCCGTCGTTTCGGTATCCAGCCGAAGGTCGCGCTCCTGTCGCATTCGAACTTCGGTACGAGCGATGCGAATTGCGCACGCAAGATGCGCGAAACGCTGGAAATTCTGCAGGAGCGTGCGCCGGAATTGGAAGTCGATGGCGAGATGCACGGTGACTGCGCATTGGACCCGGAGCTGCGCGCGCGCATCATGCCGGATTCGACGCTGACCGGTGCGGCCAACCTGCTGGTGATGCCGAATATCGACGCCGCCAACATCGCCTATAACCTGCTCAAGACCGCTGCCGGTAACAATGTGGCGATCGGGCCGATTCTGCTGGGTGCGGCGAAGCCGGTGCACATCCTGACCGAATCGGCGACGGTGCGTCGCATTATCAATATGGCGGCGCTGGTCGTGGCCGACGCGGCTGCGCAACAACAGGGGCGCTGAGGTTTCATCCCCGTTAGCCGACATAAGAAAGAAACGCCGCGCCCCTTCGGGCGCGGCGTTTTGTCATCTGAGTGATGCATTTTTTGGCATCGTATATCTCAATGTGTGTGCTTACTGTCGTGAAAATCCCTGTATTTTCGTGAATTTGTTGAGTGGTTTGGTTGCAAAATGTAAGCCGACATTGATTCTGATGACCAATAGCGATAATCTTACGGCTTCACCCACCAGAACGGGCCGGTAGCGCAAAGCCGCGCCGGGCGACAGCTAGCTATGACAATGGCACGTTGGCTTCACCGGAGCATCGTGGCACTGACTGCGGCGGGAAGTGTCTTTCTGGGGGCTAACGCTGTGGCGCGCGAAACCGCGCCATACGTCACGGATCAAACAGCAACGGTCTCCGTTGCCGAGTTACCTCGCGAAGCGCAGCGCACGCTGACGCTGATTGCCCAGGGCGGGCCGTTTCCCTATGCCAAAGATGGCATCACGTTCGGGAACTACGAAAAGCGCCTGCCCAAAATGCCGCGTGGCTATTACCATGAATATACGGTGCCGACTCCCGGTGCCCGCAATAGAGGTGCCAGGCGCATCATCTGTGGCGGTAACCAACGTGCGGTCGAGCTGTGTTACTACACCCAAGACCACTACAACAGCTTTAGACGAATAAGGGAATGACAGCAGTATGAGTGAGCCGGTTTTTGCACAAGAACGCGGGAAAGATCTTATGGCAGATCCATTCGGTGCGGGCGAGGGCAACTTGTTCAAGCAGGTGCTGGGCCTGCATGCTGTCGCGCGGGCCGGCCATCGCCGTAGCCTATCGGAAGAGGGAGATATGAGTCTTTTCCAGGCCGTGAGGCCGAACATCGTGCAGTCGATCCGTGCATTCCGCGTGCCGGAACTGGCGGCAGAGGCCGAGCGGCTCGGACAGCACTTCCTCTATGCCAATTGTTCGCATGCACAAAGCAAGGCGGAAGTGCTGGAGACGATCGCCACATCGTTCCTGTTCCCGAAGCATTTCGGAAAGAACTACGACGCGTTGCATGATTGTCTGACCGATCTGGTTGCCCATTGCGGGCCGCAACCCGGGTTCGTCGTCGTGCTGGAAGGCTTGCCGGTCGTCACAAAGTTCGACAAGGATGGCCGCGAGACGCTGCTGGAAGTGTTCCGCGATACCGCCGAATTCTGGAGCGAGCGTCGCGTGAGCTTCCGCGTTTTCTACTCGTTTGCCTGAGGCTCACGTATCGTCTGACGCGAAACTTCCGTGAAAATCGCTTTTGACGCGAGTAACGGTTGGCTTTTCGTGGTTCCGGTAGATGACAAAGCGCAAGAAAAAAGGTCCGCACTGCGGACCTTTTTTCATTTCCAGTCGTTCGTCGTAAATCAGCTGGTGTGGTTGCCACCGAGGAACTGCTGGGCCAGCGACGCCAGATCCAGCGAGCCTTGCGGCAGCGAGCCGTTCGGCGTCAACTGATTGACGACCTTGGGCAGCAGATCCGACAACTCCTGCGCCGCTTCGCTTTCCGAAACACCCGCCGAACTTGCCAGTTGCTGCAACTGGCCGCCTGGGCCGAGCGCTTGCGTGACCTGATCGGCGCTCACTGCCTGATTGGCACCCGTGCCGACCCAGGAGTTCACCGCTTCGCCCAAGCCACCCTGGTTCAGAACTTGCGCGAGTCCGCCCAATCCGCCGAGCTGTCCCAGCAGACCGCCCTCCGGCGCTCCCGGCGCACCCGCCGCCGGCGACTGCGCGCCGCCGAGTAGTCCGCCCAGCAAACCGCCCAGACCGCCCGCCCCACCGGCGCCGCCTGCCGCGCCGCCACCGAGCATGCCGCCAAGGGCGCCGCCGAGGCCGCCGAGCAAACCACCGCCTTCACCACCTTGACCTTGAGCGCCACCCGAGCGGCTGGCAATCATCGCCAGCAATCCCATCAGCAACATGGTCTTCGTACTGAAACCGCCGCCACCGGCCTGATTGCCGGACCCACCACCGAGAATGCTGTCGAGGATACCCATGACGATTACTCCTTAAGGCTTGCGAGGCCGTTTTCTCGAATCATCGATGCTTACCATCCGCCCCAGCGAGCAGCCAACGCAGCGAGGGCTGCCATGCCCGCCGTTTCGGTCCGAAGAATGCGTTCACCAAGACGGATGGCCGAAAATCCGGCCTGCCGTGCGAGCGCTTCCTCCTGAGGTGCCAGCCCACCTTCGGGGCCGAAGAGCAGTACGCCAGGCGCGGACGGCGCGTCCAGCGGCAGCGAATCGAATCCGCTGTCTGCTCTAGGTGACAATAGCACACGCCATCCGTCACTCTTTATGACATCCCTGTCACCGAGCCACGCCGTGATCGGACGGATCGGCAGCACCTTCGGCACTCGATTTCGTCCGCACTGTTCGCACGCGGCTTGCACGAGCGCTTGCCAGTGCGCGACGCGTTTGGCGGCACGCTCGCCGTCAAGGCGAATGACCGAACGCTCCGTCGCGAGCGGTTGAATTTCCGTCACGCCGAGTTCGATGGCTTTCTCGATGAGCCAGTCCATCTTGTCGCCGCCAGCGATGCCTTGCGCTAGCGTAATGCGATAGGGTGGCTCGGCTTCACGGCGGTCGTGCTCACCGAGTTGCGCCGTCGCGTGGCGCTTTTCCAGCGTCGTCAGTACTGCCGGATATTCGCCACCCGTGCCATTGAATAGCGTGAGCGTATCGCCTGTCTTCAGACGCAGGACCTGGACGTGGCGAACGACCGTGTCCGGAAGGTCGAGGAGGGCACCGGCATGCAGCGGTGCATCGATGAAAAAACGAGGCATTCGGTCGAGAAGGCGTGGGTGAGGAGGAGGGTTAGCGTGGCCGCCGGTGTTGGCGTCGGGGACAGAAGCATACCCCAACGTGTTCCGACGCCTGACACTGGGGCGTGCAAGCGTCTCTTCAACTGCGAGGCGCAACGGGCCGGGCGAAGCCCCACCGGTAACCGTCCGGGTCCTCCAGCTGACAGAAGCGATCGCCCCAGAACTGGTCGCTCGGCGGCATCAGTCCCTTGGCACCTGCGGCGGTCGCACGTGCGTAAAGCGCGTCGACATCTTCCGTGTAGACGTAGAAGCTCTGCGGCGCTTCAACGCCCGAGGTGCGCGGCGTGCGCGCGGTCGTCGCGAATGCGCCTTCGGGGGCGAACATGAGGATCAGTTGCCCCTGATAGAACATTTCGACGTGCATGACAGCGCCGTCGTCGTCCACCATGTCATGCACGGAAAAGCCGAAGGCCTGCTCGTAGAACGTGGCGGACGCGCGCGCATCGCGAACGGTCAGATACGGCGTGAGCCACGGCACGTGGGAGGGGCGGGGATCGGACATGGGTCTGCTCCGTTGGGGCCGTCGGTGAGCGAAATCGATGGGGGTCCGACGGTCTTGGCAAGTTCCCAATATACAAGGAACGCGTATTCGCTTCATCCGTTGCACTCGACAACGCGCCGGATTACGCCTGATCGGTGCTGTAACGAGTCACAGTGCCAGGCATTACACGCCGATGTGGCCGAGGATAGCGCTTAACTCCGGCGGGATTTCGAAGAGCGTGGCGTGACGGGCAGGCGAATAGTGGCGCACGCCTTGGAGCGCCGTTGACGACGGATTCATCGTTAGCGCGTCGAAATCGCTCGCTGTGAGTGAATCGCTGGCAATCGCAAGTGCCCATTGCGTGCCGTACAGCGGCACATAGGCGGTCATCGGCAAGACGCAGGCGAACACCGAATGTAGCGCGTCGAGCATGCGACGCACTTGCGCACCCTCGAACCACGGCGCACCCAGTTGCAGGGCGATGCCCCCGCGTGGGCCAAGCAAGTCGCGGACTTTCGCGAAGAATGCCGCATCGTGCAGCGACGCCGCATCGCCGTCGGCTTCCGTCAGATCGAAGACGACGGCGTCGAAGTGTTCGTCGCGTGCCAGAGCAGCATCGACAAGATCTCGTGCGTCGCCGATGACGAGCGTGGTGCGGGGGTCGTCGAATGCGCCGTTGGCCAGCGCGGGCATGTGTCGAAGGATTGCGGCAGGCACTTGCGCGTCGAGTTCGGCAATGACCACTTCCCGCACACTGGCATGCCTCAGCGCTTCGCGCGCAGAGCCGCCGTCCCCGCCGCCGAGGATCAGCACGCGTTGTGCGTTGCCATGCGCGAGCAGCAGCGGATGCACCATGCACTCATGGCAGATGTGGGCGTCGGCCAGCGACGCCATGAAGCGGCCGTCAAGCCGATACGCTCGCCCGAGTTCGCCGAACGCAGGCAAATCCACGATCTCGATGTGCTGATGGAGTGACGTCGTGGCGTACACCGGCGTCGCAGCGAACGTATAGCCTGCCCACGGCCCGAGCGGTGCCTCGTAAGACGTTGTCAGCTTGGCTGGCGAGGCCGTCGGGGTGTCGGATTGGCTGGCGGAGGTGTCGTGTTTTTCGGGCATTGGCAAGACAACTTCCTCTAATTTGTGGCGATCACATCACTTCTTCGCATGATTCCACGTTCCCGCCGGTTGAGGAAGTTCGCCGTGAACGACCCGGGAAGGGGGCGATTCTGGTAAAATCTTGGTCTTTTCCTGCATTTGAATTTCGCGCGGCAGCTCGCGGCAACGGGGCACGCCCGCTCTTCCGGCTGGTCACCATGACGAACTCCTCTCCTGATACGGCTGCGCTGATGGCCTCTGCTATTCGCGTCCTTTCCATGGATGCGGTCCAACAGGCCAACTCCGGTCACCCTGGCGCGCCCATGGGCATGGCCGATATCGCGGTCGCTCTGTGGGGCCGCCATCTCAAGCACAACCCTACCAATCCGCATTGGGCCGACCGCGATCGCTTCGTGCTGTCGAACGGTCACGGCTCGATGCTGATCTACTCGTTGTTGCATCTGACGGGTTACGATCTGCCGATCGAAGAGCTCAAGCACTTCCGCCAACTGCACAGCAAGACGCCGGGGCACCCGGAAGTGGGCATCACGCCGGGCGTAGAGACGACCACGGGGCCGCTGGGTCAGGGCATCACGAATGCTGTCGGTTTCGCACTCGCCGAAGCGCTGCTCGCCAAGGAATTCAACCGTCCGGGCAACGACATCGTCGATCACTATACGTACGCGTTCCTCGGCGACGGTTGCCTGATGGAAGGCATTTCGCACGAAGCCTGCTCGCTCGCGGGTACGCTGCGTCTGAACAAGCTCATCGCACTGTACGACGACAACGGCATCTCGATCGATGGCGACGTCGAATACTGGTTTGCCGACGATACGCCGAAGCGTTTCGAAGCCTATGGCTGGAACGTGATTCGCGGTATCGACGGTCATAACGCCGATGCGGTCGACGCGGCCATCGCGCAGGCCAAGAAGTCCGACCGTCCGACGCTGATCTGCTGCAAGACGCTGATCGGCAAGGGCGCACCGAACAAGGAAGGCGGTCACGACGTGCACGGCGCGCCGCTGGGTGCCGACGAAATCGCCGCGACGCGCGCAGCGCTCGGCTGGAATCTGCCGCCGTTCGAAGTGCCGGCCGACGTCTATGCCGCATGGGACGCCAAGGCGGCCGGTCAGCAGGCCGAAGCCGCGTGGAACGAGCGTTTCGCCGCTTATCGTAGCGAGTTCCCGGCGGAAGCTGCCGAGTTCGAGCGCCGCATGAAGGGCGAACTGCCCGGTGACTTCAAGGCGGCCGCTACCGCCCTCATCGCCAAGACCAACGAAAAGGCCGAGACGGTGGCAACGCGTAAGGCGTCGCAACTCGCCATCGAAGGGCTCGCCGCGGTGCTGCCGGAATTCCTGGGCGGCTCGGCCGACCTGACCGGCTCGAACCTCACGAACTGGAAGGCCAGCAAGGCGGTGCGCGCCAATGCGGACGGCGTGCAGTTCGGCAATCACATCAACTACGGTGTGCGCGAGTTCGGTATGAGCGCCATCATGAACGGCATTGCGCTGCACGGCGGTTACATCCCGTTCGGCGGCACGTTCCTGACGTTCTCCGACTACAGCCGCAATGCGCTGCGTATGGCGGCGCTCATGAAGCTGCGTTCGATCTTCGTGTTCACGCACGATTCGATCGGTCTGGGCGAAGACGGCCCGACGCACCAGTCGATCGAGCATGTTTCGAGCCTGCGCCTGATTCCGCAAATGGATCTGTGGCGTCCGTGCGATACGACGGAAACGGCGGCGGCTTGGGTGGCGGCGGTGGAGCGTCACGACGGTCCGTCGAGCCTGGTGCTGAGCCGTCAGAACTTGCCGTTCGTCTCGCGCAGCGATGCGCAGATCGCCGATATCCGTCGTGGCGGCTACGTGCTGCGCGACGTGGCCAATCCGCAGATCATTCTGATCGCGACAGGCTCGGAAATGGATCTGGCGCTCAAGGGCGCGGAAGCATTGGCAGCCGAAGGGATTGCCGCACGTGTCGTGTCCATGCCGTCGACCAATGTGTTCGATCGTCAGGACAAGGCCTACCGCGAGAGCGTGCTGCTGCGCGGCGTGCCGCGTGTGGCCGTGGAAGCCGGTGTGACGGCGTTCTGGCATAAGTACGTCGGCCTGGAAGGCGGCGTGGTCGGCATCGATACCTTTGGCGAGTCGGCTCCGGCCGGCGTGCTGTTCAAACACTTCGGCTTCACCGTCGACCATGTGGTCGCGACGGCAAAGTCCGTGCTTGGCTGATTTCGTTAGACCTTACGGAGATACCCCCATGACCATTCGCGTCGCTATTAACGGCTACGGCCGTATCGGCCGCAACGTACTGCGTGCCCACTACGAAGGTGGCAAGAAGCACGACATCGAAATCGTTGCCATCAACGATCTCGGCAATGCACAGACGAACGCCCACCTCACGCAATACGACACGGCGCACGGTAAGTTCCCGGGCACGGTGTCGGTCGATGGCGACTTCATGATCGTCAACGGCGACAAGATCCGCGTGCTGGCCAACCGCAACCCGGCCGAACTGCCGTGGGGCGAGCTGAACGTCGACGTCGTGCTCGAGTGCACCGGTTTCTTCACCACGAAGGAAAAGGCCAGCGCTCACCTGAAGGGCGGCGCGAAGAAGGTCATCATCTCGGCCCCGGGTGGCAAGGATGTGGACGCAACGGTCGTGTTCGGCGTGAACGAAGGCGTGCTCAAGTCGACCGACACGGTCATCTCGAACGCTTCGTGCACCACGAACTGCCTGGCACCGCTGGTCAAGCCGCTGCACGACAAGATCGGTCTGGAAACGGGCCTGATGACGACCGTTCACGCTTACACGAACGACCAGGTGCTGACGGACGTCTATCACGAAGACCTGCGTCGCGCCCGTTCGGCCACGATGAGCATGATCCCGACGAAGACGGGTGCAGCTTCCGCCGTCGGCCTGGTGCTGCCGGAACTGAACGGCAAGCTCGACGGCTACGCCATTCGCGTCCCGACGATCAACGTGTCGATCGTTGACCTGTCGTTCATCGCCAAGCGCGACACGACGGTCGACGAAGTCAACGCGATCCTGAAGGAAGCCGCCGAAGGCCCGCTGAAGGCCATCGCTACGTACAACACGGCACCGCTGGTGTCGGTCGACTTCAACCACAACCCGGCGTCGTCGAACTTCGACGGCACGCTGACGAAGGTATCGGGTCGCCTGGTGAAGGTCAGTTCGTGGTACGACAACGAGTGGGGCTTCTCGAACCGCATGCTCGACACGACCGTCGCGCTGATGGCTGCGAAGTAATCGCCGCGAAAGCTGTCTCAGAAGTCAAAAAAGCCGCTGTCGAGAGACAGCGGCTTTTTTATTGTGAGCGGATGAATCGGAACTGCGCGATCGTATCTCGCCTGTCAGGCGCTGCGTGCGCGCGACTTGCGGGTCAGTCCGATAATCACGCCGACGAGTGCGCCGAACACGAGGCCGGCACCACCGAAATACAGCTTGCGCGGGAATGCGGCGTTCTGCCCGATCTGCACCTCGCTTACGACACGCGTGTTGTACGACTGATCCGGTGCGAGCAATTGCGAGACACGGTAGCGGCTTTCGTTCAGTGTGGCGCGCTCCGTTCGGCTGTTCTGCAAGGCGCCCAGTGCCATCACCGAATCGGTATTCTTCGAGCGTGCCAGCGCAGCGCTCAGTTGTTCCTGGGCCTTGGTGTTTGACTCGATGGCGGCATCGATGACACTCAACTGCTGCTTCGGCAGGGCGCGGGCGCGCTCCAGGATCGCAGCGTGTTCCGTTTCGATGCGGTGCGTCGCGGCCGTGAGAACCTGCTCTGCCTGCTCAGGTGAAGTCCCGCGCGCTGAGATTTCCATATACGCGGTGCCCTGAATCGGGCGCGCTTTCAAGGCGTTCCATGCCACCGTCTTACGCAGTTCTTCGACATTGCCCTGCAGTTGCGGCATGACCTCGGACGTCACCTTGTCGCGGAACGTGCTCAATTGCACCCGCCCCACGGTTTGCTGAATCGACTCGATAAGGGGACCATCCGGACCCGCGACCGGCGAGCCGGCGGCGCGACCGATTTGCAGCGTGACCTTGCCTTCCCATTGCTTGTGAAAGGCAAAGGTACTGCCGATGCCGATTGCAGCGCCGACCACGGCAACGCCAACAATGACTGCTAGATTGTGGCGAATGAAGCCGAGAACATCTGCGAACGTAATCTCGTCTACGTCGTTCTGTGCCATGTCGTTGGGGATTTCTTCGTTAGTCATAGGGGCCAGGCTTAAGTGCGGTCCCGCGAAGACGCTATCTGCGCCTCAACGTATCTTACGGGGGATGGTTATTGTAGACGATGCTCGCCGACGCAGGAATCAACCCGGCGGCCGAAGATGTGGGAAATCCCTGAATGCCTTCGTGCGAAGGCATTCTGACAGCTATATTTTTAATTTTTTTGACGGTGGGGGCACGGGTCCTTCGTGCAACTGCCGTACATTGCGAGTGAGTGCTCCTGGAGTGCGAAACCGCGCTCCTTCGCGATCAACTTCTGACGGCGTTCGATCTCGGCATCGAAGAATTCCTCGACGCGTCCGCAGTCCATGCACACGAGGTGATCGTGGTGATGGCCTTCGTTGAGTTCAAAAACGGCCTTGCCGGATTCAAAGTTGCTGCGCGACAATAGCCCGGCTTGCTCGAACTGGGTCAGGACACGGTAAACCGTGGCCAGGCCGATATCGAGATTTTCGCCGAGCAGATGACGATATACGTCTTCAGCGGTCAAGTGGCGCACCTCACTGTTCTGGAAGATCTCCAGAATCTTGAGGCGCGGAAGCGTGGCTTTCAGTCCGATATTTTTCAAATCGGCGGGATTCGGCATCGCTCTACGTCCCTAGAGTACAATACAGCCCCAATAATAATGCCTTTTTGCCTTGCCCGGGCGCAAACCGTGGCAAACGGGACGGTTGTGCCGTCAACGGGGGCGATGTGGCGGCGCGCCCGGCGTGCCGGATTCAAGTTCGATCTTTTTGAAAGCGAGTCAGATTTGCGTCGTTATCTCTCCCTTCCGTTGTCCGTCTGCGCAGCCGCGGCATTCCTTGCTCTGGCTGGCTGCTCGACGTATGACAGCATGACCGATAAAGTTATCGGCGTGGTCACGCCGTATCGAATCAACATCGTTCAAGGCAACTTCGTCTCGAAGGAAGCCTATGAGCAGCTCAAGGCCGGTATGACGCGCGATCAAGTGCGCCAACTGCTCGGCACGCCGCTGCTCGCCGACATCTTCCATGCGAATCGCTGGGATTACGTCTTCTACTTCAAACGCGGCAACGCGTCGGTCGTTCAGGAACGTCACCTGAAGGTGTACTTCGAAGGCGACACGCTGGCCCGTTGGGAAGGCGGCGAAAATCTGCCGACCGAGTACCAACTGGTGCAGGAAATCGATGGACAGAAGGGCAAGGCCGTGAAGACGGAAGCGCCTGCACCGTCGACGGCGAGCGCCGCGGCTGCCGAAGCCGCCGCACCGTCGCCGGACGCAGCAGCAGCGGCACCGACCGCAGCCCCTGCACCGACCGATGTGGCGACCGTTTCGACGGACGCTGCTGCCAACGTCGCGGCCGCAGCCAAGCCTGCACCGACGGCGCAACCGAGCGCCCCGGCGCCGCGCGCCAGTACGTCGAGCTCGGCCGGCACGGGACTGGTTCCGTCGCCTCGCGTGACCTCCGGTGGCGGTCTGTTCTCGACGCCCCAGTAAGCGGCTGAAAGCCGGTAGAAAGACGACGAAAGACTCACCATGATGAAGATTGCGATTGCAGGGGCCTCCGGCCGTATGGGCCGGATGCTGATCGAAACCGTGCTCGCGGCAGACGACGCCGAGCTGGTCGGCGCACTCGACCGTGAAGGCAGTCCGGCGCTCGGTATCGACGCTGGCGCGTTCCTCGGCCGCGACACCGGCGTGAAGATCACTGCCGATCTCGACGCCGCTCTGGCCAATGCCGAATACCTGATCGACTTTACGCGCCCTGAAGGCACGCTGATGCACCTGGCGGCCGCGCAAAAGCACGGCGTGAAGATGATCGTCGGCACGACCGGTTTCTCGGAAGAAGACAAGGCACTTCTGGCTAAGGGTGCAGAACAGGTCGCCGTCGTGTTCGCGCCGAACATGAGCGTGGGCGTGAATGCCACGTTCAAGCTGCTCGAAATCGCCGCGAAGATCCTGAATACGGGCTACGACATCGAGATCATCGAAGCCCATCACCGTCACAAGGTCGATGCCCCGTCGGGTACGGCGCTGCGCATGGGCGAAGTGGTGGCTGAAGCGCTGGGCCGCGATCTGAAGGAATGTGCGATTTACGGCCGTGAAGGCGTGACCGGCGAACGCGATCCTTCGACGATCGGTTTCGCAACGGTGCGCGGCGGCGATATCGTCGGCGATCATACGGTGCTGTTCGCCGGGATCGGCGAGCGTATCGAAATCACGCACAAGTCGTCGAGCCGCCTGTCGTATGCGCAAGGTTCGCTGCGTGCGGCGCGTTTCCTCGCACAGCACAAGACCGGCCTGTTCGACATGCAGGACGTGCTGGGCCTACGCTGATCGGCATAGGTTCCACGGGGCGGCCAGCGGTGCTGGCCTGAGCGCGCAAAGGGCGTCAGGTTGTACAGCTCAGGCACCGAAGGCCGGTCCCGGATGCCGCCATCGCGGCGCGCTCCACCGGCGGTCGTACGACAGACCCGCCGGATCGGAAGCGAAAGTGACGCAAAGGTCACATCCCCTCGCCAACGTCACGCCGAATCCACTTCCGGCGGCGTTATAATCATCGTTTTCCCCGGATCTGCCCCATATTTCCTGCGTACCGCGCATCCCGATGACGCGTGCCAGCCGGGCCGACACCGAGCCGAATCCTATCCGCCGACCCATCATGCAAGAAAAATACGTTCCCGCCGACGTCGAAGCCTCCGCCCAGTCACACTGGCAGGCGATCGATGCCTACAAGACCACCGAGCGCGCGGACAAACAGAAATTCTATTGCGTCTCGATGCTGCCGTATCCGTCGGGCAAGCTGCATATGGGTCACGTGCGCAACTACACCATCAACGACGTGATGTACCGTCAGATGCGCATGCGCGGCTATAACGTGCTGATGCCGATGGGTTGGGATGCGTTCGGCATGCCGGCGGAAAACGCGGCCATGGCCAACGGCGTGCCGCCGGCTAAGTGGACGTACGACAACATCGACTACATGAAGAAGCAGATGCAGGCGATGGGTCTCGCGATCGACTGGTCGCGCGAAGTCGCCACCTGCAAGCCTGAGTATTACCGCTGGAACCAGTGGCTGTTCCTCAAGATGCTGGAGAAGGGCGTCGTCTATCTGAAGACGGGCACCGTGAACTGGGATCCGATCGATCAGACGGTGCTCGCCAACGAGCAGGTGATCGACGGCCGAGGCTGGCGTTCGGGCGCGCTCGTCGAGAAGCGCGAAATCCCGATGTATTACATGCGCATCACCGAGTACGCCGACGAACTGCTCGGCGACCTGGACGACCTCGGCTGGCCCGAGCGCGTAAAGGTGATGCAACAGAACTGGATCGGCAAGAGCTTCGGCGTGAACTTCGGCTTCCCGTACGAACTCGACGGCGAGCAAAAGCTGCTGCGCGTGTTCACCACGCGTGCCGATACGATCATGGGCGTGACCTTCGCCGCAATCGCGGCCGAGCACCCGCTGGCGACCCGTCTGGCGGCAGATCGCCCCGACTTGCAGGCATTCATCGCCGAGTGCAAGCAGGGGGGCGTGGCCGAGGCCGACATCGCCACGATGGAAAAGAAAGGCATGCCGACGGGCTTCTTCGTCACGCACCCGCTCACCGGCGACAAGGTCGAGGTCTGGATCGGCAACTACGTGCTGATGGGCTACGGCGAAGGCGCTGTGATGGGCGTGCCGGCGCATGACGAGCGCGACTTCGCGTTCGCCCGCAAGTACAACCTGCCGATCAAACAGGTCGTCGCCGTGGACGGCGAGACGTATTCGACCGACGCCTGGCAAGCCTGGTACGGCGAGAAAGAAGGCACGCTGATCAACAGCGGCAAGTACGACGGTCTGGCCTTTGCGGCCGCCATCGACGCCATCGCTGCCGACCTCAAGGCGAAGGACGCTGGCGACAAGCAAGTGACGTTCCGCCTGCGCGACTGGGGCATCTCGCGTCAGCGCTACTGGGGCACGCCGATCCCGATCATCCACTGCGACACCTGCGGCGCTGTGCCGGTCCCGGAAAAAGACCTGCCGGTCGTGCTGCCGGAAGACCTCGTGCCGGACGGCACCGGCAACCCGCTCGCCAAGTCCGAAGCGTTCCTCAAGTGCGATTGCCCGAAGTGTGGCAAGCCTGCGCGTCGTGAGACGGACACGATGGACACGTTCGTGGATTCGTCGTGGTACTTCTCGCGCTACGCCTGCCCGGACGCAGAGACCATGGTCGACGAGCGCACCAACTACTGGATGCCGATGGATCAGTACATCGGCGGTATCGAGCACGCGATTCTGCACTTGCTCTACTCGCGCTTCTGGACCAAGGTCATGCGCGATCTGGGCCTCGTGAGCTTCAAGGAACCGGCGCAGAACCTGCTTACGCAGGGCATGGTGCTCAACGAAACGTTCTACCGTGAAGACACGTCGGGCAAGAAGACGTGGTTCAACCCGCTCGACGTTCAGGTGCAGTTCGACGACAAGGGGCGCCCGGCGGGTGCTACGTCGAAGGCCGATGGCGCAGACGTGACGCTCGGCGGCATCGAGAAGATGTCGAAGTCGAAGAACAACGGTGTGGATCCGCAGTCGCTCATCGATCAGTACGGTGCCGATACGGCGCGTCTGTTCGTGATGTTCGCGGCCCCGCCGGAGCAGCAACTCGAATGGTCGGGTGCGGGTGTGGAAGGCGCGAGCCGCTTCCTGCGTCGTCTGTGGGGCTTCGGTCAGTCGCAAGCGGCGTTGCTGCGTCAGACGGATGCTGCCATCGATACGGCCAACCCGGCTGCTCAGGCGCTGCGTCTCGAGATTCACAGCGTGCTCAAGCAGGCCAACTACGACTACCAGCGCGTGCAGTACAACACCGTGGTGTCGGCAGCCATGAAGATGCTTAACGCGATTGAGAGCGACAAGGGCGCAGCGGGTGCCGGTGCGGTGCGCGAGTGCTACGGCATTCTGCTGCGCGTGCTGTACCCGGTGGTGCCGCACGTTACGCACGGTCTGTGGGTCGAACTGGGCTACGCCGCACAGTCCGGCGACCTGCTCGACACGTCGTGGCCGGAAGTCGACGAGGCCGCCCTGGTGCAGGACGAAATCGAACTCGTGCTGCAAGTAGCGGGCAAGGTGCGCGGCGCGGTGCGCGTGGCGAAGGATGCTTCGCGCGAAGCCATCGAACTGGCCGCGCTCGCACACGAAATGACCGCTAAGTTCGGCGAAGGCAAGCCGGTGAAGAAGGTCATCGTCGTGCCGGGCCGTCTGGTGAACGTGGTGGTCTGAGCGCGATCAGAGAGTGCGGGGGCGGCGGTTGCCGCCTCCAGTCGGTTGATGACGTTTGGTGAGAAGAGGGCACATCACGTGCAAATGACATCCGGGCAACGAGGCGTCGGTATGACGCGCAGGATTTTCGGTTGGATCGCGCTGCTGGGTTGCGCACTGACGTTGTCGGCGTGTGGCTTCCAGCTGCGCGGCGCGAGCGAGTACGCATTCCATCGCCTGTACATTTCGGGCGGCGGCATGATGGCCATCGATATCTCGCGCTACATCCGTTATGGCAGCAAGGGCACGGTCGTTGTGACCAATCCTGCGGATGCGGATGCCCGTCTGGAAATCGTGAACGTCACGAACTCGCGTACGGCGGTCAGTCTGGATGCGAACGGTCAGGCGCGTGAGTACGAAATGCGCAGTGCCTACACCTTCCAACTGGTGACGCCTGATGGCCGACCGATCATTCCGCTCAACACGATTCGCCTGGTGCGCAATCTGCCATACAGCGACAACGAAACGACCGCACGCGACACCGAGGCAGCGCTGCTCAATCGTGACATGCAAAAGGACGCCGTCGATCAGATCATCCGTCGCATGGAAGCTGTGACGTCCATGCCGGACGTGAAGCCGGAAGAGTAAATCCCGGGCCGCCTGATCGATCAGGCACATTCAGGAAAGCCACACCGCCGCCATGCAATTGCGCCCCGACGCGCTCGACGCGCACCTCGCCAAGACGCTCTCGCCGATCTACACGATCTACGGCGATGAGAGCCTGCTCGTGCAGGAGGCGGTGGACCGCGTGCGTGCGGCGGCGCGTGCTGGGGGCTATACCGAGCGCGACGTACTCAGCGTCGAGCGCAGCTTCGATTGGGGCGCACTCGCCAACGCGGGACAGTCGATGTCGCTGTTCGGCGACAAAAAGCTCATCGAATTGCGCATCCCCGGCGGCAAGCCGGGCAAGGACGGGGGGGCGGCGCTCAAGGCGCACGCCGACGCGGCCAACGGCGATGTGCTGACCATCATTACACTGCCCCGGCTCGACGCCACGGCAAGCAAATCCGATTGGTTCACGTCTCTCGACCGGGCCGGTGTGACGGTCAAGATCGATCCGGTCGATCGTGCACGTTTACCGGACTGGATTGCACAGCGACTTTCCGCACAGGGCCAACGGGTCGAAGCCGGTGAGCCGGGACGACGCGTCCTGCAATTCATCGCCGACCGCGTCGAAGGTAATCTGCTCGCGGCGCATCAAGAAATTCAGAAGCTCGGCTTGCTGTACCCGGCGGGCGCGCTCGCGTTCGAACAGGTGCAGGATGCCGTGCTCAATGTGGCGCGCTACGACGTCTTCAAGCTCAGTGAAGCGGTGCTCTCGGGCGATGTTGCGCGGCTGGTGCGCATGCTCGACGGGCTGCGCGGAGAAGGCGAGGCCGCGCCGCTCGTGCTGTGGGCGCTCACCGAAGAGGTGCGCACGCTCGCCAAGATCACACGTGGCATGGCGACGGGCAAACCGCTTGCCATGCTGCTGCGCGAATACCGTGTCTGGGGCCCGCGCGAGCGGTTGATGGAGCAGGCCGTGGGTCGCGTCACCGCACCGATGCTCGCACAAGCCCTGCAACTCGCGGCGCGTCTGGATCGTCAGGTCAAAGGCCTGCGCGCTGAAGGTCTGCCGAGCGATCCGTGGGACGGCATGCTGCAACTCGGCCTGCTGCTCGCTGGTGAGCGACCGCCGGTGGCGCGCGCCACTCGCGCCGCGCGCCCAGCACACGCCTAACATCGCTCAACGCGTCCGGTCACGGCGGCAATGCCGCTCACCGCGCCCGGCATCCCGACATCACGATATCCCGAATTCTCAGAACCACGATATGGACATCAAAGCCTACATGCAATCGTTGGGCCAGCGCGCCCGCGAAGCATCGCGCGCCATGGCGCGTGCCGACACTGCCGCTAAGAACCGCGCCTTGCTCGCCATTGCCGACGCCATCGAACGCGACAGGGCGAAATTGCAGGACGTGAACCGTCGCGACCTCGAACGCGCGCGTGCCAATGGCCAGGACGCTGCCTTCATCGACCGTCTCACGCTGTCGGACAAGGCGCTTCGCACGATGATCGAAGGCCTGCGCCAGATTGCCGGACTGTCCGATCCCATCGGCGAGATCAGCAACGTGCGCGTGCAACCGAGCGGTATTCAGGTCGGTCAGATGCGCGTGCCGCTGGGCGTGATCGGCATCATTTACGAGTCGCGTCCAAACGTCACCATCGACGCTGCGGCGCTGTGCCTCAAGTCGGGCAACGCCACCATTCTGCGCGGCGGCTCGGAAGCGATTGAAAGCAACACGGCGCTGGCGGCGCTTATCGCAGAAGCGCTCGCTTCCACGGGCCTGCCCGGCGACGCCGTGCAAGTCGTGAGCACGCCGGACCGCGCTGCCGTGGGTGAGCTCATCACCATGACCGAGTATGTCGACGTGATCGTGCCGCGCGGTGGCAAGAGCCTGATCGCGCGCCTGATGCAGGACGCGCGCGTGCCGATGATCAAGCACCTCGACGGCATCTGCCACGTCTATGTCGACGGCCGCGCCGATCCGGTCAAAGCACTGGCGATCTGCGAGAACGCCAAGACGCATCGCTACGGCACGTGCAACACGATGGAGACGTTGCTCGTCGATCAGCAGGCCATCGATCAACTGCCTGCCATCGCCCGCATGTTCCAGAGCAAGCAGGTCGAGCTGCGCGGTTGCGAACGTACGCTCGCCGCACTGACCGCAGCCGGTGTAAGCGGTGCGATCGCTGCGACCGAGGAAGACTGGTCGACGGAATATCTCGCACCCGTGCTCGCGATCAAGATCGTCGACGGCATGGCACCCGCCATCGCCCACATCAACCGTTACGGCTCGCACCACACCGACGCCATCGTGACGGAGAACTACACCGACGCCATGCAGTTCCTGCGCGAGGTCGATTCGGCGAGCGTGATGATCAACGCCAGCACGCGTTTTGCCGACGGTTTCGAGTTCGGTCTGGGGGCGGAGATCGGCATCTCGAACGACAAGCTGCACGCACGCGGCCCGGTCGGTCTCGAAGGACTGACGAGTCTGAAGTACGTCGTGTTCGGACACGGCGAAGTGCGTCAATGATCGTGAACGAAGGCGTAGACGCATGAAACTGCAAGCACTCGGCCCGGCCGATTTTCTGAAGATGCCTTGGAAGAATGGTCAGGGCGTGACGACGGAACTGGCGGTGGCGCGTCGCCCCGGCGAAGACGGCTTCGACTGGCGTATCAGCACCGCCACGGTCGCCGTGCCAGGACCGTTCTCGGTGTTCGCTGGCATCGACCGGTCGCTCGCGATTGTTCGCGGCGGCACGCTCACGCTCAACGTTGAAGGACTTCCGGACGTCACACTGACGACGCGCACTGCACCGTACGCTTTCGGCGGAGAACTCGCGGTGAGCAGTACGCCCGCGCTTGAGGCGGACGGCGTGCCCATCGACGACTTCAACGTCATGACGCGACGCGACGGCTGGCAGCACGCGCTGACGCAACATCGTCTCGAAGGCGGTGCGCTGACGTGGACGCTGCCCGCAACGACTGACGCGCTCGCGTTCCTCTACTGCGCGCACGGACAGGTGCGTGTGACATTCCACGACGGCCAGACGTTGACCGTCGGTGCGGGCAATGCGCTGCGCATCGACGATGTAGACGCGGGTGCCAACGTTTGCGAACTGGTCGCGGACGCCACCTCGGCGGATGTCTTCCTGACAACCCTCGCCCGTCGCTAATCCTCGTCAGCGGCCTGTGCGTCGAGGTGTCGACCCACAGGCCTATACGCTGGCGTCTCCCTCCGCCATCCCCATCTCGACCGGCCTCAGGTCAAACCCGATTTTTTTCCGCGCAGTAAAACGGCATACTTCGACGTAATTCACATATAAATCGAAGTTCCACCCATGAAACGACGAAACGATCATCCTGCGCGAGGCGGGGCGCGATGGATCCGCTAAGCGACGTACTGAGCGATTTGCGCGCGGACGCGGTCGTCACCGGCCGCTTCACGTTCGGTGCGCCGTGGTCGCTGCGCAAACCGGCGCTCGACGGCGCACCGTTTCGCATGGCGATGGGGGAGCCGTTTTATCTGATCGTGGCGGGCATGACACCGGTGCGTGTCGAGCCGGGTGACTGTGTGCTGCTGCCGCACGGGCATGAGCATGTGATGTGTTCGTCGCTGGATGAACCGCCGGTGGTCTTCGAGGAGATGATGTCGGCGCAGGGTATCGAGCCGCGTCTGGACACGCCGTTGGCGTTCCGTGCGGGCGGCGACGGCCTTGTCAGCGATCTCTACACCGGCGTGGTGATGTTCCGCGACCGGGTGCGCAATCCGCTGCTGGCGTCGCTGCCGCCCCTGATCCATATTCGCGCAGGCGACCCGGCCGTGCCCGCGTTGCTCACGAACACCATTGCCGGATTTATCGAAGCGTCGATGCAGCGCGGCGCGGGATGGCGCGTGGTCGTCGCGCGCCTGGCCGACGTCTTGTTCGTGCAAATCCTGCGGGCGTATCTCGAAGCCTGCGGCAGTGCCAGCACCCACTGGCTGCGCGGCATGACCGATCCGCAACTGGGACGCGCCATCGCGTCCATGCACGAAGCACCGCAGCGCCCGTGGACGGTCGAGCAACTTGCCGCCATCGCGGGTATGTCGCGCTCGAAGTTCTGTCTGCGCTTTCGCGATCTCGTCGGCGAATCGCCGATGACCTACCTCACGACCCATCGCATGTACCTGGCGGCGGAGCGCCTATCGGGCGCCAGCGCGCGGATCTCCGATGTCGCGGAGGCCGTCGGCTACGCCTCGGAGAAGGCGTTCACACGCGCCTTTCGCCGCTGCTACGGCCTGCCGCCGCGCGAGTACCTTCGCAGCTGCGAGCTGGGTCACTAAGCCACAGTAGTCCCTTCCTCCCTTTGATGCGCCCCGTCGCGCGCGCCGTCTGCGTGCGGGATGCGTGACGTCTGAATGCGGCTGACGGCAGCCTTAGTTCGACGACAGCCTTAGTTCGACGGCAGCCCAAGGGTTTTCCCGTCTCTGGACGAACGGCATCCTTTTCGGGCCGGGCGGCCGTTGTCCGGCAATTTCCTCGTTGTGAGAATTCATTCGCCATCTGCCGGTGCTGCGCAATTGACCGCCGCACGCGGCAGTCACAACGGGAGAGTCAATGGAATTCCAACTCAACGGGCGGCCTTTCGTCTTCGACGGCGAGGACGACACGCCTTTGCTGTGGGTCATCCGCGATGCAGCGGGGCTGACCGGAACGAAGTACGGATGCGGCATCGGGGCGTGCGGCGCGTGCACGGTGCACCTTGAAGGCGTGGCCACGCGCACGTGCGTGCTGCCGATCTCGGCCGTTGCAGGTAAGCGCATCACGACCATCGAAGCGTTGTCGCCCGCGCGCTCGCATCCGATCCAGCAGGCGTGGATCGCCAAAGACGTGCCGCAGTGTGGCTATTGCCAGTCCGGCATGGTGATGGCGGCCGCCGCACTGCTCGACAAGCATCCGCATCCCACCGACGCGCAGATCGACGAGGCGATGACCAACCTCTGCCGTTGCGCGACCTATCACCGTATCCGGGAGGCGATTCATGACGCAGCAAAACGCTGAGCGCACGGCATCCCCCGTGAACGACACCTCCGTCACGGCGCCTGCTTCGTCGTCGCGCCGTCAGTGGCTCAAGGGCATGTCGCTCGCCGCGGGCAGTCTGCTGATTCCGATTTCCGCGTCATGGCTGACAAGCCCCGAGGCCCGCGCTGCCGATGCGGCAGACGGCCATCTCGTCGAGATCAACGACTGGATTCGCATCGACGCCGACGGCACGACCGTGCTCGGACTCTCGCAGTGCGAAGTCGGGCAGGGCGTGTACACGGGCTTGCCGCAAGTGCTGGCGGACGAACTGGACGCAGACTGGCGACGCGTGCGTGTCGAGTTCGTGACCGCGCGCGACGCCTACCGCACGGCCGCCGCGAACGAAGCGTTGCAGCAGTTCGTGGGCGCATCGATGTCGGCGACGCTGTTCTACGAACGCCTGCGGATCGCCGGGGCGCAAGCGCGCGAGGCGCTTGTCGAGGTTGCAGCGCGCCGATTCGGCGTTCGCACGACCAACTGCGTCACGCGCGACGGTCGCGTGATGCATCCGCAGTCGGGCCGCTCGCTCGGCTATGGCGAACTGGTGGCAGCGGCGGCAAAGCAGCCTCTCAATCCGCATCCGCGTCTGAAGAACGAGGCCGCGCATTCGCTGATCGGTCGCGCGGTCGCTCGTCTCGATACGCCGTCGAAGGTCGACGGCTCGGCCGTCTTCGGCATCGACGTGAAGGTGCCGGACATGCTCGTCGGCGCCGTTCTCATGGCCCCGACCTCGGGCGGCACGCCGCTGTCCGTGCGCAATCGCGACGAGATCAAGGCGCGCAAAGGCGTGCACGATGTGGTGCTGGCGAAGGACGCCGTCATCGTCGTGGCTGACGATTACTGGCGCGCGAAGAAAGCCTGCGACGCACTCGACGTCGAATGGAAAGCCGGTCCCGCCGCCGACAGCACGACGATCATGGCGCAGCGTCGTGAGGCACTGGTCAAAGCGAAGGGCGGTGTCGCCACGAACATCGGGGACGCACCCGCACTGATCGCCGCAGGCGGCAAAGTGGTGACGGGCGAATATCACACGCCTTACATCGTCCACGCGACGATGGAGCCGGTGAACGCCACCGTGCACGTGCGTCGCGACAAAGGCGAGATCGAAGTGTGGGGCCCGATTCAGGGACAGGACAAAGTGCGCTGGGCGTTGGGCGGCATCTTCAAGCTGCCGCCGGAAAAGGTCACGGTCCATACGACGTTCCTCGGCGGTAGCTTCGGACGCAAGTACGTGCCCGACTTCGTGATTCATGCGGCCGTCGCGTCGGCGGCGGTGGGGCGTCCCGTCAAGGTGATCCGCTCGCGCGAGGACGATATCCGTCACGGCTTCTACCGGCCCTGCGCATCGGGACGCTTTCAGGCCGTGCTCGGCGATGACGGTCTGCCCAAAGCCATGCACCTGCGCGTGGCGGGGCAGTCGATGTACAACGTCATCAAGAAGGATCACTACGAGAAGGCGGGTTACGACGAGACCATGCTCGACGGACTCTACGACCTGGTCTACGCCGTGCCGAATCTGCGCGTCGAAGGCATCGACGTGCCGCAACCGAACATTCCCGTGAGCTTCATGCGCTCGGTCGGCTCGACGTCGAGCGTGTTCTTTCTCGAGAGCTTCATCGACGAGATGGCGGACGCGGCGGGCATCGAGTCGATTGAGTACCGCAAGCGTTTGCTGAAGCACGATCCGCTCGCCACACGTGTCGTCGAAGAGACGGAGAAGGCGGCCGGATGGCGGACGAAGGCGAAAGCGGGCGTGCATCGTGGCTTCGGCTACTGCACGTACACGGGACGCGGCGCAGCGTTCTCCACCTATGTCGCCGTCGCGGTAGAGCTGCGTGTCGTGGGCGATCGCTTCAAGGTCGAACGCGTGGTGTGCGGCGTCGATTGCGGTCGCGCGATCAATCCGAACCTCATTCGCGCGAACATCGAAGGCGGCATCGGCTTCGCGTTGACGAACACGTTCAAGAGTCAGATCACGTTCGCGAACGGTGGCGTCGAACAGAGCAACTTCGGCGACTACCCGCTGCTGTATCTCGTGGAGATGCCGAAAGTCGAGACAGTGATTCTGCCAAGTGATCGTCCGCCGCAGGGCTGTGGCGAAGTGTCGCTGCCGCCGATGGCACCGGCGGTCGCGCAGGCGATTCGTCGCGCGACGGGCGTGCGACCGCGCTCGATGCCACTGCCGCAAACGGTGACCGAAGCGCGCGCGCTGCGTCAGGTGGCCGCGGGTGACGATATCGGCAGCGGGCGAGGGGGGCAGGGGTAATGGACGGCGTCGATGCCGAGGTGCTGGACACCATCGCACGCTAGCAGTCGCAGGGCGACGACGTGTTGCTCGCGACCGTCGCCCGCACGTGGGGCTCGGCACCGCGACCGGTCGGCGCGATGATGGCGCTCACCCCGCGCGGACGCGTCGCCGGATCGGTCTCGGGCGGCTGCATCGAGGACGATCTGCTCGCGAAGGACGCGGGCGGCTTTCGCCCGGGATTGCGTCCGCATGTGCAGACGTACGGCCTGAGTGCCGATGAAGCGCACCGGTTCGGTCTGCCGTGCGGCGGCACGCTGGAACTCGTCATCGAATGTGTCACGCCGCGCAGTGAACTCGACGCCATGCGCTCCACCATCGCGGCCGGACGTCTCGGGGTTCGCGAACTGGATCTGCGCACCGGGCAGGCACGCGTGCGCGGCGTCGGTCAACCGGCGGCGTTCGCCTATACGTCAACGCGGCTGTCCGTTCCATTTGGGCCGCGCTGGCGAATCATCGTGATCGGCGATGGACAACTGACGCAACATCTGGTGCACATGGCGTTGCCGCTCGGCTACCAGATCGTGATCTGCGACCCGCGCGACATTCACGATGATCACGACTGCGCACACGAGACGCATCCTCATGTCACGCACACGAAGGAGATGCCGGACGATCTCATCGTGCGCCTGCGTCCCGACGGCAATACGGCCATCGTGGCACTCACGCACGATCCCAAGCTCGACGATATGGCGCTGCTCGAAGCGCTGAAGTCCGAGGCGTTCTATGTCGGTGCGATCGGCTCGCATCGCAATCAGGCGTCGCGGCGCGAGCGGCTGGCGATGTTCGATCTGACCACCACGCAGATCGAACGATTGTACGGGCCTGTCGGTTTGCCGCTCGGCTCGCGCACGCCGCCCGAGATTGCGCTGGCGATTCTGGCGCAGATGACGGCATTGCGTAATGGTGTCAGGCATGAAACCGAGGTGTGCTCGCGTGACAGGGCGGCGTGAGGGTGTGCCGTACTTGCAGTCGATGTTTTAAGTGTAATTAGTAGTCCAATATAAAAAAGGGAATGTCATGAAACGCAAGGTTTGGATGGCAATGGCACTGACGCTCGCGGCGGGCGGTGTCAAGGCGGACGGGTTGCAGATTTACGGGATTCTCGACAACAGCGTCGAATATCTCAGCAACGCCGGGGTCGGCGCGAACGGCAGCAAGCAGTCGGTCGTGCGCGCGAGCAACGGATCGCAGGTGCAGAACCGCTTCGGCTTCAAGGGATCGGAAGATCTCGGCGGCGGCCTCAAGGCCATCATGCAACTCGAGTCCGGCTTCAACCTCAACAATGGCGTGTTGCAGCAGGGCGGGCGGATGTTCGGCCGCCAGGCCTACGTGGGGTTGCAGAACGATTGGGGCGCGCTGACCGTTGGCCGTCAGAAGAATCTGATTTACGACGCGTTCCTCGAACTCGACCCGCTCGGTTACTACAGCTATGCGTTACCCGCACTCGACGCGCAGTTCGCGGGCAAGGCGGACAACTCGATCAAGTACGCAGGCAACTTCAATGGCTTCAAGGTCGCGGGGTTGTTCTCGACAGGCTACGACGCCACCATCGCCAACGGCGGACAGGTGCCGGGCGAGTGGCGCGTGGGTAAGGAATACAGCGTGTCGATGGGTTACGCCAACGGGCCGCTGAATGTCTCGCTCGTGTACGACCAGCAGCAAGGCACGGCCATCGCGACGCAGGGCAATACGACACAGCGCGTGGCCGCCGGTGCGAGTTACGCGATCGGCAACTTCAAACCCTACGTTGGTTATCAGTGGTATCTGAGCAATGTACCGGGGGTGACTGCGCGCAACGAGTTGTACTTCGCGGGGTTGCAGTATCGTCCGGTGACGGAAGTGATTCTCTCGGGCGCGATTTTCTACAACAACATCACGTCGACGAATCAACATCCGTATCTGCTGGCGGCGAACGCGGCCTATCTGCTGTCCAAGCGTACGCAGCTGTTTGCCGAAGTGGGATTCTCGCGTAACCAGAACGGCTCGAATCTGGGCGTGACCGGTTACGGCATGAGCATTGTGCCGGGCAGCAACCAGCTCGGCGTGGCGGTGGGGCTGTCGCATTACTTCTGATCCGACGCCCGCGGTGCAAAGAAAAAAGGACACCCGAGGGTGTCCTTTTTCGCATCGACGAATGCCCGGTGAGGGCATCGCGATTCGTGCTTAGTGACGGAAGTGGCGCGTGCCCGTCATCAGCATGGCGACGTTGCGCTCGTCGGCTGCGGCGATGACTTCGTCGTCACGCATCGAGCCGCCAGGGTGGATCACGCAGGTCGCGCCTGCATCGACCACCACATCCAGGCCGTCACGGAACGGGAAGAAGGCGTCCGACGCCACGGCCGAACCGTTCAGCGACAGACCGGCGTTTTGTGCCTTGATGCTGGCGATACGAGCCGAGTCCACACGGCTCATCTGACCGGCACCCACGCCCAGCGTCATGCCACCCGCGCAGAACACGATGGCGTTCGACTTGACGTACTTCGCCACGCGCCATGCGAACAGCAGGTCTTCCATTTCCTTTGGCGTCGGGTGACGCTTCGTGACCACGCGCAGTTCATGCGGTGCCACGTTCTTCGAATCGGTCGACTGGACGAGCAGGCCACCGCCCACACGCTTGAAGTCGTATTGGTTCACACCAGCGCCCATCGGCACTTCCAGCAGACGCACGTTCTGCTTGGCGGCGAACACTTGCTTGGCGGCGTCGGTGAACGACGGGGCGAGCAGCACTTCCACGAATTGCTTGGCGACGGCTTGCGCAGCCACTTCGTCGACTTCGCGGTTGAAAGCGATGATGCCGCCGAAGGCAGACGTCGGATCCGTCTGGAAAGCCTTGGCATACGCTTCGGCGGGCGACGCGGCCACGGCCACACCGCACGGGTTCGCGTGCTTGATGATGACGCAAGCCGGAGCTTCGAACGTCTTCACGCATTCCCACGCAGCGTCGGCGTCGGCGATGTTGTTGTACGACAGTTCCTTGCCCTGCAACTGACGGTAGTTCGCCAGCGCGCCTTCCGGCGTGATGATGTCACGGTAGAACGCGGCGCTCTGGTGCGGGTTCTCGCCGTAGCGCATGTCCTGAACTTTGGTGTACGCCAGGTTCAGCGTTGCCGGGTAGGCCGAGCGCTCGTCGTGACGCAGCGACTCGCCGAGGCTCGTCAGATAGTTCGTAATCGCGCCGTCGTACTGGGCGGTGTGAGCGAACACCTTGGTCGCCAGACGGAAGTTCGTGGTGTAACTGACGGTGTTGTTGTTCGCCTTCATTTCGTCGAGCACCACGGCGTAGTCGGCCGGGTCGACGATGACGGTGACGTCGCGATGGTTCTTCGCGGCCGAGCGCAGCATGGTCGGGCCGCCGATGTCGATGTTCTCGATGGCGTCTTCGAGCGAGCAGTCGTCTTTGGCAACGGTCTGAACGAACGGGTACAGGTTCACGACGAGCAGGTCGATCGTCGGAATGCCGTGCGTGTCGAGGGCCGCCATGTGCTCGGGCAGATCGCGACGCGCCAGAATGCCGCCGTGAACCTTCGGATGCAGCGTCTTCACGCGCCCGTCGAGCATTTCCGGGAAGCCGGTGTAGTCGGCCACTTCGGTCACTTTCAGACCGGCGTCAGCCAGCAATTTGGCGGTGCCGCCGGTGGAGAGAATCGACACGCCTTGGGCCGCGAGCGACTTGGCGAAGTCGACGATGCCGGTCTTGTCGGAGACGGAAATGAGAGCTTGCTTGATCATGACGGACGGTAGTGAAGCGGCAAAAACGGGCGGTTAATCACGGATTAGCACGGGTAGCGCAGATGGGCCGGGTCGGCCGGGGCAGCGGATGTTGCGCTCGCAGCCCTTACAGCAGACCGTGCTGCTGCAACTTCTTGCGCAGCGTGTTGCGGTTGATTCCCAGATATTCCGCGGCGAGCGACTGGTTGCCGTCGGCCTTGCCGAGCACGAACTCGAGCAGGGGTTTTTCGACGACGGAAACGACCATATCGTAGACATCATGCGGCCGTGCGCCGTCCAGATCCCGGAAATACATATCCAGACTGTCGCGCACAGATTGTTCTATGTTTGCTTTGCTCATGCGGCTAATAGCTCCCTCGGAGATTCTTGTTCATAGCAGAGGCGGTCCGAGTGCACCTTCTGCTCTTCGAAAAACGCGTTGACCGCAGCCAACTGTTCCCGCGTGGTGTCGAGCGTATTCATACGCTGGCGGAACGTGGCTGCCCCCGGCAGGCCACGCGAATACCACGCGATGTGCTTCCGCGCGGTCCGTACACCGGTGTACTCCCCGTAGAACTCGTAATGGTCCACGAGGTGTTCGTTCATGATCTGCTGGATCTCGTCGACGCGCGGCGGCAAGGCGATCTCGCCCGTCGTGAGAAAGAGTTCGATGTCGCGGAAGAGCCACGGACGCCCCTGCGCCGCGCGGCCGATCATGATGGCGTCTGCGCCCGTGACTTCGAGCACGTGCTTCGCCTTCTGTGCCGACGCGATGTCGCCGTTGGCCACCACCGGGATGCGGGCAGCGGCCTTCACGGCGGCGATGGTTTCGTACTCGGCGTCGCCGTGGTACAGGTCGGCGCGCGTACGGCCGTGCACGGTCAGCATGCTGATGCCGCACTCTTCGGCGATGCGCGCCACCGTGAGTGCGTTCTTGTGTTCGCGGTCCCAGCCCGTGCGAATTTTCAGCGTGACAGGCACGACGTCGCCCACGGCACCCACGACCGCGGACACGATACGGGCGACCAGCGGCTCGTTCTGCAACAGCGCCGATCCGGCAGCAACGTTACAGACCTTTTTGGCCGGGCAGCCCATGTTGATGTCGATGATCTGCGCACCGCGCTCGACGTTGTAGCGTGCGGCTTCGGCCATCATCGCGGGGTCCGCCCCGGCGATCTGCACCGAAATCGGGGCGACTTCGCCCGCGTGATTCGCGCGACGCATCGTCTTCTCGCTGTTCCACAGCTGAGCGTTGGACGCCACCATTTCCGACACGGCATAGCCCGCCCCCAGTCGTTTGCACAACTGGCGGAACGGCCGATCCGTCACACCCGCCATGGGGGCGACGAACAGGTTATTGCGGAGTTCGTGGGGACCGATACGCACGATGAAGGGGAAAAGCCGGAAAAAAGATCGCTATTTTACTGCGAAAACCGGTCCTCGTCGCCTAAAAAATGTGCAAAGTTCCGGGCGGGCCTGTTGGGGCTACCCCGGAAAGACGTCGGGCTATGCCCGGTGAAGGGCTTGAGATATCGGGATCAGCCGCGCTGGCCGAACATCATCTGCCGGGCGAAGGCGGTTTTGAGCGGGGGAACGAGATCGAGGCTGGCCAGCGCCATGCCGCGCGCAAGGGCGACCGGTGCAGCGTCGATGCCGAAGAGGCGGGGCAGCAGATCGGTGATGCGAATCGTCAGCCCCCGGTCCGCACGACGGCGGCGGGCGAAGGCGGTCAGTGCAGCCGGACCTGCTACGCCCTGATGGGACGCACCGGCGCGGGCATGGCGAACGAGGCTGTCGGCGAGGTCGAAGGCGTCGCGCAACCCGAGGTTCAGGCCCTGACCGGCCACGGGGTGAAGCGTCTGGGCGGCATTGCCGATGGCGGCGACTCGCCCGTCGACCACCTGACCCAGGGCGTTCAGGCCGAGCGGGAAGCCCGCGCGTCCGGTAATCGAGGTAAAGCGGCCCATGCGGTCGCCGAACGCGTTGTGCAGCTCACTGAGGAACTGAGCGTCGTCCAATGCGCGGCGGCGACTGGCTTCGGCGTTCGAGCAGCACCACACCAGCGCGTAGCCGTTCTCTTGCGGGAGGAGCGCCACAGGACCGTCGGCCGTGAAACGCTCCCACGCCCAGCCGATGCGCGGACGCTCGCACGTCACGAAGCCCACCAGAGCCGTCTGACCGTAGTCGCGCGTGCGCGGCCGCGCTGTCTGCCCTTCGAACAATCCGCCTTCGGCGTTGACGGCGAGCGTGGCGTGCAGCGTGTGCGCGTGATCGTCGCCCACGCCTTCGAGCGTGAGGGTGACCTGCTGGGTGTCCTGACGCAGCGCGATGGCGCGATACGGGCGGAAGTGGTGCAGTCCCGACACGTCGCTGTCGAGCACGCTGAGCGCCGACGCTTGCGATGCATGCTCGAAGCGCGTCGGTAGCTGTGCCGTCGCGGTATCGAGCGCGCGCATGAGCGCGCCGTAACGCACCACGTAGCCGAGCGCAGGCACACCGTGATCGAGATAGTCGATCTCGGTGCTGCCGAAGCGTTGCGCCTGCGAGACGTGAATGTGCTGGATCGGTGTGCTTGGCAACACCGTGCGATCACGCGGCCACGCACCCGCGCGCGCGAGAATTTCGCGGCTGCCGTGCGACAGGGCGAGCGTGCGCGGGTCGTCGTAGCTGGCTTGCGCGCCGCGCGCGTCCACCAGCGCCACGCGCAAGTGGGGTGCGCGCTGCGCGAGCAACAGGGCGAGCGCGGTGCCGACCGGACCGGCGCCCACGATGGCGACGTCGAAACGCGCGGCAGGCCGTTCGGTCGCCGCGCGCTTCTCGGAAACGTCGGAAATATCGGAGGTGCCGGAAGTGCCGGAAGCCTGTGCGTTCGTCATCAGCCGTCAGTCCGTGACGCGTCAGCCGCGCATCAGCGCTTCGATTTCGTCGGCATCGACCGGCACGTCACGCGTGAGCAGCGTGCAGCCGTCGGCGGTTACGACGGCGTCGTCTTCGATACGAATGCCGATGTTCCAGTAACGCTCGTCGACGTCCGGTCCCGGACGCACGTAGATGCCCGGCTCGATGGTCGTGACCATGTTGGCGGCCAGCGTGCGCCACGGACGCTCGCCGTTCGGGCCGTCTTCGCGGTACTCGCCGCAGTCGTGCACGTCCATGCCGATCCAGTGACCGGTGCGGTGCATGTAGAAGCGGCTGTAGGCCTTGTTGGCGATGACGTCGTCCAGACTGCCCGCCGTGTCGCGATCGAGCAAACCGGTGTCGAGCATGCCTTGCGCAAGCACGCGAACGGCGGCTTCGTGCGGCGCATCGAAACGTGCGCCGGCGCGTGTGGCGTCGATGGCGGCTTGCTGCGAGGCCAGCACGATGTCGTAAAGCTCGCGCTGGGCCGACGTGAACTTGCCGTTGGCCGGGAACGTGCGGGTGATGTCGGAGGCGTAGCCGTCGAGTTCGCAGGCGGCATCGATCAGCACGAGATCGCCGTCGCGCAGTTCTGCGTCGCCCGCGCGATAGTGCAGCACGGTGGCGTTCGCGCCAGTTGCGACGATCGAGCCGTACGCCGGGAATTGCGATCCGTGGCGGCGGAATTCATACAGCAGCTCGGCTTCGAGATGGTATTCGCGCAGGCCGACTTTGGATGCCTTCATGGCGCGCACGTGCGCGTCGGCGGAAATCTTGCCCGCGCGGGCCATGATGTCGAGTTCGGTGCTGTCCTTGATCAGACGCATCTCGTCGAGAATCCCGCGAATGTCGCGCGCGGCCGACGGTGCCGACACGCCGGTGCGGCTCTGTGCGCGCACGGCGTTCAGCCAGTGACGCACTTGACGGTCCTGCTGCGCCGATGCCCCCAGCGCGTAGAACAGGGCGGGTGCGTCGGCCAGCAATTGCGGCAGGCGCGTGTCGATTTCGTCGATGGGGTAGGCGGCGTCGAAGCCGAAGGTCTCGCGCGCGGCATCCGGGCCGAAGCGAAAGCCGTCCCAGATCTCGCGCTCTTCGTTCTTCGCGCGGCAGAAGAGAATCGAATGCCCCGTGCGGCTGTCGAGGACGACGACCGCTTCCGGCTCCGTGAAGCCCGACAGGTAATAGAAGTAGCTGTCGTGACGATACGGATAGTCGCTGTCGCGGTTGCGCGGCACTTCCGGCGCCGTGGGCAGGATGGCGACGCCGCCACCGGCCTTGCGCATCTGTTCGATGACTCGCTCGCGGCGGGCACGGTACGGGGAATCAGACATCGCGGGCTCCATTTCGGGGTATTGGTTCGAGTTCAGACGTATTGACCTGTGTTCAGGCGATTCTACTGCCGGGCGAGCGCGCGTGCGCGGCGCGAACTTCGGCGTCCAGTGCATCGAGCTGCGCTGGGGTGCCGACGTTTTCCCAAATGCCGTCGAAGCGCTCGCCGCTTGCGTGCCCTGCGGCAATCGTGCGCTGGTACAGCGGCGTGAGCGCCATGCGCGTGCCTGGGGCGATGCCGTCGAACAGGCGCAGGTCGTACAGTGCGATGTTGCCGAATGTGAGTGCTTCGGCCGTCGCGGGCGCGGCGTCGCGCAGGAAGAGATGACCTGCCGCGTCGAGCGCGAAGTCGCCTGTCGGATGGAAGGCGGGATTCTGCACCATCACCAGATGCATGCCCGGTGTGGCTTGCGCCGCGAGACGTTCGGTCTGCGCGCGAAGCGTGGCGTAATCGAAGGCGGTGAAGATATCGCCCGACACCGCCAGAAACACGTTCCCGTCACCCTCGAGAAGCGCGCGTGCCTGGGCGATGCCGCCTGCCGTCTCCAGCGCTTCGGCTTCGGCCGAGTACGCCAGATGCACGCCGAAGGCGCTGCCGTCGCCGAGGGTGGCTTCGATCTGCGCGCCTAGCCAGGCGTGATTGATCACGATCTGCGTGAAACCGGCGCGGGCCAGCGCTTCGATCTGCCACACGATGATCGGCTTGCCGCCGACGGTGAGCAGCGGCTTGGGCGTCGTGTCGGTGAGCGGACGCATGCGTTCGCCGCGTCCGGCCGCGAAGATCATCGCTTTCATGGGCGATGCCTCAGAACGTGTAGCCGACGTCGACCTGCTGGCCGGTCAGCTCGTCGAGCAGCTTCGCCAGCGGACGCAGCGGCGCATAGCGGTCGGCGACCTTGCGCGCGTACTCGAGAAAGCGCGGGGTGTCGGCGAGATAGCGGGGCTTGCCATCGCGATAGTTGATGCGCGCGAAGATACCGAGCACCTTGAGGTGACGTTGCAGTCCCATCCATTCGGCCTGACGGTAGAACTCGCCGAAGTCGGCGTCGACCGGCAGACCGGCGTTGCGTGCCCGTTCCCAGTAATAGGCCAGCCAGTCGAGCTGACGTTCTTCGTCCCAGCTAAGGAACGCATCGCGCATGAGCGAGATGACGTCGTAGGTCAGCGGGCCGTAGACGGCATCCTGAAAATCGAGAATGCCCGGGCCGGTGGTGCCCGGCAGGCCCGGCATCAGATTGCGGGGCATGTAGTCGCGATGCACGAAGACCTTCGGCTGTGCGAGCGCGCTGTCGATGAGCAACTGATTGATGCGATCGAGCGTGGCGCGCTGCGACTCGCTCAGTTCGACCTTCAGATGCTTGCCGATGTACCAGTCGGGGAACAGATCGAGTTCGCGCTTTAGCAAGGCGGTGTCGTAGGCTGGCAGCACGTCGGTGCGTGAGCTTTTCTGCCAGACGATCAGCGCGTCGAGCGCGGCACGCATCAACGGGCGGGCGTTGTCTTCGGTCAGGACATCGAGATACGTTTCGCGCCCGAGATCGGTGAGCAGCAGGAATCCCTGCGCGAGATCCTCGGCCAGCACCTTCGGCGCTTGCAGGTCGGCTTCCTCCAGCAACTGCGCCACGTGCACGAAAGGACGGCAATCCTCTTGCGGGGGCGGCGCGTCCATCACGATCAGACTCGGATGCGCGGGGGCGTGGCTGCCAATGCGGAAGTAGCGCCGGAAGCTCGCGTCGGCTGATGCCGGTGCCCAATTCGCCATGTCGAGCGAGAACTCGGAGGACAGACCGGAGAGCCAGTGGTGAAGGGCTTGCAGGCGGGGATCGGAGGTGTTCAAGAGTTCGCTGGAAGCGTTGGAAACACTCGCGGAGGTGCTAGGTTGTGCGGTCATGGTGGGGGCCGTAAACGTCTTGCCATATAATACCCGATCATGTTTTCCCGACGCCCTGTTTCTCGACCTCGATCGACCGTCCCGAATGTCCCGGTGAAGCCGGCTGGACAAGCGGGATTGGCTGCCCGCAAGCGGCGCCACGATTGTCTCGCTGTTTGCGTACATGCCGGATAAACAAGTCCATACGAATGAAGTCTCGTCGCTGCAGCGCATGATGCGCACGCGACGCAAGCCATTGGCGCTGCTGCTCTCCCTGCCGGGCGTGTGGTGTTCGCTCGCCGGTGCGCAGGAAATGCCCCCGCCCGATATCGCCAAGAGCGACGGTCTCGTGTTGCGCACGGTGCCGGCGCTCGTCGATAACCCGCTCTCCAGCGGCGACGACGTGCCGATGTACGTGCGCGGCATGGGTCTTACCGGCCGAACCAACGTAGATGCCACCGTCGACGGCGACGCCGAAGCGCGCAAGTACCGCTCGTTCGTGAAAGGCGATCGCCTGACTTACGATCAGGACACGGACGAAGTGGTGGCGCACGGCAACGCGCGTCTGTCGCAGGGCGGCAATCTGTTCATCGGCCCCGAAGCCCATTTGTATACGGGGGCGGGCGATGGATACATGCTCACGCCGACCTACCGGCTCGTGTCGGGCGGCGGCGGCAAGTCGGAGCGCGCCGATATCGAAGGCAACAACGTCTTGACGATGCAACGCGGTACGTACTCGGGCTGCGCGACGTGTGCGGAAGACGGCAAGACGCCCGCGTGGTATATCAAGGCGTCCGAGTTCGAGTTCGATCAGGAGCAGCAGGAAGGCACGGCGTACAACGGCATTCTGTTCTTTCAGGGCGTGCCGATTCTGGCCAGCCCGTACATGTCGTTCCCGACATCGAACGAGCGCCGTTCGGGCTTCCTCGCGCCGACGTTTACGCAGTCCAGCCGTACCGGCTTCGAACTCGCCACGCCGTACTACTTCAACATCGCCCCGAACCGCGATCTGACGATTACACCGCGTGTCATGACCAAGCGCGGCGTGATGGGCGTTGGCGACTTCCGCTACCTGGAGCCGACATACTCCGGTCTGTTCCACATCGAATACCTGCCGAAAGACCGCGTTACGGGCGACGCCCGCTACACGTTCACGTGGCAGCACAGCCAGGCGCTTGGCTACGGTGTGAACGCCTACGTCAATTTCACGAAGGTTTCGGACGATACCTATCCGGACGACTTCGGCACAGGGACGAACTTCCAGACAGCCGTGCAGCGCGTGTATAACCGCGAAGCTGGCCTGACGTGGAACTACGGCGACTGGTCGTTTCTCGCGCGCGTGCTGAAGTATCAGACGCTCGCGCCCACGGCGCCGCAGTATGAGTCGGTACCGGAACTCTCGGCGACGTATAACAAGCTGGATTTCCACGGCTTCGATTTCACGATGCCGATCCGGTACAACCGCTTCCAGATCGCGTCGTGGACGGGCCAGCCGAACGGCGAGCGTATCTACGCGCAGCCGACGCTGAGCTACCCGATTCTGACGCCGGGTTACTTCATCGTCCCGAAGGTCATCTTCAACGCCGCGGCGTACAACGTCGATTATCCGAACGGATCGACGATGCAATCGTCGATCACGCGAACATTGCCGACGGTCAGTCTCGATACGGGGTTGACGTTCGAGCGTCCGCTGACGCTATTCGGCACGGCGATGAGGCAGACGTTGGAACCGCGCCTGTTCTACGTCTACACGCCGTACCGCGATCAGAGCTCGATTCCGATTTTCGACAGTGCGGTCGCCGACTTCAACCTCGCAGAAATTTTCAGCGAAAACTCGTTCATCGGTGTCGACCGCATTCAGGACGCGAACCGCGTCACTGCAGCGCTGACTTCGCGTCTTATCGATTCCGAGACCGGCGTGGAGCGCGGGCGTGTCTGGTATGCGCAGCGTTACAACATTCAGCAATCGCGCGTGACGATGCCGGGCGGTGTGCCCGAAGACGCCGGGGTGTCGGACTTCCTGGTGGGTGGCTCGGCCCTGCTGTATTCGAACATCACATTCAGCACCGCCGTGCAGTACAGCCCGAGCACGTCGCAATTCAACCGGTCGGACGTCGGTGTGACGTGGCGTCCGGGCGAGCGCAAGGTGTTCAACCTGTATTACCGCTACCTGCGCAACCCGCCGCCGGTCGTGGGCCAAACCGCATTGACCGTCACGCCGATCAACCAGATCGAACTTTCGGGGCAGTGGCCGATCACGCCGCGATTCGGCATTGTGGGCCGTCTGAACTACAGCATTACGGACAAGACGTTCATCGATGCCCTGGCGGGTTTCGAGTATGATGCCGACTGCTGGGCCTTCCGGATTGGGCTCCAGCGCTATGCGACCAACGCCACCACGACAACTTCGCGCGTCTTCGCGCAGTTGGAGTTGAAGGGCTTGACCAAGTCGGGCAACAGCGCCACAGAAGCCTTCAAGGTCGGGGTGCCGGGTTACCAGCCGCCGCCGACGAACCAGATTCCTTCTCGATTCAGCAACTATGAATGACATGTTTGTGAAGCGTGCCTCGCTGCTGGCGGGCCTGTGTCTCGCCGCCGGGGTGGCGGTTGCGCAGCCGGCGCCGGTCAGCGCCAAAGCCGCAGGTGCCCCCGCGTCGTCCGCTCGTGCCGTCGATTCCATCGTCGCCGTGGTCAACGACAGCGTGATCACCCGCAAGGAGCTCGACACGCGTATCGAGGAGGCCAAGCACCAACTGACGCTCTCCAAGCGCCCGATTCCGGACGCCGACCTGTTGCAGCGTCAGGTGCTCGAACAGATGATCGTCACGCAGGTGCAGCTTCAGCGCGCCAAGGAAGGCGGCATTGTCGTGAAGGACGCCGACGTCGAACAGGCTTTGCAGCGCATCGCCGCCGACAACCGTCTGAGCGTCGATCAGTACAAGGCGCGTCTGGCCCAGGCCGGTGTGCCTTGGGACGCCTTCCGCAAGGAAGTGCGCGAGCAGATCATCATGGCGCGCCTGCGCGATCGCGAAGTCGACAGCCAGGTGCAGGTGAGCGACTCGGAAATCAACGCATACCTCGCCGCGCAGCGTGGCGCTAATGCCGCACCGGCGGAGACGGAATACCGCCTGAGCGAGATTCTCGTGAAGGTGCCGGACGGTGCGACGCCTGACCAGGTCAGCGCCGCGCAGAAGAAAGCGACCGAAGCGCTGGATAAGGCGAAGGCCGGTGGCGATTTCGCTGCGCTGGCAAAGCAGTATTCGGATGCTTCCGATGCAGCCAGCGGTGGCGACATGGGCTTCCGCATTCCCGAACGTATTCCCGATCTGTATCTCAATCAGGTGCAGAAGCTGCAAGCGGGCACCGTTGTGCCGCAAGTGCTTCGCAGCAGCAACGGTTTTCACGTCATTAAACTGGTCGAGACGCGCAAGCAGGGCGGCGATCAGGGCATGACCGTGCCGCAGATCCACGCACGTCACATCCTGATTCGCGTGGGCGACGGTGTCTCGGAAGCGCAGGCACGTCAGAAGCTGCTCGACATCAAAGCGCAGATCGAAGCGGGCAAGGGCGACTTTGCCGACTTCGCGCGTCAGGTGTCGGTGGACGGCTCCGCCTCGCAAGGTGGCGATCTCGGCTGGATTTCGCCGGGCGAAACGGTCCCCGCATTCGAGCGTGCGATGTCCGAACTCAAGGACGGTCAGATCAGCGATCCGGTGCGTTCGGAATATGGCTATCACCTGATTCAGGTGCTGGGCCATCGCGAGTCGCAGGTCTCGGGCGATCAGGAACGTAACCTCGCCATGCAGGAATTGCGCGGCCGCAAGGCCGAACAGCAGTACCGCGACTGGTTGCAGCAACTGCGTGACAGCGCTTACGTCGACTACCGCCTGAGCAACGCGCAGCAGTGAGCATGATGTCCGACCGGTCCTTCGTCCTCGCCATCACCACCGGTGAACCGGCGGGGGTCGGGCCGGAATTGACGGTGCAGGCACTGGTGAAGTGCCTTTCTTCGGCACCGGCACCGGCGGCCGCTTCTGCGGCCGTTTTCGCTACCGCGTCCCCCGATCTTTCGCTAGCCAACTGTCGCTTTGCCGTACTCGGCGATGCGTCGCTGCTCGCCGCACGCGCGCAAGCCGTCGGGCTGGGCGATGCCTGGCAGGCGTTGCTCGATAGCGGACGCGTGCACGTCTCGCACCATCCGCTCGCTGCCGCCGTGACGCCGGGACAGCTCGACGCCGCCAACGGCCGCTACGTACTGACGCTGCTGGACGACGCCATCGACGGTGCCGTGGCTGGCACGTACGACGCGATCGTGACCGCGCCGTTGCAGAAGAGCACGATCAACGACTGCGGCGTCGCGTTCACCGGACACACCGAGTATCTGGCCGAGCGCACGGGCACGCCGCGTGTCGTGATGATGCTCGCAGGCGGTGGGTTGCGTGTGGCGCTCGCCACCACGCATTTGCCGCTCGCGCAGGTGCCCGGCGCAATTCGTCGCGACGATCTGCTGCAAACGCTCATCATCCTCAATCAGGATCTGATGCGTCACTTCGGGGTGACACGCCCGCGTATTCTCGTGACGGGGCTCAACCCGCACGCCGGTGAGTCCGGCTATCTCGGGCGCGAGGAGATCGACGTCATTACGCCCGCGCTCGACGACGCGCGCGCCGCCGGTATCGATGCACGCGGTCCCTATCCTGCCGACACGCTGTTTCAGCCCCGTCATCTCGAAGGTGCCGATGCGGTGCTCGCGATGTATCACGATCAGGGCTTGCCGGTGCTCAAATACGCGAGCTTCGGCGCTGGCGTGAATATCACGCTGGGGCTGCCGATCATCCGGACGTCGGTCGATCACGGCACTGCGCTCGACCTCGCGGGCACGGGGCAAGCCGAGAGCGGCAGCCTGCTCGAAGCGCTGCGCACCGCGGCGACGATGGCGGCGAACGCTGCATTACATGCGTCGACAGCCGCACAATTGACCGCCGGCGCGGGCGTCGATCCGCACGCCACGCCGCCGCGTTCCTAAGGAATTTCACATGAGTAGCGCATCGAAGCGCACGGGCGTCCAACAGGGCCACGTGGCGCGCAAACGTTTTGGTCAGAACTTTCTCGTCGACATGGGCGTGATCGATTCGATCATCAGCGCCATTTCGCCGCGCACCGACGACCTGATGGTCGAAATCGGCCCGGGCCTTGGCGCACTGACGACACCGCTCACCGAGTGGCTGGCGCATCTGCACGTGGTCGAACTCGACCGCGATCTGGTCGCGCGTCTGACGCGTAAGTTCGGCGAGCGCGTGAGCGTGCACGCTGGCGACGCCCTCGACTTCGATTTCGGTTCGCTCGTCCCGGAAGACCGTCGCGACGAAGCGCCGCTGCGCATTGTCGGCAACCTGCCATACAACATCTCCAGCCCGCTGCTGTTCCACCTGATGCGCTACGCCGCGCTCGTGCGCGACCAGCACTTCATGTTGCAGGACGAAGTGGTCGAGCGCATGGTGGCCCCGGCAGGCTCAAGCAACTACAGCCGCCTGTCGGTCATGCTTCAGTACCGTTACTGGATGGACAAGGTGCTGCATGTGCCGCCGGACGCCTTCAATCCGCCGCCGAAAGTCGATTCCGCTGTCGTCCGGATGATTCCGCGCGCCGTGGCCGATCTGCCGCAGGTCGATCTCGATGTGTTCGAAGCGGTGGTGGCTCAGGCGTTTTCGCAGCGTCGCAAGATGCTGCGCAACACCTTGCACAGCTACCGCGATCGTGTCGATTTCGACGCGCTTGGCTTCGACCTCACGCGTCGTGCCGAAGATGTGCCGGTCGACGAATACGTGAACCTGTCGCGCGCGATCAGCGGCGCCGGTTCACAAGGCTGATCCCGGCGAAGACGAGGACGACAGCGCAGCCAAAGCGCCAGCCGACCGATTCGCCGAGAATCAGCACGCCGAACGTCACCCCGAACAGCGGGCTGAGGAACGAGAACGACGCGAGCCGGGCGGCGCTGTAGCGTGTGAGCAACCAGAACCAGATCAGGTAGCTCGCGAAGGCCACGCCGATGGATTGGTAGACGAGGCTGATCCAGATGGTCGACGTCATCGTCCCGATGTGCACATTGCCCGTCGCGAGCGCCAGCGCACACAGCAGGACCGCCGAGACGGCCAACTGGTACAGCAATGTCTTGGACGGTGCGGCGCTCGCCAGACGCGAGGCCCGTACCACGACCGTCGTCATCCCCCAGAAGATACCGGCCAGAATGGCCAGCAGATCGCCGGGCCACGTGGTGGCGAGATCTGCGCCACTGCCGTCCGAGAACGCCACGGCGATACCGCAAAACGCGATGGCCATGCCGAGCCATTGCATGGGCCGCAGCCGTTCGCTGGGCACCGTCCAATGCAGTCCGATGGCGGTGAAGCAAGGGGCCGAGTACAGAAAGACCGCCATACGCGACGCGGTTGTGTGCGTGAGGCCGACGAAGATGCAGAGGAATTCGAGCGAGAACAGCACGCCCGCGAGAATGCCAGCGGGCAGGGTGCCGTCGCCGGTGATCAGACGCTGACGTCGCCACAGCATCCACGCACCGACAAGCACTGTCGCTACGACGGAACGCAGTCCGGCCTGCAAGACGGCAGGCACGACCGGCACGGCCAGTTTGACGGCAACTTGCTGGCCTCCCCAGATCATGCACAGCCCCAGCATGATGGCGAGCGCCGTGGCATCGATCGGACGCGGTGTGGTTTTCATGGAATTAATTCGGATGACGATGCATCGTAGGCACGATGCGCAGAAGCGGTCATTGTCACCGATCCTGATACTCGACGCATCAAACCGATGCCGCCAACGCGGGTAATCTTTGCGGGCGTTCGTTCGTCTGTCCGGGTGTGATTGTCTCGTTGTGCGGGACAATATGTCCCCGTCTCCCCCGTTTATTGCGCACTGTCGCACCTATACAATGCTCCGCGAGGCGGCTTTTGTCCTTCGTCGAGCCAGGCCGCAGTCATCGCTCATCCATCGTTTTCATAGGTTTTCGCTTCAGATTCAGCACTTACGTATGTACAAGAAAGGTTCTGCCGTCGAATTGCAGTTTTCCCCGTCGCGACTCAACGACGGCGCTGGCGATCCCTACTGGGTCGATCTCACGCGCGACGAAGCGCGGGCACTGCTCGATGCACTGCAAGCGCATCTGAGCCGCCCGGCGACAGATGCCTCAGGCACCGAGTCCCCGCTGGTCTTTACGTTGCTGGATCCGGGCGCGACGAAGACGTCCGATATGCCCGGTGACGACAGTGCTGCGGCACGCTCGTCGGGTGAGACGACGAGTGCCCCGGACGCAGCATCGCGCCAGTGGGTCTGTGTGATTTGCGGATGGATTTACGACGAAGCGACAGGGTATCCGGAAGACGGCATTGCCCCGGGCACGCGCTGGGAAGATGTGCCGGACGACTGGCGTTGCCCCCTGTGCGACGTGGGTAAGGAAGACTTCGCGATGGTGGAGTTCTGACGCATCGCACGTGCCGAAAAAACGACGGCCGCCCTAGGGCGGCCGTTGTCACATCAGGCAGCGCAATCGCGCAAGCGCTCGGTTTACAGACCGCCCTTGCTCGAATGCTTTTGGATCAGCTCGATCTTGTAGCCGTCCGGATCTTCCACGAAGGCGATGACCGTGGTGCCGCCCTTGACCGGGCCAGCTTCGCGCGAGATCTTGCCGCCTGCGGCGCGGATCGTGTCGCACGCTTGATAGGCGTCGTCGACTTCGAGGGCCAGATGGCCGAACGCGGTGCCGATCTCGTACTTTTCCACACCCCAGTTGTACGTCAGTTCGAGGACGGTGTTTTCCGACTCGGCACCGTAGCCGACGAACGCCAGCGTGTACTTGTACTCGGGGTTCTCGCTCTGACGCAGCAGTTGCATGCCGAGCACGCGCGTGTAGAAATCGATCGAGCGCTGCAGGTCGCCGACGCGCAGCATGGTATGGAGCATTCGCATGGTGTTTTCAGTGTGGGGACAACGAAAACTCAATTGTACCCGCGACCATGAAAATGAACATCATTCATGTTGCGTTGAGAAATTCTTTGCTTGAAACGTAGCGTATTGCGACATTCGCTCAGAACTCGGGCAACCACTCGGGTGCGTGCGACTTGAGCGTATCGCGAGCGGCTTCGAATTCCGGGAAGATCGACGCCACGGCCTGCCAGAAGCGCGGCCCGTGGTTCATCTCCTTCAAATGCGCCAGTTCGTGCGCCACGACGTAATCGATCACGCCCAGCGGGAAGTGGATCAGCCGCCAGTTCAGGCGAATGCGTCCGTCGGCGCTGCAACTGCCCCAGCGTGTCGTCGCCGACGACAGCCCGAGCGCGGTGTAACGCACGCCCAGCCGCTCGCCGTAGACGTCGAGGCGCGACGTGAAGAGCTTGCGTGCTTCCTGTTGCAACCAGCCTTGCACACGGTCGCGCATCTGTTCGGGGGCGGCTTGCGGCGGCAGATCGAGCCACAGCGTGTGCGTGTGGATGTCGTACTGCGCGGCACCCGAGCGTCCACCGAGACGGACCGTCAGCGTGTGGCCGAGGTAAGGCAGCGAGGCACCGTCGACCCACGTCACGCGCGGAATCACCCGACGCGCGGCGCGTTCGCGGAATTCGGCGATCTTGCTGAAGATCCAGCGCTTCTTCTCGACGACGGCGGCTTCCACGTCTGCAATCGTGACCCAACGCGGGGCGGTCACGGCTAGCCCCGATTCGTCGATCATGAAGCCGATGGTGCGGCGCGAGGAGCGCTTGAAACGGTAGTAGAGCGCGTGGCCGTCGAGCATGATGACGCGCTCGCCCGGCGCGGGTGCGCGACGCGGCCCGGCACCCGGGGCGAGCGATGCGGAATCGCTCGAGGCAGCGGTGGACGCAGCGGTGTGGGCGGGGGTGCCGCTCGTGGTAGGTGCGCTCGAAGCTAAAGGGGCGTCGGTGGCGACACCGTTGGCTTCGGCCGCAGGGCTGCCGAACAGATCGAGTTCCATCTGGGGTGCAGGGGTCTCATGCCGGGAGCGGCTATCGCGTGTGGCGGGTTGGGCTTTCGACATGAGACGGTCTCGCGTGAGGCGCAGTCAGGTCCGGGGTGTGGCGTCGGAGGTGTCAGACGCGCTCGCCCTCGGTTTCGACGTATAAGCGGCGGGGTCGATACGTATCATCTCGCGCTCGATCCACTCGGCGACATCGGCGTTGACGGCTTCGGCCGTGCGGCCTGCCGTCTCGATGACCGGACCGATCGAGACGATCACTTCCCCGGGAAATTTCATGAACGAGTTGCGCGGCCAGACACGTCCGGCATTGTGTGCAATCGGCACGACCGGCGCGCCGGTCGCGGTGGCCAGACGCGCGCCGCCCGACTTGTATTTGTTACGCGAACCGGTTTTCGTGCGCGTGCCTTCCGGGAACATGATGATCCACGACCCTTCCGCGAGACGATCACGCCCTTGTTTCACGACCGATGCGAAGGCGTCCGTGCCCTTACGGCGATCGATGTGAATCATGCTCAGCAGGCCCAGCGCCCAGCCGAAGAACGGCACGAACAGCAACTCACGCTTGAACACGAAGCACAGCGGGCGCGGCATCAGCGCCGGTAGCGCCACCGTCTCCCATGCCGATTGATGCTTCGACAGAATGATCGCAGGCGTATCGGGGAGGTTTTCCCAGCCGATCACGCGATAGCGAATACCGCAGAGCTTGTCGCCAACACGCGTCACGACCTTGCACCAGCCCACCGCGAACCAGTAACGCTGCACGCGCGACAGGAACGGGAACGACAAGATGCACGCGATGGCGTACGGAATCGTCCAGACGATCTGGAAGACGAAGAAGAGAATCGAGCGGAGTTGACGCATGGGGTTTCGGGCCTGGGATCGATCGCCTTCGCGAGGTCTGCGTGTGACCGCGTCATAGTACGCGCGGCGGGGCGGAAGTTCAGCGAAGGCTGGGCGGTCGTTGTGCGGTGGCGAGCGTGGGGCGTATGCGATTAAGCGTCCTCGTCGGCAAGCAGATCGTTGACGAACGCCGCCAGACTATCGTGCACGCGTGTGCCTTCGGGCAGGTTGCCTGCGGCGAGCGTTTTCTTGCCCTTGCCGGTGAGCACCAGATGCGGCTTCGCGCCCACGGCCGCAGCCGCCTGAAGGTCGCGCAGCGAATCGCCCACGGCGGGCACGCCGGTCAGGTCGACTTCGTAGCGTCGCGCGATTTCCTGGAACAGGCCGGGCTTGGGCTTGCGGCAGTCGCAGGCATCCACCGAGGTATGCGGACAGAAGAACACGGCGTCGATGCGTCCACCGGCGGCGGACGCCAGCTTCGACATCTTCGCGTGCATCGCACCGAGCGTCGCCATGTCGAAAAGACCGCGCCCCACACCCGACTGGTTCGTCGCGACGACCACACGGTACCCGGCCTGATTCAGCCGACCGATGGCTTCGAGACTGCCGGGCAGCGGCACCCACTCATCCGTCGATTTGATGAATTGATCCGAGTCGACGTTGATCACGCCGTCCCGGTCGAGAATCACGAGTTTTCGGGCGGCGGGGCCGAGGGTGCGATCTTTGCGCGAATCCATGAGTAGCTCAGTTGACTCGTTGGAACATCAGGCGGCGAGCTTCGAGAGATCGGCCACGCGGTTCATCTGGAAGTGCAGGTTCTTGAGCAACGCGAGGCGGTTGTTGCGCAACGCGTCCTCCTCGGCCATCACCATCACGTCGTTGAAGAAGGCGTCGACCGCATCGCGCAGTTCGGCCAGCGCGGAAAGCGCCTGCGCGTACTCGCGTGCTTCGAACTTCTGCTCGACCACCGGGGTCACCTTTTCGAGGGCGGCGTGAAGCGCCTTCTCGGCCGATTCCAGCAGCAGGTCCGGCGAAATCGTGCCGTCCGCCGGCGGGGCCGTCTTCTTCAGGATGTTGCCGATACGCTTGTTCGCCGCGGCGAGGGCTTCGGCTTGCGGCAGCGCCGAGAAGGCGCGCACGGCATCCAGACGCTCGATCAGATCGCCGAGATACTTCGGGTGATCGGCCAGCACCGCTTCGATCTCGTTGGCCGCATAACCCTGCTCTCGCAGGTAGCCGCGCAGTCGGTCGAGCACGAACTGGTAGACGTCGTTCAGGTAAGCGGAGTCGGCCACGCCCGTGGTGAACTGCTTGTACGTGACGTTCAGCAGTTCCGGCAGCATCACCGGCAGGCGCTTCTCGATGAGCATGCGCACGATGCCCAGCGCGTGACGGCGCAGTGCGAACGGGTCTTTCTCGCCCGTCGGTTGCAGGCCAATGCCCCAGATGCCGACCAGCGTTTCGAGCTTGTCGGCCAGTGCCACCACCGTGCCGGTGGTGCTGGTGGGCAGGGCGTCGCCGGCAAAACGCGGCTGATAGTGTTCCGAGCAGGCCAGCGCGACGTCGGCAGCTTCGCCGTCATGACGCGCGTAGTACGTGCCCATCGTGCCTTGCAATTCGGGGAACTCGCCGACCATGTCGGTCAGCAGGTCGGCCTTGGCCAGCAGTGCGCCGCGCTCGGCGAGCTTCACGCCATCCTGATCCGCACCGATCATGTGCGCGATCGCACCGGCGAGCTTCTCCAGACGCTGTGTGCGCTCGAACTGCGAGCCCAGCTTGTTGTGATACACGACGTTTGCGAGCAGCGGCACGCGATCGGCCAGCGGCTTCTTCTTGTCCTGCTCGAAGAAGAACTTCGCATCGGCCAGACGCGGACGCACCACGCGCTCGTTACCCGTCACGATCTGCTCGGGGTTGTCCGTCTCGATGTTGGAGACGATCAGGAAGCGGTTCGTCAGACGGCCACCGTCAGCCAGCGGCTTGTCGGTGAGCGCGAAGTACTTCTGGTTCGTCTGCATCGTGAGAATCAGACATTCCTGCGGCACAGCCAGGAATTCCTTCTCGAAATGGCAGGCGTAGATTGCGGGCCATTCGACGAGCGCGGTCACTTCGTCGAGCAGCGAGTCCGGCATCACCACGTGGTCGTTACCGGCGGCGGCGAGCAGTTGCGTGCGGATAGCGTCGCGACGGCCCGTGAAGCTCGCCACGACCTTGCCTTCGGTTTCCAGCGTAGCGGCGTAGGCGTCGGCATTGGCGACGGTGACCTCACCCTTCGACAGGAAGCGATGGCCCAGCGTCTTGTTGCCCGATGCGAGACCGATGGCCATCGCGGGCACGAGCGTGTCGCCGTGCAGTGCGATCAGGCCGTGCACCGGACGCACGAACTGCACCGTCTCGCCGTCCGGACGCTGATAGCTCATGACCTTCGGAATCGGCAGCTTGCCGAGCGTTTCGTCGAGCGAGGCTTGCAGTGCGTTGGCCAGTTGAGCGCCAGCAGCGGTGTAGGTGTGGAAGAAGGCTTCGGCCTTGCCATCCATCGCGCGCTCCAGGCTCGCAACCGGCAGGTCGGCGAAGCCCATCGCCGCGAGCTTCTTTGCGAGCGGCGGGGTGGGGTTGCCGTTGGCGTCGAGTGCGACGGACACCGGCAGCACCTTGGCGCGGATCGTGGCGTCCGGGGCGCGGTCGAGCACGTTCGTGATCGAGACGGCCAGACGGCGCGGCGTGGCGAACGACGTGACGACGCTGGCGTCCGTGGTGAGCCCGCGCGTGCGCAGGCCGTTGGCGATGCCGTCGGCAAACGCGTCGCCCAGACGCGCCAGCGCCTTCGGCGGCAGTTCTTCGGTCAGCAGTTCGACCAGCAGGGTGCGTTGTGCGGTGCTCATCATGCGGCTTGCGTTTGAGTTTTAACTGCGGGGGCGTTCAGCATCGGGAAGCCGAGCTTTTCGCGCGAAGCGTAGTAGGCCTGTGCGATCAGGCGCGACAGCGCGCGGATACGGCCAATATACGCCGCGCGCTCGGTCACCGAGATGGCACCGCGCGCGTCGAGCAGGTTGAAGGTGTGTGCGGCCTTGAGAATCATCTCGTAGGCGGGCAGCGCCAGTTCGGCTTCGATGAGACGCTTGGCTTCGCTCTCATAGTTGTCGAAGAAGCTGAACAGCATCGGCTGGTTCGAGTGCTCGAAGTTGTACGTCGACTGTTCCACTTCGTTCTGATGGAACACGTCGCCGTAGGTCAGGCGGCGCTTGATCGGGCCGTCGACCGTTTGCTCTTCCCACTCGGTCCACACGAGGTCGTACACGTTCTCGACCTGTTGCAGATACATCGCCAGACGCTCGATGCCATACGTGATTTCGCCGAGCACCGGCTTGCAGTCGAGACCGCCCACTTGCTGGAAGTAGGTGAACTGCGTGACTTCCATGCCGTTCAACCACACTTCCCAGCCCAGACCCCAGGCGCCGAGCGTGGGGTTTTCCCAGTCGTCTTCGACGAAGCGCACGTCGTTTTGGGTCAGATCGAGACCGAGCGCGCGCAGCGAGCCCAGATACAGGTCGAGGATGTTTTCCGGGGCCGGCTTGAGCACCACCTGATACTGGTAGTAGTGCTGCATGCGGTTCGGGTTCTCACCGTAACGGCCATCCTTGGGACGGCGCGACGGCTGCACATAAGCAGCGCGCCACGGCTCCGGACCGATCGCGCGCAGGAACGTGGCAGTGTGCGAGGTACCGGCGCCGACCTCCATGTCGTAAGGCTGGAGCAACGCACAGCCTTGCTTGTCCCAGTAATCCTGCAACGTCAGGATGACTTGTTGAAAGGTAAGCATGATGAATTCGCGCGGACGAACAGGAAAAAATGCGGATTTTGCGCAGTCTTTCGGCCCGGCCGCGAGCGCGGCCAAAAGACTAAAACGTTGAATTTTAGCGGGAATTCGACCCGAACGGGGCGCCGATGGCCCCGGGGTGGCACGACAGGGGGATTTTCACGTCCCCCTGTGTCGTTTTGACGATGCGACGCGGGCTGTTTTGCCGTTGCTCTGACGTTTAGCGCGAGCGGCGCGTCATGGCCAGACCGAGACCCAGCGCGACGAGTGCGAGCACCAGCGCGGGCACATTGCCGAAGCGCACGTACGGCGTGAGGCCGGTGTACGGCTGGACGTTGCCCGTGAGCGCACCGACCGTCATCGCAGGCAGACGCCCCTGCACATGACCGTGCGCATCGATGATCGCCGTCGCGCCGGTGTTCGTCGCACGCAGCATCGGGCGTCCGGTCTCAAGCGTGCGCATGCGGGCGATCTGCAAGTGCTGATCGAGCGCGATGGTGTCGCCGAACCAGGCGAGGTTGGTCGAGTTCACGAGCACCGTGGCCGGTTCCGGCATGTTGCGCAGCGCCTGCGCGATCTCCTCGCCGAACAGATCCTCGTAGCAGATGTTCATCGCAATACGCTGGTCGCGCACCGGGAAGCCGCTCGGTGTGGCGCTGCCGCGCAGGAAGTCGCCCAGCGGGATGTGCATCATGTCGACGAACCAGCGGAAGCCCCACGGTACGAACTCGCCGAAAGGCACGAGATGGTGCTTGTCGTAGCGGTAGAGCGTCTGATCGCGCGGCGTCACGCCGAACAGGCTGTTAGTGAAGTCGGTCGGACCGCGATCGGTGATCTTCGCGCCGACCGCGCCGAGCACCACATGGGAACCCGTGCGGTCTGCAAACTCACGGATCGGTGCCGCGATCTCGGGCGGAATGGCTTGCAGCAGCACAGGGAAGCCCGTTTCCGGCGTCACGATGAGATCGGCCGGTGCGGCTACGATCATGTCGCGATAAAGCGCCATGGCGTGATCGATACCAGCGCGTTCGAACTTCATGTCCTGCGGGATATTGCCTTGCAGCAGCCGTACGGTGAGCGGCTGCCCCGAGGGCGTAGTCCAGGCGTGACGGGACAGGCCGACACCCACGCCCAGCAGCGCCAGCACGCCGACCACGGCGGTGAGACGTCGTGCCGCACCCGTCGTCGGGACGACCGGCAGCAGCGCACGGGCAAGCCATGCTGCCGCGAGCGCGGCGAGACCGGTGATGCCGTACACGCCGAGTAGCGGGGCGAAGCCCGCGAGCGGGCCGTCGACATGGGCGTAGCCGGGCGAGAGCCAGGGGAACCCGGTGAAGACGGTGCCACGCAGCCATTCGGCGAGCGTCCAGGCCCCGGCGAAGGCCAGCACGCGCCACGGGCCGGTGGCAGGCACGGCACGCGTGACGAACGCGGCGAGCGCCGGATAGATCGCCAGATAGAGCGAGAACAGCACGACTGCTGCCCCGGCCATCACACCGGGCATGCCGCCGTAGGTGTGCATGCTGATGTAGAGCCACCAGATGCCGGAGACGAACGAGGTGAGGCCGAAACTGCCGCCCAGCCAGAGGGCATTGCGTCGTGAGGCGCTGCGCTCGACGAGCACGAACAGCCCCGCCATCGCGAGCAGTTGCAGCCACCAGAGGTCGCGTGGCGCGAAGGCCAGCGTTTGTGCGATACCGGCCAGACCGGCGAGCGCACGGGCACGCCAGGCCGGCCACGAGCGCCGCTCGGGCGCGTGGACGGTCATTTCCTGCATGGATCGATGAGAGAGTTACTCAGGCTGAACGGCGGGTGCGGGCTCCACGCGCCGCAATAGCAGCATGTGGACCTGGCGGCCGTCGGCGCGCAGCACTTCGAACACGAGATTGCCGATGCGCAGACGTTCGCCACGGCGCGGCACACGGCCGAACTGGTGCGTGATCATACCGCCGATCGTGTCGTTTTCGTCATCGTGAAATTGCGTGCCGAACGCTTCGTTGAATTGCTCGATTTCCGTGAGCGCACGAATGCGATACGAGCCATCAGGCGCGGCGATGATGTTGTCTTCTTCCTCATCGAAGTCGTACTCGTCCTCGATGTCGCCGACGATCTGCTCCAGCACGTCTTCAATCGTGATGAGACCGGCCACACCGCCGTATTCGTCCACGACGATGGCGATGTGATTGCGATTGACGCGGAAGTCGTGCAGCAGCACGTTCAGACGCTTCGACTCCGGAATGAACACGGCCGGGCGCAGCATGTCGCGCACGTCGAAGTCGTGATTGGCGTAGTAACGCAGCAGATCCTTCGCGAGCAGAATGCCGATGATGTTGTCGCGATTGCCCTCGTAGACCGGATAGCGCGAGTGCGCCTGCTCCAGCACGAACGGCATGAACTCTTCAGGGGTCTGTTCGATGTTGATGGCGTCCATCTGCGCGCGCGGCACCATGATGTCGCGGGCACATAGATCGGCCACCTGGAATACGCCCTCGATCATCGCCAGAGAATCGGCGTCCATCAGGTTACGGGCGTGAGCGTCTTGCAGAATTTCGAGCAACTCTGCGCGCGACTCCGGCTCCGGGGAAATCAGATCGGTGAGGCGTTCGAGCAGAGAGCGAGGTTTGTCGGTTTTCTTTGGACCGGGTCGACTGGGATAAGGGTCGTTCATGACGGCGCGTCCAAGTTGGGCGGACGCCGAGCTGTTACAGGAAGCTCAAGGATACACCAGATGTGCGGCATTACCGCGTCAGGCGGGTGGCATTGCAACGCTTCGGGCGACATGCGCAACGTCGTGCATATTTCAGGACATTTCAGTGCGCCGGATGCTGCATTCTGGTGCGCTTACTTTGGAACTTGCTTCGCCTCGCAGCGGCGCAGTACCGCTTCGAGCGCCGGGTCGGGCATGCCCGCTTCGCGCAGCGCCTTGACCGTACGGGCGACGTAATCGTGCGTGGTGCCGTAGCGTCCCTGCGCCTGATCGAACACCTGGCGGACGATGGCGTCGGGCAGGCGGCCCGCGTAGCTCGCAGCTTCGCGTCGCATGACGAAGGCGAGGCCCGGCTTGGTGCGGCCGTCGGCCAACTGGCAATTCAGCCACATCGGGCGATAGGAGCCCATCGCCATTTCCCGATACCAGAGCGTTTCGAATTCCGTGCGGACGTGCTTTGCGGCCAGGCGCATGGCCACGCCAGCGCACGAGCCGCCGCGATCGAGCGCCAGCACGAGTCCCGGCTGCTCCGGCGTGCCGCGATTGACGCGCGACCACAGGTACAGCCCCCGGTGATAGCCGTGCACGCGGGCGCGCAGGCATTCTTCGACGGGCATGCCGGGGTTCCAGATGAGCGAGCCGTAGGCGAAGATCCAGAGGTCTTCGCGGCCGTCCCAGCCGGTGAGCGCGGCGTCGAGCGATTCGCTCATTTCTTCCGGGCTCAAGTGCCGGGAGACGCCGAGATCCGGCGGGTACCGGTCGCATCCCGGTCCGCGCGACGTGCTGGCCTGGGGAGCTTTAGGCGCTTCAGGGGCGGTCGGTCGGTCCGGAATGCGTTCCATACGGTTCGGTCGGGTCTCGGTCAGGTACGGCGGGAGGTGGACGTCGGGGCAGTCTTGGCCGCTTTGGCCGGTTTTGCAGGCTTTGTCGCCTCTGCCGAATCGGTGTGCTTTGCGGCTTGACGGCTTTTCGGAGTCTTCACCGGTTTGTCCTGTGCGGCAGCCGTCGGCGACTTCTCCGATGCGTAGGGATCGGCATAGCCCAACCCGGCGAGAATCTCCGTCTCCAGGCCCTCCATCTCCTGCGCTTCGTCGTCTTCCTCGTGATCGTAGCCCTGCGCGTGGAGCACGCCATGCACGATCAGGTGGGCGTAATGCGCTTCGAGCGCAATACCTTGCTCGTTCGCTTCGCGCTCGACCACCGGGCAGCACAGCACGATGTCGCCCGTCACCGGATCGCTTTCGTCCTGTGCATAGGCGAACGTCAGCACGTTCGTGGCGTAGTCCTTGCCGCGATAGCCACGATTGAGCGTCTGGCCTTCGTCGGCGTCGACGAAGCGCAGCGTCAGCTCGGCGTCGGCCAACAGCGCGGCCTGCACCAAGCGACGCACCGCAGTACGCGTGAGCAGCGCCTTGTGCGACGCGAACGCCGCACCCGCGACGAACTGGCTCGTCAGCGTGAGCGCATGGCGCACGGCCCGCTCGCTCATGCCTTGCCTCCAGCGGCACGCGGTCCACGGGGCGCGCGCTCGCGCCCTTGTTCCGCCGCAGGCAGGTCCAGCCCGGCTTCCAGATGCTGCGTGTGCTCGTCGTACGCTTCGACGATGCGCGCAACCAGCGGGTGACGCACGACGTCGACACTGGTGAAACGGGTCATGGCGATACCCCGCACGTTCTTCAGAACCACCTGCGCTTCCATCAGGCCGCTCTTCTGGCCGCGCGGCAGGTCGACCTGCGTGGTGTCGCCGGTCACGACCGCCTTGCTGCCGAAGCCGATACGCGTGAGGAACATCTTCATCTGCTCGGGCGTGGTGTTCTGCGCCTCGTCCAGAATGATGAACGCATGGTTGAGCGTGCGCCCGCGCATGTAGGCGAGCGGCGCGATCTCGATCATCTGCTTCTCAAAGTACTTCTGCGTCTTGTCGAAGCCGAGCAGATCGTAGAGCGCGTCGTACAGCGGACGCAGATACGGATCGACCTTCTGCGCGAGATCGCCCGGCAGGAAACCCAGACGCTCGCCCGCTTCCACCGCCGGGCGCGTCAGCACGATGCGCTTGACGGCGTCGCGCTCCAGCGCGTCGACGGCGCAGGCCACCGCCAGATACGTCTTGCCGGTACCGGCCGGGCCGATGCCGAACGTCACGTCGTGCGAGAGGATCTGCTTCAGATAGTCGCGCTGCGCGGGCGTGCGGCCGTGCAGGTCGCTGCGACGCGTGTGCAGCACGGGCGAGCCGTCTTCCGTCTCGCCAGCGGCAAACGGATTGTCGTCGCCGTGACGCACGGTGGGTGCGAGGCCCTGACGCGTCTCCACGAGACCCAACTGGATATCGTCGACGGACAGCGCTTCGGTGGCGCGGTTGTAGAAACTCTCGAGGGCTTGCGTGGCGACGGCGGCGCTCTTGCCGCGAACCGAGAAGCGATGGCCACGTCGGGTGATCGAGACGTCGAGCGCCTGCTCGATCTGACGCAGGTTCTCGTCGAGCGGGCCGCAGAGGTTGGCCAGACGGCGATTGTCGTCGCGCGGGGCGGTGAATTCTTGGACGGGTGCTTTCAAGATAATCCGGTCGGTTGCCTGTTCAGGTCGTTCGATGTTCGCTGCGTCGTTCAGTGTGTGCTCACCAGTTCGCCGCGCAGCGAGTGCGGGTAAGCGAAGGTGATCACGACGTCGGTCATCTGCCCGATCAGCGCGGCGCGCTGTGCTTCGGGGGCCGGGAAGTTGACCACGCGGTTGTTCTCGGTGCGGCCTTGCAACTCGTTCGGGTCCTTGCGCGACACGCCTTCGACAAGAATACGCTGACGCGAGCCGACCATGCTCTGGCTGATGCGTGCGGCGTTCTCTTCGATCACGGCCTGCAAGTGTTGCAGACGGCGCAGCTTCACTTCGCGCGGCGTGTCGTCCTGCAAGTTCGCGGCGGGCGTGCCGGGGCGCGGGCTGTAGATGAACGAGAAGCTGGTGTCGTAGCCGATATCGTGAATCATCGCCATGAGCTTGTCGAAATCCTCTTCCGTCTCGCCGGGGAAGCCGACGATGAAGTCCGACGACATCGACATCTCCGGGCGCACCTGACGCAGGCGACGGATGATCGACTTGTACTCCAGCACCGTATAGCCGCGCTTCATGGCCGACAGCACGCGGTCGGCGCCGTGCTGCACCGGCAGGTGCAGGTGGCTCACGAGCTTGGGCACCTTGGCGTAGGTGTCGATCAGGCGCTGCGTGAATTCCTTCGGATGGCTCGTCGTGTAACGAATGCGTTCGATGCCCGGCACTTCCGCCACATATTCGATGAGCAGCGCGAAGTCGGCGATCTCGCCGTCGGCCATCAGACCGCGATAGGCGTTCACGTTCTGGCCCAGCAGCGTGATTTCACGCACGCCTTGTTCGGCCAGTCCGGCAATTTCGGTGAGCACGTCTTCGAACGGACGCGAGACTTCGTCGCCGCGCGTGTAAGGCACCACACAGTAGCTGCAATACTTCGAGCAGCCTTCCATGATCGAGACGAACGCCGTAGCACCCTCGACCTTCGCGGGCGGCAGGTGATCGAACTTCTCGATTTCGGGGAAGGAGATGTCGACTTGCGAACGGCCGGTCGAGCGGCGCGCTTCGAGCATCTGCGGCAGACGGTGCAGCGTTTGCGGGCCGAACACCACGTCCACGTAAGGGGCGCGTTGCACGATGGCCGCGCCTTCCTGACTGGCGACGCAACCGCCGACACCGATCACCAGATCCGGCTTGATTTCCTTGAGGGCGCGCATGCGGCCCAGATCCGAGAACACTTTTTCCTGTGCCTTTTCGCGCACGGAGCAGGTGTTGAAGAGGATGACGTCGGCGTCTTCGGGGGTGTCGGTCTTCTCGAGACCTTCGGCTGCGCCGAGCACGTCCGCCATCTTGTCGGAGTCGTACTCGTTCATCTGACAGCCGAACGTCTTGATGTAAATCTTCTTTGCCATTGAGTGTGCGCCGTTCGCAGTGGTTAACCTGGGGGCGTCCGTATTTGTCCGTTGCCGGATGTTTCAGGGGTTCAGTTTTCCGGTCGTGCGAGAAATGTGACGACCCAAACGCAAAAGCCGGCATGGCCGGCCTGTCCGGACCTCCGTAGCGGGGCCGGTGTGTGGTGCACGCATTATACCGCGTGCACCGAGGGGGAGCGCGGGAGCGCCGGGGGGATTACCGGTTGTCCTTCATCGCTGCGGCGAGCGCCCGGATGTTGTACTGGAACAACTGGAGGTAGGTTGTCGCTTCCGGGTTCTTCGACAGGGCGTCGGAGTACAGCTTGCCGTCCACGGTCACCTTCGCGTCGTGCGCAATGCGTTGCACCAGACGCGGATTGGAGATGTTTTCCATGAAGACGGCCTTGATGCCCGTGCGGCGGATCACGCGGATCAGGTTGGCGACGTCCTTGGCGCTCGCTTCGCTTTCCGTCGACACGCCTTCCGGCGCGAGGAACTTGATGCCGAAACGCTGGCCGAGATAGCCGAAGGCGTCATGCGAGGTCAGCACCACGCGGCGCGACTGCGGAATCGGGGCCAGTTGCTTGTTGGCCCAGACGATCAGGTCGTCGAGCGCGCCGCGATAATTCTTGGCGCGATCCGCGTAGTAATTCGCGCCTGCCGGATCGGCCTTCGAGAGGGCGGCGGCGATGTTGTCCGCCATCGTCTTCACGCGCTCGGGATCCTGAAACATGTGCGGATCGGTCACCGTCTTGCCGTCGTCGACCATCGTGCGGGCCTTGAGGCCCTTCGTGACCGTGACCAGCTCGCCGGGGTAGTGGCTCGACTTCATCAGGCGGGGCAGCCAGCCTTCGAAGCCCAGACCGTTCACGAAGAACAGCTTGGTGCCCGAGAGTTTGGCGACGTCTGCCGGGGTCGGCTCATAGGTGTGCGTGTCCTGATCGGGGCCGACGAGCGTGGTGACGTCGACGCGGTCGCCGCCGACGGCCTTCACGATGTCGCCCAGAATGCTGAAGCTGGCACTGACGGGCAGGCGAGTGTCTTGCGCATGCGCCGGGCTGGCGAAGGCGAAGACAAGCGCAAAAATCACAGCGAAAACTGCAAAGGGACCCGCGCCGAGCCACGATTTGCCGCGCGACGCGTTGCTGCCCCCAAGACCCAATCCGAACATGTTTTCCTCTCTTAAAGCGCAGACGCCTTGGCCGTGCCGGCACCACCAGGCGAAACTAGCAGCGCGCCCAGATAGGCGACGCCTGCCGTCAAAACGATGGCTGGCCCGGAGGGGCAAGCCAGATAGTACGAAAGCAGCAACCCGATCACGCTCGACGCGCTGGCCACCAGCCACGCGGTGAGCAGCATGCCGGGCAGCGTGCGGGAGACGAGTCGGGCGGTAGCCGCCGGCAGCATCATCAGTCCCACGGCCATGAGCGTGCCCATCGCCTGGAAACCGGAGACGAGGTTCATGACCGTCAGCACGGTAAAGCCCAGGTGGTAGCGCATCACGCTCTTGCCCTGGCCCTGGCCGAGAAAGGTCGGATCGGCGCTGTCGAGCACCAGACCGCGATAGTGCCAGCCAAACCACAACAGCGTGACGGTCGTGATGGCCGCCACGAGTATCAGCGACGGGTCGTCCACCGCCAGCACCGAGCCGAACAGCAGATTCATCAGATCGACGCTGTTGCCCCACTTCGACACGATGACCACACCGCCCGCGAGCGCCAGCAAATAGAAGCCCGCGAACGATGCGCCCTCATCCAGCCGTGTACGGCGGCTCGACAGACCGGCGAGCAACGCCACGAGCAGGCCCGCGATCATGCCACCGCCCGCCATCCACGGCAGCGAAAGCCCGCCGATCAGATAGCCGACCGCCGCACCCGGGAGCACCGCGTGCGACAGCGAGTCGCCCATCAGGCTCATGCGGCGCAGCAGCAAAAATACACCCACGGGCGTGCAACCCAGCGACAGGGCCAGACTGCCGACCAGCGCGTGGCGCATGAAGTCGAATTCCGCGAACGGGCCAATGACGAGATCGAGCAGCGCGCTCATCGACGGCCTCCGGGGAAGGTGATCGACGGCGGCGTCGCGGCAAACGCGGTATATCCGCCCGCCGCCGACAGGCCCGGATGGGCGCCACCGCCCACGCCGTCTGCCGACGGGAATCCGCCCTGAAGACAGGACGCCGGGGTGCCCGAGGCCACCAGACGTCCGGCCATTACGGCCACATGCGCGAAGCGTTCGAGCACCAGTGGCAAATCATGCAGCACGGTCACAACGGTGCGTCCCTCGTTGCGCCATTGATCCAGCAATGCCAGCAACAGTTCCGCCGATGGCACATCGATGCCGGTCAGCGGTTCGTCCAGTAAAACGATCGGCGCGTCTTCGACGATCAGGCGCGCGAAGCGGGCGCGCTGCCATTGCCCGCCGGACAAGGCTTCCAGCGCTTGTGTGCGCTTGTCGGCGAGGCCGACGCGGGCGAGGGCGTCGAGGGCGCGGTCGAACTCGTCCCGGCCGAGGCGACGGGCATCGCCCGTGCGACGCCACGTACCGGTCAGCACGTATTCTTCAACGCACATCGGAAAACGATGGTCGGTCTCGGGGCGTTGCGACAGATAGGCCACCGGCCCGTCGCAGACGATTTTGCCCGTCGTGGCCTTTTGCAGACCGGCGAGCGCGCGCAACAAGGTGGTTTTGCCGCCGCCGTTGGGGCCGACGACCGCGGACAGCACACCGGGCGCGAACGTGGCGCTCACGTCTTCCAGCGCGACGTTCGGTCCGAACCGGACCGAGAGATTCTGGCAACCGATCACGGGGCGACCCCTTTCAGCGCCCAGTAAACGAGCGCCCAAAGCGGGACGAGCACCAGCAGCGTGAGCGCCGTGCGTTCCCAGCCTGCGAGACGGTAGAGCCAAACGGAGAAGCGAATCATGGACAGATGGGGCGACGCCCGCACACAGTTTGCAACTGTGTAATAAATGCAACAAAGTTGCATTATTGCACGAATCGTTCCGGGCGCGGTGATGCCGGGGGGCTGGGGCGCGGGTGCGGCGTGGCGGGACGGGATCACATCGCGTTACATATCCGCGCAGCAGATTTTGGCGAACGGGCGTAACATGGATTTCAAGCGCGGTCGTCTGGCACGTTGTTCGCTTCATTCCAGAGATCGCCAATTTGCAAGGAGGAGGTTAGTCCGTCAAGACATCCGTCCGTAGTCGACTTTCCATCTGCGACACGCGTGCTTCAGCGCAGGCCCGTCGCACGACCTTCGCGACTTCGCGCAGCCGCGACGCTTCGACAGGAAAGCATCCCCTTCGCGCCCACGTCTTCGCTGCCGTCGACGTCGTTGGGCCGCCCACTTTTTTTCCCGAAAGCATTGCACGCAACGTATCTCGTTGGTGTGTGTAATTCGATGAAATAAATAGGATTCCTTAATAAATAAACCAATGTCTCAAACGTTTCTTAATGCAGGCAAACCCGAGTGCGCAATGCGTGGGTGGAGGCTGAAAAAGTCGCTCGAAATTTGACCTATCTCGCGTGACGTGCGCATTGCGTAGAGTGTGTGCGTAACACGCGGAAACCCTTGCGGCATGCGGGTTATCGAGAATGCTTAGCGCTGCGGAAAATATCTAGCGACAGTTTTTTTGTTTGTGCATATGATGAGTTAACGGTTGCAATTTTCACTGACAAGTTTAAAGTCAACCTAAACCGATTTTGAGTCGTTCATGTGAGGGAGGGGACAGTGCGAAAGGTTTCGCGTCAGTCGCTCCGGAATGCAGTGAGCCAGGTCGAAACCAACGTGCAGTCATCCGGGTCTTAAGCAACAGAGCGAGCATCGTATCGCGGTGTTTTCCGCGGTGTATTTCGATGAGGCGGGGGTGAGGCATATGGATATTTTCAGCCACTACACGACACGTTTCGAAGCACGCAGGGAAGAGGAATACAGCATCCAGGAATATCTGGAGATCTGTAAGAAGGACTCGACTGCGTATGCGTCGGCAGCCGAGCGCATGTTGCGCGCCATCGGTGAGCCGGAGCTTATCGACACGCATCACGACCCGCGACTCTCGCGGCTGTTCTCCAACAAGATCATCAAGATCTATCCTGCCTTCCGTGAGTTTTACGGCATGGAAGACACGATCGAGCAAATCGTCTCGTTCTTCAAACACGCGGCGCAGGGCCTCGAAGAGCGCAAACAGATTCTGTATCTGCTTGGGCCTCCGGGCGGCGGCAAGTCGTCGCTGGCCGAGAAGCTGAAGGTGTTGATGGAGGATGTCCCCATCTACTGCCTGAAGGGATCGCCGGTGCACGAGTCGCCTCTGGGCCTGTTCTCCTCAGAGGAAGACGGCAAGATTCTCGAAGAGGACTTCGGCATTCCGATGCGGTATCTCAATACGATTCCGTCACCGTGGGCCACCAAGCGTCTTAACGAATTCAACGGCGACATCACCAAGTTCCGTGTCGTGAAGGTGCGTCCGTCGGTGTTGCAGCAGATCGCGATTGCGAAGACCGAGCCGGGCGACGAAAACAACCAGGACATCTCGTCGCTGGTCGGTAAGGTCGACATTCGCAAGCTCGAAGAATTTCCGCAGGACGATCCGGACGCCTACTCATACTCCGGCGGCCTTTGCCTGGCCAACCGCGGCCTGCTCGAATTCGTCGAAATGTTCAAGGCGCCGATCAAGGTGCTCCACCCCTTGCTGACCGCTACACAGGAAGGCAACTACAAAGGCACTGAAGGGTTCGGTGCGATTCCGTTCGACGGCATCGTGCTTGCCCACTCGAACGAAGCGGAGTGGCAGAGCTTCAAGGGCAATCGCAACAACGAAGCTTTCCTCGACCGTATCTATATCGTGAAGGTGCCGTACTGCCTGCGCGTGACCGACGAGGTGAAGATTTACGAGAAGCTCGTAAAGAACAGCTCGCTTGCGAACGCCCCGCGTGCGCCGAACGTGCTCAAGATGCTTGCCCAGTTCGCGGTGCTCACGCGTCTGAAAGAGCCCGAGAATTCCAACATCTTCTCCAAGGTCCGTGTCTACGACGGTGAGAACCTCAAGGACATCGATCCAAAGGCCAAGTCGTATCAGGAATACCGCGACTATGCCGGGGTGGACGAAGGGATGACGGGCATGTCCACGCGTTTCGCCTTCAAGGTGCTCTCGAAGGTCTTCAACTTCGATAACACGGAAGTCGCAGCGAACCCGGTGCACATGCTGTATGTGCTCGAACAACAGATCGAGCGCGAACAGTATGCGGGAGAAGTGGAGAAGCGCTATCTCGCCTACATCAAGGAATATCTGACGGCACCGTTCGTCGAGTTCATCGGCAAGGAGATTCAGACCGCGTATCTGGAGTCGTACTCGGAGTACGGTCAGAACATCTTCGATCGCTATGTGAACTTCGCGGACCTGTGGATTCAGGATCAGGAGTATCGCGATCCGAACACTGGCGAAATTCTCGACCGCACCGCGCTCAACGACGAACTGGAGAAAGTCGAAAAGCCGGCAGGGATTACCAATCCGAAGGACTTCCGCAACGAGATCGTCAACTTCGTGCTGCGGGCGCGCGCTAACAACGCGGGCAAGAATCCGCTCTGGACGAGTTACGAAAAGCTGCGCGCGGTGATCGAGAAACGCATGTTCTCGACGACCGAGGATTTGCTGCCGGTGATCTCGTTCAATGCGAAGTCGTCCAAGGAGGATCAGGAAAAGCACGCCAACTTCGTCAACCGGATGGTGGAAAAGGGCTATACCCCGAAGCAGGTTCGCCTGCTTGTGGAATGGTATCTGCGCGTGCGCAAATCCTCGTAGCAACCAATCGGGGCCACTATGTCAGCAATCATCGACAGACGGCAAAACGGCAAGAACAAAAGCGCCATCAATCAGCAGCGTTTCATCAAACGCTATCGCGACCAGATTCGTCGTGCGGTTGCGAAAGCGGTGTCTGGGCGCAAGATTACCGATATCGATGGCAGCGGACAGGTCTCGATCCCGGTCAAGGACATTTCGGAGCCGTTGTTTCACCACGGACCCGGCGGGCGGCGGGAGATGGTTCATCCCGGCAACCGCGAGTTCGTGGTGGGCGACAACTTCGAGCGTCCGCCATCGGGCGCAGGGGGCGGCGGCAGCCGCGCCAGCGACTCGGGAGAGGGCGAGGACGATTTCGTCTTCAACCTCTCGCGAGAGGAGTTCCTGAAATTCTTCTTCGAGGACATGGCGCTGCCGGACCTCGCGAAACGTCGGCTTGCCCAGATCCCGGAGTTTCGCAAGGTACGTGCGGGCTATTCCATCGACGGTACGCCGTCGAACCTCAACGTCATTCGCACGATGCGCAGCTCGCTGGGCCGACGCATCGCACTCACCGCACCCTATCGCAAGCAGCTCCGTGAACTCGAAGCCGAGTACGCGGACATTGTCTCGCGCGAAGGGGATACCTCGCCCAGAGCCCTGGCGCTTGCGCACGAGATCACGCATCTGCGTACGCGCGTCGAGGCGATTCCTTACATCGAAAAACTCGATCTGCGGTATTCGAACCGCGTCATGCAGCCGCGCCCGCAAGCGCAGGCCGTCATGTTCTGTCTGATGGACGTGTCGGGCTCGATGGACCAGAGCCGCAAGGACCTCGCCAAGCGCTTCTTCATGCTGCTGTATCTGTTCCTGCGGCATAACTACGAGCGCATCGATCTCGTGCTCATCCGCCACCACACCACGGCGAAGGAAGTGAACGAGGACGATTTCTTCTACGCCCGCGAGTCGGGCGGGACAGTGGTGTCCAGCGCGCTCAAGCTGATGAACGAGGTCATCGCAGACCGGTATTCGCCGAGCGACTGGAACATCTACGGTGCGCAAGTCTCCGACGGTGACAACTGGGACGGCGACTCGCCCATCTGTCGCGACATTCTGATGCAGTCGATCATGCCCGCCGTGCAGTACTTCGCCTATGTGGAGGTGGCGAGCGCAGAACCGCAGAACCTGTGGAACGAGTACCTGTCGGTCAAGCAGCAGCACTCGAACTTCGCGATGCAACGCATCATGGAGGCGGCCGAAATCTATCCGGTGCTGCACGACTTGTTCAAGAAGAAGGCGGCCTGAAAGCCGTCTCCTAGCGTACCGATACCGGTCCGTGCCGGTACCGAAACGAGGGCGCGTCATGGCGTATATATCCACAGGGTCGGAATGGACGTTCGAGCTGATTCAGCGATACGAGCATGAGATCGCGCGTATCGCCGCAGGCTTCAAGCTCGACACGTACCCGAATCAGATCGAGATCATCACCGCCGAGCAGATGCTCGACGCCTACGCGACCGTCGGCCTGCCCATCGGTTACCACCACTGGTCGTACGGCAAGCATTTCCTGTCGTCCGAGCGCGGCTACAAGCGCGGGCAGATGGGGCTGGCGTACGAGATCGTCATCAACTCGAACCCCTGTATCGCGTATCTGATGGAGGAGAACAGCATGACCATGCAGGCGCTGACCATCGCGCATGCCAGCTACGGTCATAACTCGTTCTTCAAAGGGAATTACCTGTTTCGCACGTGGACCAGTGCCGACGCCATCGTCGATTATCTGCTGTTCGCGCGCAACTACATCACCGAGTGCGAACAGCGTTACGGCGAACAGTCCGTAGAGTTGCTGCTTGACTCGTGCCACGCCTTGATGAACTACGGCGTGGACCGGTACAAGCGGCCGAAACGTCTGTCGATGGCGCAGGAGCAGGCGCGTCAGAAGGATCGCGAAAACTATCTGCAATTGCAGATCAACGATCTGTGGCGCACGCTGCCCAATCACGTCCTGCATGACGACGATGAGGACGACGGTCTCGATCCCACCGAATCGGACGAGCCGCCATTCCCCGGTGAGCCGCAAGAAAACCTGCTGTATTTCTTCGAGAAGAACGCGCCGAAACTGGCGCCGTGGCAGCGCGAGATCGTGCGCATCGTGCGCAAGCTCGCGCAGTACTTCTACCCGCAACGTCAGACCAAAGTCATGAACGAAGGCTGGGCGACGTTCTGGCATTACACGATCCTTCAGCAGCTCTACAAGGAAAAGCTCGTCAACGACGCCTTCATGATGGAGTTCCTGCACGCGCATACGAACGTCGTCTATCAGCCGTCGTTCGACAGCCCGTACTACAGCGGTCTGAATCCGTATGCGCTGGGCTTCGCGATGTTTCAGGACATCCGTCGCATGTGCGAGGACCCGACTGACGAGGACCGTCTGTGGGCTCCGGATATCGCTGGCTCCGACTGGCTGACGACGCTCGACTTCGCCATGCGCAACTTCAAGGACGAGAGCTTCATTCAGCAGTTCCTCTCGCCCAAGGTGATTCGCGATCTGAAGTTGTTCTCCGTGCTCGACGACGATCGTGACAGCCGCTTGCGTGTGACGGCCATCCACAACGATTCGGGCTATCGCGAGATTCGCGAGATGCTGGCGCAGCAGTACAACCTCAGTCAGCTCGAACCGAATATTCAGGTGGCGCACGTCGATCTGCACGGTGATCGGTCGCTGACGCTGCGGCATGTGCAAAGCGAACGCAAACCGCTCGACGACAGCTTCGAAGAGGTGCTCAAGCACGTGGCGCGTCTGTGGGGCTTTACCGTGCGGCTGGAGACGGTGTTCGAAGATGGCCGCAGTGAAATGACGCACGAGACGAAGGTCGAGAAGCGGCGTCGCTACGCGCTGAGCGCCTGATGGGGGCGCGACGATGAAGATTCCATTCGTCGCGCTCGATCACGTGGTGTTGCGGACCAACGATGTGGCACGCCTGAGGCACTTCTATATCGAGGTGCTGGGCTGCACGCTGGAGAAGGTGCAGGACGACATCGGACTGGTGCAGCTGCGTGCTGGCGACGCGTTGATCGATCTGGTCGACGTCGCTGGCAAGATCGGCCGTCAGGGCGGTGTCGCACCCGGTCCCGAAGGACACAATCTCGATCACTTTTGTCTGCGCGTCGAACCGTTCGATGACGAAGCCATTCGCAAAGGACTGGCGTCGCACGGCGTGACTTTGGGCGAGGTGGTGCAACGCTACGGCGCACACGGGGAAGGACCGTCCTGCTATCTCAGCGATCCCGACGGCAACATCGTGGAACTCAAAGGACCGGCAACGTCGCCGCCCGTGGGCGGGCACTGATTTCGCACGAAGGCCGCGGGCGACGTCACACCACCATCAAGCCGCCATCTGCCCCATCACACTCTGATCCCGTCCCTTGTGCTTCGCCTGATAGAGCGCTTTGTCCGCCTGGTCGAGCATTGCGCTGATGACGAGGGGCTCGCCTGGTTGCCATGAGGCAATGCCGACGCTGATCGTGATCGCCTCGCCGTCGTCGCGCGCCGCTTGCGGCAGCAGGTCCGTACTTGCGCGTTTGACGGATTCGCGAATCCGGTCGGCCACACGTAACGCGGCGTGCTGGTCGATCTCGGGCAATACCACTGCAAACTCTTCGCCGCCCAGACGGACCGCAAAGTCGCTCGGCAGCCGGATGCAATGCTGGATGGTTGTGGCGATGCGTTGCAGGACGGCATCGCCGAACGGGTGTCCGTAGCGGTCGTTGACCTGCTTGAAGAAATCGATGTCGATCAGCAGCACGGACAGCGGAATGGCGCGCTGTTGCACGCGCTCGGCCACGAGCCGAATACGGTTGTCGAAGTAGCGCCGGTTATAGATGTGCGTGAGCGGATCGATGAAGACCTTCTCAACCAGGTCCGTATTGGTGAGCGCGAGCGATTGATACTGCCGCGTGATTTCCCACACGAGGGCGAGCGTGGCAACACCCGGTGAGGCCAACGCCAGCAAGCGCGCCGCATACCACTGATACGACGCCTCGCTCGGTGCCGTAAGCGAGAGCAGCAACTGACACAGCGAGATCGAGACCACGACCCACACGAGCAGGAACAATTTGTGAGACAGCCGCGTGACAGCCGCGATACGCCACCACAAGGCGATATAAGCGACGAAGAGGGCGGCGAGCGCAATCGTCTCAATGCCGACGCCGCCGGTCAGATGCGGCGTGACGAGCGTGCGTCCCGCGCCCACGATCGACAACGAAACCGTCACCCAGATGATGAGGACCGTCGCGCCGTAACGCGCCGCTTCGGAGTAGCCGGGGCGCGTGTGCGGATCCATGCGCGTGCGCGAGTAGCTGCGCACGCTGAGCATCACATACGCGGCGAAGCTCGCTTCGGCAACGAGCCAGAGCCAGAAGGGCGCGCGGGTGACGTTTGCCGAGATGCCAGCCAGCTGATTTGCGAGCAACACGCCTTCGGTAAACATGAACAGTCCGCGCAGCAGAAACGCGCATCCGAACTGCGCAAAATAGCGCTTACCGTTGTAGAGATATTGAACGCCCAGCAGACACGCCGTCGACAGATTGAGAATGCCGCCTGCGGAGACGAGAAAGAAGGTCAGCAAAGGATTGACTGTGCCTTCGAGCGTGCGCGCGAGGAATCCGGCAAGCGTGAGTGCGGCGCACGCGGCCAAAATGGTGGTCGCGGCGACGCGATTGCCCTGTTCGGTACGGCTGATGGTACTTTTCATAGTTGTTATTCGCCATTCAACGACCTCGTGCCCGCGCACGATCGCTTTCCTACCGTTCAATCACCGCGCCCGCAAACTGTCGCAAGATCATTGCCTCGCGTTCCCGTTGCGTTTCCCCGATTTTGCGCTAAATGATTGAAAACTAAGCTAAACCTCGGAGAATACACGAGTTTTTCTGGGTTGGCACTGGTTTCCGGATCGGTACTCTAATTTCCCTTCGGAGGCCAGATAACATGCGGATTCCGGACGGTCGGCATGTCGCTTATCGCACCTGAATTCGTTCGTTTCGCGTCCCGGAAAATAAATCGCTGCGACACATCGATCCGCTGTGCGAAACATCGAAATTGCAGATTTCGGGACACTGTAAAACTGCATGCCCTTCGCAACTTTTCAATTCGCCGCAACGTCAGTGATGACGGTGGATTTGAGCGCACGCAATTAGTCAGTACTACGATTCATATGAGAAATGTGGCGTGTAATTACGTGTAAATACGCCGGATTAATGACTAAAAACGTGCTACGGGTTGGCATCGACGCACTATCTGTACTAGAATAAAAAAAGCCAATCGCTGCGGTTGGCCCATAGAAACAAAAGCGTTGCCGGTGTTCCTCGTTGCGCCGGCGTCCGTTACATCACGCAATGAGTCTGTGCAGTAAAACTTTCGCGCGCTTTCAATAAGCGTGTATCGAGAGGCCCAGGCGCCCACGGCGTCGAAAGCTCGTCTCTCATGTCGCATTTCGCGACGCCTCGTTCGTCACCGTTGTCTTTCACAGACCTTCGGATCGAACACACCACAATTCGCAAGGCAGCTAACAGTTGTCATGCTTGTTTGACCGCGTTGTCACGTGGGGCGATAGCTATTGCCGCGCGCGCAGCGCTGCCAACCCATTCAAAGGGAGCATGAACGTGGCGAAGCAGTATCGCATTCTCTATCTGGCCGGTTTCGGACTGCTCGGTGTTGCCGCCGCAGTCACCGGTCTGGTGTATTGGCTGGGCGTGGATTCGCTCGTCAAGTACCGGGGCGACCTGGTGTATTACACCCAGCAGCATCTCAAGCTCGTGGCGATCTCGATGACATTGGCCATTCTGGTCGGCGTGCCTGCGGGCGTGCTGATCTCGCGTCCGATGTTCGAGAAACATGCCGAGCGTGCGGTGCAGATTTTCAATATCGGCAACACGCTGCCGTCGCTCGCCGTGCTGGCGTTGTCGATGGCGGTGCTCGGTATCGGCGACCGCCCGGCCATTCTGGCGCTGTGGCTGGCTTCGCTGCTGCCCATCGTGCGTAACGCGTACGAAGGCCTTCGGCAGGTGCCGCCCGCATTGCGGGAGTCGGCGCGCGGCATGGGCATGACACCGGCGCAAGTGCTGTTTCGCGTCGATCTGCCCAACGCCATGCCGGTCATCATCGGCGGCGTTCGCACCGCGCTCGCGATCAACGTCGGCACTGCGCCGCTCGCTTTCCTGATCGGCGCGGACAGTCTGGGACAACTGATTTTCCCCGGCATTTATCTGAACGACCAGACCAAGCTGCTGCTCGGCGCGGCCGGTACGGCGCTGCTCGCGCTGGTGCTCGACGGCATCGTCGCCTTCGCCAGCGGGCTCTGGTTCGCGCGACACGGCACGCCGGCGCGCTGAAATATAGGAGACCCCTACGTATGCAAGTTTCGTTTTCTCGTACGCTCGCGGCACGCGCGCTTCGTCTTCTGAGCGTTGTTGCCGTCGCGCTGGGCGTGATCGCGACGAGCGCTACCGCGCAGGCCGCCACGCTCACTATCGGCGGTAAGAACTTCACCGAGCAACTGATTCTCTCGGAGATGACGGCGCAGTACCTGCGCAGCAAAGGGTATGACGTCGAACTGAAGAATGGCCTCGGCAGTGTGGTGATGCGCCAGGGCATGGAGAGCAATCAGCTCGACGTGGTCTGGGAGTACACCGGTACCTCGCTTATCGTCTACAACAAGGTCACCGAGAAGCTCGATCCGCAACAGACTTACGAGCGGGTCAAGGAACTCGACGGCAAGATCGGTCTCGTCTGGCTGAATCCCGCTGCGCTGAACAACACGTATGCGTTCGCCATGCCGGGCAAGATGGCGCGTGACGAAGGCATCGAGACGGTATCGCAGCTCATCGAAAAATTCCGTGCGAATCCGGACATGCAATTCGCGTTCGACATGGAGTTCGTCGGCCGCTCGGACGGTCTGGAACCGATGGAGCAACTCTACGATTTCCATCTCGCACGCCGCAACATCAAGCAGATGGATCCGGGCCTCGTCTACACCGCATTGAAGAACGAGCAGATCGACGCCGGTCTCGTCTACACCAGCGATGGCCGTAATAAGGGCTTCGATCTGAAGGTGCTGGCCGATGACAAGGGCTTCTTCCCGGCTTACGCGGCCACGCCCGTGGTGCGCAAGGAAGTGCTCGATGCGAACCCGAAGCTCGCCGACGAACTTAACGCGCTCTCCGCGAAGATCAACGACGAAAACATGCGCGACATGAACGCCAAGGTCGATATCGACCATCGTGCGGTGTCGCGTGTGGCGAGCGACTTCCTCAAGCAGGAAGGATTGGTGCAGTAAGCGCGCATTGCGCGTTGCTGCTCCCGATAGTTACCGATTGAGGAGTCCCATGATTGAATTTTTGACGCACAACTGGCACCGCGTTCTGACCCTCACCGGTCAGCATGCGTGGCTGGTGGCCGCCTCGGTTGGCGCGGCCATTGTGGTCGGCGTGCCGCTGGGCGTGCTGGTCACGCGTTTTCGCTGGCTGTCCGGCGTCGTGCTGGGTCTGGCGACGGTCGTGCTCACGATCCCGTCGATTGCCCTGTTCGGCCTGATGATCCCCGCATTGTCCGTCTACGGCATGGGGATCGGCCCTGCGCCGGCGGTGGCCGCCGTCTTCCTGTATTCGCTGCTGCCGATCATGCGCAATACGAGCCTCGCGCTGCGTCAGATCGATCCGAGCATTCGCGAAGCGGGCATCGGCATCGGTATGACGTTCTGGCAGCGTCTGCGCCTGGTCGAACTGCCGCTGGCCGTGCCGGTGGTGCTGGGCGGCGTGCGCACTGCTGTCGTGATGAATATTGGCGTGATGGCCATTGGTGCCATCGTCGGGGCCGGTGGTCTCGGGGTGTTGATCACCCAGGGGATCAGCCAGAGCGATACCCGACAGCTTGTCGTGGGTGCGGTCATGGTGAGTTTGCTCGCCATCGTCGCCGACACCCTGTTGCACCGCCTGCAGCGCGTGCTGACACCGAAAGGAATCCGAACCGTATGATCAAACTCGACAATCTCACCAAAAGCTTCGTCCAGAAGGACGGTACGCGTGTGACCGCCGTGAACTCGGTCAGCCTCGAAGTGCCGCCGGGCGAAATCTGCGTTTTCCTCGGCCCGTCGGGCTGCGGCAAGACGACCACGCTCAAGATGATCAACCGGTTGATCAAGCCGACCTCCGGGCACATCCTGCTCAACGGCGAAGACACCGGCAAGATCAACGAAATCGAACTGCGCCGCCACATCGGCTACGTGATCCAGCAGATCGGTCTGTTCCCGAACATGACCATCGAGGAGAACATTACCGTGGTGCCGCGTCTGCTCGGCTGGGATAAGAAGCGCTGCCGCGAGCGTGCCACCGAACTGATGGCCATGGTCGCTCTCGATCCGAAGCGGTACCTGTCGCGCTATCCGCGCGAACTCTCGGGTGGTCAGCAGCAACGTATCGGCGTGATCCGCGCGCTGGCGGCAGATCCGCCCGTGCTGCTGATGGACGAGCCGTTCGGCGCCGTCGATCCGATCAACCGCGAATCGATCCAGAACGAGTTTCTGCAGATGCAGCGTCAGTTGGGCAAGACCGTCATCATGGTCAGTCACGATATCGATGAGGCGATCAAGCTGGCGGACCGCATCGCGATCTTCCGTCAAGGGAGTCTCGTGCAATACGCGCAACCGGATGCGCTGCTGGCGCGACCGGTCGACGAATTCGTCGCAAGCTTCGTGGGACATGACCGAATTCTCAAGCGCCTGTTGCTCGTGCGCGCCGAAGACGCCGCTACGCCGCAGCCGACCGTCAAGCCACAGACGACGCTCGCCGAAGCCTACGGCATGATGGACGAACTCGATACGCGTTCGCTGGTGGTGGTCGACGAGAGCGCGCGTGCATTGGGTTACATTGCACGTCGGGATACGCGGCACGCACAGGGTACGTGTGGCGAGCGTGTGCGGGACTTCAAGGCGTCGGCGGTGGCGGGCGACAACCTGCGGGTGCTGCTCTCGCGCATGTACGAACACAATCTGGCATCCCTGCCAGTGCTGGGCGACGACAATCAGTACCTCGGCGAGGTTACGCAAGACTCCATCGCCGACTATCTGAGTTCGGGCAAGTCGCGCGGCAACGGTGGCGGGACGATCATTACGCCGTCGCTGCCGGGCGCACCCAATGTGGTGGCCAGCGTGCCGTTCGGCGCATCGGTGTAAGCGATGTCGCTGAATGCCCCCGACAAGGCATGATGTGGCGTGAGTTTTGGCGGCGGGAGGGAACGACCGCCGCCTGACTTATTCAAGGATGACGGCCCAAGCGGCCGTCATTTTTTCGCTTGTCGGTTGCGAGTTTCGCTCAAGGCGAGGACGATGCCGACAAACGGCACCATCGGACAAGCAAAGAAAACAGCAAGACAAGGAGTTGCAGGATGACGTGGGAAGCAGTGATGGCGTGGTTCGACAATGCGCCCTGGGCGCGCATGGCCGGATCGCTGGCGATACTGATCGTGGCGGCCGCGCTGGTGCAGGCGGTCGCGCAGTTCGTGATCGTGCGGGTCGTACGCATCGTGGTGCAGAGAACGGCGAATCGTTGGGACGATGCGTTACTTGCGCATCGCGTCTTCCATCGGGCGGCGCGCATTCTTCCGTACCTCGTCATTCAGTTCGGTATCGCGTGGGTGCCGGATCTACCGGCGAAGGCGGTGATCGTCATCAGCAACGTGGCGCTCGCGACGACGCTGCTATACGCAACGCTTGCCATCCTCGGCATTCTCGACGCGGCCCAGACCGTCTATGCGATGTCGGAGCACGCGCGCACGCGATCGATCAAGGGGTACGTTCAGCTCGGCAAGATCGCGCTTTATGTCGTGGCCTCGATTGCCATTGTGGCGACCATCGTCGACCGCTCGCCGTGGTTGCTTCTCTCCGGGCTGGGCGCGATGTCGGCGGTGCTGCTGCTCGTGTTCAAGGACACGATCATGTCGTTCGTCGCAAGCGTGCAACTCACGTCGAACGACATGCTGCGCGTGGGCGACTGGATCGAGATGCCGCAGGTTGGGGCCGATGGCGACGTGGTGGATATCGCGTTGCATACGGTGAAGGTGCAGAACTGGGACAAGACGATCACGACGATTCCGACGTGGCGTCTGATTTCGGAGAGCTTCCGTAACTGGCGCGGCATGCAGCAGTCGGGCGGGCGACGCATCAAGCGCACGCTGTGCATCGACGCTGGCAGTGTCGGATTCCTGGACGCCGACGAGATCGCGCGGTTGTCGACGCTGAAACTACTGGGCGGCTATCTGTCGGAGAAACAGCGTTCGATGGCGGACGCTAATGCGGCATTGGGTGTCGCGGCGGACGTGCTGGCGAACACACGTCGTCTGACGAACATCGGCACATTCCGCGCGTACGCGCTGGCGTATCTGAAGGCGCATCCGAACATTCACGAGGGCATGACGTGCATGGTGCGCTCGCTCCAGCCGTCGGCAACGGGCATTCCGATCGAGCTGTACTGCTTCACGAACACGATCGTGTGGGCAGAGTACGAGCGCGTGCAGGGCGACGTCTTCGATCATCTGCTGGCCATCCTTCCCGAGTTCGGCCTGCGCATGTACCAGAACCCGGCCGGTGCGGATCTGATGCGCTGGGGGCAGCGCGACGCCTAATCGCATCGCCGTCCGAAGGCTTCAGGAAAATTCCGGAAAGCTTTGGCATCTGTTTACTTCGATGTGTCGCGCTGCGACGATATCCACGAATCCACGCAAGAGGGATGACGGGGTAATGATTCGGAGTGAGAGATGAACGACGACTATACGATTGAAGTAGTGTGGTATCCCAATGCTAACGCACGGGCTGAGGACTTTTGTGTCGACGACACTGAGGAAGAGCAGATTCAACTGCAGCGTTTCCCCAACGACGCGGATCCCGCAGAGGAGTGAATGTGCTGAAACGAGGTGAGATCTGGATCGCACGTTTCGATCCGGCAGTCGGATGTGAAATTGGGAAGACGCGTCCGTGTGTCATTTTGTCGCCTTCGCCGATGAATAAGCACACGCAAACCGTGATCGTGGCACCGCTCACATCGTCGGACGCCTCTCGATTCAGTGTCCCCACGACTTTTGGCGGACGTAAGGGCGCGATGCAGTTAAGCCATCTTAGATCGATGGATAGACAGCGATTAGTTCGACATACGGGGGCACTGGATCGGCATGCGTTGAGACGTGCCATGGCACGTCTGCGGAACGTCTTCTCTGAGGAGGCTGGCGAAGCTGGCGATTGATCCATTGCCGTGACGCAAGTCGTAAGATAAGAAAAGGGCTCCCGAAGGAGCCCTCATTCTTTCATCGTTCGTACAAGGATGTTGCGGGTGCCACGAGTGCTTCGCGCACCCTAAATCACACCTTAAACCGCCGACTCGTCCAACGTCGGGTAATCGACATAACCGCGTGCATCGCCACCATAAAGCGTGTCGCGATTCAGGGCGTTGAACGGGCCGCCGCGCTTGAGGCGTTCGACCAGATCCGGGTTCGCGATGAACGGCTTGCCGAAGGCGATCAGATCCGCGAGGTTTTCCTTGCGGGCTTTGAGTGCCAGTGCGAGGTCATAGCCGTTGTTCGCCATGAACGTGCCCTTGAAGAGGCGGTGCAGCTTCTGAAGATCGAAGCCACCTTCCACTTCACGCGGGCCGCCTGTCGCCCCTTCGACGACGTGCAGATACACGAGGCCGAAACGGTTGAGCTGCTCGACGGCGTACGTGAAGACCGGTTCCGGATTGCTGTCGCCGCAATCGTTCGCCGGGCTGATCGGCGAGAGGCGAATGCCTACACGGTCTGCGCCCCAGACGTCGACAACCGCCTGCGTGACTTCCAGCACGATGCGCACGCGGTTCTCGATGCTGCCGCCGTACTGGTCGGTGCGATGGTTTGTCTTGTCGCGCATGAACTGGTCTAGCAGATAACCGTTCGCCGCGTGGATCTCCACGCCATCGAAACCGGCGCGCTTCGCGCACTCGGCCGCATGACGATATTGTTCGATGATGCCCGGGATCTCGGACGTCTCCAGTGCGCGCGGCACCGGATGCGGCTCGAAGCCGTGCTCCGTGAACGCCTGACCGGCCGGTTGAATCGCCGACGGTGCGACCGGCAGGGCGCCCTCAGGTTGCAGCGACGGGTGCGAGATGCGGCCTACGTGCCAGAGTTGGCAGAAGATCTTGCCGCCCTTGGCGTGCAGCGCGTCCGTGACCTGCTTCCAACCGGCGATCTGTTCGTCAGTGTAAATGCCCGGCGTAAAGGCGTAGCCCTTGCCTTGCTGCGAGATGTTGGTGGCTTCGCTGATGATGAGCCCGGCCGATGCGCGCTGCGCGTAGTACTCGGCGACCATCGGGCCTGGCACGTCGCCCTGGCCGGCGCGGCTGCGCGTGAGGGGGGCCATGACGATACGGTTGCTCAGTTCGAGCGGGCCGAGCTTGTACGACGAAAACAGGTCGGTATCGAGCGCGGCGAGTGGGGTGTGTTGCGAGTCCGTCATTGCTGAAGGTCCTGTGAAAGTGGGGGTTGCTGTACTGCACAAAACTCGCACAGGTTACGGCAATTTTCCTGGCCTTGCTGACGACGCAATCGTCGCAACGGCCACCGCACCGCCATTAAAAAAATCGCCGCACTTCCTGCACCAAAACAGGGAGATGCGGCGAGTTGTCGTGGTATTTCAATGCGGGCGGGTTTTCGATCGATTCGTCGTAAATTTCGCGACTAATGGGCCGAAAACTCGCCAGATTCAGCCGATTCAGGCATTCGCCGCCACCGGACGCTTCGGCGCATGCGGGGCGATGCGCAACACCATAAACGCGCCGATGATGCACACGCCGCCCGAGAGCATCGAGGCCATCGTGTAGTTGCCGAGCGTTGCGCGCAGCGAACCGGCGACCAGTGCTGCTGTCGCAGCGCCAAGCTGATGGCCCGCCACGATCCAGCCGAACACGATCGGGGCCATGGTCTTGCCGAACACATCGGTCGTCAGTCGCACCGTCGGCGGCACCGTCGCGATCCAATCCAGACCGTAGAACAGCGCGAAGAGCGGAATGCCGAAGAAGTCGAAACCGAAAGCGTAAGGCAGATAGATCAGCGACAGACCGCGCAGTCCGTAGTACCAGAACAGCAGTACACGGCTGTTGTAGCGATCCGAGAGCCAGCCCGACGCCGTGGTGCCGATGAGGTCGAGAATGCCCATCGCTGCGAGAATGCCCGCGCCCTTCACCTCGGAGATGCCATAGTCGCCACACATCGCGATGAAGTGCGTGCCGAGAGCGCCGCCGTGAGCGGGTTGCCTTGCGTGAGTTGCACGTCGGGGGCGTCTTCCGGTGCCCCGACCGGACGCAGGCCGACCGACCCCGGACGTTCCGGCACGAGGATCGCGACTAGCGGCAGAACGATCGCCGCCACCGCTGCCACGATCAGCACCACCGGACGCCAGCCATAGTTTTCCGTGATCGCGGCCATGATCGGCAGGAACACCATCTGTCCGGTCGCCGAGCTTGCCGTAAGAATGCCCATCGCGAGGCCGCGGTGCGTGTGGAACCAGCGGTTCGAGACCGTGGCGGCGAGCGTCACGGCGGCGACACCGGTGCCACCGCCCACCATCACGCCCCAGATCAGCACCATCTGCCACGGTGCGGTCATGAGCGACGAGAGTGCTGTGCCCGACGCGAGCAGCAGCAGGGCGACCATGACCGTGGGACGGATGCCGAAGCGCTGCATGGCGGCCGCCGCGAACGGGCCGGTCAGGCCGTACAGCGCCAGATTGACGGAGATCGCCAGCGAAATCGTGGCGCGGCTCCAGCCGAAGTCGTGTTCGAGCGGCACCATCATGACGCTCGGCGTCGCACGAATGCCCGCCGAAGCGAGCAGGACCAGGAAAATCACGCCGACGACAATCCACCCGTAGTGGAAGCGTCCGTCGATGCGCCTTGCAAGTGCAGCCTTCATGGCGGAGATCCTTGCTGTGATTCGGTCTTGGTCGTCTTAAGGGGGATTAGACGGTTTTAAAGACCGAACCGGGAACGTTTGCGGGAACCGCACGGTCTACGTTCATCGATAGACTTGTGACTGAGCGGTAACATGAGGTTGCCATGTTATGAACCGATCGGTAACATGTCAAGTATTCCTTTTTGACGACAGGGCTTTTGCAACGCCCGCGTCAATGGCAAACCACAGTTCAGGGAGCGCCGGATCATGGCCAAATCGTCAACATCTTCCGTGCCCGTCGAGGCTGTCTCGCCGACCGGTGGGGCAGACGCGATGAAAGCGGGTGCCGATGTCGCGGCCGACGCTGCGGGCGAAAGTGCAAGCGCGACGTCCAATGCCACCCCCGCAACGGCCCGCCGCCGCAGTGCTGCGTCTCGTGCGGCCAAGCCGGGGCGGCACGTCACGCCCGCGCCGATTGCGCAGCAACACCTGCTCGACGCGGCCGTCGAGTTGTTCCATACGGAAGGGGTGCGCGCCGTGGGCGTGGACGCCGTCGTCAAGCGCGCGGGTGTCAACAAGATGAGCCTGTATCGCCAGTTCGCGTCGAAGGACGATCTGATTCTGGCGTATCTCGATCATATGCAGACGGCGAGTCTTGCGCGCATCGACGAGAGCATCGCGAAGCGCCCGGGCGAGCCGCGTGCGCAGATGTTGCAGATTTTCGTGGATCTGGCCCAGCGGGCGAGCCGCCCCGGCTATCGCGGGTGCCCGTTCGTCAATGTGGCCGCAGAATTCCCCGATCCGGACCACGCGGCGCGTCATTCGGTCGTGAATTACAAGGCGGAAGTGGTGAAGCGTTTCACCGCGCTGGTGACGGCTGCCGGTCTCGCGGAGCCAGCGCCGCTGGTCGATGCGCTGTCGCTGATTCTCGAAGGCGCGTATGCCGCGAGCCAGACCTTTGGGCCGGGCTCAGCGCCGCTGCGTATCTTGCCGACGGTGGCGCGTCAGATCATCGACGCGGGCATGGCGGGGGAGTTGAGCGCCACGTAACCACGGTGGCGAACATCGATTGAAATGACGACGCTAGGCGGACGGCCGTCGCCGATACGCGCCGACCGTCGTCACAATGCCGCAGACCTTAGGCCGCCAGCCGTTGCATCGCGACCGCAGCCGTGCCGCGTGTCATCGGCGCATTCGCCCCATCTGACGTCGCTGCACCGTTCATGCCGCCGTTCATGCGGAAAGCTGCCACCGCCTGATCGAGCGCACGCGCCTGATCTTCCATGGACGCAGCAGCAGCGGCTGCCTGCTCCACAAGCGCGGCGTTCTGCTGCGTGACTTCATCCATCTGCGTCACCGCACGGCCGACTTGCTCGATGCCGTGACTCTGTTCTTCCGACGCCGCCGAGATCTCTCCCATGATGTCGGTGACGCGTCGCACGGCCTGCACGACGTCGTGCATCGTCTGGCCCGCTTGCGCCACGAGCACCGAGCCGTCCTGCACGCGGCCGTTCGACGACTCGATCAATTCCTTGATTTCCTTGGCGGCGGCGGCGCTACGCTGGGCCAACGTGCGCACCTCGCCTGCGACAACGGCGAAGCCGCGTCCCTGCTCGCCAGCGCGTGCCGCTTCCACGGCGGCGTTCAGCGCGAGAATGTTCGTCTGGAACGCAATGCCGTCGATCACGCTGATGATGTCGACCACCTTGCCCGAGCTTTGCGAGATGCCTTCCATCGTGGCCACCACCTGATCCACGACCTGTCCGCCGCGCACGGCGATGGCCGAGGCGTTCTCCGCGAGCTGACTCGCCTGACGCGCGTTGTCGGCGTTCTGACGCACGGTCGACGTCAGTTGCTCCATCGACGACGCCGTCTCCTCCAGTGCGGCCGCTTGCTGCTCGGTGCGCGCCGACAGGTCCGTGTTGCCTTCGGCTATCTCGCGCGCCGCCAGCGTGATGGCGCTGGTGCCGCCGCGAATGCGTCCGATCATCTGCTGGAGATTGCCCTGCATGCGCTGCATCGCGTGGAGCAGGCTGGCGCCGTCGCCCTGACGCAGACGGACTTGCGTGAGCAGATCGCCGTCGGCAATGCGCGTGGCGATATCCGCCGCGTACTCCGGCTCGCCGCCAAGACTTTGCTGGACGTTACGGATGATGAGCAGCATCACGCCCGACACCGCCAGACCGATGACGGCGAGCATGGCCCCCCAGCGCAGCAGTGCGCCGATGAAGGCGGCATTGATGTCGTCGACGTAGACGCCGGTCGTCAGATACCAGTCCCAGGGCTGGTACACGCCCACGCGGCTGATCTTTTCGACGGGCTTGTCCGAGCCGGGCTTGGGCCAGAGATACGAGACGAACGGATCGTTGGTGCGTGCGGCAGCAACGATGTCCGAAAACATGAGCTTGCCCGACGGATCGCGGAACTGGCTCATATCCTTGCCTTCGAGCTTCGGATTGACCGAGTTCAGCACGATCACGCGCTGCGAGTTCAAGATACCGAAATAGTTTTCGCCGTCGTAGCGGATTGCGCCGATTTGTTCGCGGGCGGCCTTTTGCGCGTCCGCGACGCTCATTTCGCCGCGCTCGGCGCGTGCGGCGTAGTGCTTGGCCAGACTCAGACCGGCATCGACCACATGGGTCAGGCCCGCCCGACGCTCGGCCAGCATGGTGTCGCGCTGCGCCCATGCGCCCCAGATCGCCATCGCCAGCAGGCTGACCCACATCAACGCGACGGCAGACCACAACTTCGCTTTCAGACTCAATCGCTGCATTACTTCGTCATCCCCACTGATTCCGCTTTGGTGTTGCACATGCGGTGGCCGTACGTGACGGGGTTTCCCCATCCGAACAGTCCGGTTATCGGCATATTGATCGGTTGTCGGCACCCTCGAAAGAAGGTGCGGACCGAACGTGTGCTAACGGCAGTCCCGGGGAGGACTTGAGCTTTGCGGGGGCACGCAAACGCTTGCGAACCCTTGCAGCAGGCGGCGATTGGCCGTGTCAGCCGTGGATTACGACCATCAGGCCACGTGCGACCGACTTGCCGACGTTGCGAATCGCGTGGGCGCGGTCAGCGGGGTAACGGGCGGTCTCGCCCGGTTTGGCGCGGCGAGCGACGTGTTCGACCTCGATGTCGACCTGCCCGTCGAACACGGTGAAGTGCTCGCGTGTGCCCGGATCGTGCGGCTCGGAGACGAGCGCCGCGCCGGGTTGCAGCGTCAGTTCGTACCACTCGAATTTGCCCGCCAGCTCCATCGGCCCGAGGATTTTCAACTGATAGGCCTGTTCGGCACCCGCAAGCGTCGGCGTCTCATGTTTGCCAAAGATGCGTACCGGTTCCGGGTCGCCGGACGGCGCACCCAGCAACTGGTCGAGACGTACGCCCAGCGCGTTGGCGAGCCGCCAGGCCACGGCGATGGTCGGGTTGGCCTTGTCGCGCTCGATCTGGGAAAGCATCGACTTGGAGACGCCGGACGCGCGCGAGAGCGTCTCCAGCGTCATGCCACGGTCCTTGCGCAGTTGCTGAATCATGTCGCCGACGGGCGGCGGGGCGATCGGAGGCGCCGCAGAGGCTGCGGGAGTACTTGCCATATGAATTCCGGGATATTAGAATTTTTCAATATATTGAAACTAGTTCAATATAAAGTATAGTTTCCGATAAGTTGGATGCCGTGATGGCTGCATGGTAGCAGAGCGGGTTCGCCCTGCACTGCTGAAACCGCTGAACGCATAGGAGATGCGCACGATGACCGCACAAACCCCGGAAGCCCGCGAGGGCTTCTACCGTCAACTGACCGAACGACTCGAAGACACGCGCCGTCAGGGCCTTTTCAAGCAGGAACGCGTGCTCATGTCGCGGCAGGGGCCGGAGGTCATGTGCGACGACGGGCAGACGCGTATCAACCTGTGTGCAAACAACTATCTGGGGCTCTCCGGCAGCGAATCGCTCGTCAAGGCAGGGCAGAAGGCCCTGGAAGACTTCGGCTTCGGTCTGTCGTCGGTGCGCTTCATCTGTGGCACGCAAGGCCCGCATAAGGAGCTCGAAGCCCGTATCGCCGCGTTCCTCGGCACGGAAGACGCGATCCTCTACGCCGCAGCGTTCGACGCCAACGGTGGCGTGTTCGAACCGCTCTTCGACGAGCAGGACGCGATCATCTCCGACGCCCTGAACCACGCCTCGATCATCGACGGCGTGCGGCTTTGTAAGGCGCAGCGTCTGCGCTACGCCCACAACGACATGGACGACCTGGAGCGCCAGTTGCAGGCGGCGGCCGGGGCGCGTCACCGCATCATCGTCACCGATGGTGTGTTTTCGATGGACGGCACGATTGCGCAGCTCGACCGTATCGTGGCGCTGGCCGAGCAGTACGGCGCGCTGATCATGATCGACGAGTGTCACGCGTCCGGCTTCATGGGACCGACGGGACGCGGCACGCACGAGCATCACGGCGTGCTGGGCAAGATCGACATCATCACCGGCACACTGGGCAAGGCGCTCGGCGGGGCGATGGGGGGCTTCACGGCGGGACGTCGCGAAGTGATCGAGACGCTGCGTCAACGCTCGCGCCCGTATCTCTTCTCCAACAGCCTCGCACCGGCCATCGTCGGCACGTCGCTGGCGGTCTTCGACGAACTCGAACACTCGTCGTCGCGCCGCGAACAACTCCATGCGAACACGGCGTTTTTCCGTCAGGAAGTGGCGGCGCTGGGCTTCACGATCAAGCCGGGCACGCATCCGATCGTCCCCGTGATGCTGTTCGACGCCACGCTCGCCCAGAACTTCGCACAGCGTCTGTATGAACTGGGCGTGATCGCCACGGGCTTCTTCTACCCGGTGGTGCCGCAAGGTCAGGCGCGTGTGCGCGTGCAACTCTCGGCGGCGCATACCCGCGAACACCTCACCCGTGCGCTGGCGGCGTTCGCTCAGGCCGGTAACGAACTCGGCATTCTCAAGCAAGGTTGAACATGGAACGAATTCTCATCATCGGCGCCAACGGGCAGATCGGCAGCGAACTCGTCGAAGCGCTGGCCGCGCAGTATGGCAACGAGAATGTCGTTGCCACCGACATCGCCCCCGGGCCGTCGCGCCATCCGGTGCATTACGAAACGCTCGACGTGCTCGACGCGGCGCGTCTGACCGCGCTGGTCGAGCGCTTCGGCATCACCCAGATTTTCCATCTGGCGGCGCTGCTCTCGGCCACGGGCGAAACCCGTCCGCTGCAAGCCTGGACGCTCAACATGAACGGCCTGCTCAACGTGCTCGAACTGGCGCGCGAGCATCAGAGCAAGGGGAAGAACCTGCGCGTGTTCTGGCCGTCGTCGATTGCGGCGTTCGGGCCGCACACACCGGCAGTGGAAACCCCGCAGCTCGCCATCATGGACCCGACCACGATGTATGGCATCAGCAAGCAGGCGGGCGAGCGTCTGTGCGAGTACTACTTCACGAAGTTCGGGGTGGACGTGCGCAGCCTGCGCTATCCGGGCGTGATCAGCTTCAAGACGCCGCCGGGCGGTGGTACGACCGATTACGCCATCGACATCTTCCAGGCAGCCCGCCGTGGCGAGACGTACACGTGCTTCCTGAAGGAAGACGCCACGCTGCCGATGATCCATATGCCGGATGCCGTGCGCGCCACGCTGGAGTTGATGAATGCCGACGCCTCGCGCCTGCGCGTGCGTTCGTCGTACAACGTGGCCGGGGTGAGCTTCGACCCGAAGACGCTCGCCGCTGCGATTGCACGCCGCGTGCCGGGGTTCACGGTGAAGTACGCACCGGACTTCCGTCAGGCGATTGCCGAGACGTGGCCGCACACGCTCGACGACACGCATGCCCGCTACGACTGGGGCTGGAAGCCTGCCTTCGATCTGGACGCGATGGTGGACGACATGCTCGCCAATGTGCCGCTCGACTGGCACGCGCCCGCGTTGGGAAACGCGGCCTGAACGAGTGAAGGGCTGACGGTCGGTCGGGCGTCCGAAGGACGGCGCCAGCCCGACCGTGACGCTGTGGCGCTTACTTCGGGTGATGCACCGCGTAGTAAGCGAGTGCGGCGAGCACCGCACAGGTCACGGCGAACACGCGACGGCGCCAGCGGTAGGCGGGGGTGAAGCTGATGGCGCGTGCGCGGCCTTCTTCTTTGGAATGGTAGTAGCTCATATTGCACCTTCTCGTATCTGGTACACGGTCTTCGCCGCAAAGAGAACCTGCTCCAGCCTTTGTCCATGCGCCCCCCGGCACACGACACGCAGGTTCTGAGTCGATTATGCGACCGCACAAAAACGACCGCTAATCAGTATCTATACCGATAGGTGTGGCCTTTTTGACACGGTCTCCCATCGGCCGATTCGTTTCGACGAAGACCTCGAAAGCGGCCGAGCGCGTCGGTTTCGTCCTTTTTTCGTCCCTCTCCCCGCCTTGATCGTCAATCGCCACGGCCTGCTGGCCGGGGTTCCCTCTGCGGGTGCCGAGACATTGGCTCGACGAACGTATCTCTCGAAAATCGAGGTACGCAAAGAATCCACATTTCCCCGCTTGCGCCCCGCGAGACGCGCTGAAACAATGCCTGAAAACGGTGGCCACGCCGATGGCCACTTCCAACTCTTCGTTGCGATCACGCCTGGGGAGGGTCGTGCCATGACGTCGAACACGCGCCGCACCATCGTTTGCGGCTCCGGCGGTACTGTCTTCGGACGCACCGCATTAGTCGCTGCTGCTATTGCCGCTGCTGGCCTCGCCAGTCTCTTCGCGGCGAACGTCCATGCGCAGGAAGCCATGCTGCGCGCCAACAATCAGGTCTGGTTCGGTGTCGGTGCCCAAAGCCTGAACTACTGGGAAACCATCGCCCCCGGCAAGAGCGACTCCGAGAGCGGAACGACCGCAGCCTTTGCGTTGACGGCGTCCACGCAGCGGCAGTTGTTCGGCATCTCCAATCTGTACTTCAGCGGACAGGTGCGGGTCGCGCACGGCAATGTGAACTACGGCGGCTATCTGCAGGACGTCACCGGCCGGGTGATTCAGTCGAATTACGGGATGACCACGCGCTCGACGGCCACGGACGTCACCCTCAAAGCCGGTAAGGCCATTCCGTTCCATCTCGGGACGTGGAATGCACAGGTGATTCCGTACGTCAGCTACAGCTATCGCGACTGGATTCGCGACAGCAGCCGCGATCCTTACGGTTTCTACGAGCGCTACCGTCATCACGTCGTCGGGGGCGGCCTCATGGGGCAACTGGAGCTGACGTCCAAGCTCGTGGCGACGGCAGACATTCGCGCCGGTGCGATGGTCGGCTCGTCGATGACGCTCGCTGGCTCGCAGAACACCTTCAATCTCGGCAACAAGCCTGTCGTGGTGGCGGGCTTCGGGCTGGATTACGCGGTGGCGCGCAACTTCCACGTGAATGCGACCTACGAGTGGTCGCGCTTCCAGTACGGACGTTCCAGCGTCACGCAAGTCAGCCCCGGCGTGAATGCCTACGAACCCGACTCGAAGACGATCAACCAGACATGGATGATCGGCGCAGGCTACGCCTTCTGAGGCGCACGCACGCTCACGAAAGCGACAGTGGGAACGACAACGCCGCGCGGTCCGAGGGACTCGCGCGGCGTTGTGCTTTCTGGGATAGCGGTACCAGCGGTACTTAGGTCGCGCCTTCCACGTCCTCAAGACTGAACGTTTCCGTGTGGTCGTTGTACGAGAAGATCTCGGCGTAACGGCCCCAGTTGATCGCGGTCTCGAGCGTTTCCTGTGCGAGATCGTCCGACATCGAATCTTCCAGCTCCTGCTCGAAACGCACGCGCGGTGCACGCTGTCCGCGACGCTCCTGCAACACCGCACGAATCTTTGCGGCGAGCGGCACGTGGCGCAACAGGTGCTCGGCGAACAGCACCTTGCGCTCCTGCGTGCTGACGTCCACGAATCGCTTGCCTGCCGCAGTCAGCAGAATGTCGCCTTCCTTGAGTTCGGCAAAGCCCAGCTGATCGAGAATTTCGGCGACGGGGAAGAGATCGTCGACCTCCAGCAGCAGCGTTTGTGCGATATCGGGCAAGTCGGCGCGTCCGTTGTACGGCGGCACCGCCAGCGCTTCGAGCAGACCGGCCATCAGGTTGGTCGACACTTCGTGCAGCGGGCTGGAGAGCTCCAGCGGCATCTTCTGCGTGGTGTGGGCGTTGCGACGCGAGGTCATCAGCGCGTAGATGTCGTCCACCATCTTGCGGAAGGCGGGATCGAGACGGTTGCGGCGGTGCGGGAACGGCACCTTGATCTCGGCAACCACGCGGCCCGGATTCGACGACAGCACCAGAATGCGGTCGCACATGAACACGGCTTCCTCGATGTTGTGCGTGACGATCAGGATCGACTTGATCGGCAACTGACGCTGGCTCCACAAATCGAGCAGGTCGGTACGCAGCGTTTCGGCCGTCAGCACGTCGAGCGCGGAGAACGGCTCGTCCATGAGCAGCAGCGTGGGGTTGACCACCAGCGCCCGGGCGAAGCCCACGCGCTGGCGCATGCCGCCGGAGAGTTCGCGCGGATAGGCGTTCTCGAAGCCGTCCAGACCGATCAGGTCGATGGCCGCCAGTGCACGCTTGCGGCGCTCCTTCGGCTCGACGCCGAGTGCTTCCAGCCCGGCTTCCACGTTTTGCAGCACGGTGAGCCACGGGAACAGCGCGAAGGTCTGGAACACCATCGCCACGCCTTCGGGCGGGCCTTCGAGCGGCTCGCCCATGTAGCGGATGTCGCCCGAGCTGGGCTGAATCAGGCCAGCGATGATGCGCAGCAGCGTCGACTTACCCGAGCCGGAGCGGCCCAGCAGGCCAACGATCTCGCCTTCATGCAGTTGCAGGTTCACGCCGTCGAGGACCTGACGCTCGTCGCTGCCTTTGCGGAAGCCGCGACTGACGTTGGCGAGCGAGAAGATCTCTTTTCCGGTCATCGTTTGAGTATCGTTCGGCATCACGGTCCCTTCAATTCAGACGAAGCTTGTTTTCAGCGATGGCGTACATCGGACGCCACAGCAAACGGTTGAACAGCACGACGAACAGCGCCATGACCGCGATGCCGAGCAGAATGCGCGGATAGTCGCCTGCGGCCGTCGTTTGTGCGATGTAGGCGCCCAGACCGTGCGCGGCGACCTTGTCGTCGCCCCACTGCACGTATTCCGAGACGATGGACGCGTTCCACGCGCCGCCCGACGCCGTGATCGCCCCCGTCACGTAATAGGGGAAGATGCCCGGCAGCATGATCTGACGCCACCACTGCCAGCCGCGAATACGGAAGTTGGTGGCGGCTTCCTTGAAGTCGTTCGGGAAAGCGGTCGCACCAGCGATGACGTTGAACAGGATGTACCACTGCGTGCCCAGCACGATCAGCGGCGAGAGCCAGATGTCCGCATTCAGATGGAAGTGGACGATCAGCACCACGAAGATCGGGAACAGCAAGTTAGCCGGGAACGCCGCGAGGAACTGGGCGAGCGGCTGAATGCGCTCGGCGAGCTTCGGCCGCAGGCCGATCAGCACCCCCAGCGGCACCCAGACCACCGACGCAATCGCGATGAGCACGATCACCCGCACCAGCGTGATCAGGCCGAGGCCGAACACGCGCAGAATCTCCGGACCGCCGACTTCGCTCAGCACGAACGTGACGATCTTCCACGCGGCGAACACACCGAGCACCACGAGCAGCGCGGCCCATATCCAGTCGATCACGCGCGAGAGCGACGACTTCGACTCGGAGTGGATCGCGGCGGGCAGCGAGATCGGCATACGCATGCGGGCGATGGTGCGCAGCAGCTTGCCCAGCGGACGCAGCAGCAGCTGAATGGCGCGCGTGCGTTGAATGAGGTTCAGCACCCACGATTCGGGCGCGGCCTGCGAGACCGTGTCTTCCAGACGGAATTTGTCCGACCAGGCGACCATCGGACGGAACAGGAACTCGTCGTAAATGACGATGACCACGACCATCGCCAGAATCACCCAGCCCACGGCACCCAGATCGCGCTGGAGGATGGCCGTGGCGAGATACGCGCCAATGCCCGGCAGCGTGACCGTCTTGTCGCCCACGGTAATCGCTTCGGACGCCACCACGAAGAACCATCCGCCCGACATGCTCATCATCATGTTCCAGATGAGGCCCGGCATGGAGTACGGCACGTCGAGCTTCCAGAAGCGCTGCCACGGCGAAAGACGCAGATTCACTGCGACCTCCGCCAGATCGCGCGGCTGGGTACGCATCGACTGGTAGAACGAGAACGTCATGTTCCACGCCTGACTCGTGAAGATCGCGAAGATGGCGGCGCATTCGGCGCCGAGCACGCGTCCCGGAAACAGGGCGAGGAAGAAGGTGACGGTAAATGAGATATAGCCAAGCACCGGCACCGACTGAAGAATGTCGAGCATCGGTACCAGCAGCTTCTCCGCGCGGCGGCTTTTGGCCGCGAGCGTGCCGTATATCAGCGTGAAGATCAGCGAGGCCACCATCGCCGCGAGCATACGCAAAGTAGTGCGTAACGCGTACTCAGGCAGATTGGCCGGGTCCAGCGAGATGACTTCGGTATGCAGATCGGCCAGCGGGGCCCAGGTTTGTCGAATGCCCGACGAACTGACCATCAGAAAGCCGATGATGATCGGGAAAGCGATGAAATCCCAGCGGTTGGGCAGCAGGCGTCGCGCGGTGGCGGGGATGAACGGACGGGCTACGCGCGTCATCAGGACCTCGTTTGGATGAGGGTTCGGACGAACAACAGGGCTGAAGCGTCGTAGTGCAGCACGGCAGCGACGTTGCGCGTGTGCAGGGACGGCAGCGGATGCTACCAGATTGCCCCGTAAAAAGATGTTAAAGCGGCTGTCATACGTTGGCAAACCCCGTCGACGATGGGCGACTGTGGTTTTTATGCTGCACTGCGGGAAGTCTGGGTTTCGTCAGTCGATACCGATTTGAAGCGGCACTTTTGCGCTTTCAAAAATTGCGCTCTCAAAGGCGTTTATCGCTACGGCACATGCCTCTGCCCGAAGCCCGGTCGCACAAGGGAGATCGCGACAATTGGTTACGTTTAAGTGGTGAACTTATGAGAGGTTGCGCGGACCAATCCCCGCGGCTTGCTTCGTGCCGTGCGGTCGTGTAGTGTGCACCGCTTGCTCGGGCCACGGCGCCAGTCGCTGCGGGCGGTTTCCCCGCATGCGGTGTTCGTATGGCTTGCCGGCCCGTCTCCCTCCCATTCCAAGACAAGCAAGGATGCGCCGCATGACGACGCCATTAGACGCGCGTTGCGAGCGTGCACGACAACTCAGTGCCGCCGGCCGGCTCGACGAGGCGATCGCCGAGTTACGACAAGTTCTGAAACAATCCCCCGAATTTTTGCCCGCGCTCGAAGGGCTCGCGTATGTCTCGTTGCGCACGGGCGCTTTCGAGGGCGCGGCCGATGCCTTTGATCGCCTGCTCGCGCTCGTACCGCGTCCGGGGGCGCAGGCGACGTTCGATGCCGCGATGGCCAGCCTGCAAGCCGGGCGTCCGATGCGCGCCGAAGCGCTGTTCGAAGCGACGGTGCAGCAATCGCCCGACGTCATCGGCACGATGCACACGGTCGGTCTGACCTGGGCGCAGGCGGGCGACAACGCGCGTGCGCTCGCCTGGTTCGAGCGCACCTCGGCCAAAGCGCCCGCGCTGTGGCAGGCCCATTTCAACCGGGGCCGTGCGCTCGGCGCGCTGGGTCGCTTCGATGAAGAGATCGCTGCTTATCGGCTCGCCAACGCCATCGCGCCTCAGCAGCCGGACCCGCTGGTGAATTTGGGTGTGGCGCTGCGCGAGCAGCATGCCTTCACCGACGCGCTCCAATGCCTGCGCGACGCCGTCAAGCTGTCGCCGGATCATGCGGGCGCACGGACCAACCGGGCGCAAACCAATTTGCTGCTGGGCGACTTCGAGCACGGCTGGCACGACTACGAATGGCGCTGGCAGGACGGTGGCCAGAAACGGCGTTTCAACGATCGTTTGTGGGACGGCAAAGCGCCGCTCGCGGGCAAGAGGGTGTTCGTCTATAGCGAACAGGGCTTCGGCGACACGTTGCAGTTCGTGCGTTTCGTGCCGCGTCTGGTGGCGATGGGCGCGACGGTGGTGCTCTCGGTGCAGGCGCCGCTGGTCACGCTGCTGGGCGGTTTCGCGCGCGGTGTGACGGTGCTCGGCGAACACATGCCGGTGCCGTCGTTCGACTGGCAATTGCCGCTGCTCAGCCTGCCGCATCTGCTCAAGGTCGCGGGAGACGTGGCGGTGCACTCGCCCTATCTGCGCTCCAGCGCCGGACGCGAGATGGTCTGGCGCTCTGCCCTCGGGGCGAAGCCGGAAGGGGCGTTGCGCGTTGGTTTTGTGTGGCGCACGCGTCCGTTCCCGCCGCATCGGGACATCGCCTTGAAGCACTGGGCACCGCTGTTTGCCGCGAACGCCCAGTTCTATTCGTTACAGGTCGACGCCACGGACGAAGAGCACGCCGAACTCGCGAGCTACCGAAGCGCCCACGGCAACGTGCACGACATCGGTGCGAAGCTCAGCGACTTCGCGGAGACGGCGGCCGTCATCGCGCAAATGGATCTGGTGATTGCCGCCGATACGGCGGTGGTGCATCTGGCCGGTGCGCTGGGCAAACCGGTGTGGGTGCTGCTGAACTACACGCCGGACTGGCGCTGGCAACTGACACGGCGCGACAGCGACTGGTATCCGTCGGTCTCGTTGCATCGGCAGCCAACGCGCGGGGATTGGGACGGCCTGATGGCGCAAGTCGCTTCGGATGTCGAAGGCATCTTGCAGCAGTCAGCAGTAACGCAGCGCTGATCCCCATCAGCCTGCATCGGCCGCCTCATCGTCGTCGCGCAGACGCGTGTAGATGTTCCAGCTCGCGATGAACAGCGCAGCGATGAGCGGCCCGATCACAAAGCCCGTCAGGCCGAACAGCGACATGCCGCCGAGGGTGGAGATCAGCACCACCCAGTCGGGCAGTTTGGTGTCCTTGCCCACGAGGATCGGGCGCAGCACGTTGTCGACCAGACTGACGATGGTGCCGCAGAACGCGAACAGGATCACCGCCTTCCAGACCTGCCCGGCGAGCAGCAGCCAGATGCCCACGGGCACCCACACCACGGCCGCGCCCACGGCGGGCAGCAGCGACAGAAAGGCCATCACCACGGCCGCCAGCACGTAGCCCTGAATCCCGAGCACGGCGAAGATGAAGCCGCCGAGCGCGCCTTGCGCCACCGCTACCGCGATGTTGCCTTTGACCGTCGCGCGGACCACGGTGGTGAATTGCCGGATCAACTGGCCCTTGTGACGCTCGTCGAGCGGCAGGGCGCGTCGAATCATCGCGCCGAGTGCCGTCCCGTCGCGCAGCAGAAAGAACAGCAAATAGAGCATCACGCCGAAGCTCACCAGCAACTGCGCGGTGTTTTGTCCGATGCTCACGAGGTACACCGCGACCAGCCGCCCGATCTGCGCGGCCCCGTCGCCCAGTTTCTGCTGAATGGCGTTGACGTCCTGCACACCGGCCAGATCCATGATCCGGTGAACGCTGGCGGGCAGGCGGTCGAGCAATTGCTGGAAGGACACCGTCAGTTGCGGCAGATCGGTGCGAAAGCGCACGAGCGCCGTGCTGATTTCCTGCGTCAGCATGCCCACGACGAGCGTGAGCGGCAGAATCACGATAATCAGAATCAGCGCGAGCGTGGTGAGGGCGGCGAGATTGGGACGTCCGCGCATGCGGACAAGAATGCGGCGCTGTACCGGCTGGAACAGCACGGCGAGAATCGTCCCCCAGAACACCGCGCCGAACAGCGGGAACAGAATCCACCCGAACACGATCGTCACGACGAACAGCATGAGGTGGAAGAACTTGCGCTGGTCGCTACGACTCGACATGAGGTTTCCTTACAGATGACGACGGCTCGGATGGCGCGCCAGCCCTTCTTATAACAGAACCGGACGTCACCCCGGTCGTGGTGTCCCGCATGCCCTCGATGATGCGGGTGACGAGCGGATGACCTTCGCCGCGTCGCGAGCGAATCGCGTGAATGTCTTCGTGGACGTCGTCCGGACGGCCCAGCCAGCGCAGTCCGCGCAGCAGCGAGACGTCGCCAGCCCCGGCCTCGCTCAGCGGGAACACACCCATGCCACGCGTGGCGAACACGGCCATCAACGCACTGTCTTCAAACTCGCCCACAATGTTTGGACGGATGCCCAGTGTCTCGAACCACAGGTCGAGGCGGGCGCGCAGGGCCGAGTGTCCCGTCGGCAATAATACGGGCAGGGTCGCGAGGCATTGGGGGAAGGTATCGCGCGAGACGTTGCGCACGAGCGACGCCGGTCCGTACCAGTCGACAGGCGACTCCACCAGACGCTCGCTCGCGAGCCGCAAGGTCGGGTTGTACGGTGCGGGCTGGCTGGCGAGCACCAGATCGAGCTTGTGCAGGGCGAGCTCGGCGAGTAGTTGTTCATGCTCGCCTTCGTGGCAGACGAGTCGCAGCGATGGCGTGTCGAGCACCGGCGCGAGAATGGCGTGGGCCGCGAGCTTCGAGATACCGTCGGCGAGACCGACGGCAAGGCGCGCCACGCGGCCGCTCGCGGCTTCCCGGACTTCGTCGGGAATCGACTGGCCGAGGCGGAAGATTTCCTCGGCACGTCGGAAAGCGGCCTGTCCTGGCTCGGTCATGGCGACGCCGCGTCCGGCCGGTTTGAGTAACTGGTGACCCAGCGACTTTTCCAGCTCACGGACCTGCGCGCTGATGGTCTGGACGGCCATGTCGAGGCGTTCGGCGGCTCTGGCAAAGCCGCCTTCCTTGACGACCACCCAGAAGTAGTAAAGATGGCGGTAGTTCAACATAGAGATAAGACTTCGGAAAAACCGAACTAAAGTGAAGTATATAGCTGGTTTTTGCGAAGCGTGAGTTCGACGATGATGCTGTCCTGAGCCCGCACCCTACGTTGTGTGCGGGAGACTAAAGGGGGTGATCGATGCCAGACGGCGACGGTTGTCCCGATAACCATACGGAAACTCTGGCGCACATATGGACTATCTACTTGCTTTGGCGGCCGACCCGGCGGTGTGGGCGGCGCTTGTCACGCTGGTGGTCATGGAGGTCGTGCTCGGCATCGACAACCTGATCTTCATCTCGATCCTGACGAACAAATTGCCGTTGGCGATGCGCGCACGCACGCAGCGCATGGGTATCGCATTGGCGCTGATCATGCGGCTGGCGTTGCTCGGCACGGTGGCCTGGATCGCCAAACTGACGACACCGCTCTTCGAACTGTTCGACCACGGCTTCTCGTGGCGTGACCTGATCCTGATCGCCGGTGGTCTCTTCCTCGTGTGGAAGGCGACGAAGGAAATGCATCACCACGTGGCGACGGGAACGGAAGACGAAGCGAACGGCGACGCGTCGGGCACGCTGGCGACGATCACCGCACGCGCGGCCGTCATGCAGATCCTGGTGCTGGACCTCGTGTTCTCCATCGACAGCATCGTGACGGCAGTGGGGATGACCGAGCACATCCCGATCATGTTCATTGCTGTGATCGCAGCAGTGACGGCGATGCTGTTCATGGCCGGTCCGCTCTCGCGCTTCATCGCGGCGAACCCGACGGTGGTCATGCTGGCGCTGGGCTTCCTGCTGGTGATCGGTATGACGCTGATCGCCGAGGGCTTCGGGTCGCACATCCCGAAGGGTTACATCTACGCAGCCATGGCGTTCTCGGCCTTCGTCGAAGGGCTGAACATGATGACGCGTCGTGCCAAGGCGCGACGTGACGCAGAGAAGACGCGCGTACTGCACTAATCGAGACGTCACCGAGAGGTGAATAAAAGCGGTGCCGGTGAAAATCGGCACCGCTTTTTCGTTTGCGCGGATGGGTTGAGTGTTCGGTTTTTTCGAACTTTGGTGAATAGAAATGCAGGTTTTTCCGTTTCGGCACGCTCGGTACATTGAAAGCGTTGTCCTTTACGTAACGGAGCGAAACGATGAAGTGTCCTGTATGCGGTACCCCGGATTTGCTGATGACGGAGCGTCAGGGTGTGGAGATCGACTACTGTCCGAAGTGTCGCGGCGTGTGGCTCGATCGCGGCGAGCTGGACAAGCTGATCGAGCGCACGGACGAGACTCCCGCGATGGCGGCGCAGGCTGTTCAGGGCGGGCAGGGCGGATTTGGACGCGGCGGGTACGACGCCCGAGAACATCGGGCGTCCCACGAGTATCGCGACGACGATGATCGTCGTGACGACGACGGCAGACACCGCAACACCCATCATGGCCACGACGACCGCCGTCGCCACTATGAACGTTCGCGCAAAAAGAAGTCGCTATTCGAGATGTTCGACTTCGATTGATCGATGCGCGGGGCGGGCAGAAAGCGAAGTTGATCTCAGCGATGACGTTGGCGGCCCGAAATGGGCCGCCGAGTTTTCATGCCGCTACGTCCGCCAGTCTCACGCGTATTGCGAGAGACCGAGCCCCAGCGACCAGTTTTCTTTCTCTACTTCGACAAGATTCACGAACACGTCTTCGGGGCGAATGCCGGGACTATCGCTGAGCAATTCGGCAATCCGCCGGAACAACGCCTTCTTTTGTTCCTTCGTGCGGGTGTTGTTCGCGGTGATCTGAATGAGCACGAGGTCGTCGCTTCGGGCGACGTCAAGGTAAGTCGACCCGTAGCGGAAGTTCGCCGCGTCATGTTCGGTCAGTGCCATGAACTGGTCGTCTTCGGGCACGGTGAAGGTTTCCCGCAACGCGTGATAAACGCCATCGAATATGGCTTGTCTGTAAGCCTCGGTCTTTCCCGTACGCATTGAAATGTGAGCGAGTGGCATCGTGAGTTTCCTCGGTGGTTGACCCGCTCCATAGTATCTATTCTGATAATCTATGCGTTCTTATTTCAATGATAAAGATTTGAAATGACTGAACGCTCACTTGATCTGGAGGCGGTTCGAGCCTTTATCCGTATTGCGGAGCTTGGCAGCTTCACGCGTGCTGCCGAGGCGTTACGGACAACGCAGGCGGCGGTGAGCCTGAAGCTCAAACGCCTTGAAGACAGGTTGGGTTTCCGGCTTGTTGAACGCACTCCCCGGTACGTCGAGCTTTCGGCGCAGGGCATCACCTTTCTCGACCACGCGCGTAAGCTGATCGACGCCCATGACCGGGCGGTCGCTGCGGTGGCGGGCGCGCGCCAGCGTCTCACCATCGGCATCAGTGAGCATGTCGCGGGGCCGGAACTGCCTGCGTTGATTGCGCGGATGAATGCGCAGGATCCTCAGCTTCTAATCGAGATCAGGATCGCAACGTCGGCGGATTTGCTTCAGCGTTATGACCGGAGAGAACTCGATACGGTGCTGGTTCGCATGCATGTTGGCCGAAGCGACGGGGAGGTCGTCACCGAAGAAAAGTTCGGCTGGTTCGCGGCACCCGGCTGGCAGCATCGCGCGGGGGAGCCGTTGCCGCTCGCCACGATGGCGGAGCCTTGCGGCGTGCGCGCAGTCGCTGAGCAACTGCTCGACGAGGCGGGTATCCCCTGGACGGAGGTCTTCGTTGGCGGGGGTGTGATGGCGGTTGCCGCTGCTGTGATGGCCGGGTTGGGTGTGGCGGCGCTTTCGCCACGGATGGTGCCGTTTGGTGCGGTGGACGTCGGGCCCAGACTGGCGCTGCCGGAGTTGCCGCGTCTGCCCATTGTGCTGCACACCCGCGTGAAGGACAGCCGGGCGCGCGGTGCGCTGGCTGCACTTGGCGCGGCCTTTCGGGGTGCGGTACGGAGCTGATCGACCGCTGTGTGACGCAGCGCGAGCAGAAAAGAAAAAAGGCCATGATTGCTCATGGCCTTTTTAAATTTGGTGGCGAATCAGTAGGGGCTTATTTTCGAAAATGATCTGATTCGTCGACATATAGTTTCCAAAAAAGCGGGTCGAATTCTTGATGGTTGCCCGCAACTCAAAGCAGGACCAGCAGTGTGCCGAATATGAACAGGAAACCTCCCGCAAGGAGCTCGGATTGGAGAATGCTGTGCCATCCTGGGTAGCCATATGGCACCGGCGGAGAGAATCTGGTTTTGACAGGCAGGCGTAAAAGCCAAGTGCGCCAAGTGCTTATTATCCCGAATAAGCCGAAAGTAAGGACAAATAGCGAAATCGGCAGAATCGTATCGAATTGAGTCGGGATGTTAAATATGTGCACAACAAAGAGTGCAAGCCCGCCTAGCACCAAAATTCCACACAGCGCGCAATAGAGCAAGGTGAGGCTCGTCTTCAGCCACGTTGGCGCAGCGCTTTCGCCGTGAGGTGCCCAGTTCATTCCGTTTTGCCAACCATAATGAGTTATTGAGGTCAGTTCTGTGCCAACGGTTAGCGCTTGGATTCGAGCCTGACGAAGGTCATTCGCTCAGAGTTGAGGGCGATACTTTCTTGTTGCGAATGATTCGCAAATCTTAGACGCGAGCGGGGAGGAAGGGCGGGGGGCAGCGTGTGAATGGGGTGTATCCCACCCGAATGTGCGTGAGCGAAAAGGCGACAAGGTGGGGCTGACTCGATAGGTTTGGATTTCGCTATTGGCGAAAATTTATTGCTTTTCGCGAAAACTCTGCTACTCTTGTTCCTGAGGTACCGGAATAACTCGCTGCTGTATTGACCATCCGGTCGTGGGGCTTATGCCCTAATGTTTGTCGTCGCTCGGTCTGTCCCGGTCGTACAGGGTAGATGGGTGCGGCGCGAGAGTGCACGTTGCGAAACCGTGCACTCACTTCGGATGTGGGGGGTAGTCCCGTCGTTTGCTCCGTTTCAGTTACACGCGAGAGCTGTCGCACCCCGCGGCAGCGTAACTGAAGAGGCCCTATATGGACCTGAATACCTCCAAACGACGGGGGCTAGTCGGCAAGATGGTGTCCGTTCTTATTCGGCCGGAAACTTGGCGCTGTGCTGTGTATTTCGTGCGCTTGGTCTGGTTGGTTGGGCGGATTTACGATCAATGGCGCCATTAGCGCCCCCCGCTTTTTGAAGAAGGAGCTTGGAGCTATGCTGCATCGTGCACTTAAGCTCATGCGAACGTTTCATCAGTTGTCGCAGACAGATCTCGCGAAGAGACTGGAAATTTCAAATTCATATCTGAGTGAAATCGAGTCCGGTATAAAAACACCGGGCATCGACCTCCTGTCCCAATACTCTCAAGTCTTCAAACTACCGGTGTCGTCGATCTTGCTCTTTTCGGAGCAACTGGACGCGGGTACGAGCGGAGGCAAGTTGCGCGTAAAGGCTGCTGACAAGATTCTGCGGTTGCTCGAATGGGTTGCGGACAGGGAGGCGCTTGCCAATGAGCGCTAGGCCCACTTATCCGCTCGATCAGTCCCCGTTGTTTCGGCTTCCCTCCAAGAGACGTGCGGCGGAAGTGTTGGGCATTGATCTGCATCAGATTGAGCAGTTGGTTGGGGAGCGGAACTATCGCGTATTCGTGAACGCGAAGGGGCGCACCATCCAGCATCCCGTTGGGGAACTGGCAGGGGTGCATAAACGTATTGCGTCTTTGCTTGGACGGTTAGACGTACCGTCCTACGTCCGATCAGTTAAGGGGGAGTCGTACGTGTCCAATGCCGGCTCGCATGTCGGCAACGGCCCCTTGATCAAGACCGATATAGCTCAGTTTTACCCAGGTACTAATTTCAGTGCCGTGTACGGCTTTTTCCGCCGAGACATGGGGTGTGTTCCGGATGTCGCTCACCTTCTGGCGCGGCTATGTTGTTTTCGGCAGCGGCACCTCCCGACGGGGAGCTACCTTAGTGGGCCGTTGGCGTTCTTCGCGCACCGTGCAATGTTTGATCAGATTTACTGTCTTGCACAGGATCGAGGGTGCGTAATGACATGTTACGTCGATGACATTGTCATTTCTGGGGCAGGAGCATCGAAGGAGTTGCTTTACCGAGTGCGGGGGCTCATTCGTGCCGCCGGCCGAACTAGCAAGGACGATAAATCCAAGACCTTTCCTGCCCACAAGCCTAAAACTGTGACCGGAGTGATCGTAACTTCAGACGCTCTGCGCCTTCCCAATTCACGTCACAAGCAAATGCACGAGACTCGATTGGCTATCCGAGAAGCTGGCGGGGAGGGGGAGCGGCGGTCGCTTCGTGCGTCGCTCAAAGGGCGGCAGCAGGAGGCCGGTCAGATTTCCAATTGGAACGTGCGAAATGCTGAGTTGCGCGAGATGGACCCGTAATGAACGGGTTTTGCGGAGCGAGCTGAAGTTTGCGGAGCAAAAAAAACGGCTTCCATCGCTGGAAGCCGTTCTCAAATTTGGTGGCGAATCAGGGACTCGAACCCCGGACCTGCGGATTATGATTCCGTCGCTCTAACCGACTGAGCTAATTCGCCGTAGGAAAAAGAGTATATGGGGAAGGCTATAGCCTGTCAACAGGTATTTTGCGAAAGCTATGAAAATACTTCGGGGGGCCTTCATGGGCGGTGTCTCGCCCGGGCACCGAGCCATCCCACAAACGACAACGCCGGGACTCGAAAGCCCCGGCGTTGCTAAGTCAGACGTACCTTCTACCTGTCCGACGGGTTACCCCATCAGTCGTTAGCGTAGATGTCGACGTCCTTCGTCTCCTTGATGAAGAGCATGCCGATGACGAAGGTGATGAGCGCAATCACGATCGGGTACCAGAGGCCGGAGTAGATGTCGCCCTTAGCGGCCACGATGGCGAAGGCCGTTGCCGGGAGGAAGCCCCCGAACCAGCCGTTACCGATGTGATACGGCAGCGACATCGATGTGTAGCGAATGCGCGTCGGGAACATTTCCACCAGCATCGCCGCAATCGGGCCGTACACCATCGTCACGAAGATCACCAGAATCGCCAGCAGGACCACGACCATCGGCTTATTCATCTGCGCCGGGTCGGCCTTCGGCGGATAGCCGTCAGCCTTGAGCGTGGCCGACATATCCGTCTCGAACGCCTTGGTCTTGTCCTTCGCGTCCGCTGCCTTGCCGTCGACCGACGAGATCACCTTGTCGCCAATCTTCACCGTGGCCAGCGTGCCTGCCGGTGCCGCTTCGTTCTGATAGTTCAGACCGGCGCGCGACAGGTAGCTCTTCGCGATATCGCACGAGCTGGTGAACTTCGACGTGCCCACCGGGTTGAACTGGAACGAGCACTCGTTCGGATCGGCGATGACCGTGATCGGCGAACGGGCGGTGGCCGCTTCGAGCGCCGGGTTGGCGTAGTGCGTGAGCGCCTTGAAGATCGGGAAGTACAGCAGTGCAGCCAGCAGGCAGCCCGCCATGATGATCGGCTTGCGACCGATCTTGTCCGACAACGCGCCGAAGAACACGAAGAACGGGCTGCCGATCAACAGACCCAGCGCGACCATGATGTTCGCGGTGTTGCCGTCGACCTTAAGCACCTGTGTCATGAAGAACAGCGAGTAGAACTGGCCCGTGTACCACACGACTGCCTGACCGGCGGTCAAGCCGACCAGCGCCGGAATCACGATCTTCAGATTCTTCCACTCACCGAACGATTCCTTGAGCGGGGCCTTCGAGGCCTTGCCCTCTGCCTTCATGCGCTGGAATGCCGGCGATTCGCTCAGTTGCATACGAATCCACAGCGACACGAGCAGCAGCACGATCGACAGGATGAACGGAATGCGCCAGCCCCAGTCACCGAACGCCTCTTCACCCATCACCATGCGGGTGCCGAGAATCACGAGCAGCGAAAGGAAGAGACCCAGCGTGGCGGTCGTCTGAATCCACGACGTGTAGAAGCCGCGACGGCCATGCGGCGCGTGCTCGGCAACGTACGTGGCAGCACCGCCGTATTCGCCGCCCAGGGCGAGACCCTGCAGCAGACGCATGGCGATGAAGATCACCGGCGCGGCGATGCCCCAGGACGCATAGCCCGGCAGCAGACCGACGACGAGCGTCGACAGACCCATCAGCGTGATGGTGACGAGGAACGTGTATTTACGACCGACGAGGTCACCGATGCGACCGAACACGATGGCGCCGAACGGACGCACCGCGAAGCCCGCAGCAAACGACAGCAGTGTGAAGATGAAGGCCGCCGTCGGGTTGATCCCGGAGAAGAAGTGACGGCTGATGAATGCGGCCAGCGAACCAGCCAGATAAAAGTCGTACCACTCGAACACCGTGCCCAGCGACGACGCGAAAATGACCTTTCGTTCTTCTTTGGTCATCGGCGCATGGGTGGTGGCTGCCGTTGTAGTAGCCATGCGGTTGTCTCCTGTAATGTAAGCACGCCCCTGGGACGCACCCGGGCCGCTGCAAATGATTATTGGAGGACAACCTTACCGTCGTCTGACGCCAAACTGACTCGAACCTTACGTGGCTAGGGAGTTACCCTCGAATTTGGTCGAAAAGTGGCCGTATTTAGCGGATTTTCGTCACGCATGAGGGTTTTCGATAGGCACCTCGGCGAGCGGTAACGTCACCCGAATGAGTGTGCCGGTTGCTTCGGGATGCTGCGCATCGACATGATCGAGCACACTCACATCGCCGCGATGAATCTGCACGATCTCGCGCACGATCGCGAGACCCAGTCCGCTGCCATCGCTGTCGCTGCCGAGAATGCGGTAGAAGCGCTCGAACACGCGCGGACGCTCCGACGCAGGAATGCCCGGCCCCGTGTCCTCGACTTCAAGATGCACGAAGCCGTCGGACGCTTCGTGACGCAGCCGCACCGTCACCTTGCCACCGGCCGGTGTGTAACGGATCGCATTGTCGATGAGGTTGTTGAGCAACTCGCGCAACATCACCGGCTGTCCGGACAGATGCACCGGAAACGGCGGCTCTTCGAAGCCAAGGTCGATGCGTTTGGCGAAGGCGGCCTGAAACCAGTCCTGCATGGCGCTGCGCGCGAGCAGGCTGAGGTTGAGCGGCGTGAAGGCGGCGGCGTCGTTGGCGCTGTTCTCGGCGCGCGCGAGTGCGAGCAACTGATTGACGAGACGCGCGGCCTGTTCGGAGCTCATCGCGATTTGCGAGAGCGAGCGGCGCAGTTCGTCAGGAGATGTCTGCCGCAACGCCAGTTCAGCTTGCATGCGAAGGCCTGCGAGCGGTGTCTTGAGCTGATGTGCAGCGTCTGCAATGAAGCGTTGCTGGAGTTTCATGTTCTGCTCGAGGCGTCCGAGCAGATCGTTCAACGAGTTGACGAGCGGCGCGATTTCCGGCGGCGCTTGTCGTGCTTCAAGTGGTGAGAGATCGTCGGGACGGCGCGCGCGAATGTGCTCCTGCAACGCATGCAGCGGCGCGAGACCGCGCGACAGACCGAACCAGACGAGCACGATGGCCAGCGGCAGAATCACGAACTGCGGCAGGATCACGCCCTTGATGATTTCGTTGGCGAGCTGGCTGCGTTTGTCGAGCGTCTCCGCGACCTGAACGAGCGCCATGCTGCCCGGCGGCTGCATGCGCGGCAGATCGACATAAGTGAATGCGACGCGAATGTCGTTGCCGCCTACGGTTTCGTCGCGAAACTGGACCACGCCGGGTTGTGGACGATCGTCCTCATGAGGCAACGGCAACTCTGCCGTGCCACCCACGAGTTCGCCCTTCGCGCCGAGCACCTGATAGTAGATGTTGTCGGTCGCGTCGGCGCGCAGCAGATCCCGCGCGGGCATGGGCAGCGTGAGCGTGACCTGGCCGCGATCCGAGTGAACCTGCTGAGCGAGAACGTAAGTATTGGTCTCCAGCGCGCGGTCAAACGGGCCGTTCGCGATGGATTTTGCGACGAGATACGTCACCGCAATGCTCATCGGCCAAAGCAGCAGCAACGGCGCGAGCATCCAGTCGAGGATCTCGCCGAAGAGCGAGCGCGGCGGTGGCTCGGCCTCGCGCTCTAATGGCGCGCCGAAGCCCGGGCGTACAAAAGGATCGGCGTAAGGGTCGAAGGGGTCGGCGGCGTCCGCGGGCGGATGGCGTGGGTCGTCCTGATCGGCATGGGACGCGGTGTCCGACGACGCAGGCGCGCCGCGATGGGGGTGACGAAAGCTCAGACGCATCGGACGAACCCGATCATGCCGCGTTGGCGGGGGCCGCTGCCGGCTTCTCCAGACAGTAGCCCAGTCCGCGGATGGTGGCGATGCGTACACCGCTCGGCTCGATCTTCTTGCGCAGCCGGTGCATGTACACCTCGATGGCGTTGTTGCTCACCTCTTCGCCCCATCCGCACAGATGATCGACGAGCTGTTCCTTGGAGACGAGCCGCCCGGTGCGCAGCAGCAGCACTTCGAGCAATTCGAGTTCGCGCGCGGACAGATCGAGCATCTGCTCGTTGATATAGGCGGTGCGCCCGACCTGATCGAAGCTCAGCGGCCCGTGGCGGATGACGGTCGAGCCGCCACCAGCGCCACGCCGGGTGAGCGCCCGCACGCGTGCTTCTAGCTCGGCGAGGGCGAACGGCTTGGCCATGTAGTCGTCGGCGCCGAGATCGAGGCCCTTCACGCGGGCGTCGACGCTGTCGGACGCGGTCAGGATCAGTACTGGCAGGTGGGAATTGCGAGCACGCAGACGGCGCAGGACTTCGTGACCGGGAAGACGGGGCAGACCGAGGTCGAGAATCAGCAGGTCGAACGTCTGGGCGGACAGCGCGGAATCGGCTTCGAGCCCCGTTTTGACGTGATCGACGGCGTAGCCCCCCTGACGTAGCGAGCGGGTCAGGGCGTCGGCCAGAATGCTGTCATCCTCTGCGATGAGAATTCGCATGGGCGTGATAGGCTTGTGTAGGCACCAATGCCTGACGGCACGGGTGTGTCTCCTGTGATGTTGCGGCGCGTGGTTCGCGGCTTTTTTTGTCGTTTCGGCGCTTTCGGACAACAGGCACTTGCAAAGAGCACTGGTTTTTTATACAGTACCGACAGTCACGCCTCACTCGAGCCGTCTCGCTCATCATATCAAAGGACGATTCATGGAAGAAAGCAAGAAAGGGTCTGCCAATCTGTCGGCCGAGAAAGGCAAGGCGCTCGCCGCCGCCCTCGCGCAGATCGAGAAGCAATTCGGCAAGGGCTCGATCATGCGTCTTGGCGACGGCGAGGTCGAAGCGGACATCCAGGTCGTCTCCACGGGCTCGCTGGGTCTGGACATCGCGCTGGGCGTCGGTGGCCTGCCGCGCGGCCGTGTGATCGAAATCTACGGCCCGGAATCGTCGGGTAAGACCACGCTGACGCTGCAAGTCGTGGCGGAAATGCAGAAGATCGGTGGCACCTGCGCGTTTATCGACGCAGAACACGCCCTCGACGTCGGCTACGCCAACAAGCTGGGCGTCTCGGTGCCGGAACTGCTGATCTCGCAGCCGGACACGGGCGAACAGGCGCTGGAAATCGCCGATGCGCTGGTGCGCTCGGGCTCGATCGACCTCATCGTCATCGACTCGGTCGCGGCACTGGTGCCGAAGGCCGAAATCGAAGGCGAGATGGGCGATTCGCTGCCGGGTCTTCAGGCACGTCTGATGTCGCAGGCGCTGCGTAAGCTGACCGGCACGATCAAGCGCACGAACTGCACGGTGATCTTCATCAACCAGATTCGTATGAAGATCGGTGTCATGTTCGGTAACCCGGAAACGACGACGGGCGGTAACGCACTGAAGTTCTACTCGTCGGTGCGTCTGGACATCCGCCGTATCGGTTCGATCAAGAAGGGCGACGAGGTGGTCGGTAACGAAACCCGCGTCAAGGTCGTAAAGAACAAGGTGTCGCCGCCGTTCCGCGAAGCGATTTTCGACATCCTCTACGGTCAGGGTATTTCGCGCGAAGGCGAAATCATCGATCTGGGTGTCAACGCCAAGATCGTCGAGAAGGCCGGTGCCTGGTACAGCTACAACGGCGAGAAGATCGGTCAGGGTAAGGACAACGCGCGTGAATTCCTGCGCGAAAATCCGGAAATCGCCCACGAGATCGAGAACAAGGTACGTGCATCGCTGGGCGTGACGGCGATCAACGAAACCGGTGAGATCGAAGAAAACGACGAGGCCTGATCGTTTGATTGGCGCCTGAGTTGTTGGAACGGCAGCGCGAAGCCCAACGGCGTCGCGCTGCCGTTTTGCATTCTTGCTGCGGAAAGCAGCGCTACGATGAACTCATGATCAATCGACGTCCTCCCCGTGATCCGAATGCGCCGCCGCCCCCGCCGGGCGACGAGGCTGTCGCGGTCAAGCGATCTCGCAAGCCGACGCTGAGTCTGAAAGGGCGCGCGCTGTCTTATCTGGCACGTCGCGAATACAGCCGGGCGGAACTGCGTCGCAAGCTCACGCCTTACGCAGATGCCGAGGATCCCGAAGCACTCGAGCGCGTGCTCGACGCGCTTGAGCAGGAGCGTTGGCTGTCGAACGAACGGTTCGCGGAAAGCGTGGTGAACCGGCGCGCCTCGCGCATGGGCACGACGCGTATCGTCGGCGAGCTCAAGCAGCATCAGGTCGACGCGGAAACCGTCGCCGCGATCTCCGAGCAGTTGCGGGAGACCGAACTCGCGCGCGCCCGGGCCGTCTGGCAAAAGAAGTTCGGCGAAGTCGCTACAACGCCCGAAGCGCGTGCCAAGCAGATGCGTTTTCTGGCGGCGCGCGGTTTCTCGCGTACCGTTATCAGCAAAATCGTGCGGGGCGCGGACGAGTTTCTGGACGACGTCTGACACCGATGTCGTCACTTTCGTTATGGATGCGTGCGCATTCATCGACGAAGCGTGCGTGGCGTCCAGCTTCACGCAACCCGCATGAATGCTCGCGTGACACGACGATGAATCTCGTGTGACGCGTGGTGTCTCGCTTATCGCGTTATGGCGTTGCACCATGCGCGGCCGTCACTCGGAATTTTGATAACCCGACCGATGGGTCGGGTTATTCAGCCTTATGCGACGGGCTTCTGCTGCGCTGCGGCAGACGGCGCCGTCGCCTATGCTAGAATCAAGATCTTTCTGCGTTCATGCATTGCACACTTCCGCATGCCGCTCTCCGCGCCTGCCCCTCGTACCTTGCGTCACCGTCGCACGATCGCTGTTGAAGCGTATTCGCGCGAAGATGGCCTATGGGACATCGAAGCCCGACTCACCGATCATAAGGATCGGGATTTTGCATTGGCAACGGGCCTTCGCAAGGAGGGCACGCCGATCCACGAGCTATGGCTGCGGTTGACGATCGACGAAGATTTCGAAGTGCATGACGCCGAGGCCGTCTCCGACTGGGTGCCTTATCCCGGTATTTGCGATCAGATCGGCCCCGAATATCGTCAATTGATCGGTCTTAACCTGCGGCACGGCTTCCGCCGCGGGGTTCGCGAGCGCCTTGGCGGCGCGGCGGGCTGTACCCATCTCACAGAACTTTGTAGTGTCCTGCCGACGGCAGCGATTCAGGCGTTTGCCGGCGTGGTGATTCATACCCCCGACACGGCAGCGGCCAACGATGCCGAGAATTCGGCACCTCCTTTCCAACTCGGACATTGTCACGCCCTGCGGTTTGATGGCGAGGCGGTGCGCCGGTTTTACCCGCGCTGGTTCAACGGCCGCGCAAACGATCGAGCGAACGAGCCCACGACGCCCGTCACATCAGAAGCGGTGCGCGATGCGGCCTCGACTCGCAAGCTCGAACCCAAACTTCCAACTCAGCAAGAAGGGAATCACGCATGAAGATTCATGAGTATCAAGGCAAGGAAATCCTCCGGAAATTCGGAGTCGCGGTGCCCCGCGGCATTCCGGCGTTTTCCGTGGACGAGGCCGTGAAGGCAGCCGAAGAACTCGGCGGTCCGGTTTGGGTGGTCAAGGCCCAGATTCACGCAGGCGGTCGCGGTAAGGGCGGCGGCGTGAAGGTTGCCAAGACGATCGAGCAAGTGCGTGAATACGCCAGCCAGATCCTCGGCATGCAACTGGTCACGCACCAGACCGGTCCGGAAGGTCAGAAGGTCAATCGCCTGCTGATCGAAGAAGGCGCCGACATCCACAACGAACTGTACGTCAGCCTGGTGGTTGACCGCGTCACGCAGAAGATCGTGATGATGGGTTCGAGCGAAGGCGGCATGGACATCGAAGAAGTCGCCGAAAAGCACCCGGAACTGATCCACCACGTTGTGATCGATCCGTCGGTTGGCCTGACGGACGCGCAAGCCGACGACTTCGCCAAGAAGATCAGCGTGCCGGAAGCTTCGGTTCCGCAAGCGCGCACGATCCTGCAAGGTCTGTACAAGGCCTTCTGGGAAACGGACGCTTCGCTGGCCGAAATCAACCCGCTGAACGTGAGCAAGAACGGCACGGTCACGGCACTGGACGCCAAGTTCAACTTCGATTCGAACGCGCTGTATCGCCAGCCGGAAATCGTCGCTTTCCGCGATCTGGACGAAGAGGATCCGGCTGAAGTCGAAGCTTCGAAGTTCGATCTGGCTTACATCTCGCTCGACGGCAACATCGGCTGCCTGGTGAACGGCGCCGGTCTGGCCATGGCCACGATGGACACCATCAAGCTGTTCGGCGGCGAGCCGGCCAACTTCCTGGACGTGGGCGGTGGCGCCACGGCAGAGAAGGTGACCGAAGCGTTCAAGATCATGCTGAAGAACCCGAACCTGACGGCCATTCTGGTCAACATCTTCGGTGGCATCATGCGCTGCGACGTGATCGCCGAAGGCGTGATCACGGCGTCGAAGGCTGTGTCGCTGAAGGTGCCGCTCGTCGTGCGCATGAAGGGCACGAACGAAGACCTGGGCAAGAAGATGCTCGCCGAATCCGGTCTGCCGATCATCTCTGCGGACAGCATGGAAGAAGCTGCCCAGAAGGTTGTCGCGGCTGCCGCAGGCAAGTAACCAGAACAGTCGAAGCCATTGCGGCGTGCCGCTCGCGAAAGGCTGAGCGCACACCGTCAGGCAACAGGACGAAGGAAATCAAGCAATGTCGATTCTGATCAACAAAGATACCAAGGTCATCACCCAAGGTATTACTGGCAAGACCGGCCAGTTCCACACCCGTATGTGCCGCGAATACGCGAACGGCAAGAACGCGTTCGTCGCTGGCGTGAACCCGAAGAAGGCCGGCGAAGACTTCGAAGGCATTCCGATCTACGGTTCGGTGAAGGACGCCAAGGAACAAACCGGCGCAACCGTGTCGGTGATCTACGTGCCGCCCGCAGGCGCTGCTGCCGCCATCTGGGAAGCCGTCGAAGCCGACCTGGATCTGGCGATCTGTATCACGGAAGGCATTCCGGTCCGTGACATGATCGAAGTGAAGGACCGTATGCGTCGCGAAGGTCGCAAGACCCTGCTGCTCGGACCGAACTGCCCGGGCGTGATCACGCCGGACGAACTGAAGATCGGCATCATGCCGGGTCACATCCACAAGAAGGGTCGCATCGGCGTGGTCTCGCGCTCGGGCACCCTGACGTACGAAGCCGTTGGCCAACTGACCGCTCTGGGTCTGGGCCAGTCGAGCGCCGTCGGTATCGGTGGCGACCCGATCAACGGTCTGAAGCACATCGACGTCATGCAAATGTTCAACGACGATCCGGAAACGGACGCCGTGATCATGATCGGTGAAATCGGTGGTCCGGACGAAGCCGCTGCCGCCGAGTGGATCAAGGGCAACATGAAGAAGCCGGTCGTCGGCTTCATCGCAGGCGTCACGGCGCCCCCGGGCAAGCGCATGGGCCACGCCGGCGCGCTGATCTCGGGCGGTGCCGATACGGCCGAAGCCAAGCTGGCCATCATGGATGCCTGCGGCATCAAGGTGACCCGCAACCCGTCGGAAATGGGCCGTCTGCTCAAGGCAGCGCTGTAATTCCCGCCGGACGACCCAGTCGTTGCAGTCGCCGGAACCGGCGGTTGCGCGTCGGGTCTTGAAAGAGGGAGCCCGGAACATCGGGCTCCCTCTTTTGTCTTTGTGCCGCAATTGGCATCATCCGTCTGACTGGTTTCAAACGTTCCCCGAGGATTTCCGCGCATGCTTGCGTTTTTTGCCGAGCTGAACTGGGCCGCCGTGCTGCAGATCATCATGATCGACATCCTGCTGGGTGGCGACAACGCTGTGGTGATCGCGCTCGCCTGCCGCAATCTGCCGGCCAAGCAACGCCTGCAAGGCATTGTCTGGGGCACGATCGGGGCAATCGTCCTGCGCGTGATTCTGATTGCGTTTGCCGTGACGCTGCTCGCCGTGCCGTATCTGAAGGCCATTGGCGGGTTATTGCTGCTCTGGATCGGTACCAAGCTGCTGGTGCCCGACCATGACGCGCACGACAGTGTCAAACCGGCCGACAAGCTCTGGACGGCGGTCAAGACCATCATCGTGGCCGATCTGGTGATGAGCATCGATAACGTGATCGCCATTGCCGGGGCTGCGGAAGGCGCGGCCGACCATCATCAATTGCCGCTGGTGATCTTCGGTCTGCTCGTGAGCATTCCGCTCATCGTCTGGGGCTCGCAACTGGTGCTCAAGGCGCTCGATCGCTTCCCGGTCATCGTGATGGCGGGGGCGGCGTTGCTCGGATGGATCGCTGGCGGTCTGATCGTCTCGGACCCGGGCATCGGTCATCTGCTGCACCTGCCGGGTGATGCGGCGAAATACACGCATTACGTGGCGTCGGCCATCGGTGCGCTGTTCGTCCTGATCGTGGGGCTGGTGCTCAAGCGCCGCAGCGAAGCACGTCAGATGCGTGCAACCTCTTCGAAATAATCGAGTCCATTGCCGGGACTGCGGGTCTCGCCGGATGAATCGTCCGGCTTCGCATCGGACGATTCCGTAGACCGATAAGGCACGCGCCGATTTTGATCTGCGGCAGGGCATTCGCGGCAGGGGCTATGTCATACTCCGCCCACTTCCCCGATGTCCCTTTTGTTTTCATTGCTTTTGCAGGGAGTTACACAATGCGTCGTTTCGGCCACCGGACTACCGGTCTCGCCAAATCCCGGGGTTTCACCCTGATCGAACTGATGATCGTGCTGGCGATCATCGGCGTACTGGTTACGGCAGGGGTTCCGTATCTGCAGAATTATCTGGTGCGCGCGCGTGTCGTCGAAGGGTTGGGCGCTGCGGCGTCGGCCAAGGCGCTCGTGAGCGAGAACGCCATGCACGGTGCACCGTTCAACAGTGGCTGGCAAGCGCCGAGCCCGACGGACAACGTGAGCGGCGTGAGCATCGATTCCGTGAGCGGTAACGTCACGGTGGCGTACACGCAGCGCGCGGGTGACGGCGCGATCGTTCTCGTGCCGACGAGCGCTGGCGCATCGGGTTCGCCTGCGGCACTCTCCGTTGGCAAGGCGCCGGAGGGTCAGATCGTCTGGACGTGCTACGCACAGGGCCGCGAAGGCGCGCCGGGTGGCGCAACGTTGCCGGGCAAGCTGGCACCGCCCGAGTGCCGTGGCGAAACGGCGGTCAAGTCGAGCTAAAGGCCGCGTCATCACGCGCGTCAGGCATGAAATGGCTGCCCTCGGGTGGCCATTTTTTCGTTATGCTTGCGCATCTTCCAACCGGTGCATTGCACGGCGGCGATCTTGTTTCCTCCTCTGCTTCTTTCGATGATCGGGCTCACGCTGGCCCTGATCTGGGCGCTGCCCTACAACTTCGTCAAACACACGTATCCGATCTCGACGTTCTATTCGGAAGCGCTGACCTTTAGTCTCTTCGCACTGCTCGGCGCGTTGTCGATGGTGGCGGTCTGGCAGCGTGACGGACGTGCGCTGCGCATGCCGCGTGTCACGTGGATGCCACTGGCGTTTGTCGCCGTCGTCCTCGTGCAGCGGGCCATCATGCCGACCGAGCTGCCGCAGTTGATGATGACGGCGCTGCTGTACGGGGTCGCGATGATCGTCGCGGTCAACACCGGGTATTGGCTGGCGCAGTTGGGGTGGCGCGGTGTCCTCATGCGCTGGAGCGCGGTGGCCCTCACGCTGGGCGGGTTGTATGCCGTGGGCGCACAGGTCGTGCAGGCGTTTCATCTCGAAGCGAATGTGCCGTGGCTCGTGGCGAAGTACACGGTCACAGCGGCACGCCGTCTGTTCGGCAACATGTATCAGCCGAATCATCTGGCGACGTATCTGTCGATGGCGAGCGCGGGGGCGTTCTATCTCTGGTATCAGCGAAAGCTGCCGGGCTGGGCGTTATTGCTCGTGTGGGCGATCTTCGACATCGGCATCTGTCTGACGGGCTCGCGCGCGCCGTGGCTGCAACTCGCGCTGCTGTGCGCATTTGGCCTGTGGCTCGTGTGGATGGAGCGCGTCGAAGAAACGCGCAATATGCGTCGTTCGATGCGCTGGTTTGTGCCCGCCGCCATTCTCCCGGTGCTAGGTCTGATGACGCTTGCCGTCGGCTGGGCGAATGTGAACTGGGGGCTGCAACTCGACGGCAGTGCCGTGGCGCGCATGCAGCAGGCGGGCCAGGTGGCCGGGCGACTGAATCTGTGGGAGTACGGACTGGCGATCTTCCGCGAGCACTGGTTCTTCGGTGCGGGCTGGTCGAATTACATCGATGCGCAGTTCGCGCTGGTCGACAAGCTCGGGCCGGTCGAAATGGCAGACAACGCGCATAACGTCTTGCTCGATCTGCTGGCGAAGACGGGCATCGTCGGTACGCTGGCGGTGTTGCTTCCGCTGGCGTTCTGGTTTGCGCGTGCGGTGCGTGGCCTGAAGTCGGCACCGATCGCATTTGCGTTCATCCTGCTCGGCATGCTCGCGATGCATGCGATGTTGGAGTATCCGCAGCACTATGCATTCTTCCTGCTGCCCGGCTTGTTTCTGCTCGGATTCTGCGAGACGAAGCCGATCGACAGCGTGTCGCCGACGGCGACAGGGGCCATCAATGGCGTGATCGTCCTGTTCGCATGCGTGGCGATTCCGTGGCTGTATCACGACTACCAGCGTGTCGAGGTGGCGTATCGCGCGGGCAAGGTCGAGACGTATCGCACCGACCCGGCGCTGTTCTTCGCGCCCTATGGCGATTACGCCGTGACCGGCGCGTTGTATTTCAGCCGAGATCAGCTCGACGAGAAGCTGGCCGCTCATCGTGAAGCGTTGGCGCTGGGTGCGGGGCCGACGATGATCAAGCGCTACATCGTGTTGCTGGCGCTGGCCGGGCGCGACGACGAGGCGTTGCAGGACATCCAGCGGCTGAAGAACTACAACATGCTGATCTTCGAGGGACAGTACGCCTCGCTGGTGCGCATGTTGCGCGCGCAGGGCGACGACCTGAAGCCGTTCGTCAAACGTGTCATCGATGCATGGGGACGGCCGAAGGGTGAGTCCGATCAGGACGCGATGGTGGTGCCGGGTGAGCGCGCGAGCCGTTCGTCTTGAACCGTCGTCGCTCGTCACCACGCATTGTGGTGACGCGCCCTCTTAACCCTAGCCCTGACGCAAACGAAAAAACGCCCGCAGCGATTGCGGGCGTTTTTCTATCCAGACACGGGTTCGTAAGGCGAGTCGGATGCCTACCGACGGGGCTTACGCTTGTGCGCCGCTATTGCCGCTATCGTCCTGCTCGGTTTCCTCGGTGCGTGCCCAGAAGAAGCGATCGGGGAAGTGACGGCCCATGCCAGGCCGGAAAGCGTTCTCGAGCACCTGTTGCAGATACTCCTGTGCTTCGCGCACGGCCTCGGGCACGGCGAGTCCGTTGGCGAGCATGGCGGTGACGGCGGCGGCGAGCGTGTCGATTGCGCCCGCGACGTTGTGGGCCGGACGGTCCCAGGCGTCTTCGCGGACGATACCGCCATCGCTGTAGAGCGTATGGGTGAACTGCGGGGCGTTGCCGTCGCTGATCAACACGAACTCGCAGCCGTTTTCCAGCAGGATCGAGACCGCTTCGTCGAGGGCCAGATTTTCGTTCTCGGTGATCGTCTGAGCCAACGCGACGGCGCTCTGCGGACTCACGACCAGCACGCTCGCCTGCGGTACGAGCAGGCTGGCGGTGGCTTCTCGCAATTCGTCGGTCGAGAGCAGATGCTCGCCTGCCAGCCCGAAGTCCGGCGCAACGACGAGGGGTGTTTCGTCATAGTCGGCCACGATCTCGGCAATGGCGGCGACGTTATCGGCATTGACCGCACTGCCGACCTTGAAGGCTGCGACCGGCATGTCTTCGAGCAACATGCGGGCCTGATCGCCGATCCAGTCGGGATCGATGGGTTGCACGTCGTCGCACGAACGCGAGTCCTGTGAGGAGTAGCCGGTGAGCACCGACACGCCGTAGCCGCCCATGCTGGCGAAGGTGAGCAGGTCGGCCTGCACGCCGGTGGCCGAAGTGGGGTCGGAAAGCCCGAAGGTCAGGAGAATGGGTGGGGATTCAGTGTGCATGGAGGCAGGATAGACGGCGATCTGGTCAGGCTTTGGGTTCGTTGGTACCATCACGCCTTAAATGCCCGTTTCGGAGCGCTCGAAAGCGCCGTGGGCAGCGCCCGCCGGACATTGCACCGGCAGGGTTCCCACAAGACCGTCCGGCATCTCTGCCGACGGGACCCGAAGCGGTTGACAAGCCATTGTAACGGAACGCTCGTCGCTGAAGAAAGAATGGAATACAAGAGCTGGATGTGCCTCATTTGCGGTTGGATTTACGACGAAGAGGCAGGATTGCCCGACGAGGGCATTGCGCCCGGTACGCGCTGGGAAGACGTGCCGATCAACTGGACCTGCCCGGAGTGCGGTGCTCGTAAGGAAGACTTCGAGATGGTGCAGATCTGAGGCCGCACGGCCAGGAGATGGCCCATGGTGATGTCTGAATCGTCCGGATCGTCCGAAGTGCCGCAATCGTCACCCGACTCCGTCGCCCCTGTTGCAGCGAACGCCGCGCGTGAGACGCGTGACGCGCCGCTGTGGCGTCTGCCCGAAGTCGCAGAAGCGCTGACCGAAGCGTCCGATGCCTGGTCCAACGGCCCGGCCGCGGCACTCGGCCCGCTACGGCGCGCGAACCGGTTGCTTCAGTCGAGCGGTCACGCCGACTGGGCGTTGCATGGCGAGCGTCTTGTGAAGGCGATTGCCGAAGCCGCCTATGGCGAGCCGGGCAGTCAGGACGCGCAACGCAATGCGCTGCGGCAGTTCGAGCGCGATATCTGGCAGGCGGGGGCTGTGATGCCACCCACAGCGTTGGCGTCGTCGGCGCCGTCGACATCTTCTGCATCTTCCGCATCCCCGAGTCCCGACAGTTGGCCCGGCGCACCCACGCCGGGCGAGCTTCGTATGGCGGGATGGGCGATTGCCGAGCCGCGTCTGCATGGATTGCCTGCGGGCACGGCGCCACTGCGCGCAGACGTCGAGCGTGTGCTCCTGCGTCTGCTGCGCCCGGATGCCGACGCCCTCGACACCACAGCGGCGTTGGGGCAACTCGCGGATCTCGCGGCTGATCTTCATCGAGCCGGGGCGACCGCTCCGCTCGATTACTGGCGTCTGGCGGCTGCTTGGCTGCGCTTTGCCCGTGCGCCTCTCTCGCTGGCGGACAAGCGGCAGATCGGGCGCATGAACATGGCACTGCGCAAGCAACTGACGCGTCCGGCCGAACCGGCCGAGGGCGGTGTAGCCGACACATCGGTGGCACCGGCGTCGGCAGCAGGCGCGTCCAAAACGGCATCGGAATTCGTCCCCGGACACGATCTGCTCGAAGCGCTGGCGACCTGGCATGCCCAGGCACCGGATAGCTGGCTCGGCACGCTACTGGCCGATTTCGGCGTATTGCGCCGTCCCGGCCATCTGCCCGAGCCATTGGCCGACGCCGCGCAGGCTGGCCAGAAACAGGGCGCGGGCGCGAGTTCGCGCGACTGGCTGCGCATCGGACCGCTCGCGGTTCGGCAAGACGTTTGCCAGACGTTCCTGAGTCTGGCGGATGAGGCGCTTCCGAATCTGAACGATCCTGCGGTGGCCGCGCAAGTGGCACAGTATTCTGCGGCTATCGGGCTTGCCCCGGTGGCGCGGCTGGCGGCGGCAGTGGCCGCCACGGGCGAACGTCTGGCGGCGTCGCCCCCGGCGGAGCCGGGTGGTCCGGCGGCATTGGCCATGACGGTCAAGGCGTTGCGCGGCATGCTGCACCAGTTTGCGGCGGACACCTATCCCGAATCGCGTCCCGATCTGATCGCCGAGATGGCCCTGTGGCGCGAGCGTGCGCTTGACGCCAGCGTGTTCGGGCAGCGGCTAGTCACCGGGCGTGACGTTCCGTGATACAGTCGGCCCAAAGGCTGCCGCTGGCGGCCGATGGCCGTATCACGATGCGGAAAAAGTTCGTCCGCTGACCGGCCGCGGCAAGTGACGCAGGGCGCCTGAGGGCGTCGGCGTCAGCGCTGCGGGGCGCGAAACCGCAATATCGCAGAATCGCGAAATTGCGGTACCGGGCGGCAGTCCGTCAAACAGGTTCCGATAAATTTTGGCCCTATGCCGAACGACCGTATCAACCTTACGAATCAGTTCCTAATCGCCATGCCCGGCATGGCCGATCCTACCTTTTCCGGCACCGTCGTCTATCTGTGCGAGCACAGTGAAAAGGGCGCGATCGGGCTGGTGATCAACCGTCCGACCGACATCGATCTCGCGTCGCTTTTCGAGCGGCTCGATCTCAAGCTGGAAATCGATCCCCTTGCGCATCAACCGGTCTTCTTCGGCGGCCCGGTGCAGACCGAGCGCGGCTTTGTGCTGCACGACGCCACGGGCACGCCGTACAGCTCGTCGCTGTCGGTGCCGGGCGGTCTGGAGATGACCACCTCGAAGGACGTGCTCGAAGCCGTCGCGAACGGCCAGGGGCCGAACCGCTTCCTGCTTACGCTGGGCCATTCGGGCTGGAGTGCCGGGCAACTGGAAGACGAAATCAGTCGTAACGGCTGGCTGACGGTGGCGGCCGATCCGGGCATCGTGTTCGATGTGCCGCCCGCAGAGCGTTTCGACGCTGCGCTGGCGCTGCTTGGCGTCACGTCGTCGATGCTTTCCGCCGACGCGGGTCACGCATGACCGCTGGCAAGACGGCGGGCAGTTCCACGGTGCTGGGTTTCGATTACGGCGAGCGCCGTATCGGAGTGGCGATCGGTAATCTGATGCTGCGCGAGGCGCGTGCCCTCACGGTCGTCGCCAATCTGAATCGCGACGTTCGCTTCGCCGAAATGGGCAAACTCATCGCCGAGTGGCAACCCGAGCTGATCGTCGTAGGCCTGCCATGCCATCCAGACGGCACGCCGCACGAGATGACCCAGCAGGCCAAGCGCTTCGGCAATCAACTCAACGGGCGGTTCGACGTGCCTGTCGTCTGGGTCGACGAACGCTATTCGTCGGTGGCCGCTGCGGCGGCGCTGGCCGAAGCGGGCGTGAAGGTCTCGCAAAAGACGTCGCTCGACGCCGAAGCCGCCCGCATCATCCTCCAGCAGTACTTCGACGAGCATGTGCCTGCCTGACATCCCCACGCCTCACGCGACGCAGGCCACTGCGGCTGCGTCGGCCATCCGCGGCCCTGCCACGGAGCGCGCTCATGGCTAACGGCATTCTCGGCCGTCGCGGCCATCCCCAACTCACCCGTAATGGCGAGCTGAAGCATCTGCTGACGGTCGAGGGGTTGCCGCGTGCCGTGCTCATGCACATTCTCGACACGGCCACGCAGTTCGTGAGCGTGAACGATGCCGACGTCAAGAAAGTGCCGCTGCTGAGCGGCAAATCCGTCTTCAATCTGTTCTTCGAGAACTCGACGCGTACGCGCACGACGTTTGAAATCGCAGCAGCGCGCCTGTCCGCAGATGTGCTGAATCTGAATATCAATGCGTCGTCGACGAGCAAGGGCGAGACGCTGCTCGACACCATCGGCAACCTGTCGGCGATGCACGCGGATCTGTTCGTCGTGCGTCACGCGCAATCGGGCGCTCCGTATCTGATTGCCGAGCATTGCGCGCCGCACGTCCACGTGATCAACGCAGGCGACGGACGCCATGCGCACCCGACGCAGGGCTTGCTCGACATGTACACGATTCGCCATCACAAGGGCGAATTCCAGAATCTGACGGTGGCGATCGTGGGCGACATTCTGCACTCGCGCGTCGCCCGCTCCGACATCCACGCACTGACGACGCTCGGCGTGCCTGAAGTGCGCGCCATCGGCCCGCGCACGCTGCTACCGACGGGCCTTGAGCAACTCGGCGTGCGCGTGTTTCACGACATGGACGAAGGGCTGCGAGACGTCGACGTCGTCATCATGCTGCGGTTGCAGAACGAACGCATGAATGGCGCATTGTTGCCGTCGGCGTCCGAATACTTCAAGTATTACGGACTGACGCCAGCGCGCCTGGCGCTCGCGAAGGCCGATGCCATCGTGATGCATCCCGGGCCGATGAACCGGGGCGTGGAGATCGATTCGGCGGTGGCGGATGGCCCGCAGTCGGTCATCCTCGAACAAGTCTCGTTCGGCATTGCCGTGCGGATGGCGGTGATGAGTATCGTCGCCACGAATAATGGGTAAGCGCGCCATGAAACTGCATCTGAAGGGTGGCCGCGTAATCGATCCTGCGACGCGTCTCGACCGCGTACAGGACGTCTTTATCGCCGACGGTGAACTGCTGACGCTCGACGCATCGCCCGCCGACTTCACGGCCGAGCGGACCGTCGACGCGAAGGGACTGGTCGTCGTGCCGGGCCTCGTCGATCTGTCCGCGCGGCGGATGACGGCGGCAAGCGAAGCGACGGCGGCGCTCGCCGGTGGCGTGACGCGCGTGGTGTGCCCGCCCGACACCGATCCCGTACTCGACGAACCGGACCTTGTGGAGATGCTGCAACTGCGCGCCCGCGCAACGCATCTCGCGCAGGTGCATCCGCTGGGTGCGTTGACGGTCGGTCTCGCAGGTCGCGAACTCACCGAAATGGCGCAACTGACGCAAGCGGGATGCATCGGTCTTTCCCAAGCGAACGCCGCGATGGCCGACAACCGCACGCTGCTGCGCGCGCTGCAATATGCCGGTACGTTCGGGCTGACGGTCTGGCTGCGGCCGCAGGATGCGGCACTTGCAGCGGGCGGCGTGGCCGCGAGCGGCGCGGTGGCGTCGCGTCTCGGGCTGGCGGGTATTCCGGTCGCGGCCGAGACCATCGCCCTGCACACCATTCTCGAACTCGTCCGCGTGACGGGCACGCGCGTGCACCTGTGCCGCCTGTCGTCGGCGGCTGGCCTCGCGCTCGTGCGTGCAGCGAAAGCCGAAGGATTGCCGGTCACTTGCGACGTCGCCGCGCACCATCTCCATCTCACGGACATGGACATCGGGTACTTTGACGCGCAATACCGGCTCGATCCGCCGCTGCGCTCGCAGCGCGATCGCGAAGCCGTGCGTGAAGCCGCGCGAGACGGTACGATTGACGCCGTTTGCTCGGACCATACGCCGCTTGCGCCCGACGCCCGTCTCGTCCCTTTCGCGGAAGCCGAGCCGGGGGCCACGGGCCTCGAACTGCTCCTGTCTCTGGTGTTGAAGTGGGCCGAGGAGTCGCGTGTGCAGCTCGTCGACGCGCTCGCCCGGGTGACGCACGGCCCCGGCCAGCGATTGGCGGCGGTGGCACCGGGGGCTGGCCGTTTGTCGCCGGGCCACGCGGTGGATGTCTGCGTGTTTGCACCGTCGACGTACTGGACCGTGTCCGCGCCGCAGTTGCGCAGCGCCGGTCATAACACCCCGTTTCTGGGATACGAACTACCGGGCCAGGTACGGCTCACGCTGGTCGGTGGCCGCGTGGCGTACGAAGCCCCTTGCGTCTAGGATGCGATTGCCGTGCTGTTGATCAAAAAACTTCGTCTTGGCCTGCATCTCGCGCGCGGCATGTTGACTGCGGCGACGCTGTTTCCGTTTCTGTCGCAGCCGCAGAAGGATCGTCGCATCCGTGCGTGGTCGCAGAAGCTGCTGAAGCTGTGCGGCATGCGTCTGGAGGTGGAGCAGCACGCGCCGGTGCCGGAAGGGGGCGTGATGCTGTTGTGCAATCACGTGTCGTGGATCGACATCTTTGCGCTCAATGCGTGGCAACCGGTGCGCTTCGTTGCCAAGGCGGAGATTCGTCACTGGCCGCTCGTCGGCTGGTTGTGCGTGCAGACGCGTACGATCTTCCTGCAACGCGAGCGGCGAGCCGATGCGCGCCGCATCATGCATTACCTGGCCGATTGCCTGCGCGATGGCGACGTCATCACCGTCTTCCCTGAAGGCACCACGACGGACGGCCGCAGTCTGCTGCCGTTCCACGCGAATTTGTTGCAAGCGCCGGTCACGACCGGCAAACCGGTCCAGCCGCTGTGCCTGTTCTATACGGACGCGGAGAGCGGACGCCACACGATGGCCCCGGCCTATATCGGTGAGACGAGCCTGATCGAATCCATCGACATGATTTTGCGTGCGCCGCCGATGACGGTGCGTCTGTCGATCGGCGCACCGCAATATCCGCAGGACGGCGAGCATCGTCGCGAGTTCACGTTGGGCGCGCAGCAAGCCGTCGGCTCCGCATTGCAGGGCTTCCTGCCCGAAGCTGTGTTGCCTGAGAGTGGCTCTGTCGGTTCGCGTGCATCGGGATTGGGTGACGACGAGAGCGATGCCGTGCAGGCGGTTCAGGCCTGACTCGACTCAGCAAAATGAAAAACGGCGCCTGCGGGGCGCCGTTTTCGTTTGAGGGAGATAGGAACGGGGACGTGTCAGACGTTCGCGGCGTCGATCACTCGCCTTTGCGCTTCGTCCCTTTGTCTGCTTTGTCCGCCTTCTCTGACTTCTCTGCCTTCGCGGCCTTCTCCAGCTTGCGCGCGGCCTTTTCGACCTTACCGAACTTATCGAGCTTTTCGGCTTTCGCGGCCTTCAGTGCGTCCTCGGCCTTGTCGGCCGTCTTCATCTTGCTGCGCTTTTTGTCGGCGAAGGCAAGCGGGTCGCGAATCTGCGGGCAGTCGATCTGAATCAGCTCGCGCCCGGCGGGTGAGTCGGCGAGTTTCACCGCCGTGAGCTTGCCGCCCCAGACGCAGCCTGTGTCCAGACCGAGGATGTTGTCGCGCATCACCAGCCCGAGCGCCGACCAATGCCCGAAGACCATCGTAACGTCTGCCGTGCGGCGGCCCGGGGCATCGAACCACGGCTTGAGCGTTTCGGTCGAGGCGTCGGCCCCTTCCTTGATCTTGAAGTCGATCCGTCCGTCGGCCGAGCAAAAACGCATGCGCGTGAGCGCGTTGATTGTGAGACGTCGGCGGTCTTCGTCGCTCAGGTCCGGCTGCCACTGGTCGGGCTGATTGCCGAACATGCGCGAGAGGAATGTCTTCCAGTCGTCTCCGCGCAGTTGCGTCTCGACATCGCGCGCGAGCGAGACGACCTGCTCGGCGTCCCACTGCGGCAGCACACCGGCGTGCACCATCAGATGCCCGTGGGCGAGATGTGCCAGCGGCTGACGGCGCACCCAGTCGATGAGCGCGTCGCGGTCGGGCGCGTTGAGAATGTCGTCGAGGGTGTCGCTGCCGTGCGCCTGACGCACGCCAGCCGCTACGGCCAGCAAATGCAGATCGTGATTGCCGAGTACGGCGGTGACACGGTCACCCAATGCAATGACCTGACGCAGCGTATCGAGCGAGCGCGGGCCGCGATTGATCAGATCACCGGCAAGCCAGAGATCTGCGTCCTGGGGGAGGCGCTCGAGCAGTTGTTCAAACGACGTTTGGCAACCTTGGAGGTCGCCGATGGCATAGATGTCACGCATCGCAATGGTGGCGCTGTCTTGTTGTCCCGATCAGGGGGTTTCCGTGTGCCGCGGCCGCGCACCATTTCAGATGCGTCGCCCCCCGTGGTCATTCATTTCTTGTAGATCAGCCAGCGCGGCACTTTGAAGCGGACGATGCTCAGGTACAGCCACACATACGTCACCATGAAGGCGACGCAGCACAGTGCGAGCACCACGCTATGCCGCCAGAAGACCGTCGCCGGGATCACTGCCAGCAAGCATAGCAGCCAAAGGTACGGAGAGGTCAAGGAATTGCGCTGCGTGAGTGCACTGGCCGTACGTGGGCCTGCGGCCCAGCGCATCAGGCGCTTGTAAACCAGCATGTGCAGATGGACGCCGTCCGGAATGCCGGGCGAAATGCCGCGCACGAAGCGCTTGCGATAGATCGAGAAACAGACCTCGAAGGCGGGATAAATCACCATCAACGCGGGATACCAGGGCGACACCTGCGGATTGCGCATGACCAGCAGGACGGCGATCTCGGCCAGCATGAACCCGAGGAAATAGGCACCGCCGTCGCCGAGAAAGATCAGGCCGCCGGGGAAGTTGAAGATGAAGAATCCGAGGATGGCACCGACCATGATCATCGACGTGGTGAGCACGATCGGGTCCTGCACCTGAAATCCGACGTAGCCGAGCGAGGCAAACATGATCATCGCGACCATGGCCGCGAGTCCGTTGAATCCGTCGATGATATTGACGGCATTGGCCATGCCTGCCACGCATAGCACCGTCAGGGGCACCGAAATTGCGGCAAGGGCCAACGCCCTGTCGACTACGCCGATATCGACGCGTGTGATGTGGATGTCGAGGACGAACCAGGCCAGCAGCGCGGCGAACATCGTGCAGATCAGCCGTACCGTGGGCGTGACCTTCTTGGTCACATCCTCGACGAAGCCGGACAGGAACGCAGGCAGGCCGCAGACGACCAGCAACAGGATGTCGCGCGACACTGTGGGATACGAAAAGCCGAGCGCTGTGGCCGCGACGAGCAGGCCGGCGAGAATGCCGACCCCGCCAATGCGGGGCACCGGACGCACGTGAAACTTCTGCACTCCGGCGACATCGCTATCGCCTGAGAAGCGGGAGTGAACGTGCGCGTAGCGGACGATCAGCAGCGTCGCGACAAACGACACGACGAGGGCGATGGCAAGACTCAGCATGATGCGGGGCGATAGCCGGAGATCCGGCTATCGAAAAGAGAATTCGGAAGACAGCTTACTTCTTCGTGAAGATCATCCAGCGCGGCGAACGGAAGCGCACGATCCGCTTGTACAGCCAGACGTAGCCAACGATGAATACCAGGCAGCAGCCGGCAAGCACACCGCTGTGACGCCAGAAGATCGTCGCCGGCAGCACGGCGGACAGACACAGCACCCAAAGATAGGGCGACGTCATCGAGTTTCGATGCGCCAGTCGCGAGGCGACCTTGGAGCCCACGGCCCAGCGCAACACACGCTTGTAAATGAGCATGTGCAGGTGAACGCCGTCCGGCATGCTCGGGGATACACCGCGCACGAATCTGCGGCGGTAAATCGAAAAACAAACTTCGAAAATCGGATAAATCAGCATGAGTGCCGGATACCACGGCGACACCATCGGATTACGCATCACCAGAAGAATGGCGAGTTCCGCCAGCATGAATCCGATGAAATAAGCACCGCCATCGCCGAGGAAAATCAACCCGTTTGGATAATTAAGAATAAAAAATCCAAAGACGGCACCGGTCATAATCAGCGCCGTGGAAAGTACGATGGTATCGCCCACCTGGAACGCGACATAGCCAAGGGATACGAACATGAAAATACTGACCATCGCGGCGAGACCGTTGAAGCCGTCGATGATATTGATGGCATTGGTCATGGCTGCCGTACAAATCACGGTCAGAACGACTGAAATGGCAGGAATGGCGAGCAGACGATCGACCGGTGCGATGTCGATCCGATTGATGTGAATGCCGAGCACCCAATAGGCGACAAGCGCCGAGAACATGGCACAGAGCAGACGGGTGCGGGGCGAGACGCGCTTGGTCACGTCCTCGATGAAGCCACCGATGAACACTGGCGCGGCACTTCCCGCGAGCCACAGAATTTCCTTGAACCGCCCCGGGTAGTAAAGCGTGGCAAACGTTCCGGCCGTGAGCAGGCCGAGCATGATGCCCAATCCACCGATGCGTGGTACCGGGTGCGCATGAACCTTCTGAACCCCTTGCGTATCACTGTCGCTGGAAAAATGGGCATGCACATGGGCGTACCGCACAATCAGCAGCGTGGTGACAAATGAAACTACCAATGCCAATGTCAGGTTCAGCATAGTACGGACAAGTTAACCGCGTTACTTAGTTTTTATGAGCGATTGGCGCTCTCACGCCAATCCCGATTAAATTAACGCTGGGTGGGATTCAGCGGACTTCCCCCGTTGATTTCACCAAGTATTCGGAAATACTCGGCGATCACCAATCGCTCGTCGAAATTTTGCGCTACTTTAGCACGCCCGGCCCTACCGACAGCCGCAAGATCACATGCCGACATGTTGGCGACCTGCGACATTCGTGCCGCCAGCGCTGTCGCATCCTGTGCCGGCACAACCCACCCGCTTACGCTTTCGGTCACAACCTCCCGGCACCCCTGAACGTCCGTTGTGATAACCGGGCGTCCCATGGCTCCGGCTTCGAGCAGCGTCCGGGATAGGCCTTCCCGGTACGACGGGAGCACGACGCAATGGGCCTGCGCGATGAACGGGCGCACTTCCTGCGTGACGCCCAGATATTCGACAAGTCCTTCGTCTTCCCACCGGGCCACCTGTTCGCGCGAGATTGCCGTAGGGTTTTCGACGTCGGCCGGCCCAAGCAACTGGAAGCGCACGTGGGGCATCGACGCTTTGATCGCCCGCGCGGCCTCCACGAACTCCAGTACGCCCTTGTCGCGTAACAGTCGCGCGATCAGCAAAAATCGGAACGTCCCGTCATCGTCAGGCCAACGTGAGAGCGCGAAGTGGTCAAGATTGACACCTTCTCCCGGTAGCAGCCGTGCTTTGCGCATATCGACGAGTCCGCCGCCGACCATCGCCTTGAAATCCTCGTCATTTAGCAGCCAGTTTTCGCGGGTATGTCGGAAAGCGTACTTGTAGAGCATTCGAACGATGTGCGTAAGGAATGACCTATTGATGAAGACAGTGCCCATGCCTGTGGTGATCGACACCGAGGCAATGCCAGCGCAGTGCGCGGCCACTGCACCGTAAATGTTGGGCTTGATGGTGTAGTGGAAGCAGACCGTGGGACGAATGCGGCGATAAAGCCGGTAGAGATTCAGCGTCAGTGCAATGTCCTGCAATGGATTCTGACCTTTGGACGCCATTGGCATAACGTGAACGTGGCAGCCCATATCGCGCAGCAGAGGGGCGTAATCGTCGTCGGGCGCGACCACATGTACGGGGTGTCCATCCGCAAGCAAGGCCCGAATGGGGCCGCCACGGAAGTTGTGGATCGACCAGAAGGAATTCGAGCAAAAGAGAACAGGTGCTTGCATAGCGTTCAGTGAGAGGTGTGGCGCTGCACGGCCAGGCGAGCGTAAGTGTCGAGCCACCGTGTCACGATGGCGTCGAGAGAAAAGTGGGTGACGATGCGTTCGCGGTTGGCCGCGCCGAGGGCCTGACGTGCTTCGGGGCTGGCACGCAGTTGGCGGAGCAGGGCATCGCTGAGGGCTTGCGCATCGCCCACGGGCACCAGTGCGTTGTGCGCGCCATCGTGCTCTGCATCGCCCAGCAGTTCGCGAACCCCGCCGCAGTCTGTCGACACGACGGGCAGACCGCTTGCCATCGCTTCGCCGACGACCAGGGGCAGGCCCTCCCACGCGGACGACATGACGTACACGTCGGCAGCTTGCATCCATCGCGCGATGTCGTTGCGACGACCGAGCAACGTCACGGCCTGCGCGAGGCCACGGGCGTCCACCTGCGCCTGCACAGATGCGCGCAACGGTCCCTCGCCTGCGATGAACAGTCGCGCTTCCGGCATGGCGTTCGCAACATGCGCGAAGGCGTCGATCAGCGTCGGATAGTCCTTCGCTTCGACCATCCGTCCGGCGGCGAAAACGACGGGCGCGCCAGCATCCGACAATACGTCGGACGCATCGCGCCACGCGGCGCGCGCCTGCGCGTCCGGATGGTAGCGCCCGGTGTCGATGCCATTGGGCATGCTGGCGATGCGCGCGGCGGGCGCGGCCCGGTGTGCGACGAACGCGGCGACAGCGTCATCGCTCACGTTGGTCGTCAGATCGGTCCATCGATCGGTCAATTGATACGCGAGCATGCGCGCGCGGCCGCCTTCGTTGCGGCTGTGGGCGCTCGTCACCAGCACCGGCACGGACGCAAACCATCGCGCGACGCGTGCCATCAGATTGGCGTGGACCATATGGGCGTGCACGACATCGGGTCGCCAAGTCCTCAAATACGCTGCAAACCGGGCCAGTGCCCCGATCAGCGATCCCGGCGATTTGCCCGCCTTCAGTTCGACGAGCGTGAACTGCGGCGACGTCGGTAGCGCAATGGCGCAGGGGCCGGTCAGCGAGACGAGCGTGACGTCGTGGCCACGTGCGAGAAACCCCCGCGCGAGATCGGCCACCTGCGTTTCTGCGCCGCCGAGTTGCAGCCCCGTGACGAACAATACGATCTTCATCGCGTGGCCTCCGTGGCGCGGACGTCATTGGTCACATCGTCTGCCCAGAGCGCTTCCCAGTGCTCGGCAATGGCGTCCGCTCGGAAGTCCTGCGCGTGCACGTAACCGGCCAGCCCGAACTGACGGCGCAGCGCGGCGTCGCCGATCAGTCGACGCAGTGCATCGGCCAATGCCGGAATATCGCCGTCGTCCACGACGAGGCTGTCGACGCCGTCATGCAGCAGGGCGCGCGGTCCGGCGTCGGCCGCGAAGGCGACGACCGGCAGCGCATACGCCTTGGCTTCGAGCAGCACCAGTCCGAAACTCTCGCGTCGCGACGGCAGGCAGTAGATCGACGCGTGTGCATAGTGCTGCGCGATATCGGACACGGCGGGCAGCAGCCGGACGGTGTCGCCAACGCCAGCGTCGCGCGCCTGCGCGAGCAGATCGTCGCGTAACGCGCCGTCGCCGACGATATGCACCTGCCAACCCGGCGCGTCGGCGGCGATGCGCGTCCATGCATCGATCAGACGATCGAAGCCTTTTTCGGGGATGAGACGGCCGACGGCAAGGATGCAGCGCTCGTCGCCATGCGCGGGTGGGGTGCCGGGCATCGGAATGCCGAGCGGATTGGCGACTGTGACGAATTGCGCGCGCGCGTCGGGATGATGCGTCTGCCAGGCGCTGCGATCTGCCTCCGTGAGCACGACAACCGCGTCGTAGCGACGTGCGGCCAGCGCACGTGCCCATCGACGTGCGCGACGGCCGAGATCGCTCGCGTACGTACTGTGCTCCCAGGCAATGCGTCGCACGGGCAAGCCGAGCGTGGCGGGCATGGTGTAGAGGGCAAGCATCGGATCGACGTCGATCATCACGTCGATACCATGCTCGTGAACATAACGCCGCACCTGCCGAACGATGGTCAGGTAGTGACGTTTGAACGCCAGGCGTGCAGCGAACAGCGCGTGATGCGCGACACCGGGTGCGAGCGGGAAGACGGGCGTGTGGCCCCACAGCGACAGCACATGGACGCGATGCCCGCGTGCGGCGAGTGCGTTGGCCAGTGTGGCGGTCGCGCGCTCAGCACCGGCGAAAGCGGCGAGCGTGCCGGTGAACAGGCATATCGTGCGTGCGGTGGGCAAAGGATTCATGACATGTGAGCCGGAAGTCGTCATCGTCTCAATCCCGCCGAAGCAGCCACACGCCGAGCACCAGCGCCGCAGCGTAACCCGCGCCATACCCCAGTGCCCCGGCAAGCGCACCGAACTGCGGTGCCAGACCTCGCACGACGACGAATGCCACGACGGCCGCGCACAGCCATTTCGCGATCACCCAGCGACCCGCGCCGCGACGCACGAGCGTGAGGTTCAGGGCGGCGTCTGCGAACACAAGAATTCCCATGAGCGCCGAGACGCGCAGGATCTGCGCCGATTCCGCGAACCCTGCGCCGTAAATCAGGTGCACGATCCACGGCGCGAGCACGGCGATCGGAATCGCCAGACTCGCCCCGGCGGCGACCATCAGCCAGACGGCGCGGACTGTGTTGCGTCGCGCCGTCAGGTTGTCCATCGTCTGAAAAATCAATTGCGGTGCGAGCGAGTTCGCAATGATCGGCGCGACCAGCACGAAGTTCTCCGTGACCTGCATGGCGGCCGCGTAAGCCCCCAGTTCCGAGAGCGGAATGATCGGCTTGAGGACAAGCTGATCGACGCGCTTGAACAGGATCATCAGCATCAGCCCGCCCCAGAACGTCGATCCGCTTGCCAGCAAGTCGATCAGCAGACGTCGGCTCCAGACGACTGCCGTCTGCGGCGAATGGCGCAGGTAGTAGCGCACGAGCAGTGCGGCTGCCACGACCGCCTCGACGGCGTAGACGACCGCGAAAGCCGCCACGTTCGCATGGGTGACGAACAGCACCGCGACCAGCGCGAGCTTCACGAACAACGCGCAGAGGTTGGCCGTCACGCTGGGCCGGTTGAAGGTGCGGGCTTGCAGCCAGGCGATCACGATGCCCGACGGCTCACGGAACCACAGCGCCACCCCGAGCCAGAGCGCCACGACGACCAGATCGGACTCCGCAAAGCCGACGACGTAGATCGTGAGGATCGTATAGGCGACGGCCGCCGCCGCCAGCCGCAGTACGAAGGCATGCGCAATGACCGTGCGTTGTTCGTCTTCCGGCTTGCCGACCAGCCGGGGCACCACGACCTCGCTGCCGCACAGCAGCGTCAGCGACGCGGCGAGAAACACGAGCGATTGCGCGTACTGAAACAGGCCGAACTGGGCCGCGCCGAGGCTGCGGGCGAGCAGGCCGGAGACGGCAATGCCGCCGGCGATCTGTGCGCCGCGCTCGGTGAGCATCCAGAGGATGTTGCGAAAGATGGTCCGATAGGTTCGGTAGGGCATGGGGCGCTCGCGCGTCTCACTCGTTCTCGAGATAAGCAAAACCGGCCTCGTGAGGCCGGTGCGGTGAACCGAAACTGGGACTGTCGGCGCTTGTCGGTCGGCACGGCTACGGCCGGTAGGGCGAAAGTAGGCGCTGGCTGACAAGGGTTTTGGGAAATGCCGCAGTGCGGCGAAGTCCCGTATAATTTTAGCGTAATGCAGCCGCTCCCGGCCGGGCTTCCCGCCGGGATTTGCGTTTGTGACGCTGGCGGCCCCGATGGCTCTTTTTTGGCGCTTGACGGCGATTTTCGCCGACTGCTCAGCTTTCTCCCCCTCGTTTCCGAGAGACTCTTTCCCATGACGCAAACCACGCAAGTTTCGCCTGCGATTTTCAAGGCTTACGACATTCGCGGCATCGTCGGCAAGACGTTGGATGCCAACGTCGCGCACCTGATCGGACGTGCTTTCGGCACGGCGCTGCGTCGCGAAGGTGGCAATGCGGTCGTCGTCGGCCGTGACGGCCGCCTGTCCGGCCCCGAACTGGTCGGCGCACTGTCCGACGGCCTGCGCGCCGCCGGCGTCGATGTGGTCGATATCGGCGTCGTCGTCACCCCGATGGTGTACTTCGCCACGAACGTGACGCTGCACGGCCGCGTTGTCGACTCCGGCATCATGGTCACGGGCAGCCACAACCCGCCCGACTACAACGGTTTCAAGATGGTGCTGCGCGGGCGCGCGATCTATGGCGACGCGATTCAGGGTCTCGCGAAGCTGATCGAGGCGCAAGACTTCGAAACGGGTCAGGGCACCTATACCGCCGACGAGATCGGCGAGTCGTATCGTGCGCGCATCGTCAACGACGTGCATCTGGCGCGTCCGATGAAGATCGCCGTGGACTGCGGCAACGGCGTGGCGGGCGCGTACGCCCCGGCGCTGTTCCAGGCGCTCGGCTGCGATGTCATCGAACTGTTCTGCGACGTCGACGGCACGTTCCCGAACCATCACCCGGACCCGGCGCATCCTGAGAACCTTCAGGACCTGATCCGCACGCTGCAAACGACCGATGCCGAAATCGGTCTGGCGTTCGACGGCGACGGCGACCGTCTCGGCGTGGTGACCAAGGACGGCCAGATCATCTATCCGGACCGTCAGCTGATGCTATTCGCCGCCGAAGTGCTGAGTCGCAATCCGGGCGAGAAGATCATTTACGACGTGAAATGCACGCGCAATCTCGCGAGCTGGGTGCGCAAGCACGGCGGCGAGCCGCTGATGTGGAAGACGGGCCACTCGCTGGTCAAGGCCAAGCTGAAGGAAACGGGTGCACCGCTTGCTGGCGAAATGAGCGGCCACGTGTTCTTCAAGGACCGCTGGTACGGTTTCGACGACGGCCTGTACACGGGCGCACGTCTGCTCGAAATCCTCTCGAAGACGGCCGATCCGAGTGCTGTGCTCAACGCGCTGCCGAACTCGATCTCGACGCCGGAGCTGCAAATCCCGCTGGCCGAGGGCGAGAACTTCGCGCTGATCGACAAGCTGCGCGAGACAGCCAAGTTTGACGGCGCACAGGAGATCGTCAAGATCGACGGCATTCGTGTCGAGTACCCGGACGGTTTCGGTCTGGCGCGTTCATCGAACACCACGCCGGTCGTGGTGCTGCGTTTTGAAGCCGACAGCGACGCCGCCATCCAGCGTATTCAGGACGACTTCCGCCGCGCGATTCTGGCCGTCAAGCCTGACGCCAAGCTGCCGTTCTGAGGCCGCAGGGGCGTTGAATGGCCACCTGAACGCTGCCGGGCCGCCGTCGGTCGATGGCTCGGAATGGCGTTGTAAGGTGGCCGTCTCGCGGTGAATGGGCGGGCGACGCCGACAATCATGATTGGCGGGCCGGGACGGGGTAAAATCGCGGTTTTGCTCACGAGGCCCGGCCGAACCGCCGGGGCGTTCGGTTGCAGGTTCTGATCGTCAAAGTCTCGTCGCTCGGCGACGTCGTCCATAACATGCCCGTGGTGCAGGACATCCTGCGCCAGTATCCCGACGCCCAGATCGACTGGGTCGTGGAAGAGGGATTCGTCGACCTCGTCAAGCTCGTGCGCGGCGTGCGCCGGGTCATTCCGTTTGCCTTGCGCCGCTGGCGCAAGAAGCCGCTCGCGGCACGCACCTGGCAGGAGATCGGTGCGTTTCGCCGCGCGTTGCGTGAAACGCCCTACGACTACGTCATCGATACGCAGGGTCTGGTCAAGACCGGCTGGATCTCGCGCACTGCGCGCGGCGCGGTCTGGGGGCTGGGCAACCGCACGGAAGGCGCCAGCTATGAATGGCCGGTCCGCTATCTGTATCAGCACATGGTGCGCATCGAGCCGCACACGCACGTGGTGACGCGTTCGCGTCTGCTGGTGGCTGAGGCGATGGGCTTCAAGGTACCGGGCGAGATCGACTTCGGCATCGCCACCGAGCGGGCCGATCACAGTCAGTGCCCGGACCGTCCGTATGCGGTGTTCGTGCATGCGACCTCGCGAGACGACAAGACCTGGCCGGAAGACGACTGGGTCGCGCTGGGGCGCGATCTCGCTTCGCAGGGATTCCTTATCGTCTTGCCGTGGGGTAGCGCTGCCGAGCGTGAGGTGTCGTTGCGTCTGGCCGCTGCGCTGGGCGAGGACGCCTGGGTGCCGCCGAAGATGAACCTGTCGCAGGTTGTCGGCCTGATCGATTGCGGGGCGATTACCGTGGGCGTGGACACCGGGTTGGTACATATCGCCGCAGCGCTGAACCGTCCGACCATCGAGCTATACAATTTCAGCACCGCGTGGCGCACCGGCGGGTTCTGGTCGCCGCAAATCGTCAATCTCGGCGACGCAGAACACAAGCCGACGCTCGCCCAGGTGCGCGATGCCGTGCATGCGCTGGCACCGGCGCTGACGTTGTCGCCTGCGGCCGTGCCGAGCGGCACTGCCGCGTCTGAGGAGGACTGAATCGCATGAATCAAAACACCCAAGCTCACGACGCCAGCGAATCGAGCGAGCGCGGCCAGATCGTCACCGTCGCCTCGGGCGATTGGCAGGGCGGTCAGTTGCCGGTCGCGCGCGAGACGCTGGTCGCCGACGTCGAAGCTGGCAAGGTGCTGTACTTCCCGCATCTGGCCTTCGCCATCGACGCCGCCGAGCAAGCGTTGCTCGCCCCGAAGATCGCGGACCCGAAACGCAAGAACATCAGCCTCGACCCGAAGACGGGTGTGCTCGTGGGCGTGGCCGCCGACGACGCTACGCAGCGTGCCGTTCACGCACTGGTCAAGCGCTACTACACGCAGGCATGCAGTCTGATCGACGGCCTGATGCCGGAGTATCGCGGCAAGCTGCGCGCCGCACCGACGAGCCTGCGACTGCATCAGGTAGAGACGCGTCAAACCTCGTGGCGCAAGGACGACAGCCGTCTGCACGTCGACGCCTTCCCGTCGCGCCCGAACTACGGCGAGCGCATTCTGCGCGTGTTCACCAACATCAACCCGGCCGGTCAGCCGCGCGTGTGGCGCGTGGGCGAGCCGTTCGAGGATGTGGCGAAGCGCTTCCTGCCGAAGGTGCCCACACAGTGGCCGGGCTCGGCATGGCTGCAAAACGCCGTGGGCATCACCAAGCGCCCGCGCAGCGGCTACGACCACATCATGTTGCATCTGCACGATGGCATGAAGGCCGACATGGGGTATCAGCACGACGCTGATCAGCAGACCATGCCGTTCCCGCCGGGCAGTGTCTGGATCTGCTTCTCGGATCAGACGTCGCATGCGGTGATGTCCGGCCAGTTCATGATGGAACAGACCTTCTTCCTGCCCGCCGAAGCGATGGTGCACCCCGAGTGCTCGCCGCTGGCGGTATTGCAACGTCTTACGCATCGCGCGCTGATCTGAATGTTGCTGCGTCTTGTCTATCGCGCGCTCTGGTGGATCGTCGCACCGCTGGCGGTGGTGCGCCTGTGGTGGCGCGGCCGGTTCGAGCCGGGCTATCGCCGTCACATCGGCGAGCGTTTCGGTTTCTACAGCACGCCGCCTTACACCGGGCGTCCGCTGATCTGGGTGCATGCGGTCTCCGTCGGAGAGACGCGTGCCGCGCAGCCGCTCATCGATGCGCTGCTGGAACGCTATCCGTCGCACGGCATCTTGCTCACGCACATGACGCCGACAGGTCGTGCCACGGGTGAAAGTCTGTTCGGCGATCGCGTGGTGCGGTGCTATTTGCCTTATGACATGGTCGGTCCGATCCGGCGCTTCCTGAAGCACTGGCGACCGAGCGTCGGCATGGTGATGGAGACGGAAGTCTGGCCGAACCTGATCTTCACTTGCCGCGAAGACGGTGTGCCGTTGGTGCTGACCAACGCACGCATGTCGGCGCGCTCGTTCCGTCGTGCGGCGCGCTTCGGTGATGCGACCAAACCCGTCTACGGCGGATTCAGTCGCGTGCTGGCGCAAAGCGATGCCGATGCCGAGCGTCTGCGCATGCTGGGGGCCAGCGACGTCGATGTGATGGGCAACCTCAAGTTCGACATGACGCCACCGCCTGCGCTGCTGGCACTGGGCGCACGCTGGCGCGAGCGCTTCGGCGACCGTAAGGTGTGGCTGGCGGCGAGTACGCGCGACGGTGAGGAAGCACTGGTGCTTCAGGCGCGTGCGATGCTCGCGTCCGCCTCCGACGAGGGACGTCGCTCGTTGCTGGTGCTGGTGCCGCGTCACCCGCAACGTTTCGACGAAGTGGCGGCGATGCTCGAAAAGGTCCGCTTGAACTACGTGCGCCGCAGTGCATGGCCGGATGACGACACGCCGCTGCCCGCCGACGTCGACGTCGTACTAGGCGATTCGATGGGCGAGATGGCCGCTTATTTCTCGGCAGTCGACGTCGCATTTATCGGTGGCAGTCTGCTGCCGCTGGGTGGCCAGAATCTGATCGAAGCGTGTGCGGCGGGTACGCCTGTTGTGTTCGGTCCGCACATGTTCAACTTCACGCAGGCGAGCGAGAATGCACTGGCAGCAGGCGCGGCGCGGCGTGTGAGCGATGCCGGTGAGCTGGCGTCGACGCTGGCCGACCTGCTGATCAACGACGACAAGCGGCTGGCAATGCGCACGGCGGCGTTGTTGTTTGCGAAGCAGCATCAGGGCGCAACCGCCCGTACCGTCACTGCGTTGGGACGCTGGCTCGATACCGGATTCGTCGCACCGCAGGAGTGAGTCGATAAGACGTCGCAACGTCGACGTCGGAAAGCAAAAAGCCTCGCATGCCGGAACGGTCATGCGAGGCTTTTTGTTTTGATGAGGACGATGTCAGCGACGCAGCGGTGCTGTCGTTCCCGGTCGCACACCGCGCGCCGGAAGTCCCGTGCCTGCGTTTGCCGGGGCCGCTTCGCGGGCACCGGCCATGGCGGCGGAGGCGTCCGGATTCTCGGTCAGCAACGCGTTGAGCAACTGCAAGTCCGTATCGACGAGCGTGGCGGCGCTGGCCTTCAACTGGAGGCTGGAGAGCAGCGTGCTGTAGCGCGCCTTGGCGAGATCGCGTCGCGTGGTGAAGAGCTTGTCTTCGGCGTTGAGCACGTCGGCGTTGATACGAATGCCGACCTGATAGCCGAGCTTGTTCGACGCGACCGACGACTGCGCCGATTGCTCGGCCGCTTCGAGCGCCTTGACCTGCGCCAGTCCGCTCGACACGCCGAGGTACGAGGTGCGCGCGCTCAGCACGGCCAGACGTCGTGCATCGTCCAGATCGCTCTGCGCCTTGTCTTCGAGCGCCAGCGTCTGACGCATCTTGCTCTGCACCGAACCCCCTGAGAAGATCGGGATGCTGATCTGAATGCCGATCTGCCCGGCCGAACTCGGCCCCGAGCCCTGACTCGACGGACTGGACATCGCGGACGATAACAAGCTGTTGGCGTTGCCGACGTTCGAATGCGCACCGGCCGCTACCAGATCGACGGACGGCATATAACCCGACTTCGCCTTCGACGTTTCGCGTCGCGCGATTTCCAGCGTGAGCGATTGCAACTGCACGCCATAGTTGGCTTGCTCGGCTTGCGTGACCCAGTCGGCAACGTTGTTCGGTTCGGGCGACGGCAGCGTCGACCCGGCGCGCAGCGTGGCGAGCGAGCCGACGGGATGGCCGACGATGCGAGCAAACGCGGCACGGCGCACGTCGAGCGTGTTCTGTGCGGCGATTTCCTGAGCGGTGGCCTGGTCGAAGCTGGCTTGCGCTTCGTTCGAGTCGACGATGGTGGCGTTGCCGACTTCGAAGTTGCGTTTGGCCGACGCGAGCTGTTCCGCGATGGCCTGCTTGTGTGTGCCTGCGAGGGCGAGATCGTCCTGTGCGGCGAGCACGTCGAAGTAGGCCGTCGCGACGCGCAGAATCAGATCCTGCTGCGCCTGCGCGAAGGCGGCTTCGGCGCTCGCGACCGTCAGCTTGCCCTGCTGGTACGACTGCCAGCTATCCCAATGGAAGATGGGCTGCGTCAGTGCAAGGCTGTAGCCGCTGCTGCCGAATGTGTTCGAGATGTTGCCGGAGCCGTAGTGCGTGTTGACGGCCCCGTAGCGCGCCGTGACCTGCGGCAAAAGCGCGGCGCGGGCTTGCGGCAGCGCTTCGATGTTCGCGAGGTACGACGAGCGTGCGCTGGCGATGAGTGCGTCACGCCCCTGGGCTTCGCTGTAGAGCTGAAGCAAGTCGGTCGCGCTCGCGGGTGCCGAGTGCCCAATGAGGGCAGCGAGCATCGTCGCGGTGGCGAGGACGCTCGCAGAGCGGGCATTGAGGATGCTACGGGTGTTACGGGTGGGGCGGACGGACGCACGCCTCTCCGCGCGCAGCCGCGCGGCAAACCTCGGGGGGCGCATGGCCCTGGCTCAGTAAGTCGGCATCGACGGATCGACCTGGCGTGCCCAGGCATCGATTCCGCCGTCCAGATTGAACATCTGGGTAAAACCTTGTTGCTCCAGGAACATGGCGGCGCGAGCGCTGCGCATGCCGTGATGGCAAATGCACACGATGGGCGCATCGGCGTCGAGTTCGCCCTGACGCGACGGCACGTCGCCGAGCGGCACGTTCTTGCTCTGGGCGATGTGGCAGGTCTGCACTTCCCAGTCCTCACGCACGTCGAGGAGCGTAGGTTGGCTGCGGTCCCCGTCCGCGAGCCACTGGGCCAATTGCGCCGGTGTAATGTTTTGCATGATGTTCTACGTGTGTCGAATCGATGGCGTCCGGGCTTCGTCTAGCCGCTTCATCGTCCCCAAACGATAAAAGCGCGAGACCGGTTCGCTCACGGCATCAGGGGCGCGCCGTTCGCTATCGAATGGCGCGTCCCCGGTGGCCGGGCTTTAGAACTTGAAGCTCGACGGTTGCGGGGCGACCAGATAGGTCACCTGCGTCTCGAACAGGTTTTCGCGACGGAACTCGGTCTCGGACATGCGCGTGATGAGCACGGCTTCCATGACCGGGCTACCGCCCACGAACGCAGCCAGGCGGCCGCCGACCTTCAGTTGGTTCTGGAACGCTTGCGGCAGTTCGGCCAGCGCGCCCGAGATGCAGATCACGTCGTACGGTGCAGCGGCACTCCAGCCCTGCGCACCGTCGGCGTTGACGACTTCGACGTTCGTCACGCCGTTGGCGCGCAGCGTCTGCTGGGCCGACTGTGCGAGGTTCGCGTCGAACTCGACGGTCGTCACGTGATGCGCGTTGTATGCCAGCAGGGCGGCCATGTAGCCCGAACCCGTGCCGATTTCGAGCACGTTTTCGTTCTTCTTCGGCGCGAGCGCTTGCAGAATGCGCGCTTCGACGCGCGGGAACATCATGTGCTGGCTCTTGTTCGGGATAGCAGCGCCCGAGAGCGGCAGTTCGACGTCGGTGAACGCGATCTCGCGCAGTGCCGTCGGCACGAAATCTTCGCGCTTGACGACTTCCAACAGCTTGAGCACGTCCTGATCGAGCACGTCCCAGGGACGAATTTGCTGCTCGATCATGTTAAAGCGGGCCTGTTCGTAATTCATTTCGATTACTCGTGGGTAGTAGGCAAACACAACCCGGCATTTTACCAGTTCCGGACGGCAGCCATGATGACGTGTGAACTTTTGCCGCAAATCGGCCCGAAAGCCGGGCCAATGTGACTGGCCCCGGGGCTCAGGCGGCCTTGTCCGGCGGGATCGAAAGCGCGGGCGAGTCCACCCGGACATCCGTGCCGGACTGGGCGACGCACTGCAAATACGCCCCGCACATCGTGGCCATCTGGTCGGCGATCTGGCGGGAGAGCGTCTCTGAGCAGGCGCCCACGGGGGCGCGGTTCTCCAGAATGGCCTTGATCGGCCCCGTCATGGAGTTAAGGAAGACGAAGGCCACCGTCTCCGGGTCCTCGAAGCGCGCGTTGTGTGCGGTCTTCAGCATGCCGACGACGGCCGCATGCATACGCGCCGACGCCCCTGCAAATACTTCCCGCCCGTCCAGATCCTCCGAGAGCCGGTATAGCGCCTGCGCCTCTTCGATATCGCGCATCTTCGCGCCGACGTAAGCCTTCGCCAGTTCCTGCGCCATCGTTTCCAGCGGCTTGCCATGTGACGCCTGACACGTCTGCTCGACCGAATCGACGATGCGGTCGATGTGACGCTCAAGCACTGCATAGAGCAGCACCTGCTTGTTCTGGAAGTACTGATAGAGGGTGCCGACGGACACCCCGGCGCGCTCGGCCACCCGGGTGGTGGTCAGTTGGCGCCCGCCATCGAGCAGCAAAACCTGAAGCGCGGCTTCGAAAATGGCGTCGATGGTGACCCGCGAACGCGCCTGTTGCGGCGATTTACGGGGCGTTGCGGGTGGTTGACCGGCCGGTTTCATATGCGAATAGAAAATCTGAAGGATTCTTCATAAACTCGATGCTAACAAATTTGCGTGCGGCCGAGCGCAGAACAACGGGAATTCGACGGGAGCAGTGATGAAACGGGACGCTATCGAACATACGGTACGCGAGGACGCCGAACGCCATCTGGGAAGAGTGGCGCTGGTGACTGGCGCGACCCGGGGAATCGGATTGGAAGTGGCGCGTGAGCTGGCCGAAGCGGGCATGACGGTGCTGGTCGGCGCGCGCGATGAAGCCAAGGGGGACGAGATCGTCGCCCCGTTGCGCAAGGCGGGTTTTCAGGCGGAGACGCTGGTGATCGACTTGCTTCGCTCGGAGACGCTGCACGCAGCGGCCTACCGGATCGGGCGCTATCACGGACGGCTCGACGTGCTGGTCAACAACGCAGGCGTGACCGATCCGCGCGACGACACGCCGGAGAAGGCGTCCATTGAGGCAGTCGAACGGGTCTTCCAGACCAACTTCTTCGGCACGTTGCGCGTCACACAGGCGATGCTGCCGTGGCTGTCGCGCTCGGACGGTGCGCGCATCGTCAACGTGTCGAGCGGCCTCGGCTCGCTTGCACAGAATAACGATCCGGCGTGGGAGCATGCGGCTTTCCGGCAGATCGGGTTCAACGCGTCGAAGGCCGCGCTGAACATGTTGACGGTGCAGCTCTCGCACACGTTGCGCGAGACGTCGATCACGGTGAACTCGGTCGACCCGGGTGCACCGGGCGATCTCACGGTCGACGCGAGCGGCAAGCGCGGGCGTCAGGGGTTGGCCGACGGCACGCGCAGCGTGGTGATGCTCGCACTGGGCGAGCGCGGCCCGGTGACCGGTGGCTTCTTCGATCTCTCGGGCACGCTGCCCTGGTAAATGCGGTGATCAATGCAGAGAGGGCGGGTCGGGTAAAATCCGCCCCCATGAATTGCCGACCTCACTGCGCTGCGTGCTGCATCGCGCCCTCTATTTCGACGCCGATTCCCGGGATGCCCAACGGCAAACCGGCGAACACACGTTGCGTGCAGTTGGACGACGCGGACCGCTGCCGCATCTTCGGCAGCCCGCAGCGTCCGGCCGTGTGCGGATCGTTGCGGCCCTCAGTGGAGATGTGCGGCGACGACCGCACGCAGGCCATCGCGTGGTTGTCGGAACTGGAGGCGATGACTGCGCCGATGGCCGCCTGAGGCTTGCCAGCGGGCTGCGGGAAGCTGCCAGAAGGCAGCGCCGGGCAAACCTCAATTCCTGTCGTATCCGAGTGCTATAGTCGCGCGTGTCGGGCCTGATGCGCCCAGAAGCGGAACGCGAAATGCCGGGTAGCACTCATCCAGATCGTCCCATTCCTCAGCAGTGCGATGCGACTGCGTCGTTCACTGTCTCGCGCCGTCGCTGGCTGACGATGACCGGTGCGGCTGCACTCGCTGCCGGTCTCGCCGCATGCGCGGGCTTGCCGTTCGGCAACGACTACACCTTTTCTGAGAGCCAGTTGCAGCGTGCGCTCGAACGCAAGTTTCCGTTCGACCGTCGTGTGCTGGCCGTGCTCGACGTCAATCTCACGCATCCGCGACTGACGCTGCTGCCGGATCGCAACCGTCTCGCAGTATCCGTCGACGCCACCGTGACGCATCCGCTGGGTGGCGCGCCGCTCACCGGCACACTCGCCATCGACAGTGCGCTCGCGTACGATCCGGCCACGCTGTCGGTCGTGCTGCGTGACCCCGAAGTAGAGACGTTCACCATCGACGGTCTGCCCGATCGCTGGTCGCGTCAGTTGAACGCGGCCGGAGCGCTGATCGCGACGCAGTTGCTGCAAGGCGCGCCGATCTACACGTTCAAGCCGGAGCAACTCAACATCGGCGGCGCGATGCGTCAGCCGGGGGCGATCACCGTGCTCTCGCACGGCGTGAACGTCAAATTCGACACGCGCTGATGTTGCACCGATTTCGCGCGAACGCATTCGCCTGAACCTACAGAAACTTCTTAATCCACGACTCCTCAGGAACTCATTGCATGGACTTGTTGCTGGCGCTCAAAGCCGTCATTCTCGGCGTAGTTGAAGGTCTGACCGAATTTCTGCCGATCTCGTCGACCGGCCACTTGATTCTGGTCGGCAGCCTGCTCGACTTCAACGACGAGAAGGGCAAGATCTTCGACATCGTGATTCAGTTCGGCGCGATTCTGGCGGTGTGCTGGGAGTTTCGCGCGAAGATTGCGCAGGTCGTGTTCGGGCTGGGCAGCGACGCGAAGGCGCGTCGCTTCGCGGTGAACGTGATCGTGGCGTGCATCCCGGCCATCGTGCTCGGCCTGTTGTTCGGCAAGCACATCAAGGCGGTGCTGTTCAACCCGCTGGTTGTGGCGACCGCGTTCATCATCGGCGGCGTGATCATTCTGCTGGTCGAGCGTCACAACCGTCGCAACGTCGAGGCGGGCAAACTGCCGCGCGTGAATTCCATCGACGAGCTGTCGACGTTGGACGCCCTGAAAGTCGGCTTCGCGCAATGTCTCGCGCTGGTGCCGGGCACCTCGCGCTCGGGGGCGACGATCATCGGCGGCATGATGCTCGGGCTGGAGCGTCGTGTGGCGACCGAGTTTTCGTTCTTCCTCGCGATCCCGATTCTGTTCGGCGCGACGATTTACGAACTCTACAAGTCGCGCTCCATGCTGGAAGTCGCGGACTTCGGTCTGTTCGGTATCGGCTTCGTGTTCGCCTTCATCAGCGCGTTCATCTGCGTGCGCTGGCTGCTGCGCTACATCGCGTCGCACGATTTCACGGCGTTCGCCTGGTACCGCATCGTGTTCGGTATCGTGGTGCTGGTGTCGGCCTACAGCGGGCTCGTGGTTTGGGCGGACTGATCGCGCGTTGTTGAACGTCGCATGAAAAAAGGGCACCGAAAGGTGCCCTTTTTGCTGTCCGTCAGTATCGGCGCAATGACGTCGACGCCGCTTAGCCGCGTTTGCGGAAGACCAGATCCCACACGCCGTGACCGAGGCGCAGGCCGCGGTTCTCGAACTTCGTCACGGGACGGTAATCCGGACGCGGCGCGTAACCGGCCGCCGTGTTCTCAAGCGACGCTTCGCCACCGAGCACTTCGAGCATCTGCTCGGCATATTCCTGCCAGTCCGTCGCGCAGTGCAGGTAGCCGCCCGGCTTCAGACGAGAGGCCAGCAATGCCACGAACGGCGGTTGCAGCAGACGGCGCTTGTGGTGACGCTTCTTGTGCCACGGATCAGGGAAGAACACGTGCACGCCGTCGAGCGAGCCTTCCGGGAGCATGTGCTGGACGACTTCCACGGCGTCGTGCTGGATGATGCGCACGTTCGAGAGCGGCGTCGTGCCGATGAGCTTGAGCAGCGCGCCTACACCCGGTTCGTGCACTTCCACGCCGAGGAAATCGTCTGCCGGACGTACCTTCGCGATGTGCGCGGTGCCGTCGCCCATGCCGAAGCCGATTTCCAGAATGCGCGGTGCGTCGGCACGATCGAAGGCTGTCGGCCAGTCGAGCGCTTCAGGCGCATACGGCAACATGAACTTCGGGCCGAGTTCTTCGAAGGAGCGCTTCTGCGCTTCGGAGCTACGTCCCGCGCGGCGCACGAAACTGCGAATGCGGCGTGGGTGCGCGACGCCGTCCGGGCCGACGTATGTGTCGTCGTCTTCCGAAGAGGTCGTTTGCGACGCGTCGAGTTCAGCGTCGTCGTGGGCCGGGAGCGCGTCGTCGGCCGGCGGTTGTCCGTGGTTCGTCATGGAAACAAAAAGCCGTCTGGAGCGACGGCTTGTCGAGGGAGACTTCGGCGGGCAGTGCGTACAGCGCCCAACACGATGATTTTTCAAAGGATTTTCCCGCGCCTTGGCAGCGGGAACGGGCTCGATTATCCACCGGAACCGCGTGCGCTGGCAAGTTGGCGCCCGCTTCGCGTCCCGGCGTGATGCTGCTTGACGCCGCGAGCGCGCGCCGCCGTCAGCGAGCCTTGGCGCGCGACGGTTTGGCGCTGGCTGCCACGCGGGCCGCGCTCTTGTTGCCGAAGACGCCCGTCGTTTCCATGTCTTCGAGCCAGGAGAGGGCGTCGGCGTGGCGAAGGAAGTGACGCAGATAGTCGGGTGACACGTCGTGCATGAGCGAGAGCGCGCGATGCACGAGATGGCTGGAATTGAGTGGTCCCGCGTTTTCGGGCACCTGCGCGAGCGACTGGCGCAGATTGCCGTCGGTGCTCAGCTTCGACCATGTTTCGCGGAAGTATTCGAGAACGTCGAGGTCTTCGAAGGCGTCGTCCGTCGCGATGACCGTCGGCGTGATGGCGACGGGAATCGGTGCGGGTTGGGTGACGGTGCGCTTCGCGGGCGTGGACGATGTCGCGACCGATTGTATGGGCGCGTCGGGGGCCTTCGCTGAGGGCGACGGTGCCGTCGGCTGAGCGCCACGGGTCGGCCTCGACGTCGCGGGCGATGCAGACGGCGTCGGCCGTTCACCGGTGCCGATCCGTCGCGTGATGTCGGCCGTCAGGGCAACAAGCGGCGATGCCACGCGCGACGTCGCGGAGTCGCGTGCGGAACTCTCTGCATCGGCAACCGACTTCGCGAAGTCGTCCACCAGCGCCTTCAGACGCGTTTCAAGCACGCGCCGCACGTCACCCTGATAGGTGAGCATGCGTGTGCAAAGTGCTTCGATGCGATGAAAGCGAGCCGGGTCGCGCTTGTCGGCACCGGCTTCACGCCATGCGACAAGTTGCGTGGTCGTCGGATCGATGGGATCGGCATGCGAAACGGCTAGCGTATCGTCTGCGTCTGCGGCGACGGTGTTCTCCAGCGGGGGCGTCTGCGTGCTCATCGCCTCACCGTCACGCTTTCGGCTTGCCAGCGTTGCCAGCACTGCTGCGGGGCATCGGTGCGATTTCCACGCGGCGGTTCTTGGCGCGTCCGGCTTCATCGACGTTAGACGTCACCGGTTGTTCCGCACCGAAGGCGGCCGAGAACACGGAGGACGGCGGCACCCCGGCGGCGATCAGCTCGCGCGTGACGGTCAGCGCCCGTTGTGCCGACAATTCCCAGTTATCGGCAAAGCGGCGGTTCGTCTCGCGCACTTGCTGGTCGTCGGTGAAGCCGCTGACCATGAGGATTTCGTCGCTCGCGCGCAGATAGGCGGCCAGCGGCGCGGCCAGACTGCGCAGCACTTCGCGGCCCTGCGGCTGCAACTGGTCCGAATTCAGGGCGAAGAGCACGTTACCGCTGATGCCGATGCGACCGTTCACGAGCGTCACGCGGCCACCGGCGAGCGGTCCGGCGAGCGCTTTCTCAAGCGTTTCGCGGCGCTGTGTCTCGACCTGACGCTCCTTCACTTCGCGTTCCAGCTTTGCGGACAGTTCGATCTGCACACCGATCACGCCGAGCATGATGAGCACGAACGCGCCGAGCATCACCGACATCAGATCGCCGAAGACGGCCCACGTCGGCGCGGCGGCACCTACGTCGCCCGCGTCCGCGATATCCGCGTCGAATTCGTCTCTCATGCTGCCACGCTACCCGGTTGCACACCGGCTTGTGCGGCGTGCGAGCGCGCTTGTGCCAGGTCCTGAAGGTTCTCAAGGATCTGCTTTTGCGACATCACGCTCAGCTCGACCACTTCGCGTGCCTGTGCGACGTAGTACCCGAGTTGTTCGTCGCTGCGCGCCATCGACTTGTCGAGCGCGGCCTCGATGCGTTGCAGGTGCTCCAGCAATTGCGTGTTCGATTCGCCGAACGACTGGACGGCGGCACCGAAGGCGTCGCCCAGGCTGGCGATTTCCACCACGCTGCCGGTGACCTGTGCCGACGCTTCCGTGAGCTTCTCCGTTTGCGCCGCGATGGCGTCGCCGAGGTTCGCACTCGCGCGTTCCAGCAGTTGCGCGGAGGTCGTAACGAGTTCGTCGACGGCCGCACGTTGTTCGTTGCCCGCGTGCTTGACGGTGTCGAGCAGCGTACCCAGCGTGTCGAGCAGTCGCGAGCGCTCTTCGAGCATGGCGTTGTCGCGGACCATGCTGTCCGAGAGCTTTTGACGCAGTTCGCCGATGATTTCGGCGGCCGCCTTCGGGGCTTCCGAAGCCGTCTGCACCAGACGCGAGATTTCCGCGATGGTGTCGCTGGCGTTGGCGCGCGTCTGTTCGGACATCTCCAGCGCGGTGCGGGCGAGCGTGTCGCAGATCGCCTGTTGCTGGCTGGCCGTTTGTGCGCCGACCTGCTGCCATTCCGAGCGCAGCGTGGACAGCGTGCCTTCGAGCGTTTCCGTCCAGGCGGACAGGCGCTGCGTTTCGCGCTCGGCGGTGGCGTCGTGATGCGTGGTGTTGGCGGCGCTGAGGGCTTGCAGCAGCGACGCACTATGTTCGGTGAATGCGCTGGTCGTGGCCGCGACGAGTTGCTGATTGCCGTCGGCCAGACGTTCGCTCGTGCGCGTGTGTTCGGCGATGGCGTCGCGCCAGGTCTGAGCCACGTTGGAGGACGTCGAGTCCAGTTGCGTCGAGACGTTTTGCAGCAATTGCGACGCCCGCGATTCGAACGTTTCGGCGAAGCGAGCGAGGGCGGCGGCGAGATCGGTGGTGAGCGCGTCGTTCGCCGATTGTTGCGCGACGAGGGCCTGCTTCCATTCGCCCGACACGACCGCAGCCGTCTCAGACACGCTGTGCATTGCGCCTTCCGTACGCTGGCTGACGCCGTCGATCAGATGAGCGGCGCGTTGCTCGAACGTTTCCGTGAAGCGGGTGAGGGCTGCGGCGAGTTCGGTGTTCAGTGCGTCATTGGCCTGCTTTTGCAGCCCGATCGATTGCTCCCAGGCCGATGCCACGCGCTCGTGTGCGCCGCTGACATTGCCGCTCGCGGCGTCGAGCTTGGCGGCGACATCTGCCAGCAAGGCACTTGAGCGCGCTTCGAACGTCTGCGCGAAGCGTTCCAGTGCCGCGCCGAGCGACTGCGTGAGCGTGTCGTGCGATTGCTGTTGCTGGCCGAGCGCTTGTTCCCACGCTTGCGCGACGGTCGTCTGTGCCGTGGCGATGCTGCCCGTTGCGCTGTCGAGGCGCGTGATGACGTCACCGAGCAGGCTCGCGGAGCGCGTCTCGAACGACTCGGTGAATTGCGCGAGCGTTGCACCGAGTTCTCGTGCGAGCGTGTCGTTGGTTTGCTGCTGCGTGGCGAGCGACGCTTGCCACGTCTGCGCGATGCCTGCGTGTGCGGCGTTGACCTGTCCCGTCGTGGCGTCGAGGCGTGCAGCGACATCGTCGACCAGCTTGGTCGAGCGCGTCTCGAACGTTTGTGCGAATTGCGTGAGTGCCGCGCCGAGGTTTTCGGAGAGGGCATCGTTGGTGCGTTGCTGCGTGGCGAGCGACATCTCCCATGTCTGAGCGACGTTCGCGTGGGCGGCGTCGACGCGGCCTGTGGTGGCCTCCAGGCGAGCCGCGACGTCGTCGACCAGCTTGGCCGAGCGCGTCTCGAAGGTCTGCGAGAAGTGCGCGAGGGCTGTGCCGAGGTTCTCGGAGAGCACATCGTTGCTGCGCTGTTGCGCGGCGAGCGACGTCTCCCACGTTTGCGCAACACCGGTCTGCGCGCTGCTGACTTGTGCCGTGACGGTTTCAAGACGTGCGGCCACATCGTCGACCAGTCGCGATGAGCGGGTCTCGAACGTCTGCGTGAAATCGCCGAGTGCCGAGCGCAGGTCGGTTGCGAGCGATTCATTGGTGCGCAACTGAGCGTCGAGCGAATCTTTCCAGACGCTGGCGACGCGTGCCGTCGTGGCTTCGAAGCGATCGGAGAGGCCGTCCATACGGTCTTGCACGGCGTTCGACACCGTCTGATGCCACGTGGCGGTTTCGCGCGCGAGGCTCGCCATCGTCGCTTCGACTTCCGGACGAATCGCCGCACCGGCGGCGCTTGCCGTGGTGGTGACGCTGTCCTTCAGATACTGCTGCATCGCGTTGGTGAGTTGCGCGTAAGACGCATCCGTCTTGGCGTGCAGGGCGTCCTGATTGGCGACGAGGCGTTCGCCGAGCGCCTGACTCTGACGCTCCATTGCGGCCATCATGTCTTGCAGACGGTCGACGAGGGCAGGCATGACCGTCGCTTGTTGCTGAAGCAGTTGCAGCGTGGTCTCGCGTTGGTGCTGCTGCGAGAAGCCGCGCAGTGTCGTGACGATGCGTGCATCGAGCGATTGCACGACCTGTGCGCGTTCCTTGCGCGCGAGTGCGGCGAGCAGGCCGAGCATGGCCGACGTAGCGACACCTGCGACCGACGTCCCGAACGCGAAGCCGAGTCCCTTGACCGGCGAGGCGAGCGAGGCGCGAATCGCCTGCAGATCGGTCGCGCCTTCGAGTGCGATGCCGGTGCCACGCAGCGTGGCGGCCATGCCGAGGAAGGTGCCGAGCATGCCGAGCAGCACGAGCAGGCCGACGAGATAGGGCGTGAGCGCCGGGCCGGGCAGACCAACGCGCTCGCCTTCCACGCGCCGACGCACGGCGGTGCGCAGACCGGCGGGCAACGTCTCAAGCCACGCGGGCAGGGAGGCGGGTGCTGCGTTCAGACCAGAGACGGCACTGGCAAGGGCGTTCGTCGACTGATGAAAGCGTTTGAGTTCGAGCGCGCCGAAGAGATAGACGGCGGCGATCAGCAGAGCGACGGCGAGCGCGAGGGTATTGGTTCCGGCATAGCCGATGGCGATCCAGCCGACGACGGCAAGACCTGCGACAAAGGCAATGAGATCAACGAGGTAGCGTGGCAAACGGGTCATGTTGTCCGGGTTCACTAACGTTTTCGCCGGGAGTGACCGAGGCGAGGGCGGCAATCAGCCCTTCGATCGGTTCCAGGCGGATATCCAGTTCTGCGAGCAAAACGCTCTGCATATCCCGGTGGAAGGTGTCTAGCCAGGTGCCTGCTGGCGCGAGCGGCGGTGCGCCGGGCACGCGCGGGGCCGCCATCGCGGCCTGCTCCGTGTCGCGCAGACGCACGAAGTGTCCTTCGAGCAGATTCGGCACGCTCGCGAGCAGTGTGCGCTCACGTGCGCCCATCACGCGCTCCATCACTGCATCGACGCTGGCCAGACGCGCGGCGTCCGGTGACATCGTAGCCAGTTGCGCGCGAAGGCGGGTGCGCAGGGCGCTGATTGCCGTGTCCATCGTCTGTTGCGACGTCGCGTAGCGCTGGCGATATGCCGGAAACTCCGCGAACGAGGCCGCCCGTTGACGCTCGGCAGCGCTCAGTGCACGGATCTGCCCGCCGGGCGCGGCCGCCAGTCCGCAATCGCGGGCGATGGCAGCGGCGAGGTCGACGCGCACACGTGCCAGTTCGCCTGCCGGGCTCTGCGCGGCCGAACGCGCGCCGGGCGTTGCCGCCGACGGGTTGGCTGGGTTGGCCTTAAGGGCCGACGACAAAGCGATGGCGTCGGTCCAGCCCAACCACTGGCTCAGACGGTCCGAGAGCGACGGCGCGGCCTCCGGGGGCGCGAACGAGCTCAGGCGGGCCAGCGAGCGTATGAGTGTTGGGGCGCTGATAACGGGACGCCGGGACACTTGCACCATTCCTCTGGGGGGTCGAAAACCCAGCAGTTTACACTGCGCGCGCCCCGCGACCCCCACCGGCCGCCCGGTCGGGGGATTGACGGGCGAGCAAAGCGCCCGACTCCCTCCTGAAACGCCTCCGAAAGCCCCGCCGGACGCCGACTGTGATTTATCTCAGTTTTCAGGTGCCGACCCGAGGTTTATCTTTCACTCAACCCGCGACAAACGCGAAACAAACGAAACGAAACCGGAGGTGTGAAATGGCTTTTATCGGAACTGCATGCGACGTAATGGTGACGATCGGAACGTGGGCTAGCCGGGCCGCTCCGGTGGCCAAGTTCTTCAACGATGTGATGGCCCTGTTCTGAAATTTCCTGCGACTAACGCAAAACAACGAAACAAAACTGGAGGTGTGAAATGGCTTTTATCGGAACTGCATGCGACGTAATGGTGACGGTCGGAACGTGGGCAAGCCGGGCCGCCCCGGTGGCCAAGTTCTTCAACGATGTGATGGCCCTGTTCTGAAATTTCCTGCGACTAACGCAAAACAACGAATCAAAACTGGAGGTGTGACATGCCCGCAATCGGACTCATCTGCGACGGACTGGTAATGATCGGAAGCTGGGCACGCGCTGCGGCCCCGGTCGCAAAGTTTCTCGCCGACACGGTCAATATCTTCATGTAAGGCGCGTTTAGCGCAACTTAAGACATCAATAGCTGGAGGTGTGAAATGTCCGCCATCGCATTCATGTGTGACGGAATGGTGGCAGCGGGTACCTGGGCAAGTCGGGCCGCGCCGGTGGAGAAGTTCGTTTTTCAGGTGATCGCGCTTTTTTCGTAAGCGGTCATGTGTCGAGCAACCGCAACACTCAACAGCGGAGGTGTGAGATGGGATGGGGAATGGTGACTAATTTGGTGATGAACGCAGTGGCGTGGGGCAGCGATTCCGAGTCTCTCCACAACTTCTTCTCGGACTTCGCTGCCACCGTCTTCTGATTCAGTTCAGGTCGTCGAGCAGGCAGTTTCGGGGGCTTGTGCAAGACCCGTCCGAAGGTAAGGCAACAAACTGGCGAGACCGACGGCGGCCATCGCTGCGCCAATCCACAACGGCGCGCGCATGCTGTAGCCCGCATCGATCGCCGCACCACCGGCCCACGTCCCGAAGGCGAGGCCCGCAGTAATCACCGACGTATGCATCGTATTGACGAGCGGCCCAGGCGCTGCAGCGCGCATCACTCGCGCGACCATTGCCGGATTGAGCGAAACCCCCGTCAGGCCGATGGCAGCGAACGCGGCGATGCCGACCGGCGTCAGTTCGGCCCAAAGCGCAAAGCTGATCAGGGCGAGTGCGAGCACTGACAAACCGGCCACCAGCACCGTGAGCGTGTGACGGTCGGCGAAGCGTCCGACGACGGCGTTGCCGATGATGTTCGCGATGCCGTACATCGCGAGCAGATTCGGAATCGAGGTGGCGGACACACCGGCCACATTCAAAAAGATCGGCGAGAAATAGCTGAACGCGGCAAACGTCGCGCCGATGATCAACCCGCTGGTCGCAAACGCGGCCCACAGCGGACGATTCAGCAACGAACGGAATTCGCCGGACAGGCTGACCACTTCAGCGTCGGCGCCATCCTGCTTATGGTCGGCCGGTGCCCACAGCGCAATCGCGACGGTACAGAGTGCCGCGAGCACAGCGACGAGCCAGAAGCTGGCGCGCCAGCCGTAGTGTTGTTCGATGAAGGCGGTGAGCGGCACGCCGACCACCGGCGAGAACATCAGGCCGCCGAGCACGAACGAAGCGGCACGTCCGCGCACCGACGGTGCGACGAGATCGGCGCAGAGCGTGAGTGCGACACCGAACGTCGCCGAGCTGGCCACGCCCATGATGATTCGCGCGACAGCCATCATTTCATAGCGGGTCGACATGGCGGCGAGTACGCCACCGGCTACGTTGATCGAGAGCAGCCAGATGAGGGCGCGCTTATGCGGCGTGCGCAGCGCGAGTAGCACGGCGGTGAGCACCGGGCCGCCGATGGTCATGCCGAGGGCATAAAGCGAAATCAGATTGCCGATCTTGCCGATGCCGACGTTCATGGCATCGGCCAGCGCGGGCATCATCCCGGCGACCATGAACTCGGCCGTGGTCATGGCGAAGACGGTGAGTCCTAGTAAGTAGACGACAGGTGGCATTGCGGATTTTTGCGTCATATTCTTTAACGTGCATTCCATATTGGCGGGAGGAATATCGACCCGCGATGGGGGGAGTCAAATGTTGGGAGTTGTGGGTGACGTGCTGCGCGAGAAAGTGTCGGGTGTGCGGACTGAAAGTGGTTGTCCGTCAGAGCTGAGCCAATATGCCTTCCATGATGCCTTCGAGGAAAGCGCGGTCGCAGACGGTGCGCCCCAGCGCACGCAGGCCGTAGTAGCTCGACAGGAACGTGCGGGCGACCACGACCGGGGAGCGTTCGGTGGACAGTTCGCCGTTGTGTTGTCCGACGGCGATCAGATGCACGAGCACCTGTTCGAAGCGGACGAAGTAGGCCTGACTGATCTGGCGGACGCGTTCGTCCTTGGCACCGCGCTCGAAGGCCGCGAACAGGGACATACAGCCGCGTTGCTTCTCGGGATCGAGATCGTCGTCGATGCCCCATTGCATGAGTGTGCGCAGACGATCCTTGACGGGGCCGTTGCCGTTGAGAATGTCGACTTGCTGCTGAAGGCCGAGCGTCTGATAGCGCTCAAGCGCTTCGTGATAGAGATTGAGCTTGCTGCCGAAGGCGTTGTAGAGACTGCCGCGCCCGAGGCCGGTGCACTCGACGAGCGCCTGCGCGGAAGTGCCTTCATAGCCGTTCGTCCAGAAGACGTCCATAGCGGCGTCGATGACGGCTGCGTCATCGAATTCTCTGGGTCTTCCGCTCATGATGGACCTCGTCATTCTGGAGGGATGGAAATAGCCGGTGCCACGTCGCACCAGTCCGATGGCGTGACTATAGGTGATTTTTTACCATTCGTTCAAATAACCGGATGTCGGTTGTGGATTTGGGCGGATGGTGGGGGAGAGGGCGATGGCGAACGACGTCAGAAAACAAAAAAGCCGTCACAAGGACGGCTTTCTCGAAAATTCTCTGGAGCGGGCGATGGGAATCGAACCCACGGCTCTAGCTTGGGAAGCTAGGGTATTACCATTATACGACGCCCGCGCAGGCCGCCATTTTACGCAGGGATTGAGGTTCTTGGCAATCGCGAGCTGATCCTGACGACCGATGTTCGCGACATCGATCGCCAGGACCCGTCGGCGCGTTTAGCGCAATTCCGGCATTTTCAGTAGCGTGTCCTGCAGTTTGATCATAGCGTCTGCGGTAGCCCGACGACTGGAGAGCGAAAAGTCGCTCTTGAACTCGCTATAGTCGGCGTGGCCCGTGCCGGTCACGGTCTGTGTGGCGAAAATTGTGCCGTCCAGATTACGAATCTCGCACTTGAGATTCACCGTGAAATCCGTTGCGGGCCAAGTGACTAAGCTCGCCGAGGAGGAATCTGTCGTTATCGTCGGCACAACGACATAGGCAAGCGCGCCTTTCTTCGTCGAGGCATTGTCATCGACAGATTTCAGGCGCGTCACATTCGTGAAGACGTTCGAAAACATCTTGTAAAACGCAGTCTCGGTATCGGCATACGGCTTATAGCTGATTTTGTCGCCGCCGCCACCGGGTGTCGTAACGGTCAGTTCACGCAACTGATCCGTGATAACGAAACCCACGTGCTTATCGATACGCGTGGCGCCTTCCGGTGCATTAACTGCCGCGATGTCAGGGGTCATGCTGACCTGATGCGCGCAGCCCGAAGCCAGCGCCACGACGAACATGGCGCAGAGTAGTTTGAAAACTCGCATTTTTTGTCTGTCCGCTTCGGATGGCGTTTATTGAAGTGCTTTCAGGAATGCGTCGTCATCGAGCAATGACGTCAGGAGCTTCTGAACGAGCTTGGGATACGCCTCGGTGGCGCGCGGAATGGCGATGGCCGCCACGAAATTCGATGACCACTCCGTCTCGGCAGACTTCACCTGGTCATAGCGCGTCGTGTTACCGCTGGTCACGACAATACGTGCCTTGATGATGCCCTTGCCGGTAGCGACACCGGTGTCGAGGTCGTTCTCCAGCAACGTGCCGGTAATCTGAACGGGCGATGTAGGCGCGAGCTTGCCTGCCAGCGACAGTTCCTGCTTGATCGCTTCAGCCAGATACTGGCTATAAGAGTTGCCGTAGGGCGACGACATGGACATCGCACGCAGCGTGATTCCTGACTCGGTCTTCAGGTCCGTCGATGGTGCGAACTTGCCAACCGTTACCTTATATTCGCCGCCCGCCTTCAACTTGTCGACGTTATCCAACGAAGCGTTGTAGTTCGGTGCCGACGTTGAGCACGCGCCGAGAAACACGGCGCAGGACACCGCGAGTACAACCCCGATTCTTTTAAACATGGAAATCCCCGATTGACGTGTGAATGCTTCGCTACTCTGACGTTGCGTCGTAGCTGGTCTAATGATTCTATGTAATGCCGGGAAAGGATAGGGGGCGCGATCAGGCCGTGTCAACGGTAATTCAGATGATAAAGAATCGATGTCCGAACGATGCAACATCCTGATTTCCGAACGCAGCGCCCAATCATTCCCTTCCCTCATATGCGGTTGCGATCAGTATTTTTGCGTACCGATCGCACGTAGCACTGCGGATTCACCGATGTTTTTTATCGGATATATCTAACTCGTAATTCAAAAGGAGATGGTTAGTTAAACGAGATAGATAAAGGGAGACGTAGATGAATGGCATTTCTCTATACACGCGATGGGTGGCCGCAACCGGATTGGCGACACTGTCCTTTGGCGCGATGTCGGCAGACTCGCATAGCCCGTATTGCGAAACCGTCGCGCAATGCGCGAACCCGATGGCCACCGGCGGCATGGTCACATCGTCGAACTATCTGGCGACGCAAGCCGGACTGAAGGTGCTTCAGCAAGGCGGGAATGCCGTCGATGCGGCGATTGCCGTCGCGTCCACCATCGCCGTCGTCTACCCCCAGATGAACACCATCGGCGGCGACAACTTCTGGCTCATCTACAACGCCAGAACCCACGAGCTTCGCGCACTGAACGCCAGCGGCCGAGCCGGTGAACGCGCCACCATTCAGTTCTACAAAGACAAGGGCCTGACTTCGATCCCGCCACGCGGCTATCTGTCGGTCAATACCGTGCCCGGCGTTGTCTCCGGATGGGATGAGGCCTATCGATACGCCCACGCCAGCATGGGACGAAGCCTTCCGTGGCCCGACCTGCTACGAGACGCCATCCATTACTCCAAAGACGGTTTCATCGTCACGCCGTCGCTGGCAAAGTGGTCGGCGATCAACGTCGACACCACCGATAAGGTGTTCCGCAACCTTCAACAGTTCGATGGCTTCCGGCAAATCTTCCTGAAACCCGACGGCACGCCCTACCGATCAGGAGAGCGCCTCATTCAGCCGGAACTGGCGAACACGCTCACGCAGATTGCCGAGCAAGGTGCGCAGGTGTTCTACAAGGGCGAGGTTGCCGAGAAGATCGTCAAGGACCTGCAGGCCAATGGCGGATTGCTCAGGCGTGAGGATTTCGCCCGTCATCGCGCCGATTGGGTGAAACCGATCTCGGTGAAGTACCGTGGTTTCGACGCCTACAATTTTCCACCGAATACACAAGGGTTTGCCTCACTCGAAATTCTGAACATCCTGAATCGATTCGATGTGAAGGCGTTGGGCGAAGGCTCGGCCGATTACTATCATCTCCTCGTGGAGGCGACCAAGCAGGCCTTCGCAGACCGTGACAAATATCTGGCCGATCCGGACTTCTTCGATATTCCGCTAGCCGACCTGCTATCCGTCAAGCACGGTACAGCGCAGGCCGCGCGTATCGACATGCACCGCGCCAACAATGCGGTCAGGCCGATGGACCCGAAGGGCGATACCGTCTGGTTCGGTGTCGTCGATGGTGACGGAAACGCCGTCTCGCTGATCCAGAGCATCTATTACGACTTCGGCTCCGGCATCGTGCCGAAGGGAACCGGCATTCTCCTGCAAAATCGCGGCTCGTTCTTCTCGCTCGACCCGAGCCACATCAATCACCTCGCCCCGCACAAGCGCACCTTCCATACGCTCAACCCCGCCATGCTGATGAAGGACGGCAAACCGTATCTGGTCCACGGAACGATGGGCGGCGAGGGGCAACCGCAGACGCAGGCGGCCATCGTCACACGCGTCGTCGATTTCGGCCTCTCGCCGCAGGCCGCGATCCATGCGCCGCGCTGGTTGTACGGCCGGACCTGGGGCGTGTCGTCGAACGATCTCAAGATCGAATCGCGTGTGCCAGCGGCAGTCTCGGAGGCACTGAAGCAGCGAGGCCACCCCGTCAAGGTCGTTGAACCCTTCACCGATACGATGGGCCACGCGGGGGCAATCCTGATCGATCAGGCCTCGGGTGTGCTGCAAGGCGCAGCCGATCCGCGCGGCGACGGATTAGCGGCAGGTTACTGAGCTCGACGCGCGCCGGACTTCGAACTGCGGTTTGGCGCGTATCACTGCGAAGTATTTCGTGGGACTCTCCACGCGGACCTATCAAGATTTCCTGATTTTCTGCCGTTATTTGCAGATCAAGTCCGCGTTATCTTGCCTGCAACGCTGTCCTCATCCGACAAGCGAGACTCGATAAATTTCGCCTGCCAACATTCTTTACTTTTTCGCTGATGATGAACATGAAAGTCACAACGCTTGCGTCGGCAGCATTCCTGAGCGCAGCGTTGGCCGGTTGCGGTCACTCGGAAATCGATACGGTTAAGTCTGCCGCCGTTCCGCAGGATTCGACGCACACCTACGAAAGCGCGCTGTCGAGCCGGTCCTCGTGCGATAAGGATAGCTGGAGCACCTTCAAGGACGATACGAACCGAACCGTCGTGGAATACCGTTGCGAGTTGAAAAACGGTGCGCCGCTGCTGGCTGCATTCCGTCAGCAGAAGATCCTCGATACGCAGCGTGATTTCCAGGGCTACTACAACGGCCTCGATCAATCCGCCGAGACCCTCCGTCAGCGGGATCCTGAGGCTCTGGAGAAGCAACTCGCGGACGCTCAGCGTCAACTCTCGGAATTGCAGGCCAATGGCTCGGGCCCGATGCCGAATACGCCGGAGGCGCTCAAGCAGTCCATCGTCAACCGCGACAGCGCATTGGAGGCTGCACAATCTGCGGTCAATCGCGCTCAACGGGCGCTCAGCGATGCGCGAGGCGGACAGGCCGGGGTGCAGCAGGAGCGTGCTCGATTCGAGCAGCAGGAGAAGGACGCGCTTGCGCAAATCGACAAGACCTACGGCGGCGTCGCCGGTGCGAGCGAAGTGTTCCGGTGGTATGTCAGGGATAAGCAGGTCGTGCCTGCCTGGGTGGGCGTCGAACTCGCAAAGCAGGATGGCAGTACCGTGCGACAAGATCGCAACTGGCAGCAGAACCTTCAGGATCTGCTGAACCACCGTGGAGACGATCACGTTCACGCAGTACTCAACGTGCCGGACAGTATCGTAGCGAGCAAGTAGTCGGCTACGATTCGGGACTGCGAGATGGGGTGATGGACCAACGGGCCAACTCACCCCAAACCTCACCCCTCAATCTTGTCGATGAACGCGAGCACCTGCGCTTCGGCTCTTACCCACGCGTCATCCGGTGAGTGACCTGATAACCCGGTGATTTTCGAGAAGTCCGTGAAGAACACGCCGTGCTCCATGTGACCTATCGACGCGACAGCTCTCCATCCCGAGACCCCGTTCGGTGCTACGCGAATCATGTATGTTCGCTGGCGGTACTGTTTATGCAACTGCGTTGGCATGTGGCGAACTCCGACTGCTGGAAGCTAATCCTAGCACGCGAATACGTAACGTGCGTTTAAAGTCCCTGCGTCGGTCGTTCGCCACCTCACCCTTTTGCCAACGACTTACGAACGAATTACCAACGATACTTCGCCGTCCCGATCACCGACGTCGTCGATCCGTAATAGCACGCCCCGCCTGAGCAGTACGCCGCATATTTCCGGTTGAACAAGTTGCTGCCGTTGATCGCAAACGTCCAGTTGCCCGTGTCGTAATGCACGGCGGCGTCCACGAGTGCGACGGCCGGGACGTCGAACGTATTCTGCGCATCGCCCGCCGACGGTCCGATCAGACGCACCCCCGCACCGAAGCCCAGTCCGCGCAGCGGGCCGCCATGCAGCGTGTAGTCAAGCCACAGCGAACTCAGATAGCGCGGCATCATCGTCGGGCGCTTGCCCAACTGCGACGCCGTGTTCGTCTTCATCACCGTCTGGTTCAGATACGTGTACGACCCGATCGCGCTCAGCGAGTCCGTCAATTGCAAACGTGCTTCCAACTCCACGCCGCGTGAGCGTACCTCGCCCGTCTGAACGATTGAACCGGTGTGCGCCGGGTCCGCAGTGCTCACGTTCTGTTGCGTCAGGTTGTAGAACGACAGCGTGTACAGCGCGTTGTACGACTTCGGCTGGTACTTGATCCCGATTTCGTACTGTTCACCCGTCGTGGGCTTGAGCGCCTGATTGAGATAGTCGACGCCCGCCGTCGGCTGGAACGACTTCGCGTAACTGAAGTACGGCGCGATGCCTGTGTCGAACAGATACGACAGCCCACCTCGCCACGTAAACGCATGCGGGCTTTGATTCTGGATGTTGGCCGCAGTGGTCGTCTGCGTCTGCACATTCATCGACGTCCAGTCCTGACGCAGGCCGAGCAACGCCGTCCAGCCGCCGTACTGGATCTGGTCTTGCAAATAAACGCCGAACTGGTCGGTGGAAGTATCGACGCGCTTGTTCGTCGTGGAGATCCGGCCGAGCGAGCTGTAATTCGGGGCAAACACGTTGAGCGTGCCGACTGGCCCTGTTCCGCTGCTCGTGCCGCTCAGCAGACGCTGATAGTCGAGGCCGACCAGCACGGTGTGCTGCACCGGACCCGTCGACAGCTTGCCTTCGAGCTGGTTGTCCCACGCGAATTGACTCAGATGTTCGCGGTCGAGGAAAGCGTTCATCGACACGGTCGTCGTCGAACCGGTCAGATAGTTCAGGAAGAACGACTGGTGATAGTCGATGTCGTCGTGCAGGTAGCGCGCGTTCGAGCGGAACTTGAAGGTGTCGTTGAACGCGTGCTCAAACTTGTACCCGAACGAGTATTGCGTGCGACGGAAATAATCTGCATCCGGATTGCCGACGTAAGTCCCCGGATCGATCTTGCCGTTCGGATTCCCGCTGGCCACACCGCTCACCGGCAACGAATTGAACAGACCGCCCGCCGGATCCCGTTGATAGGTGGCGAACAGCGTGAGCGACGTATCGCGCGACGGGCGGAACGTCACGCTCGGCGCAATCGCCAGACGCTGATCCTTGATGCCGTTGACCTGCGAGTCGGCGTCACGGGCGAGGCCCGTCACGCGATACAGAATCGTGCCGTCGTCGGTGACCTTGCCGCCCATGTCGAAGCCCGCTTCGAAACGGCTGTGACTGCCGAATTGCAGCATCAACTCGTGCACCGGCTCCTCGCTGGGCATCTTCGAGATCATGTTGACGATGCCCGCCGGGCTGCCCGCGCCATAAAGCACTGACGCCGGTCCGCGCAGCACTTCGATGCGCTCCAGGAAGTACGGATCGATGCGAGGGTTCGCGTAGAACGCATTAGGCTGAAGGATCAGCCCGTCAAGATACGTGTCGTACGAAAACCCGCGACCGCGCAACTGATCGAACCGGAAGTCGGTCGCGTCCTGCGACGACACCCCCGGCGTGTAACGCAACGCCTGATCGATGGTGGTCGCGCCCTGCGCATCCATCTGATCGCGCGTGACGACCGAAACCGACTGCGGCACGCGCACGAGCGGTGCGTCGGTCTTGGTCGCCGACAGGCTGCGTTTGGCGACTACACCGTCGGTCCGTCCTGTGGGCGACTCCTCACGACCGGCGCGCACCTCCTGCACCGGAAGGGCCACCGCCGGTTGAAGACCGCTTTCCTGTCCCTGCACCTCTCCCTGAGCTTGCGCATGCGCTACGCCAGTCATCGCTGCCAATGCGAACGGCAGCCCCAGCGGTGCCCGCCTCAACCAGCTTCCCCGCCGTTTCAACCCCTTGGGCAACCCGAATTCCGGATCAATGGACGAAGGCGTGACGAAATCGTGTGTGTTTATCATGTTAATAAAAATGCGTATCATTAACTTTTTGCGTGAAGCGTCGTCCCTGGCGTCTGAACGGCCGGGGTACGGAGGGTTTGGCGGGGGGATGAGTTATGAGCCGCGCCGGATCGGGCCGGGGCGGGGCGTCGACGATTAGCCGACGGGACCCGATCTTATCGTTGCCGCAGAAGTGTGTGGCGACAACAATCGTTTCGATTGCGACAGATTTTGTCCTGCCGACAGGGATTTGCTGAAATCAACTAACGAGATGGACACGAAGCGTATTCCAGTGACCGCGACGGGAGGTCGCGCGCTGCCGCCGGTGATCGCCAACGCGATCGACTATGCCCACGGCATGCGCGAGCCCGCTCATACGCATCAGCGCGCGCAACTCATCTACGCCACGTCCGGCATGATTCGCGTGCGCACGCCGTTAGCCTCATGGGTCGTCACGCCGACCGTGGGGTTGCTGGTCATGCCGCGCGTCGAACACGAACTGGAGATGGTGGGGCGCGTGGAGTTCCGCACCGTCTATCTCGTCAGTTACGAAGCGCCCGAGGCCGGGCTGGAAGGCGTGTTGCTGCCGGTGACGGGGCTGCTGCGTGAAGCCATCGTGTCCATGACGCAGGCGCCGGAACACTACGACCCCGACAGCGTGCCCGGCGTATTGGCGGATCTCATCGGCCGACTGCTTCGGGCCGCACGGCCGGGCGAGATCGAGACGCACTGGCGATTGCCGTTGCCGTCGCATTCGCGCCTGCGCACGATCTGCGAGGCGCTGCTGGCTGCGCCCGACAACAACGACACGCTGGAACTGTGGGCCGACCGTCTGGGGGCGAGTTCGCGCACCGTATCGCGGCTATTCCAGCGCGAGACCGGTGTCGCTTTTGCCCGATGGCGCGAGCAGATGCGGGTGTGCGAGGCGATGTGCCGTCTGTCGACCGGGGATGCGCCCGGCGACGTCGCGTCGGCCCTCGGCTATGCGGATACTGCGACCTTCGCCAGCATGTTCCGTCGTGTCCTCGGCGTCTCGCCGCAGCGCTATCAGGCAGGATTCGTCGCAGGGAATGCCCCTGCTTGAGACGTCGCGCCGCCCGCGAACCCAAGAATCGTGTCGTAGAGCTGCTGAGCCGCGCTGGATAGCACCAGTCCCCGCCGACGAATCAACCCGACGGTTCGCGTGACTTCCGGTTCCACCAGCGGCACGCTCGTGAGTAGCGGATGCTCGCCCGGTGGCATCGCCAGTCTCGGCACCGCCGCAATCCCCAAGCCCGCTTCGACCAGACTCACCACGCTCATCACATGCCGCACTTCGCAGAAAGAGCGCGGCAGATCGGGCGTGCCCGCGAGCGCCAGATCCAGCACGAACCGGTTGCCGCTCGCTTTCGCCACCGCCATGAAGTCGTATTCCTTCAGCTCGGACCACTTCACTTCCGTGCGTTTGGCCAACGGATGCTCATGTCGGCAAGCGAGCACAAACGGCTCCTTCAGAATCGGTTCGAACTCAATCGTGTCCTCCTGCGCGCCGAGGTAGTTCAACCCGAAATCCGCTTCGGCACGCACCACACTCGACAGCACGTCGCTCGCCCCCGTGTCCATCACGCGGATCAGCACACGCGGATACGTCTCGTGAAACTGACGCAGTACCTCTGGCAGGAAGTGACGCACAGCCGACGGCACGCACGCGAGCGTCACTTCGCCGCCCAGACGCGTCGCACCGTCCGTCAGGCCGCGCAGGCTTTCGTCGAAATCGTTCAGCAGCTCGCGCGCCTTGCGGGCGAAATCGCGTCCGAACGCCGTCAGGTCGACGCGACGGGTCGTGCGGTCCAGCAGCCGCACGCCCAGCGTGCTTTCCATCTTGGCGATGCGACGCGAGAGCGCCGACTGCGACAAGTGAATTTCTTCCGCTGCCGCCCGAAAGTTGCCCCGCTCCGCAATCGCCACAAAGGCCCGCAGGTCGCTCAGTTCAAGATTCATGCGTTCAGTGCACTAATGGTTGTGATTTTTGCGATTCTAATGCGTTGCGAGATGGCCGATCATTTTGGGCTGCCCCAACGCAGGGCAACCGGTAGCCATTCACCAAAGCACACACAACGATTTCACGGAGGAACGACACATGAGCACTTTTACCCGACGCTCGGCCCTGAAGGCTGGCGCTTTCGCCTCGCTGGCCGCAGCGCAAGGACTGGTTCAGCGCAGCATCGCCGCGCCCGCCCCCGGCGCAGCATCCGCCGCCAGCGCCGCTGAAAATACGCAGAGTGGCAAAGGCGTCACCCGCACGCTCGCGCGCTATATCGTCAACGCACGTTACGAAGATCTGCCTGCGAATGTGCGCAAGGAAGGCACGCGCACGTTGCTGAACTGGATCGGTGTGGCCGTCGGCGGCTCGCATCATGAGACGGTGGACCGCGCCGTTGCGGCGCTCACGCCGTTCTCAGGTCCGGCGCAGGCGCATCTGCTCGGCCGCAAGGAACGCTTCGACATCATGAACGCGGCGTTCCTGAACGGTGTGGCGAGCCACATCTTCGATTACGACGACACGCATCTGAAGACGATCATCCACCCGGCCGGTCCGGTGACGTCGGCCTTGCTCGCGTTGTCCGAATACCACCCGATCTCGGGTCGCGAGTTCCTCAACGCGCTGGTGCTGGGCGTGGAGACGGAATGCCGCATCGGGAACGCCGTCTATCCGAACCATTACGACGTGGGCTGGCACATCACCGGCACCGCCGGTGTATTCGGCGCGGCTGCGGCCGCAGGCAAGGTACTCGGGCTGACCGAGCAGCAGATGGTCTGGGCGCTGGGTCTGGCGGCGTCGCAGCCGGTGGGGTTGCGCGAGTCGTTCGGCTCGATGAACAAGAGCTTCAATCCGGGACGCGCCGCCAGCAACGGACTCTTCGCCGCCTTGCTCGCCGCGAAGGACTTCACGAGTTCGGACGGCATGATCGAAGCCAAGCGCGGCTGGGCGAACGCCATCAGCACGAAGCAGGACTACCGGGAGATCACGGAAGGTCTGGGGCAGCGCTACGAGGCGGCGCTCAACACGTACAAGCCGTTCGCATGCGGCATCGTGATTCACCCGGCTATCGACGCGGCCATCCAACTGCGCAACGAGTACAAGCTGACGGCCGACCAGATCGCGAGCATCGACCTGAAGGTCAACCCGCTCGTCATCGAACTGACCGGCAAAAAGACGCCGCGTATCGGACTGGAAGGCAAGTTCAGCGTCTACCACTCGGTCGCTGTGGCGATCATCGAGGGGGCTGCGGGCGAGCGTCAGTACAGCGACCGCGCGGTGCAGGACCCGGCGGTCATCGCACTGCGTGACCGGGTGACGGCGACGGTCGTGCCGTCGATCAAACCGGAGCAGGTCGACATGACCATCACGCTCAAGGACGGCCGCAAGCTGCACAAGTTCATCGAGCACGCCATCGGCAGTCTGGAAGTGCCGATGACGGATAAGCAACTGGAGACCAAGTTCCTCGACCTGGTGAACGGTATCCTGCCCGATGCGCAAGTGCGTCGCCTGATGGACGCTTGCTGGCAAGTCGAGACGCTGAAGAACGCGGGCGACATCGCCACGCTCGGCTCTGTGCAGAGCTAAGCGCAGCGAAGTTGAACGGTGCGACGTGCCGTCCGGCACGTCGCATTGGCATCACCAGCCTCACCAGCGATAGCGATACCCGACCTGCCCATAGACGTTGCGACGATAGTCGCCGCCCATGTTGCGCGCGTACTTCACACCGGCGTACAGCGAGGACGTGCGACCCAGCGTCGCTTCAACGCCTGCGCCGAGTTCGTACCACGTCTTCGCGAGGCTGCTGTCGAACGTCGCACCGCCCACGTTGGTCGCACCCGGCGACAGGAAGTCGTGGACCACGTCGACGCTCAGATATGGCGACGCCGAACCGACGCCCACCGCATTGCCCAGATCCGGCGTATTGAACTTGACGCCCACACGACCGCGCAGGGCATTCGTCGTATTACCCGATACAGACGACACGCTGTCGCTGAAGCCGTTCAGATGCAGGTACTGATACGCCAACTGCACTTGCGGCTCGACGGTGAAGCCCGATCCCAGAATCGAGAAGCGATGGCCGACCTCACCCGACAATGCCGCACCGAAGCCGTTCTGCGTCGCGCCTACGCCAGCGACGTCGCTGTACTTGTTGCGATAGTGCGAGAACTGCGTGGTGACGTCGATGAAGGCGCCTTGCGGCAGAATGCGCGTCCAGTACGCTCCGACCGATTGCGCCTGCATCGAGACGGTGCCGGTCGCGGCGGAGAGCGTCGGGTCCTGTGTGCGGGCACTGTCGGAGAACGACGCCGAGGCCGTACCGAACGTTGCCGTCAGCCCCACGAGCGCGCTGCCGCCCATGCCTGAGGCATCCGTATTCAGACGCCAGTCACGGCCGAACTGCGCCGCGAACATGCGTTCGTCCGCACCGAAGCGGCCGGACAGCGTGGTGTCCATCGTCTTGCCGTACAAACGTCCCCACACGCCGTTCGATGCATCCTCACCCGGCACGCTCACACCGCGCACACTACCCATGCGCTCCTGCAAGCGGCCCAGCATCGTGTAACCGAAGTCGGCGTTCAGTTGCGGCGTCATCGCGTAGCCCACGGCGGCGGCACGATACGCGGTCTGGCCCGAGGCGTACGACGTCGACAAGTACCAGCTCGGATCGCCGCCCACCGGGCCGACCTTGCGAAGTAGGTACTGATACGCGCCTGCCTGAATCGGTGCCGCCAGCTTGAAGGCCCCATCCGAGGCCGTGCCGTTGACTTGCACCAGCTGAATGCCCGCGCCCGACGTCGGCACACCCGTACCCGAGACCGTTAGCTTGAGCAGCGTCGTGCCGCTCGCATTCCCGTTGATGACGAGCTTGTCCGATGCAGTCGAGCCATCCGGCGCGACCGTCGCACCGAACAGCGCCGTGCCGTTGTTACCGACGTAATCGCCTGCGATGGTGAACGTGCCGAGTACGCCCGGCGTAGCACCCAGCGATGTGCTGCCCACCGCGATGATGCCCGCGTTCGTCACGCTGCCGAGTACGCCGCCGTAGCCGCCGAGCGTCGCACCGGAGGCGACGCTCGTCATGCCACTGCCCAGCGTCGCGCTGCGATGTGCGGCGTCGCCGACGAGGACCGTCGCACCGCTGGCAATCGACGTTGCGCCCGCGTAAGTGCTCGCACCGTTGAGCGTAATCGTGCCCGCGCCGAGCGAGACTGCCGAGAAGTTGGAAATCGCACCGTTGTAGTTGAACGCGTTGCCCGCGCCCGGTGTGATGGTCAGCGTGCTGGTGCCGGTGCCGCCGGACACGTCGCCATTCACGACCGCCGCGCCGCCCAGAATCTGGAGATTGCTGTTGCCGCTGCCGAGATCCACGGCTTTGCCGCTTTGATCGGCCGTGATCGTGCCGTAGTTGATGACCGTCGCATCGTTCGCGCCGGTATTCACGACCGCTGCTGTGGCACCGCCGCCTTCGAGCACACCGCTGGCCTGGTTGATGACGGTCACGGTGAAGGCGTTGCGCGCGCCGGTCACGGCAATCGCCGAGTCGCTCTGCCCACGGATGAGGCCGCTGTTGACGATAGTGGTGTTCGTGTAGATGCCCTGCACCGGAATGGGCGCTTTGGTGACGGGGTCTTTGTCGACGCCTGCGAGCGTGATACCGCGACCGATAGCGCCCGGCGTGTTCTCGCCGACAATGGTGCCGCTGTTGACGATGGTGCCGCCGCCCACGGTGACGCCTTCGCTGACGTCGTTGTTGGCGCGCGCGCCGCGAATCGTGCCCGTGTTGGTGATGTTGACGACGCCGTCGACATCTACGCCGTCGCCATCGCCCGTCACGCCATTCCCGATGATCGTGCCCGCGTTGACGATGGTGACGACTTCCTTGGCGTTGAAGCCGTCGATGTTGATGCCGGAGCCGTTCATGCCCTGAATCGTGGCACCGGCAGCGTTGTTGACGCTCAGCGTGAACGTGCCGTCGGTCGTCGCATCGGCGCCGCCCGTAATGCCGTGGCGTGCCCCCTGAATCAGGCCGCTACCCGTGTTGTTGACGGTGATGCCGCTGTTGGCCTGCGCGTCGACGCCGTCGCTGCTGCTCGTGCTGCCGGGGTTCACGGTCGAGCGAATGATGCCCGCGTTGTTGACCACGCCATTCACACCGGGGCGCACCGCGTCGGCTTCGTTCGCCTGAATGACACCGCCCGCAAAGTTGTTGAGAACGTTGGTGCCGGTCGTGATGGCGTTGAAGTCGATGGCCTGATTGCCGGAGCCGGAATTGTTGGTCGACGTCAGCGTGCCGTAGTTGTTGAAGACGATGCTGCCGTTCGACTTGTTCATCTGGATGACGTCGGCGTCGAACGTCGTCATGCTCGCGCCGACACCGTTCGTGACCGTTAGCGACACACCCGTGTTGTCGCGAATGGCCCGGCCGGTGCCCGTCATATTGATCGTGCCGTTGTTGACGATGGTGGCGTTGCCGGTGGCCGTAATGCCCACGGTACCGCCGCTGACCTGCAACGTGCCGCCGCTGTTGATCGTGCCGGTTTGGCCGCTCGACAACGTCTGCCCGGCGGTGAGCGTTTGCCCGTTATTGATCTGGAAGTTGGCGGCGAGGGCGTGCTGCTCGGCGAAAAGCGCGATGACGCCTGCCAGAATGGCGATGGGTTTCATAGACTCCGATGTCCTCTTTGGAACTTGGTCGAAGTCCCGGAGTATTGGACGGAGTCATGACGAACTGATGAAATGAAGTGAAAGTTCGGGAATTCGGGACGTGCAACGCACCGATGACCTAAGGTCACCTAACGATACGGACCGCGAAGCGCATCGGTGGCGAAGCGCTTGCACGGCCTGACGTTTCATCCGTCAATACAAACCGGCGACGGTATTCTTCTGGAGATCGCGGTCGTAAGTCTCTGCGTCGAAATGACCGCCGCTCAGACGGCGATGCATCGCGCCGGTGCTCGGCAGACATTCGCGAGCGATCTGCGTCGCCTGATCCCACAGGTGGGAGCGGACGATGGCTTTCGCGCAATGGAAATACACGCGATCGATCGACACGACGATTACGGTTTTGGGCAGTTTGCCGTTCACATCGAAGCGCGCGAGCAGGTCGGGGTCGACCGAAATGCGCGCACGGCCGTTCACACGCAACGTCTCGCCGATGCCGGGGATGAGGAACAGCAGCGACACGCGCGGATCGGCAATGATGTTGCGCAGATTGTCGATGCGATTGTTGCCGGGACGGTCTGGCACGGCGAGCGTGCGTTCGTCGAGAATCTGGACGAAACCGGCCGGGTCGCCCTTGGGCGAGCAGTCCGTGCCTTCCTCGCTGACGGACGCCAGCACGACGAACGGGCAGGCTTTCACGAACGCCTGATAGTCCTCGTTGAGGTACGTCAGTTCCTTCCAGATCGCGCGTTCGCCCGGCTCGCCGTAGATCGCTTCGAGCTGTTCGACAGTGCTCACATCGTGATTCATGTCATTGCCTCATCACTTCAGATGTCGGTTGCAGCGGGCAGTATAGAGGGTGACGTTGACGCGCGTAAGGCAGTCATTGCGCACATCCGCACGTCAGGCCCACATCAGGCGGCATCGCCTGCGGAGAACCGTAGTCCCGCAATGCCCACGATGGCCAGCGTCAGAAAGCCGACACGGCTCCACGTCAGCGATTCGCCGAAACAGAAGATGCCGACGGCCACCAGTCCAACCGTCCCGATGCCGGTCCAGATGGCATAGGCCGTGCCGACGGGCAACGCGCGCAACGCCAGCGCCAGCAGGTAGATGCTCGCGAGCGCGGCGGCAATGGCGACCGCACTCGGCAGCACGCGCGTCCAGCCCTGATTGAGCTTCAGCGCGAGCCCCATCGCGATTTCCAGTGCCGCCGCGAGCAACAGGTAGATCCAGGCCATCGCGTTCATCGTGTCAGGCCTCCTGCGCCTCGGTTGTCTCGGACGCGCCGCGATTGGCCGCAATCGCCTTTTGCACGGCCGGACGCGCCTCGATGTCCGTCAGCCATTGCCGCACATCGGGGAACGGCGTCAGGTCGAGGTCCAGTTCGTAGTACGTGCGCAGCCACGCGAAGGCGGCGATGTCGGCAATCGAATACTCGTCCGTCGCGAGATAGGCCGATCTGGCCAGCCTCGTGTCCACGACCCCGATCAGCCGCAGCGACTCCTTGCGATAGCGCTCGATGGCCTCGGCGTTACGTGTCTTCGAGCCGTGCAGGAACCACCAGAGTTGACCCAGCATCGGGCCGATGCCACCGATCTGAAAGTGCAGCCACTGATTGACGGCAATCGCCTTCGCTTGCGTCATCGGTTGCAGCACGCCGGTCTTGGTCGCGAGATAGGTCAGGATCGCGCCCGACTCGAACACCGTCAGATCGCGTTCGTGGTCGACGATCACCGGAATCTTGCCGTTCGGATTGAGCGACAAAAATGCGGGTTGCTTCTGCTCGCCCGCAGAGAGATCGACGTTCACCTGCTGATGGGCCAGTCCGGCTTCGTGCAGATACAGACTGACCTTCAGGCCGTTGGGCGTGTTGGCGGTGTAGAAGGTGAGCGGCGGATGGATGGAATTCTTGGCGTTCATGGCATTCCTCGGGACGTTGTCTTGATCTACGATTGCAAATACAATGATTGCAATTGCAATCGTATGTGTTTCCACGACGAATCACAAGATGTGAGGAATGCCATGAGGGAATGGGTGAGCCGGGGCCGTGCTGCAGTGAAAGGGCGGAGCGCGCCAGACGAGGTCACGCGGCAGGCGGCGCTTGCCTGCATCGGCAAGCTGCGCGCCGTGCGCAGTGCGGGGCAGACGCCGGTGTCGCCGTCCGGCGCGCTCGCGTCGCTGACGCATGCGCTGTCGGAGGGCGAGACGTCCGACAAGGTCTGGATCGTCGATTCGGATGCGGAGATTGCACCATCCCCGCCCCGCGATCCGGCATCGAAGCGCAAGCGAAGCAGCAAACCCGTGCCGCTCGCGAGCGCCATCGTCACGTGGTTTCGCTCGGCCCCGGCACGCGAACGTCCGCTGCTGTACCTGCTGCATTCACCGACGTTGCGCGGCGTGTTGAGCGCCGGTATCGAAGCGGCGGGACTGAAAGACGATCAGGACGCCGGAGCGGGACGGCGTGGCATTTTCCTCAACGACGCCACCATCTGGTCGCCGGACCGGTTCAAGCGCGTTCGCCCGGAATTGCCGATGTGGCTCGCGGCACAGACCGAGTGGTTGCCGTATGACCCGGCGTCGGCGCAGGAGCTGAAGGCGTTGCTGTGCGCGGCGCTTGACGCGCTGTACGTGCGCGGTGAATCCGGTTTTTGCTATCTGAGCGCGCATGAAGTGCCCCACGCGCCTTCGCGCGCACTCACTCGCACCGATGCGCGCGACGCTTTCAAAGGGATGTACCGACTGCGCACGTTACCTGACACGAATCCGCCGTACGTCATTCGACTGTGCGGGGCGGGCAGGGCGTTAGCGAACGTGCTGGAGGCCGCGCGCTGGCTGCAACTCGACTGGGGCGTGGCGTGTGAGGTGTGGAGTTGCCCGAGCTACACGCGTCTGGCGCGCGAGGCAGGGGAATCCGAGCGCATGGCGTTGCAGCGCCCGGACGAAGCCGCAGATGTGCCGCATCTCGTGCAATGTCTTGGTGACAGCAGTGCACCGGTACTCGCCGTCACCGGCTACGCCCGCCACATCGCCCATCAGATCGGCGCGTTCGTGCCCGCACGCTTTGCGGCGCTGGGCAGCGACGACACCGACATCGGGGCAGCGACAGACGACAGCGGCGAGCGTTTAGGCACCGGCGACGCCCCTGGTGTGCGATGGATCGTACTCAACGCGCTGCGTCTGCTGGTGGACGAGGGCACGTTGCCGCGCTCTCGCATCGCAGACGCCACGCGTCGTTACGGTGTGGTCTGACGGCGTGGACGGAATGTCCTATCGCGTCTTGGTTTCCGACAGAAACGCCTTCGCTGCCGTACTCGCACGATCCAGCGCTTCGGCCATCGGCGCGACGTCCTTCTCGCGAAACTGGTTGAGGAACAACTCCGCCACGGTGGATTGGTAGACCTTCCACATCTTCTTGCGAAGGCTGCGTCCCTTGTCGGTGATGGTCGCGTAGGCCGCACGCCCGTCGTCCGGATCGCGCATGCGCGTCACGAGTCCTTCCTGCTCCAGACGGTCGATCAGGCGCGTGAGGTTGTAGCGCTCGATGGCGAGCACGTCGGCCAGTTCGTGCATGCGCCGCGTGCCTTGAGGGCCGCTTTCCAACCCCCACAGCGTGTCGTACCAGGCGTAGGCGGGCAGGTCGGCCTGCGCCAGACGGCGCTCGATCTCGCGAATCATCGTGCGGTGCGCGCGCACGAAGGAGAACCAAAGATCGGGGTCAGGCGTGCTCATGAATGTCCTTGTTGATGTCACATGTGAGTTGCAGATGCAATTGTACATGGCTAGAATGGCCAACACGACGATTGCAAATGCAATCCATGCTGCGCTATTGCTGTCGTAATCTCTATCGCGAGCCCCCGTCGCGATCCGTACTGTGGTTCGTGATCTCAAGGAGACATGTCATGACTCAATTGCCAGTGGCGGCGGGTGCCGACACCGATATCCAGGAAACGCGCGAATGGCTCGATGCGCTCGAAGGCGTCACCACCGTTGAAGGTCGCTCGCGCGCTCACTTCCTGATCGACCGTCTTGCCGCATGGGACTTCGCGCAGCACGGCGACTTCCATACCCGGGTGACGACCGACTACGTCAACACGATCCCGACGTCGCGCCAACCGGCGTACCCGGGCGACCTCGCCATCGAGCGCCGACTGAACGCTTTCATCCGCTGGAACGCGATGGTGATGGTGCTGCGCGCGGGCAAGCATTCGAACGTGGGTGGCCACATTGCGACGTATCAGTCGGCGGCGGTGCTGTACGACGTCGGTTTCGATCACTTCTTCCGTGGCCGCACCGATACGTTCGACGGCGACATGATCTACGTGCAGGGCCATTCCGCGCCGGGCATCTACGCACGCGCTTATGTCGAAGGCCGCATCACGCAGGCGCAGCTCGATAACTACCGTCGTGAAGCGGGGCGCAGCGGCATCTCGTCGTACCCGCATCCGCGTCTGATGCCCGACTTCTGGCAGTTCCCGACGGTGTCGATGGGCCTCGGCCCAATTACTGCCGCATATCAGGCGCGCTTCATGCGCTATCTCGAATACCGTGGGCTGAAGCAGCATCAGGGCCGCAAAGTCTGGGCGTTCCTTGGCGACGGCGAGATGGATCAGCCGGAATCGCTCGCTGCGATCTCGCTGGGCGGACGCGAGCGTCTCGACAATCTCGTCTTCGTCGTGAACTGCAACCTGCAACGGCTCGATGGCCCCGTGCGCGGTAACGGCAAGGTCATTCAGGAACTGGAAGGCACGTTCCGGGCGGCGGGGTGGAACGTCATCAAAGTGGTGTGGGGCAGTGGCTGGGACGCGCTCCTGCAAAACGACGTTCACGGCTTGCTGCGCGAGCGGATGATGGCGTGCGTCGATGGCGATTATCAAACGTTCAAGTCGCAGAACGGTGCCTATGTGCGCGAGCACTTCTTTGGCACCTCACCGGAGTTGCTGGCGATGGTCGCGCATCTGAGCGACGACGAGATCTGGCAACTCGCGCGCGGCGGTCACGACGCGCTGAAGGTCCACGCCGCCTACGCGCAAGCGATGAAGACGGAGGGACGTCCGAGCGTCATCCTCGCCAAGACCGTAAAGGGCTTCGGCATGGGCGAAGCGGGCGAGGGGCAGAACGTCAACCACCAGTTGAAGAAGATGAGCGCCGACGCGGTACGCGCTTTCCGCGACCGCTTCGATCTGCCGGTGAGCGACGAGCAACTCGCCGAGATGCCGTATTTGCGTCCCGAGCCCGATAGTCCCGAAGGTCGATACTTCGCGGCGCGTCGTGCCACGATGGGCGGTCATCAGCCTGCGCGCTTCGGTTTGCGCGCGCCGCTTGCCATCCCGCCGCTAAGCACCTTCGCCGCACAGCTCAAGGATTCGGGCGAGCGCGAGATGTCGACGACGATGGCGTTCGTGCGCATCCTCACGACGTTGCTCAAGGACAAGGAGATCGGCAAGCGCGTGATTCCTATCGTGCCCGACGAATCGCGCACGTTCGGCATGGAGCCGCTGTTCCGCCAGATCGGCATTCACTCGTTCCAGGGACAGCGCTACACGCCGCAGGACGCCGGACAGCTGAGCTACTACAAGGAAGCGCTCGACGGTCAGATTCTGCAGGAGGGCATCAACGAGTCGGGGGCGATGGCGTCGTGGATCGCGGCGGGCACGTCGTACAGCACGCACGGCTTCGCCACGATTCCGTTCTACATCTTCTATTCGATGTTCGGCCTGCAACGCGTGGGCGATCTCGCCTGGGCCGCTGGCGACGCCCGCACACGCGGCTTCATGCTCGGGGCGACGTCCGGGCGCACGACGCTCATGGGCGAAGGCCTGCAACACGACGACGGTCACAGCCACGTGCTCGCGTCCGTCATCCCGAACTGTGTCGCGTACGACCCCACGTTCCAGTACGAACTCGCCGTGATTCTGCAAGACGGTATGAAGCGGATGTACGTCGACGATCAGGACGTCTACTACTACGTCACGCTGCTTAACGAGAATTACGCGCACCCGGCCATGCCCGAAGGTGCGGAGGCGGGCATTCTCAAGGGGCTGTACATGCTACGTAATGGTGATGAGGGCGAAGCAAAGGCCGATGCCCCGCGCGTACAACTCATGGGCAGCGGCGCGATCTTGCGTGAGGTCATGGCGGCGAGCGAATTGCTGCGCGACGACTTCGGCGTGCAGAGCGATATCTGGAGTGCGACGAGTCTGACGGAAGTGCGTCGTGAGGGGCTGGCCGTCGAGCGCTGGAATCTGCTGCATCCGGACCAGACGCCGCGTGTGCCGTACGTCCAGCAATGTCTTGCGGATCGCAAGGGGCCGGTCGTGGTCGCGACGGATTACATGAAGATCGTCGGCGACCAGATTCGTCCGTTCGTGCATGACCGTCGTTTCGTCACGCTCGGCACGGATGGCTTCGGCTGCTCGGATACGCGCGAATCGTTGCGCACGTACTTCGAGGTGGATCGTCACTTCATCGTGCTGGCGGCGCTTGGTGCGCTGGCCGACGAGGGACGTGTGCCGCGTGAGCGTGTCGCCGAGGCGATTCGCAAGTACGGTATCGATCCGGAGAAGCTCGACCCGGCAACGGTTTGACGGGGAAGTAGAGAGAGGCTAGAAGCGAGCTAGAAGCGGGACGGTGAAGCGCGGTGCGGGGGCGTGTCGCGCTTCACCTGAACGTTTGGCCGTCAGTTGCCCGTCTTGCGATACAACGCCAGACCACCCGCGAGCGAGAACATGACGACGGCGCAAACGCGATTCAGACGCTTGAGACCGTGTGCCGTCATCAGACGTGCGGCCTGCACGCCGCCGGTCGCGTAAAGCGTCATCACCAGAATGTCGACGCCTGCGGAGACCACTGCCAGTACGGCGTACTGCGGCGCGAGCGGCATCGACGTGTCCACGAATTGCGGCAGAAATGCCGAAAAGAACAGCAGGATCTTGGGGTTGGTCAGTCCGACGCCGAAGCTGCGCAGGAAGACGCGTCCCGCACTCAGATCGGACTTGATCCGCACCTGACTCAAGTCTTGCGGATGGCTGCGCCAGAGTTGAATCGCGAGCCAGACGAGATACGCCACGCCGACCCACTTGACGGTGGCGAAGAGCGTCGCCGACGCCATCAGCACCGCACCGAGCCCTGCGCCCACCGCCGCCACGACCAGCAGGTCGGACAGCGCCGCACCGCACATCCCAACGAGCACCACACGCCAGTTCCCTGAGATGCCGTTGGCAAGGGCGAGCAGTGTCGTCGGACCGGGGATCAGGCCGCCGATCAGCGCGGCGGTGGCGTATATCGCAAGCGTGGAGAGTTGCATGAGGCGGCGTCGGTAACGGAACGGAGACGCCAGTCTTGCAGATCGCGCTTCGGGCGGCAAGCGGCCTGCGCGAACCGCGCTCAAACGCCCGTGGCACAAGGCATTTGCCTATTCCCGTTTGGCGCCCGTGTTTCCCAATATGGCCGTCAGGCGATGTGCGCGGCGTATCCCGTTCTGTCTGTCGCAATATCGTCCCGAAGCGTAAGCGCCGGAATCTCGTAGTCCCCGTAATTCTGGCGACGATAAGGGATCGGCGCTGTCGTCGCGAGCGTGTCGAGACGCTTGCCGAAATCGCGCGTGATCGTGGCGAACGCCTCGGCGTCGACCCGCGACGAACGGAACGTCACGAACGGCGGCAGTACGTCGAAGCCGGGATAGAACAGCATGCCGTGCTGAATCGGGAACAGAACGTCGTCGATAGGGCCGTTGATGCCGCGCGCGCTGTAATGCGAGTCCCAGCCACCAGTCGTCACCACGAGCATCGCGCGTTTGCCTGACAGCGAACCTTCGCCGTAGCGGTCGCCCCAGTGCGCGCTCGAATGTTCGCCCACGCCATAGGCGAAGCCATACGCGTACACGCGATCGAACCAGCCCTTCATGATCGCGGGCATGGAGAACCACCACAGCGGGAACTGGAAGATTACCGTATCGGCCCAGCGAAGCTTCTCCTGCTCGCGGGCGATGTCGGCGCGCTGTGTGCCATCGAGGAATGCCTGCTTCGAGTCGAGCGACGCGTGAAACGGTTCAGCCGGATCGCGTTGCGGCGCGTCGGACTCGTCGATAGTGGTCTTCCATTGCATCGCGTACAAATCCGAGACTTGCACGTGATGCCCCGCCGCTTCCAGATGCTGAGCAGCGAAGTCGCGCAGCGCACCGTTGAGCGAGCGCGGTTGGGGATGGGCGTAGACGATCAGGACATTCATTTTCAGACTCCGTGGCCTTGCGGCGTATTCAATGCCATCGCTTCATTCCGATGGGGATGAATGCAGCTTAGTAACGCACGCGGTATATTGGAAATGAATTCCTGATATAGCAGGTATAACGATGGTTAATTTGCGGCGTCTTGATCTGAATCTGCTCGTCACGCTCGACGTACTGTTGGCTGAGCTGAACGTCACACGTGCGGCCGAACGGTTGCACATCTCCCAGCCAGCGGTGAGCGTGCATCTCGCGAAGCTGCGCGAGGTGCTGGAAGACCCGCTGCTGCTGCCGGGGCCGCGCGGCATGCGACCGACCGCGCGGGCGGAGTCGCTGCGCGAACCCTTGCGCGAAGCGCTCGAATCACTCACGCGGGCCGTCGCTCCGGCGGCACCGTTCGAACCGGCGAATGCTGATCGGACGTGGCGCATTACCGCGACCGATTACACCGAATCGACGATTGTCCTGCCGCTCATGCAGCAACTGCGGACGCAAGCGCCGAAGACGCGGCTGGCGGTCTACGACCTGGTCCCTTCACGGCTGTCGCGTCAGGCGGAGCAGGGCAACATCGACATCGTCTTTCACACGACGGAGAATGCGCCGGACGGCCTGCGTCGCAAGGCGCTCTTCACTGAGCGTTATGTGCTGGTGGGACGGCGGGGGCATCCGAAATTGAAGCGTCGCCCGACACTCAAGCAGTTCTGCGAACTCGATCACAGCATCGTTTCGCAGGACGGTGGCGGTTTTCATGCCAGCACCGACGACGCGCTGGCCGCGATGGGCCTGTCGCGACGTGTCGTCTTCTCGGTGCCGCACTTCCTGTTCCTGCGCGCAGCACTCGCAAGCACCGATCTCGTCGCTATGGCCCCGGAGCGTCTTGTGCGCGACGATCCCGCGCTGCAACTCATGGCGCCGCCCATCGATCTGCCCGGCTTCGAGATTTCGATGTACTGGCATGAGCGCGTGCACCGCGACCCGGCGCATCGCTGGCTTCGGGAAACCATCGCGAGTGTGGTGTGACCTCCTTCGCGAGGTGGTGTGTAAAGTAAGCTTTACACGTTGTGTCGTTTCGTCTATCGTGTAAAGCACGCTTTACATAAGGATGGACGATGACGCGTTATGTGAAAGAGATGGGCGGTGCGCTGCTCGCCTATATGTTGGTTTTGGCGGGATCGATTCGCGTGTTGCAGGCACTGCCGGAATTGGCGATGGCGGCGAAGGCGGCGATCGCCCTGTTGCCGATGCTGCCGGGTATTGCGATGTGCTGGGCCATCGTGCGTAATCTGCGTCGTATGGACGAATTGCAGCGGCGCATTCAACTCGAAGCGTTTTCGGTGTCGTTCGCGGGCACGGGGCTGATCACGTTCAGTTACGGTTTCCTCGAGGGCGTGGGCTTTCCGAAGCTATCGCTCTTTATCGTCTGGCCGCTGATGTGCACGCTGTGGGTGGTCTCTGGTTTCTTTTGCGGACGTCGCTATCGATGAAGAACGAGGTCAAGACGCTGCGTCTGGCGCGCGGCTGGTCGCAGAGCGATCTGGGCACGGCGCTGGGCGTATCGCGCCAGACGGTCAACGCCATCGAGAACGAGCGCTACGACCCGAGCCTGCCGCTGGCGTTCGCCATTGCGCGTGTGTTCGGTCTGCGCATCGAGGAAATCTTCAGCGAGGACGCATGAGCGTGCGTCGCTCGTAGTCGCGCGACCCCATCTCCGCCAGACGGCTGATCGTGCGCGACAGATCGCGCCAGTCGCTCAACGCATCGAGTGCAGGGATCAGCGGCGCATCGGACGCGATCAGCAGCGTTCGCTGACGGTCGTAGCAAATGTCGACGAGCCAGAGAAAGCGTTGCAGCGTGTCCGGGCGACGCAACTGCTCGACGTGCAGTTCGTCGACGATCAGCGCCTGCCACTGTTCAGCCAGACCGAGGTAGTCCAGATGCGAGCGGTGGGCCACGCACAGCGCCTCGAAGTCGGCCCACACCACGCGCTCGCCTGCGCTGCGCACCGCCAGGGCGCGACCGGCCACCGTGACGCTTGACGGGGCGCTTGCCGGGCGACCCTCCAGCGCTTCGTAACACGCGGGCAGGACCTCATGCGCAGCTGCCAGCGGCGCAAGCCAGCGCGGCATCGACGCCGCGTCGCCCCCCATCCGGTAATCGGTCGCGCCGTCGAAATGCACGATGGCGAAGCGCTGAAGAATCACCGCGATGGTCGGCTCGAAGCGCTCGTGAAACTCGGGGTCGGGCAACAACTGGGCGGGGGCGTAGTTCGACGTCAGCACCAGCCGCACGCCGCGTGCGAGCGCAATGTCGAGAAAGCGTCCGATGAGGAAGGCGTCGGCAATGTCGTGGACGTGGAATTCGTCGAAGCACAGCAGTTCAACGCCATCCAGCCAGCGATTGGCCACGGCCGCGAGCCGGTCGTCGCACTTCGGCTCGCGCACGAGTTGACGATGGATATCGCGCAGGAATTCGTGAAAGTGCACGCGGCGCTTCTCGCCATCGGCGACGGCGAAGGCGGTATCCACGACGAGGCTTTTGCCGCGTCCGGGCAGACCGTAGCAATAGACGCCGTCATGCGTCGCCGTTCCACGGGGTGCGCCCGGTCGCGAGAGGTTCGCGAGCACGGCGATGGCATCGCGTTGACGAAGGTCGGGGGTGATGTGGCGCTCGGCCAGCGCTTGCGTGATACGCGCGGCGTCGATCATGGACGCAGGACTCCGGAAGGCTGAGGCCGACGCATGGGGATCACGCGCTCGGCCGACGAGCGCCACTATACCGGCGCGCCGCACGGCAGGCCAATACGGAATTCCGTGCGCCGCCATCGCATTTCGGCATCGCCCCGGCGGTGGTCTTCGGCGGCCTGCGATTGCTGCTAGAATTGCCGCACGGCCGATGCTGCCTGCCGCTCGCACCCGAAACGGGGACGGTGAAAGCATCGCAGGCATCGCATGTCCGTCCCGTTCTCCGGGCGACGCGCATCAGCAACGCGAGCACTGATCGAATGCGTCGCCATTGAACGCTATCAAGGATGGCCAACATGCGAACCTATCTCGACGCCAAAATCATGGCCAAGTCCCTGCGCGAACGTCTCGCGCGCGAGGGCATCGACATCTCCCACGCACAAGCACTGGAATCCGTCGCCGCACAATTCGGCTTTGCGGACTGGAACGTGCTCGCCGCCAAAGTGAACGCCGCTGCGGTCAGCGACGGCATCGTGTTCGACACCGTCGCGCCGATTCACCGGATCTTCGACGAAGCGAAAGCGCGCGAATTCTACGTCGACTTTCTCGGCTTCAAGATCGATTGGAAACATCGCTTTGCCGACGGTCTGCCGCTGTACTGCCAGGTCTCGCGTGCGGGCATGACGCTGCACCTGTCCGGTCACTTCGGCGATGCCAGCCCGGGGGCGACGACGTTCGTCTTCATGCGCGGTGTCGAAGCCTATCAGCGCGACTTGTCGGGCAAGCGTTATCCCAATATGAATCCCGGCATCGAAGCACTCGACTGGGGCAAGCAGATGACGGTGACGGACCCATTCAATAACCGCATTCGCTTCTGCGAATCGAACGACTGACAGAGGAAGGCCGGTATGTCCCAAGATTTCGATCCAGCGCGCTATTTCCAGCGCATCGGTTATACCGGCCCCCGCGAAGCCACGCTCGACGTGCTGCGCACGGTGCATTCGCTGCATCCGCTTGCGATTCCCTTCGAGAACATCGATCCGATGCGCGGCAAAGCGGTGAATGTCGATCTGCCGTCGGTCGTCGCCAAGCTGGTCGACGGCGAACGCGGCGGTTACTGCTTCGAACAGAACGCACTGTTTGCGAGTGCGCTCAAGTATCTCGGGTTCGACGTCACGCCGCTGATCGGACGAGTCTGCTGGGGCCGCACCTTCGACGCGGAAGCGCCGCTCACGCACATGATGCTGCGCGTCGAACTCGACGGCGAATCATGGTTGGCGGATGTGGGCTTCGGCTCGGTCACGCTGACGGCGCCGTTGCGCCTGAATGCGTCGGGCGAGCAGGCCACGCCGCTCGAAACCTTCAATCTGACGCCCGTGCCGACGGGCGACGGTCATACCGTCGGCGAATATCGTTTGAGCGTGAAGTCGGCGCAGACATGGCTGCCGACGTATTGCTTCACGCCGCGTCCCGCCGAGTGGATCGATTACAAGCTCGGGAACTGGTACACGTCGAGCGCGCCGGACTCGATCTTCACGAATCACCTCATGGCGTGCCGCGTGTTGCCGCAGGGACGCCTCGCGTTGCTCGACACCAAGCTTGTCGAGCGCAGTGCGACGGGCGACGTGATCGCCGAGACGAAGATCGATTCGGCGTCGCAGCTCGTCGACGCGCTGGCCGGACGCTTCGGTCTTAATCTGGCCGATGTCGACACCGACGAGTTGTTCGCGCGTGCGCTCGCGGGTGCCGCCAAAACAATCGTGCGCTGAACAGTCGAAGCACAAAGAAAAAGGGCCTTGCAGACCGACCGTCTGCAAGGCCCTTTTTCCATGCATCCCTCGTTATGCGTGCATCAATGTGCCGACGTCGTACCCGGCCACATCCGCACGGCCAGCGCACCGAGGGCGGAGAGCATGGCGAGCGATGAGACGCCCGTCCAGCCCCAATGCGCCAGCGCTTGCGAGCCGAGCACCGAACCGAGCGACATGCCGATGAACACGCAGACGAACAGCACAGCGTTCAGACGGCTGCGGGCAGGGGGCTCGATCCCGTACACGATGGTCTGATGCGAAATCAGGGCGACCTGCACACCGAGGTCGAAGCCGATGGCGCCCAGACCGATCAGCCACAGTTGCGCATGCGGGCTCAGCAGCGGAGCAAACAGCATCGCGGCAAACGAGACGGCCACAAGGGCTGCGCCCAGACGCGTCACGATCTGCGGGCCCTTCTTGTCTGCGATACGACCGGCAATCGGTGCGCCGAGTGCACCGGCGGCACCGGCCAGACCGAACGCACCGGCCGCTGCCGCGCCCAGATGGAACGGCGCTTCGTGCAGCATCACGGCCAGCGTCGACCAGAACGCGCTGAAGCCGACCGAGAGCAAGCCCTGTGCGAAGGCCGCCCGGCGCAGCGCCGGGTGACGACGCCACAGACTCGCGACCGAACCGATCAGTTGACGATAGGACATCTGCGTCGTCGGATGGAACGACGGCAGGCTGCGCCACGCCACGACGCCGAAACCCGCCACGCTGATGGCTGCGACCACGTACATCGCCCGCCATCCGAAATTCTGCGCGACGAAGCCCGACACCACGCGGGACAGCAAAATCCCGAGCAGCAGGCCGGTCATGACGGTGCCGACGACGCGTCCCCGGATCGATTCGGGGGCGAGGGTGGCGGCCGCTGGCACGATGTCCTGCGCCATCGTCGCCGTCAGACCGATAGCGAGACTCGCGACGAGCAAGGTACCGATGCCCGGGGCGAAGGCTGCCAGCAGCAACGCAAGCGTCAGAATCGCGCCCTTGATCAGCACGATGCGGCGACGGTCGATGATGTCGCCCATCGGCACGAGCAGCAGAATCCCAAGGGCGTAGCCGAGTTGGGTAAGCGTCGGCACCCAGCCCACGGTCGTGTTGGCCGCGTGGATGTCGTCGGTCATGATGCCGAGCATCGGTTGCGCGTAGTACAGCGAGGCGACGGTCAGGCCCGTGCCCGTCGCCAGCAACAGAATCAGGCGTGCGGACAGCTCCGGCTGCGGCCGGGGTGTGGCACGGCTCGCGTCGGGGGTGTTCGAAATCTGAGCGGAACTCATGGGGTGAGGCTCCAGTAGGAAGGGACGGGGCGTAGTGTCTCGCTTGGTGCGGTGCAGCGGTAGACCTATAATCCGTACAACCTTTATACGTGTGACGTATGACAGAGCCCCTCGATCCCTCGTCCTCCGCATCGCCTTCGGCCCTCCGCCCCGGCGGTGCCGACCGCGTCGAACTGATGCAGACCTTCGTGCGCATCGTCGAATCCGGCAGCCTGTCGGCGGCGGCGGCACAGCTCGGCACCACGCAGCCGACTGTCAGCCGTCGGTTGCAAATGCTGGAACGCTCGCTGGGCCTGCGACTGCTTCAGCGCTCGACCCATCGCATGAAGCTCACCGAAGACGGCGAGCGCTGTTTCGCGCGTGCGAAGGAACTCGTGACCAGTTGGGAGGCGTTCGAGGCCGATCTGCGCGGCACCGGTGCCGAGCCGGAGGGGACGCTGCGCGTGCTTGTGCCGCACGCGTTCGGGCAGGACATGATGATCGGGCCGCTGGCCGATTTTCTCGACCGCTATACCGGTATGAAGGTGCACTGGTTCTTACAAGATCGCGAGCCGGACTTCATTGCGGAAGGCGTCGATTGTGCGATTCACGTGGGCGAGTTGCAGGACCCGTCGAACGTCGCCATTCTGCTCACCGACGTGCCGCGCATCGTCGTGGCATCGCCCGAGTTGCTTAGAGGACGTCCGATGCCGGAGCATCCCTCCGAACTAACGGCGTTTCCGTGGCTCGCGCTCACCACGTTCTACCGGACCGACATCACGCTCACGCATCGCGAGACGCACGAGAGCGAGCGCATCACATTCGACCCGCGCATGAGTACGGACAATCTGTTCGCATTGCGCAGTGCCGCATTGCGCTGTCTGGGGGTGGGCGTCGCGTCGGCCTGGGTGATGGCTGAAGACATTGCGCAGGGACGTCTGATCCAGCTCGTGCCGAAGTGGCGTTCGACACCGCTGCCGATGTATCTCTTGTACCCGTACGCGAAGTATTACCCCGCGCGTCTGCGCCGCTTCGTCGAAGCGATGCGCATCGCGATTCCGACCGTGATCGAGGAAGAGCAGCGCAAGATTCGCTGACGGGAGACGTGTCGGTGCGGCGTCAGGTCAGCAGCAACTGCCCGGCCTTGCCTTGCAACAGGGCGTCGTTGCGCTGGGCGGCGTCGCGCAGGTAATCCCACAGCACCGTAATGCGTTTGAGCGTGCGCAACTCCTCGTGACAGTAGATCCAGAAGCTGCGCGTGACGACCACGTCGTCGACCAGCAGCGGCACCAGTCGGGGATCCTGCGCCGCCATGAAGCACGGCAGAACGGCCAGCGCTTCGCCCTGCAACGCCGCCTGATATTGCGCGATGACGCTCGTGCTGCGCAGCACGACATGGCACCCGGGCACGATGTCTTCCAGATAGCGCAATTCGTTGCTGAACGAGAGTTCGTCCACATAGCTGATGAAGCGGCGCCCGGTGAGATCGGCGAACGTCGAGACGTCGCCATACTGTGCGAGATAGCCGGGCGTGGCGTACAACTGCAAACGGTAATCACACAGCTTGCTGCACACGTACGGTCCCCGTTGCGGGCGCTCAATGGTGATCGCCAGATCGGCTTCGCGCTTGGAGAGACTGACGAAGCGCGGCACCGGCAAGACGTCGAAATCGATGGCGGGATATTCGCGCTGAAAGCGTGAGAGCACGGGCGTGACGAAGTAGGTGCCGAACGCTTCCGTCGACCCGATGCGCACATGACCCGAGAGCGTTTGGCCAAGCCCTGCGACCTGTTCGCAGGCCGATTGCAGCGCCGTCTCCATCTGCTCGGCATGCACCAGCAGTTGCTGCCCCTCCGGCGTGAGCGCGAAGCCCGCGTTGCGCGACTTGTCGAACAGCAGCGTGCCGAGCGCCTGCTCCAGCGCACGCACCCGTCGCGATACCGTCGTGTGATCGACGCCCAGTCGAAGCGCGGCCGCGCTCACGCGCTGCGTGCGCGCCACTTCCAGAAAGTACCGAAGGTCGTCCCAATCGGGACGCGGTTCCGCACCCGACGTCCCCGCAATGCCGCTTGACCGCGTGGTTCTCGTCGTGCCGCTGTGCCCCATACCCCCGCTCCTGTGTGAAGTTGCTTTGTGCATTTCTGCACAAAGTAGATGCAGATTTTCGCTATGTAAAGCAAATTCGCACAAATACAATTTATGAGCGCCACGCATAGACGTCGGCGACGAAAGCATAAAAGACCTGAAGGAGACAAAAGCGATGAAGATCAAGCCGTGGCTGCTCGCGCTGGGACTCGGTGCGGGCTTGGGATTGTCGTCAGCCGGAACGTTTGCGCAGTTGCCGGACCGGCCCGTCAAGGTGGGCGTGCTCACCGATATGTCGGGCACGTATTCGGCGATGGGCGGGGCGGGGTCGGTGGTGGCCGCACAAATGGCTATCGATGACTGTCTGGCCGCCGAATGTAAAGGGATGAAGGTCGAACTGGTGTCGGCCGACAACCAGAACAAGGCCGACGTCGCCGCCAACAAGGCGCGCGAATGGTTTGATCGCGACAACGTCGACGCGATTGCCGATCTGACGAACTCGGCGGCGGCGCTCGCCGTGCAGAAGCTCGCGATGGACAAGCAGCGTGTCGTGCTGTTCTCCGGGCCAGCCACCACGCGTCTGACCAACGAAGACTGCTCGCCCACGGGCTTCCACTGGATGTTCGACACGTACTCGCAGTCGGCCGCCACCGCCCGCGCCGTGGTCGGCGACGGCGGTAAGTCGTGGTACTTCATCACCGTCGACTACGCCTTCGGACATTCGCTGGAGAAAGACGCCGCGGATATCGTGAAGACGCTCGGCGGCACGGTCGTGGGCCAGTCGCGACACCCGCTCAATGCGTCGGATTACGCCTCGTTCCTGTTGCAGGCGCAAAGCTCGAAGGCGCAGGTCGTGGCGCTCGCCAACGGCGGGCAGGACACCGTCAACGTGCTCAAACAGGCGCGTGAATTTGGCATCGTGCAGCGCGGTCAGAAGCTTGCCGCACTGCTGGTGTTTCTGTCGGACGTGCACGCCCTCGGCCTGAATACGGCACAAGGGCTGATGTTTACCGACGGCTTCTATTGGGACTACGACGACGCCTCGCGCACGTGGTCCGACCGCTTCCAGAAGAAGTACAAGAATCTGAAGCCGACGATGGTGCAGGCCGGTGTGTATTCGAGCGTGCTGCATTACCTGCGCTCGGTCGCGGCGGCAAAGAGTGTGGACGCGAAGGTGGTTGCGCAAAAGATGCGTGAATTGCCGATTCGCGATCCGATCATGCACAACGCGTCGATTCGTCCGGACGGACGCGTGATTCACGACATGTATCTGTTCCGCGTGAAGTCGCCCGCCGAGTCCAAAGGCCCGTGGGATTACTACACTAAAGTGGCCACCGTCCCCGCGACGGAAGCCTTCCAGCCGCTGTCGAAGTCGACCTGTTCGCTCGTGAAGACGAACACGGCAGCGAAGTAACCGACATCGGGCCGTCACCCGACGGTCCTCAACCCTTACCCGAATCCCTGCATTCGTTTCGATCTGGAGAGCGTGTCATGTCCCTACCCACCATTCCGCTGCTCATCGATGGCAAGCGCGTTGAATCGAAGACGTCGCAGTGGCGCGACGTCGTGAACCCGGCCACGCAGGAAGTCGTCGCGCGTGTGCCGTTCGCCACGACCGAGGAACTCGATGCGGCGGTGGCTTCCGCCAAGGCGGCCTACAAGGGCTGGCGCAACACGTCGCAGGCCAATCGCATGCGTGTGATGCTGCGCTTCCAGCAACTGCTGCGCGATCACACGGGCGAACTCGCCGAACTGATCACGCGCGAACACGGCAAGACGCTGCCCGACGCCGAAGGCGAAGTCGGACGTGGCCTCGAAGTCGTGGAGCACGCCTGCTCGATTGCATCGCTGCAACTCGGCGAGTATGCACAGAACGCGGCCGGTGGCGTCGACGTCTACACGCTCATCGAACCGCTGGGTGTGTGTGCGGGCATTACCGCGTTCAACTTCCCGGTGATGCTGCCGTGCTTCATGTTCCCGCTGGCCGTCGCCACGGGGAATACGTTCGTGCTGAAGCCTTCGGAACAAGACCCGAGCGCGTCGCTGCGCCTCGCCGAACTCGCGCTCGAAGCCGGTCTGCCGCCGGGCGTGCTCAACGTCGTACACGGTGGTCCGGACATCGCGAACGCGATTTGCGATCACCCGGATATCAAGGCCGTGTCGTTCATCGGCTCGACGCATGTCGGCACGCACATCTATCGTCGTGCATCGGAAGCGGGCAAGCGCTGTCAGGCGATGATGGGCGCGAAGAATCACTGCGTGATCCTGCCGGACGCAGATCGCGAGCAAGCCATCAACCATCTGCTCGGCGCGGCCTTCGGGGCGGCGGGGCAGCGCTGCATGGCGACGTCGGTGGCGGTGCTGGTTGGCGAGGCCCGCGAGTGGGTGCCGGAGTTGGTAGAGCGCGCACGTGCACTCAAGGTCGGTCCGGGCACGGATCGTAAGGCCGACGTTGGGCCGCTCGTCTCGAAGCAGGCGCGTGCGCGCGTGGAGAAACTGATCGGCGTGGGGGCGGAAGAGGGCGCGAAGCTGCTGCTCGACGGGCGCGGTCACTCGGTCAAGGAAGCACCGGACGGCAACTTCGTCGGTCCGACCATCTTTGACGGTGTGACGTCCGAAATGTCGATCTACCGCGAGGAAATCTTCGGGCCGGTGCTGTGCATGGCCGGGGCCGAGACGCTCGACGAAGCCATTGCCTTCGTCAACGCGAACCCGAACGGTAACGGCGTGGCGCTGTTCACGCAGGATGGCGGTGCGGCGCGTCAATTCCAGAATGAGATCGACGTCGGTCAGGTCGGCATCAATCTGCCGATTCCGGTGCCGGTTGCGTGGTTCAGCTTCACCGGTTCACGTGCGTCGAAGCTTGGCGATCTTGGCCCGAACGGTAAGCAGGCGATTCTGTTCTGGACGCAGACGAAGACCGTTACCGCACGCTGGCAGGCGCGCGGCACCGGCCCGTCGGGTGTGAACACCACGATCACGCTGAAGTAACGCGTCCTTCCACGGATTTCGGAGACAGACGATGGCTACGGAAACTCAACAAGGGACGCTACGCGTGGCGTTCATCGGCCTGGGCAACATGGGCGGTCCGATGGCGGCGAATCTGGTGAAGGCCGGACATGCCGTGCGCGGCTTCGACCTCTCCGGCGAGGCGGTGGAGCGTCTCGCGGCTGCGGGCGGTAAAGCGGCGAAATCGATTGCCGATGCGGTGCGCGACGCGCAGGTTGTCATCACGATGCTGCCTGCCGGTGAGCACGTGCTTGCGGCCTACGACGGCCCCGACGGTGTGCTGGCGAATGCTGCGCCGGACGCCGTGCTGATCGACAGCAGTACGGTGCCGCCGGAGATTCCCCGTCAACTGGCGAAGCTTGCGCGACCCGGCACGTTGCTGCTCGACGCGCCGGTTTCGGGTGGCACGGCAGGCGCGGCGGCAGGCACGCTGACGTTCATGGTCGGCGGCGATGCGGCTCTCGTCGAGCGTATGCGACCGCTGTTGGGCAACATGGGGCGAGCAATTCACCACGGCGGCCCGCTCGGGGCAGGGCAGACGCTTAAGCTATGCAACAACATGCTGCTGGGCATTCTGATGGCGGGCACGAGCGAGGCGCTGCGCCTGGGCATTGCGAACGGTCTCGACCCGAAGGTGCTCTCGGCGGTGATGCAGCAAAGCTCCGGACGCAACTGGACGCTTGAGGTGTATAACCCCTGTCCAGGTGTGATGGAGAATGCGGCGTCCTCGCGCGGCTACACCGGCGGTTTCGCGACCGATCTGATGGCGAAGGACTTGCGTCTCGCGCACGGTGCGGCCGAGTCGAGCGACGTGGCGACGCCGCTGGGCGATCTCGCGCGCCGCATCTTCGAAGTGCATCGCGCGAATGGGCACGGCGGACTCGATTTTTCGAGCATCTTCCAGGACCCAGTGACGCTGGCGCAGGCGCTGAATGTGAAGTAACGCCTTCGCGCATTGAGTGAGACGCGCGAGAGCAAAAACGCCCGTCGGCATCGTGCCTGACGGGCGTTTTCGTTTGTCGTTGCAGACCTGATGGGGACGTTTTTCCGATCAACCGGCGATCATGTGGTGCAACTGATCGAGTTCCTGATTGAGCGCGCGTTGCTCGTCTGCCGACAATCCGCCACCGTGCTGTGCGGCCATGTCGCGAGTTTCCTGCGCAATGGCGTCGAGGCGGCGATGCAGATCGTAGCCTCGCGGCGGCGGGTAATAGCCCTGATTCACGTGATTGTCGATGTCGCGCGACTCGTTGCCGATGCGACGGTCGATCTGCTCACGACGCTGCACGGCCACCGTATGCGGGTCCTGTTCGACGACGACGCGGGCAGCCGGGGCCGGGCGCGGCGGCTCGACCACGCAGCCCGACAGGCTGCCGACCACGCCCGCCAGTCCGGCGAGCAGGGCAATCGAGGCCAGTCCACGGGCCTTGCCGGCACGACCGGCGAGTTGTTTGCGAGAAGTAGTGTGTGGGACGTTCATGATCGTTATTGACCCAGAGGTACGCCAAGACGGCGTATGAGCATTCTCACGAAGCGGGGACGGGCCGAACAGCGATGTTGCAATCGGTTGCAACCATTTCAATGACGCGAATATCGGCGTATCATCCGGCCCCAACGGCTCCCCCCACGGCCAGTTTCTCAGCGCTTGCGAGCGCCCCATTCGTCATCATGATCGTCCGTCCCAATCTGCATTGGCTGCGCATGCTATTCGTCGTGCGTGGCTCGATCTTGCCCAAGATCGCTCCGCAGCTCATTTTCACCACGATCATTTCGATTGTCGTCACGCTGGCGCACGGGCGCATCTTCGAATGGAAGATCCCGCTCACGTTCATCCCGTTCTCGCTGATCGGCATTACGCTCGCGATCTTTCTCGGCTTTCGCAACACCACCAGCTACGCCCGCTATTGGGAAGCTCGTGTGCTCTGGGGCAGTGTGCTCAACGAGACGCGGGCGCTCTCCCGTCAGTCGATGACGCTCGTCTCGGACACCTCCGATTCGCCGCGCTTCGTCGCTTATCTCATCGCCTTCGTGCACGGTATGCGCCACCAACTGCGTGGCACGGACCCGCGCGCCGACTTCGAGCGTCTGCTCGATAAGGAAGACGTGGCGTGCCTCAAACGCAAGCAGTTCAAGCCGATCACCATTTTGCTGATGGCGGGCGAGTGGCTACGCGAGCGTCGCATGCGCGGGCAGATCGAAGCGCCGCTGGCACAGGTCATGGAGATGCATCTGGACCGCCTCGGCGAAGCCATTGGCGGCTGCGAACGCATTGCCACCACGCCGATTCCGTTCACGTACGGCGTGATCCTGCACCGCGTGACCTATCTCTACAGCCTGCTGCTGCCGTTCGGGCTGGTCGACTCCATCGGGCCGATGACACCGGTCATCGTCGCCTTTATCTCGTACACGTTCTTTGCGCTCGAAGCGGTGAGCGCCGAGATCGAGGAGCCGTTTGGTCTGGAAGCGAACGATCTGGCGCTCGACGCCATGTCCGAGACCATCGAGCAATCGCTGCGGGAAATCCTGCATCGCCAGCACACGGCGCAAGTGCGGGCGCGCGAGCATCACATCATTACCTGAGCCTTCCGAGGCCTCGGCGGCTCCCCAGTCGCCGACGTCTTTCCCGAAAAATTTAATACTAAAGTCTTTGCTTTAGTATTTATCGCGACTATACTCAAGCACATGCTTGACCATGACAACACCCTCGATCTGACTTTTCAGGCGCTGGCCGACGCCTCTCGCCGAGCGATGCTCGTGCGGCTGGCGCAGGGGCCAGCGTCGGTGAGCGCGCTGGCGCAACCCTTGTCGATGTCGTTGCAGGCGGTCATGCAGCACCTTTCCGTGCTGGAGAGTGCGGGGCTGGTGCGAACGGAAAAGGCGGGACGTGTGCGCACGTGCCGGATCGAACCTCAGGCGCTGAGCCTTGCAGAGCGATGGATCAACCAGCGCCGTCACGAGTGGGAGGGCCATCTCGACCGATTGGGCGAGTATCTGGCCAGCCTGCCGCCCGAAGGAGACCTTCATGACGACAGCAAGTGAAGCAAAAGCGAGCGCGCAAGCGCGTCCGCTCACCGTTGGCCGCACGTACGCAGTGGCGCGTGACGTGGTGTTTCGTGCATGGACCTCGACCGACGCCGTCAAGCGCTGGTTCTGCCCGACCGGTTACACGGTGCCCGAAGCACAGATCGACGCTCGCGAGGGTGGTGCGTTCGATCTGCGCATGCAGTCGCCCGAAGGCGAATCGCACTGGATTCGCGGGCGCTTCGTCGAAGTCGATGCACCGAAGCGTCTGGTCATCGACATGAAAGTGACCGACGAGAAGGGGCACCCGTTGTTCAGCGCGCTCACCACCGCGAGCTTTACCGATGTGGCGCAAGGCACGCAGCTCGACGTCGAGCAACGCTATACGGTGCTCGATCCCGCCTTCGCATGGATGCCGGAAGGTGCCGGGCAGGGATGGACGCAAACGCTCGACAAGCTGGGACGCGAAGTCATGAAGGAAGCCGAAGCGCCGACGCAGCGTAGCGTCGTGCATTCGACGTTTCGTCTCGAGCGCCAGTACCCGGCATCGCCCGCCCGTGTATTCCGCGCACTCGCGGAGCGCGAGGCCAAGGATCGATGGTTTGCGCGAAGCGACGGCCTGACGCTGATCGAGCGATCGATGGATGTTCGTCCGGGCGGCCGTGAAACGGCGAAGGCTCGGTGGACGAGCGGCATGGTGTCGACTTTCGACGCGCTCTACTACGACGTGGTCCCCGACACGCGTCTCGTCTACGTGTACGAAATGCATCTGGATACGCGCAAGATTTCGGTGTCGCTCGCGACCATCGACATCAAGGCGCGCGATGGCGGGACCCATCTCGTCATGACCGAGCAAGGCGCATTTCTGGACGGTTACGACGACGCAGGATCCCGTGAGCGCGGCACCAATTCGCTGCTCGACGCCCTCGGCGCATCGCTCACGGATTGACGGCGGCCTCGTTGGTTCGCTAGCTGTACTGACCGGGGCGAGTTGATTGAAGGATTCACTCGCCCCGGCCGTGGACCGGCCTGGCGTTCGCTGGGGGTGTGCCGACCTCACGGATGGTGTGGCCTGTGCAGGCTGTCTTGGTCACGCTGGCCCGCTCGACCTGTGACACGGTGAACCACCGCATCGCGTCGCGCATGCGGCACCAGCCAACGAGATACCACTGGCCGTTTGTGGAGGCGAACAGCACGGGCTCGACATCGCGGATGGTCGTTGCCCCGGACTGGGATGTGTATCGAATACGAACGACTCGCTGTTCGGCCATCGCCTCTTCCAGCGCCGACCGGATCCTGCGCGAAGCGGTGGGAGGTGCATCGACCCAGACGCGACCGGCCAGCGCGTCGGCTCGCGCTCGGGTTCTGGGATCGAGCACGTCGAGGATCTTTTGCACCCCGGCCGTTGCTAGATCCGAATAGGGGGCCTCGCGCGCAGCGGATACGGCGGCCATGAGCGCCACGGCCTGTGCTGCAGACAGGCTGATCGGCGGCAAAGATGCACCGTCCGCGAAATGGTAACCACCCCCGGGGCCTGGGCGCGACCAGATGGGCGCGCCGCTACGTTCGAGCGCATCGAGGTCTCGCTTGACGGTGCGCACCGACACGCCAAACTCGCTCGCCAGCCGTTCGGCGGAGCACCCTCGCGTTCCGTTCCGCCGCAGCATCTCGGACAAGGCATTCAGTCGTTCTACTCGCTTCACGGTTCAGCACGTTTAAAATTCGTGACATAAATAGTGCCATACACCTGTCCGGAGCGTGCACGAAGATGGCGACATGACCACTTCGAACAGGATGAAGACATGACGACTTCGAACAGCACACCGACAATCCTTCTCATCGCCGGTCACTGGCTGGGTGCTTGGGCGTGGGATGAAGTCCTCGAACACTTGGGAGACGATCGCGCTCGTGCAGTCGCCATGACGTTGCCCGGTCTCGATCGAGGTGACCCTGCACGTTCGACCAGGACCCTCGACGACCAAGCCGCAGCAATCGAAGGCACCCTCGCCCGACTCGATGTCTGCGGCGACCGGCCCGCCACGCTCGTCGCTCACAGTGGGGCGAACGCTCCCGTCAGCCTCGTCCTTGATCGGCATCCCGAACTCGTTCATCGAGTGATCTGGGTCGACTCCGGTCCTCTGGCGACCGGGACCGCGTTCGCGCCGGACTTCCCGCAGGATATGGAAGCGCTTCCGCTCCCACCTTTTGACGTCCTCGCTCGGCAGGCGAGCCTTGAAGGTCTGAGCGCAGAGGTACTTGAACGTTTTCGCGCCAAGGCCGTCCCTGAGCCCGGCCCCGTGCTTCGTCAAACCATCGAGCTGACGAATGACGTCCGCAACACCATTCCGACGACCCTCGTGTGCTGTTCGATCTCGAGTGCGCAAGTGCTGGACATGGCCAGACAAGGGCACCCCATGTTCGCCGAAGTCGTAAAGCTCGAAACCGTCGACGTCATCGACCTACCGACGGGACACTGGCCTATGTGGAGTCGTGCCCGCGACCTTGCCGAAGTTATTCGGTCTGCGGCGTCAGAGGCGCTTTGAACATTTTATGTGCACCAATGCGGTGCATTAATTCTCGTCAAAAGACACAATAGTTCCTCGACAAATATCGCGTTTTTCATTGCAAGCGCGAGTTCTAGACTTCTTTCCATCGACGGCGCAATTCAAAACAAAGTCGTCGCAACATGACAGGAGTTAGGAAAATGAACCGCAAGAACATCGCAATCGCCCTTATCGCCGCTGTGGCCTCCCTTGGTGCTGTTGCTAGCAACGCTGCCGAAAACGGCAACAACTACCCCGAAATCGCTTCGCAAGGTCAGCCGCTCACGCGTGCCGCCGTGCAAGCCGATCTGGCTCAGGCTCGCGCCAACGGCCTGATCCCGCAAGGCGACGCCGACTATCCGGTGTATGTCGCTTCGGGTGAGAGCAAGACCCGCGCCGAAGTGAAGACGGAACTGGCGCAAGCCCGTGCCGAAGGCCTGATGGCACAAAACGACCAGGACTACCCGGTCGCCGCCGTCGCCCAAGGTTCGAGCGTGTCGCGTGCCGACGTCAAGCAAGAGCTGGCCCGTGCCCGCGCTGCTGGCCAACTGGACGAATTCCAAGGCAGCTGATCGCCTCGCGGCTGATAGGGCCGCAGCAGTAGCAAGTTAAAAAGCCGTCCCGGGTGTGATGCCCGGGACGGCTTTTTTGTGTTCGCGATCTGTCTACGGAAGCATCGTTCGTCAGGCTTTCATGAAGCGCAACGCGATGCGGGCGAGCTTCGGCACGAATGTCGGACGCAACAGGCGCTTGTCGTAACCGTCCATGCGCCGGGCGTCTTCTTCCAGACACAGCAGGATCAGATCGCGCGGCTTGAGCGATTCGCCGATGTCGGCCGTGCCCGTCGCGGGAAAGTTGGCGTCGCGCGCGACGCCGTCGGTGTCGATACCGCGCGCGATGGCCATGCGATCCCAGATCAGCGTGACCCAGACGGCTGCGACCCGCGCGTAAAACCACGGACGCTTCCAGAACGGCAGTGTGCGCCGGTACCAGGCGACCCAGTTCGCGAAAAAGAGAATGTGGCGCGCTTCTTCCTGAATCACCGGCTCGAACGTCTCGACCAGTGCTTCGGGAAAATAGCCGGAGCGCTGCGCCGAGCGAAACAGACCGAAGGCCACGAAGCTATCGATGCACTCGCTGAAGCCGGTTTTCATCCACGCCCATTCGGCGTCTTTCGGCGGCGGGTAGGGCGGCTCGGCGGCGAGTTCGATGCCGTAGGCTTCGACAAGTTTGGAGAGCACGACCTTGTGACGCGCTTCTTCTTCGCCGTCCATGACGAGGGCTTCACGCAGCAGCGGATCTTGAATCGTCGCCGCGTAAGTCGCGACGCGAATCGATGCGCGTCCTTCCGTCTGCACGGCGATGTCCCAGATGGGCAGCGCGGTCAGACGTTTGAGGGCGTCGGGCGGCAGCTTCGGCCACTCGATGACGGACGGCTTGTAGGGGTTGTGAGACTCCAGCAGCATGCGGCAGAACATGCGTTTATGGGAGTCCGAACCAATTCTCACGGGGCCGTCGACATCGTATTGCCAATGCCGCATGACATGGTCGGCCTGCGCTACGGCGGCCGCTAACGTGTCGGACATCTGGTCGGGATATCGCATTCGGTATGAGGTCTGTCAGCGTCGACAAAAATCATATCACCAGGACCACATGCGCGCCGTGCAGGCCGTCGCATCGACAGCCCGCACGGAACCCGTCAGAACAGATACATCCCCGCGATGAAGATCGCGCCCGAGAACAGCAGCGCGGTCACGCAATAACCCATGATGTCGCGCACGCCGAGTCCGGCAATCGCGAGCGCGGGCAGCGCCCAGAACGGTTGTGCCATGTTCGTCCAGGCTTCGCCGTACGCGATGGCCATGGCCGCCTTGCCGAGATCGGCATGCAGCGCCTGTGCGGCGGGCATGACGAACGGCCCTTGCACCACCCAGTGACCGCCGCCCGACGGCACCGCGAAGTTGATCACGGCCGAACTGAGGAAGGCGAGCAGCGGGAACGTGTGGACGTTGGCGATTTCGATGAACCAGTTCGTGATGACACCGGCGAGTCCCGAGTGATCCATCGTCGCCTGAATGCCAGCGTAGAACGGGAACTGAATCATGATGCCCGACGCGCCGCGTGCGGCGTTCGCCACGGCACGCGCATAGGCCATCGGCGTGCGATGCAGCAGAATGCCGATGCCGAGGAACGCAATGTTCACCGTGTCGATGTCGAGCGTGAAACCCTTCGTGACGGTGCGCAGCACCAGATACGCGGCAATCAGCACGAACACCAGCAGCGACAGCAGACGGCTTTCCTCCAGCTTTTCGGCCAGGGTGGCGTTCGGGCCGAGTACGCGTTCATGCGTCGGTTCGTCGACAAGCAACTTCGGATCGACCGACACGACTTCGTTCGGACGCGGCATCATCGCGCGTGCCAGCAGCGGCAGCATCACGATCAGGCCGATGGTGATGAAGGCGTTGTAGCCGGTAAACAGCGTCTGCGAGACGGGAATCAGGCCGACGACTTTTTCCATCGGATTGCCATGCGTTGCAGCCACGAGCGGCACGGAACCGGAGAGTCCGCCGTGCCACGTCAGAAAGCCCATATAGGCACATGCGACGAGCAAGCGGTAATCGGTGCCCTTCACGCGACGTGCCACTTCACGCGCGAACATCGCGCCGAGCACAAGGCCGAAGCCCCAGTTGATCGCGCACGCGACACCGGCGAGCAACGCCACCATCATCGTGGCTTGCGCGGGGGAGCGGGCCGAACCGGCCAGTGCGGCCATCGCACGCTTCATCGGCGCAGAGCTGGCGAGGGCGTGACCCGTCACGAGAATCATCGCCATCTGCATGGAGAAAGCGAGCAGATTCCAGAAGCCCGAACCCCAGAGGAGTACGAGATCGCCCGGCGTCTTGGGGGTGAAGCCGAGGGCGAGGGCAAACGTGATGACGGTGAGGAAGATGGCGAAGATGAGCGGATCGGGCAAAAAGCGGTGCACGACCTGCGTGAAAAAACGGGAAATACCTTTGACCACGACTGTCTCTTCCTTTTTGTTAATTTGTTAACCGATTTCTAGCCGTGCATTGTGTCATCGGCCCGGGGGCCACGGCATGACGTAAAACTGCGTAATGACAATGCGGCGGACGTTGTGGCAGGAAGGCCAGTGCGGCGGATGAAATATTTGGTAATTGTTGCGGCGCATGCAACGCAGGTATTCGCGCGACACGCTATATCGCGCGCGCAGACGTGACTAGACTGTAGAGCCGCTGTCGTAGTTTTCGCAGCTACCTTGCAATGGACTCATCATGTCGCTGACCCTTGAGCAACTCTTTCCGCAGCATCGTCCCGAAGGTGAAGCCGTGGCTACGGCTCTCGATAGTCACGCTGTCGTACAGGCGCTGTCGCTCGCCGTTGCCGACCATCCGCTCGCGCTGCTGCGCATGATGTACCCGGCCACCGACGCGAATACGCACCGCAGCCGCGACGAACTCGCGGAAGTGCTGCACCGTCACGGCCTGCATCAGGTCGCCGGGCTGATCGAAGAAGAATCGCCGTATCTGATGTTCACGTCGGCCGAGCACGCACATCTCACGCTTGTGGAAATCCGCCGCTACTCGGCGGCCATTGCCGTACATCTTTACTACCGTGGACTCGCCGGTGTGGAAGCGGAAACGCGTCTGCGCGCCGACGCCCGCGTGCCTGCCGACGGGCACTTCAAGCCGTTCGACTGATTGGCGGGATGGGGATGCACGCTATCGACGCGATAGCGTGCGTTGGTGAAAGCTCAGGCGCGAGGTTCGTCGCCTGCGCGTGATGTCGCGGTTTGGTCCTGAGACATTGATGTGTCGGCGCTGGCTGGCTCCGGTGTTTTTTCGGGGGCGCTGTCGCCATCCCAACCAAACGTGACCTGACGCTGCGCGCGACGCGTCGCCCGCTCGCGCGCCATCTGCTCCTCGAACTGACGACGCCCTTCCTTCGCGGTGGCGATCATCTTGTTCCGATCCTGGTAGGAGGGATACATTTCGTCCGTCAACTGCAAATTGGCGCGTCTGAACGCCATCGTCGCTTCACGGGCTTCGGACGCTGGCCATCCGAGTGTTTCGAGCACCGAGCGCGCGCTGCGCAGCGACGACTCGAAGACTTCCCGCTCGATGTGCTTCACGCCACGCTCGCGCAACTGGAACAAGTGTCCGACGTTGCGTGCTCTGGCGATGACGGGCACGTCGGGGAAATGCTCGCGCATCAGATCGGCGATTTCGAGCGACTGATCGATATCGTCCACTGCGATGACCACCGCACGCGCGTTGGCCACGCCCGCAATGCGCAGCAGGTCGAGGCGCGTCGCATCGCCGTAGAACACCCGAAAGCCGAACTGACGCAGACTCTCGATAGTGTCCGGATCGTGGTCCAGCACGGTGACCGACACGCCTTGCGGAATCAGCGTGCGGCCGACGATTTGGCCGTAACGTCCGAAGCCGCAGATCACGACGTTCGCCGACTGCGGCTCCGAGATCTCCTCCATGCGCGGCGACCCCTTCACGCTGTAACGCGGCAGCAACCACTTGTCGATGGCCACGAGCAGCAGCGGCGAGAGCAACATCGATAGTGCGACGGCCCCGATCAGGAACGACGACACCGCCGGTGGCAGCACCTGCGGACCCGCCGACTGAAACACGACGAAAGCGAATTCACCGCCTTGCGCGAGCAGCAGCGTGAAGATCGGACGCTCCTGATACGGCAACTGCATCAGACGCGACAGACTGTAGATCGCGAGTCCTTTGAGCGCCATGAAGCCGATCACGACGGCGAGCATGCGCAGCGGTTGTGCCATCAGCACACCGAAGTCGATGCTCATGCCCACGGCGATGAAGAACAACCCCAGCAGCAATCCCTTGAACGGCTCGATGTCGGTTTCGAGTTCGCGACGGTATTCGCTTTCGGCGAGCAGCACGCCTGCGAGGAAGGCGCCGAGCGCCATCGACAAGCCGACGAGTTGCATCAACGTCGCGATGGCGACGACCAGCAACAACGCCGCCGCCGTGAAGATCTCGGGTGTTTTGCTGTTGGCGATCCAGCGCAGCAGCGGACGCAATGCGAGACGGCCGCCGAGAATGATGGCGGCAATCACGCCGACGATCTTCAGCGCTTCGAGTGCGCGCGCTGTGCCCGTAATCGCATGGCTATCGACCGAATCGGCGAGCAGCGGCAGCAACGCGAGAATCGGGATCGCGGCGACGTCCTGGAACAGCAGAATCGAGAAGCCTGCCTGACCGCTGGCGGTGGCGAGCATGTTGCGCTCGGCCATCACCTGCAAGGCGATGGCGGTGGACGACAACGCGAGACCGAGCGCAGCGACGAGGGCGATGCGCCACGGCGCACCGAGGGCGACGCCCGCCGCGAACAGCAGCACGGCGCACCCGATGACCTGCGCCGAGCCCCAGCCGAAGATCGGCCGTCGTAAGCTCCACAGGCGGCGCGGCTCCAGTTCGAGGCCGACGAGGAACAGCATCAGCACCACACCGAATTCGGCAAAGTGCAGGACATCTTCCACTCGCGAGACAAGGCCGAGGCCCCACGGGCCGATGGCAATCCCGGCGGCGAGGTAGCCGATGATCGCGCCGAGACCGAGCGCACGGGAGAGCGGCACGACGATGACGGCCGCCGCCAGATAGATGAGGCTGGCGAGCAACCAGGACGGCACGTGTTCCATCAGGTGGCCCTCCCGGCAGTCGTATCGGCGGTGTCTGTTGTGCTGTCGCCAGTCGCGCAGCGCGGCCGGTCCGTCGACGGGATCGCCTGACATTCGGCAGCGTCTGCCATCGAGATCAGTTCGGGCCAGTGCGGATAGGTGGCGAGGCGTCCGGCGAATTCGCTCACGTGGGTGTCGAGTGCGGCAGCGTCGCAGCGTCGTGCGCCAAACAGCACATGCGGCGGCAAAAAGCGCATGCCGCACAGATGCGACGTCTGCTCGTAGGCGGGCAGGAAGGCAGAAAATTCGTGCTGGTTGTACCCTTCCGGACGGTAGCTTTCGAGCGGCCCGCCGGTACTGGCCACGAGCCAGAGGTCCTTGTTGGCGAGCGCGTGGCCGTCCTGACCGTAAGCCCAGCCCCACGAGAGTACTTCGTCGAACCAAAGTTTCTGCAACGGCGGCATGCTGTACCAGTAAATCGGATGCACGAGCACGATCAGGTCGGCGCGCGCCACGCGTTCTTGCTCGGCGGCCACGTCGATGCTGAAGTCGGGATACGTCGAGTAGAGATCGTTGACGTCGACACCTTCGATGCCGCGTGCGGCTTCAAGCAGGCGTCGGTTCACGCGTGAGTCGCGCCAGCGCGGGTGCGCCACGATGACGTAGACGGCGCGCTGCGGGGCACCGTCGCGGGTGTCCTGTGCGGCTTGCTGGAGACGGGAGGAAGCGGGGGCTGTCATGCGGGGGAGGATACTCCATTCGTATGATGCACGGCATCACGCGAAGGTGTGGATTCGGCGCGGTAAGATGCACGGCGCACATGCCACCGACCGACGGTGAACGGCCGACGATCCGCTAAAGACTCGGCAGCCAGCGCCGTTAGGGATTAAGTGGGGAATTAAAGGACCGCGATGCGTTTCGATGCGTGCTGCGGATCAAAAAACGAATAACAAGACACTTCGCGCAGGCGGTGCAGTCATGCATACGTCAGTGCTTTTCCGACATGTCGCCGCAAGCCTTTCGCAATACCGTCAATCTGATCTATCACGGACGCAACGTGGCGCTCACGCTGCTGCTCGTCGCGTTGCTCTACAACCAGACGTTCTGGGTGTTCGCTAGCGCGGTGGCGGCGGCGCTCTGCACCGGTGCGCTGCATGAGGCGGCCCGTATGCCGCAGGACGAGGATTTGCCGCCGCGTCCGCTCGTCATTCAGATCCTGCGCATCTCCGTGCCGCTGCTGCTCACGATGTTTGCGCTCGGGTACGGCGCCGTCTGGATCAATCGCAACTTGGGCTGACCTGTCGCTGCGTCGCTGCGCGGTGATGGGCACGGGACCGTCAGGCGTCTCCGTGCCGGACCGTCATCCTTTCACTTCACCCATTGAATGTCGTTCGGTGCCTGCGGCGGCAGCTTGATCGCCAGCACCTTGAACTCGCCGCTGGTGTTCTGCGACCCGGCATGTACGGTGTCGCGCGGAATCACGATCAGATCGCCGGGGTGCACCTCGCGCTGCTGGTCGCCCAGCCAGAACGTGCCACTACCCGAAATCACGTACTGAATTTCATCGGCATCCTGATGGGTATGACGCGGCACGTTCCCGCTTTGCACGGCGACGGTGCCGTTCTGCGTGGCGACGAGTGTGCGCGAGCGCAGCGTGCCCACGTTGGGGACGAGCTTGCCGATCTGTTCGTCGGTCATGGCGCCGACGTCGATGATCTGTGGCGTGAGTGCCGCAGGCGGTGCTGACTGCGCCACGGCGGTTGGCATCAGATGGGAAGAGAGGAAGCCCGCAGCGAACGCGGCAGGCACAGCGGCAAGCAGGACATAACGGCGCATGTTTTGATTCCTTGGCTAAGACGTGTGGTGACGACGGCAAGGGAAAAGCACGGACGAATGCGAAAGATGCAAAAAGGGCCTCGGAGGCACACCGATGTGTCCCGCGAGGCCCTGTGCCGGACTATACGCCCACTCGCGACGGCGCGCGAGATGGGGAAAGTCGGTGTTGCCGGGATTAGCGTTGCTTGTGCAGCAGCGCGTTGCGGCGCGCGTAGGTGAAGTAGATCACCATGCCGATGGCGAGCCACACCACGAAGGCGATCCACGTGGTCGCTTGCAGATGCGCCATCAGGAACAGGCACAGACCCACGGAGATGAGCGGCACGACCGGCGCACCCGGCACGCGGAACACGCGCGGCAGGTCGGGGCGCGTACGACGCAGCACGAGCACGGCGACGGACACCAGCGCGAACGCCGACAAGGTGCCGATGTTGATCAGCTCGGCGAGCACGCCCAGCGGCACGAAGCCTGCGATGACGGCGAACACCACGCCGATGATCCAGGTGCCCGCGAACGGGGTCTTGTGCGTGGGGTGAATGCGCGAGAGCAGCGGCGGCAGCAGGCCGTCGCGCGACATGGCGTAGGTGATGCGCGTCTGGCCGTACGTCATCACGAGAATGACGGTGGTCATGCCGAGAATTGCGCCCAGATCGACGAAGCCCGCGATCCAGTTCTGTCCGGCATATTGCAGCGCGAGCGATACCGGGTGGTCGACACCGGCGAACTGCGCGAACGGCACGATGCCGGTCATGATCGCGGCCACCGCCACATACAACAGCGTGCAGACGATCAGCGAGCCGATGATGCCGATGGGCAGGTCGCGTCCCGGGTTGCGGACTTCTTCGGCGGCGGACGTGACGGCATCGAACCCGATGAAGGCAAAGAACACGAGCGCGGCGGCGTTGAACATGCCGCTGGTGCCGAACGGCATGAACGGTGTCCAGTTGGCCGGTTTGACGTGCCACACGCCCACGGCGATGAACAGCAGGACGACACCGATCTTGATGGCGACCATCAGGTTGTTGATGCGTGCAGACTCGCGCACGCCGTACGACAGCACCCACGTGATGAGCAACATGATCACGACGGCGGGCAGGTTGATGAACGTGGTCACGCCAGGCACGCTGCCGGGCGTTGCGGTGATCGCGGCGGGCAGGTGAAGGCCGAAACCGGCGGCAAGCGACTGGAAGTAGCCGGACCAGCCGACGGACACGGCGGAGGACGCCAGTCCGTATTCGAGCATCAGATCCCAGCCGATGATCCACGCGACGATTTCACCGAGCGTGGCGTAGCTGTAGGTGTAGATGGAGCCGGAGACGGGGATGGTGGAGGCGAACTCGGCGTAGCACAGCGCGGCGAAGCCGCAGGCCATCGCGGCGATCATGAACGAGACGGTGAGCGCCGGGCCAGCGGTCAGCGCGCCGGTGCCGGTGAGAACGAAGATGCCGGTGCCGATGATGGCGCCGATGCCCATCAGGACGAGGTCGACCGGGCCCAGCACTTTCTTGAGATCGCCGGTGCGACCTGCGGCCAGCATGTTCTCGATGTTTTTGGTTCGAAAAAGACTCATTGCCTGCAAAAGGTTCCTGCAACGTATGCCCCTGGCGCTCGCGGGGCGAGCGCCATCCGGGGAATCTGCGGGAGACGTGTCCCGCAACCTGGCTGCAAAGGGCACCCGGGCTTGTGGCCGCTCGTTCCCATGCGTGGCGGAAGGCCACAGGGTTTGACGAACCACGTCGTTGCGCTAGCGCCGCCCGGACTCAATGCACGAGCAATACGGCCGACACCGGCGGGCGCGGGTAGCGCGTGCCGGTGATGGGGCATGGCGATAGGCATGCCACGACGCCGCCGCTCAGGGAGAGGGCACGCCGGGGCGGGACGAACACAATCGAGACTTACTGAGGATCCTGCCGGACTGCCGTGACCGCTGCAAAGCGTTGATTCTTCGCTGCGGCACACCGGAGATAGGTCTGCTGAAGGGTCTGCAATGTTGGTGCACGGTGGCGCCGGAAGGCGTCGGTGTGCAAGGGCTCGCTGTCCTGCGGTCCGGCCATCGGCGCCCGTTCGGCACCTCCGCCTGGCCGGAATTGCTCACATTTTAAGCGTTTTTCCCAAAGTGCGTGTAGTTACTGCTTAATTAGGGGCGGATGTGGTAGCGGCGGGGGTATCTGCTCAACACCACATCCCGCGACCACGGCCACGCTCCGGCCACCCCCCGGGCCGCGGGGGGTGCCGATACCCTGACTGCGCTCCACCTGAAAGTCGCTCCGTCAGGGCACCGACAACCCCCGCCACTCCATTGCCCGAATTCAAACCATCGGTCGGCATGCGCTCACTATCGGTTCTGACCCCCCGGACCCCCGCCCGGCGGACGTCCCCCACCATGACCGCCTCCGTGACCACCGCCATTCCCGCCACCGTGACCACCGCCGTGCCCGCCACCGTGCCCGCCCCCATTTCCACCTCCCGGCGGACGCGGTCCCGGACCACCGCCGTGCCCAGGCGGACGCGGCCCCGGGCCTGCGCCATGTCCCGGCGGTCGCGGACCCGGACCTGCGCCATGTCCCGGTGGCCTCGGTCCCGGTCCCGCTCCATGACCCGGCGGACGCGGGTGGCCCGGATAGTAGCCATGTCCCGGCGGTCGCGGACCCGGCCCCGGTCCCCAATGCGGCGGACGTGGTCCCGGCGGCGGACGATGCCAGTAACGCTGATCGTTGTACCAGGGCCGATTGCGGTAATAGTTGCCCCAGTACGAACCGATCGAGAAGGTGATGATCGGCAAGCCGATCATCGTTCCGTAGTTCAGCACGGGCACCGGATTGCCCTGATAGGGATAGCTCAGCAATGCGCCATAGATCCATCCGCGTGCGCCCGGCAAGCCGATGTCGCACCACGAATAGCCCGCGACACAGCCATAGACCGTCACCGGCATGCCAGGCCCTGCCTGAGCGACGACCGGATAGTCCGACGCCGGACCCGCCCGCACATTGGCCGATGCATTGATGACTGCCTGACTCGACTGCGCCGACGCCACATCGGGCAGTGCGACCAGCGTCGTCAGCACGGTCGCGGCTGCGACGGCGAGGGGCAAGGTTTGTCTGTTCATTTTCATCTCCCTGATTCGGCGGTGCGCGACGAGGGGCCAAGGCCTTCCGCGCGCGCCATGCCGGTTCGACCGGATGTTCTGCCCGATGGTTTGCGGTAATGCGTAACGAAACGTTGCCGGAATATTGTCGTGTGTTACCGGCGGGATAGCCGCCGCTATCCCATGCGCGCGCTGCGCTCAGAACAGTTGGCTGAAGCCCCAGTACAAGCCGCCTGCGAGCACGATGGCCGCTGGCAGCGTGAGCGCCCACGCCAGCAGCAGATTCCGGATGGTGTCCCACTGGAGGCCCGAGCCGTTGATGGTCATGGTGCCCGCGACACCGGACGACAGCACGTGCGTGGTCGACACCGGCAAGCCGTACATGTCCGCCGCCCCGATGGTCAGCATGGCGACCACTTCGGCCGACGCGCCCTGCGCATACGTGAGGTGCTTCTTGCCGATCTTCTCGCCGACGGTCACGACGATGCGTCGCCACCCGACCATCGTCCCGAGACCCAGGGCGACAGCGACCGACACCTTCACCCAGAACGGGATGTACTTGGTGGCCTCGTCCAACTGGCCGCGAAACGCCTGAAGCTCACGGACGGTGTCCGCCTGAAGATGCACACCATGTTGCCGTTCCAGCAGCCGGATGGTCTCGGACGCGATGTACATATCGTTGCGCACGTTGGCCACCGACGTGGCAGGCATGCGCGCAAACGAGCCATGCTCCGCCACCTCGCGGCCGATATCGCCGGTGAGTTCGGACAACGCCGGTACGACGTCGGGCGTGAAGCGTTCGGTGCGTATGAAGTTGGTCAGCACGTCGCGGGCGGGAACACCCGGTGTGGCATTCGATACATCGGTGTCAGGCGTGGCACTCAGCGGCGGGTGCGCTGCGAGCGAGCGTTGCGTGGTCTGCGCGCTGGCGGCGAACTGGGCCACCTGCGCGTCAGGCATCGCATGGTTGAGGGCGTAGGCGATGGGCACGGTGCCGACCAGAATCAGCATGATGAGCCCCATGCCTTTCTGTCCGTCGTTCGACCCGTGCGCGAAGGACACGCCGGTACAGGTGAGGATGAGCATGCCGCGAATCCACCACGGCGGCGGCTTGCGCGGCTCGGGTGAAGCGTACAGCGCCGGATTCCGAACGCAGAACTTGAGGGTGACGAACAGGGCCGCCGCCAGCCCGAACCCGATCACGGGCGAGAGCAGCAGTGAGTAGCCGACGGTCGTCACCTGCGACCAGTCGACGCCGCTTGTGCCGTCGCGTCCGTGCATGAGCGCGTTGGCAATGCCCACGCCGACAATCGAGCCGATCAGCGTGTGGGAGGACGACGCGGGCAGGCCGAGCCACCACGTCGCCCCGTTCCAGACGATGGCGGCGATGAGCAGCGCGAAGACCATCGCAAAGCCCGCCGACGTTCCGACTTGCAGGATCAGTTCGACCGGCAGCAGGGACACGACACTGAAAGCCACCGCACCGCTTGAGAGCAACACGCCGAGAAAGTTGAACAGGCCGGACCACATCACGGCAATGCTCGGCGGCAGGGAGTTGGTGTAGATGACGGTGGCGACCGCGTTCGCCGTGTCGTGAAAACCGTTGACGAATTCGAAGCCGAGGGCGATGAGCAGTGCGACGACCAGCAGCAGGAACGGCAGCAGCGCGATGCTGTGCTCGCCTGCCCGGCCGACGTCGCGCACGAGACTGACGGTGGTGAAGATCAGCCCTGCCAGCAGCAGGGTGAGGAAGATCGCGAGACGAATGCGGTGACGGCGGCGGCGCGCCTGTGCGAGCGGTCCGCCGGCATCGCCGGCGGGGCTGTCGGGCCTGCCCTGTGGAGGGAGCACGCCGCCGCGCATGGGGGTCTTTGCGAGATCAGTACAACACGACGGAGCGGATGGACTCGCCGCGCTTCATCAGATCGAAGCCTTCGTTGATCTGGTCGAGACGCAGCGTGTGCGTAATCAGATCGTCGATGTTGATCTTGCCTTCCATGTACCAGTCGACGATCTTCGGCACGTCGGTGCGGCCACGCGCGCCGCCGAATGCCGAACCCTTCCACTCACGCCCCGTCACCAGTTGGAACGGACGCGTGCTGATCTCCTGACCCGCTGCGGCCACGCCGATGATGAACGACTGACCCCAGCCCTTGTGGCAGCATTCCAGCGCCTGACGCATGGTCGTGACGTTGCCGATGCACTCGAACGAGTAGTCCGCGCCGCCATCGGTCAGTTGCACAATCGTGTCGACGACGTTTTCCACTTCGTTCGGGTTGATGAAGTGCGTCATGCCGAACTTCCTGGCGAGTTCCACGCGTCCCGGGTTGATGTCGACGCCGATGATCTTGTCCGCGCCGACCATCTTCGCACCCTGAATCACGTTCAGGCCGATGCCGCCCAGACCGAACACGACGACGTTCGCGCCCGCTTCGACTTTCGCCGAATAGACGACGGCACCAACGCCGGTCGTCACGCCGCAGCCGATGTAGCAGACCTTGTCGAAAGGAGCGTCGGAGCGGACTTTCGCCACGGCGATCTCCGGCACGACGATGTAGTTCGAGAAGGTGGACGTGCCCATGTAATGGAAGATGGGCTTGCCGTCGAGCGAGAAGCGCGACGTGGCGTCCGGCATCAGGCCGCGACCCTGCGTGCTGCGGATCGCCTGGCACAGGTTGGTCTTGCGCGACAGGCAGAATTTGCACTGACGACATTCCGGCGTGTACAGCGGAATGACGTGGTCGTCTTTCTTGAGCGTGGTCACGCCGGGGCCGACGTCCACGATCACGCCCGCACCCTCATGGCCGAGGATGGCAGGGAAGATACCTTCCGGGTCTGCGCCGGAGAGTGTGTAGTAGTCCGTATGGCAGATGCCGGTGGCCTTGACCTCGATCAGCACCTCGCCAGCGCGCGGCCCTTCCAGATCGACTTCCTCGATGGTCAGGGGTTTGCCCGCTTCCCAGGCAATGGCGGCTTTGGTTTTCATGGCGTTATTCCTCGTTGCTACGTCGTTCGGGGGAATCCCTTCGCGACGTACCATACCGCGTTCTAAAGTCACGCGCGAGTCTTGACACGCCATGTCGACAAAAAAGACGTTGCTGGATACATGAATCGCTCAGCGCCGCTCAGCATCACTCAGCGCCGTGCACCGCTGCCCAACGGTGCCACGATGTGATAGAAGCCCTGTGCGTCAACGGGCCGTGCGAACCAGTAGCCCTGCGCCTCGTCGCAGCCCAGTTCGGTGAGGCGCAGCGCTTGCGCCTGCGTCTCGACGCCTTCGGCCGTCACGCGCAGCCCCAGCGAGTGCGCCATGGCGATGACGGCGCTCACAATGGCATGGCTCGGCGCATGCGTGAGCATGTCGCGCACAAAGCTCTGATCGATCTTCAGGCGATGAATCGGAAAGCGCGTGAGATAGGCAAGACTCGCGTAACCCGTACCGAAGTCGTCCACGGCGATCTCTACGCCCATGTCGTGCAGCGAGCGCAGACTGCCGACGGCGGTGCTGGAGTCGCCCAGCAGGACCGTCTCGGTGATTTCGATTTCCAGATGACGCGGCTCCAGCGCATGGGCATTCAGCGCCCGCTCGATCATGCCGACGACGTCCTGCCGCGCGAACTGCTGCGCGGAAACGTTCACGGAGATGCGCGGCAAATGGCCGCAGCGTCGCAGCAAGCGGCTCGCTTCCCGGCAGGCGGTCTGCATGACCCATTCGCCCAGCGGCAGAATCAGCCCCGAGGTCTCGGCAATCGGCACGAATTCCGCAGGACCTACCGCGCCAAGCGAGGGATGACGCCAGCGCAGCAGTGTCTCTGCGCTGCGGATCTCGCCCGTCGAGAGCGTGACCTGCGGCTGGTAGACGAGATGCAACTGCGAATGCGACGCCTCATGCACGGCTACGCGCAGTAGCGTCTCCAGTTCGTTGCGACGTCGCGCCTGCGAATCCATCTCGCTGCTGAAAAAGCGCAGACCGCCACCGGCGGCGCTGGCGATGCCGAGCGCCACGTGGGCGCGTCGCAGCAGTGTTTCGGGGGTATTCCCGTGATCCGGGTAGCTGACTGCGCCGATGCTCGCGTCCAGCGCAACGGAGTTCTGGTCGACGTCCACCCATTGTGCGAGCCGTGCCTGAATGCGTGCAGCGAGCAGGCGCGCACCGTCTCCCGTTTCATTGGTGACAATCACGAACTGGCTGCCGCCCAGACAGGCGAGGGCGTCCTCGGGGCCGCTGGCTTCGCGCAATCGCTCGGCCGCGATGCGCAGCGCCAGCTCGGCGGCGGGCGGACCGAAGGTGCTGCGCAGTTTGCGCAGGTGATCGAGTTCGACCAGCATCACCGTAAGCCCGACCTGCTGAATCGCGCAGCGATGGATCGCCAGTTCGAGACGTTCGTTGAGCAGGGTCTGATTGGGCAGGCTGGTGACCGGGTCGTGGTGTGTGACATACCAGAGCCGCGACGCCACATGCACCTGCTGCGACAGATCGAGCACGATGCCCACCCAACGGCGCTCGCCCGGTGCGTGTTCGACGCAGGAGAGCGCGAGACGGATCGGCAACCAGCTACGGATGTGGGTGAGCAGATGCCATTCGTCGTCATACGGCACCGCTTCATGCGCCGACAGACTGGCCAGCGCAGGCAGGCGGCGGCGTGCCAGTTCCGAGGGATCGAGCAGGGAGACGAAGCTGCGTTTGCCCAGCAGGTCGTCGGGCGTGTAGCCGGTCAGGCGTGTGAACGCCGCGTTCATGCGCTCGAGCATGCCGTCGTCGGTACAGACGAACATCGCATACGGCGCGCTGTCGAGCGCGGCACGGCTCAATTCGCCCTGGACGTCGGGCACCCGACGAGGTACGGGATCGTTCACGTCCGTACCTCCCGAAAGCCGGTCCGGCCGGGATTCAGGAACGTCATGCAACACCTCCCTGGCGTCGCGATTTTTATCTCGAAAATCGAGCGATCTAGTCGCCCGATTCCTCTTGTTTATCAATTGGTTATGAGCGTCATTCTGCCACGATGCAAGCGGCTTCGTGCAAGGGAAAACGCGGGGTCGGGAGGGGTTCCGAAAAGGCGGCGGCACGCGCATGCTGTGGGCTGGCGACACCGGTGTGGAAATGCCTCGCCGGACCCGGTCCGTATGGCTTCGCGAGGAGCCGTTCGGTATCATGCGGCCTGTTTCCGTCGGGATGACACCGAAATGGCGTCGATCTCGCCGGTGGTGCCGACAGGGCATTTTGAAGGGCAAGCGGACGACCGCGAATATTTGGGTACTGAGGGAAGGCGACGTTGCATAGCGTCCGGACAAAGACGACCGGTGTGACACGAGGCCTGCGGCAGGCATGCGGCAGAGGCCGGTCTGCGCGCGCGCGTTCGTGGCTGTACCTCATGTGTCTGAGCGTCCTCATGATGGGACTGGCAGGGCAGGCAGCGGCGCAATCGTCGGCCGCAGGCAACGCAGGCAATGCCGGTGCGAGTTCCGTCAGCGGGCGTGATGCCAATGTCCGGCAAGTCGTACTCGGCATCATCAGTTTCACCCGCTGGCCGACGACGCCCGCGAAAGTGCGTATGTGCGTCGCAGGCAATACCGACTACGCGCGCGACCTGCTGGCGGCGCAACCGTCAGGCAGCGCGCCGCCGGTGGAAGCGCAGCGCATTGCTCCCCTGGAACCGGCCATCGGTTCGTTGTGCGACGTGTTGTACCTCGGCGCGATGAGCGATACCGAGCGTCGCCAGGTGCTGGCCAACCTCGCCGGTCATCCCGTGCTGACGATCAGCGAACGCAACGACTCGTGCACCATCGGCACGATGTTCTGCCTGAACGTCGACGCCGACCGGGTGACCTTCGATATCAACCTCGACACCGTCGCGCGCAGCGGCGTGCGTGTCCACCCGAACGTGCTGAAGCTGGCGCGAAAGCCGGCAACGCCATGACCACCCAATTCCCCCCAGCCCATCCACCGCCGTCCGGACCCGGGACGCCCGTGGCCGGGTTGCTGTCACCGCAGGCCGCGCCAGATGCCGCGACCGGCGCAGCGACACATGAATCGACGCACGAATCGACGCATGAGCCACCGCCGGGTGCTACCACCGCGACGCCCACACCGCCTGTCGGGTCGCCCGTGCGCCCGCGACGGCCTTCCCTGCAGCGCGTGCTGAGACGCACGCATCTGCGTCTCGCGGTCTCCGCCGTAGTCCTCGCAGCTCTCCTGCTTTCGGTCGTCGCGTGGATCGCGTTGCGCGCCTACGCCGAAAACAATCTGTTGCTGATCGGCCGCTCGCTGGCCTACACCGCCGAAGCGGCGGTCGTGTTCGGCGACAAGGTCGCGGCGCAGGAAGCGATTGCCCTCATCGCCAAAGACGAAGACGTGGTGCAGGTGCGCGTGCTCGATGCGCGCAACGCGCAGTTCGCCATGTGGCGGCGTCCCGACGGCGGCACGCTGGCACGTATCGAGCGAACTGTCGCCGACATCGCCATGCCCGGTCCGGTGACGCTGCCGATCCGTCACGAAGACAAGGTCGTCGGCACGATCGAAGTCCAGGGGCAGGGCAATCAGTTCTTCGTGTTTCTCATGAGCGGGATCGGCGGCGTGCTCGCGTGTCTGGCCGTCACGTTCGGCGTTGCGAATGTGCTCGCCAAACGGATGCACCGCGATATCGTTAAGCCGCTGCGTGCGCTGGCGGAAGTGGCGCATGCGGTGCGGCGGGAACGGGCGTTCCATCAGCGCGTGGCTGCTACGCCGATTGCCGAACTGAAGGAACTGGGCGACGACTTTAACGCGCTGCTCGACGAGTTCGAAGGCTGGCAGAACCATTTACGCGCGCAGAATGCAACGCTCGCCCATCAGGCGAATCACGACCCGCTGACGGGCTTGCCGAATCGTGCGTATTTCGAGTCGCGGCTGGTGCAGGCGCTCGACGAGGCGCGCGAGTTGGGCACACACGTCGCGCTGTTGTATCTCGACAGCAACCGTTTCAAAGACATCAACGATCAGCTCGGTCACGACGCTGGCGACGCGGTGCTCGTGGCGATTGCCGAGCGTCTGCGCCAGCCGCTGCGCGAGGGGGATCTGGTGGCGCGTCTGGGCGGTGACGAGTTCGCGGTGATGCTGCCCGGCGTGCGGCAGACGTCTAACGCCGTGCGTCTTGCCCAGAACCTGCTCGCCTCGATGGAACGACCGATTGCACTGCCCGACGGCAGCGAACTGGCCACGTCGATGAGCATCGGCGTGGCGTTGTACCCGACACACGCCGACGACGCCGTAGCACTGCTGCGCGCAGCGGATGCGGCGATGTATCAGGCCAAGCGTGCCGGAGACGGCACCTGGCATGTTGCGGAAAGCCCCAAGGGATAAGGCGGCGAGCAACACTAGGGTCTGTTCACGCTAATACCGGGCAACACGAGCCCGGTATTAGCGTGAACAGACCCTAAGCTTCAAAACATAACCATAAATGACGACCGGATTTCACACCGCAATGGGGATTGGCCTTGGACTTCGCTGCTATCGCTGCTAAAACCGCCGACGCTGTCGGTACGGGCAGCTCACAACATTCATCCGCCCGCCGGGGCGACTTCGGTGGCAACTTCTTCGCCGCGCTGAATCGCACTTTCTCGCAATATCGGACGCTCCTGCGCCGCGCCCTCGGACTGCTGGTCCTGCTCGGCTTCGGTGCGCTCGCCGGTTGTCAGACCACGCCGGTGCACGGCCTGACGCCTGAGCAGATCGCCGCACTCAAATCGGAAGGCTTCACGCAGACGGACGAAGGCTGGGAGTTCGGACTGTCGGATACGGTGCTCTTCGACACTGACAAGTTCGTGGTGCGCGACCCCGCACGCGAGACGGTCACGCGCATCGGGCACACGCTGGTGAAGGTCGGACTCGACGCGGTGCGCGTCTACGGATACACCGACTCGGTCGGCAGCGAGACGTACAACGAGCAGCTTTCGGCACGCCGTGCCGACGCCGTAGCCGGTGTGTTGGCCGAGGCGGGCGTCAAGCGCGCAGGCATCCAGACGATCGGGGCGGGCAAACGTAATCCGGTTGCCGACAACAGCACCCCGGCAGGGCGTGCGCAGAACCGACGCGTCGCTATCGTGATTTCGACGCGCTGACTTCGACGCACCGAGTCGCACCGAGTCGCACCGAGTCGCACCGATTCCCGGCACTTTCGCTTGTCAGGTTTCGCCACGCCAAACCGGGCGGCAGGGCCATGCCTGAAAGGTAATGTAAGTCCTTGCCAACGGCCGCAATCAGGCACAATGGCGGCTGCTGCCCGAATTACCCATGTTGGCCCACGCTGTTTTCATGCTCCCGACGTTGTCTACGTTCACGAACTTCTGGTTTTCCGCTGCCGAGGGCTCGCCCCGAATGCAACGCGCTTTTCGCGTCGCGCTGACCGTGTTCGCGACCACCGTCGCGGGTGTGTCCTCGACGGCGCTTGCTCAGGGACAGAGCGCATCGAATGTTCCGAACGCACGCGTTGGGACATGGGCGACGGCACCGCAAGCCGTCGCGCAGCATCCGGCAGCGCCTTCGTTCAACCGGGCACCGGCCGCAGGCGGGCGCACCGTTCGTCAGATCGTTTATCCCACGCTGTCCGGCAACGATGTCCGTGTGCGGTTCTCGAACGCGTACGGCACGCAGCCTCTGGTCATCGAACGAGCAAGCCTTGCTGTGTCCACACGCGGTGCGGCCATCGACGCGGGCACAATGCGAGGCCTGACGTTCGGCGGGCAACCGGCGGCGCGCATTGCACCGGGCGCATCGCTCGAGAGTGACCCGCTGCCGTTCGCTGTACGCGCCGGAACGCCGCTGGCCGTCAGTCTCTTCACACAAGAATCGAAGACGCCCACCACGTGGCACAAGATCGCGCAGCAGACCGCCTTTCTGAGCGGCGCGGGGGATTTCGTCGATAACGCACAGGCGGCGTCGTTCCCCACGCGCTTCACGAATACGTTGTGGCTGGCCGGGCTGAGCGTCGTCCCTGACGCGCCGTCGCACGCCATCGTCGCCATTGGCGATTCGATCACGGACGGCATGCGCAGCACGCTGAACGCCAATCGTCGCTGGCCGGACGGGTTGGCGCGTCGTCTGGACGCCGCCGGGCGACGCGATATCGCCGTGCTCAATCTCGGCATCAGCGGTAATCGCCTGCTGCACGATTCGGCCTGCTACGGCGAGCGGCTGGTGGCCCGCTTTCGTCGCGACGCTTTGGAGCAACCGGGCGTGAAGACGGTCGTCGTGCAGATCGGCATCAACGACATCAATTTCGGTTACGTGCCGCCGCACGGCGGGCTCGATTGCGACGTGCCGCACGTGATCGTGACCGCACCGGAGATGATCGCGGGCTATCAGTCGCTGATCGCAGCGGCGCACGCCCGCAACGTGCGCATTCTTGGCACCACGATCCCGCCGGGCAAATTGCCGCCTGAGCGTGAAGCGGTGCGTGAGGCCGTCAATCAGTGGGTACGTACCGGCGGCGCTTTCGATGGCGTGATCGATTTCGACGCGGCATTGCGCGATCCGTCGCAACCGACACGCATGCTGCCGCGCCTGGATAGCGGCGACGGCACGCACCCGAGCGACGCTGGCTACGCCGCGATGGCGGACGCCGTGTCGCTGCCGCTGATTCTGGGTAGCGGTGCGAAGACGCAGCCGTCGGGCGCTGCGCGCTGACGCCTGTCAGCGGACAGCCGTTCCTCAGCGTCTCTCACCGTCGCTATCAACGCTCCCGTTTCACGCCGACCGTCACCTGTTGCAGCCGGGTGACGTCTGGCGACTGCAGCCATTCGGGATGCGCGAGGCAGTGGCGGAACATCGCCGTGGCGTCATCCCCCCAATACAACTCCCCGTCATAAGCAAACGTCGGCACGCCGAACACCCCGGCGGCAATCGCCCCTTCGGTGTTCTCGCGAAGCGCCGTTTTGACCTCGGGCGATTCCGCACGCGCTAGCGCGTCGTCGGCTGACAGGCCGAGGCGCTCGCTCAGGTCGGCCCAGCCCTGCGGGTCGGTCACGTCGCGTCCTTCCGCCCAGATGAAGCGGAAGATCGTACGCACGACCTCGTGCGTCGCGCCTAACGCGACCGCCAGACGCAACACGCGAATCGGATGGAACGGGTGCACCGGCGGCATCCGGTACGCAATGCCGTCCTGCTCGGCGCGAAACTGCGCCATGCGATAGGTAAAGATGCGCTTGTGCGGTGTCTCGGCCGGTCCCTGCGTCTGCAAGTGCACGAGGATCGCGCCCAGCACGATGGGTTTGAGTTCGATGTCGAGCGTGCGTGGCAATGTATCGAAGCGCTCGAATTGCAGGTACGCGAACGGGGAGGCGAAATCGAAATACCACTGGGCGTGACGGGCGGGGGTGTCGGCGTTCTGCGACATGGGGCGCGGTCTCCTGTGTAGAAATTTTTCTCGGCGCGTGCGACTTGACGCTCCGGACAGTGTAGCGGGACCGCGCGAACGTCGCTAAAACCCTCATGGAATCAGTGGCTTATCATCGCTGCGAATATTCATCGGAATTTTGGATATTTTGTATCCGATATAACGATTTTTATTATTGAAGCGGAGTTTTTAGACTGGCACTCATTCGCAAGGAGTGCCCGACATGACAACAAAAACCCACGCTGCAACGCCCGCTTCGGCCAGCCGTCCCGACACGCTGGTGCCGGATCAGCACAACCCCTGGGCGGGCCTCATTCTCTCGACCGTGATCGCTTTCGTGGCGCTGTTGCTGGGGCGTCAGATGCCGCTCGTTGGCGGTCCGGTGTTCGGCATTCTGCTGGGCATTCTCGTGCGCAATATCTTCGCCCCGGGCGCACGTTACGAGTCCGGCATCAAGTTCGCATCGAAGTACGTGCTTCAGTGGTCGATCATCGCACTGGGCTTCGGTCTGAGCCTGTCGCAGGTGGCGCATACGGGACTCGAGTCGCTCGCCGTCACGGCGGTCACGATCACCGCCGCCGGACTGTCGGCCTGGGGGCTGGGTCGCCTGCTGGGCGTGCCCGACAAGCTCAAGCTGCTCATTGGCGTGGGCACGGCCATTTGTGGCGGCTCGGCGATTGCCGCCGTCACGCCCATCGTGAAGCCGGACGATCACGAAACGGCGTTCGCCATCTCGACCATCTTCCTGTTCAACATCGCCGCCGTGCTGCTGTTCCCGGTACTCGGTCACGCGCTGCATCTCTCGGATCTCGGCTTCGGCATGTGGGCCGGTACGGCAATCAACGACACGTCGTCGGTGGTGGCGGCCGGTTATAGCTACAGCAAGGAGGCGGGCGACTACGCCACGATCGTCAAGCTGACGCGTGCCACGCTGATCATCCCGATCTGTCTGACACTGGCTGCCATCGTGGCCTACCGCGCCAAGCGTGCCGGTGCCGGTAACTTCAGCCTCGCCCGCATCTTCCCATGGTTCATCCTGGGCTTCCTGATCGCATCGGGCATCCGCACGGCAGGCCTCGTGCCCCCGGCGCTGCAACCGTGGATTCATGACGCTGCCGAATTCCTGATCATCGTGGCGCTCACCGCCATCGGGCTGTCGTCGAATCTGCGCCGCATGGCATCGACCGGTGTGCGTCCGATCCTGCTCGGACTGGGTGTCTGGGCGGCGGTGTCGGTCAGCAGCCTCGTGGTGCAACTGACGATGGGGCAGCTCTGAAGTGACTGGAAGGATGAACCCCCGACGTTAGGGCAGACCCGGCGGGCAAGCCGGGTTTCGTCGCCTAGAATGCAATCACGGACGGCCGCCGGTCGTCCGTGATGCGTTTTTGGGAGGCCGTTATGTCAACCTCATTCGGCGAGATCTGGTACACCATCGGCGCACTCGTGGTGATCGCCGTGCTTGCGGGCATGGTGTGGGAGATGGGGGTCTGGTGGACACGTCACCCGGACAGTCCTGCGGTGAAGCGTCTTGAGCACGCGTGGGCACGCATCCGTCACCCACGGCACTGATTTACGGTTTTAACGGTGCTGGCGCGCGGCTGGACGTCTCAGTCCAGCTTCAGATGTTGCGGGACGTTGGCGTCCCAGCGCGCGAGGTCTTCGAGCGGGTACGGCTTGCTGCCGTGCAGCGCGCGTTTGATGCGGCTCTTGCCGCTGGGCATCGGCACGTTCGGCAGTGCCGCGCCTGCTGGTGTGCCCGCGAGATCGAGATAGTCGCGCTTGAACTCGGCCTGCGTCATCCCCCACTTCATCAGGAATTCGCGACTGCCGCGATTCTTCACCACGCGTCCGGTCGAGCGGCAACCGAAGTGATAGACCACACTCTTGCCGACGATACGGAACGTCCGGCAGCCGACCAGCCAGAGCTTCATCAGGAAGTCGTCGTCGCTGCTCATGCCGGGGCCGAACTCGATGCTGTAGCCACCGACCAGGTGCCATAGCCCGCGGCTCACGAGCGTGGGCTGCGTCGGCACGCCGTTCACGTCGCTGCGTCCCAGCGAGGCGGCGAAGGCGAGCATCGCGGCTTCGTCGAACGTCTCCGGTGTGGTGCCGAAATCTTTCGAAACGACTTGCTTGCTGACCCCGGCGTTGGGTTCGACCATGACCGACGAGAGGTAATAGACCTGCGTGCCGAGTGCCTGGAGCGCACGGGCGGCATCGGTGAGTGCGGTGTCCCAGCCGGGCGTGACGAACATGTCGTCGTTCAGGAACAGCAACTGATCGTGCGACGCGAGCGGGGCGAGTTGATTGAGCGCGAGGCAAACGCCCACGTTGCCGCTGCTGTGCGTGTGACGCAAGCCCTGCTCACGCACCCAGTCGAGCGTACCGTCGCTGCCGTCGTTGACGTGCACGAGAATCTCGTGCGCCTCGCCGGAGTGCCGGCGAACGCTATCGATACACAGCTTGAGGAACGGTAGGTTGTTCCAGGTGGGGATCAGAATGCTTAGCATGAGGGAGCGGCGTTATCGCTTGTCAACGGGCGGTCTGTCGTCTGAGGATCCGACAGGATAGGCGAACGCGGCAAACAGAGCCAGCATCGTTGCATAGAAGGCGACCGTCACCTTCAGATTGAACGTCTCCACGGTCAATCCGAAGACGGCGAAGGCGACCGCCGTCATCAATCCCATCAACGCCGCGCGATTCTTGACGCGGTCGTGTTGCAACTGCGCCGAGCGAATGAAGAAGATGGCCGGGCCGAGGTAGACGCCGAGAATGCACAACAGGCCAAGCAGACCGTAATCGACGAAGTAGGCAAGGATCTGATTGTGCACTTCGCCCTTGCCGAGGTCGGCGGCCAACGGCGTCAACTCGCCGGATGCCGCCATGGCGGGCATCGCATCGCGAAACCCATGGGCGCCGAGGCCGAGCAACGGATGCTCACCGATGAGTTGGCCGGCGACCTTCCACAATTCGACACGGATACCGGTCGACGTATTGGGGTTGCCTGCGGAGAGATTGATCAGATCCGACCGGATCATTTCGAAGCGTTCGCGCACGACATGCGAGCTGAACGTGGCTGCGAGCAGCACGGCGACGACGACGCCGATCGCGACGCGCCGTGCGCCGCTCAGCGGTTGATTGCGCCACATCAGCCAGACGACCAGCAGCACAGGCAGCACGATCCAGCCCCCGCGGGACTGGCTGGCCCACGACGCGTAGCATCCGGCAGCAGCGCCCAGCAGCTTGAACGCGACGGTCCAGGCCTTATCGCGCGACAGCCAGTGAATCGACACGACGGACAGTGTGCCCAGCAGGACGGCGATGTCGCCGAAGTGGATCGGATTCAGGAACGAGCTTTCGGCGCGGGCGGCGAGAATATCTGCGGTGGAATACAAGGCCATGAAGGCCGCAGCGATCGCGCCGGTGGCGAACGACAGATCGGTCCATTTCGGCATGACGTCGACGATCCGGCGCAGCCCCAGGAATACAAAGGTAGCGAGCAGGAAGCGTAGCGGGGAGTCGAGCGTGTTCGCGACAATCCGGCCGTGCAGAATTTCGACGAGCAGAATCGAGAAAAACGGCAGCAGTAGCGAGATGAGGAGCAGGCGGACGTGGGAATTGGCACGCACGAGCGAACAGATTTCGCCCCGTTCGCGGCCCGTGAAAAGGACGATGGCGCCGAGGGCCACCGTCAGGAACATCGCCGTATTCCCGCCGCGTGGAACGACCAGGGATACGGCGGGGAACAGCAGGATCAGCGTGCCGAAAATATTGGCAAAAAGGTGCCGACGGGGATTCCGTGCCGGCGCGGCGGACTTGCTCATTGGTTACCAGGCAGACTGCGGGAATTTACTTTGCACGAAGTATGCCAGAAATGCCCACAGCGCCAAGGCTTCCGTCGACGCCACGCAACGGCCAAAACATCGATCTGCTCAAAATTTCACAATTACAGATTCATCGCGCCGAGCACGCCGCACAAATGCAGCGCCACGTGCGTCCAGGCCGCTTCGTCGTAATTGTCGCCGTCGCGCGCCAATTGCTGCGCCTCGTGGAACGTGCGCCAGATCGCTGCCGCACTCGACGGCGTGCCGCCTGCCAACTGATATTGCCGTTGCAGCGCTTCGGCCAGCCAGGGCTGGTCCTGCGCGCAGGCCTCGGCGTAAGCTTCGACGGCAACGCGGGCGTACGGGTCGCCGACCGGATCGAGGACGACCGGCTGGCGTGCACGGGCGGAAGAATGGGCTGAGGACGGCATGGCAGCCAGGGCGTGCCGCTCGGCGGCGCTGTGACGGGTGTGGTGATGTTTCATGGTCTCGTCTCGTTGGCCGCGCCAGGGCCGCTGGCGCGGAATCACTTACGTGGACTCAGTCGTTTTCCATATTGCGGATAAACAGCATGGCCGCATGCTTGGCCTGATCGATGCTCGAATACGTCCGACCGTCCATCGGCCAGATGTCGACCAGCACCGCATAGCTGCCGGGATGTTCGGCCTGCATGATGCGGATGTAATGCTGCCGGAACACGCACCGGGCGAGTTCCACTGTCGGATGCGGTCGACGGAAATGGGCGCTTGACATGACAGTCTCCAAAAATTTGGCCCTCCGACCTCGACGGGTCGTTGCAAAAGACTCAGCAAATCCCGTGCCAATTGTCTTGAAACCCTTAACTGCTTGATTTGTAAGGAGTGTGGGCGAACGGGGCGCGCGCCGATATCAAAAAACGTTACGGAAACGAAACACTGCAGGAACGCGCTGCCGTAACAGTGGCCTGTGGGGCGGCGGCGGATACGGGCAGGGATGCCGAACGCCATTCGCGTTTCATGCGTGGAACAAAGCGGGCGACGTCTTTTGTGTTCCCGCTAAAATGCCCATTTCTCCCAAGACTTCTGCGTAGACAGGCCATCACGTCTACGGTCCTATGCCGCATGAATCTGCGTTTTCTCGAAACCTTCGTCTGGCTCGCCAAGCTGCGTAATTTCCGGCTGACGGCCGAGCGTCTGCACACGACGCAGGCGGGGGTGTCGAGCCGGATCGCGTCGCTGGAACAGAGTTTCGGCGTGCGCCTGTTCGACCGGAGCGCGCGCGAGGTCACGCTGACGGCCGCAGGCCAGAAAGCGTTGGCGTATGCCGAGCGCATCGTCATGCTGGGGCAGGAGATGAAGCGGGAACTGAGCGATCCGGACATGCCGCCGGGCGTGCTCAAAATCGGCGTCGTCGAGTCCATCGTGCACAGTTGGTTTCCGGATCTGGCGGCGCGTATTCACCGTGAATATCCGCAACTCGAAATCGAGGTCACAAGCGAGACGACCATCAATCTGTGCAAGCAGCTTGAGGCGGGCTCACTCGATCTCGTATTGCAGACGGACATGCAACACGGTGCTGGCGTGGAAAACCTGCCGCTGGCCGAATTCCCGATGCGCTGGGTCGCGAGCCCCAAGCTCAATCTGGAGGGCGAAACGCTCGACGTGGCCGATCTGGCTGCGTATCCGTTGGTGAGCTTTTCGCGCAATTCCGGGCCGCACAAGACGCTGGAGCGCATGTTCTCGGTCGCCGCCGAGCGGCCGGTGCGGGTGAACTGCATGACGTCGGTCGCGGCGATCATCCGGCTGGTAGCCGATGGGTTCGGGGTGGCGATGCTGCCGCCCGCCATCATCCAGCGCGAACTGGGCGAGCACAGTCTGCATCTGCTGCGCGTGAACGCCAATTTTCCCAATCTGCCGCTGGTCGGCTCGTTCCGCACGGGCGCGCTGCTCGCCGAGAACGTGGCGCGTCTGGCGCAGCGCACGGCCAGCGAGTTCGCCCTGAACATGGGGCCGGACATCGCGATTCCCCCCGCCGCCGCCATGACCGCCCCGGCATGGGGCGCTTCCGACGCCTGAACCACCCGGCGTGAAACGGCGAAACGGCGCAATGGCGCACGAAGGCCCCGCCCGGCAAGGGTTTGGGGCCGGTCATAAGAATTTGCTGTTGCCGCGAATTTGATTTCTTGTTGGACGCTCCCTCCATCGTTTTGCACACTCAAATGGACGGTCGGCCTCATGCGTGCTGATGCTGCTTAGCGGCGCACACTGGCCGACCCCCGATTGTCGACACCGATGGATGCCTCATGACTGTGACTGCCCCGCGCGCCCAACTCTGTATCTGGACGAATATCGATCCGGCCTCCGAAGCCGATTTCAACCGCTGGTACGACCGCGAACACATGCAGGAGCGCGTCGCGATTCCCGGCTTCCAGTTCGCCCGGCGCTTCAAGGCGCTGCATGACAGCGCCCGCCCGTACCTCGCGCTCTACTGCACGCAGGACGCCGGCGTGTTCACCAGCGAGCCGTATGCGCAGGCCTTCAATCATCAGACGGAATGGTCGCTGCGCAACTTCGCGCGCATGCAGGGCACGCAACGCCGCGTCGGCACGCTCGATGTAGAAGCCGGTGAAGGTCAGGGCGGCATGCTCGCTGCTTTCGTGTTGACGGAGGCGGCCGTGGCGCAGGCGCGCCCTCGCCTCGACGCCCAACTCGCGGAGATCGCACAGGGCGATGGCATCGTGCGTGCCACGCTCCAGGTCACCGTGCCCACGCTCTCCGTCTCGCTCACGGCGAAGGACGCCGCACTGCCGCCGGCTGACGCCGTCGTGCTCATCGAAGGCACAGATCCGGACGCGGTACGTATCGCCGCTGAAACGCTGGCGGCGAGTTACGGCCTGCCCGCCTCCGACGTGACCCGCTTCGCCATGCTGTGGCGTCTCGGTGCCAACGACGACTGACGTCGCGCGCTTAGTTCTCTTTGCTCCCCTCTCACGGGGTCGGTCTACCCGGCTGACCCCGCGCACCCCCGGAGACATCCATGACAACGTATTCGAATACCCGGGACACCCGGGACACAGGCACCGCATCAGGTGTCGCTGCCGCGCCCGCCAAACAAGGCGCGAACAAGGGCCGACTGGCGACGGCCAGCATGGTCGGCACCACGCTCGAGTGGTATGACTTCACGGTCTACAACACGCTTGCCGCACTCGTCTTCAATCATCTGTTCTTCCCGTCGATGGACCCGCTCGCGGGCACCATCCTCGCGTTGTCGACGTACGCCGTCGGCTACGTCTCGCGCCCGCTGGGCGGCTTCGTGTTCGGCAACCTCGGCGACAAGATCGGACGACGCGCCGTACTGGTGCTCACGCTCGTCGTCATGGGCCTGACCACGGGTCTGATGGGCCTGCTGCCGACCTATGCCTCGATCGGCATCTGGAGTCCGGTACTGCTCGTCGCGTTGCGTTTCGTGCAGGGTGTGGCGCTGGGCGGCGAATGGGCCGGTGCGGTGCTGCTCTCGGTCGAACATGGCGATCAGCGCAAGCGCGGGTTGAATGCCTCGTGGACGCAGGTCGGGCCGTCGTTCGGTACGTTGCTCGCGACCGGTCTGATTGCACTCATCACGCTGTCGATTTCGCCGGACGAGTTCCTCGCCTGGGGCTGGCGCGTGCCGTTCCTGCTGAGCCTCGTGCTGGTGGCGTTCGGTCTGTGGGTGCGTCGTGGCGTGGAAGAAACGCCGATGTTCGAAGAAATGCAGCATTCGGACCGTCAGGCGGAAATGCCGATTGCGGACGTCTTCCGCAAACACTGGCGCAACCTGCTGGTCGCGGGCGGCTCGCGTATCGGCTCGGACGTGCTCTACGCCCTGATGGTCGTCTTCACGTTGACGTATGTGACCGGCACGCTGCATCTGTCGCGTCCGCTGGCGCTCACGGCGGTGCTCGTCGGCACCGCGTTCAATGCACTGACGGTGCCGCTGTTCGGCGCGCTGTCAGACAAGCTGGGCCGCCGCCCGGTGTATGGCTTCGGCGTGCTGTGCGCGGTGATCTGGGCCTATGGCTTCTTCGTGTTGCTCGACACGTCGAGCCCGGCGCTGATCGTGCTGTCCGTGGTCATCGGTCTCGTGATCCACGCGATTATGTACGGTCCGCAGGCGGCGTTCGTCACGGAGCAGTTCCCGACGCGTGTGCGCTATGCCGGTTCGTCGCTGGCTTACACGCTGGCGGGCATTCTCGGTGGTGGCTTCGCGCCGCTGATCATCGTGACGCTCTACAAGGAGTACGGCACGACGCTGTCGGTGTCGCTGTACGTGACGGCGGCGCTCGCGATCACCGCCATCGCGTTGTTCGCGGCGAAGGAGACGGCCCACAAGCCGCTTCGCGACTGACGTAATCGACGTCAAATAAACGACGGCACGCTCTCGAGCGTGCCGTTGTCGTTTGCGGCGTCTCTATGCGTCGTCGTTATTGCCAACGCGCTGTTTCACTGCGTCGGCGCGCACAACTCCGTGAGACTGGCGAGATCGCCACGTTGCGCGAGTTGATGGACGTGACGGGCGAAGACGTCGTACTGCGGGGCTCGTGTGCTGAGATCGCGCGACCAGTCCATCAGATCGGTAATCGCCCCCATCGCGATCAACTGACGGGCTTCCACCAGCCGCTCGCGCGGCGGACGCACCATAGCGCGCTCTTGTTCCACTTCGCTGATGGGAGCCTCGCCACGTTGCAGGTCGAGCAGACGCGCCAGCGTGTTGCGCAGGTCCGCCAGTTCGACGGGCTTGAGCAGACACGCGTCATAGCCGCGCTCGCTGCCTTCCCCCTCGCTGCCAGCGCCCGCGACCGCCTGCGGCGATGCAGAGACGGCCAGCACCGGCACCTCGGGCCAGCGGCGGCGTGTGGCGCGTGCCACCGCCAGTCCGTCGGCGTTGGGCATCATGTGGTCCGTCAGCACGAGGTCCGGCTGGGGCACTTTGGGATTGCCCAGCGCGGCGATGAGCGCGACGCCGTCGCCGAAGGTGCTCACGGTGAAGCCCAGACTGGCCAATTCGTCATGCAGGAATTGACGGATTTCGGGGGAGTCTTCGGCGAGCCAGATGTGATACCCGGTGCCGTCGAGCGGTGGCAAGGCGTGCGTGGCCCCTGCGAACGATTGCGGCACGAGATCCGCTTCGCGCGCCACGCGCAGCGGTAGCGTGAACGTGACCTTCGTGCCGACGTCGGGCTGGCTGTCGATCACGATCGTGCCGTCCATGCGCTCGATCCATTGCCTGACGATAGCGAGTCCCAGCCCCACGCCGGGCAGACGTCGCGCGCGGTCGAGCCGGGCGAAGGGTTCGAACACACGCGGCAGGTCGTCCTTTGCAATGCCGCAGCCGGAGTCCTCCACGCCGAAGCTCACATGCACGATGTCTGCGCGAGTCGCATCGGGGGTGGCGGACAGCGACAACGTGATCGTGCCGTCCGAGGTGTACTTCGCCGCGTTGTCGAGCAGATTGCCGAGCACCTGACGCACCCGCTTGGCGTCGAAAGCGAGCAGCGGCGGCAGCGACGCACGCACGTCGAGCAGGAAGGCGTTGTCGTGCTTGCGCGCGAGACTCATGCCTTCGTGCACCATGCCGTCGACGAACGCGTGCGTGTAGACGGGGGCGACGTGCAGCGCGTCGGCGGCGCCACCGCCCGCGTATTCGATCAGGTCGTTGACCATCGCGAGCATGTGATGCGCGCTGCGACGGATGATGCGGCCCCGGTCGGCGTCTTCGCGTCCGCCCGATTGCACTAGATCGGCAAAACCGATGATCGACGTGAGCGGCGTGCGCAGATCGTGGCTGATGCGCGCGAGGAAGTCGCTCTTTGCGCTGTTGGCTTCGTCGGCGGCGATGAGGGCGGCTTGCAGTTCGCGCGTGCGGGTGTCGACGGCATTGGCGAGCCGCACCTGTTCTTCGCGGCGCGTTTGCAGCACCTCGCGCTGTGCGGCACGCTGTTCGCGCACGAGTTCGCGCGAGCGTCCGGCGATGATGATGGTCAGCATCAGCAGCACGGAGAAGTTGGTGCTCCACGCCATCGCCGTGTTGGCGAGCCAGTCCTCCGGCAGCAGGCCGTAGATGATCGCGAGCCGCCAGAACAGCACCAGACAACCGGGCGAGAACGAGAGCAGGCTCAGGCGCGCGTTCTTGAACCCGCGTCGCCAGCCGTCGGCCAGCGAGACGACCCAGATCACGTTGAAGACAGTGAGCAGTTGCAAATGCGCGAACGCGGCCACACGGTGATCGCCGAACAGCACCCACAGTGCCATGAACCCCATGAGGCCGATCATCGCGCGATACAGCCAGCGCCATAGCGTCACGCGCTCAAGACCGGCGAAGATCATCAGCATCGCGCTGAACACGCCGACGGTCAGCGTCGAGAAAAAGCTCGGCGCGCGCACGATGAACTCGCCGCCCTGCGGCAGGAAGTAGCGATACAGGAAGCCCTGAAACGCCATGTCCTGCGCCACCTGCGTGATGGTCGTGAGCGCGAGCAGCACGAACACCGGATCGCGGCGGGAGATGCCCAGCACGAAGGCATAGAGCGCGATGGAGAGCATCGAACCGACGAGCAACATGGCGATCATGGCGTTGCGCGATTCGGACTGTCGGAAGTCGTCCGGCTGCCAGAACTGCGGCACGATGCTCACCGACGAGCGGGTCTCCACACGCACGAGGAACGTGAGCCGTTCCCCCGGAAGGAGCGTGATCGGGAAGACCGACGTCTCGGACACGATAGGGTGCTGGTCGAGCGGCACGGTGTGCCCGGCGCGCCACGTTTCGGTGGGCTGCGTTGCGCCGAACGGCATCGCATAGAAGCGCACATCCTCCAGTCGCACGATGCCGACGCTCAGCCAGCGCGTGACGGGCTCGTTGCTCGGATTCGAGACGTTACCGGTGAGCCAGAATGCCGAGCGGCTGTAGCCCGCATTGAGCATCTGGGGCGCGACGTTGCGCCAGCCGGGTGCTGCGAGTGCCTGCGTGGCATCGAGGCGTCGGGTCGGGTCTTCGAGCAGACGTAGCTGTCTGTCGAGCTTGAGGGGCGAGGGCGCGTCGGCGAGATCGATGAACGCCGGGGCGGTCTGGACGGCGACAGGTGCGATGTTCGTCGATGTCGTCGCTGCGGTGGCTGTAGCGGCTGTAGCGGCCGTCGCGGCCGTCGCCGTGCCCGGCAGACAGAACGTCACGACCAGCGCGATGAGCGCAACGAACGTGAGCGCAATGCGCGTCAGCCAGATGGAAGGGGGCGAGGAGGACCGGCGCGTCACTTGCGCCGGTAAGTCCGCTGGCGCAGTGCTCATGCCTGCGTCGATCCCGAATTGTCGGGGGCGAGATACGTCTGCGCGCCCTGTTCGCGGAACCCGCTGGGCGGTATGCCGAAGCGCTCGCGGAAGGCGGTGGCAAAGTTGGCGGCGCTGGCGAAACCCACGGCGCTCGCAATGTCCTGCACATCCAGCGATGTCTCGGAGAGCAGGCGTCGCGCCTCCTTCATGCGTTCTTCGCGCAGGAAGTCGAACACCGTCACGCCGACACAACGGCGGAACGCGAGATTGAGACGGCGCGTGTTCGTGCCGACGGCACTCGCCAGACCGGCCAGCTCAGGCGTCGTGCCGAGCTGGTCGAGCAGCAGCGCACGCGTGGCGCGAAACAGCACGGCGTCCAGCGTGTGGGCCTGCACGGGCAGCGGCGCGTGCTTGTCGGTGTCGGCTGCGGTGGTGGCGTTGGCTGTCGGCGCTGCGCTGTGGGCGGGCGCGGATGGCGTCGTCTTCAGGTGGATCGACAGCCGCAGCCGGACCTCTTCGAAATCGTACGGCTTGGTGACGTAATCGACGGCACCGGCCGACAAGCCAGCGACACGCTCGCCGGGCAAGGCGGCGGCCGTCAGAAAGATGAGCGGGATGTGCCGGGTGCCGGGGTCGGCCTTGAGCAGGCGGCACGCGCCGAGGCCGTCGCATACCGGCATGCGGATGTCCATGAGGATCAGATCGGGCTGCACGGTGCGCGCTTTGGTGTACCCGTCGCGACCGTCCTGGGCGATGTAGACCCGGCAGCCCTGCTGGCTGAGGAAGTCCATCAGCAGCATGCGGTCTTCCTGATTGTCGTCGACGACGAGCACGCGCACACCCGAGAGCTGGCGGGCGTGCGGCGACGCAGGCCATGCGCCGCTCTGACGCGGGGTTGCCGTCGCCACAGCAGCAGGTGTGGCGGACGTGGCAGACGACTGCGGGGGCAGGTGACGATCGCTCATGATGGTCGTCATTCTTTCACATTCGCTTGGGCGCGCTGCACCGAACCGGGGCGAATATCGACGTGCGGGAAATAAATTTCCGCCGGGCAAACGAGAGATGCCGTCGGGCAAAGGTGAAGTCATGGCGCGCCGTACCGGCTCAGGTAAGGTCAACCGTCGGGTTCGCAGCGGCGGACGACCGGCGTGTAGGTGATCGGGGGGTCGTCTGCCGCTGGCGTGTGCCGCAGGGCGAGCCCGGCCCCCCCGGGGGGGCGCGGGTGCACGTCAGAGGCTTACTCCGGTGCCGTCCAGACCACGTTCGCGCCGACCGAGCACAGATTCTCGACGAAGCGCGGGTGGGCGCGGCGGATCGGCTGCGCGTTCTTGATGGTCGACTGACCGTCGATGCTCGCTGCCACCATCAGCAAGGCAATCGCCACGCGAATGATGTACGGGCTTTCCACGACGGCAGGCGACAGCGGCACGCCGCCGAACGTGATCAGACGGTGCGGATCCGATTGGAACACGTGCGCACCGAACTTCGACAGCTCCGTCGACCAGCCCATCGCGCCGTCATACACCTTGTTCCAGAACATCGCGCTGCCTTCGGCCTTCACGCCCAGTGCGATGAAGATCGGCAGCAGATCCACCGGGAAGTACGGCCACGGGGCCGCTTCCACCTTCGTCAGAATGTTCTGCGTGAACGGGGCCTGCACCTTGAGCTTGCCCTGCGCGGTGGCCGTCGACCAGCCGTCGCGATGCTCGACCTTGATGCCGAACTTCGCAAACGTGCGGTCGATCAGCGGGAACTGATCGGGGGCCGTGTTCTTGACCGTGATCTCGCCGCCGGTGATCGCGCCGAGCGCGAGGAACGTGGTGATTTCGTGGAAGTCCTCGGCGAAGCGGAATTCGCCGCCGCCGAAGCGCTCGACGCCTTCAATCGCCAACTGCGACGTACCGACGCCTTCGATGGGCACGCCCAGCATCTGCATGAAGCGGCAGAACTCCTGCACGTGCGGCTCGGACGCGGCGTTGTTCAGTTGCGAGCGACCCTTCGCGGTGGCGGCGCACAGCACGAAGTTCTCAGTGGTCGTCACCGAGGCGTAGTCGAGCCAGTGATGGATTGCCGGGCGGGCGTCGTCGGCGTGAATCAGCAGCGAGCCGGCGGTGCGCTCGACGCGCCCGCCGAAATGCCGCAGCACTTCGATGTGCGGATCGATCTCGCGCACGCCGAGCGTGCAGCCCTTGATGTTGTCCTCGATGCGCGCAACGCCGAAACGCGCGAGCAGCGGCGGCACGAGCATGATCGACGAGCGCATCTCTTCGGGCAGATGGTCGGTGCGCGGATCGAACTTCGTATTCAGATGGTGGACGTCGAGAATCCCGGCGTCGAAATCGACGCTCACGTCGCTGCCGAGCTGACGGAAGATGTCGAGAATCTTACGGACGTCGGTGATCTCGGGCACCCCGATCAGGCGCACGGGCTGATCTGTCAGCAGCGTGGCGCACAGCACCGGGAGAACGGCATTTTTGTTGGCGGAGGGCGTGATGCGGCCGCGTAGCGGCTGGCCGCCGTGGACTACCAGATGGGACATGGGCTTCCTTCGGGCTTGGTGCCTTAATACGTTCGAGCGGGGGGCAAAAGTGGCTGGCGGGCCGCAGGCCCGTCGCGATCAGGCGCAATATACTCCGATTTGGGCATCCGTCTCATGCAACACTCGCACACGTGGTGTGATGTCGGGTCACGCCCCGCCCGCGAACGCCTCGGCGAAGATTGCGCGGAAGTCCGGTGTCTCGGCGGCAGCCGCCCGCGTGAGTACCCGCGCTTCGAGTTCATCGAGATGCGCAGTGGCCAGCGAGATGGCCGCCTGCGTCTTGCCGTCACGCAACTGGCTGACGAGTTGCGCGTGTTCGGTGGGGGCGCAATGCATGAATTCCGCCGGGTCATACAGCGCCTTGTATAGCTCCGTCTTGGCGACGAGCTGATGCGCGAAGGCGTCGAGCTCCGCGCTGTCGGCCATGCCGATCAACTTCAGATGGAACTCACCGGCGAGGCGGATCGAGCGCTCATGCGTGCCGTCGGCGTGCGAGCGCGCTTCGGTGTCGACGTGGGCGTCGAGCACCGCGAGCTGCGCGTCGTTCAACCGGCCGCAGATGCTTGCGATCACGCCGGTTTCCAGCACGCGTCGCGCACGGTAGGTCTGACGGATGTCGTCGAGCGAGGGCTGCGGCACGAACGCGCCGCGATTGGGTTCGAGCACCAGCTTGCCTTCGAAGCCGAGCCGCGCGAGCACCTTACGCACTGCGCCACGCGTGCAATCGAGCGCCTGCGCCAGATTGCGTTCGCGCAGCGGCATCCCCGGCCGGAGCTTGCCCGAGAGCAACGCCTGCGAAATCGCCGCGTACACGCGGGCCTCGATCTGCTGACCTGCGCTGCCCGTCGCGCCATCTCCCTCGGCGTCGAGCGCTGCCGGGTCCGGCCCCGTGATGGGGGCGGCCTGAACGCGAGGGACGTCGACAGACGCGGCGGACGAGGGCGGTGCTGCGGTGCGGCTCAAGCCTGATCTCCTGAAATTTGTCGCTTCGCATGAAAGTGCGCGGGCGTGGGCCGAATTGTACCTGCCGCCCCGGGGCATCCGATATGGCGTGACATCGCTTACCGAGGCAAATCCGACGCCAATCCGACGCCGACCTTCCCACGATGCCCATTCTCCGGAAAACCCTAGGTTTGGCCCCTCTGCGCGACGCGACCTTGCATTTCGGCAAATCGTTACCGATAATGGTCAACAAAAATGGTTAACCATTTGTTGATGTTTGGTTGATGATATGGCAAATCGACACGATGTGCCATTCACCCCGACGTCGACGACATGGACAAAGCCACCGAACGCATCAGGCCGCCGGGATTGCAAACGAGCGGCCGCCTTATGAATCCCTTGGGTCTGGAGACGTCATGAAACCCGTACATTGCCTGGCCGCGCTTCCCATCGCGGCCTTTTACAGCGGCGGCTGGCTCGCCGAACATGTGGGTACCCGGCTGGCCGGGCTGCCTTTTCTGATGACGTGGAACATCGTGTGGCTGTTGCTCACGTCGGTGATCATGCTCGTGATGTTCCGCTTCGACGGTTCGCGCGATGCGGCCCAGCGCACGGCGCAGCAGGTCGCGGGTGAGCGCCGCGACCATGACGGAGCCGCATCATGAACGCGGCGCTTGCCGTCATCGCGGCGTTTCTGGCCTTTGCGCTTTTCGTGGGGTTGCGCGCACGTCGCGGGCGCACGATGAGCCTCGAACAATGGGCGGTGGGCGGTCGTGGCTTCGGCACGCTGCTCGTGTTCTTGCTGATGGCCGGTGAGGCCTTCTCGACGTTCACGTTTCTGGGCGCGAGCGGCTGGGCGTACAGCAAGGGACCGCCCGCGTTTTACATCCTCGCTTACGGGGCGCTCGCGTATCTGCTCGGCTACTGGATGTTGCCCGCTGCGTGGCGTCACGCGACGAAGCACAACTGCGTGTCGTTCTCCGACTTCTTCGCCACAGCGTACCGGTCGCGTGCGCTGGGTGTCGTGGTGTCGCTGGTGGCCGTGCTGGGCATGAGCGCGTTGCTCATCATTCAGCTGCGCGGGTTGGGCATCATCGTGTCCGAAGCGTCGTACGGCACGATTCCCCCGGCCGTGGCGATCTGGTGCGGCGCGATTGCGATGGTGGTCTACATCACCGTGTCGGGCATTCACGGCTCGGCGAGCATCGCGATTTACAAGGACATCCTGATCCTCGTGATCGCGATCTTCCTGGGCATCTATCTGCCGCTGCATTACTTCGGCGGTTTTGGCGAGATGTTCGACCGCATCGAGGCGGCGCGCCCGGGCTTCCTGCAAATGCCCACGAGCGGCCTGACGCTGTCCTGGTACAACTCGACGATTCTGCTCACGTCGCTCGGTTACTACCTGTATCCGTACGTCTTCACGTCCGTGTATGCGGCGAAGACGGAAAGCGCCGTGCGCAAGAATACGATTCTGATGCCGCTGTATCAGATGGTCATCGCGTTCATGTTCTTTGTCGGCTTCGCGGCCATTCTGCAAGTGCCGGGACTGACCGGTGCGGACTCGGATCTGGCGCTGTTGCGCATCGTCAAGCAGACGTTCTCGCCGTGGTTCGTCGGCGTGATCGGCGGGGTAGGGGTGTTGACCGCGCTGGTGCCCGGTTCGATGATCTTGCTCAATGCGTCGACGCTGATTGCCAAGAACATCTATCGCGACGGTTTCGCGCCACAGGCGAGCGAAGCGACGGTCGGCAAACTGGCCAAGCGCGTGCTGCCGGTGTTCGGTCTGGTGGCGGTGTTCTTCGTGTTGCGTGGCGGTGCGACGTTCGTGGCGCTGGCGCTGTTTGCATCGAGCCTGCTCACGCAGTTGTTCCCGTCGTTCGTGGCGAGCTTGCTGCCGCGTCCGTTCGGTAACAAGTACGGCGCGTTTGCAGGGATCGGCGCGGGCGCGCTCGTGTTGCTGGCTGCCGTCGGGTTCGACGTCACGCTGCGCATGTTGCCCGGCGCGTCGGATACCGTGGCGTCGATCAACATGGGGCTGGTGGCGCTGGCGGTGAACGCGGTGACGTTCGTCACGGTGAGCATGCTGACGCGATCCCGGAATGTGGACGGAAGCAGTGTCGATAGCGACGCCGAAGCAGGACTCTTGAGGAAAGTATGACAACACTGGAAATTCGCAATGCGCGCGGGCTGGACGGCACGTCGGTCGACGTGCGCGTCGAGCACGGGAAGATTGCGGCCATCGGGCCGTCGTTGCCTGCATCGGTCGACGGCAGCACTCGCAGGATCGATGCGCGCGGCGCTTTGCTGATGCCCGGGCTGGTAGAAGCGCACACGCACCTCGACAAGACGACATGGGGCATGCCCTGGTACGTGAACGAATGCGGCTCGCGACTCATCGACCGCATCGACAACGAGCGTCAGTGGCGTGCCACGAGCGGCCACGATGCGGCGGCAGCGTCGCTGGCGCTTGGCCGTGCATTTCTCGCGGCAGGGACCACGCGGCTGCGCACGCACGTCGACATCGATACCGACGCGGGCCTGCGTCATCTCGACGGTGTGCTGGCTACGCGCGAGACGCTGGCGGACACGCTCGATATGCAGATCGTGGCGTTCCCCCAATCGGGCGTACTCGATCGCGCGGGCACTGTGGAGTTGCTCGATGCGTCGCTTGCGCGCGGAGCCGATGTGCTCGGCTGGCTCGATCCGTGCGCCATCGACCGCGACCCGAAGGCGTCGCTCGACGCCATGTTCGCACTCGCCGACAAGCATGGCTGTCCGGTGGACATCCATCTGCACGAGCCGGGCGAGATGGGCGTGTTCTCGTTCGAGTTGATGCTTGAGCGCATTGTGGCGCTGGGCATGCAGGGCAAGGTCGTGGTGTCGCACGCCTTCTGTCTGGGAGAACTCGACGCTGCGCGCGCCGATGCATTGCTCGCGCGTCTGGCCGATGCCGGTGTGGCGCTCATCACGACGGCACCGCCGTCGCGCATCGTGCCGCCGCTCATGGCGTGCCGCCGTGCGGGTGTGACGCTGGCCGGGGGCAACGACGGCATTCGCGACACGTGGACGCCGTACGGTTCGCCCGACATGCTCGAGCGCGCCATGTTGATCGGGCTGCGCTACAACCTGCGTCGCGACGACGAACTGGACATCGCGCTCGATTGCGTGACGCATCAGGGCGCACGTGCGTGCTGGTTCGACGACTACGGTCTGCATGTCGGCGCGCGCGCCGATCTCGTGCTGGTCGACGCGTTGAACGCGGCGCAGGCCATCGTGACGCGTGCATCGCGTCGCTGGGTGGTCGCGAACGGTCACGTCGTCGTGAACGAGGGCGTGGTGGTATGACGCTTTGGCTGGCCATTGTCGCCGTCGGGCTGACGCTGCGACCCACGCTCACCTCCATCAGTCCGCTGTTGCCGCAGATTCGCGAGGCGACCGGGATGACGTATCCCGTGGCGGCGCTGCTCACATCGCTGCCGGTGCTGGCGATGGGCGCGGGCGCATTCGCGGCGAGCGGGCTGACGCGTCGCTTCGGTGAGCGCCGCGGTGTGTTGCTCGGACTGGTGGCACTTGCGCTGGCCTGCGGCGTGCGCTTTTTCGCCGACGATACGGTAACGATGATTGCGACGGCGCTGGCGTCGGGCATCGGCATCGCCATCATTCAGGCGTTGCTGCCGGGCGTGGTGAAAGCGAACTACAGTGCGGCGCGCATGACGTCGATGATGGGGCTGTACTCTGCTGCGCTCATGGGTGGTGGCGGCCTCGGGGCGGCGGCGAGTCCGTGGGCGGCGTCCGAGGCGGGCGACTGGCGCGTCGGGTTAGGTATGTGGCTCGCGGTCGTCGGCGTTGCGGCGCTGGCGTGGTGGCGTGCGCCGCTGAAGGTGCATGCCGTCGCTCACGGCGTCACCCCGGCCGCAACGTCCACAACTTCCGGCAAGCCGCCGTCGATGCTCGACTTGTTGCGCAAGCATCGTGCGTGGACGCTGGCCGTCTACTTCGGTCTCATCAACTGCACTTACACGACGATGGTTGCGTGGCTGCCGCCGTTTTATCAGCAGCGAGGCATGAGTGCGACGCAAAGCGGCGCATTGCTCGCCGGACTGACGGCGTGTCAGGTCGTAGCGGCGCTGATGTTGCCGTGGCTGGCGCGCCGCAATGTCGACCGTCGCCGGTGGCTGACACTCGCGCTGGCTGCGACGCTCGCCGGTCTGGCCGGTCTTGTCGTGGCACCGGATGCTGCGCCGTGGTGGTGGATCGGTGGCATCGGCTTCGGACTGGGCGGCACCTTTTCGCTCGGACTGGTGCTCGCGCTCGATCACCATGCACACCCGCGTCATGCGGCCGCGCTCGCGGCTTTCATGCAGGGCGTGGGCTTTTGCATTGCCGCCGTGGCACCGTTTGCGTCTGGCGCGGTGATGGCGATGACGGGCAGCTTCATGCCGTCGTGGATCGGTCTCATCGTGCTCAACGTGGCGCTGATTGCACTGACGTGGCGCTTCGATCCGCAGGGCTACGCGTCGGCGCTGGGCCTATCGCGCGACGGGCATACAGGACAGCGTCAAGGTGCCTGACGCCCTATGCCAGACGTGCTCTGACGGTGGCGTCGATGGGCGATTGATGAGTCCGGGAATCGTCCGGTGCGTTGCGCACGCGAGACAGGTGGGCGCGATGCAAAAATCATGCGAGCGCCTACGCAATCCGCGCTAAGATGGCTCATCGTGTGATGTCGCAGCGGAGCTTCGTCGCGAGACCGTCGCTCCCGGCCTAACCCGTTCCCTCGGTGGTTCGAACTTAGCAAGATCAGGGACAAGCGCCCCTTGGGCCAGGTTGGCTGCGTGCTGCCGGAAACCAGGGGAGAACGGATGCTCGGAAAGTCGCGCAGGGCCGTGGGACGATCGTTCGGGACGTTACGCGTCGCGCTCGGTGCCTGCAGCGTCGGCGCATCGCTGTTCGCCGCATTGTTGCTCGCAGCGTTTCCGACTCACGTTTTGGCTGCCGACACCGTCTTTCCGGGAGCCGCGCCTGCGAAAACTGCATCTGCCCCGTCCGCCTCATCCTCCGCGTCGTCCCCTGCATCGGCGAAACCCGTGACCGCCACCCCGGCATCTGCCGCGACCGGCGTCGATCAACGCGTCATGCGCAGCGACGGCGCGTATGCCAACCTCCACGTCTTCCGTCCTCAAGTGGCGTGTAATGGTGTCGTCGTCGTGAGCCCCGGTGCGGGCGACGACCGCGACGCGATGTCGTGGCTCGGGCGAGCGCTCTCGCAATACGGCTGGCTGACGGTGACGATGGCGCATCAGGAGAGCGGACGCGATTCGCTGCGCGACCGGGTGCGCAACGGCGGTTTGCGCGACGGATTGCTTGCCCTCACTACGGACCCCGAAGCGTATGACGACCGTCTCGAAGATGCGGGTGCGGCGCTGCGCTGGGCGCGTAATCAATGCCACGCGGGGCCTGCCGTGCTGGCGGGGCATTCGATGGGGGCAGTGACCGTCATGATCGAGGCGGGTGCGAAGAACAAGCTCGGGCTCGACAGCGACGACCGCTTCGACGCCTATATCGCGCTGTCGCCGCAGGGCAAGGGCGCGATCTTTCCGGCGGGGGCGTGGCATGACGTGCGCAAGCCCGCGCTGCTCGTGACGGGCACGCGCGACGACCCGCTCGAAGGCAAATGGCAGACGCGCACCGAGCCGTTCGCCGACATGCCGCCGGGGTGTCACTGGCTCGCCGTGGTCGATGGCGCGACGCATTTCAACTTCGCGGGATTCGGTTACGGGCACGGCGACATCGAAGCGAAGATACTGCCGTTGATCGAGCGGTTTCTCGACAATGTGCGCGGCCATCGGTGTGCCGTGCCCGCGCCCGCTGCTGGCGTGAAGTTCGATACCAAGTAAGACGATGGCCGAACAAGACCTCACGCGCGGCCCCATCGGCAAGACCTTGTTCTGGTTCTCGCTGCCGGTGCTGGGCAGCAACGTGCTGCAATCGCTCAATGCGTCGATCAATGCGATGTGGATCGGCCATTACCTTGGCGAGTCGGCGCTCACTGCGGCGTCCAACGCCAACATCCTGCTGTTCTTCCTGCTCGGTGTCGTGTTCGGCATCAGCATGGCCAACACCATCCTCATCGGTCAGTCCATCGGCGCGAAGAATCACGTGCTGACTCAGCGCATCGTCGGCACGAGCGCGACATTCTTCATCCTGATGTCGACGGCTGTGGCCGTGTTCGGCTACATCTTCACGCCGGAGTTGCTGCGCGCGCTGGGCACGCCGAGCGATGCGCGCGAGTTTGCGGTGGCGTATCTGCGCATCATCTTCGTGGCGTTGCCGGTGATGTACTTCTACAACTTCGTGATGATGGCGTTGCGCGGGGCGGGCGATGCACGCACGCCGTTCCGATTCATGCTGTTGTCCGCTGGGCTGGATGTCGCGCTCAACCCGTTGCTCATCTTCGGCTGGGGCCCGATTCCGCCGTTCGGCATTGCGGGCTCGGCGGGCGCGACGCTCATCGCGCAGACCGTGAGTCTCATCGCGCTCATGTACACCCTGTACAAGCGCCGCGATCCGCTGTGGCTCACGCGCAAGGATTGGAAGTACCTGTGGATCGACATGGGGTTGCTGCGGCTGATCGTCGTCAAGGGACTGCCGATGGGGTTGCAGATGGTGGTGATCTCGTCGTCGGCGATGGTCATGATGGGATTCGTCAACGGTTACGGATCGCAGACCACGGCGGCCTACGGGGTCGCATCGCAGTTGTGGACGTACGTGCAGATGCCTGCGCTGGCGATCGGTGCGGGGGTGTCGTCCATGACGGCGCAGAACGTCGGGGCGGGCTTGTGGGATCGTGTGTCGAAGATCGGGCGTGTGGGCGTCGGGCTGAACTTCGTCATGACCGGCACGCTGGTGATCGCGATTCTGTTGTTCAACCGTCAGTTCATGAATGCGTTCCTGCCGGACGACGGCTACGCCATTTCCGTCGCGCAGCACATCAATGCCGTGGTGGCGTGGTCGTTCGTGCTGTTCGGCGTGACCATCGTGCTCTTTGGCGTGGTACGGGCGACGGGCGCGGTGACAGCGCCGCTCGTCATCCTGTTCGTGTCGCAGTGGGTGATCCGGCTGCCGTTCGCGTGGCAGATGCAGAAGACTTGGGGCTCGGAGGCAATTTGGTGGAGCTTCCCGCTGGGGTTTGCTGTCTCGCTCGTGATGGCGCTCACGTATTACAAGTGGGGCAATTGGCGCGGGGTACGCATGTTGCCCAAGGGACCACCTGCCGTGGCGCAAAGCAAGGATGCGGCGGGCGCTGCTGCGGGACCGGCCCCTGTTCCGGTTCCACCGACCTCGATGACGGCTGAGCCGTCTCCGTCTCCCCAACCGTCTCCCAATACTCAGGACGCGCAGAACGAACCGCGCGCCTGACGAATCTCCTCACGCTTTACCTTCCCTCTTGTCACTGCGCGTTCGCGATCCAGGGCGATGCGGATTCCGCCAGTGCCGTGCGCAGCCAGTTCAGCAGTGTTGCCTTCGCCGGATTGTCGGCGAACGGTTCGCGGGAGAGTGCGACGTAGCCTGAGCCATCGCGGATGAAGCTAGCGGGGGCGACGAGGCGTCCGGCGTTCAGTTCGTCGCACACCATGTAGACCGATCCGATGGCGGCCCCGAGGCCTGCGCCAGCGGCTTGCAGACTCAGATAAAAGTGTTCGAACGGCGGCGTTGCCGGGTTGGTGCTCGTCTCGAAGCGTTGCGCGCGTTCGGGCGACGGTGCGGCGCGCATGGCGCGCTGCCAGTCCTGCCAGGCGTGCGGACGCGTGCGCGTGTGGAGGTACGAAATCGGAAGCGAGTCGAAGGCCGAAGGGAGACCGACGGGGCCGATCCATTCGTCGGCGAGCGGCTCAGCGATGAGCGAATGTCCCCAGAAGAAGTCGTTGCGTCGAATGGCGACGTCGACACCGGCGCTTTCGAAGTCGAGGGGGCCACCGGCGGAGTGGAGGTGGAGCGAGATGCCGGGGTGCGCTTGTGAGAAGGCGGCGAGGCGGGGGATCAGCCATCGCATTGCGAGGGTCGGTTCGCAGGAGACGACGAGCGTGTCCGAGGGAGAGGGGGGATGTAGCGAGGCGACCGTGGTGGCGAGTTGCTCGAACATCTGCCGGGTGGTGGCGTGGAGCTTTTCGCCTGCGGTGGTCAGGAAGACGGCGCGGTTACGGCGTTCGAAGAGGGGGAGGCCGAGGGCGAGTTCGAGGGTTCGGATTTGTCGGCTGACGGCGCCGTGCGTGACGAAGAGTCGGTCGGCGGCGCGGGCGAAGCTGAGTTCGGTGGCGGCGACGTCGAAGACCTGAAGGGCGTTCAGGGGAAGGGGGCGAGAAAGGGGGCGGTGTGGAGATCGCGTCATACGTGAGAAATTATCACGGATAGGCGGGCAAATAGATCGTTTTTCCGGAGAGGCGGAAATAGCGAAAATGCAGCCTGAGAAGCGACAGTACGGATGGGAAAAATAAGAACGTAGACGTAAAAGGTGCGATGAGCGGGGGATTAGGGCCCTGTTCTGAACCGAGTTGGGTCTGTGTCTGAGGGGCGGAATAGGGCCCTGGTCCCCTGCGGGGTCGAGTACGGAACGGGAAGATCGGGCACAAACAGGAAGGGTGAAAGAAAGTCATGCAAGAGCTGATAGCAGTAATGACGATCACGGTCTTGGCGGTGATCAGTCCGGGCGCGGATTTTGCGATGGTGACGCGAGCGAGCTGGCGTCATGGGCGGCGGGCGGGGTTATGGGCGGCATTGGGGATTGCGGCGGGCGTGCAGGTGCACGTGGCGTACACGCTAGTGGGGGTGGGGTTGTTGATCGTGCAAGTGCCGTGGTTGTTCACCGTGATCAAGTGGATTGGCGCCGCGTATCTGGTGTACATCGGATGGCGGACGTTGCGCGACCGGTCGCCGGTCGTGGACGTCACGCAGGAGAGTGGAGCATCCGCGTCACCGGAAGCGGGCAATGCAGCCCCCACCCGCTGGCGCGAGGCCTTCCAGGCGTTCCGCACCGGCTTTTTCACTAACGCATTGAATCCGAAGACCACCTTGTTCGTGGTGAGTACCTTCACGCAGGTCGTTCATCCGGGCACGGGCTGGGCACTCGGCCTGGCGTACGGGGCGTTCATGTCGTTTGCGCATTGGGCGTGGTTCAGCCTTGTGGCGCTGGGATTCTCGGCGGGATGGATGCGCGAGGCGATGGTGCGGCGGCAGCATCTTGTGAGACGGACCATCGGCGGCGCGCTAATGACGTTGGGCGGATTGCTGGCAATGGCGAGTCGCTGATGCCACGTCGGGTGACGGGAGCGGTTTCCGGGCGATTCCGCCCCGAATGCCATGAAAATGGCGCGGGAATGGCCAAAAAATGACGGAAAACGGTCAGGAATGAAGGGGCGAAGGGAGTGAAATCCTTTCATTTCGCCGCCCGGTCACAAAAAGTCACAAATTTGTGACGCGCCGGAAGCACCGTCACAGCAGACGATTGGGGTAATGTGAGTACCCGCTTCGAAGGTTTTGCCGATGCATCTTTAGTCAATCGGTGAATGAACGGGTAAAATTGCGCGTTCGGCGCACGCTGGCTGTGGCCAGCACGCGCGTTACATGCCATTCCCCACTGCCGATGGAATTCCTGCTCAACGCGGTTCCCCGCAAGACTTCCCACCGTGCCCTGCGCCTGGCGATTGCCGGCGTACTCAGCGTCTGTGCGCTCATCTCGGGCGCGGCGCATGCTTTCTCGTTCGACGACGTCGCCAAACAAGCGCGTACGCTGGCGAACAATCGCTATAAGCCCAAGGATCCGAACCTCCCGAAAGAGCTTCAGAATCTGACCTACGACCGCTATCGCAACATTCGCTTCAAGCCTGAGAAGGCGCTGTGGCGTGCGCAGAAGCTGCCGTTCGAGCTGATGTTCTTCCACGAGGGTTCGTACTACGACCGTCCCGTCAAAATCAACGAACTGATCGGCAACAGCGTGCGCGAAGTGCGCTACAGCCCCGACATGTTCGATTTCGGCGCACTCAAGGTCGACCCCAAACAACTGCGCGGCCTCGGCTTCGCGGGCTTCCGTATTCACTTCCCGGTCAACACGCCCAAGTACAAAGACGAAGTCATGGTCTTCCTCGGCGCGAGTTACTTCCGCGCGCTGGGTAAGAACCAGACCTACGGCTTGTCGGCGCGTGGCCTCGCGCTCGATACCGCGCTGAACTCCGGCGAAGAGTTTCCGCGCTTCACCGAGTTCTGGATTCAGCGTCCCGCACCCGGTGCGAAAGAGCTGATCATCTACGCGTTGCTCGACTCGCCGCGTGCGACCGGTGCGTACCGCTTCACGTTGCGCCCCGGCGTCGACACGACCGTCGACGTCAAATCCGAACTGTACCTGCGCGAAAACGTCACCAAACTGGGCATCGCTCCGCTGACCAGCATGTTCTTCTTCGGCGAGAACCAGCAGGCCCCCGTGCCCGACTATCGCCCCGAAGTGCATGACTCCGACGGCCTGTCCATCCAGTCCGGTACGGGCGAATGGATCTGGCGTCCGCTCGTCAATCCCAAGCGCCTGCTGGTGTCGTCGTTCTCGCTGTCCAACCCCGGCGGTTTCGGGCTGGTGCAACGCGATCGCGACTTCAACAACTATCAGGACCTTGAAGACCACTATGAATTACGTCCGAGCGCCTGGGTCGAACCGAAGGGAAAATGGGGACAAGGCCGCGTAGAGTTGGTCCAGATTCCCACGCCGGACGAAACGAACGACAACATCGTCGCCTACTGGGTGCCCGATGCGCCGCCCAAGCCCAAGCAGCCGCTGTCGCTTGAATACCGGCTCTCGTGGCAAAAAGATAACGATAAGCGCCCGCCTTTGGCGTGGGTGACGCAAAGCCGCCGGGGACACGGCTACCGGGGAAAACCAGACGACAGTCTGCTCTTCGCGCTCGACTTCGAAGGCCCGGGGCTCAAGAAGCTGCCGGACGATGCCAAGGTCGACGGCAATGTGTCCATCGACGGCAACGGCAAGATCCTTGAAGTGCAGACGCAGCGCAATGACGTCACGGGAGGCTATCGCGTCATGCTTCGCATGCGCCGCCTCGATTCCGAGAAACCCGTCGAAATGCGCGCTTACCTGCGCAACGGCAGTAACACCCTATCCGAAACGTGGAGCTACCTGTTACCCCCCGAGTGAGCGACCGCTCCGACATTCCGGTCGACGAACTTTACGTCGACCGGTTGCCCCTGCCCGCCGAAAAACGTCGTGCGCTGCTCGCACAAGCGACGCGTGACGGTGGCGATTCGCTCGACGTTCTGACCCGTCTGCAGCGCTTGCTGGCTGCGCGCGGTTCGAACATCGCAGGCGAGGCAACCGATACGACCGACACGTCTGCGACGGCTTCCGATCTTTCAGAGGCCACCGACGCCGCCGGTCAGACCGACGGCGCCACCACAACGGTGGCGACGGCGGCTTGGCACGCCCACGATCTTGCCGAGATCGAGTCCGACAGCGACGCAGTGCTCGCGTCGCAACCCGTGCGGCTCTCGCTCACGGAAGGCGGCTCACTTGCCGCTGCCGCCGGCTTGAACGAAGTGCGTGGCGTGCAGACGTTGCGTGTCGCGCCGCCGGTGCGCCGTACGTCGCTCATTCCACGTCCTTGGTCGCTCAATCCGCTCGCGCGGCTGTGGCGCAAGCTCATCGGCCGCAAAGACCCCGATCCGCTCGTGCGCGACGCACCCGATCCCAAGGGACGCTGGTCGCAGGCGGGACGCCGTCGTCGCTGGATGCTGCTCGCGCTGATGATCGCGCAGACGGCGCTTGCCACGCACTTCATGGCCTCGGTATTGCCGTATCACGGCGCCGATCCGCTGGAGTTCTCGGTGCTCGTGCTGTTCGTGCTGCTCTTCGGCTGGGTCTCGGCGGGCTTCTGGACGGCCATCTTCGGCTTCTTCGTCCTGCTGTTCGGTGGCGAGCGTCACATGATCTCGAAGATGGCGGCAGGCGACGCGCCCATCGAGCCCGATGCGCGCACGGCCATTGTCATGCCGATCTGTAACGAAGACGTCGGCCGCGTGTTCGCCGGTTTGCGTGCGACCTACGAGTCGCTGGCCAAGACCGACTCGCTCGAACGCTTCGACTTCTTCATCCTGTCGGACTCCAACGAGGCCGATAACTGCACCGCCGAAGTCGACGCCTGGCAGGCGCTGTGCCGCGAAGTCGGTGGCTTCGGACGCATCTTCTATCGTCGGCGTCAGCGTCGCGTGAAGCGCAAGAGCGGCAACCTCGACGACTTCTGCCGTCGCTGGGGCAGCGACTATCGCTACATGATCGTGCTCGACGCGGATAGCGTGATGAGTGGCGAATGCCTGACCAAGCTCGTGCGCATGATGGAGGCGCATCCGAGCGCGGGCCTGATTCAGACCGCACCGCTCGCTGCAGGCCGCGAAACGTTCTACGCGCGTTTGCAACAGTTCGCGGGGCGCGTCTATGGCCCGCTCTTCACCGCCGGGCTGCACTACTGGCAACTCGGTGAATCGCACTACTGGGGCCACAACGCGATCATCCGCCTCAAGCCGTTCATGGAGCATTGCGCGCTTGCGCCGCTGCCGGGCAAGGGCGCAATGTCCGGCGCGATTCTCTCGCACGACTTCGTGGAAGCCGCGCTCATGCGACGCGCGGGTTGGGGCGTTTGGATTGCCTACGATCTGCCTGGCAGCTACGAGGAAATGCCGCCGAACCTGCTCGACGAACTCAAGCGCGACCGTCGCTGGTGTCAGGGCAACCTGATGAACTTCCGGTTGTTCCTCGCGGAGGGCATGCATCCGGTGCATCGTGCGGTGTTCGTCACCGGCGCGATGGCGTATGTGTCCGCGCCGCTGTGGTTCATCTTCCTGATTCTCTCCACGTGCATGTTGGCCAAGCACACGCTCGTGGTGCCGGAGTACTTCACAGCACCGCGCCAGTTGTTCCCCGTGTGGCCGGAATGGCATCCGGAGCGCGCGCTGGCGTTGTTCTCCGCGACGGCGACGCTGCTTTTCCTGCCCAAGATCCTGGCGGTGTTGCTGATCTGGGTGAAAGGGGCGAAGCGCTTTGGTGGTGCCTTCGCGGTGACCGTCAGCATGTTCATCGAGATGGTGTTCTCTGCGGTGCTCGCACCAGTACGCATGCTGTTCCATACGCAATTCGTGCTCGCGGCGCTCACGGGCATCGCCATTCAGTGGAAGTCGCCGCCGCGAGAAGATGCCGAGACGCATTGGGGCGAAGCGATTCGCCGTCACGGATTGCAAACGGTGATCGGCATGGCGTGGGGCGGGGTCGTCTACTGGCTCAACCCGGACTTCATCTGGTGGCTGATGCCGATTGTCGGCTCAATGATGATTTCGATTCCGGTGTCGGTCTTCTCCAGCCGTGTGTCGCTGGGGCGCGGTCTCAAGCGTGCGCGCCTGTTCCTGATTCCGGAAGAGTCGTGGCCGCCGAAGGAACTGCGCATGACTGAGAAGTACACGAGCGAGGCGGGTAAGCATGTGGACTTCGTGGACGCCGTAGTCGACCCGATGGCCAACGCGCTGGTGGCGTCGAGCGTCAAGCCGACACTGGACGATGCGAAGCGCGACGCCTTGCGCGCGGGCCGAGTCGAGACGGCGCTGCTGCGCGGCCCGACCAAACTCACGAACACGCAGAAGTGGGAGTTGCTCAACGATCCGCGCGCACTGGCGGCGCTTCATCTGCTGGTGTGGACCGATCCTCGCGCGCATCCCGAATGGTGTGACGCACGAGCCAACGGGTTGTCGCAGGGGTTCCTCGCTTCCGCCTGAGTGTTACACGCAAGGCTGCGAGATAAAAAAACGGCAAGGCATCGCGCCTTGCCGTTTTTTCATGGGTGCTGCAAATACCGCTGACCAGATCAGCGCGGCGGTAGGAAGTCGTTTGGATTGAACGGCGTGCCTTTCTGACGCACCTCGAAGTGCAGCTTCACGACGCCATGCGAGTCGGTGTCGCCCATCTCTGCAATCTGCTGCCCCTTGCTGACCGACGCCCCTTCCTTCACACGCAGCGCGCGGTTGTGGGCGTAGGCCGTGAGGTAGCCGTTTTCATGCTGAACCATCACGAGATTGCCGTAGCCGCGCAGTCCGTTGCCCGCATACACGACCTTGCCCGCTGCAGCGGCGTAAATCGGATCGCCCGCCTGGCCGCCGATGTCGATGCCCTTATTGCTGCTGCCGTTGTAGTTGGCGAGGATTTTGCCGGTTGCTGGCCACGTCATCGGAATTTTGTTCGTCGCCGTACGCGGCGCGGCGGGTGTCGGCGCGGGCTTCGGTGCAGGCTTGGCCTGTGGACGAGGACGTGCCGCACCCGACGACGCACTGCCGCCGGACGACGCGACGGCCACCGGAGCACTCGACGATCCGGGCGGTGGCACGACGCGCAACACCTGACCGACTTCGATCTTGTCGGCGTCGGCCAGACCGTTCCAGCTCACCAGATTGGCGGTGCTGGTGTTGTTGGCGCGGGCGATGCCGTACAGCGTGTCGCCGGACTGCACTCGATAGCTCCCGGCGGGCACGGGGCCATAGTTAGGCGTCCCGGCGCAGGCGGCGAGCGTGGCGCAAACGGCCAGACTGATCAGGTGGGTACGGCAGCGGGCAAGCCATCGCGGCTGGCCGGACATGCGAATTTCAGGTTGCGATCGCGGGGATCGCGCGAGGCGAATAGGCTCCATCCGTGGGCAGGTTGAAAAAAACTTGAGGGTGGAGGCCCGCTGACGGTCGCGAAACGCGGTGGCCGGCCAACTTTCGCTGGAATGTGCACAGTAGGGGAAAAACGTCGGAAAACGGTTTCACACAGCACAAAACACGGGCCAAACGGGCGACAACGGCATGGGCGCGGGACAAAACGCTTATTGTACGGGCAGCGATTGCCGGTCGGACATTCAAACAGTGCCCAAATTCCCCGCTAATTGCGGAAATTGTTACTCTTTTTACGGCATTTTCCCGGTTGACAAGCATCGGTCCACCGCGTATAAAACAGCTTGCAGATTGTCAAGCCGCGAAGTTGTTGTCAGACGTAGTTTTCCTGCTTCTCGCTGGTTTCTAGTCCTTCATTTTCCCTTGATTGTCAGCGCTTCACGAGGTCAATTCCGACCTCAGGCTATTGTTTTATTAGGAAAAAACATGGAAACCGGTACCGTTAAGTGGTTCAACGACGCAAAGGGCTTCGGCTTTATTACCCCGGACAACGGTGGTGAAGACCTGTTCGCTCACTTCTCCGAAGTGAAGGTGGACGGCTTCAAGTCGCTGCAAGAGAACCAAAAAGTGTCGTTCGAGGTCAAGACTGGCCCGAAGGGCAAGCAAGCTGCGAACATCAAGCCGGTTTAAGGCTGATTCGCTTCACGTGATGCTGCGCTAGCCTTCGGGCGGCGCTGTATCCCGCGACCGACAGGCCCGATGACGAAAGTCATCGGGCCTGTTTGTTTTTCGGCACGCCGTCGTGCGTTTGGCCGAGATTCCGCAGATTCGCATGAGACGTGCACGCGAACGATGCCACCGTCACGGTTCGACGCTACAATGCCTGATCGAATTCGCGTAAGCATTTTTCCGGGGCAATCATGAGCCTGCAAACGTGGTGGCTATACGTAGTCACCGTTTTTTTCGTCTCCGCCACGCCGGGCCCGAACATGTTGCTCGTCATGACGCATGGCGCACGCCACGGCCTGCGCGCATCGCTAGGCACGATGGCCGGCTGCATGACGGCGCTCATCGCGATGATGTCGATTTCCGCCGCAGGTCTGGGCGCTGTGCTCAAAGCCTGGCCGATGCTGTTCGACACGCTGCGCTATGTGGGCGCGGCCTATCTCGTCTACCTCGGTTACAAGAGCTGGCGCTCGCCGGTGAACGCTCAGGACGAAGCCGCCAAACTCGCAACGCCGGCGCTGGTCGCCGATTCGAGCTTCGGCAAGCTGTTCAAGTCGGGCTTCCTCGTCGCGGCCAGCAACCCCAAAGCTATTCTTTTCGCGGCGGCATTCCTGCCGCAGTTCATCGATCCGACGGCCGCCAAGCTGCCGCAATTCTCGATCCTGCTCGGCACGTTCGCCGTCATCGAGATGAGCTGGTACATGGTCTACGCCACGGGCGGGTTGCGCATTGCACCGTATCTGCGTGAAGCGCGCGTGCTCAAGGCATTCAACCGCATCAGCGGCGGGGTGTTCATGGGCTTCGGCGCGTTGATGGCCGCAGTGCATCGCTGATCTGCGGCGCAGCTCAGGAAAGGTAAGGAAAGGGCGTGGAATGGCCCGAGTGTGGCGCACGGCACGGGGAGCGGTAGGCTCGTGCGCCGGGGACACTCAATATTTCCGGCCAGTGACCGTTAACGCTCATGACCAGATGCATGAGACGGGTTTATTACGTACGGTGGGCGTGGTTGCGCGCGCACCGTCACGGGGACAAATAGAAGATCAGGTATGGAAACGACAGAACCGCAGGTGACACCGGCGCCCACGGACGAAGAGTCTCAACTGCATGACTCGTATCGCATCAGCAACCCGCTGGAGATCGGCGGCGTGCTGCGTCATCTGGCGACCCGCGGCGATTTCATGACGGTGTACTTCGCGAACGGCCAGCGCCAGCTCGTCACGCGACTCCTCAAGGTCGAACCGCAAGCGCGCGGTTTCTATTTCGACTGGGGCGGCATCGAGACGGAAAACCGGGCACTGCTCGCCAACAAGCGCGCGTTGTTCGTTGGGGTGCCCGAGGGTATTCAGGTGCATTTCCCCATCGGCGACGTGGAGGAGCGCGAGTACGAAGGCTATCCCGCGTTCTATTCGTCGTATCCGGAAACCCTCGTGCGCTTGCAGCGCCGCGACTATTTCCGCGTGAAGACGCCGATTCTCGATCCGTATCAGTGCACGGTCAAATTCCCGGAAGACACGCCGATGCGCCTCGCGGTGTTCGATCTGTCGCTGGGGGGCGTGGGGCTGCGCACGAAGGCCGAAGCCGCTGCCGAGATCCCCAAGGGATCGATGCTGATGCACGTCGAGATCGAGCTGCGCGACTACGGGACCGTGCAGGTCGACCTGGAAGTCTGCGCGGTGCGTGCCGTGCCGCTGGCCAAGGACATCGAGTATCACATCGGCTGCCGCTTCATCGCACTGTCGCGCACGGCCGAGTCGCGTCTGCAAAAGCTGATCACGCAACTCGAACTCAATCGCAAGGCGTTTGCGCGGGGCTAAAGGCTTCGGCGAAAGCGGCGACGTCATCCGACGTTAAAAAAGGGCGGCCTTTCGGTCGCCCTTTTTGCATCCTCGCTATTCGTTCAGCGCGTTGCCCGTTTCCGATTGCCCCGAAATCACCCCGGCGCATGAATCCGTAGCGCCGGAATGGCATGCAACAAACGGAGCAAATCCGTCTGACGGCGGCATCCCGTTTTGTCGAAGATGTGACGCAACTGCGTGCGCGCCGTGTTGATGGCGACGTTGGCGTCCTGCGCGTATTGCGTCAACTCGCGGCCCTCGGCGAGGGCTTGTGCGAGACGCGCTTCCGTCGGTGACAGACCGAATAGCACCTTGAGCGTGTAGGGACCGAGCGTGACGCGCCGGTCGAGCTCACCGATCGTCAGCATCGCCATCGGCTTTTCCCACGGCGCAGCGCAGGCATGCGACTCGCGCAGCGGTAGCACCGTCACGACCCAGTGTTGCTGATTGTCGCCTTGCAGACGATGGCTGCCCGCGACCGGCATCGGCGCGGTCGCATGAGTAATGAGACGCCGCACGGCTTGCTCATCGTTGGGCAGCACGGCGGTGAACTTCCCGCCGCGAATGCACACGTTGCGCGTAGCGGCGAGACGTTGATGCGCGGCGACGTTCAGATAGTGCGCATGCCCCGTCTCGTCCGTAATGACGATGGCCATGTCCAGATGGTCGAGCACCGCCATGCCGATGGCCGCCTGCGCCTGCAAGTGACGCGTGCCCGCCCGCAGACGTGCCGCCCGCGCGATGTGCTTCGTCAGAATTTCCAGCTCGGGGGCGTCGTCGGCGTCTTCGAAGGGCACATGGTCGGGCGCACGGAATACCGCCAGCAGCTCGCTGGTGCCATCGGCGCCGTCGAGATGCATGCCGTATGTGTAACGCACGCCGTGAGGGATCAGAAAGTCGTTGAACAGCTCGCTACGGGCCACATAACGATCGCTCAGGTGATGGTGACAGCGCATGGCGTGACCGACCGGCTGTTGCAGCATGAGCGCCACGCGCGGATCGGTCGGTGCGAGCTTTTCGACGAACTCGCGAATGAGGTCGGGGGAGGCGTCAAGCGAGTTGGAATCGCGCGTCGCACAGTGACGCGCGCGATCCCATGTGACGGAATGGAAGCCGATGCCACCGGCCCACCGGTTGAATTCGCGCAATGCCTGATCCCAACGCGCTTCGTCGAGCACCCCGTCGTAGCAAGTGCCGATCAACGCGTCGAGAGACATTTTCCCCGTGTCGTCCATCATCGCCTCCCCTGGCTTTGTTTTGACGAACTAGTGTCCTGCCATGCCCGCGCCAACATGCGTAACCCTTGTGGTTGCCTCTGATGGGCCTGTTACGCATAGTGGGTATTCTGGCAAGCGACCTGACGGGGATCAATCGGGGTCAATGCTCGCGTTGTTGCACCGCCACATCAGGGGGTTCCCCGCGCGCTTCGCGCACGCCGTCCGGGTAGATGCGCACGAGCACGATACGCGGCCCTTGCATCTTCTTCACGACCACGGAGAAGCCTTCGAAGTCGACCTTCTGGCCCTCGCGGGGCAGATAACCCAGCGCGTTCATGATGAGCCCGCCCACCGATTCGGCGTGCTCGCTTGGAATATCCAGGCCGAGCGCGCGCTCCAGCGTCAGGATCGGCAAGCTGCCGCGCCCGATGAGCGTGCCGTCTTCCATGCGGGTCCAGTCGTCTTCCGTCTGACGGAATTCGTCCCGAATCTTGCCGACCAGCGCAGAGAGCAGGTTGTCCAGCGTGAGGAAGCCGATGGGTTTCTGGTCCGGCCATCCCACGATGGCAAAGTGCGGCGCACCCCGACGGAAGCGGCTGAACAGCTCGCGGGCGGGCATGTCGGGCTTCACGCGCTCGACCGGACGCGCCATGCTGCCCAGATCCTCGATGGACTGGCCATGATGCTCGGCCAGGAACAGATCCTTCAGGTGGACCACGCCGAGGACGGTTTCGCCGTCGTTGTCGAAGAACGGATAGCGGCTGTAGCGATGGCGATAGGCTGTGTCCATGTTCTCCACGAACGTGGCGTTACGACGGAAGGCCGCGACTTCACTCATCGGACGCATCAGGTCGGACACCGACAGGTCGCTGAAATCGATAGCGTAGGCGACCACATTCCAGTCGTCGCGCGAGAGTTTTTCGCTCGACGCGCCGCGACGCATGATCAGCTTGATTTCGTCGGCCGAGTAATTGGCGTCGGTGCCGTGTGCCGGATCGAGGCCGGTCCAGCGCAACAGGCGGTTGGCACTGTGGTTGAGCACCCAGATGGCCGGGTACATCAGCCAGTAGAAGGCGTACAGCGGCGCGGCCGTCCACACGGACACGGCTTCGGGCATGCGCAGTGCCATCGACTTCGGCGCGAGTTCACCCACGACGATGTGCAGATACGAGATCGTGAAGAACGCGATGAAGAACGCGAGCGCGTGGATCAGTTCGGGAGAGCTGACGCCGACCAGTTCGAACAGCGGGGTGAGAATGCGGGCAAACGCGGGTTCGCCGATCCAGCCCAGGCCGAGCGAAGCGAGCGTGATACCGAGCTGACACGCAGAAAGGTAAGTATCGAGATGGCCGTGGACCTTGGCCAGGATACGGCCGCGCCAACCTCTCTGGCGGGCAATGACATGAACGCGCGTCTGGCGCAGTTTGACGAGGCCGAATTCCGCCGCCACGAAGAAGCCGTTGAGCAACACCAGCAGGATCGCAGCGACGATCAGTAAGAAGTTTTCCAAAATATAGGGAATGGGACGACAGGCCCGACAGTATAAGTGACAAACACTTAGGGACGATTTAGTAGGCGCCAACCCGGCATGGCAAAGGCTTCCACGAGGAAATCGATCATGGCGCGGACCTTGGCGCTCAGGTATTTGCGTGACGGATAGACGACATAGATGCCGCGCTCGCCCTGCGTGTACTCGGGCAGGAATTCGACGAGGCGACCGTCGCGCAACGCGTCCTGCACGAGAAAGGCCGGTTGCAGGATGATCCCGGCACCGGACAGTGCCGCCGCCATGCACGTGTCGCCGTTATCGGCGATGAGGCGGGCGTGCGTCTGCACGGAGACGGGGCCGTCCGGCCCGTCGAAATGCCATTCGCGACGGTGCAGGAAGTAGCTGTAACCGACCGTCTCGTGCTGGGTCAGTTCGCTCGGATGCTTCGGCGTGCCGTGTTGCGCGAGATAGCCGGGCGACGCACACAGCACCAGACGCGTGCCCGCGAGGCGCCGGTGAACGAGCGACGAATCGGGCAGCCGCGAGATGCGAATCGCCAGGTCGTAGCCTTCGTCGACGATATCGACCAGCCGGTCGCTCAGCGTGATGTCCAGCGAGACTTGCGGGAATTGGGCGAGAAATGCGGGCCAGAGCGGCGCGAGATGCAGCACGCCGAACGTGTGCGGGGCGTTGATCCGCAAGGGTCCTGCGGGTTCGCCGTCCTGCTCGCCTGCCATCGCGTCGGCTTCGTCCAGTTCAGCGAGGATCTGACGGCAGCGCTCGACGTATCGCTGACCGGGTTCGGTCAGCGACAGGCGGCGCGTGGTGCGCTGGATCAATCGGGTGCCCAGACGCGCTTCGAGGTCCGCGACGTATCGCGAGACGGCCGTCTTCGAAATGCCCATTGCATCGGCCGCCTTGACGAAGCTGCCCGACTCGACCACGGCGATGAAGCACTCGATCTCACGAAGTTTGTTCATGCCGGGTCCAGGGGTGTCGATGGCGTTATTGTGCCAGCGCGCCGACTTCCGCGAGCGACGGGGCGGCGCTGCCGAACGCGAAGGCGTCCATACGCAGCGCGCCGTAGGTCGAGCCGGTGTCGAAGTGCGTCTGACGGGCGGGATCGTCGGCCGCGCCAAGGGCAACGTAGATCGGCAGCAGATGCTCGTCCGTCGGGTGTGCGCGCTCGGCGTGGGGCGCGCGGGCCCGGTAGTCGAACAAGGCGTCGAGGTCCATTGCCGCCAGACGCTCGGTGAACCACGTCGAAAACTCGGCCACGTACGGCGCTTCGGGGGCTGCCTCACGTGCGCCGCCCGGGGCGCGGAACACCTCGTGCAGGTTGTGCGTGAAGCTGCCCGACGCCACGATCAGCACCCCCTCGCGAGCGAGCGGCGCGAGCGTCTGCCCGACTTGGTATTGATATTCGGGACGCATATGCCGTTGCAGCGACAACTGCGTGACCGGCACATCCGCATCGGGGTACAGATAACTCAGCGGCACCCAAGCGCCATGATCGAGACCCCACTGATCGTCGGTGACGGCGGGCAAGCCGACGTCCTTCAACATCTGCACGGTGCGCTCGGCGAGTGCCGGTGCACCCGGGGCGGGGTACTTCAGTTCATAGAGTTCGCGCGGGAAGCCACCGAAGTCGTGGATCGTGCGTTGCTGCGCGAGGTTGCCCACGCGCGGTGTCGGCGTCGACCAGTGCGGCGAGATCACTAGGATCTCCTTGGGACGCGGCACCGCACGCCCCAGCGCCGTCAGCAACGGACCGGTGCGGCCCGGTTCGACCGCGAGCAACGGCGAGCCGTGGGAGACGAAGAGGGTGGGAAGGGCAGACATGGCATTCACTCCGGCAAAACAACGCTAAACGACATCACGACAGGATCAGGCGGTGCACGACTCGGCGGGCTTCACTCGTCACGCGGTGCGATTGCGGCGAATCGCGAAGGCACCGTCGCCCAGCAACGCCACGGCCAGCAGGCCCACGAGCCAGAACGCCGGGAATTCCCAGCCGCCGCCCTTATTAGTGAACAACCAGCCGTTGTGGCCGTGCACCGAGACGATGGTGCCGAGCATCAGTGCGGCGAGCGGCAAAGCGGCCCAGCGAGCGTAGAAGCCGGTGATCAGCATGAGACCACCGATCAGTTCCAGCGCCATCGTGACATAGGCGACGACCGGCGGCAGGCCAAGCGAACCCATGAAGCCGACGAAGCCGGGCACGGTGAAGACGAACACTTTCAGCGACAGGTGCGAAAGGAACAGGATACCCAGCGAGACGCGCAGCAGCAGGGCAGCGTACGGGGCGGTTTTGGTATCGATCATGACAAGCTCCGGTGAGGGAATCGGAATATGGACTAAGGTTCGACTCGGTCATCGACGGATATCCACGACGATTGAACGGTGACGTGGCGTCGACGACTGACTTAGCCCCAATTCTAGGGAGCGGGATCGTACAGATAAACGAGCGGTGAAGGGATTGATTGTCCCGTTGGTAGGGACAATGAAGCTGTGATGCTGGCGATGCAGGCCGCCCGGGTCGCCCCGGGTAGCTTGCATCGCGCAGAATTGCTCAGGCCGTTCAGGCCGTTGCGATCATCCGGTCGAGCAGTTCGACCCAGTGTTGTACCGGCGCGTGGTCACGGGCGTGCTCGCCCTTGGTCGTCGCCTGCAAATGGCAGATGCAACCGACGTTGGCCGACACGACCAGTTCGGGGTCGAGGGCATCGAGCGACTTCCATTTGGCATCGCGCAACTGATGCGACAGATCCGGTTGCGTGACGGAATACGTCCCGGCCGAGCCACAGCAGATGTGGCTGTCCTGCGGCAGCATGACGTTCACACCCACACTGGCGAGCACCTTCTCCACCACGCCCTTGAGTTGCTGGCCGTGTTGCAGCGTGCAGGGCGGGTGATACGCGATCTTGCCTGCCTTACGATTGGGGACGCGCTTTTGCAGCGCTTCCAGATTGTCGAGCAGCACTTCCGACAGATCGCGCGCGAGTTCGGAGACGCGCTGCGCCTTGCCTGCGTACTTCGGATCGTGACGCAGGAGGTGGCCGTATTCCTTGATCGTCGCACCGCATCCCGACGCGTTGATCACGATGGCTTCCGTACCGGCTTCGATCTCGGGCCACCAGGCGTCGATGTTGCGGCGAGCGTCGTCGAGACCGTCGTCGTGATAGTTCAGATGCAGACGGATCGCGCCGCAGCAGCCTGCGGACGACGGGCGCACCATCTCGATGCCGAGGGCGTCGAGCACGCGGGCGGTGGCCTTGTTGACGTTCGGCAGCATGGCCGGTTGTACGCAGCCTTCGAGCATCAGCATGCGGCGTGCGTGCTTCGTTTGCGGCCAACTGCCGGAGCGTTGACGGTGCGGGACTTTTTCGCGCAGCGAGCGCGGCAGCAGCGTGCGGAACTGCTGGCCGAGGCGCAGGGCGGGCGAGAACAGGGTGCGGTTGGGCAACACGTGGGCGAGGGTCCAGCGCACGGCGCGCTCACCTGCGGGACGGCCGACCTTGGCGTCGATATGGCGACGGCCGATCTCGGCCAGACGCCCGTATTGCACGCCCGAGGGGCAGGTCGATTCGCAACTGCGGCAGGTCAGGCAACGATCGAGGTGACGCTGCGTTTCGCGCGTCACGCTCTGGCCTTCGACCATCTGCTTGATCAGATAGATACGCCCGCGCGGGCCGTCGAGTTCGTCGCCCAGCAACTGATAGGTCGGGCAGGTCGCGGTACAGAATCCGCAATGCACGCATTTGCGGAGAATGGCTTCGGCTTCGTCGCCGTCCGGTGTCTGACGAAGGAATTCTGCGAGGTTCGTTTGCATCGTTTTCTAAGTAGCGATTTACCGGTACAACCGATGACGGTTGAAGATGCGGCTCGGATCGAATGCTTGTTGCAGACGCTCGCCGATAGCTTGCAGCGCGGCGCTCTGAGGCGTAAATACGCGCTCCGCGCCGGTCGACTTGCTGCCGTGGCGAAACAGCGTAGCATGCCCGCCGACCGCTGCGGCAATTGCGCGAATTTCGTCGGCCGGGCGCGGCGTGATCCACCACCGTTGTGCACCACCCCATTCGACGAGATGCGCGTCGCCGCCTGTCAGCGGCGGCGTGGTTGGCGGCACCGACAGACGCCACAGCGGCTGCCCGTCGCCCTGTACCGGCGCGGTGGCGAAGAATGGGTGCGTTTGCTCGCGCAGCGACGTCCAGAAGGCATGCGCTTCGAGGGCATCGACATGACGGCCACCCATCGTGGCGCGGGCGGCGTCGATGGCGGCGGCAGCACCGCCGAGGCGCACGCTCAACACACCGTCGTGCCACGCCGAGCCCATGAGCGGCAGCGGCTGACCGCCCCAGCGGTTGAGCTGGTCGATGGCCTCCGCCTGCGTCAGGTCGAAGCGCAACGTCGCCTCTGCCACCGCGCAGGGCAGTACCTTGATCGAGAGTTCCAGCAGGATGCCCAGTGTGCCGAGCGCACCGGCGAGGACGCGCGAGACGTCGTAGCCCGCCACGTTCTTCATCACCTGTCCGCCGAAATGCAGCACCTGGCCGTGTCCGTTCATGACGACAGCACCGAGCACGAAGTCGCGTGGCGCACCGACGTGCGGGCGGCGCGGCCCGGCGAGACCGGCGGAGATGCAGCCGCCCAGCGTCGCATCGGGGCCGAAGTGGGGCGGCTCGAAGGGAAGCATCTGGCCACGCTCGGCGAGCGCGGCTTCGATCTCCGCGAGCGGGGTGCCCGCACGCGCAGTGATCACGAGTTCGGCCGGATCGTACGAGACGATGCCGCGATAGGCGCGCACGTCGAGCGGCTCACCCGTGGGCGTTTCGCCGTACCAGCGTTTCGTGCCGCCGCCCTGAATGTCGAGCGGCATGCCGCTGGCGGTGGCGGCGAGCACGCGCTCGCGGATCGTAGCTAGCGCCTGTTTAGCGCGGCTCGCTTCGCTGTCGGGGGATGACGTTGGAGGCGGTGGTGTAAGCGGCACAACCGACGCCGTCTGAATAGCTTGTGACATCAGAACCTCGGCAAATCGGGATGGGGGAGCAGGCCGCCGCGCACATGCATCTTGCCGTACTCGGCGCAGCGCGCGCGCGTGGGGATGCCTTTGTCGGCGTTGAGCAGGCCAGCGGGATCGAAGGCACGCTTCACGGCGAAGAAAGCGTCGCGCTCTTCTTCGGAAAACTGCACGCACATCGAGTTGATCTTCTCGATGCCCACGCCGTGTTCGCCGGTCACCGTCCCGCCCAGTTCCACGCACGCTTCGAGAATGTCGCTGCCGAACGCTTCGGCGCGGTGCCATTCGTCCAGATCGTTGCCGTTGAACAGGATCAGCGGGTGCATATTGCCGTCGCCCGCGTGGAAGACGTTGATGCAGCGCAGGCCGTATTGCACCTCCATCGCCTCGATGCGCTTGAGCAGCGTGCCTATCGTGCGACGCGGAATGGTGCCGTCCATGCAGTAGTAGTCGGGCGAGATGCGCCCGGCGGCGGGGAAGGCGTTCTTGCGTCCGGACCAGAAGCGCAGACGTTCCGCTTCCGAGGCCGAGACCTGGATGCGGGTCGCGCCCGAGGCGCGCAGGACGGCCGAGACGCGGGCGATTTCTTCGGCGACTTCCTCGGGCGTACCGTCGGATTCGCACAGCAGGATGGCGGCGGCGTTGAGATCGTAACCGGCGTGCACGAACTCTTCGACGGCCTGCGTGGCCGGTTTGTCCATCATCTCCAGCCCGGCCGGGATGATGCCTGCGGCGATGATCGCGGCGACCGCATTGCCGCCCGCTTCGACGTCGTCGAAGCTCGCCATGATGACTTGCTGGACTTGCGGCTTCGGCACGAGCTTGACCGTGATTTCCGTCACGACGCAGAACATCCCCTCGCTGCCGATGAAAACGGACAGCAGGTCGAGGCCGGGCGAATCCAGTGCGTGGGAGCCGAATTCTACGACCTCGCCGTCCATCGTCACCGCGCGCACGCGCAGGACGTTGTGCACCGTGAGGCCGTACTTCAGGCAGTGCACACCGCCCGAGTTTTCAGACACGTTGCCACCGATGGTGCAGGCGATTTGCGAGGACGGATCCGGCGCGTAGTAAAGGCCGTAGGGCGCAGCGGCTTCCGAGACGGCGAGGTTACGCACGCCCGGCTGCACGGTGGCGGTGCGGGCGTAGGCGTCGACTTCCAGAATGCGCTTGAACTTTGCCAGCGACAGCACGATGCCGTCGGTGATCGGCATGGCGCCGCCGGACAGGCCGGTGCCCGCGCCGCGTGGCACGACGGGAACGTTGTTCGCGTGACACGCCCGCAGAATGCGGCAAACCTGATCTTCGTCGGCAGGCAACACCACGGCCAGCGGCAGCTTGCGATAGGCGGCCAGACCGTCGCATTCGTACGGCGTGATCTGTTCGCGGTCGGTGAGCCACTGGGCGTCGGGCACGGCGGCGCGCAACGCGGCCAGCCGGGCAGCGCGGGTGGCGTCGTTTAGCGTGTCGAAGACGGGTTCGTTCGCACGAGCGGTATCGAAGGCTGCGGACATCGCCGCAGAACCCGATGACGTCTGTGGCACCGGCGGCGCTGACACGGGAGAAGGGAGGGGCGACGCATTCGATGCCATCTGGCTTGCTCTCGGACGATCGTTGACGTGTAATGACATTGACGGGCCTTGGTCTACTGGTAGACTGGTCGACCAGTTGTCGGATGACGTCATCGTAAAGGGAATGATCTGATTCCGACTAGCGGGTTAACCCTAGGTTTAACGTCGATCCTCTAGCGCGGTGGGGCGACGGGTCGCAGGGGAGCCCTGAGCGAAGCCGCATCCTGTATCGTGGCGTCTGTGATTTTTCTGTCGAGAGCCGAAGCCGACATGTCGTCCAACGAGTCGTCCTTGCCTATGTCTACTTTTTCCGCCAACGAGCCCTCGGGCACCGTTGCGAGCTTTGCGCCGGTCACACCGCCGCCGCGCCTGCGTCTGTCCGACATGGTCTACGAGCAACTGGAGACGATGGTTGTCGAAGGCCGTCTCGCACCGGGCTCGGCGCTGCCGTCCGAGCGGGATCTGGCGCAGCAGATGGGCGTGTCGCGCCCCTCCTTGCGTGAAGCGCTACTGCGGCTGGAGTCGCGCGGGCTGATCGTCGGCCGAGCCGGGGGCGGTTATCTCGTCGCCAATGCCAGTCAGCCGTTGCTCGCCGAGCCGCTCTCGCAATTGATGTCGCGACACAGCAAGACCGTCGACGACGTGCTGGAAATGCGCGAAGTGCTCGAAGCGAAGGCCGTGGAGCTGGCGGCCGAGCGCGCGACGCCGGAAGACATCGCTCGTCTCGCACAGGCGCTCGAAGCGCTGGAAGCCGCTTTTGCCGCCGGTCGCGACGGTCTGGACGGGGAGGGCGACGCGCGTGGTCAGTCGCTGCTGACCCGCGTCCCCGAACTGGATGCGCATTTCCATCTGGCGCTGGCCGAGGCGACGCACAACCTCGTGCTGGTGCATCTGATGCATGCGATCTTCGAACTGCTGCGCGGCTCGGTCGTCGACAATTACCGCGCCATCGTCGGTCACGGCGCCGATCTGGCGGAGCTGATCGATCAGCATCGGCGCATTTTCAATGCTGTGGCGTCACACGACGCCGGTAGCGCGCAACGTTCGCTGCACGAACATCTCACCTTCATCCGCAACAATTCGGGCGACGTCGAGCCGGTCTGACCCCGATTTATCGCGTCGGCGGTGCCCTCGCCTGAGGGCAAACCCCACCCGCTAAAACCTCATCGTTTTCCCTGACGCTCTCCCACGGCGACGCACGTCGCGCGGGGGCGGCTGCGCCGACGCCTGAGCGCGGCACGCCCCGCAATGGCGCGGTTTACCTCAGTTTCCGAGTTATCGAGCGCTTACGTCTGCCACCACTGCTCGCCGCTCTCCCTGCATGCCCGACACCGATATGCGGGCGCTTTCGGGTTGACAGTGGTTCGGCCATCGACTAATTTTGGAACCATAAAAAATACTTAATTCGATATATTGAATCTTGTATATCAGATTCAAAGTGTCGAACCGGCCCCGGCAGGACCTGTGAAATTTCCGGGTAGGGGGGGCGGCGCGGCACGGTATTCATCGGAGACATCAGTGGGTAAGTACACATTTCCTTTCGGGCAGTCATCGTGCGACGTCGAGTTCGCACCGGGTGCCCTGTCGTATCCGCCGTCAGTGGCCACGCAAGACCTGCGTGCCCTGGGGTGTTCCTCATCTCCCTGCCGCCCGTTGTGGGCAGGCGATCTGGCGATCACGCGTCCGCGAGGCGCGCCCGCCTGAGTGACGTGACCTGGTCTGCGATGCGATCCGTGCGGTCCATCGCGACACGCCGACAGCGCAGGCCGGTCCGCACTCGAATTTGTTCACCAGTCACCCTTCGGCAGCCGGCAACTTGCCGACGCGGACCATGAAAAGTCTGTGTCGCCGCGCCGAAGAGGGGACCGGAAGGGTCCTTTGGCACTTCCGAGAGTCAGTCAGCCGGGGCTTAAGCCCTGCGAGCCTGCCGCCAGGCAGTGCTCCACGATCAAGCGGCCAAGCATGAGCCGCACGCAACGCCAGGAGGCGTGCCGTCTGCGCGACATCCCCGACTTTTCCGGGGCGCGCGACAGCACGCGATGACGGCGGGCACCGCACAACGAAAACGCGGGCCGTCGTCAATCGTCTGACAGGAACAGGAGGCAAGTCATGCAAGCAGCTGCGCAACCGGAGGAGAAGACCTCTTTTCTGGGAGGGCGCTGGTCACAACTGGTGATCGGCATCATCTGTATGGGCCTTGTGGCCAATTTGCAATATTCGTGGACGTTGTTCGTCGAGCCGATGCAAGCGAAGCACAACTGGGGCATCGCGGCGATTCAGGTAGCGTTCTCGATCTTCATCGTGGTGGAAACGTGGCTGGTCCCGCTCGAGGGCTGGCTGGTGGATCGCTTCGGGCCGCGTCCCGTGGTGGCTGGCGGTGCAGTGTGCGTCGGGCTGTCGTGGATCATGTATTCGTACGCTGAGTCGCTGACGGTGCTCTACACGGCGGCCGTCATTGCCGGTATCGGCGCGGGTTGCGTGTATGGCACCTGCGTGGGTAATGCGCTGAAGTGGTTCCCGGACAAACGCGGCCTGGCGGCGGGTCTGACGGCGGCGGGTTTCGGTGCGGGCGCTGCCATCACCGTGATTCCGATCGCGAACATGATCAAAGCGTCGGGTTATGAAGCTGCGTTCTTCAACTTCGGCATTGTGCAAGGCGTAGCGATCTTCATCCTCGCGCTGTTGCTGGTCAAGCCGCGTGCACCGAAGGGTGTCACGGTGTCGCGCCGCAATCTGGCGACGAAGCAGGACTACACGTCGGGCCAGATGATTCGCACGCCGGTGTTCTGGGTGATCTACATCTGCTTCGTTGCAGTGGCTGCCGGTGGTTTGATGGCCACGGCGCAGATCGGTCCGATCGCGAAGGACTACGGCATTGCTTCGATGCCGATGACGCTGTTCGGTGCGACCCTGCCGCTGCTGACGATGACGCTGTCGATCGACAATCTGTGCAACGGCTTTACGCGTCCGCTGTGTGGCTTCGTCTCGGACAAGATCGGTCGTGAGAACGCCATGTTCGTCATCTTCCTCGGGGAAGGCGTGGCGATGCTCGGCCTGATGCACTTCGGTCAGAACCCGTACATGTTCGTGTTCTTCGCGGCGATGACCTTCCTGTGCTGGGGCGAAATCTTCTCGATCTTCCCGGCGCTGTGTGCGGACACGTTCGGCAGCAAGAACGCCGCCTCGAATGCAGGCACGCTGTACACCGCCAAGGGCACGGCTGCATTGCTGGTGCCGCTGGCTTCGGTGCTGGCTGTCGGCGGTCACTGGGATCGCGTGTTCATCGCTGCGGCGAGCATCAGTATCGTGGCGGCAGTGGGTGCGAAGTTCGTACTCGCCCCGATGCGCCGTCGCTGGATCGAATCCGAAAACAGCAGCAGCGCACAGGCATCGACGAGCCCGTCGGTGGCGATGGGTGCACCTGCCAGCGAGTAAGGTCGCAGCAGACAGCTGTATCGGGTCTGAGCAGTATTGATGACAGAAAAACGGGGTGCCGGAAACGGTGCCCCGTTTTTTTATTTGAGGGGCGTCGGCTTGTCGATGTCGTCGTTCAACGATCAGGACGTAGAAAACAAAAAAGCCCGTCAATGACGGGCTTTTTGCGTTCTGGCTCCTCGACCTGGGCTCGAACCAGGGACCTACGGATTAACAGTCCGGCGCTCTACCAACTGAGCTATCGAGGATCAAACTTGGCAGTCGCACAACGCTGTAACGATGTGCCGACTAAAACAAAGGCCTCGCGGGAGCGAGGCCATCGCTTCGGTATTCTTGGCTCCCCGACCTGGGCTCGAACCAGGGACCTACGGATTAACAGTCCGGCGCTCTACCAACTGAGCTATCGGGGATCAAAAGAGAAAGCGATTATAGTGGCGGTTTTTACACACTGTCAACACTCCGGACGCATTTTTTATGCATCCGTCATGCGAATTCCGCCAGTCGTGCTCGCGCCTTAGCGCTCGAGCAGATGGAGCTTTTCCTTGACGTCTTTCCAGTCGTCCGCATCGGCGAGCGACGGCTTCGTCTTGGTGATGCTCGGCCAGCCCGGCGAGAGGTCGGCGTTGAGCTTGATGAATACCTGCTGGTCGCCCGGCACGTCCTCTTCGGCATAAATGGCATTCACCGGACACTCGGCCACGCAGACCGCGCAATCAATGCACTCGTCCGGATCGATGGACAGGAAGTTCGGGCCTTCGCGGAAGCAATCCACGGGGCAAACGTCCACACAGTCGGTGAATTTACATTTGATGCAGCTTTCGGTGACAACGTGCGTCATGCCAACTCCAGAGTAGGGCGCAAAACGGCTTCGATCGGCCGTTAAAGCGCGTATTGTAACGCAGCCCGTCATTGCGGGTGCGAGAGCCGAACGCGCGTTGCCGTCGGACGTCAGGCGCGTCTCGCAAGCCTCCTCACACCCTGCCGCAAGGCGCGCCGCGATCCCCGCTGTGATCACCGCCGTGATCCCCTTTTGCATTTGGGATGATGTGGTGCGTGACATCGCTTTGCGGTACGATGCCAGGTGTTCCTGTGCGCTGCCCGTCAATGAGCATTCCGCGCGTATGAAAGTACGCGCTAACGTTCGGCAGCGTTCGATGTTTTCTCGTGAGTGCTCCGCGCGGAGCCTGTCGTCATGATCATCACGTCGCTGCTCGATACCGATCTCTACAAGTTCACGATGATGCAGGTCGTCCTGCATCACTTCCCGGCGGCCCAGGTCGAATACCGCTTCAAGTGCCGCACCGAAGGCGTCGACCTCACGCCCTACGTCGATGAGATTCGTGACGAGATTCGCCTGCTGTGCGGGCTTCGCTTCACGGAGTCGGAGCTGCGCTATCTCGGCGCAATGCGCTTCATCAAGAGCGATTTCATCGATTTCCTCGACCTGTTCCATCTGAACGAGAAGTACATCACGGTCACACCGTCGCCGAAGGGCAATGGTGAAATCGACATCGAAATTCGCGGCCCGTGGCTTCACACGATTCTCTTCGAAATTCCCGTGCTCGCCATCGTCAACGAGGTGTATTTCCGCAATACGCAGCGCACGCCCGCGTATGAGGAGGGGCGTCAGCGTCTCAAGGACAAGATCTGCATGCTGGCGGAGCCGGTCGATTACCGTGATTGCAAAATCGCCGATTACGGGACGCGCCGCCGTTTCTCGAAAGAGTGGCATGAAGAAGTGATTCACACGTTGCGCGACGAACTCGGCGAGCAGTTCGCGGGTACGAGCAATGTGTACTACGCGTCGAAACTTGGGCTTACGCCGCTGGGCACGATGGCGCACGAGTATCTTCAGGCGTGTCAGGCGCTGGGTCCGCGTCTGCGCGATTCGCAGATTTTCGGTTTCGAGACTTGGGCGAAGGAGTATCGCGGCGACCTCGGGATCGCGCTCTCCGATGTCTACGGCATGTCCGCCTTCCTGCGCGATTTCGACATGTACTTCTGCAAGCTTTTCGACGGCGCACGCCACGACTCGGGCGATCCGTTCGCGTGGGGCGAGCGTCTGCTGGAGCACTACGCGCAGAATCGTGTCGACTCGCATACCAAGACCATGATTTTCTCGGACGGTCTGGACATTCCGAAGGTGTTGCAGCTTTTCGAGCGCTTCCGTGACCGCTGCAAACTGGCTTTCGGCGTCGGGACGAATCTGACGAATGACCTCGGCTATCAGCCGTTGCAAATCGTCATCAAGATGGTGCGTTGCAACGGTCAGCCGGTGGCCAAACTGTCGGATTCGCCAGGCAAGAATATGTGCGAGGACGATGCCTATCTGGCGTATCTGCGTCAGGTGTTCGAGATCGCACCGTTGCCGGAAAAGGCGAAGTGATCCGAAGGCGGGTGCAGACGATTCCGATAGTGCGCGAACGCCCGTCGCGCTGGCAGACCCAGCCGCTATAATTGCGCATCGCCCGCCAGACTTAGGTCCGGTGGCTTCGAGAGACGACACAGTGACGACGCCGGCCGCAGACCGGCGCGTCGGCTTCACAGGACAGCTCATGGATACCTCCGACGCCCGCAATCGCATCTTCGCCCGCATCCGCAACGCCCAGCATCGTCCCGATGCGGCTCGCGCGAACGAGCAGGCAGCGGCCGAGGACTATCTGGCGCGGCACCCGCAGGGACCGCGTCCGGCAATGGGCGACATCATGGCGACGTTCATCGCCAAGGCCGAAACCCTCTCAACGACGATCAACCGCGTGCCCGCCATGAGCGACGTGCCGGCGGCGGCCAGCACATATTTGCAGGCGAACGGCCTGACCACCCGTGCGGTGGCGTGGCCGACGCTGCGCTCGCTCGATTGGGCAAGCGCGGGCTGCGAAGTGGAGTTCCGTAAGCCGCACGGCGACGATCTCGTCGGCATCACCGGCTGCTTCTGCGCGATTGCCGAGACCGGCGCGCTGATGATGATGTCGGGACCGCAGACGTTTGCTTCGGCCACGCTCCTGCCCGAGACGCACATCGCCGTGGTGCCTGCGTCGCGCGTCGTCGCGGGGCACGAAGACGGCTTTGCGCTGATGCGCAGCGAGCGAGGGCAACTCTCGCGCGCGACCAATTTCATTGCGGGTCCGTCGCGGACCGCCGACATCGAACAGACGCTGGTGCTGGGCGCACATGGGCCCTACCGTGTCCATCTCATCATTGTCGACGGCGCCTAAAGCTAGCGCCGTGTCGCGCGGACGGTCGATCCGGCGCGCGACGCATCGACTTCGACTTTCTCACTCGCCCGCGTAGGTGCGCGACGGCGGGGCGCAGGACTTGCGCAAAGCGACCGAATGCCGAAGGCGTCGGTCTTTTCGAGAAACGTACATCATTATTTTGGGATTTTTCCCAAGGTCGTGCCGTTTTGGGCACTCCGGCGCTGACGGCGACTCGTACCCAGTCGACCATCAATCACTAGGAACCAGAAACAATGCATAAGGGGATTTGGGGAGCACTGACCGCGACGGGGCTGGCAGTGGCAAGCCCGGCGGCTTTCGCTGCCGGACCGGACGGCGCACAACTCGTCGCCTGGTGGGGGCTGCCGTTTGCCGGACTGCTGCTGTCGATCGCGCTCGGGCCGCTGCTCGCGCCCGCGTTCTGGCACCACCACTTCGGCAAGATCGCGGCGTTCTGGGGCGCCGCCTTCCTGCTGCCGTTCGCGCTGGTCTTCGGTGCAGGGGCGGCTTGGTACGGAGCCGTTCACGCGGTCGTCGGGGAGTACATTCCGTTCGTCGTACTCCTCACGGCGTTGTTCACAACGGCCGGTGGCATCTGCGTGCATGGCAACCTGCGCGGCGGTCCTTGGCTCAACACCGGGCTGCTGGCGCTGGGCACCGTGCTGGCGAGCATCATGGGTACGACCGGCGCGGCCATGCTGCTGATTCGTCCGCTGATTCGCGCGAACGATAACCGCAAACACAACGTGCACGTTGTCGTCTTCTTCATCTTCCTCGTGGCCAACGCCGGTGGTTCGCTGACCCCGCTGGGTGACCCGCCGCTGTTCCTCGGTTTCCTGCAAGGGGTCGATTTCTTCTGGACGACGGCGCATATCTGGCCGGAGACGCTGTTCATCTGTGCCGTATTGCTGGTGCTGTTCTTCATCATCGACGCCTACCATTTCCGTCAGAAGAACGAACGTCAGATTGAAGAACTGGATCCGACGCCGCACGCTGCGCCGCTGCGACTCGAAGGCAAGCGCAATTTCATCCTGCTCGCGGCAGCCGTCGGTCTGGTGCTGATGAGCGGTATCTGGAAGCCGGGCGTCTCGTTCGACGTGTTCGGCACGCCGGTCGACTTGCAGAATCTGGCGCGTGATGTCGGCCTGGTGGTGGTGACGCTGATCTCGCTGGCGATCACGCCGCGTACGGCGCGCGAAGGCAACGGCTTCAACTGGGAGCCGATGAAGGAGGTTGCCAAGCTGTTCGCCGGTATCTTCCTGACGATCATTCCCGTGGTGGCCATTCTGCGCGCGGGCGAAGCCGGTGCGCTGGGCTGGGTGATTCGTCTCGTGACGGGGCCGGGCGGTGCGCCCGATAACGTCATGTACTTCTGGGCGACGGGGCTGTTGTCGTCGTTCCTGGATAACGCGCCGACGTACCTGGTGTTCTTCAACACGGCAGGCGGCGACGCGGCGTCGCTGATGACGAGCGGTGCAGCTACGCTGGCGGCGATCTCGGCGGGCGCTGTGTTCATGGGTGCGAATACCTACATCGGTAATGCCCCGAACTTCATGGTGAAGGCCATTGCGGAGCAACGCGGCATTCGCATGCCGAGCTTCTTTGGCTATATGCTGTGGTCGGGCGCAATTTTGCTGCCGCTGTTCGTTGTGATGACCCTGATATTCTTCTGAGCCGCAATAAGCCCAAGCAGCCACGCGGCCAACCTTTACGAGACAACTGGTGAAACCGAAGATCCTGGTAGCCCGAGCCATTTTCCCGGACGTGATCGAGCGTCTGGCGCAGTACTTCGACGTCGAGCGTAACGATGCCGACACGGTGTTTTCGAGCGACGAGTTGCGTGCGCGTCTGGCCGACAAGGCCGGTGCGATCACCACGGCGAGCGAACGCATCGATGCGTCGGTGCTCGCCGGTGCGCCGAACCTGCGTGTGGTGGCCAACATGGCCGTGGGCTACAACAACTTCGATATCGAAGCGATGACGGCTGCGGGCGTCATGGCGACGAACACGCCCGATGTGCTCAACGAGACGACCGCCGATTTCGGCTGGGCGTTGCTGATGGCGACGGCGCGTCGCGTGACCGAGTCCGAGCGTTGGTTGCGCGAGGGGCACTGGGACAAGTGGGCTTACGACATGTTCCTGGGCGCCGACGTGCATGGCAGCACGCTCGGCATCGTTGGCATGGGACGCATCGGTCAGGCGATTGCACGTCGCGCCATGGGCTTCAATATGCGGGTGGTGTATCACAATCGCTCGCGTCTCGATGCCGCGACGGAAGCGGCTTGCAAGGCGAGTTACGTCGACAAGGACACGCTGCTGCGCACGGCCGATCACGTCATTCTCGTCTTGCCGTATTCGAGCGCAACGCATCACACCATCGGTGCCGCAGAGTTGGCGCTGATGAAGCCGACGGCCACGCTGGTGAATCTGGCGCGCGGCGGCATCGTCGACGACGCCGCGCTCGCGGCGGCGCTGGCCAATAAGCAGATCGCCGCGGCTGGCCTCGACGTGTTCGAGGGCGAGCCGAAGGTGCATCCCGATTTGCTGAAGGTGTCGAACGTCGTGCTGACGCCGCACATTGCGAGCGCGTCGGCAGCGACACGCCGGGGCATGGCGAGTCTGGCCGCCGACAATCTGATCGCGGCGCTGGGCTTCGGGGCGGCCGCAGGAAAGCCGCCTTGCCTGCTCAATCCGGCAGCGCGTAAGTCGTAAGCAACGTCGGCAGTGACGTTGGCAGAATAGAGAAAGAATCAACGGGAGTCGCAACGCGATGGTCGAGATGGTGTTGGTAGCGCTGGCGGCGCTGAATTTGTTGGTGATGATCGCGATTGCGGTGAAGGTCTGGCAGCGCGGCGGCGACGCGTCGCTGCGCGCGACGCTCAATGACTCGCTCACCAACGTGCGTGACGATCTGCTGCACGCGGCAGACCGCAGCGAACGCGGGCTGCGTCAGGAGTTCGCCGAGACGGCGCGCGCCGGTCGCGGTGAGCAAAGCGCGCAGATGGCGCAGTTCCAGCAAACGCTCGCGGCGCAGATGACGAGCGTCGCCACGGTGCAGAACAATCAGATCGACGGCTTTGCCCAGCAGCTCGCGAAGCTCACCGAGTCCAACGCCGCACAGCTCGAAGCGATTCGTCAGAGTCTGGTGCTCAATGGCCAGCAGATGCGCGAAGAGCAGACGTCGACGTTGCGTCGCTTCGGCGAAGCGCAGCATCAGCAATTGACGCAACTGTCCGAAGGCAACGAACGGCGTCTGGCGGAAGTGCGTGCCACGCTTGAGCAGAAGCTCAAGGACATCGAAGTCAACAACGCGGCAAAGCTGGAAGAAATGCGTCGCACGGTCGACGAGAAGCTGCACGCCACGCTTGAACAGCGGCTCGGCGAGTCGTTCAAGCTGGTGTCGGATCGTCTGGAACAGGTGCATCGCGGACTCGGCGAGATGCAGACGCTCGCCGCAGGTGTGGGCGATCTCAAGCGCGTGCTGACCAACGTGAAGACGCGCGGCATCTGGGGCGAAGTGCAGTTGCAGGCGCTGCTCGAACAATTGCTCACGCCTGAGCAGTATGCGAAGAACGTGGCGACGCGTCCGGGTAGCACCGAGCGCGTTGAATTTGCGATTGCCTTGCCGGGGCAGAGCGGCGACAGCAACAAGCCGGTCTGGCTGCCGATCGATGCCAAGTTCCCGCGTGAGGATTACGAGCGCTTGCTCGATGCGCAGGAGCGTGCCGACCCGGCAGCAGTCGAAGAGGCTTCGAAGGCGCTGGAAACGCGTATTCGTCTGGAAGCGAAGACGATTGCAGACAAGTATCTGGCACCGCCGCACACCACCGATTTCGCCCTGCTGTTCCTGCCGACGGAAGGGCTGTATGCCGAAGTGCTGCGACGTCCGGGATTGTCGGATCTGCTGCAACGCGAATATCGCGTGACGGTGGCGGGACCGACGACGCTGACGGCGTTGCTCAACAGTCTTCAGATGGGATTCCGTACGTTGGCCATCGAACGACGTTCCAGCGAGGTCTGGCAGGTGCTGGGTGCGGTGAAGACGGAGTTCACCAAGTTCGGCGATGTGCTTGCCCGGACGAAGTCGCAGTTGGAGACGGTGACACGCTCCATCGACAAGGCGGAAGTCCGTACCCGGGCGATGGCGCGTCAGCTCAAGGCGGTCGAAGCATTGCCCGGCGAGCAGGCTGTCGAACTCCTGGGCGTCGAGATGGAGCAGGACGAAGAGGAGTGAGCGTCGGTCCGCACGACCGCTTCGCCAAATGCAAAGCGCCCTGAATGTTCAGGGCGCTTTTTTATTCAGGACGCTTCAACACGCTTCAGGTCCTGGACGCTTTCCCGCCATCGGCAAATTGCGTGAGGGCGTCGCCCGTCATGCGGACCACGCGCCAGTCGGGCAGGACCGTTGCGCCCTGCGCCTCGTAGAAGTCGATGGCCGGTTGATTCCAGTCGAGCACCGTCCATTCGAAGCGTCCGCAATTGCGCTCGATAGCGATGCGCGCGAGCTGACGCAACACCGCTTGCCCCACACCACGGCCGCGCATCGTCGGCTGCACGTAGACGTCTTCCAGATACAGACCCCGGCGGGCGAGGAACGTCGAGAAGTTGTGGAAGTAGATGGCGTAGCCGACCGGCACGCCATCCCACTCGGCCATCAGGCATTCGGCGGCGGGCGTCGCGCCGAACAGCGCCTCGTGCACGCTCTCAGGCGTTGCCTCGAAGATATCCAGCAACTTTTCGAAGACAGCCAGTTCTCGCATCAGGCCGTGGATAGCGCCGACGTCGTCGACAGTCGCAGCGCGCAGGGTCAGGGACATCGCTTAGTACTCTTCTTCAGGGGCGTCGCTCAGCGCGATCTCGATGCCGCCGAACTTCACCGCCACCCAGTTATACAGGTGGCAAGCAATCCAGAGCAGCACGAAGCCCACGATGGCGTTGAGCACCAGCGCGGAGATGATCGCGAGGCCCGGCAGTTCGCCGTAGCGGATAAACGCCGCCAGGAAGGCGAGCAGAACCAGCGGAATGCTGAAGGTGAGGTAGACCAGCACCAGCGCTTTGGCCGTCTGGCCGGGACTGATGTACGTGATCTGCTTTTTTGTTGTCATTGCCGTGTGCTTTCGGTTTGTGTGGTGCTGGCATCGTCGAAGCGCCGACGCCAGCGATATTTCGTTAATGCGTTGCTTCGCTTTTTGGGTGGAATTCGGATGCGCTAGTGCTGGAGTGAGTATCGGGTTTGTTGTTACACCAGACCGTCGAATGCGATGACGTCGACCAGTTCCCCAGCGGCGACGTCGCCACGTTCGGTGCCCAGCGTCACGAAGCAATTGGCTTCGCTCATCGTGCGCAGAATGCCCGCGCTTTGTGCGTCCGCGACGGTGACTTGCCAGCGGCCTTGATCATCCGCAGCGAGAATGCCGCGCAGAAACTCGGTGCGCCCCGGGCGTTTGGCGATGGCGGTGGCCGTCGGTACGGGCAGGCACGGCGTGACTTGTGGTTCGGCGCCCATGAGGACGAACAGGCCGTCTCGCACAAGATGATAGAACGACGCCATCACGGCAGCCGGGTTACCCGGCAAGCCGAACAGCAGGGCGCGCTTGCCCTCGCTTTCCAGCTCACCGAAGGCAAACGGACGACCCGGGCGCATCGCCATCTTCCAGAACACGACGTTGCCCAGACGCGTCATCATTTCGCGCGTGAAATCGGCTTCGCCAACGGATACGCCGCCCGAGGTAATGACGGCGTCGGCCTCGCGGCATGCCGTGCGCAGGGTGTCTTCGATGGCCTGAGGATCGTCGCGTACGACGCCCAGATCCAGCACTTCGACGCCCAATCGTTGCAGCATGCCGAAGAGCGTATAGCGATTGCTGTCGTACAGATTGCCCGGGGCGAGCGGTTCGCCCACCGAGCGCAGTTCGTCGCCGGTCGAGAAGAAGGCGACGCGAATGCGTCGGCGCACGGGGACTTCAGCAATGCCCAGCGACGCCAGCAAGCCGAGCGCTGCCGGTCGCAGTCGCTTGCCTGCATGCAGGGCGGTGTGGCCTGCGGCCAGATCTTCCCCGACATGACGCACGTGACGCCCGGGCGTGACAGCCGCCGCATCGAAGGTGACGATTTCGGTGTCGCCTTCGCGTTGCACCTGTTCCTGAGGGATGACGGTGTCGCAACCGGCGGGCAGAAGCGCGCCGGTCATGATGCGCACGCATTCGCCTGCGGCAGTTACACCATCGAAGGGATGGCCTGCAAACGAGCGGCCTGCGACACGCAGACGAACTTCGCCACCAGCGGCCAGCGCGGTGCCTGCAAACGCATAGCCGTCCATCGCGGCGTTTTCGAAAGCGGGGACATCGAGCGGCGATACGACGTCGCGACCGAGCACGCGGCCCAGTGCGCTGCGTACGGCGATCTGCTCGATGGCGGATACGGGACTCGCGGTGCGCGCAATGATGGCGCGCGCCACTTCGACCGTCATGTGGTTAGGGTCGTAGTCCGGCAAGCCGGCCAGGGCTTCGTCAAGTGTTGTCATCGGTATGGCGTCGTCATCCGGCACGTACCCGGCATGAATCCCGTAAAAGCGGTGGCGACGGATCGGGCTGCGTCGGCACCCGGCACTTCAGGGCGCGCGCGGCGAATCGGTAAGGAGGTCGTCCAGCGTGTTGACATTGTAAAACGGACGCTCGTCACCGAAGTGAACTTGTACGGCCTTGTGGCGTGCGAGCCACGCTCGCACACGGTGTTCTCCGGCCGCCAGCGTCGCCGCCAGATCGTCGGCCAGTGAGCGGTGCAGAAGCGCGAACACCGGATGCGGCCCCTGCGCCGTTGCGGCATAGGCAGCCAACGGGCGGGGGCTGGCGGGCGCATCGGGATCGGATTGGGGGAGCGCGTTCAATGCGGCGCAAAGCCGTTCGCCCAGATCGTCGGGAAGGTAAGGGGAGTCGCACGGCACGGTGAGGACATAGTCCGTACATGCCGCGCGCAGTCCGGCCAACATGCCCGCGAGCGGTCCGGCGAAATCCTGCGTTTCGTCGCTTATTACACCGTCCGCGCCGTCTGTACCGAGATCGGCGAGGGCGGCCGCATAGGCATCGCGATTCCGATTGGCACTGATCAGCAACGCGCCAACCTGCGGATGCAGACGGGCTATCGCATGTTCGACCAGCGGTCGTCCGGCGAAGGGCTGGAGGCCCTTGTCACGTCCGCCCATGCGCTGACCGCGCCCGCCCGCGAGGATCAATCCTGTGATGTCGCTGCGGCGGAAGGGCGGGGTCGTCATGGATGGAGGGCGGATGACTGGGTCAGGAGCGGTTCAGGGCGATGACACGTCCGGCGGCATCGAACCAGACGGCGCCGTCGCCGAGCATCACCCCTTGATCGCGAGCGAACATCAGGCGAGGCACGGCTGCGCCGATGGTCCGTACGTAACCATCGGTGAAGATCTCGTTATAGCGCGCAAGCAATGACTTCGGGTTCCGAAGAATGATCGTTTTGCCACGCAACGACACATGCAACGGGTAACGGATCGATTGTGCGACGACATCGCGTCGGTCGTCGAGCACGCCCTTGCGGAACTGCGTCGCCGCGCGATTGATGGTCTCGTCGTCGTTCACGCCCGCCACGCCGTACAAATGGTCGATCTTTCCGCTCTGGATACTGGCCAGCGACAGATCGAACGGCACCGTGCGGCCGCTGCGCAGGTCTTTCCACTGGCCGGAAATCACTTCGCACGAAGACGATGCGCCGCGTTGACGATTGACGTCGTCCGCTGCGGCGAATTCGCCTTCAAAGGTGGCGCGCGGCATGCCGCCAGCGTCGAATTCGGTCAGATGCAGGTGCGACTTGTTCTCCAGCTTGCCCGTGAGTGCCGTGTCGCCTTGCGAGGACGCATTGGCGTACCGGCCGTCGAGCTTGCCGCCGGAGGTCGAACGAAGCACCAATCGCAGCGGATTGCGTTCGCCGAGTTGACCGGTGTAGGTCATGACGTGGTTGGCAATGTTGCGATCGGACGGGTCGCAATCGGCACGGGCGAGCGCCGGTGTGAGGGCGGTGACGAGCATCGCCAGGGCACTCAGGCCGATGGCGATGAGGCGCGACGGGAAGGGCATGCGTGTGCGGCCTGTGTGCAGGGCGTCACGTCGAGCCACACGGGGAAGAGCAGGCGAGGAGTCTCGGGCGCAACTAGCGTCCGGGGCAACAGAAATCATGAGTCGAGAAGGAATTCGGTAAATCGAAAGCGGCGAGACGAACCGCACGGCGCTGGAGCGGTCAGGCATGCGAGCCCGAGCACTTATCCGCCGATGTAGGACATCTCCACTTTCGGTGGTGCGTCTTCAGGCAGGCCGGTGGCCGCCGTGCGCAAGGCTGAGTAGCGGTCGATGCGCTTGTGCCAGATGTCGCCGATGACGGTCGAAATCTGCGCGTCGCTTGCGCCGTTACGCAGCAGCGTACGCAAGTCATAACCCGAGCTGGCGAACAGACACAGGTACAACTTGCCTTCCGTAGACAGGCGGGCACGGGAACAAGTGCCGCAAAATGCGCGGGTGACCGAGGAAATGACACCGACTTCCCCGCCACCGTCGCGATATTGCCAGCGCTGCGCAGTCTCGCCCGCATAGTTGGCTTCGAGCGGTTCGACCGGCAGGGCGTCGTTGAGCCGGGCGATGACGTCGGCGGACGGCATGACTTCATCCATGCGCCAGCCGTTCGACGTGCCGACGTCCATGTATTCGATGAAGCGCAGCACGACACCGCTGCCGTGGAAGTGTCGCGCCATCGGCACGATATCGGAGTCGTTGGTGCCCCGTTTGACGACCATGTTGACTTTGACCGGGCCAAGGCCGACGTGCTGCGCCTCCGCGATGCCTTCGAGCACCTTGGCGACCGGAAAGTCGACGTCGTTCATCTGCCGGAAAATCGTGTCGTCGAGGCTGTCGAGACTGACCGTGACACGGGTCAGTCCGGCGTCCTTGAGCGATTGCGCACGACGCGCCAGCAACGACCCATTGGTCGTGAGCGTGATGTCGAGTGGTTTGCCCGACGGCGTGCGCAGGCGTGCCAGCATCTCGATCAGACGCTCGATGTGCTTGCGCAGCAGCGGCTCGCCGCCCGTCAGACGCAGCTTCTCCACGCCATGTTCGACGAACAGGCGCGCAGCGCGCTCGATCTCTTCGAAAGACAGCAGGGAGGATTGCGGCAGGAAGGCGTAGTCCTTGTCGAACACGTCCTTCGGCATGCAGTAGACGCAGCGGAAGTTGCAACGGTCCGTCACCGAAATCCGCAGGTCGTGCAGCGGCCGTGCCAGCGCATCTTCGAGATGGCCGGTGGCAGCGCGCACTTGTGCGGGAATCTGCGGCGCATGCGTCGCATAACGCGCGTCGCTACGCAGATCGGTGAGTCGGATGATCGTTTCAGTCATGGTGGGGCCTTAGCTTGCGTCTCCATTCTAACGAATTGGCCTGATGGCCGCCGAAGTCGGCCCAATTCAGCCGATCTTAGCGATCGGGGCATCGGATATCGGTACCGAGGCCTTCGTTGTGAGACGTCAAACCCGTACTAAGGCAGAAGATACGGGCACGGCGAAACGGGCACAAGTCGGGACAACGCGGGGTTGCAAAGGGCGAGAGCGTCCCAAGGGCGCAACCATAAAAAAAGGAGGCCGAAGCCTCCTTTTTCTGGCATCACGCAGATTTCAGGTCGGTCGGGCGGACAGTGCACCGCGAGGTGCCGCCGCCCGGACGTTACATGAGATCGACGTCCTGCACTGCCCGATCACGAGCGCGTCGTTTCCACCTGCTCCATCGGACCGCTGTTGAGCGGCGTGGACGGGCGGCGTTCACGCGGCACGTGCGGTGCCGGTGCAACCTGCGCAGCGGCTTCCTTGGCGGCACGGTGCTTGTCGGCGTCCGTGTGGACCCAGACCAGACCCACGCTTTCCAGCGTCGATTCCAGTGCGCCGCGCTCCAGCGTCGGGGCAACCGCTGCCGGGGTAGCCTTCTGCGTCACGACTTCCGTCACCGCAGCGGCGGCTTCCATCACCACCGGTGCCGCAGGGGCTGCCGGAGCGACCGGGGCCGGTGCGACTTCCACCGGCTTGGCGGTTTCGACCATCTGGACCGGCGCCGGGGGCGTCGATTGCGTCGTCAGTTGAGCCGATTCGGCGACCGGTGCCGGTGCGGCTTCTGCCGGAGCGCTCGACGCGGCTGCCGTAGCGGCAATCTCCGTCAGGGCTTCGGCCGGAACCGTCGGCTGAGCCGGGGCAGGCGTGGCGACCGGCAGCGGGGCGCTGACCGGCGGCACGACCGGTGCGGCAGCGACTTCAGCGGCCGGCAGCGGTGCGACGTTGACCGGTGCGACCGGCGCGAATGCCGGAGCCTGCGTGACAGGTTCCGAAATCGGCTCGGAAACCGACTGCGACGGCACTTCCGGCGTTGCGGCCGGAGCGGCTTCCGTCACCGTGGCAACAGGTGCCGGGGCTTCGACCGGCGCGGCACGTACCAGCGTCGGTTCTGCGTGAACCACCGGTGCGGCGGCTGCCGGTGCCGGAATGGCCGGGGTCGTCGCACGGACCAGTGCGTCGGTCACAGCGATTTCGGCGGATTCGTCCGTCAGCATCGGGGCACGCGTGCCTTCGACCGCTTCCAGGGCATCGCCTTCGATTTGTTCGCCATCGGCGTTCAGTTGCGAGTCACCGGCTTCGCGCTCACGACGACCACCGCGACGACCGCGACGACGGCTGCGGCGACGCTCTTCGCCGCCTTGTTCGCCTTCTTCGCCGGTTTGCGGCGCGCCTTCGACCTGAGCCGTCAGACGATCCTGATCCAGTTCTTCCTGCTCTGCGTTCAGCGGTGCAGTCGGGACGGCGCGTTGCGTGACGGCTTGCTGGCCTTCGGCCCCTTCAGCCTGACGACGGTCACGACGCTCGCCACGTTCACGGCGGCTGCCGCGTTCGCGGCCTTCCCGCGGTTCACGACCTTCCTCGGCACGCACGTCTTGCGCCGGTTGACGCTGGGCGTCGTCGCGCTCGCGCTTGTCGCGGCCTTCCTGACGTTCCTGGCGCTCATTGCGGTCGCCACGCTCGTTGCGTTCATTGCGATCGCCACGTTCGTTACGTTCGTTACGTTCGTTACGGTCGTTACGGTCGTTACGTTCGTTGCGCTCACCACGGTCCGCACGTTCTGCGCGTTCCGGACGTGCACCACGACCGTCACGGCCCTCGCGACCTTCGCGCGCCGGCTGGCCGGCGTTGTCCTTGCCCGACTTGTTCTCGTCGCGAGCATTACCACGGCGATTGCGGTTTTGCTGATGCGGACGGTCATGGCGCTCACGCGGCGGGCGTGCCGTCGGCTTGGCCGGCTCTTCTGCCTTCACCGGTGCGGGTGCGGCGGCACCCATACCGAACAGGCGCTTAATGAAACCGAAGAAACCGCCGGTGGCCGGTGCGACTGCGGCAGGCGCAGTAGCGGCGACAGGTTCCGGACGCGGCTGAGCGGCCGGTGCCGGTTGTTCGGGCGTGATGCCCTTGACCGCAGCTTCCTGACGCGGACGCGCATCTTCCTTCTTCTTGCTGTAGCCAGCCGGATCTTCTTCCAGCGAGCGTGCGGCCTCTTCGGCGAGCGCGTAGCTGGCCTTCGGGGCATCCAGACGCGGATCGTCGAAGCGCAGGCGCTCCAGCTTGTAATGCGGCGTTTCGAGGTGCTTGTTCGGGATCAGCAGCACGCCAACCTTGAAGCGCGCTTCGATCTTGTTGATTTCCTGACGCTTTTCGTTGAGCAGGAACGCCGAGACTTCGACCGGCACCTGGCAGTGGATCGCTGCCGTGTGCTCCTTCATTGCCTCTTCCTGGATGATGCGCAGGACTTGCAGTGCCGACGATTCGGCATCGCGGATGTGGCCGGTGCCGTTGCAACGCGGACAGGTCACGTGCGTGCCTTCCGACAGCGACGGACGCAGACGCTGACGCGACAGCTCCATCAGGCCGAAACGCGAGATCTTGCCCATCTGGACGCGGGCACGGTCGTGCTTGAGCGCATCCTTCACACGTTGTTCGACTTCACGCTGGCTCTTGGCCGACTCCATGTCGATGAAGTCGATCACGATCAGACCGCCGAGGTCGCGCAGACGCAACTGGCGCGCGACTTCGTCGGCGGCTTCCAGGTTGGTGCGCAGGGCGGTTTCTTCGATGTCGGCGCCCTTGGTAGCGCGTGCCGAGTTCACGTCGATGGAGACGAGTGCTTCGGTGTGATCGATCACGATCGCGCCGCCCGAGGGCAGCGGCACCTGACGCGAGTAAGCCGTCTCGATCTGGTGTTCGATCTGGAAACGGGAGAACAGCGGCACGTCGTCGCGGTACTGCTTCACGCGGTTGAGGTGATCGGGCATGACCACCTGCATGAAGTTGCGTGCTTGTTCGGAGATTTCTTCCGTATCGATGAGGATTTCACCGATATCCGGCTGGAAGTAGTCGCGGATGGCGCGGATGACCAGGCTCGATTCGAGATAGATCAGGGCCGAATCGCGCGGCAATTCGATGTTTGCAGCAGCGCCTTCGACAGCGTGCCAGAGTTGCAGCAGGTAGTTCAGGTCCCACTGCAGTTCTTCGGCCGAGCGGCCGATGCCTGCGGTGCGGGCGATGATGCTCATGCCTTCCGGCAGTTCGAGCTGGCCCATCGTCTCGCGCAGTTCCTGACGGTCTTCGCCTTCGATACGACGCGAAACACCACCGCCACGCGGGTTGTTCGGCATCAGCACCAGATAGCGGCCAGCCAGGGAAATGAACGTCGTGAGGGCTGCGCCCTTGTTGCCGCGCTCTTCCTTTTCAACCTGAACGATGAGTTCCTGGCCTTCGGAGAGGGCGTCCTGAATGCGCGCATTGCGCACATCGGCACCTTCGCGGAAGTACGCGCGGGCGACTTCCTTGAACGGCAGGAAGCCGTGGCGGCCTTCGCCGTAGTTGACGAAGCAGGCTTCGAGAGAGGGTTCGATACGGGTGATGACACCCTTGTAGATATTGCCTTTACGCTGTTCGCGTCCGGCCGTCTCGATATCGATGTCGATGAGTTTTTGCCCATCGACGATTGCCACGCGCAGTTCTTCCTGCTGCGTGGCGTTAAACAACATGCGTTTCATGAAAACGACTCCCACCCGCCGCAGTTGCCAATGCGCAGTGCGTCGGGCACGTATCACTCGAGTTATCAAACACGCGAGGTTCGAGCCGGGAGTGGAAGAATTGCCGGGGGGTCCGGGCGATGAGGCCGACGGACGCTATGGCGCCAGGAATACGTTTTCGCGCTCACCCGGATCCGCCGGGCCACCGGAAAACACCGGCTCGGCGCGGATCACTTCGGGCTTGCAGTCCATACCAATAGAAACTGGACGAGAAACTTCATCAGCGTTTTCTCGGGGCGCCTGCCGACACTTATTCTTCTTGTGACGGCGCCTCACTTCGACTTTTTGCGCGAACGATATTCACAAAGCGATCAGCTCGGACAATGCAATCCGGGCTGATCGCCAAAAAATTCTATAACCACCAACTCTATCCGCGTCACACGCGCTCGACCGAAGCGGCCTATGGGCCCACTTCCTGCCGTCGCTGCGTGACGTGCGTGCGCTCGCTGCTCCAGGGTCACCGGACGAGCAGCCTGCCCGGGGTGCAAGTAAAATACCGTTTTGGGGTATGCACCGACAGAGGTGGGGATTTGGCATGATTCCCGCTACCGCCATCTCTGTCGGACAAATTATATTCATAATGAATGAGTTAGGCAAAAGTCGGCAGAAAATGGTTGCGCCGGCGTCCGCACCGCAGGTCCGTCTCGTCGAGGTTGACGATGGTTCGGCCGGTCAGCGTATCGATAATTTCCTGTTGCGTGAGTGCAAAGGGGTACCGAAAAGCCACGTCTATCGCATTCTGCGTAGCGGGGAAGTCCGCGTAAATAAAGGGCGAGTAGACGCAGCCTATCGACTTGTCATCGGCGATATCGTCCGCATTCCGCCGGTCCGGATGGCCGCGCCTGATCCCGAGGCCAAGGCCCATGTCCCGGCCGCGACCTTCCCAGTCCTGTTCGAAGACGACTACCTTATGGCCATCGATAAGCCGGCCGGTGTGGCCGTGCATGGTGGCAGCGGGGTGTCGTTCGGGGTGATCGAGCAATTGCGCCAGGCGCTGCCGCATCTGAAGTTCCTGGAGCTGGTGCACCGACTGGATCGTGAGACGTCCGGCATTCTGTTGCTCGCGAAAAAGCGCGCGGCACTGGTCGGCATGCACGAGCAGATCCGTCACAACCGGATGGACAAACGCTATCTCGCCTGCGTCACGGGCGAATGGCGCGACCCCAAACGTGCGGTCAAGGCACCGCTATATAAATATGTCACCGCCGAGGGCGAACGCCGGGTGCGGGTGCAGGAAGACGGGCAGGCATCGCACACCGTATTTCGCATGGTGGAATCGTTTCCGCCTTATACGTTGCTCGAAGCGGAACTGAAAACGGGGCGCACCCATCAGATCCGGGTTCATCTGGCGCATTGCGGTACGCCCATCGTCGGCGACGACAAATATGGCGACTTCACGCTGAACAAGAATCTGGCGCGGCCCGGCGTTCGTCCCGGTATCAAGCGGATGTTCCTACACGCGTACCGGCTGAAGTTCACGCACCCCGTGCTGGACACGCCGATTGCGTTGGAAGCGGCGTTGCCGCCAGAATGTGAGCAATTCCTGAATCAACTTCGAACCACCACCGCTGATGCCAAGCCCTGAATTTGACCTGGTCGTGTTCGACTGGGACGGGACGTTGATGGACTCGACGCCCACGATTACCCGCTGCATCCAGGCGGCGTGCCGGGATCTCGGTCTGCCGGTACCGACGGACGAGCTGGCGAGCCACGTCATTGGCCTCGGGTTGCGCGACGCGCTGCAAATGGCCGTCCCCTCGCTCGATCCTTCGCACTATCCACGCTTGTCGGAACGCTATCGTTTTCACTATCTGATAGGTGATAAGGAGACGGTGCTGTTCCCGGGCGTTCGCGAACTGCTCGACGAATTGCGCTCGCGTGGACGATTCCTCGCCGTGGCGACGGGAAAATCACGGGTCGGACTGAACCGGGCGCTCGAATCCGCCGGTCTGATGCGGATGTTCGATGCGACCCGTTGCGCCGATGAGACATTCTCGAAGCCGCACCCGGCCATGTTGCAAGAGCTGACGCGTGAACTCGGTCAGGATCTGCGCCGTACCGTCATGATCGGCGACACCACGCACGATTTGCAGATGGCGCGCAGCGCTGGCGCGGCGGGCGTGGGCGTGGCCTACGGCGGCGCGCACCCGCGCGATCAACTGGTCGCGCTCGAACCCGCGTACTGCGCGAGCAGCGTAGCCGAGTTGCGCGACTGGTTGCTGGAGCGCGTGTGAGCGACACCGCACTTCCCGTGATGCCGCTGCCGATCTGTCCGGGCAATGCGCTCGAAGACGGCGGACTCGGGGTTCGCTTCGAGGTGCTCGTCGGTGGACGGCCGACGCCAGCTTTCGTGATTCGTTACGATGGTCGCGTCTACGGCTATCTTAATCAGTGCGCCCACGTGCCGATGGAGCTGGACTGGTCCGAGGGGCAGTTCTTCGAGACGGGCGGCTTATACTTGATGTGCGCAACGCATGGTGCGACGTACGAGCCCGATACCGGGCTTTGCGTTGGCGGGCCGTGCCGTGGCGGGGCTTTGCAGCCGGTGCGCGTCGAGGAGCAGCCAGCCGCATCGGGTGAATCGGGCGCGTCGACGACGGTCGTCTGGTGGCCAGAAGCCGGTATCGCCGCACCTGAAACGTCAACGTCCTGACAAAACATCCGCATCTGGTGCTAAGTTGCTTCAAACGTTGCTGAGCGGTCCAATTTCTGTCTTGCCTGTCTCGTCTTTCACCCAAGTCTCTGGATAACGTATGGCCGACTCCTTGCCGCCCGATTCGCCGCGCTCCGAACCCGGTTTCACGCCGCCCGGTGGGCGTTCGCCACAGGCGTCCGGTGCGGGTCGCGATCCCCATGAGGTCAAGCCGTGGGAGCGCGAAATGCTGGAAAAGGTCTTGATGGCTGGCATTCGCGAGCAACGTGCTGCGCGACGCTGGAAGATCTTCTTCCGTCTGCTGATCCTGGCGATCATCGCCTTTGCTGTGTGGTCGATCTTCGATTTCGACGGCGGCAGTACGACATCTGTCGGATCGACCACGGGCAAGCACACTGCGCTTGTCACGCTGAACGGCGAAATTTCGGCGGACGGTCAGGCGAGCGCGCAGAAGATCAACGCGGCGCTGGAGTCGGCGTTCGAAGACAAGTCGGCTGCTGGTGTGATCCTGCGCATCAACAGCCCGGGCGGCAGTCCGGTACAAGCGGGCATGATCTACGACGACATCGCCCGTTTGCGTGCGAAATACCCGAAGAAGCCGATTTATGTCGTGGTCGAGGAGATGTGCGCCTCCGGCGGCTATTACGTGGCAGCCGCCGCCGACAAGATTTACGTCGACAAGGCGAGCATCGTCGGTTCCATCGGCGTGTTGATGGACGGCTTCGGCTTCACCGGTTTGATGGATAAGCTGGGCGTGGAGCGCCGTCTGCTGACGGCGGGCCGCAACAAGGGCTTCCTCGACCCGTTCTCGCCGCAGACCGATCAGCAGAAGACGTACGCGCTGGACATGCTCGAACAGGTTCACCAGCAGTTCATCACAGCCGTCAAAAAGGGCCGTGGCGACCGTCTGAAGGATGATCCGGATCTGTTCAGCGGCCTGTTCTGGACTGGGCAGCGCTCCGTCGAGCTGGGGTTGGCCGACGGTCTCGGTACGGTCGACTCTGTGGCACGTGACGTTGTGAAGGCCCCCGATCTGGTCGACTACACCGTCAAGGAAAACCTGCCCGAACGCATGGCGCGGCGCTTTGGTGCGGCAGTGGGCGCGGCGGCAATGAAGACGATGCTCATGGGCACCGCAGTGACGATGAAGTAATCACTGCGCCGCGCCGTCCATCGATAGACTGCGCGACGGTAAGAGCGAAAAAACCCCACGGAAGCCAGACTTCCGCGGGGTTTTCTTATTTGCGTCCCGTTATTGCGCCAAAAACAGGAAAATCGCAGGCCGTTTATGCAGATCGACGCTGGCGTGCGGCCATCCCTTGACTCGGTGCGTCACGATTTGCTCCGCATCCTGCGTGACATCGACGGCCACGCAAAGCAATGTGGAGGCGTCGCAGCTTTGCAGCAGGGCGTCGAGCATCGCTTTGTTCCGGTAGGGCGTCTCGATGAAGATCTGCGTCTGTTTTTCCTTGCGCGAACGTTGTTCGAGTTCGCGCAGACGCTTGGTGCGCTCGCCCGCATCCGTCGGTAAATAGCCGTGAAAGGCGAAGCTTTGGCCGTTAAGTCCGCTGGCCATCAGGGCGAGAAGAATCGAGCTGGGGCCGACGAAGGGGACCACCCGCACGCCTTTTTCATGGGCGCGACGCACCAGCAGCGCCCCCGGATCGGCGACCGCCGGGCAACCGGCTTCCGACACGAGGCCGCCATCTGTGCCTGCCAGAATTGGCGCGAGCAGGGCATCGATGGCCGCATCAGGCGTATTGACGTTGAGCTCGCGGATGTCGATTTCCTGAATCGGCGTGCTGACGCCCACCAGCTTCAGAAAGGCGCGCGTGCTCTTGGCCTGTTCGCCGACGAAGTATTTCAGTCCGGCGGTCACCGTGCGGACCTCTTCGGGCAACACGGACGGCAGCCCGCCTCGGGTACTCGTGCCGAGCGTGTTGGGAATCAGATACAGCGTGCCGCTCATGCTGCGCTCCCTTGTTGTGCCACGCCGGGCCCGGGCAGGGCGACACCGGCATGCATCAGCATGGTCGTGAGCGCAATCAGCGGGAGACCGATGAGTGCCGTCGGGTCGTCGTTTTCGATGGTTTCGAGCAGCATGATGCCGAGCCCTTCGGATTTGGCGCTGCCTGCGCAGTCATAAGGCGTTTCTGCGTGAAGGTAGGCGGCCAGCACGTTATCGGGCAAATCGCGGAACTTCACCCGCGTTACCACGTCTTTGGCTTGGCTCTCGCCGTTGCGGGCGTCGTAGACGCACAGGGCGGAGTGGAACTCGACCACCTTGCCGCGCATGTCGCGCAGTTGCGTCATGGCGTTCTCGAAATTGCCGGGTTTGCCGATCTGACGGCCTTCGAAGGTCGCGACCTGATCGGAACCGATAATGACAGCGTCGGGGTGACGGGCAGCGACGGCCTGCGCCTTCTTGCGGGCCAGTCGCAGGGAGGTGTCGTGCGGCGTTTCGCCAGCGGCAGGTGTCTCGTCGATGTCCGGGACGTCGACCGAGAATGGCAAGCGCAGGCGCTCGAGCAGTTCGCGGCGATAGCGTGATCCGGAGGCGAGGATCAGCGATGGCAGGGGCTGTGCGGTCATCGGGTTTAAGTGTTTGACGAGAAACGAAAAACTATTTAGAATTCACGGCTTTTGCAATCTGGCGCTCGGTCTCGCCAGCCTGCGCGGTACCGGTTCAAACGCCTGAAAGTGGCGTCGAATCAGGGCGCTGCGGGTGCAGGGGACATGAAATGCGGTCAGATGCGCCAAGGCAAGGATGAGCGTGATGAACGAATATATCGTCGATCTGTTCGAATTCGCGCGTACCGGCCGGGTGGCGGAAGGTGACGTGCAGCTTGCGGCATTGCCGCGCATGGTAACCGAAGTGCCAGCCGAAGTCTCGGCATCGGGGCATGCTCAGGGGGTGTTTCACTGGCGTGCGGAAGGGGCGGAGAAGCCCGTGCTGCGTGCCGATGGCAAGCCCACCGTCAAGCAGTTTCTGATGCTGACGGTTGAAGGCCCGATGTGGCTCGAATGCCAGCGTTGCCTTACGCCTTACCAGGAGTCGCTCGACTCGGAAACGACGTTCGAGATCGTGCCTGACGAAGCTGCTGCGGAAGCGCGTCCTCTCGATGAAGACGAACTCGAAGCGCTGGTTGGCTCCAAACATTTCGATTTGCGCGAGCTGATCGAAGAAGAATTGCTGTTGGCTTTGCCTATCGTCCCGAAACATGAGGTTTGTCCGAGTGTTCACGATAGTCTGGCCACCGGAAGCGACGGGTTGGCAGAGCCGGCTCCGGAGCCCGAAGAAGAGGATAAGCCGTCTCCGTTCGCGGCGCTGGCAGCGCTCAAGCGCTCGCCGGACAAGGACGGAAAGTAATGTGCGGCCGGATTTCCGGCTCACCAAAGAACATGTTTGCGTTAGTCGCACAGGTCGGGCCGACAGGCCGACACCGTAGGGCGGCGCTCGAACTGTGTTAAAATTTCGCGATATTTTGAGGAGTTATCATGGCCGTTCAACAGAACAAGAAGTCGCCGTCGAAGCGCGGCATGCACCGTTCGCACGATTTCCTGACCGCACCGTCGACCGCCGTCGAACCGACGTCGGGTGAGACGCACCTGCGTCACCACATCTCGCCGAACGGTTTCTACCGTGGTCGCAAGGTCATCAAGACCAAGAACGACTAATTCGGCCCTCAAGGCGATACGCGCCCATCATGGCGCTATTTGATCGTCCGATGTGGCAAAAGCGGCACTCATCCTGCCGCTTTTTTTGTTACCTGTACCGCAAGCCAATCACGTCGACATGACAGTCACCCTGACGATCGATTGTATGGGCGGAGACCACGGCCCATCGGTGACGGTGCCGGCTGCGGTTCGCTTCGTGCAATCCACCGACGATGTCGAACTTGTGCTGGTCGGGCAGCAGGAGATCATCAACGCGCAGCTCGCGAAGCTGCGTGTGACGGATCACCCGCGCCTGTCCGTCGTCAATGCGAGTGAAGTCGTCGCCATGGACGACTCGGTCGAGACCGCGCTGCGCAAGAAGAAAGACTCTTCGATGCGCGTGGCGCTCAATCTGGTCAAGGAAGCGCGCGCGCAGGCCTGCGTGTCCGCCGGGAATACCGGTGCGCTGATGGCCGTCTCGCGTTACGTCCTCAAGACGCTGCCCGGTATCGAGCGCCCGGCGATTGCCACGGTGCTGCCGAACGAGAAGGGCGGCTACACGACGATGCTCGATCTGGGCGCCAACGTCGACTGCGAACCGACTCACCTGCTGCAATTCGCCGAGATGGGCCACGCGCTCGTCGCGGCGGTCGACGGGAAGGAACGTCCGTCGATCGGTCTGCTCAACATTGGCGAAGAAGTCATCAAAGGCAACGACGTCATCAAGCAGGCGGGCGAGCTGCTGCGCGGCTCCACGCTGAATTTCTACGGCAACGTGGAAGGCAACGACATTTATCGCGGCACGACGGATATCGTCGTCTGCGATGGTTTCGTCGGCAACGTTGCGCTCAAAACCTCCGAAGGCCTGGCACAGATGCTCGGCGACATGATCCGCGAAGAGTTCACCCGTACGTGGTGGACGAAGGTGATTGCCGTCATCGCACTGCCGATTCTCACTCGCTTCAAGAACCGCGTCGACCATCGCCGTTACAACGGTGCTGCGTTGCTCGGGTTGCGTGCGCTCGTCATCAAGAGCCACGGTTCCGCCGATGCCTACTCGTTTGAATGGGCCATCAAACGCGGCTATGATGCAGTTCGCAACGGTGTGCTTGACCGTCTGTCGCACGCCATGCAAGAGAATCAGACCCAGTTCCAGGACAACAAGCCGGCGAGCGCCATTCCGGCGCTCTGAAGCCGGTCCCGCCCCGGTGCGCTAACCGACTATAAGATGACCCAGTCCGCGATTTATTCCCGTTTCGTCGGCACCGGCAGCTACCTGCCGGCACGACGCGTGACCAATCAGCAGTTGGCAGAAGAGCTTGCCACCCGAGGCATCGAGACGAGCGACGAGTGGATCGTCGCCCGTACCGGCATTCAGGCGCGTCATTTCGCCGCGCCCGACCAGACGAGCAGCGATATGGCGGTGGAAGCCGCCAAGCGTGCGCTCGATATGGCAGGGCTGAGCGCCGACCAGATCGACCTGATCATGGTGGCCACGTCCACACCCGATTTCGTGTTCCCGAGTACGGCTTGCCTCGTGCAGACCAAGCTCGGCATCACCAACGGTTGCGCCGCGTTCGACATCCAGGCTGTTTGCTCGGGCTTCGCCTATGCGATGGCGACGGCCGACAACTTCATTCGCTCGGGTGCTTACCGCAACGTGCTGGTGATCGGTGCGGAAACGTTCTCGCGCATTCTCGATTTCAACGACCGTACGACGTGCGTGCTGTTTGGCGACGGCGCGGGGGCGGTCGTGCTGCAAGCGTCCAGCGAGCCGGGCATTCTTTCGAGCGCACTGCACGCGGACGGCAGTCATGCCAACATCCTCTGCGTGCCGGGCAATGTGAGCGGTGGCGCGGTGCAGGGTGAGGCGTTCCTCTATATGGATGGTCAGGCGGTGTTCAAGCTGGCCGTCAAGGTGCTCGAAAAGGTGGCTCACGAGGCCCTCGAGAAGGCTGGGCTGGAAGCGTCGGCGATCGATTGGCTGATCCCGCATCAGGCCAATCTGCGCATCATGACGAGCACGGCCCGCAAGCTGGGTGCCGAAGCGAAAATGGTCGTGACCGTCGACCAGCATGGCAATACTTCCGCGGCATCGATTCCGCTCGCACTCGACGTCGCCGTTCGTGACGGTCGTATCAAAGCCGGCCAGAACGTCATGATCGAAGGCGTGGGTGGTGGCTTTACGTGGGGCGCGGTGCTGTTCCGCATGTAACGTCACGGCGCTGGAGCGCCTCGCGAGCCAGCCGCGCGTTGTGACGCGCGGTGTAAGCGAAACGCGAGGAAACGCTCTCTTGCGCGTCGTTGCGGCGCGCTAAGATGCGCCGCCATGTTTCTGAATTTGACTGTAAAACCAGCCGCTATGACATTCGCTTTCGTTTTCCCGGGACAAGGATCCCAATCGGTGGGCATGCTCGACGCATTCGCGGACAACGCTGTCGTGCGCGAAACGCTTGCCGAAGCTTCGGACGCCCTCGGGCAGGATATCGCCAAGCTGATCGCCGCTGGCCCCGCCGAAGAACTCAACCTCACGACCAACACGCAACCGGTGATGCTCACCGCCGCCTACGCGATGTACCGCGCGTGGCTGGCTGACGGTGGCGCAACGCCGGCTTTCGTCGCGGGCCACAGCCTGGGTGAATACACGGCACTGGTCGCCGCTGGCGTCATTGCGTTCAAGGACGCCGTGCCGCTCGTGCGTTTCCGCGCGCAGGCCATGCAAGAAGCCGTGCCGGTCGGTCAGGGCGGTATGGCGGCAATTCTCGGTCTGGACGACGACGCCGTTCGCACCGTCTGCGCCGAAGCGTCGGCAGCGGGCGTGGTCGAGGCCGTCAACTTCAACGCTCCGGCGCAGGTCGTGATCGCCGGTGCCAAGGCGGGAGTCGAAAAGGCCTGCGAACTGGCGAAGGCCGCTGGTGCCAAGCGCGCCCTCGTGCTGCCGGTGTCCGCACCGTTCCATTCGTCGCTGCTCAAGCCGGCGTCGGATCGTCTGCGCGAGTATCTGACGAGCGTGACGTTTAACGCGCCGCAGGTCCCGCTCGTCAATAACGTGGATGTGGCCGTCGAAACCGACGTGGCTCGCATCAAGGACGCGCTGGTGCGTCAGGCAGCCGCCCCGGTGCGCTGGGTCGAATCGGTGAAGTGGCTCGCTGCGCAAGGCGTGACGCAAGTGGTCGAGTGCGGTCCGGGCAAGGTGCTGACCGGCCTGACCAAGCGCATCGACGGCAATCTCGCGGGTTTGGCGATCACCGATCCGGCCTCGCTGGCCGACGTGCGCGCCCAACTCTCGTAAGCCATAGGCAAGGGTAATTCTTTCATGAGCAAGCAACTCGAAAACCTCGTGGCGCTGGTGACCGGCGCCTCGCGCGGCATCGGTCGCGCCATCGCCCTCGAACTGGCTCGCCAAGGGGCGACGGTCGTGGGCACCGCCACCAGCGAAGCCGGTGCGCAAGGCATCGATGCGTATTTTGCGGAAGCCGGTGTCGCGGGCAAGGGCATTGTCCTGAATGTGACTGACGCCGAAGGCGTGGCCGCAGCGCTGGACGACATCCTCAAGCAACACGGCAAGCTCGACATCCTTGTCAATAACGCTGGCATTACCCGCGATAACCTCGCGATGCGTATGAAGGACGACGAGTGGGACGATGTGATCGACACGAACCTCAAGGCGATCTTCCGTCTGTCGCGCGCTGTCATTAAGCCGATGATGAAGGCACGTAGCGGCCGGATCATCAATGTGACGTCGGTCGTCGGCTCCGCGGGCAACCCGGGACAAGCCAACTACGCTGCTGCGAAGGCGGGCGTGTCGGGCATGTCGCGTTCGCTGGCCGCCGAGATCGGCAGCCGAAACATCACGGTCAACTGCGTGGCCCCTGGTTTTATCGACACCGATATGACCAAGGCACTGGGCGAAGCACAGCACGAAGCGCTCAAGGCACGCATTCCGCTGGGCCGTCTGGGCGCACCGGAAGATATCGCTAATGCGGTGGCGTTCCTCGCGTCTCCGCAGGCCGGTTACATCACCGGCACTACGCTTCACGTGAACGGTGGCATGTTCATGAATTAAGGAAGATGTGCGCAGATTGTGGTGAAATTACACGATTTTGCGCGACATTGAACATTATTTGGCGCATGCTAACTTTGCTTGGCAAACCTGTTAAAATGCGCGCACTTGTCTGAACTAACTACCCCGGAGGGTTTGAATGGATAACATTGAGCAACGCGTCAAGAAGATCGTCGCCGAACAACTTGGCGTCGCGGAAGCCGACATTAAGAACGAATCCAGCTTCGTGAACGATCTCGGCGCTGACTCGCTCGATACGGTTGAGCTGGTGATGGCCCTGGAAGAAGAGTTCGAGATCGAGATCCCGGACGAAGAAGCAGAAAAGATCACCACCGTGCAACAAGCTATCGATTTCGCCTCGTCGCAGAAGAAGGCGTAATTCGTACGGATAGCCTGATTGGCCGGGATGCCGACCGGCTCCTGGCGTCGGGCATGCCTGTCAGCCGCAGGGAGCGCAGGGTCGGACCTTGTCGCCTCTGTGGCTTTTGTTTTGTATGACCCAGCAGAAGAAGGGGAGTATCGTGAGTCGTCGTCGCGTCGTCATTACCGGTCTGGGCCTGATCTCGCCGGTCGGCAACACTGTTGCCGAAGGTTGGGAAAATCTGGTCGCGGGCCGTTCGGGCATCGCCAACATCACGAAGTTCGATGCGAGCGAGTTCAAAGTTCGCTTCGCAGGCGAAGTCAAAAACTTCGAGACAGAGAAATATCTGTCGGCCAAGGAAGCTCGCCGTATGGATACGTTTATCCATTTCGGGCTGGCAGCCGGCATTCAGGCGTTTGAGGATAGCGGCCTGCAAATCACCGCAGAGAACGCAGAGCGCGTGGGCGTGCTGGTTGGCTCCGGCATTGGTGGTCTGCCGATGATCGAGGATACGCACGACGACCTGATCAAGGGCGGTCCGCGCAAGATCTCTCCTTTCTTCGTGCCGGGCTCGATCATCAACATGATCTCCGGGCACCTGTCGATCAAGTACGGCCTGAAGGGCCCGAACCTTGCCATCGTCACGGCTTGCACGACCGGTCTGCACTGTATCGGTCAGGCTGCGCGCATGATTCAGTATGGCGACGCAGATGCAGTACTCGCCGGCGGCGCTGAATCGACGGTGTCCCCGCTGGGTATCGGTGGTTTCGCTGCAATGACTGCACTCTCCACGCGTAACGACGACCCGGCGACGGCCAGCCGTCCGTGGGACAAGGATCGCGACGGCTTCGTGCTGGGCGAAGGCGCCGGCGTGATGATGGTCGAAGAGTACGAGCACGCCAAGGCGCGCGGTGCCAAGATCTACGCCGAACTCACGGGCTTCGGCATGAGCGCCGACGCGTATCACATGACCGCCCCGTGCGAAGACGGCGACGGTGCACTGCGTGCCATGACGAACGCGCTGCGCGACGCTGGCCTGAACGCCGACACGGTGAACTATGTGAATGCGCACGGTACGTCGACGCCGTTGGGTGATATCGCCGAGACGGTCGCGGTCAAGCGCCTGATGGGCGATGCGGCCAAGAACGTTGTGATGAATTCGACCAAGTCGATGACCGGCCACTTGCTGGGCGGTGCTGGCGGCCTGGAGTCGGTGTTCACCGTGCTGGCCGTTCACCATCAGAAGTCGCCGCCGACGATCAACATCTTCAATCAGGATCCGGCTTGCGACCTCGACTACTGCGCAAATACGGCCCGTGACATGAAAATTGATGTCGCGTTGAAGAACTCTTTCGGATTTGGCGGGACTAACGGCACGCTGGTCTTCCAGCGAGTCTAAGTTCGCGGGACGCCCCGCAGGCGTCCCGTCCCGCTGACCCACGCTCCGGTGAGTGTGCCCGGGCGTGCGGCGTCAAAGACACTTCCAGCCGTGGTGGTCAGTGCTGCCACGGTGCAATTGGGCCCGTTCGGGCCCGGCAGCCAGAGAAAATACGGATCCATATCAGGTGAGTGAACGAGAAATCGACCAGGCGCTCGTCGAGCGCGTGCAGAAAGGCGACAAAGCCGCCTTCGAGCTGTTGGTCGCGAAATATCACCGCAAGATCATCCGCCTCGTATCGCGGCTCGTGCGCGACGCCGCCGAGGTCGAGGATGTGACGCAGGAGGCCTTTATCAAGGCCTACCGTGCCTTGCCGCAGTTTCGCGGCGAGTCGGCGTTCTATACCTGGTTGTATCGTATTGCTGTCAACACGGCGAAAAACCACCTGGCGACCCAGGGACGTCGTGCACCGACTTCGACTGAAGCGAACGCTGAAGAAGCTGAAACTTTTGCCGAGGCCGATCAACTAAGGGATATCAACACGCCTGAGTCGATGCTGATGAGCAAGCAGATTGCTCAAACGGTCAACACAGCGATGGAGGCTTTGCCCGATGAACTTCGAACGGCAATTACCCTGCGAGAAATCGAAGGGTTGAGCTACGAAGAGATCGCCGAAGCCATGGGGTGCCCGATCGGAACGGTCCGTTCGCGAATTTTCCGGGCGCGTGAAGCGATTGCCAGCCGGCTCAGGCCGCTGCTGGACACGCCTGACGGTAAGCGCTGGTGAGCGCGCCGCCGGGAAAGTTATTTTCGTTGGGGGATATCATGGGATCAGCGACGGTGCAAACGCAGCGGGGGCTGCAAGCCGAGCGGATTTCCGCGTTGATGGACGGGGAATTCGATCCGGACGAACTGGCCGCCCTGCTGGACGAGGCTGACACCTCGGGCCGGCCTCTGTGGGACGACTACCATCTGATCGGGGACGCATTGCGTTCCGATGAACTGACGCTGCCGCGTTCGGAGTCTGCCTTTATGGCCTCCTTCGCAGCACGCCTCGAAGCCGAGCCGCACCTGCTCGCGCCGGCCGCACTGGCCGACGCTCAGGCGACTGCCGCGGGTGCCAAAGCCGCCGGCTCGCGTATCACGCGAATCAATCCTTTCCTGCGCGTTCGTCGCGTCCTGCCGACGGCGGCTGCCGCCGCTGCGGTCGCTGCGTTGTCGTGGGTCGTGGTGCCGCGTCTGCAGGATCATCCGGCAGGTGGCGCGCAACCGCAGGTGCTCGCTCAGACGGCCGCGCCGGCCGCCAGTGGCTCCAGCCTCACGCGTGTGGCGCTCTCGCAGCAGCCGCAAGCCGCTGTGGCCGCCAATGGTGCGGGTGCGCCGAACGATGTGATCGTGCTGCGCGATGCGCGTCTCGACCAGTATCTTGCGGCTCACCAGCAATATGCGCCGGCCCCGATCGGTCAGAGCGTTTCCCCTTACATGCGAGCCTCGGCGCAAGCGGACGAATAAATGCAGCGCCTGAGTATCGAATCCTTGCCGCGTGCGCCCTTCGGGCGCACTTTCTTCTTGTTTGCATTCCTGCTGGCGAGCACCCTGCAAACGCAGGCGTGGGCGCAAGCCTCCGCGTCCACCGACCCGCTGGTCGAGAAGCGCGAAGTCAGCGCGTGGCTCAACAAGATCCATCGTGCGGCGCAAACGCAAAACTACATCGGCACCTTCGTGTATCAGCGTGGCTCGACCATGCGTTCGTCGAAGATCAGTCACTTCGCCGAGAAGGGTAACGAGTACGAAGAACTAGAGACGCTCGACGGACGTCAGCGCCGCATTCTTCGTCAGAACGAAGACGTCTACACGCTGATTCCCGAGCAGAAGACCGTCTTCCAGGAAAAGCGCGAGAGCAAGGATTCGTTCCCCGCATTGCTTGCGACGCCCAATCGCGACGTGCTCGACTACTACGCGCCGAAGCTGCTGCCGAACGAACGAATGGCGGGCTTCGACTGCATGGTGATCGAGCTCACGCCGAAGGACGATTACCGTTTCGGTTATCGCTTGTGGGCCGATCGCAATACCGGCTTGTTGCTGCGTGCACAGACGCTCGATGCCGAAGGTCATCTGCTGGAGCAGGCGGCGTTCTCGCAAATCTCGATCGGCGTGCCGAGCGAGAAGGCGCGAATCGTTCATGCGATTCAGGCCACACACGGCTGGCATGTCGTGAAGCCGCAGATTGCGACAACGCGTCTGTCGGACGCGGGCTGGAGCATCGACGTCGACAAGAAGGTGCCGGGATTCAAGGCCGTGCGGGAAGTGCGTCGCACGATGCGCTCGACGGCTGACGGCAAACCGCTCGAAGTCCAGCAGGTGGTATATTCCGACGGCATGGCCGGACTTTCGGTGTTTATCGAGCCGGCCACGCGTGAGCGCAAGGAAGGCCACGGTAGCGCCGGAGCGACGAACATCCTCATCAAGCGCTATGGCGACTTCTGGCTGACCTTGCTCGGCGAAGTGCCGCAGGCCACCCTGCAACAGTTCGCATCCAGCATCGAGTACAAACAGCCGGCGAAGTGACCGGCTGTCGGGTGGGCCGCAACCGGTAACGGTGCGGTCCGGGCAGCGAGGCAGACATGACGCGACGGTGCGTCGGGTGCCGGACTGCCCTCAGGGATTCCGAGACTTTCGCGCACCACGATCTTCCAATGAAGAAGACTCTCCTGCTTCGTGTCATCCTCGGCGGCGCCATTGCCGTCCAATTGGCGGGAGTCCCCGCCGCCTTTGCTGCGCCGGCCTCGGCACCGAGCGGCGGATCGACATCGTCGAACCCACCGCTTGTCAGCAACCTTCCCGATTTCACTCAGCTCGTCGATCGCGTCGGCCCGGCCGTCGTGAACATTCGGACGACCGAGCGCGTTAGCCGCAATCAGCGCGGTTTGCCGCCCGGTATGGACGATGACATGGCCGAGCTGTTCCGTCGCTTCTTCGGCGTGCCCATGCCTCAGCAGCCGGACCCGAAGGGCGGCACGCCGAAGCGCGGCCAGCCCCAGCCGGATGAGGAGCAGAACAGTGGCGTGGGTTCGGGCTTCATCGTCTCGAACGACGGCTACATTCTGACGAACGCGCACGTGGTCGATGGCGCGGACAGCATCTACGTCACCCTGACCGACAAGCGTGAATTCAAGGCGAAGCTGGTCGGCGCGGACAAGCGTACCGATGTCGCCGTGGTCAAGGTGGAAGCCAAGGACCTGCCGACGGTGCCTGTCGGCGACTCGAACAAGCTGCGGGTGGGCGAGTGGGTGGTGGCGATCGGATCGCCGTTCGGTCTCGAAAATACGGTAACGGCGGGCATCGTGTCGGCCAAAGGCCGTGACACGGGCGATTATCTGCCGTTCATCCAGACGGATGTGGCCGTGAACCCGGGTAACTCCGGCGGCCCGCTGATCAATATGCGTGGCGAGGTCGTGGGCATCAACTCGATGATCTACAGCCAGACCGGCGGCTTCATGGGCATTTCGTTTGCGATTCCGATCGACGAAGTGATGCGCGTGGTCGATCAGCTCAAGAAGACGGGCAAGGTCGTTCGCGGCCGTATCGGTGTGGCGATCAGTGAGGTGAGCAAGGAAGTGGCCGATTCGCTGGGCTTGCCGCGTGCTCAGGGCGCACTGGTGCGCAGCATCGAGCCGGGTAGCCCTGCCGAGAAGGCGGGCGTGCAGCCGGGCGACATCATCATGAAGTTCGAAGGCCGTCCGGTCGATCACGCGACGGACCTGCCGCGCATGGTTGGCGAGACCAAGCCGGGGTCGAGCGCAACGCTGCAAGTCCTGCGCAAGGGCAAGAATCAGGATCTGAAGATCACGATTGCCGAGGCCGATACCGATACGCCCAAGGCGTCGAAAGCCCAGGGCGGCAGCGCCGAAGCGCCGCATCCGAACGCATTGGGTCTGGTCGTCTCCGATCTGACCGAAGCGCAGAAGAAGGACTTGAAGCTGCGTGGCGGCGTGCAGGTCGAGCTGGCGGAAGGCCCGGCGGGCCGTGCGGGGCTCCAGCAGGGTGACATCATTCTGCGAGTGGGCGACGCCGACATCGCCAACGCCAAGCAGTTCGAGGATGTGGTGAAGGCGCTCGATCCGAAGCGTCTGGTGCCGATCCTGGTGCGCCGTGGCGATGCGACGCAGTTTGTGCCGCTGCGCCCGCGTGCACCGGGCAGCAAGTAAGCCAGCCGTGACTGCGCCGGCGCTCACGCTCTACGGCCGCAAGTGGTGTCATCTGTGCGATGACATGCTTGCGGCGCTCGAAGCGATGCGTCCGGCGTGGGATTTCTCGGTCACGGTGATCGACGTCGATAGCGATCCGGTGCTCGAAGCGAAGTACGACGAGATCGTGCCGGTGCTTGCCTTGGGTGAGCGCGAGTTGTGCCGGTATCGTTTCGACGTCGACGCTGTCGCCACTGTTTTTCCCCGGGCCTGACACTTCGTCCAGCCCGGAAGCCCAGAATGAAACCGGCACCTGCCCATCATTTCCACTGAATCTCGCTTATTTCAGCTATACGGCCGCGATGCCTTCGATTCCGGACGGAATCGGTGCGCTTTCGGCTAAAATGTCGTGTTTGCCGATTCTCTCGAAAGTCGCTGCCGAGCCGAATCCGATGGCACCGACTTTTCTATAGCCCCGCCTCATGGACCATATTCGCAATTTTTCGATCATCGCCCACATCGACCACGGGAAATCGACCCTGGCCGATCGCATCATCCAGCTGAGCGGCGGTTTGTCCGATCGTGAAATGGAATCTCGCGTCCTCGACTCGATGGATCTCGAGCGCGAGCGGGGCATCACCATCAAAGCACAGACCGCCGCGCTGCAATACAAGGCACGCGACGGCAAGGTCTACAACCTCAACCTGATCGATACGCCGGGACACGTCGACTTCTCGTATGAAGTGAGCCGTTCGCTGTCCGCTTGCGAAGGCGCGCTGCTTGTCGTCGACGCCTCGCAGGGCGTGGAAGCGCAGACCGTCGCGAACTGCTACACCGCCATCGAGCTGGGCGTGGAAGTCGTGCCTGTGCTCAACAAGATCGACCTCCCGTCGGCCGAACCGGAAAACGCGATCCAGGAGATCGAGGACGTTATCGGCATCGAAGCGACCGACGCCGTGCGCTGTTCGGCCAAGACGGGTCTGGGCGTGGAAGATGTGCTCGAAGCGCTGATCGCCAAAGTGCCGCCGCCCAAGGGCGATGCCAACGCGCCGCTGCAAGCCCTGATCATCGACTCGTGGTTCGATAGCTACGTCGGTGTGGTGATGCTGGTGCGCGTGGTCAACGGCACGCTCAAGCCGAAGGAAAAGATTCACCTGATGGCCACGGGCTCCAGCTATCTGGTCGAACAGGTGGGCGTGTTCACGCCGAAGTCCAAGCAACTCGCGTCGCTGTCTGCCGGTCAGGTGGGCTTCATCATCTCGGGCATCAAGGAACTGAACGCGGCGAAGGTGGGCGATACCGTCACCCACGCCGTGACGACCACGACCAAGCCTGCCGAGGCACCGCTGCCGGGCTTCAAGGAAGTGAAGCCGCAGGTGTTCGCCGGTCTCTATCCGGTCGAAGCCAACCAGTACGACGCGCTGCGCGACTCGCTCGAAAAGCTCAAGCTCAACGATGCCTCGCTGCAATACGAACCGGAAGTTTCCCAGGCGCTGGGCTTCGGTTTCCGTTGTGGCTTCCTGGGCCTGCTGCACATGGAAATCGTGCAGGAGCGTCTGGAACGCGAATTCGACATGGACCTCATCACCACGGCGCCGACCGTGATTTATGAGGTGACGGAGCGCGACGGCACGATCGTCTCGGTGGAAAATCCGGCGAAGATGCCGGATCCGGGCCGCATCGAGGAAGTTCGCGAGCCGATCGTCACCGTGAATCTGTACATGCCGCAGGAGTACGTCGGTTCGGTCGTCACGCTGTGTCAGCAAAAGCGCGGCGTGCAGGTCGATATGCAGTATCACGGCCGTCAGGTGCGTCTGATTTATGAAATTCCGATGGCTGAAATCGTGCTCGATTTCTTCGATCGTCTGAAGTCGGTATCGCGCGGTTACGCGTCGATGGATTACGAGTTCAAGGAATATCGCGCGTCGGACGTGGTCAAGGTCGACATGCTGATCAACAACGATAAGGTCGATGCATTGTCGATCATCGTCCACCGCTCGGAGAGCCGTCGTCGCGGCGCGCAAGTCGCGTCGAAGATGCGCGAAATCATTCCGCGTCAGATGTACGATGTGGCGATTCAGGCGGCCATCGGTGCGAACATCATCGCGCGTGAAAACATCAAGGCACTGCGTAAGAACGTGTTGGCGAAGTGCTATGGTGGTGACATCTCGCGTAAGAAGAAGCTGCTCGAGAAACAGAAAGAAGGTAAGAAGCGCATGAAGCAGGTGGGGAGCGTTGAAATTCCCCAGGAAGCGTTCCTTGCCATTTTGCAAGTCGAAGACAAATAACGTAGCGACAGGTCCCGCATGAATTTCGCCCTGATTCTTTTGATCCTGGTGCTGGTGACCGGGGTGGCCTGGGTGGCCGACAAGTTGGTGTTTCAACCGGCGCGCCGCCGGGCAGCACAGACTGCCGTGGCGCAATTCGATCAGCAACAGCTTGGGTTGCAGGGCTCCGGTATTCAGGGTTCTGGTTCGCAGGAAGGCAATGCGCTGGCGAGTGCGCGTGCGAAGTTGCATGACGACAAACTGCGTCAGCCGTGGTGGCTGGAGTACTCGGCGAGCTTCTTCCCGGTGATTCTGGCGGTGTTCGTGCTGCGTTCGTTCGTGGTCGAGCCGTTCAAGATTCCGTCGGGGTCGATGATCCCGACGCTGCTCGTCGGCGATTTCATTCTCGTGAACAAGTTCGATTACGGTATTCGTCTGCCGGTGATCAACAAGAAGATCATCGATTTAGGCGAGCCGAAGCGTGGCGATGTCGTGGTGTTCCGTTACCCGAAGGATGAGTCGATGGACTACATCAAGCGAGTGATCGGCGTGCCGGGCGACGTGGTGGCCTACGAGAACAAGAAGCTCACGATCAACGGTGAACCGGTGCCGGAAACCGCGCTGCCGGATTACTTCGACGACGAACACATCGCGTACTTCAAGCAGTTCGAGGAGACGGTCGGCGGCGTGAAGAACCGGATTCTGAACGACCCGAACGTGCCGCCGTACATCATGGGCGCGGACGACTTCCCGAACAAGCAGAACTGCCAGTACAACAGCCAGGGCGTGATCTGCAAGGTGCCGCCGGGCAACTACTTCATGATGGGCGACAACCGCGATAACAGCGCGGACAGCCGCTACTGGGGCTTCGTGCCCGAGCAGAACATCGTGGGTCGGGCGTTCTTCATCTGGATGAACTTCTCGAACCTGAAGCGTCTGGGCGGCTTCCAGTAAGTCGGCGGCTTCACGGGGAACTCCGACTTCTCCGCTAAGGACTCAATTGATGCGGAAATTGACGTTATTTCGTCAGTTTCCGCATTATTGTTTTTAAATAAGAAATAAAAGGTGCGACAGGTGACGGCCGCCGGTGGGACTGATCGGTCCTGACCTCGGAATTGTCCGATCCACCGACCTCGCGCCAGTCCGAAAAGCCCGTCAGACGGCGGTAAAGCCCGTCGTTTCTTGGCGACGACCCGCTCCGGGGCGGGAGCGTCGCGCTATACTTGCGCCATGTCTCAATCACTGAATCAACTGGAAGAACGTCTCCAGTATCGTTTCCACGATGCGGAATTGCTTAGCCAAGCACTGACGCACCGTAGCCACAGTGCCGCCAACAATGAGCGGCTGGAGTTTCTCGGCGATTCCATTCTGAACTGTTCGGTCGCAGCGATTCTGTTCCGTCGCTACGGCAAGCTCGACGAAGGCGACCTCTCACGTGTGCGCGCCAATCTCGTGAAGCAACAATCGTTGTACGAGATCGCGCAGACGCTTGGCGTTTCCGAATTTCTTCGCCTGGGCGAAGGCGAGCTCAAGAGCGGTGGTTTCCGTCGTCCTTCGATTCTGGCCGACACCCTCGAAGCTTTGTTCGGGGCGATGTACCTCGATGGTGGTTTCGAGAAAGCCTATGCGGTGATCGAGCGTCTGTACACGCCCGTGCTCGAACATGTCGATCCGAAGACGCTCGGCAAAGACGCCAAGACGCTGCTTCAGGAATACCTGCAAGGCCACAAGATTGCGCTGCCGCAGTACACGGTGATCGCCACCCACGGGGCGGCGCACAACCAGCAGTTCGAGGTTGAGTGCACCGTGCCGAAGCTCGACATCAAGGTGGGCGGTTCGGGCGCCAGCCGTCGCGCGGCCGAGCAGGCGGCGGCCAAGAAAGCGTTGGAAGAAGTGCAGAAGATGCCTGCGCTGGCGAAGCCGAAGGCCGAGAAGAGTGCGAAGGCGGCGAAGAAGCGTGCTGCCAAGGCGGCGGCTTCGGAAGCGAAGAAGGCCGGACAGGTGGGGCAGGCTGGGCAACTGACGGTGGCGTCGCAGGCCGAGTCGAAAGACGCCAAGGAGTCGCGTGAGCCGAAGGATGCGCGAGACGCTGCGGCCGGAGCGACCACGGCGCCCGCCATGACCGCGTCGAGCCACAATGCGCCTCGCAATGCAGCGGCATCGCCCGAGAAGTCTGTCGAGAAGCCCGCTGAAAAGCCGACTGAAAAGTCCGCCGAAAAGCCGATCGACAAGGCCGACGCCGCCAAGCAACCTCCGGCAGCTGCCTGAGTCCCATTCAGGGGGAGAGCAATCGCTGCTGTCCCCCTTTCAAGAGAGTTTCCAATCATGAACGATAAGACGGATTTTCGCTGCGGTACCGTGGCGATCGTCGGGCGTCCGAACGTCGGCAAGTCGACGCTGCTCAACGCCCTCGTCGGTCAGAAGATCAGCATTACGTCGCGCAAGGCGCAGACCACGCGACATCGCATCACCGGCATCAACACCACGGAAGACGCGCAGTACATTTTCGTCGACACCCCGGGTTTTCAGACACGTCATGCGACCGCACTCAACCGCTCGCTCAATCGCGCGGTGACGTCCACGCTGTCGAGCGTCGATGTGGTGATGTTCGTGATCGAAGCGGGTAATTTCGGCCCGGACGACGAGAAAGTGCTCAAGCTCCTGCCGGAAAACACGCCGGTGCTGCTGATCGTCAACAAGCTGGACCGTATCAACGATAAAGCCGAGATGCTGCCGTTCCTGCGCAAGCTGGGCGAAGTGCGCGATTTCCGCGAAATCGTGCCGATGTCGGCGAAGCGTGAGGATGACATCAAGCGTCTGTTCGGTGTGTTGCGCCCGTATCTGCTCGAAGGCGACCCGATTTACGGCGAGGACGATCTGACCGACCGCAGCGAGCGCTTCATGGCGGCCGAAATCCTGCGCGAAAAGGTGTTCCGCTGGACGGGCGACGAATTGCCTTACACGAGCACTGTCATCATCGACAAGTTCGAAGTCGAAGGGAATCTGCGCCGTATTTTCGCGACGATTCTGGTCGATCGCGACAATCACAAGGCGATGATCATCGGCAACAAGGGCGCGAAGCTCAAGCAGATCTCCACCGATGCACGCCTCGATATGGCGAAGCTCTTCGACGGTCCCGTGTATCTGGAAGTGTGGATCAAGGTGAAGGGCGGTTGGGCCGACAACGAAGCCGGCCTGCGGGCATATGGCTACGAGTGAGCTGGATACGTCACGTGACGATGTCGACGCGCCGGATGCCGTAACGACGGCGACCGGTACGTCGCAAGCCACGCGATCAGCGCGATCCCCGCGAGCCTCCTCGGAGGTGGTGGGGGCACGGCACGCACGTCCGAAGAGCACGCGCACGCGTGCCGTGGACGACGATGCCTCGGAAGCCTTCCAGCAAGCGCAGGCCAACACCGATACCGTCAAGCGCGAAGCCAAGCGCACGCGACGCGCGCCGTCCCCCGCCCGGGTGGCCGAGCGCGAACAAAGCCGGGTGACGGAACAACCCGGCTTTGTGCTTCACAGCTATCCCTACCGCGAAACCAGTCTGATCATCGATGTGCTCACGCGCGACCACGGGCGTATTGCGCTCGTCGCAAAGGGAGCGAAGCGTCCGCATTCCGCACTGCGCGGTGTGCTTCAGACGTTTCAGCCGCTCTCGCTCGCGTGGCTCGGCAAGGGCGAGTTGCGCACGTTGACTAAGGCAGAGTGGGTCGGCGGCTTGCGTCCCCTGGAGGGCGACGCGTTGCTCTCGGGCTTTTACCTCAACGAATTGCTGGTGAAGTTTTGCGCGCGAGACGACCCGCACGACAAGCTGTTCCAGCACTATCTGACGACGCTGCATCATCTTGCGCACGGCGAACCTGCGGGCGTGATCCTGCGCGCGTTCGAGCGCGTGTTGTTGCGCGAGACGGGATATGCCGTGGCGTTCGACCGTTGCACGCAAACGCGTGGCAAGGTCGTGCCTGATCGCCGCTACGTGTTTCACCCCGACTGGGGCGTGCGCCCGTCGCGCGGCGACGAACCGTCGGACTGGCCGGTTGTCGCCGGTCAGACGCTGCTCGACATGGAGCAAGACGATTACTCGCGGGCGCAGACCGTGCAGCAAAGCAAGTTGCTCATGCGCTTTCTTCTCAACCACCATTTGGGCGGCGTGCCGCTCAATACCCGGCAGATCCTGCTCGACCTGCAAAAACTATGAGCCTCTTCTTCCAAGGCAACGCCATCGACCTCGGGGTCAACATCGATCACGTCGCCACGGTGCGCAACGCGCGCGGCACGAAATATCCGGATCCGATCAGGGCAGCCCTGCTGGCCGAAGAGGCGGGCGCGGATGTGATTACGCTGCACTTGCGTGAGGACCGTCGCCATATTCGCGACGACGACGTCACGAATTTGCGCGACAAGCTGATCACGCGCATGAACCTCGAGTGTGCGGTGACGGAAGAGATGCTGGCGATTGCCTGCCGCGTGAAGCCGCACGATGTCTGCCTGGTGCCGGAGAGCCGTCAGGAGCTGACGACCGAAGGCGGGCTGGACGTCGTCGGGCTGTACGACCGTATCGCTGCTGCGACACAACAGCTTGGCGAAGCCGGTAGCCGCGTCTCGCTCTTCATCGACCCGGACGAGGCACCGATTCGCGCTGCCGCCCGCATGGGCGCGCCGGTCGTCGAGCTGCACACGGGGCGTTACGCCGAGGCGCACGACGAAGCCTCGCGCGAGGCCGAGTTCGCTCGCATTGAACGTGCTGTGGCGCTCGGTGTGTCGCTGGGGCTGCGCGTCAATGCCGGTCATGGCCTGCACTATGAGAACGTGCAACCCATCGCGGCCATCGAGGGCATTTCCGAGCTGAACATCGGCCACGCCATCGTCGCGCACGCCCTCTTCGCTGGCTGGGAAAATGCGGTTCGCGAGATGAAGGCCATCATGGTCGCCAGCCGCATTGCGGCGCGCGGCTGAGCGGCGTCCCGTCCGTTTATCGCCGCATCAAGCCGTGACACGATTCTTCTCATGAGCGATCAGAATCTTCCGTCCTCGACACCCTCCCCGATGAGCCCGACGGCCGCCTCCGGCGTGCCGCCGCAGGGTCCGACGACGATCTACGGCGTGGGCACCGACATCCTGCAAATCAGTCGCGTCGTGGGCGTGATGACGCGCACGAAGGGCCGATTCGCAGAGCGCGTGCTCGGGCCTGAGGAACTCAAGGTTTATTACGCTCGTCAGAAACGCTCCGAGGTGCGCGGGCTGGCTTATCTGTGCACACGGTTCGCCGCGAAGGAAGCCGTCTCTAAGGCTATCGGACTCGGGATGCGCTGGCCAATGACATGGCGTGCCGTGCAGACGCTGAACGCGCCCTCGGGTAAGCCGGTGGTCGTCGCGTCGGGCGAGTTGGTGCAGTGGCTCGCCGAGCGGCAATTGTCGATCGAGATTTCGATCACGGACGAAAAGGAATACGCGGTCGCTTTTGCGATCGCGTCACGTAATTTAGGCAACATTGGCAATATTGCATCGGAGAAATCGCAATGACGAAGCGCAGGCCGGGCCCGGTGATGCTGGACGTTGTCGGGCTGACCCTCAGCGAAGACGACATCCGTCGCATCGATCACCCGTTGACCGGGGGTGTCATTCTGTTCGCCCGCAACTTCGACGATCGCGCGCAGTTGTGCTCGCTCACGAAGCAGATTCGCGACGTGCGCGACGACATTCTGATTGCTGTCGATCATGAGGGCGGCCGTGTACAGCGCTTTCGCACCGACGGCTTCACGCATCTACCCGCGATGGGCAAGCTGGGCAAGCTCTGGCATGAGGACGTGTTCAAGGCCACGCGCGTCACAACGGCCGTAGGCTACGTGCTTGCGTCGGAACTGCGTGCCTGCGACATCGACCTGAGTTTCACGCCGGTGCTGGATCTGGACTATGGCACGTCTGCCGTGATCGGCGACCGTGCGTTCGACGCGGATCCGCGTGTGGTGGCGATGCTCGCCAAGAGCCTCAACCACGGGCTGTTGCTCGCGGGGATGGCGAACTGCGGCAAGCATTTCCCGGGGCACGGTTTTGTGGCAGCCGATTCGCATCACGAGATTCCCGTGGACGAGCGCTCGCTCGACGAGATTCTGTCGGTCGATGCGCAACCGTACGACTGGCTCGGCATGTCGCTCGCGGCGGTCATGCCCGCGCACGTGATCTATCCTCAGGTCGACCCGAACCCGGCAGGCTTCTCGGCCAAGTGGCTCAAGGAGATTCTGCGCGGCCAGTATGGTTTCGACGGCGTAATCTTCAGCGACGACCTGTCGATGCAGGGCGCGAGCGCGGCGGGCGACGTGGTGACGGCCGCTCACGCGGCGCTGGACGCTGGCTGCGACATGGTGCTCATCTGCAACAGTCCGGAGAAGGCAGACCGTCTGCTGCGCGAAATGAAGGCGGTGGCCGACACAGTCTCGCAGCGTCGCATCAAGCACTTGCTGGGTCGTGGCAAGGTGCAAGGCTGGGAGAAGATGCTCGCGCAGCCTGAGTACCAGGCGGCGAAGCGTCTGATCGCGGAGACGTTCGGCGGCTAAGACTCGGGAAGGCCGGTGCGAACCGGTCGACCCAAACAAAAAGCGCTCGACCCCGAGGGGACGAGCGCTTTTTTGTTACCTGACGAACCGCACCGCCCGAGAGCGCTGCGGTTGCAAGCCATCGCTTAGGCGCGGCTCTTGTATTCGTCGGTACGCGTGTCGATTTCGATCTTGTCGTCGGTGTTGACGAACAGCGGGACCTGAATTTCCAGCAGATCGTTGATCTTGGCCGACTTCTTCACGTTGCCCGACGACGTATCGCCCTTAACGGCCGGTTCCGTGTACACAACGGTACGCACGACGGTGGTCGGCAGTTCAACCGAAATGGCCTTCTCGTTGTAGAACACGACTTCGCACGGCATGTCGGGTTCGAGGTACTTGATCGCGTTGTCCATGTTCTCGGCTTCGACTTCGTACTGGTTGTACTCGGCGTCCATGAACACGTACATCGGGTCGGCGAAGTACGAATACGTCACTTCCTTCTTGTCGAGGTTGACGGTTTCGAACTTTTCGTCGGCCTTGTAGGTGAATTCGCCACGGCCTTCCTTCAGCAGCTTCTTCCACTTCAGCTTGACCATGCTGGAGTTGCGGCCCGACTTGACGAATTCGGTGCGCAGCACAACGTTCGGCTCATTATCGAGAATGAAGACGTTACCGATGCGGAGTTCTTGAGCGATTTTCATAAAAAAACGAGATCCTGTGACGAAATAAGCGATTTGCCGCTTGTTGAGCGCTTCCATACGCCGATTCGCCGCTTGATTCCCGTGTCCGCCAAGGGCGACTCGGAGCAGCAGGTTCAGCAGCAAAGCGTTGAAAAACCAGCTATTTTACCTGATTTTGCGCGAAGCTTGCCAACTGTCGCGCAAGGTCCGGAAGCTGGGCCTGAGCATTTCCCCATGCCTGCGCATGGCATGTCAGGGCGGGCAATGCCGCTGCCAGCGCCGACCAGTCCGGTGCGGTGCTGGCGTACCCGTTCCACAGGTGCCAGAAGGTACGCAGCGCTTCGCGTTCGGCATGTCCCAAAGCGGCGTCGCCGGAAGGTAGGTCCGCCAGATACCGTTCGAGAAAAGCATCAAGCTTCCCATGATGGGTATTTTCCGCTTGCGGATAGATGTGCCAGACGAACGGTTTCGCCGCCCATTGCGCACGCACGAACGAATCTTCCCCTCGCACGAAATTCAGATCGCACGCCCAGAGCAGGTTATCGAACTCATGCTGCGGAACGAACGGCAGACCGTGGACGGTCAGCGCGCCGCGCGTCGCCGATTCGCGCGGGGCGAGCGCCTCACGTCCGAGCCACTCGCCGACAGCCGGGGCGATTCGACCTTGGGGAACGAGGCAGACCACGGGCGTTTCGTTTTCCGACCATTGCGTGAGTAACGCTGGCAACGCGACGTTCTCATACGCAAACAGCGACACAATTAGCGCATCCTGCGGTGCGGCAGACAGGCCGAGCGTGCGTTGCCACCATGCGTCGCGCAGGTCGGCGGCCGAGAGAAATGCGTCACGCCGGGAAAACAGTTCGCGCTCGCGGATCAACCCACCGGAGCGTTCGGTGAACCCGGGCATGAAAATCGTTTTGACGAGGCCCAGTTGCGGATGGAGCGATTTCTGCATATGAAATTCGTCGACCCAGGACTCTGCGCTCAGATACTCCAGATTGACCCACACCGGCGCGTTGCCAGCCTGTTTCCGGGCGTGCATCGCGTGGAGATAGGCGTCCGGGAGGTGGCACGCGAACCCCTCGATCACGATGTCGCCCGGCGCGTTGTTGTCCGTGATCGGGCCGAAGTCGGCGTCCCAGCGTCGCACGTCGACGCCATCGCAGCGCTGCTGTGCCTGCGACGGATCGATGTCCGGGCGCAGATGGCGGAAGCTCGTGAGATCGTCGACCCAGAGCCGCACCGACCATCCGTGCTCGCGCACGAGTTGGCGAGCGAGCCGCCAGCACACGCCGATGTCGCCGAAATTGTCGACAACGGTGCAGAAGAGGTCACAGCGCGGCACCAGTGGAAGGTGGCTTGGAATCGTGGTGGCGGACGAGGACGCAGTAGACAAGGGCATTGAGAAGCCGTGACGCGGATTGGTCTAAACTTCCAATTTTAGTCCCTGTGACGCGTGACGATGTCATCGCCAGCCAAATCGGCAAAATCCACCAAACCCGCCACCAAAGCAGCCGCCAAAGTCGCGAAAGCCGGAACGCCGAAGCGCGAGCGCCGCAGCGGCAACGACGGGCCGCAGATGCCTGCGGATGACGCTGGCGATGTTCGCGACGCCAACGACGCGCCGTTGTTCGATGCGCGCAAAGCGCTCGCGCAGTTGCCAAACCTGCCGGGCGTCTATCGCTACTACGATGCGGCGGGCAACGTTCTTTACGTGGGCAAAGCGCGCAATCTGAAGAAGCGCGTTTCGAGTTACTTCAACAAGACGCAGTTGTCGCCGCGTATTGCGTTGATGGTCGCGCGCATTGCGAAGCTGGAAACGACGGTCACGCGCTCCGAGACGGAAGCGCTGCTTCTTGAAAACAATCTGATCAAGGCGCTGCATCCGCGCTACAACATCCTGTTTCGGGACGATAAGTCCTATCCGTTCCTTAAGCTCACGCAACACAAGTACCCGCGCATGGCGTATTACCGTGGCTCGGTGGATCGTCGCGGTCAGTATTTCGGACCGTTCCCGAGTGCATGGGCGGTGCGCGAGAGCATCCAGATTCTGCAAAAGGTCTTCCAGTTGCGCACTTGCGAAGACTCCGTCTTTTCGAATCGCACGCGTCCGTGTCTGCTCAATCAGATCGAGCGATGCAGCGCGCCGTGTGTGGGCGCGATTGACGATGAGGACTACGCGCGTGACGTGAACAACGCCGCCGCGTTCCTCTCCGGACGTCAAAAGGAAGTGCTCGGCGCGCTCGAAGACAAGATGATGGCTTACGCCGAAGCGCTTCAGTTCGAGCAGGCTGCGGTGGTGCGCAATCAGATGCAGGCGCTCTCCGGCGTGTTGCAGCAGCAGTCCGTCGAAACGGCGGGCGATGTCGACGCCGACATTCTTGCCGTGGCCTACGCGGGCGGTCGCGCTTGCGTGAACCTGGCGATGGTGCGCGGCGGACGTCACCTGGGCGACAAGGCGTATTTCCCGGCGCATGTCGAGCGAGGCGTAGAAGGCGGGATCGCAGACGAATTCGAGGAAGACGAGGTGCTGGCCGAGTTGCCGTCCGATGATGATTCGGACGATGCCGTGGCCAAGCCGGACGAGGGCGGCAACGAGCCGTCCACGCAAGCGGAGCAAGCACCGTCTGCGTCGCTCGAATCGCGTCTGCTCGAAGCGTTCGTCGCGCAGCACTATCTCGGCCAGTCGGTACCGCCGGTGCTGGTGGTGAGCCATGCGTTGCCGAACGACGAGTTGCTCACCGCGCTCTCGGAGCAAGCGGGCCGCCGTATCGCGATGGTGCGGCAACCGCAGGGCCAGCGACGCGCGTGGCTCGACATGGCGTTGCAAGGCGCGCAACTTGCGCTCACGCGGTTGCTGACGGAGCAGGGCAGCCAGCAGGCGCGCACCAGCGAGTTGATCCAGACCATCGGACTCGACATCGACGATCCCGCGCTGCTGCGCGTGGAGTGCTTCGACATCAGCCATACGCAGGGCGAAGCCACCCAGGCGTCGTGCGTGGTGTTCCATCATCACAAGATGCAGACGAGCGAGTATCGGCGCTACAACATCACGGGTATTACGCCGGGCGACGATTACGCGGCAATGCGTCAGGTGCTTACGCGCCGGTACGGCCGTCTGATGGAGGCCGCTGCCGCCACGGTGAGCGACGCAGCGGACCCGTCGTCCGTGGCCGCAGACGTCGCACGTGCCGAGGCCGACACCTCCGTCGTGGCGGAAGGTGACGCGACCGAATCAACCGCATCGAGTGCATCGGCCGCCCCCGATGTCGCCGACGTCGAAGCCAATCTCCCGCAACTGGTGCTGATCGACGGCGGCAAGGGGCAGGTGGAGGTGGCGCGTCAGGTGTTCGTCGAGTTGGGAATCGATATTGGTCGTCTGGTCGGCGTGGCGAAGGGCGAGGGACGCAAGGTGGGTCTCGAGACGCTGATCTTCGCGGACGGACGTGCGCCGCTCGAACTCGGTCGCGAGAGCGCGGTCCTGATGCTGATCGCACAGATCCGCGACGAGGCGCACCGTTTCGCGATCACCGGCATGCGGGCGAAGCGTGCGAAGGCGCGTCAGACATCGCGGCTGGAGGAGATCGAAGGCATTGGTGCGAAGCGCCGTCAACGTCTGCTGATGCGCTTCGGCGGCTTGCAAGGTGTGGTGTCCGCGAGCGTCGATGAGCTGGCGAGCGTCGAGGGCATCTCGACGACGCTTGCCGAGCAGATCTATCGCCAGCTTCACTAAGTTCAGTCAGTTCACCAAGGACGCCGGGCCGCTGTCTCCCCCGGCGATCCACGTCCCCCTTCCTCACCTTTCGTCACGTATCGCCGTGAAACAGCAATCGCATCACGGTGTCGTTATCGACGGTTTCCCCGGAGAGCGTGCGGGCGAGCAACTCGCCGCCGACGACCGGCGGCGCAAAAATCATGTCCGGCTGCACGCGCTTGAGTTTGCTCAGGTGCTTGCTGTCGTTCACTGAGGCGATCGTACGCACGGTCGGCGCGATCTCCTTCGCGGCGAGCACGATGAAAGCATTTTCGGAATCGTCCGCTCGCAGTGCGAGCACGGCTTTGGCGTGCTCGATACCGGCGTGGGTCAGCACGGTGTTGTCGCTGGCGTCGCCGTGCATGACATCCGCTTCTTCCGGATAGGGATTGTCCACACCGCTCGCGATGATGACCGTCACCGGCCAGCCGCGCTTGGTGAGTTCATGGTGGACGTTGACGGCCAGCGGCGAGGCACCGGCCACGATGAAGTGGTTCTTTCGTATCACGTGCGTAAATCTCCCCGCGAGAATTTTCTTGAGGTTGCCCCCGACGAGCGGGCCGATGACGACGGAGAGCGACGTCGCGAACACGCTGATCCCGAAGATGATCACCGACGCGGTGAACAGGCGCGCGTCGGTCGACACCGGCACGATATCGCCGTAGCCGACCGTCGTCATCGTGACGATGGCGAAGTAGAACGCCGTGGCGAGATCGCCGACGTTCGGCTTGAACTCGCGCCCCAGATACATCGTGCCGAACGTCGCGTAGATCACCAGGGCGAACACGGCCACGAGCGTGTAGAGCGTGGCGGCGGCGAAGCTGGCACGGTCGAATTCACGCCAGTACCAGAGCAACAATCCGAAGCTGACGAGCGAGAGCACGAACGTCACGTCGAAGCGGATGTTGAGGTGGAAGTTGATAGCGGCGGCAAGCGCGAGCATGACCAGTGTGAAAGCCCAGGCGGTGCGCGCACGAATCACGAGCCCGCAGGACAGCGCGACGAGCGCCGTGCCGACGAGCGCACGAGGCAGATGCGAGAAGTCGATGCGCTCGATGGCGTTCAGTCCGAACAACAGCCGGGGCAGGTGCGTGGCTTCGATATGTTCGAGGGCGGAGAGGTCGCCGCGCACGAAGAGGTCGATGAGCAGCGAGCCGGGCACGCGCAGCAATACGGAGGCGACGAGCAGCAGGCCGTCGATGCCAACGAGTATGGCGATCAGAACGTACGGGGGGATCAGTGACCGGAAGGGCGGTCGGTGCAGGGCACTGCGCAGGGCGGACAGGGGCGAGTGCAGTTTCACGAGATCGGCGCTATTGGCGGGACGTTGCGAGCAAGATAGGGGCACACTGGCGCACATGTCAACAGGTGTGCGGTGCCTCGGCCTTGTCGCTACGGGGCAGACACGGCACAATGCGGGTCTGGTACGGCTGCCGAGTGCGCCGTGTGTCGACGTTTGCCGAACTCATGCTGCCATGCCTTTCAATGTCCCCATCTTCCTGACCTGGCTTCGGATCGTGCTGATCCCGCTGGTGGTCGGCGTCTACTATTTGCCGACGACGTGGTTATCGTCTGTCGAGATGAACTGGGTGGCGTGCGCGGTGTTCGTGCTGGCGGCGCTGACCGACTGGTTTGACGGGTTTCTGGCACGCCGCTGGAATCAGACGTCGGCATTCGGGGCGTTTCTGGATCCGGTGGCCGACAAGCTGATGGTGGCGGCGGCGTTGTTGATGCTGTTGCAGATGGGACGGATCAACGCGCTGGTGGCGCTCATCATCATCGGGCGGGAAATCACGATTTCGGCGCTGCGGGAGTGGATGGCGCAGATTGGCGCGTCGCGCAGCGTGGCGGTGCATCAGTTGGGCAAGATCAAGACGGCGGCGCAGATGGTGGCGATCCCGTTGTTGCTGTTCAACGGCACGGTGGCGTGGAACGGGTTGCGTTTCGACTCGCGATTCTGGGGGGCGTGGCTAATTTACGTGGCGGCGGTTCTCACGTTGTGGTCGATGCTGTACTATCTGCGCCGCGCGTGGCCGCAGATTCGTGAGCGTGGCGGCGCACAGATGTGAGCGTAAGTCTCTGAATATGCGGGAAGTGCGCGGGATCTGTGCGGTGAAGGAGAAAAAACTTCACAAATTTTCAGTGCAGGTGCTTGACACTGAATCGTCGTTTAGACATAATCTCCTTCTCGCTGCTACGGCACTAGCCCGGCAGCGAAGTTTTTAGAAGTCGATGGATTGGTAGTACGCATGACAATGCGGGAGTAGCTCAGTTGGTAGAGCGCAACCTTGCCAAGGTTGAGGTCGCGAGTTCGAGACTCGTCTCCCGCTCCAGTTTTCACACTGGACATTGAGTGGTTAATCCTTGGTGTTCGGTGTCATGCGGGAGTAGCTCAGTTGGTAGAGCGCAACCTTGCCAAGGTTGAGGTCGCGAGTTCGAGACTCGTCTCCCGCTCCAAATCCAGAGGGAAGCCTGACTTCCCTTTTTATTTGCCGAAAAGCCCACGGCGATCGATCCGACGGGCGCCCTCGATGGCAACAGCGAGTGGTTACAATGCGGCAGCATGTCTCGATGGCGGGATAGCAAAATGGTTATGCAGCGGCCTGCAAAGCCGTTTACGTCGGTTCGATTCCGTCTCCCGCCTCCAAATTCAAAAGCCCTGACTTGTCAGGGCTTTTTCTTTTTCTGCTGCTGTTGGGGCACGTCTATATCAAACCCTGAGCGCTGCAAAGTCTCGTGGCTCGCCGCGCCCACCTGAACTTCCCCCATTGAATCAACTATCCGTCAGTTGCTTGAGGACAGCGTAAAACGTCTGAAAGCGCTCTGTGCCGATCTGCTGTTCCCATTCGCGTTCGATCTGGTGCACCGTGGCGCGCTGAATTTCGGCCACTTTCCATCCCTTCTCGGTGAGGGAAACAAGACGCGTCTGCGTCCCCTCGTTCGTGACTCTTTTCACATAACCTAGCGCTTCAAGTTGCTGCAGCAGGTAGTTCATCGCCTGCTTGGACATGTTGGCGCGCTGTGCCAAATCAATGGGGCGCTCGTTCTCCGGAGGAGGAAAGCGCAGTACTTTGAAGTGGGCAATCTGGATGTCGGCCAAGCCCGCCGCGGCTAATGCCTGGCCCAGGCGTTGCTCCACCTGGTCGAGGCAATAACGCAGCCGCGCCCCGATGAGTGGATCATCGGGGTTTGGATCGTCGGAAAATCTCCGGGCGGACAGGGATTGACGGTCGGTAGGCATATGGTAAAGTCACTTTACCATACCTCCAGGGAGTTTCGCGATGAACTCGATAGGTAATGAACTGATCACCATTGGCTCACTGTCGATGCGGTTCCTGGTCGATGGTCGGGATACGACGGGTCATATGGCGATGGCGGAAATGATTGTCCAGCCGCTCGCCAAAGTCCCGCCCCCTCATCGCCACGTCGACGTGGACGAGACCATCCACGTCCTTGATGGATCGCTGACGTACCGGGTGGACGACTGCGTACGCGTCCTGAACGCGGGCGATTATTGCTTCTCACCGCGCGGCACCGTTCATCATTTCTCCAATCCTGGCGATGTCCCCGCTCGTGCGCTCGTTGTGTTTTCGCCCGCCAAAATCGGGCCTGAATATTTTCGCGAAGTGGCTGGCGTGTTGGGCGCTGGCGGCCCACCGAATCTGGAGATGATGAAGTCCGTGATGAAGCGCCACGGGCTAGAACTGGCGTCTTGAGCACAACGAGCGCCGATCGCAATCTACGTGGAGGCGTCGTGCGTGGCTCCGGCAGTGCAGTTCGGGCAAACAACCGAATGACGGTTGTGCGGCAAGGCGATTGCCGATGCGAAAGTCCGGCCAGGCTCGAAAGAAGACGCAGATCATCGGCCGCAATCGGCCAAGAAGGGACGCTCGACGTCGACACCGAGATCTCGGATGATTCGCGCTTGGATGACTCATTTCCATTGGTAGGCTGCTGCTCGCACGAACTGCGCACGGGCCTCCTCCGGTAGCCATGAAAACCGATGGTTTAGCCAGCTATCACAAGCGTCGCAGCACTCCGAAATGTCCGTTTGCTGCCAGTTATCAAAGCGACACGCTTCCATCCAGAGCTGCCCGAATAGTGCCCGGCCCTCAGAATCATCTGCGAGTTGCTCCAATACAGCAGAAGCGAATGTCCATGGCTTTTCCCAATCGAGAAACGCAATCGCAGCCTTGATGAGTTCCGATTTGGCCATGATAAGAAAATGAACTTTAGGGCATCGACAATAGCACGACCGGTGTTTGGCTCTCAGGGGGTCTGAAAGACCGCTTCGGGTCGTAAGCAGTCATCGGCAGAAGTCCGCTTTCGACCACAAACGTGCGTTCGCCCGTGTGACGAGAGTCGTGACAATAGCTATTGACTGATTGGCTTACTCGGCGGCACTCCATTTGCGGAACCGATCGAATAATCGGAACCCAACATAGTCCCGTTCTCGCTTGTATAGCCAACGGTAGTAGCAATCCCAGTAGCTAATCATTCGATCGTGCGTCTTTTGGAAAAATAGCGAATTCTCTCGGAAGAACGCTCCGTAGGTGTGTTGATCCATGGACGACAAGTGCGCCTCGACAGCGTCGAGAATTTCAACGACATACTCGCCGCAGAGTTGCATAACGAATGGCGCAACCCAAGGTTCAGAAGACGCTGCCAGCCGTTCGATCTGGCGCTGGCGCACATGCCCATCATGGTGTCTCGATAGCAAGCACGCATATACGATGGCTTGAACTTCATTCAGGCGTGCGAACAGAGTTTCGTCGGGATTCTCATAGATTCGATATGGGATATTGAGCGATTCACCTCGAACAACGACCTGCAATCCGCGATCGGTTGCGTCGCTACCTCCCATCAAATCTGCGACGACACTCACATCGGAGCGCAGCGCCTCCGGAAATGCCTTTATTAACGGACTGAAAAGGGCCGCGTTCACGGCTGGTTGAGGCGTCATACGTCGTCGCGGGCAGTACGATAGGCCGCCATTGTGGCATAGGAGCATCCGCTGAAATGTGGTTGCTTGGGGTGATTCAAAAGCCCTGACTTGTCAGGGCTTTTTCTTTCTCTGCTGCTGTTAAGGTCCGTCCGCATCCAGTTCCGCGCGCTGCCAAGCGCCATTCGCTCTCTCAAGTTTCCGTCGCAGATCGCCGTTAATCCGATCGCCAACAGAATTGTTTTTTTGGTGTCGAATGCGCGAGAGGGTCCTGGTGAATAAGGCTTTAGGTGGGACTTCGAGCGTCGTTGTGTTCAACCAAGAATCTCGTCAATCCTTTCATGTTCAAACGCATCCTGTCAGCACTAGGCGGCAAAAAGCGTAACGCCACCACCACTATCTCTTCCGCCTCAACACAAACAGCGGAACCGGAAGCGGGCGTCGATGGAGAACTCGTCACCGCCTACGATGCCTATGGCCGGGAGATGAAGATCCCGCGTAGCGAGTGGCACGATAAGGTTTTCCTGCCCAATCTGCAACAGAAGTGGAACGACCCGGCTGAGCTCTACGGCCAGATCGTTTCCGGCCTTAACGACGGCTTTGCTGCCGATCTGACGGCCGCCGCCGCTCGTCTTGTCGAGATTGATGGGAATCCGGAGCGCAGCCACGTCATTCAGGGCATTGTGCGAATGAAGAACGGCCAGCTTGATGCGGCCGAAGCGACGCTTCGTACCGGAATGGAGAAGGCGGGTGAGACCGGAACCCTGCTGACCAATCTGGCCAAAGTATTTGTCGAGCGTGGCGACGAGACTCGCGCAAATGAGACGCTTTGGCGGGCGATACAGGCAGACCCGAACCAAGACAATGGACTGCTCTGGTGGGCTGCCATACAGCGGGAGCGTGGAGGCGAGGAAGCCCATCTGCAGGCGCTGCGCACCGTGGCGTCTCTGCCCGGTAGTTGGCGGGCACAGTTGTGGTTGGCACGTCACGATCTGGAGCACAAGGATGTCGACGCGGCACGTGCTCTCTACGCAGAGGTTCTTGAAGCGAGCTTGTTCGACGCAAGTGCGCTCATGATGATATCTGGTGACCTGGGTAACAACGGTCAAGTGTCATTGATGCTCGAACTTGTTGGCCCGGCCTATGACGAGAAAAAGCACGATCCGATGACTGGCCTTAACCTGCTGCGTGCCTGCCAGCAACTCGGCAACGCCGACGAAGGCGAAGCGCTGCTTGTGCGTATGTACCGCTTGGGGATCGCGCCGATCAAGCACCACCTTGACGAGTTCGCGCAAGCATTCCAAGAAATGCGTAGCAAGACGGTTCAAAACACGCAAATAGATCCGGACAGCTTGAAGATCAGTACGCTGGCCACGAGCCAGCCGATATGGCACTACGGTCTGCGCGATGCCAACTGGCTCTTCGTGCAGAAGCCGGAAGGCGTCAGTGAGGTCGGATTCTTTGCGCTCTCGAAGATTACCGATGGCGCTGAACGCGCAGAATCGCAACGCGAAGATGATCTGGGGCGACTAACGCGCGCTATCCCTCTGTACTTGGCCGAAGCCACTCACTACTGGAGCGACTACGCGGCTAACTGTTACATCCAGATTGTGGAGGGGGGCGGCCCGGTCGTGTTGGGGGGCGAAACTGATGGCAACACACTCTTCGAGATCGTGCCATCGCAGATGAAGTACTTCGTGACAGGAGAGATCGGCCATTCGGGGGAAGGTGACTTAGCTGAATGGCAGGTGTCCTTGCACCTCTGGAATTGCGAAACTCGAACAAAGCAAGCGAGCGAAAGCAGAAAGGCAGGGCACGCAGACCTCGGCGCGTTGGTGATACGCCTTGAGAAGATCTTGCTTGATCACATCGGTAGGAAGCGCGAGCAGCCACTGGACGCGTTCTACCAACGGCCCCATGTAGAGGTCATGCAGACTTATCTGGGAGCGTTGGGTCAGACCTTCATGTTGACGTTGCTCGCCAACAAGCACATGTCCAAATCTGCTTTGTGGGGTGAGCGTGCCATGCTCGACTGGCCCCTCACTATGGCCCTACAGTGGCCTGCGGTAGAGGTCCATAAGCTGATGTACGTCTCGGGGCTGGGTAAGGCGATGGACTATCAGTCGGACATACTCGTGGAGTACAAGGAGCGCAGCCTCCAATTGCTACGCGATGCGAGGGAGGCTAACAGTCCTGCTGTCCGATTGGCACCTTTGGTATGGAAGGTGTTCAACATGCAGGACGAACTGCTGGCGCACATCCGAGATTTGCCCGCCGATGTAAGTCCTGCGTACAAGGCGTGGCTGGAGAGAGTTGCAGAGTAGCCGACACATCGGGGGCCAGCTCTGATTCGCCGTCGTTCATTCAAGTGCTCCCATCCGGCATCACAACACCATCGCACGCATGATCCTCCCGGTCGCTTCATCGGCCGGGTAGAACGCTTCGAGCGCCATCTCGGCGAGTGTCACATCCACGGGCGTGCCGAATACTGTGGTCGTGCTGAAGAACGACAGCAGACCGTCGTTCGTGCGCAACTGCATCGGCACGAAGATGTTCGCCGTCGGCGGTACCGCCGGTGCAGGACCGCGCTCTGCCACGGGATACGCCTTCAACTCCTCATACAACTCGCCCAGCGTGGCATCGCCGCTCGCGTGAATTTGCTGACGCAGGCGATGCAGCAAATGTGCGCGCCATTCCGGAAGATTGGCGATGCGCGGCGCGAGACCGTCCGGGTGCAGCGACAGACGCAGCACATTCACAGCACCGCTCAACAACGAAGGGTCGACGCCAGCGAGCAGCGGCATCACCGCGCGATTTGCCGCGAGCAGCGTCCAATGTCGGTCGACGGCGAGTGCCGGGTACGGCTCGTGTCCATCGAGCACACGTTGGACGGCCTCGCGAGCGACGGTCATGTCGGGACCGTCGAACGCGCGGGCCTCGAAGCGAGGCGCAAAGCCCGCCGCGACAAGCAGCGCGTTGCGCTCACGCAGTGGAATGTCGAGCGCTTGCGCGAGATGCAGCAGCATCTCGCGGCTGGGTTGTGCGCGGCCCGTCTCCACAAAGCTCAGATGACGGGTAGAAATCTCGGCTTCCAGCGCGAGATCGAGTTGGCTCATGCGTCGACGCTGACGCCAGTCGCGCAACAGGGTTCCGATAGCAGGTGTCGTCATGATGCGGAGTATGGCGCGGTTGGTGGATGAGCAGCCATTACCTCTCAGGTAATCGACGGTGCGTCGCGCAATCGAGAAGATTATAGCCAGCGAGACACGATGTCTCGTCATCCTGAGCAACGCTGCCATGGGCGGGTTGTCGGGATCGGACTCACTCCAACGGAGGTCAACATGATGTCATCCCGTCAGTCTTCGCTTGAGGCTACTAGCCACCATTCGCTTCATTCCTCCTCCCGCGCTTCGATGCTCGCCCGCGTCGTGCTCGCCGACGCACTGGTGAGCGGTGCCGTCGGGCTGTTGCAGGTACTCGCCGCAGCGCCACTGGCAGGGCTGCTGGACCTGCCCGCCTTCGGACTGCGCGTCACGGGCCTTATCCTGCTTGTCTACGGGGCGGCGCTCGTCTGGCTGGTGCGACGTACTACGTTACCCGCTGGGGCAGCGTGGACGGTCATCGGCATCAACGTGATCTGGGCACTCGATTGCGCCTTGTTGCTGGCATCGGACTGGATCGCGCCCAACGCGTTGGGTGTGGCCTTCATTGGTGTGCAGATCGTCACCGTGGTGGTGTTCGCCGAACTGACGTTCATCGGACTGCGCCGCCGTCGGCAGGTGTCTGTCTGATGGGGGGGATGCCCCCGCGACGTCACGAATTCACAGTTATTCGATAACGGCGGGGGCAGTCGGTATTACTATCGTCAGAATTGATCCAGACTTCGGAAATCGACGACAGACATGACCGACAAAAAGCTGTTTTATTACCCGAGCAACGCCAGCATGGCCCCTCACATTGTTCTGGAGGAAATCGGCCAGCCATTCGAATTGGTGCTGGTAGATCGCCATCACAATGAACACAAGTCAGCCGAATATCTGCGCTTGAACCCCAACGGATTAATCCCGGTGTTGGCCGATGGCGGCGTGGTGTTGTATGAGACGGCCGCTATCTGCCTGCATCTCGCGGACACAGCGCCTGAAAGCGAGTTGGCACCCAAGCTGGCAACGCCGGAGCGTGCCGAGTTTTACAAGTGGCTCATGTGGCTGACGAACACGCTTCAGTCGGCATTGATTGTCTATTTCTACCCGGAGCGTTGGGTGGACGTTGGCAACGTGGCGGGTGCGGATCAAGTGCGGGCGCATGCTGAATCGAAGATCGGCACTTTGCTTGAGCAGTTGGAGCAGCAACTTCAGTCGAGCGGCGGCCCGTGGCTACTGGGCAACCAATACTCGATCCTCGATCCTTACGCATTCATGCTCTGCCGGTGGACAAGAGGCTTCAAGAATCCGGCTCGCGAGCGCGCGCTGCTCGGTCAGTATTTGCAGCGGATGCTCGCACGCCCTGCAGTTCAACGCGTGTTGAAAACTGAGGGGCTGGCGGCGCCATTCGTCTGAGCCAAAGTTTCGTGGGGTATGCGAAGATTCGGCTGGTCTGCGGTCGGGGAAGTTGCCGCAACGAATTCCAATCACCAACAACTGAAATCACCAGACGTCGTCTGGCGTTGTCAAAATCGTCGGCCATACTAAAAATAATGAATCATTCCGATCGGGCCACATTGGCAGGTTGCCTGTGCATGTTCAGCGTCATATCGACGCTTCCGACGTTGTACTGGATTTTCGCATCCGAACAGGTGCGAGTTACCGAGCTGTTTCCGGGTTCGACGCTTTCTGTCAACTGGCAGTGGGCGCTCGTCGCGCTGGGTGCCTGTTGGAGTGCTGTCTGTGCCTTCGCGCTGATGCAACGTTATGCCTGGGCGAAGACGCTGTTGATCCTTCAGGTGATTTCCGGACTTGCGTTGACGTGGCTCATTGGTAAGAGCGCGCCGATGACCCATCTGTCTACGCTTCTGATCGCGGTCGTGCCGATATTGATCGTTCTGCGAGTGCCGATCGAGCGCATCAGGGATTGGCGTTCGCGAACGATGACGCAGCAGATTCGACGCATCTTCGGACTGTGCGCCTATGGTTTTTCCATCGCGCTGATGTTCCTGACCCTGATGGCACTATTCAGCGGCACATCCGCGACGGCCAATACGATGGCGACGACCAGTACGACAGCTATCAGCGTCGTTGCCGTCGCGCTGTTGATCATGCTGTTTGGCGGCGTCGTTTGGGGCGACAGAAGTGCGGCACGCAGAGCCGCAGGTTTGTCACTAATGGCACTCGCGATTTTCATGGTGGTGCAGTGCGTAGTCGCCGCGGCCTATGTTCGGGAGTACGCCCCGCAAGCACAAAGCCTGTTGCACTGGTCGGAGACGCTCCCCATGTTGCTCTTTCTGGCGATGACTGGTTTCACTGTGCGCAGAATGGTGCGAGAGAGGTGACGAAGACGCCCGCAAACGAACTGCGCGACTGACGTCGCAGTTGTCTCCCCCGCTCAAACCCCCCGTCACTCCACCCGCTGCCAGACGGAGATCGGCACGTCTCCGTTCGGACGCGGCGTCACGCGATAACTCAGCTCACCCCCCTTGAGTTCGTAATTGCGCTTCTGCTGTTCTCCCTCCCAGTTGGGGAACGACGCGTTATGAATGTGGAACGTCAGCGTGCCGTCGGCCGGATCGATGCTGATCGTGCCCGTGTGAGTGCTGGAACCCATGACGGCAGCCTTGTACTCTGCGGGCGTCCCCGCACTCTTGTCGCCCGACGCGAATTTGGGCCGTTCCGCCTTGAAGATTTGCAGGGAGTAGTTTCCCTTCACGTCGATGACCAGCAGGCCCTTGGGTGCCGCGCCGTAGTCGCGCGCTCGAGAGCCGTCCGGATGCTGAACGTCGGCCGCGACCAATGTCCATGTGCCCGCGAGTGATGGCGCAACCGTTGGCGTCGCGGCGTGTGCGCCCGTCGTCAATATCGTGCACACCGAGAAGACCGCGCCGAGCATGCCGCGTTTAAGCATCGTCTGACCGTTCATAAGGTGATGTCTCCGTGACCGGAAGGAGGTAAGAGGGATGGCCGGGGAGGGCGCTCGCAGATCGTGCGAGACTCGCGGATCGACCCGGGTCAGTGATCGATGATAGCCAGATGAACGATGCAGTAAATGCGATAATTCAGCATCGATGCTTCAGAGAAACTGAACAATGACGATCCCGAATCTCGACATGGATGCGCTGCGGACATTCCTGGCGACCCAGCAACTGGGCAGTCTGAATCGCGCGGCAGAACGCGTTGGACGTTCGCAGTCGGCGGTCAGTCAACAGATGCGCAAGCTCGAAGAGCAGGTCGGCCAGCCGCTATTTCGACGGAAAGGGCGGGGCTTGGCGCTCACCGACGCGGGCGAACTGATCCTCTCCTATGCGCACCGCATCCTCGACCTCAACGACGAAGCCGTTCGCGCGGTGCGAGGTGCGTCGGTCGAAGGCGTGGTGCGCTTCGGTCTGCCGGGCGACTTCGCCGAGACGTGGTTACCGGCGGCGCTTGGGCAATTCAAGAAGACGCATCCTGGCGTGCGCGTGGAGGTGGCCGTCGAACGCAACGGCGTGTTGCTTGAACGGCTTGACCGGGGAGAGTTAGACCTCGTCCTCGTGATGGGCAACGAAAGCCGGTCCGACGCCGAGCCGCTCGCTCTGTTGCCAATGACATGGATCGGACCTGTCGGTATCGACGTGGCACTGACGCCAGGCGTTGCGCTGGACCTCGCACTGTATAACCCGCCGTGCTTCTTTCGTCGCGCGGGCATCGAGGCGCTCGATGCCGCAGGCATTTCGTGGCGGCTGGCCTACACGACGGCGAGTCTGCAGAGCCTTTGGTCGGGTGTCGCTGCAGGACTTGGCATCACACTGAGAACGGCGGCCGGTCTTCCACCGTCGTTAAAGCGACTCGGCGCAAAAGAGGGCCTGCCACCGCTGCCGTCGGTCGCGCTCTGCCTGCACGCGGGCCATCGGGACACGCCACCCGCATTGGCACAGCTCAAGCGCGTGGTGATGGAGTGTGCGGGCGCGAACCTGGCCGCAGCATAGTCTCTGCGTGGCCGCTCCCGTCGTCGAATCGTAGAATGCGCAATTGACCCAAAAGAGCCGTCAGAGGTACGTAATGGACACAGCAATGATCGATGGACGTCTTAATTTCCTGCGAACCTGCGAGCGATTAAAAGACGTTTTGCGAAGCGCGCACACGTCCTCCGGACGCCGCGAGAGCACGGCCGAACACAGTTGGCGTCTTGGTCTGATGGCGACGGTTTTCATGGATCAACTGGGCGACGTCGACCGCTTGAAAATCATGGAGCTTTGTCTCGTCCACGATCTCGGTGAGGCGCTTCATGGGGATGTTCCGGCGACCGAGCAAAGCGGCGATATCGATAAGGACGCCGTCGAGCGAAACGACTTGATGGAAGTCTGTGCATCGCTCGATGCGCTACTGCGTGAAAAGATCATCGCGCTTTGGGATGAGTACGCCGACGCGAAAACCCCCGAAGCGCGAGCTGTTAAAGCGCTGGATAAACTCGAAACCATGCTGCAACACACGCAGGGCGATAATCCTTCCGACTTCGACTACGCATTCAATCTCAATTACGGACGCAAGTACACCGACGCCGTATTGCCGCTTCGCGCCGTGCGCGCGAGAGTCGACGACGCGACACGGGAACGGATCTCACAATCCTGAGGAAGACTGCCATGACCGATACCCTTCCACTGACCCCCTACGCCTTCGTGCTTGCCGTGAATGACATGGACAAGAGTGCGGCGTATTTCCGCGACGCTCTGGGGTTTCGACTCGATTGGGCCGATTCCTCCGATTGGCGTCTGATGGTGCGCGGGGGTATGCGCGTCATGCTTGGCCACTGTCCCGATGCCGTACCCGCGTCGCAGACTGGCGATCACAGCTATTTCGGGTATCTCGAAGTGGCGGACGTCGATGCGCTCCACGCAGAATTCGTCCGTCAAGGTGCGCTGATTCTGTCACCTCCGACCGACCGCCCTTACCTCATGCGAGAAATGACGGTGGCAACGCCCGACGGACATCGATTCGTCGTCGGGCACAGCCTCGGTCAAGTCAGCGCTGGGGAATGACGGCTACCCGATTCATCACAAACGTCTGACGCGTTTCAAACCCCATGCGTTTGTAAAGCGCGATAGCGGTTTCGTTGTCTTCCTTCACGTGAAGGAATGGGGTATCGCCGCGCGCTTTGATTTGTTGGCGAAGGATGTTCATCAGACGTCCCGCGAGCCATTTGCCGCGGTGACGCTCATCCACACACACCGCGCTGATTTCCACATAGCCGTCCAGACGCATGCGCTCGCCCGCCATCGCAATCAGCTCGCCGTCTGCACGAATCCCGATGTAGTTGCCCATCTCGATCGTGCGCTTGCCGAACGGCCCGGGGCGCGTGCGTTCCGTGAGCGCGATCATCGCCGGGACATCGTTCGCATCGAGTTGCACAACCCCGTCTTCATTAAGCCCACCGACACTCCCCGCATCCACCATTTGAATCACGGAAAACACGTGATCGTGATGAATGCCGTCCATCGGCGGCAGCGCTTCCAGCGACGGTAGAAACACAAAGCCGCCTTGGGGAATGATCGATGCCAGCGCATGAAATGCCGCTTGCGTCGTATTCGCCACGCCAGCAAACGGCGCCACGTCGGCTTCATAACGACGTGCCAATTCAGTCCCTTGCGCGAGTGAGGATTGCTTCGTCACGAGTGCATTCCACGTCGGATTGTCGAGACGGCAATGATTCGAGTGTTCCATGATCGTTTCCCTTGCTGATGCCTTGATGTCGATTTAAACCGCGTGTCCGAGAATTGCCGTCGCGAATGAGACCGTCGCGCCGAAACCCACAAGAAATGCCAGCGTGCGCACGACCGGAATACCGGCGACATAAACGACGTAATGCACGATGCGCGCGATCAGGTACAGCTTCGCCGCGAAAACCGTGGCGGGCGTCGATATCCCGACCAACGCGGCAATCAACACGAGCGGCGCAAAGACGGCAAGGTTTTCCACCGCATTGGCGTGTGCCCGTTTGGCGCGTTGCATCCATGCGGGCGTCGCAATCCCGGACGTCTGCCCGGCGACTTCCGGCACCGGATTAGCCATCGCCCGCATCGGTCCGCGCAGCACGATCCCCGCCAGAATGTAGGGAATCCACATGGCGGCCGTCAGCAATGCCACGAGGGTCAGGTAATACAGTTCTGTCGTGAGCTTCATGATGTTCCGGTTCCGGAAGTCGTTGAATATGAGGCGATTCTAGACTTCCAGGAACGACAGGAATATAGTCGCGAATGACAATATTCGAGTCATTTACGACATGAAGATATGCGTTTTTGCACTGGACGGCGCATTCGACACCGGCCTCACTGCGATCCTCGACACGCTCTGCACGGCCAACGAACTCGCGATGCTGCGCGGGGCGGATGTTTTGCCGTTCGACGTAAGCGTCGTCGGCACGAAGTCACGCATCAAAACGGCGCTAGGGATGACGATGGCCGTCGAACCGGCACGTGACGTCGAGCACTCGACCCAGTTGCCCGACTGGGTGGTCGTCCCTGCGCTGAACGCCAAGCTGCCGGACATCCTTGTGCCCGCGCTGGCGCGACGCGACGTCGAAGACGCCAAGTCGTATCTGCGCACGTGGCGCGCGCAGGGCGTCGGCATCGCGGCGGCCTGTATCGGCACGTTCGTGGTGGCCGACAGCGGCTTGCTCGACGGGGAGGAGGCGACGACGACATGGTCGCTCGCCCCACTGTTTCGTGAGCGATACCCGACAGTGAAGCTGAGCGATTCGCGAATGGTCGTGGAGTCGAACCGGCTGGTGACGGCCGGTGCAGCGATGGGTCACCTCGACCTCGCGCTGTGGTTCGTGCGGCAGGCGAGCCCCGAGCTGGCGTCGCACGTCGCGCGGTTCTTGCTAATCGACAACCGCTCGTCGCAGGCGCAGTACATCATCCCGGACTTCCTCGCGCATGCCGATCCGCTCGTCGAACGCTTCGAGCGATGGGCGCGCGAACATATGTCGCAGGGCTTCTCGCTGGAGAGCGCCGCGCAGGCGTTGCATGTGCATGTGCGGACGTTGCAGCGACGTACGGAGCAGGTGCTCGGCAAGTCGCCGCTGGCGTTCTTTCAGGACCTGCGCATTCAGCGTGCGAGACAACTGGTGTCGAACGGCTGCGATCTCGACACCGTCGCGACGCAGGTCGGCTATGCGGATGCCTCCACGCTGCGCAGCCTGCTCAGACGCAAACTCGGTCGCACCGTGAAGGAGCTTCGCAGCGACTGATGCGTGCTGCGCACTTATGGGGATGGGAAGCTGCCGCCCGTGCTCGGGTGAACGCGCAGAACTTCCGTGCTAGCATTCGCTTTCCATGCGGACACCGCTCCGCCAACGGACGTCCGTCCTGCCGAAGCACTGCCTTCGAGGGAATCGCGGATGTCGTATTCGGAGCGCCTCATGGATAGCCGTATCCCTCACCTCGCCCATTCCATCCGTTTCGGCCGTATTGCGCCGACTCTATCTGTTACAAACATCGAACGTTCGCTCGACTTTTACGTCGGCATCCTCGGCTTCGAGAAAGCGTTCGAGAACGGCTCACCGGCCGGGTTCGTCATTGTGAAGAAGGACGATGCGGAACTTCACCTGACCCGAGCCCCGCAGCATCGCGGCACGACGCAGAACGTCGCGCATCTGATGGTGGCCGACGCCGCAGCGCTTTACGCGCATCTCGAAGCCAACGGCGTTCGTATCGTCAAGGGGATCCGCGATGCGGACTTTGGGCTCAGATGCTTCGTTTTCGCCGATCCCGACGGCAATCGCATCGACGTCGGCGAACGTGTCATGAACAACGACACCTGATCCGGCACGCCGGGACTCAGAACCCGATCTGTTTGAGAAATTCGTTCACCGGACCCGACCACATCTTGCCGCCGTAGGTGAGCAGCATGTGACCGTCGTGCCCAGCGACATCCTCCGTGTGGACGAATTTCGCCGGACTGCCCGACGCGGCGAAGGCATCGAACCATTGCTTCGGCGCGTCCGGTCCCCAGTACTGGTCGTTGTGCGCGTACAGCCACAGTCCCGGGATTTTTGTCGTCTTGCCGAATTCGCCGTAGACCGTCTTCATCTGCTCGGGATCGCAGCTGTGTTGCGGCGACAGCTCGGGCGACCCGCCTGCGCCGCCGGAGAAGTTGATGTAACCGACGACACCCGGCGGATTCGTGGCCGCCGTGGAGACGGTCGTGAAGCCGCCGACCGAGCGGCCCTCCAGCACCACGCGATTCTTGTCCGCCCAGGGTTGTGCCTGCACCCACTTCAACGCCGCGAGGTTCGCTTCCGCCGTGACCTTCGCCAGCTTCTCGAAGTCGGGACGCCGCACGCACTGCCCGTTCTTGAACGACGAGCCGGAGTTCTCCCGATCCGGGCCGCCCGTCAGACCGTAGCCAACGCGAATCGGCGCGACGATGGCGAACCCCCGCGCCAGCCAGAACCGCACGTGACCCTTGAGAATCGGTGCGTCGAGCTTGGCGCGAACTATCGGATCGCCTGCGCGTCCGTGCTCGAAGATCAGTACGGGGAACGGGCCGTTGCCCGCCGGTTTGTAGACCTCCGTATGCATCGCGATGTCGCCGCCGAAGGTACTCGCCCCGGGCACGACGATGCCGACGATTTCGGGCTTAACGTCGGTTTGCGACGGGGCGGCGCTCGCAGGTGGTGCAGATGTGTCGTCCGTCGCAGCGAACGACGTCGGCATCGAGACGAGGAGTGCAGCCAGCGCCGTGGCGCAGAGCGAACCGGTGCGCTTGAGCGCACATGCAGCGAAGCGTGTCATGTGAGGGACGATCGTGTTGTATGAGCGAGGTGGACTTGCTAGCCGACGCTATCGTACTTCGCGCTGTGTGACAGGGACACTCATTCGAACGGCTGAGGACGTAGCTTCAATCAGTGGTTTCGATGCCGTCGTCGTCGGTATGCGTCACGTCGACGATCTCCGTCGAATCCGTCGCAAAGTAGCGTCCCGGTGTGGTGTCGAAGGTGCGTCTGAACAGCGCGATGAAGGCGCTGGCGTTGTCGTACCCGAGGTCCAGCGCGACGGCCCCGACCGGCTGTCCGGCAGCGAGCAGTTCCAGCCCGCGCAACAGACGCGCGCGCTGACGCCACGCCGTGAACGTCAGCCCCGTCTCCTCGACGAAGCGGCGGCTCACCGTGCGCGTCGATGTGCTGGCCCAGTCGGCCCACGCGTCGAGCGAGCGGTCGTTGGCCGGATCGTCGATGAGGGCGGCGGCGATGCGTCGCAGGCGAGGGTGGCTTGGCATGGGCAGACGGAATGCGTCGGCAGGGCTGACGGCGATCTCGTCCAGAATCACATTCATGATGTTCGTCTGGGCTCGATCTGGCTCGCCCAACACCCACTGTGCGGCGCGTGCCACCGCCTCGCGCAGAAGTCCGGACACCTCGATCGCACGCGGCTGATCCGGCAACCCGGCGCATTGATCCGGACGCACATAGACAGCCCAGCCATTGAATGGCCCATGTGAGAAGGCCGCATGCGGGCAGTGCGGAGGCACCCAGACGGCACGCGACGTCGGTACGACCCACGTGCCGAGATTGGTGCGAACGGAGATCAGGCCGCTGAATAGCCCGAGCAACTGTCCGGACGCGTGTTGGTGCGTCTGCGAGACACGCGGCACGCTTTCCCGGCCGACGAGCGCAATCAGCGGCGGGTCCTGCGCGTCCATGATCTGCACGCGCGCCATTTTCGGCTTCAGGTGGTCGGGGAATTCCATGGCGTCATTTCGCTATTGAATGGCTTGGATAGTCTATCAGCGCCATTCGGCATCGCGATAAGCTCGGCACATGTTTTCGAAGGAGCATCGCCATGTCGCTGCCAATCTATCCGGCCGGTTCGAGTGACGCTGCGCAGTCACCGGCATCTGCCACGTCCGCCGATCCCGCGCAGGTTGATCTTGATGCACTGTACGACCCACCATCCGAAGGGATCGTCAAAGGCGTGATGTCGCGCCTGTTGCCGTTCCACACGGCTTATCTCGATGTCGCAACGTTCTTCTGCGTGGCCACTGGCAATGCGCAAGGTCTCGACGCCTCACCGCGCGGCGGCGCACCTGGCTTCGTCAAAGTGCTCGACGAGAAGACGGTCGTGTTCGCAGACTGGCCCGGCAACAACCGCATCGCGTCGCTGCGCAATCTGACCGACGACGATCGCATCGGCATGTTGTTCCTGTTCCCGGGGCTGGAGGTCTTCATGCGTATCAACGGTCATGCGCGCATTGCCGTCGACCCGGTGTTGCTCGCGCAGTTGAAAGAGGGAGAGCGTACGCCGAAGACAGCCATCGTCGTGAGCATCGACGAGGTGCTGTTTCACTGCGGCAAGGCGATCAATCGCGCGAAGCTCTGGCGTGCCGAGTCGCAACTCGACCGCAAGGCCGTACCGTCGATGGGAGATATGAAGGCGGCGCTCACAGGGATGGACCCTGCCCGCGCCAGCGAGATCGATGCGGGGTACTACCGCGCGGTGCGCGGCGACCTTTATTGACGACCGGCGGGCCGGTCCTGCGCAAGAGCGCTTAGTTCTGTGTGCCAGCCGACTCTTGCGCGCGACGCAGACGCTCGCGGCTGTTCGTGAGGTGCGTGCGCATGGCGGCGCGCGCGGCTTCCGGGTCGCGACGCGAAATCGCGTTGTAGATGTCTTCGTGCTCGCGATTCACGCGATTGAGATACGACACCTGATCGTCGTCGGCCAGCGCTGCCGAGTTCACGCGCGTACGCGGAATGATCGTGTTGCCGAGTTGTTCGAGGATGTCGTGGAAATAGCGGTTGCCGGTCGCGCTCGCTACTTGCAGGTGGAAGGCGACGTCGGCCGTCACGGCGTTGCCGGTGCGCTGGCGCACGTGCATCTCGAAATCGTCCAGCGCCTGACGCATGGCCTTGAGCTGGCCGTCCGTGCGACGGTTCGCCGCCAGACCTGCCGCTTCCGTTTCGAGCGAGATGCGCAGCTCCAGAATCGCCATCACGTCGAGCATCGTCAGAATGCTGTTCGTGTCGACTTGCAACGCATTCTCACGCGGGGCTTCGAGCACGAAGGTGCCGATGCCGTGACGCGTCTCCACCAGTTGTGCCGCCTGCAGTCGCGAAATCGCTTCGCGCACCACCGTGCGGCTCACGCCCAGACTTTCCATGATGGCCGACTCGGTCGGCAGCTTGTCGCCCGGACGGAACGTACCGGCGCGAATCTGCTCGGACAAGGCGCTCACCACCTCCTCCGTGAGGCTGCGAGACTTGCGGCGAGGACGTGCGGGCAACGGGCTGGTCATGGACATGGCGTCGGTTGGAATTGTGGGTGACGATAAATGGCAAATACGTCCCCAGTTTACCTTATCGACCGTCGCATACATACGACAACCGATAAGAATCGACCGCCAATGTCACAGCCCAGACGCTACCGGGCACTGGCGGCCGAAAAGACTGCTTTGTGCGACTTCTCGCGACCACTCTCATGCACCTGCTGCCATCCAGACCGGCACGCGCACAGCGTCGGTCCGGACGGCGTTACACCTTAGGGACCGGCATCAGAAATCGACGCGGATCCCGAGCATGCCGACGAACTGCGAGCTCGTTGCCGACGGCGTGCTGTTCTGCGAGTCGCCCACCACCGGTCCGGCGTTGATGATGCTCACGCCGTTCGCGGAGATCGACTTGCCGTTGGCGTGTTGCCACGCTTCGAGCGCGTACAGCGACGTGCGCTTCGAGAGCGAGTACACCTGTGCGAGCGACACCTGATGGTAGGTCGCGGCGTCGGTAATGCCGTTGGCCTTCGACGCAGCCGTGTAGCTGTACGCCGCCGCCAGACGCCACTGCGGCGCGACGATCCACGACGCATGCACGCCCGCCGTGTTGAAGATCGCGCTGTCGTGGAAGAGCGACGCTGCGCCCGGCTTGTACTGCACGTTGCTGTAGCTCGCGCCCAGCGTCAGGCTGCCGAGCGTGTAGATACCGGCCACTGCAATGTGTTGCAGCGAGTCGGCGGTGACATAGCCCTGATTGACGGCCGACGTGCCCGGCACCCCGGTCGACGAGCTGTTCCAGGTCGTGCCGCCGCCGATGTTGTTCATCCGCAAGTAGCCCGCCGCCAACGACAACGGACCGCCGTCGTAACGCAACGCACCGGAGAACGTGTTGCCCTTACCCATCGAGCCTGCCTGACCGCCAAAACCGTACTGGACGCTGGCCGTCACGCCCCACAGCACCGGCGACGTGTACGTCACCGAGTTGTTGATGCGTATGGTCGTATCGAGGCCGTCGATATCGCCGGGGTGCGCGCCGGTCGCGCCCGTGACATACGCGACGGGACCGATCGTGCCGACCATCAGGTAGTACGGCGAGTACTGACGACCGATGGTGACCGTACCGGCCTGTGCGTTCTTCACGCCGACGAACGCCTGACGGTTGAACATCACGCCCGACGAACTGAATGCGCCGCTGTTCACGTCAAAGCCGTTTTCCAACTGGAAGAGTGCGCTGGTGCCCCCGCCCAGATCTTCCGTGCCGCGCAGGCCCCAGCGGCTGCCCGCGAGGTTGCCGTTGCGCAGATAGGTGTTCGACTTGCCGTTCTGGTTGCTGCTGTAGGTCAGTGCATCGTCGACGATCCCGTACAGCGTCACGTTCGACTGTGCGAACGCCGGCATTGCACCGGCGGCGAGACCGGCCAATACGAGCCCGGCAAACAGTTTCGAATGTCTCACGACTTCTCCTCTTGTGATGTGTTTTCTTGGACTTCGCGTACTTCGTTTTTTGTGTGAAGCGGGTGCTGCTTTGGTGGTGTTGCCGTGGTGTTCTGTCGGATAGGCGTTGGCGCGAACCAACGCTCAAAAACGCGGAGCCTTGCCGCTCCAGTCGGGCCGGTATTTGCGCATCTGCACCGCGTCGTTGCGCGTGCGCAGGCCGCAGCGCAGGTATTGTTCGTGGAGCTTGGCCAGTTGGTCCTGATCGATGTCGAGTCCGAGTCCGGGGGCTTTAGTGACGGCGACCGCGCCGTTGCGAATCGCGATCTTGCCGCCGCGCACGACTTCCTCGTCGGCTTCCTGCCACGGGTAGTGCGTGTCGCAGGCGTAGGACAGGCGCGGCACGCTCGCCGCCAGGTGCGTCATCGCCATCAGGCTGATGCCGAGGTGCGAGTTCGAGTGCATCGACAGGCCGATGTCGAACGTCTCGCACATGCGCGCGAGCAACTGCGTGTCGCGCAGTCCGCCCCAGTAGTGGTGATCGGAGAGGATGATCTGTGCGCCGTTGAGATGCACGTTCTCGCGGAACTGCCGCAGATCGGTGACGACCATGTTCGTGGCGAGCGGCATGCCCGTCGCACGATGCAGCTCTGCCATGCCTTCAAGCGTAGGCGTGGGGTCTTCGTAGTATTCGAGATCGCCCGCCAGCTCGCGTCCCATCGCAATCGCCGTCGGGAGCGACCAGTTGCCGTTCGGGTCGATGCGCAGCGGCTTGTCGGGGAAGGCGCGCTTGAGGGCCTTCAGGCATGTCACTTCTTCTGCCGGTTCCAGCACCCCGGCCTTGAGCTTGATGCTGCCGAAGCCGTACGTGTCGATCATGAAACGCGCTTGCGCTACAAGCTGCTCGGCGTTCAACGTCTCGCCCCAGCTATCCGGCGCATACGGCGAATCGATGTGCTGCGCGTACTTGAAGAACAGATACGCGCTGTACTGCACTTCCTGACGCACTGCACCGCCGAGCAGTTCGACGAGCGGTATCCCCAGGTGCCGCGCCTGCAAATCCAGAAACGGAACTTCGAACGCGGAGTAAAGCTTCTCGGCGTCCTTGCGCGGGTCTGTGCCCGGCGCGAGTTCGTATTCCACGCGCTCGCCACGAACGCCCTGACGCACGACAGCGGCGACCCGCTCGCGCAGCCCGTTCGTGTCGAACGGATCCATCCCGATCAAAAGCGGCCGCGCGTTTTCGAGCAAGGCGAGCACTGGCGCGTCGCCATAGGTTTCACCCAATCCGACATGCCCGTTATCCGTCTCGATTTCGATGATCGAGCGCAGGGCATACGGCTCGTGAATACCCGCCGCGTTGAGTAGCGGCGGGTCGCGAAAGGCAATCGGGGTGATCGTGATGCGCTGAATTTTCACGGCAACTTTTCCTTGGTCTCCACCGGGAACGGGGTGTCGGTGGCGACGTCTATCTCGCGGTTTGTGTAACTTTTACGTCATCGTATGACTGGCCGTAATTTAGGTGACGCGCTGGCCGTGTCTCTATCGGTGAAATCCCTGACAAAATGCTCGGTGTCCTGATGAAATCAAGGCTTAAAGCCCATGTAAACAAGGATTTCTCGATTTATAAGGGAAACCTCTGGGGTGTTTAGGCACGTCTCCTAATTGCAAATTGGATATCTCAGTCATATGATGACTTACGAGAAATTTAACCAAAGGAGACAGCATGAGCTTCAGCCGCAGGGGATTCTGGCAACGCACGCTCGGTGCGGTGGCATGTGCCGCCGTACTGGGAAGCATCGCAAGCACGGCAACCGCTGCACCGGTTGCGCTGAACATCGTCGACGTGGCCGGTAATCTCGCGCTCACGCAGAAGGGCTTCGAGGCTTTCCGTGACAAGTACCCGGATCTCGTCTCCAAGATCACCTTCACCAACGCGCCGGCGCCGCAACTGCCGGGCAAGATCAAGGCCATGCAGGCCGCCGGTCGCTCGGACATCGATATCGTGCTGACGGGAACCGACGCGCTTGCTGCTGGCATCCAGCAAAACCTCTGGCAACGTCTGCTGCCCGACTACAGCGCGAAGCTGCCGGGCGTGCTCGACAAGTACGCCCCGAACGTGCGCGCGATGCAGGAGTTGTCGAAGGGCTACGGTCTGGCCGTCACGTTCATGCCTGCAGGTCCGCTCGTCGAATACAACCCGGCCAAGGTCACGAACCCGCCCAAGACCCCCGCCGAACTGCTCTCCTGGTGCAAGGCAAATCCGGGCAAGTTGATTTACGCGCGTCCGGCCAACTCGGGCCCCGGCCGCACGTTCCTGATGGGCCTGCCGTATCTGCTCGGCGACAAAGATCCGCACGACCCGATCAAGGGATGGGACAAGACGTGGGCGTTCCTGAAGGAGCTCGATTCGTGCATTCCGTACTACCCGGGCGGCACGTCGGCGGTGATGAAGGAGTTGGGCGAAGGCAGCCGCGACATGACGCTCACCGTCACCGGCTGGGACATCAATCCGCGCGCGCTGGGTATCGTGCCCGCGACGTTCAAGATTCAGTCGTTCGACAAGTTCACGTGGGTCAACGACGCGCATTACATGGTCGTACCCAAGGGCGTGGCGAAAGAGAAGATGGAGGTGATCCTCAAGCTGATCAACTTCATGCTCGAACCTGCTCAGCAGGCGCTCACGTATGACGATGGCTACTTCTATCCGGGCCCGGCGGTGAAGGACGTACCGCTGTCCGCCGCCCCGGCGAAGAGCCAGGAAACGATCGCGAAGTACGGCCGTCCGGAATACGCGAAGCTCATCGCCGATTTCCCGCACGCCGTGCCGCTCGATGCGACGGCGATGGTGGCCGCATTCCAGAAGTGGGATGCCGAAATCGGTTCGCTGAAGTCGAAATAAGGGTTGCGTCATGAAGCACAACTTTCAGCAACTGCGCCTCGACCACGTGGCGCGCAGCTTCACCAACGCTGAGGGTCAGTCGGTGGCCGCGTTGAACGGCCTCGACCTGACCATCGAGCGTGGGGAGTTCATCGCGCTGCTGGGGCCTTCGGGCTGCGGCAAGTCGACGGCGCTCAACTGTATTGCCGGACTCACGCCGCTCACGGGCGGCGCGATCTGGCTGGACGACGAGCGCATCGACGTGCTGCCCAGCGAGAAGCGCGGCTTCGGCATGGTGTTCCAGAACTACGCGCTGTTCCCGCACATGAGCGTGCTTGAAAACGTGGGCTTCGGTCTTCGGATGCGCGGCGTGCCGCGCGCCGAGATCGAGAAGCGCGCCCGCGAAGCCTTGCAGCTCGTGCAACTGGTCGGGCACGAGCGCAAGTTGCCGGGGCAGTTGTCGGGCGGTCAGCAGCAACGTGTCGCGATTGCACGTGCCATCGTGATCGAGCCGCCGGTTGTGCTCATGGACGAACCGCTGTCGAACCTTGACGCGAAGCTGCGTATCGAGATGCGCGCCGAAATCCGCCGCATTCACGGCAAGCTCGACCGCGCGACGATTTACGTCACGCACGATCAGGACGAAGCGCTCTCGATGGCCGATCGCATCGTCGTGATGAAAGAGGGCGTGGTGCAGCAGATCGGTGCACCGCGCGATGTGTATGGTCGTCCGCGCAATCTGCACGTGGCGCGTTTCATGGGCTATCGCAATGTGCTCGACGTGTCGATCACGTCGGCACAGGGCGAGCATGCCCGCGTGTCGTGCGGCGGGGCGTCGTTCGATGGCGTGTTGATGGAGCCGCCCGCCAGCGGTGGCAAGGTCGAGGGCAAGGTGTCCGTGGCGATTCGTCCCGACGATTTCGAGCGCGCACCGGCCGCCAACGATAACGCCTTCGAAGTGGTGGTCGAGACCGTGGAGTACGGCGGTCGCGATTCGCTGCTGCGCGTGGCGTCGCCGTTCGGTCAGTTGTACGCGCGTTTGCCGGGCGATTACGCCGTCGGCGAGCGCGTGCCGCTGCGCGTACCGGCGGATCGCACGCTCGTCTATGCCGGGGAACGCGCATGAGTGCCGCCGCTTCCGTGTCGATGACACCGGCGGCGCGTGCCGACGGGCGCGGCTGGCTCGTCGCGCCCGCGCTCGTGTGCCTGATCGCGATGTTCGTGTATCCGTTCGCGTACGGTCTGTTCCTGTCGTTTCAGCCGATGGAGGGCGGCGGCGTTTTCGCGAACTATCTGAAGTTCTTCACCGAGCCGACGCTGTGGCCGACGGTGCTCATCACGCTCAAGCTCGCCGTGCCCGCCACGCTGATCAACGTGGGCGCGTCGATCCCGGCGGCGTTCGCGTTGCGCAAGAGCACGCGGGCGTCGAAGTTCGTGACGATGCTGCTGGTCGTCCCCGTGACGCTCGGCACCGTGCTCATCGCCGACGGCATGCTGACCTACTACGGGCCGAACGGCTGGTTCCCGCAGGCGTTGCATGCGTTGGGGCTGTATCACGACGAAGTGCGTCTCACGCACAACTACTGGGGCGTGCTGATCTCGCTGGTGATCTCGGGCTTCCCGTTCGCGTTCCTGCTGATCCTGTCGTACGTCACCGGTATCGATCCGACGCTCGCTCGCGCGGCAGGTACGCTGGGTGCCGGGCCGTGGCAGCAATTCCGTCTGATCTATCTGCCGCTGCTGGTGCCGGGCCTGACGATGGCCGCGTGTCTGTCGTTCGTGCAGGCGTTCTCGGTGTTCCCGTCGGCGGTGCTGCTCGGCGTGCCCGCAGGGGCAACGCGCGTGGTGTCGATTGCCGCGTACGAAGCCGCGTTCGAGAGCTACGACTACTCGCTCGCCTCGTGCGTGGCGATTGTGATGGGATTCGTGCAGTTGCTGATCGTGGCGGGCATGCTCGGCGCGCGCCGGGCGTTCTATAGCGGTCCGACCACGGGAGGCAAGGGATGAGTGTCGCAGACAAGAATCCGGCCGGTACGCTGGCCGCGCAGAACGGAGATTTCATGACAACGCAGGCACCCGTCAGCCAGTCGGCAGCCGCACCCGAAGCTCGGCGCAAGATGCGCCGTGAAGGGCCGGGCTCGCGTCTGTGGCGCGTGCTGGTCTGGGGCACGATGATCTTCTTCCTCGTGAATGTGGCGCTGATGATCGCCACCGTCACGATGAATTCGTTCGCCACGCGCTGGTTCGGCACACCGCTGCCCGAAGGTTTCACGTTGCATTGGTACGCGCAGGCCTGGCGTGATTTTCAACTCGCCGATGTGCTGTGGGTGACGGTCGAGGTCGTGGGCGCGGTCGTGCTGTTGTCGATTGCGCTCGGCGTGCCTGCGGCGTATGCGCTAGCGCGGGCGCAATTCCCCGGCAAGAAGCTCGCGATGCTGGTGTTTCTGCTGCCGCTGATGGTGCCGCCGGTGACATACGGCATTCCGATGGCGACCGTGCTCTACAAGGTCGGACTGGGCGGCACGCTCACGGGCGTGATTCTCGCGAATCTCGTGCCGTCGCTGCCGTTCGTGATTCTGGTGATGACACCGTTCATCGAGCAGATCGATCCGAACCTCGAAGCCGCCGCGCGTATCTTCGGTGCGAACACGCTGAAGTACTTCCGTCATGTGTTGCTGCCGTTGCTGGTGCCGGGCATCCTCGCGGCGGGCCTGCTCGTGCTCGTGCGCACCATCGGCATGTTCGAGCTGACGTTTTTCACCGCTGGCCCGGACACACAGACGCTCGTCGTCGCGCTCTACTACGCAGTGTTCTCGACCGGCGTGAGAGCCCCGCAGTCTATCGACGCGATGGCGATGATCTACATGGCCATCACGCTGCTGTGGGTGCTCATTGCGCTGCAATTCGTGAGTCCGACGCAGTTGGTCAGCCGCGTCAAGGAAGCGCCGAAGGGCGAGTGATCGCAGGGTTTGCATTGCTGCTACCGTTGGCATAGGCCGCTTCCAGCTGGAAGCGGCCGACCGACAGCGTAAGCGCCTGCGCTTGTTGCTGCAACATCTGCGCGGCCGCGCCCGCATCCTCTACCAGCGCGGCGTTGTGCGACGTCACCTGATCCATCAGCGCAATCGCGCGATTCACTTCTTCGATCCCCTGTTTCTGCTCGTGACTGGCGGCGCTGATTTCGTCCATTGCGTTGCTGACCTGCTTCACGCGTGCGACGATCTCGCGCATCGTCTTGCCTGCGTTCTGCACGAGCGTCGTGCCTGAGGCGACTTCTGCAACCGATGCGTCGATCAGTTGCTTCACTTCCTTCGCGGCTGCCGAGCTGCGTCCCGCGAGGCTGCGCACTTCCGCGGCGACCACCGCGAAGCCCTTGCCTTGTTCGCCTGCACGCGCAGCTTCGACGGCCGCGTTCAGCGCGAGGATGTTCGTCTGAAAGGCGATGCCTTCGATGACCGCGATGATGTCCACGATCTGGCGTGACGACGTGTCGATCGACGACATCGTCGTGACCACCTGCTCGACCATGTCGCCGCCTTGCTCCGCCATCTCGGCAGCGCGATGGGCGAGATCGTTCGCACCGCGCGAGTTGTCGTCGTTCTGGCTGACGGTCGACGTCAGTTCTTCCATCGCGGCGGCGGTCTGCTCCAGCGAGCTGGCCTGTTCCGCCGTGCGTGCGGCGAGGTCGCGATTACCTGAGGCGATGCGGTGGCTGATGGCCGTGACGTCGTGCGACGCGTGGCGCACTTGCGTGACCGCATGACGCAGATTCGTCGCCATCTCCGCGAGCGACGCCATGATGCTCGTGTCATGTTCGCGGTTCGCTGTGTTCGGTGCGTTAGAAGCCTCACGTCCGACGTCGAACTCGTGATACAGCTCGCCACGATCCACCGCCAGCGCCAGTGCTTTGACGTCGTCCGGCTCGGCACCCAGCGCGCGTCGCAGCTGACGCGTAATCAGAAACGCCATGACCGCGCCGCACGTCAGTGCGACGAGCACCAGTGCAAGCATCACGGTCTGAAAGCCATGCGCGCTCGCAACGGCGGCCATCGACTCCGTATGACTCGTGCGGTCTTCGAGATCGATCATGCGGTTGATGGCGGCGAGCCAGTCGACGAAGGCGGGGCGCGCCTGATCGAGTACGAGACGGCGTGCGCCGTCGAGGTCGCCCGCGCGGCGCAGCGTGATCACCTGCGCGATGATCGGCTGCGTGCGCGCTTCGATGGACTTGATCGCGGCCAGATCGTCGCGCTCTTCCGCGCTCACGCGTTCGGCGTTGGACGGCGCGAAGAGTGCGTCCATTGGTCCGGCGGAGCGCTGATAGTCGGCGTTCAGACGCTCGATGAGCGTGACGATTTCGTCGACATGACTGTCGTCAGCAAGCGTGATGTCGCGCACGGCGATGGCTCGGTCGTGCACGCTGCCGCGAAAATTCACGGCGTATTGCTGTTTCACATTGTTGTTGTCGCTGATGTTCGTCAGCGTGCGCTCGATGCCGTGCACGCGCAGCACGGCGAGCGCGGCCAGCGCGAGCATCATCGCGAGGATGACGGTGAAGCTCAGCCCGAGCCGGGCGGCTACGCTCATTCGCGGCTGACGGGGTAACGAAGAGGCGGGGGAGGCACTGGATGCGGCGTTCATAGGAGTGTGTCTGGTCTGATCTTTCTTATGTGTGGCGCGCGACGTTGCAGGGGGCGCGCGCATTGCCCGACGGGCAAACGTCTGGCAGACGGCGATTATTCCGCTCGGTCGGGGGCGATAGAGGTCAACGGTTCGTTGAGGCGACGCGCTTGAGCATGCGTTGTGCCTGGTGGACCCCACACCGGATCAGGCGCGGCGTCGGCTGTCCGGCGTGCTGCGTCGCAACAATAAATATCTTAAGAAAGGTGTGGAATAAAGGGTCGGCGCGAAGCGTTCAGAGAGTGTCGACAACGACATTTCACTCAGGAGCCAAAGTCATGAACCAACGTCAATCGATGTCCGCTGTTCTCACCAGCCTCGTGGCTGCCGCCGGTCTGTTCGCTACGGCTGCGGCCCACGCGGAAGTCCCGCTCAAGACGGCCGACGGCATGCTCGTCGACGCGCAGAACCGCACCGTCTATACGTTTGACAATGATGTGGCAGGCAGCGGCAAGAGCGCTTGCAACGGCGGATGCGCGACCGCCTGGCCGCCGGTGATGGCCGATGGCGGTGCGAAGGCCGAAGGTAACTATTCCATCGTCACGCGTGATGACGGTATGAAGCAGTGGGCCTACAAGGGCAAGCCGCTGTACCTGTTCGCGAAGGATGCCGCCGCAGGCGAGAAGAAGGGCGACGGCTTCAAGGACGTGTGGCACGTTGTCAAGCCCTGAGCGGGCGCTGACGGCATTCTGGCGGCATTCCGACGGGGAGCGAGCGTGTTGGCATATCGGCGGCCTGGGAACGCGCATGCAAAGTCGCGGCGGCTCAGTATAATTTCGCGGCAGGTGCCAGCGGTACTCGCTGGCGATGCTTCGGACTGGGTGGCCAACAGGCACCCGCCGCCAGGAAATTCGCCGATGACCGGTCAGGATTTACCCAGCTTGCTTCCGGGCTTGCTGCCACGCCTCTGGGCGTTCGCCTTGCGCATTACGGGCGATCGCCATGATGCCGAGGATCTTGTGCAACGCGCTTGCGTGCACGCGTTGGAGCGCGTGCACCAGTGGCAGCCGGGATCCTCGGCGTTGAGCTGGATGTTCAGCATCGTGCATACGACGTGGATCAACGAGATCCGCGCGCGGCGCGTTCGCTCGCGCGGCAGTCTGGCGTGGGACGAAGCCGACGTCGATGCGATTCCCGATTTTCAGGCATCCACGCCCGAAGAACTGGCCAGTTGTCATCAGGTCTTCGGTGCAGTCGATCGTCTGCCCGAAGCGCAGCGTCTCGTGCTGCTGCTCGTGGCGGTGGAGGGTATGAGTTATCAGGAGGCGGCAGAAGTGCTCGACGTGCCCATCGGCACGGTCATGAGCCGTCTGTCACGCGCACGCCGTACTATCGGCGACCAGTTTCGTAACCCCGAGGGGCAACCCCGCACGGCAGAGCACACCCTTCGTGGTGGCGCGGCCGCTGGCGCACGTGAGGAGGACGCGTGATGAACGAAGACGATATCCGCCTGCTCGCTTACGTCGACGACGCGCTGCCTCCTGCGGAGCGTGCGGAAGTGGAAGCGGCCATTGCCGCGTCGCCCGAACTGGCCGACGCGGTTGCGTCGTTGCGGGCCTCGCGTCTGCCGTATCGCGAGACGTTCGCGGCGCAAGTGATTCCGCCGGTGCCGCAGAGCCTGAGCGCCGGTCTCGACGCACTCCTGCGCGAGCACGCGCAACGTCAGGCCTCGCCGCCCACTCAGGATGTTCAACAGGACACTCACGCGCCTGACACCGTCAAATCGACGGCACCGGCGACGCCCGTGCGTGTCGACACGACGCACAACGTGCCCGCCGCCAACGATGCGCCTGCCGGACGACGCGTGCGTCCGTGGTGGCTCGCGGCGGCCTTCGCGGCCGGTGTCGCGGCGACTGCCATTACGCTGCCGTTGATGTCGGGCGTGCTGAATCGCTCGGGTGCGGGGGGCTTCATGACCGCTTCTGTCACACCTGCGCCCGCACCGGGTCGGACATGGGTGCGTGCCGCTGCCGAATACCAGCAGTTGTATGCGCGGGACACGGTGGCATCGATTCACGTCGACGACAGCGACACTGAGCGCACCGTCAGCGAGATCCATCAGAACGACAAGCTCGACATCAGCGTTCCCGACCTGCGCTCGCAGGGCCTGACGTTCAAGCGCGTGCAGCGTCTGCGCTGGCAGGACCGTGCGTTGGTGCAGATGGTGTATCTCCCTGCGACGGGTGATCCTGTGGCGCTGTGTGTGGTGCGCGATACGCGTCCCGATCAGAGCGTGGCGGAACAGCAGATCGACAAAATGGGTGTGGTGACGTGGCGCAAGGGACAGATCGGCTACGCGCTCATCGGGGCGCCGGGGTCGACGGATCTCAAGGCAGTCGCGAAAGCGCTGGCAGAGGGTCCCGTCGCACCGCTTTACGGCATGTTGATGCTGCCGGACCCAACGTTGCTGCAGTCGCCGCATAAGGCTTCGTAACGACTGTCGTCCGTCGTTCACACGTCGTACCAAAACAAACGCCCTCGAATCCGAGGGCGTTTGTCATTGCGGGACAGCGATTGCGATTACGCTTGCGCGAGCGCGCCATCGCGAAGTCGCCACAGGCCGAGCGGGTTGCGCTCCTGCAAGGCTTCGGGCAGCAACGCATCCGGCAGATCCTGATAGCAGACAGGACGCAGGAAACGATCGATGGCCGATGCACCCACCGAGGTGAACATCGCGTTCGACGTTGCCGGGAACGGGCCGCCGTGCACCATCGCGTGACACACCTCGACGCCGGTTGGGAAACCGTTGGCGAGAATGCGTCCGGCGCGACGCTCCAGACTCGGCAGCAGACGACGCGCGTTAGCAGTGTCGCCAGCGTCGAGTTGCAGCGTGGCCGTCAACTGACCTTCCAGACGTTCCGTGATGGCGATCATCTCGTCGACGGTGTTGCAAGCAATCACGACCGACGCAGGCCCGAACATTTCATCGTGCAGCGCCAGGGTGGCGAGAAATTCGGCGGCCGTCGTGCGGAAGAGGGCCGCCTGACCCTGGCATGCGCCGCCCGCCTGACCACGCGCGACGAGCGTCACGTTCGGTTCGTCGGTCAGACGCGCGACACCCTTGTCGTACGCCTGATGAATGCCCGGCGTGAGCATGGTGCCTGCGGCCTTGGCCGTCAGCGCATCGGAGGCCGTCTGGCAGAAGCGTTCGAGCGCGTCGCCCGCGAGGCCTAACACCAGCCCCGGGTTCGTGCAGAACTGACCGACGCCCATCGTCAGCGAATCGACGAAACCCTTAGCGATGGCATCACCGCGTGCAGCCAGTGCTTCGGGCAACAGGTACACCGGATTGATGCTGCTCATCTCGGCATACACGGGAATCGGCACCGCGCGCGACTGTGCGATGCGTTGCAGTGCGAGACCACCGTTACGCGAGCCGGTGAAGCCGACGGCTGCAATCGCGGGATGCGCCACCAGCGCCTCGCCCACGGCACGCTCGCCGACGAGCAGCGAGAACACGCCTTCCGGCAGATCGAGCTTCTGCACGGCCGAACGAACGGCGCGTGCCACGAGTTCCGACGTCCCCAAATGCGCGGAGTGCGCCTTCACGATCACCGGGCAACCGGCTGCGAATGCCGACGCCGTATCGCCCCCCGCGACGGAGAACGCCAGCGGGAAGTTGCTCGCGCCGAACACCGCCACCGGACCGAGGCCGATCTTCGCCAGACGCAGGTCGCTGCGCGGTAGCGGTTCGCGTGCCGGTTGTGCGGGGTCGATGGTGGCGTCGAGAAAGTGTCCGTCGCGCACCACGCGGGAGAACATCCGCAACTGACCGACAGTGCGTCCGCGCTCGCCTTGCAGACGCGCCACGGGCAGGCCGGTCTCTGCGTGGCCACGTTCGATGAGGGCGTCGCCCAGATCGAGGATGGCCTGCGCGACCGCTTCCAGAAACTCGGCGCGCTTCGCTAGCGGCAATGCGCGAAACGGATCGAAGGCAGCACGCGCCAGTTCGCACGCTCGCTCGACGTCCTGCACGGTGCCTGCGCCGAACGACGGCGTCAGGCGCTCGCCACGCGACGGGTCGAACGCTTCGAGCGTTCCCGCACTGCCGCGCACGTCGGCGCGGCCGATCAACATCTCACCGGTGATCTGCATGCGGGGCCCCTTAGCCTTCGACCTTCTTGATGAGCGCGTCGAGCGCGGCGAGTTCGTCCGGCAGCAGGTCGGTCAGCGGTGCGCGCACCGGACCGGCGTCGCGACCGACGAGCTTGGCGCCCGCCTTGACGATGCTCACGGCGTATCCCGCGCGACGGTTGCGAATCTCCAGGTACGGCAGGAAGAACACGTCGAGCAGGTGGCCGATGGTCTCCTGATCGTTGTTGCACACGGCGCGATAGAACTTCATCGCCGTCTTCGGAATGAAGTTGAACACGGCCGACGAGTACACCGGCACGCCCAGCGCGCGGTAGGCGGCGGCATAGACTTCAGCCGTCGGCAGGCCACCCAGATACGAGAAGCGATCGCCCATGCGGCGACGGATCTGCACCATGCGCTCGATGTCGCCCACACCGTCCTTGAAACCGATCAGGTTCGGGCAGTTCTCGGCCAGACGCTCAAGTTGGTCTGCGCCGAGCTTCGAGTTCGCGCGGTTGTAGACGATCACGCCGATGTTCACAGCCTTGCAGACCTGTTCGACGTGCGCGGCGATGCCGTCGAGGCTGGCTTCCGTCAGATAGTGCGGCATGAGCAGCACACCCTTCGCGCCCAGATGCTCGGCTTCCTTTGCGTACTCGATGGCCAGACGGGTCGGGCCGCCTGCGCCCGCGAGGATCGGCACCTTGCCCGCACACGTGTCGACGGCCGTCTTGATCACGGCGCTGTAATCCTGCGGCGTGAGCGAGAAGAATTCGCCCGTGCCGCCAGCGGCGAAGAGCGCCGTCGCGCCGAACGGCGCGAGCCACTCCAGACGCTCGGCGTAGCCGCGTGCGTTGAAGTCGCCGTTCGCGTCGAAGTCGGTCACGGGGAAAGACAACAAGCCGTCCGAGACGATTTGCTTGAGTTCTTGAGGTGCAGTCATTTCAAGAGTTCCTGTCGGCTGATGAGCCGGATTCGATGAATAAAGAAGGCGCTCAACCAGCGCTCGGCGCTGAGTTATATGTCATCGTATAACATGTGATGAGACCGGACAAGAGGCTGACCCGTCGAATGGCAGTGGGATAAACCCGCAAAAGGCGTGGGAAGGGTTTTTCCCGATTCGCGTAGAGGCCCGTAAAGCCACGCATGGCTGGGGTTCTAGATGTATGATGACACATAAGTGACGGGTGGTTGAGCGAACATCAACGACCGCCCGTGGTTTTTGTGTCATGGCCCGGGTGACGCGACAGATCGCAGGTGTCGAGAAAGGCGAACGTCGTGAAACGCGGGGCTGGCGGGATGAGATGGGAGGGGTGAGGGACATGGCAGCAACGCAGGAGACGGCCGTCGGGAAAGACGCGCCGCGCTACATTCGGATGCAGGCGGAGGACAACGTCGCCATCGTGGTGAACGACGGCGGCTTGCCCGCGGGTAGTCGGTTCGCGGACGGACTCACGCTCATCGATGCTGTGCCCCAGGGCCACAAGGTGGCGCTGATCGATCTGGCCGCAGGGGCTGCGGTGGTTCGCTACGGCGTGGTCATCGGCTACGCGGCGCGCGATCTGAGCGCAGGCAGTTGGGTCAACGAGCGGAACATCGCGATGCCCGAAGCGCCATCGCTCGACCGTCTGCCGATCAGCACACGTGTGCCTGACGAATTGCCGCCGCTCGACGGCTTCACGTTCAAGGGCTATCGCAATGCCGATGGCTCGGTCGGTACGCGCAACATTCTTGCCATCACGACCACGGTGCAGTGCGTGGCAGGCGTGGTGGAGTTCGCCGTCAAGCGCATCAAGGAGACGTTGCTACCGCAGTATCCGAACGTCGACGACGTCGTGGCGCTGGAGCATACGTATGGCTGCGGCGTGGCCATCGACGCACCGGACGCCATCGTCCCGATCCGTACGCTGCGCAACATCTCCACCAATCCCAACTTTGGCGGCGAAGTGATGGTCGTGAGTCTTGGCTGCGAGAAGCTGCAGCCGGAGCGTCTGCTCCCGGCAGGCAGCATTCCGATCGGGAGCGCCGATGCCGATGGGAAACCCGACACCGTCTGTCTTCAGGACGATGCGCACGTCGGCTTTCTGTCGATGATCGATTCGATCCTGACGACGGCGCGTGCGCATCTTGAGCGGCTCAATGCGCGTCAGCGTGAGACTGTGCCCGCGTCGGAGCTGATCGTCGGTGTGCAGTGCGGTGGCAGCGACGCGTTCTCCGGTGTAACGGCCAACCCGGCCGTGGGCTTCGCGACCGATCTGCTCGTGCGCGCGGGCGCGACGGTCATGTTCTCCGAAGTCACCGAAGTGCGCGACGGCATTGACCAACTGACCTCACGCGCGGCCACGCCGGAAGTGGCCGAAGCAATGATTCGCGAGATGGCGTGGTACGACGCGTATCTGGAGCGTGGGCGCGTCGACCGCAGCGCCAACACCACGCCGGGGAATAAGCGCGGCGGGTTGTCCAACATCGTCGAGAAGGCGATGGGGTCGATTGTGAAGTCGGGCAGCGGGCCGATTCACGGCGTGATTTCCCCGGGCGCGAAGCTCGACCGCGAACACCAGCGCGGGCTGATTTACGCTGCGACGCCCGCGAGCGATTTCATCTGCGGCACGTTGCAACTGGCCGCGGGCATCAACTTGCATGTGTTCACAACCGGGCGTGGGACGCCTTACGGACTCGCCGAGGTGCCCGTCATCAAGGTGGCGACGCGCTCGGATCTGGCGCGTCGCTGGCACGATCTCATGGATGTGGACGCCGGACGCATCGCCACGGGCGAGGCCACCATCGAAGACGTGGGCTGGCAATTGTTCCACCTGATGCTGGCCGTCGCCAGCGGTGAAAAAACGTGGGCCGAGCGATGGGGGCTGCACAACGCGCTCACGTTGTTCAACCCAGCGCCGGTGACCTGAAACCGGCGCGTCGATGTGCGAGTGTGAGGCTCAGAGTTCGGCTTGCGTTTGCGCGAGTCCGAATTCGAGCATGGCGGGCACGAAGCAGTGATTGAGCGTGTCGCGTCGCGACAGCTTCGTGAGGACATAGCGGCGAAACGGCGTGAGCGTGCCCCAGTTGCCGACGTCCGGCGCCAGCAGGTCGGCCATCTCGCATTGCTTGAGCAATCCCGGCGGCAGGGCGTTCATGTCCTGCCATGCCGTGGGCGCGGCGTCGACACTGCGCTCGACGGCCTGCCCGAGATGATCGCGAGCGATCTCGTCCAGACGCGCCGCAAAATCCTCATCGCCCGGCACGCACGACGCGAGCGTCTCGCGGGCTTCCTGCGGCAAGCGCTGCCAGTCCGCCAGCGACAGATGCTGGCCGTTACGATCCAGATTGAAGCGAATCGCCATCGTGATGTATTTGAGGTTTTCGCAGGCTTCAATTTCGAAAACAAACATCGGCAGACGCTGGTAAAGGTGCATGGCTGTCACTCCTCGTGTGGCGACGTATCGCATGCGGCCGATTGTACTCGCGCCCCGAGGGAGATTGCGGACGGGGTGCGCGCTTGACGATGCGGCATGGCGACGCATCGACGCGGAGGATCTGGCCAATGGGGTACCGCTTTCGGCGTCCCTCTTGAGGGCGTTGTCTTTCCAAAAGTGCCAATTGTTCTTGGGAAAACTCTCAAAAGCACTCGGGCGAACGCTGAAAAATTCAATCGTTTTGCACGACGTCTCGTAGCACGGAAAGGCTGTCTTAGAGCGGCCGCCCAGCGATTTCGGACAGTTCACATCGCCAGCAATGTGAAGCGTCCTAGAGATTCGGTTCTTTCCCAAGGCCGTCCGGATTTCCTAAGGTAGGCGTTCTGCCGATCCATTCTCGATCCACCCCCGACAGGAGCCGACATGCCACCCCGTACGTCTAATGCGTCGCCGATGCCTTTCCCATTTCTTCCCGTGGTCCTGGAGTCGCCTAAGGCGTCACCGTCGCACGGCTCCGCGGCGTCGCCCGAGGTGTCGGAGCCTGCGAGCCGTGCCAGTGCGGTACGCAACAAGCCGCGAACGAGCCGTCGCCCGGCGGTGGTCGAGGCCGCGCAGCCGCCGGGTATGGGCGGCGACGGCGGCTGCCCGCTGAGGGTGGAGGTGGTGCGCAGCGTCGCGCCCGAATGTCTGACATTGCTTGGGGCCATCGTCCGATGAGCGCCGTTGCAACTCACGCGGTGTCACACGCGCAAGGCGATGTTGGCACAGAGATGTCGGTGTCGGCGGGTGGTGCGGTGTGGGTCATCGCCTCGCCGCACGCGCAATGGAAGTGTGCGCCGGACGCTGTGACTGTGTCGTCCTATGAAGTGTCGTGCACGCTGCACGAGGCGCCCGTCGACACGGCGCTGTGGCTCGAACGCATGAAGCATGGCGTGTTGTTGGCGCAAGCGCCGGTGCCCGGGACATGGCTGGCGACGCTTGTGGACGAAGCGCTAGTGCATGTGTTGCCTGCAACACCTCGCGGTAGTCAGGACATCGTGCCCGCGTTCGGGCAGATCTGCGACGCATGGGTGCGGGGCATCTTCGCGGCACCGTTCTGGACGCGGTTCCTCGCAGGCGAGTCGAGTGACATTCAGGTGCTGGCGTTTCTCGCACAGCTTTACCATCGCGCGGCGGGGGCTGACGTCCACAATCGCATTGCGGTGGAGCGTTGCACCGACGCGGCGCTGCGGCCGCTGCTGCTGCGTCAGTACCGAGAGCAGCGCGGTCAGTCGACGATGCTGGCCGCAGGGCTGTTGCGCTGCGGCCCGGCGGCACGTACGTTTCTGGACAGCGGTGCCTTCGACGCGACGCATGTGCTGATCGACTTCATCATCGGCGCGGCGGGCGATATGCCCGCTTATGTCGGATGTTGTGCGTTGTGTCAGGCGCCCGCAACGGTGCGCGCGGCCAGCGAGATCGAAGCGCAGTTCGAGGCGCTCGCGCAGCGCTACCCGTCGGCGGCCGATGGCTTCGCGGCTGTTTGCGCCCATGCCCGGCATGACGCGAGCGTATGCGGCGGCACCGCGCTGCTCACGCAATGGGTGGAAGACGCGGGCGAGCCGGACGTGCCGTCGCGTTTGCGGATGTTGCGTGGCGCGTATGGCGTTGCGGCGGCGTACCGGGTGATGTTCGACGCGTTGCATCGGCTCGATGAAGAACTCTGACGAGCGAAGGGTTGTGCAGTCCTGACGTCGGCGAGCAACGCATGCCCCCGATTGGGGCATGTCACTCGTATAATGGCGTCCCAACGGCGGGGGCGGTTGCGGCTCCATGCCGTCCGCCCCCGGACCATGACAACCCAACTCGCCTACCTCGCCGCGCTCGGTGCCGCCCTTTGCTGGGCTTGCAGCGGCATGATCGCCATCACGCCTGTCCGTCAGGCCGGTTCGTTCCCCTTCAATTACGCCCGCATGCTGCTGGTCTTCGCGATGCTGCTGTTCGCACTCGCGGTGCTGCGCGGCTGGCCGTCGCTGTCGCTTGAGCAGTGGTTGCGGCTCACGGCGTCGGGGTTGATCGGCATTCTCGTGGGCGACACGATTCTCTACACCTCGCTCGGACGGCTCGGGCCGCGACGCAACTCCATCGTCTTCGCAACCAATGCGCCGATGACGGCCGTGCTCGGTTACTTCTGGTTAGGTGAGGCGCTGGGCTGGCGAGCGGTCGCGGGCGTTGCGCTGGTGACGGCCGGGGTGGCGCTTGCGATTGCCTTCGGCGGCCGTCGCGAGGATGCGCACCACTGGGAGTCGGTGCGCGGCGACGTGCGCGTGGGTGTCGCCATCGGGTTGACGGCGGCGCTGTGCCACTCGATCGGGACGCTCATCGCCAAGCCCGTGATGGCGGCGGGCGTGGATCCTGTGGGGGCGTCGGCGGTGCGCGTGGGCGTGTCGGCGCTCGGGCTGACGATCCTTGCGGCGCGACGCGGGCGAGGCATCTTCTCGGACTTTACGCCGGGCACGCTGGCGCTCACGGCCGCGTCCGGCTTCGTCGGCGTGGCCGTTGGCATGACGTTGCTGCTGTACGGCATGGGGCATGGCAACACGGGCGTCATCGCGACGCTTTCGGCGACCACGCCGGTGATGGTGTTGCCGCTGCTGTGGATTCGCACCCGGCAGCGTCCGGCAGCGGGCGCCTGGTGGGGCGCGCTGATCGCCAGCGCCGGGGTGGCGCTGATCTTTAACCGATGATGTCGATGGCGAGCGCCAGAAGCGCCTGAAACGCCTTAGCGTGGGACGGGCGTGACAGGCGTTTGCAGGGCGTCGGCGCTCTGGTGCGACGCTTCGGTGCCGAGCGTGGGCACCTGAATGTCTTGCACCGGCGCAGGGCGCGGCACGCTCGGCGTGAGCAGACGTCGTAACCAGGCGGCGATGCGCTCGAAGATGCCCGGATCGTCGTTGAACAATTCGGGGCGCAGCACGCCCAGATACTCCAGAATCTGATCCGCTTCCTGAGCACCGACCGAGCCATAAATGACGGCGAGATCGAGCAGCGCACGCAGCTCACCCAGCTTTTCGCGGGCTTGCAGCGAGCGGGCGGTCTCAACAGCGCGCTTGGCTTCGAACACACGTTCGCGCAGCACCGACGCGGTGCGCCATGCGGGCGTCTGCAACGTGGCCTCCAGCGTTCGCAGGTCCTGCGCCGACGTCACGATCTGACCGGCGAGCGATTCCACGATGCGCTCCTCACCCTTCGCTTCCTTCACGATGCCTTCGGCCCAGCGGCTGGCCTGACGCGCCATGTCTTCGCGCGACCATTCCGGGCGCGAGACGAAATAGAACCCGTGCTGACGTGCCTGATTCAGGATGATCGAGACGACGTCCGGAAACTGCTTGTCGAACGTGCGTTTAGCCCACGCGTAGTGGCCGCCCGCGAGCAGTTGGGCGACGGCGGCTTCGGTGAGCGGCACGGTGCTGTCGAGCAGGCGGGCGCGCAGGAAGTCGTCGAAGGGCGGCGGCGTGAAATGGCGGTCGACGGCAGCGGAGATGCGCACAAAGGCGTCGAAATCCTTTTGCAGGTCGGCCAGCGCGCTGTCGGAGAGCGTAAGGGCGATGCGGCTCATCGTGACCGGCTCCCGGTCGCGGCGATAGCGAGTCCGTCCCACGCGAGCGAAGTCGCGTCGGCCGGTCGAGTGTCGGTGCGAGTGCCCGTGTGAGTGAGGCGGGCCACAGGCGGAGCCGCCGGAGCCCGTGCCACGTGCATCCCCATTGCGCGTGAAGTCATGTGCAGCGATACGTATCAACGGTGCGCTGCGGTCATGGCCGTGCGCTGTGAGATGGGCTGTCCCGCCGGACGTTTGTCACGTCCATGGCGGGCAGCATGAGTCTGCATGCATCAACGGCGCAACGGCGTAAAAACTTTAGCCTCCGGGGCGCATTTTCTTTCAACGCCTTGTGGAGACGGCCCTCGGATCACTCGCCGTTGGCGGCGCGCAGCAGGTAGACGGCGAAGCGCGAGCGGGCGTCGAGCCAGACGCGCTCGATATCCCAGCCTGCGGAGTTCGCCAGTGCGCGGAACTCCGTCTGTCCATATTTGTAGGAGTTCTCAGTATGGATCGACTCGCCTGCCGAGAAATCGAAGCGATGGCCGAGGACGGTGGCCGAGAATGCGCGCTGTGCGACCAGATGCATCTCGATGCGGCTGGCCTTCGCGTTGAAGCGGGCTTCGTGACGGAAGGCTTCCAGCGGCAAATCGCCGTCGAGTTCGCGGTTGATGCGCACGAGCACGTTCAGATCGAATTGCGCGGTCACCCCGCGCGCGTCGTCGTAGGCGGGCAACAGCACGGCCGGATCCTTGCACGCGTCCACGCCGACGACCATGCGCCGGTGCGGCCCGAGCATCTTGCCGACATGTGCGAGGAAGGCGGCCGCCTGTCCGGGCGCGAAGTTGCCGATCGTCGAACCGGGGAAGAAGCCGAGGCGCGGCCCTTGCGTGTTCTGCAACTGCGGCGGGAGGTGGAACGGGCGGGTGAAGTCGGCACGCACCGGCAGCATCGGAATGCCGGGGCAGCGACGCGCGAGTGTGGCGACGGCGTCGTCCAGAAAGTCGTCGGCAATGTCGACGGGGACGTACGCGCGTGGGGTCACGAGGGCGTCGAGCAACAGCGGTGTCTTACGGCTCGATCCACTACCGAACTCCACGACGACGGCGTTCGGTCCGACGACATCGGCAATGGCGGCGGAGCACTCGCCGAGCAGGGCGGTTTCGGTGCGCGTCTGGTAGTACTCGTCGAGGCCGGTGATCTCTTCGAAGAGTTCGCTGCCGCGCTGATCGTAGAGCCAGACGCTGGGCAGGGTCTTCGGCGTGTGGCCGAGACCGGCCAGCACGTCGGTGGCAAAGGCGTTTTCCGGCAATGACGGGCAAACGAACGCCGTGGCTTGTTGGGATTGCGTAGCTTGCAACATCAGCGGTCCTCCGCGAGCCTCAGGCCGCAGAACTGCCAGCGCTGATGCGGGTAGAAGAAATTACGGTACGTAGCGCGTGCGTGTCCCGGCGGCGTGGCGAGCGATCCGCCGCGCAGCACGAACTGTCCGCACATGAACTTGCCGTTGTACTCGCCGACGGCTCCCGATGCCGTCCGGAATCCCGGGTACGCGACGTATGGACTGGCCGTCCATTGCCATACCGGGCCAAAGCGCTGCTCCATCGTGGGTTGCATGGGTGACGATGGACTGCCTGTGCCGCTCGCCGCCACCTCCCATTCTTGTTCTGTCGGCAGACGCTTGCCCGCCCAGCGCGCGAAGGCGTCCGCTTCGAAATAGCTCACGTGTTGCACGGGCGCATCGTCGTCGACGGGCTGCATGCCTGCGAGCGTCATCGACTGCCATTCGCCGTCGTGCAGCTCCCAGTAAAGCGGATGTCCCCAGCCTTCGCGTTGCACCGTTGCCCAGCCATCGGAGAGCCAGAGCCCGGCCATGCGGTAGCCGCCGTCTTCGATGAAGTCGCGCCATTCGCCGTTTGTCACTACACGCGACGCAATCGCAAACGGTCGGACCAAAACGTCGTGCGCGGGCGTCTCGCAATCGAAGGCGAAGTGACCGCCCGAGCGGCTGTTGTCACCGGGATGTCCGATGCTGTGTTGTCCACCGCCATGCTCGATCCATTGCAGCGGTGCACTCGCGCGAAGCGCGGCCGATGGCGGGCGATGGGCGGGACGCAACGGATTCTGCGCGAAGAGATGCAGCAGGTCGGTGTGCATCAACTCCTGATGCTGCTCTTCGTGGTGCAGGCCGAGCGTGATGAGCGCGACGGTGTCGGGCGCGAGATCGGGCTGTTGCAATAGCGCGTGCATGGCAGCGTCAACGTGGCGGCGATAAGCGAGCACTTCGTCGAGCGTGGGGCGCGTGAGCAGCCCGCGCTGCGGACGCGGATGACGCGGACCGGCGGCTTCGTAATACGAGTTGAAGAGGTAGGCGAAGCGGGGATCGTAGGGGCGGTAGCGTCGCCCGGGCGCATCGTTCGCGTCGCTCAGCAGAAACGTCTCGAAAAACCACGTTGTGTGGGCCAGATGCCACTTGATCGGGCTCGCGTCCGGCATCGACTGCACGGTGGCGTCGGCGTCCGAGAGACCTTGCGCGAAGGCGACGGACGCGGCTCGCACGGCGTCGAAGCGAGCATGCAGGGACGTGATGGGCGACGTGGCGGGCGACATGAGCGGTGAGGCCGTCGCCGCATTGGCAGACGGCCCATCGCGAGCGGTCCGCGAGGGGGAGACGTTGGGGGAGGTGCCTGAGGGCGCCTCGGCTTGCGACGTACAACAGGGGACGGTCATAGGAAATACCCGGGGACACACCGTGTTGTGAAACGTGCTGCCTATTGTAGACCCGTTGCCGGGGCGTCATGTACCCCCAGTTTGGGGCCAGTATGTGACGGTTCGTAACGACGGTTGACGCTGGCGGCCGTCTTCCCCCGCCGCCTTGTCCTACAAGCCTGAGCGGTGTGGCAGACGATGCCTACATCAACCAGCCGGTGAGGCCGAGCAGGCTGCCAGCGGCGATGAGCCACAGCGGATTCCAGCGGGTGCGCAGGGTGATGACGACCGCGACGAGCGTCACGAGTCCGCGCGCCACGTTGATGTCGACTTCCCGGGCGAGCAGCGCGCTGCTGGCGGCGAGCAGGCCGACGGTGATCGGCGCGAGCCCGGCGCGTACGGCGCGGACCCAGGGCGACTGTTCGTGACGGTCCACCCATCCGCCGACCAGATACGCGAGGAGAGAACTCGGGGCGCATTTGGCGAGTGTGGCGGTGAATGCGCCGGGCAGTCCCGCGGCTTGCAGGCCGATCAGGGTGACCGCCATGCCGTTGGGGCCGGGCGCGGCCTGTGCGAGCGAGAAGAAGGTGACGAACTGGGCATCGGTAATCCAGTGGCGAGTGTCGACGGCGTAGCGATGGATGTCGGCGAGCGTGACGTTGGTGCCACCGACGGCCAGCAGCGACCAAAGTGAGCCATGCAGGAACAGATCGATGAGCGTGGTCATGAGGGTCAGGGCGTAGCGTCGCCTTGATGACGCTACTGGTCGAGCTTGTCGAGCCGTTCAAGTCGGTAGGCGCTCAGGATCGCGCAGGGGCCGAGCACGCCGAGGACCAGTAACAGGGGCAGCCCGAAAACGAAACTCCCGAGGAAGGTCGCGGCGGCGAACGCGAGCGTTGTCCAGTGGCGCTTCAACCCGGCGAGCAGACGGACCGACGTCGCGATCACGAGACCCGTTGCCGCAGGCATCAGGCCGGAGAGCAGGTGCTGGACGAGGGGTGTCTGTCCCCACTTGGCGTAGGCGAAGCCGATCAGGATGATGACGATGGTCGGGCAGAAGTAAAGCCCTGCGACGGCAGCGGCTGCCCCTCGGGGGCCGCGAAAGCGACGGCCGAGGACGGTGGCGATATTGGCGACGTTGGGGCCGGGCAGGAGTTGCGCGAGCGGGAGCAGTTCAGCGAATTCCCGGTCGGTGAGCCAGCGGCGCTGGTCAACGACCATCCGGCGCGCCCAGGGCAGGACACCGCCGAAGCCTGTCGCGCCGACGGTGCCGAATGCGAGCGCGAGGTCCCAGCAGGTAGGGTGTTCGGTGGGGTTGGGGGAGGTGGGGCCGGGGGCTGGCGACGCGGGGTGTGATGCGTCGGAAGGCGGGGAAGCGTGGGATGTCACGATTGTCCGTTGCCGGGGGGATGGTTGTGGCCTTGAAGGGGGCCGTGGAGTTCGTGTTCGAGGCGCACGACTTCCTGAGCGACGAGGGCGATGGCGTTACGGATTTCCATGAGCGCGGTGTAGAGGGCTTGCGCGTTCTGGGGGGAATGCATGGCGACGTCGCGGGCGGCGGTTTCGATGGCGTCGAGCGACAGGGCGATGCGGTCGAGATTCTCCAGCATGGGGCGATCTCCGTTGACGCGCACAGTGCGTGCATACCCCCATGATACCCAACTGACGTATCTCGGTGGGGGATGTTAGAATGCGTGCCCTTGCCGGGGTGATGAAATTGGTAAACATAGCGGACTTAAAATCCGCCGCCTTCGGGCTTGCCGGTTCAAGTCCGGTCCCCGGTACCACTAAGGCTTCGAGCCACATCAAGCCAGACACAGTAATCCCTATCGTTTCAGGGGCTTGTGTTGGATGTTCCGTTTCAGTAGCTGTGCAATAGCGTAGTAAAAGGTAGCCCAAGAAAGCTATTTTTGCGTCTCAGTGCACCAGATTTGCACCGAAATTTGCACCAAAAATTTCACGAATTCTCAACTGCCTGACGCCAGATGAAAGTCCTAACGCTCCTCGTCCCGAATGGGGCAGCGAGGCTCCTTTCGAAGGTATTCGATGGCGAGCAGTTCGACGTTCAAAGTCCTTTGCCTTGTGCGCAGGCGCTCGCTCAGTTGCAAATGCTCACTGAATGGCGTTCTGACAAAAGCTCGCTGATGGGCTCTGTGAATACCGACACTATCGAGTTGCGCATCCCGCATGTCTTCATGCGAGGAAATGGTACGCGGTTCCGAGGGCGCTTACTGACAAGTGACGAGGGGTCGTTACTTGTTGGATCGTTTATATCTTCAGCTTATAGCCGCTTCATTACCGCAATAGTCTTAGTAATGGTGGGCGTCATGCTGTTCGGTGGACTGTTAGGTGGCCTCTATCAAGCTGTTGCACAAGCATCTAGTCTGCTCAATGCATTGACGGTCATCGGATTCCTGCTGGTATGGGGAGCAGGCGTATGTCTGATGGGTTGGCTCGTGGTGTGGAATGGCGCACCGGCTCGCAAAGATGTTCTAGTGATCTCGACAGCCATCCGGCATGCGCTGCAAGAACGCCGGACGTAGTTCACGTGTGCGGCCAGGAGGCGCGACTGACTGAAGTCGGCCAAGATCAGCCGTTCGACATCAATGCATGAATCGTCGACAATCATGTCCTGCGCTTCGCCGTATTACGAGAATCGTAAATGACTATGCCCGAAAGAGCGATGCATTGGGAGTCGTTAGCTGAAGTGGATTTCCCGTGCCCAGATCTCGAATTTCAGTTCAATACACGCGATGAACTCCGAGTCGTGATGCGCTTTTCGCTACTGGATACTGGCTCCGAACCGCAGAAGCCGGACTTGGAGCTATGCTTTTCGGGCGTCATAGGGCTCCGGTGGACAGAGGAGTTTCACGGCTCTGTCATCCAACCATCGGTGCGATTAAGGCCCAAGTGCCAAGAGAGAGCATGGAGTCAATGGGTCCTCCCGGCAGTCATCATCGAGAATTCTGCGTGGCTATCGCAGTATATGAACTTGCCCGGTACTGAGGATCGTCAACACTTTTCGATCGTCTGCATGAACGATCTGCTAGACGTTCTTGCTTTGCCCGATGTTCGAGTGCGGCGGATCGAAGCGGCCTAAAACAGCACATCAAACGGCGGAATTTCACTATGAATGAAAAGCACTTGGCCCTCTACATGGGGTACGCGTTCAGTCACGGGGTCAATGTTCAGCACCTTCTCGCACCTGGCGAGCTAACGGTTCCGTACGTTGTCTACTGGGACAACGAGACGCCCACACCAGTCCCCTATCCCGCGGCGACTCAGCATGAAGCGGTTGAAAATGCGCGATCAGCGCGAGAGCAGGCTGCTGGTGTGTCGGGATGGTCGTCCGGTCGCGAAGGAGCGATCACTCAGAGCGACGGCACAACATTGGACCTTTTGCTGATCGAGGGTTGGGTGCCGGGGCTTGATGCACCACTCGAAATGTTCGTGTACTACAGGACGCAACCGTTCCGGCTGATCCACGGATTCATGTGGAAGGAACATCCGCAAGCGCGAAAAGACCGTCATTCGTTCATGGACGACTTCAAACGCGGCATCCTGATGCAGCCATTCGGCCAGCGATGCATGGAAGACATTGAAAACGCGGAGCGCCTCCAGTTCGTGCGGTGATAGTCATTCGCGACACGAGCATTTACGCCGTGCACTAATTTCCCTCGGCGAAAGCGTTCGCGGTGGTGCACCAGATTTGCACTGAACAAATCCGCTTACACGTATCGGTCTTTGGTCACCGCTGAAATCCAGCGTTGAAGCACATCCAGAATGTATTCAGGGGGAGGGGGAATGAAGCTGGACCATCGCATAACTCGCTGGATTTTCACGATGGCATATTTGTTGATGGTCTCCACAGCATCAGCAGCCTCTCCAGCGGACAAAGCGATCTCAGTTTTCTTTCGTGACGTTGAGTATCAACACAGGTGGTCGAAAGGTGGTCAAAACGAATTCACGCCGCAAGGCCAGGAAGATCTCAGTTCGTGGCGGGACATGATGACTTTGAATGTGCATGAGTCCGTGACGAATGGAGATCAACTGGCCGAAACGGCGAACAAGACCCTAACCAATTACCAACGTGCCGGAAAAATTCTGCGGACTGATTCCAAGCCCAGAACCCCTGATCGCCCCGCAGAACACCTGGTTGTCGCGGTGCTTGGTAACCCGGACTTTCTTGAGGCTGTCTTTGCCCGTTTTGCCCTGATCGAAGGCGTCGGAACTGTCACAGTCTATTCCCATCGAGTGTACGGAAAGTCCGTCGGCCAATCGATGAGTGAGTGGCTCAAAACCAATGGTCCGCAAGTCGAAAGTGCTCTGATGTCTTTGGACAAACTGCCGACACCTGCTTCCCTAAAAGCCCTGCCCCAAAGCAATTGAGTGGGGACGTTCGCTCGGTCAATCTGAATCCGTGATAATCAAGCGTCATTGCCAGACATTGGGCCTGAAATGTTGATTGTCTTTGCTGGACTCCCTGGTACGGGAAAATCGACGGTTGCCAAGGAACTCGCGCGTGCGATTGCTGCGGTTTATATCCGTATCGATACGCTTGAGCAGGCGTTTATCGGCTCGGTCGATAGCGAGGTGGATATTGGTCCCGCAGGCTACATCGCCGGATACGCGGTGGCCAAAGACAACCTTGGTTCCGGCCTGACCGTGATTGCCGATTCCGTCAATGCACTGCAATTGACTCGGGACGCATGGCGATCAGTGGCGGCGGAAATGGGAGTCGGCATTCTGGAAGTCGAACTGATTTGTGCCGACGCGTCTGTGCACCGTCAGCGAGTGGAGGCGCGGCAATCCGACATTTCCGGCCACAAGTTGCCAACATGGAAGCGCGTCATTGAACGCCAGTACGATCTGTGGGATGTCGACCACCTTGTCATCGACACCGCCCGCGTCTCGGTAAGTCAGGCGGTGGATCACATCGTCAATCGAATGAAGACCCTTGAGTAGAGGGGCGCTGGACACGGAAATTGAACAACTCGGGTGGGGCGGAATCGGCCATCCACGTCGGCTATTTTCTCTCGAAATGTTAAATCCACGACTTGTCTTGGATTTGTAAGCACTACTCCCCTGGATCAAATCTCGACTAGTATTCGTCAACGGGTTCGTGTCTAGTCAATTCCTACGTATTCCAAAAAAATGGAGCGCCGATGCCGGGGGGGAATTGGGCAGTATTCAAAGCTACGTGGATCTTGAATTGTGTTTTGGTTGTAGCGGACTTTGTTTGGGGGCGACATATAGGTTTGGTGCTCGGATTAGATGAGGTATGTTGGGTTGTCTCTCGCGGCTGCCTCGGTCTTCTAATCGCTTCGGGGCTACTCTTTGCGTCAGGAAATTTTAAAATAGTCGGAACGGCACGCGGTCGCTTTTATCGTGACGCAGCATTAGGGATTCTCTGGATCACTAGTCTGGCTGTATTCACGTGCGGCGCGACGGTGCTGCAGTATTTGTCCGTGTCCTGGGGCGCTTCGGATGTCGCCGAGGTCCTAATATCCGTCGACGAGACATTCGGAATTCAGTGGCCTCGCATTTACGCTGCGGTCCATGCCAGGGAGTGGCTGGATATCTTGCTGGGAGCGGCTTACGATTCGCTGTTCTTGCAGATGGCTTTGATGCCGTTTGCGCTAATCATCGCGGGGAAAGTCGAACACTACGCAGAGTTCGTCGTTCAGTTCATGACGGCAGCGTTGATCGTTGTGGTCATCGCAACACCGTTTCCCGCCGAGAGCGCCTTTACTCATTTCCATGTCCCGGATGTGAGCGCTACCGCGTCTGTCTCCGATTTCAGCGACTTCCGTTCGGGGAAGATGCGAGAACTGTCATTTGGCACGATGCAAGGTCTCGTCTCGTTTCCCTCATTCCATGCGGTCTTAGCCGTTCTGATTCCGTATGCGATGCGACGACTTAAGCATCTTTTTCTCTTGTTTCTCCCCTTGAACGTTCTGATGCTGGCCTCTACACCGGTGCGTGGCGGCCACTACTTGACCGACGTCGCCGGTGGCCTTGCAGTGGCCGTCGTTTCAATTTGGATAGCATCACGGCTGTTGGGTGATCGATCATGGAGCGAACCTGGGGCTGTGGTTGCCACTGACGGGCGGTCTCAGGTAGCGCGTGAGGCTTAGGCTGTTTGGCATTCCTGCTGCCAGGCCTCAATTTTCTGCACCGTTCTTGCACTTGTGTTGGGGGGGGCGAATGCTTCGAGGCGCAGCGATTTCTATCGGCCTGATGGCTTCGATTACCGGGTGCGTCAGTCGGCTGGAAACGGGATGGGTGAGTCCTCCACAATGCAGCGAACCTCGTCCTGTCTACATAAAGGCGAGACTCCACCGATCACCGTTAATGCCAAACCCGCTCGTTAGCTATGTGGTCGACGAGCATGCCGGTGTGCGAGATGTCGTTCTCAAACAATCGTCCGGTTCGGATGCCCTCGATGAGGCGGCGCTCACTGCGGTGGAAGACATAAGCTGCACCCGACCGGCGATGGATCATAGTGGCTACGCGTGGCCCTACGCCATCACGACCGAAGTCAAGTTCGGGTTTCGATAGCGTTGCCGCACCCGAAGCCTCGGGCATCGCGCGACCTGCGCATGCTGCCCGGGCTTCGGTTTCCTTCAAATCTGCTGCTGACCACCATCAACGAACAACTCCGCACCGTTCACGAAGCTGGCGTCGTCAGACGCAAGGAACAGCGCTGCGCTGGCGATTTCCGTCGCTTCGCCGAGACGCGCCAGCGGAATCTGTGCGGCAAGGTAGTCGGCCAGCCCTTGACGTTGTGCGGCGTCGTCGCCTGCGAGATCGAGCAGGCCGGGAGTGCGGGTTGCGCCCGGGCTGATCGTGTTCACGCGGATGCGGCGCGACTTCAGGTCGAGAATCCAGCTGCGGGCAAACGCGCGCACCGCTGCCTTCGAGGCCGAGTACACACTGAACGCCGCAGTCCCCGAGCTGCCCGCCGTCGAGCCGGTCAGGATCACCGACGCACCGTCCGCCAGCAGCGGCAGTGCCTTCTGCACCGTGAACAGCACGGCCTTCACGTTACGGTCGAACGTCTCGTCGTAGTGCGCCTCGGTGATGTCGCCGAGTGCGAGCATCGAGCCGCCGCCAGCATTCGCAAACAACACGTCGAGACGACCGTGGGCTTCGCCGATTTGCTTGTACAGCGAATCGAGTTCTTCCAGCTTCGTCGAGTCAACGCGAAGACCGGTCGCCTTGCCGCCGACTTCACGAATCGACGCGACGGCCGTATCGAGTTCGGCCTGACGGCGTCCCGTCAGATAGACGTGCGCGCCTTCCGCAGCAAAGCGTTGTGCCGTAGCCAGGCCGATGCCGCTGGTTGCGCCGGTGACGAGTGCGATCTTGTTTTCGAGTTTGCGTGCCATGGTGTTGCTCCTTCGTTCGATTCAGTGTGTTGGTTGGGCCGGTGTCCGGCGTTCGCAACGCGTTGTCGGTTGCGATGTGATGAGAATATCGACGCGCCAATGTTTTCGAAATAGAATCAATTGCAAACCAACGTTGCAAATTTGAAATGATGGGTGATCGTGTCCAAGCTGCCTGATTTCGAAGGACTCGCGATGTTTGCCAAGGTCGCCGAGGAGGGGTCTTTCGCGGCTGCGGCGCGCGAGATGGGGGTGTCGGTCGCCACCGTGTCGCGCGGCGTCGCGCGCCTGGAAGACCGCTTGGGCGCACGGCTGTTCAATCGGACGTCGCGTCAGTTGGCGCTGACCGAGTTCGGCAGGACGTTGTGCGAGAAAGCTGGCGAGATTTACCGGCAGGCCGAAGCGGCGGAGGGCGCTGCCCGTGAGATGTCGGTGCAGCCTCGCGGGCTGGTGCGACTGGCCGTGCCGATGTCGTTCGGGCTGCGCTGGGTCGCGCCGTTGATGCCGGAATTCTTCCGGCGGTATCCGGACGTCCAGGTCGATCTGCATCTGGCCGATTCGACCGTCGATCTGGTAGCGGAGGGATTCGATGCGGCGCTGCGTATTGCTGCGCTGCCGGACTCGTCGCTCGTCGCGCGGCGTTTGTGCACGGTGACGCAATTCGTCGTCGCGTCACCAGCGTATTTGAAGCGCGAAGGCCGACCGGCGCATCCGCGAGAGTTGGTAGATCGGCCTTGCATGTCTTACGCATACCGTGCGCGAAGCGACGTCTGGCGCTTCGCCAACGATGCCGGAGATGAAGAACTGGTGACGCCAGTCGGCCCGCTTCGCGTGACCAATTCCGATGCGCTGCTGCCGATGCTGCTCGAAGGACTCGCCATCTCCGAGTTACCGGAGTTCATCGCCGCCGAATATTTGAGCGACGGGCGGCTCGAAGCGATTCTCACCGGCTGGTCGCTGACGAAAGGCGGCTTGTACTTCGTTACGCCGTCAGCACGTGCAAGACCAGCGAAGGTCAGCGCGTTGTCGTACTATTTTGCCGAGCATCTGAGTGAACCGACGTGGCGCTGGCCACGCGAATGACTTCATTCCGGCAGGCGCGTTCAGGATTTTCGCGATCTGCATCAATACATGACTGGCGTGATCTCGAAAGGACGTTGACGACGAAGTCTTCGCCACAGGATTAAAATCCTCTCATCTCGACGCGAGGTCTGCCATGTCGCATTCACCGAACGACGCTCATGATCATGGGCATCACCACGGGCACGCTCACTCACACAGCCACGCCGGGCACAGTCATGCCGGTCATAGTCACACCAGTGGCGTCACCGATCAGAAGCGGATTGGGATCGCGTTCGTCATCATTGCGATCTTCATGGTCGTCGAGGTCGTCGGCGGGTTGTTGTCCGGCTCGCTCGCGCTGCTGGCCGACGCCGGGCATATGGTCAGCGACGCCGCCGCACTTGCCTTCAGCTGGATCGCGATTCACTACGGCAAGCGTCCCGCGACGTTGCAACTGACCTACGGGTACAAACGCCTCGAAGTCCTCGCCGCATTCGTGAACGGCTGCGCGCTTTTCGTCATCGCGGCATGGATCGTCATCGAAGCGATACGACGGTTCGCCGCGCCAGTGCCGGTCGTCGGCATGACCATGCTCATCGTCGCGTTCGCCGGACTGCTCGCCAACATCGCCGCCTTCATGGTCCTGCACGGGGGCAATCGAGAAAACCTCAACATGCGCGGCGCATGGCTGCACGTGATGGGCGACATGCTCGGATCCGCTGCCGCCATCGTCGCGGCTGGCGTGATTCTTCTCACGGGATGGACACCCATCGATCCGCTGCTGTCGATCTTTGTCGCCGTGATCATTCTGAAAAGCGCGTGGGGCATCGTGAAGTCCTCCGCGCATATCCTGCTCGAAGGCACACCCGACTCGCTCAATCCGACGGAGATCAAGGCCGATCTGGAGACGACCGTGGTGGAAGTGCAGGGCGTGCATCACATCCACGCGTGGTCGATCACCGGCGAGCGCCACATGATCACGCTGCACGCCGTGCCCGCGCCCGGGGTGAGTGCGCGCGACGCCATGACTGCCGTGCAGCAGCGTCTCGCCGCACGCTTCAACGTCGAGCACGCCACGATTCAGATCGAAGACGCGGAGTGTGCCGACGGCCACAGCGGCGCAGATTGCGACGGAGCGTCAGCTTCGTCGTCCCCATCGCCCGCCCGTTCCTCACACGAGGATCACGGCCACTCGCACTGATCGGAACAATGCGGGGCAGCGACCCGAGCGCGCGTTACGCTGCGCACGGGCCTGCACCGCTGCCAGCCATTTCCGTGACACTAGTTACCACTTGTACGTCACGCCGACTTTCACGATCGGGTAGAACTTGAGCTTGTTGGCCTTGTCCTGAAGCTGCTGACGCTGGTCGTCGACGGTGGCTTGTCCGACAATCGCCGTGATGAGCGGCGGGACGTCGAGTTCTACGGTCGGCTTGCCGTAGGCGACACCGGCGTCGAACGACATCGACCAGCCCGGCGTGGCCAACGGGCTATGACCGAAGCCGATGCCGACATACGGTCGCACGGTCGGCAACTTGATGCGCCCGGTCACCGATTGACCTGCGGTCGGATACGCGACACCTCGATAGACGTACGTGTCTTGCACCGCATGGCCGACGAGATCGACATGGTCGTCGCCGACCAGCATCCCCGCCGTCAGACGAAACGGAATCGTCGCCGGTGCAGGGAAGAAGTCGGCGTAGACGCCCCCGTGCACAAAACGTGCCTTCCCGTCATAGCGAACCTGACCCGCCGTGAAGCTATGCGACAGCGCCAGACCGTTCACATCGGCGCGCACCCCAAGGTGACTCGTCACACCGACACCAGCGCCAATGCCGAGACCTTCCGTACCTACCGCGCCATACACCTCGATGGCTTGCGCGTGCGCGGCGCTCGCGAGCATCGCCACGGCAAAAGCCATTGCCTTGCAATTCATGTTGCTTAACTTTCAAAATGAGTGAGAGGGACGTCGAGGAGGCGGTGTTGATCGGCGACCGTCGTCCGACGGTGCAACACGTTGACGTGCCTGCGATGATCGATGGACAGACTTCACTACTTCCCCGGCGTGATCTTGCGTCCCTGTTTCAGGTGACGTTCTGATTTTGTGGCGCGATCCTAGCACGCGCCCCGTGACAGTCTGACGGGCTGTGAAGATACGTTGTGGGGGTGCAACATGGCCGTCGGAGGCCGCGTCGGACGTCAAAGACGACGGATTCCCCCGGCCCCCGACGCGGGCCGACGCGCGTCGTAGAATGACGAACCGGTCGCCCGCGAGCGCCGATTCCCTCCTGTCACATTCCCGGTAAATGAGAAATAAAACCGACAAAAGCGCCGAAAAAAGCGCCGACATAGCCGATCTCGACCGGTTCGATCTGAACATCCTCGACCTGGTCCAGACGAATAACCGGCTTTCGCACGCGGCCATCGCCGAGCAAGTGGGGCTTTCCACGGCCTCGGTGCAGCGGCGCATCAGTCGGCTGGAGGCGCGGGGCGTCATCCGGGACAACGTCGCCGTGCTCAACCCTGCGATGATCGGCAATCCGGTGACAGCCGTGATCGAATCGCGACTGGTCGAGGATCGAAGCGTCGTGATGGATCGTGCGAAGCGCTACTTCCGGGGCGTCGACGAAATTCAACAGTGCTATTTCGTCAACGGCGGCGTCTCGTTCATCATCATCATGATTTCCCGCGACATTCCGCATTTCGAGCAGCTTGTCCGCCAGCACTTCGCGGACAATCCGGACATTCTCACCTACCGGACGCTGATCGTGCTCGATCAGGTGAAGACCGGCCTGAAGCTTCCGCTCTTCGATCTGATCTGACGACAGCGCTACGACGTCATGCGTCGGCGCGTGGCCGCGAAAACAGCGCACATCCCGCACATGCAGCGACGACGCACGCGATCCCGCCACATTGCGTCGGCGTCAGCGTCTCGTTCAGGACAAGCCATCCGGCGATGGCGCTGACGGCGGGCGACCCGCTCAGCAGCACGCCGAACACGCGCGCGGGCAAACGTCGCATCGCGTAGATATCCAGCAGAAACGGCAGCATGCTCGACAACACGGCCACGCTGAAGCCGACCATCAGCACGTGTGTGGACATCAGCGCCGTGCCCGCCTGCGCGACCCCCAGCGGCACGGCGATCGCCGCAGCAATCGTCATGCCGACCGCCACCGATTGCCCGCCACCGGCCGACGCTCTGCGCCCCACGAGCACGTAGATCCCCCAGAACAAGGCGGCCGCCAGCGAAAACGCGACGCCACGAATGTCGATCTCGCCTTTGACGTCGCCAATCGCGAGCCCGACCATGCCGAGCGCGGCCAGCGCAATCCAGACAAGGTCGGACGCGCGTCGGGACGTCAGCAAGGCCGCGCACAATGGCCCCATGACTTCGATGGAGATGGCAACGCTCACAGGGATATACGCGAACGCGCGATAGATGAGCAGATTCATCAGCGCCAGCGTGACGCCGTAGGTGAGCATCGTCAGCCACGAAATGCCCGCGTCGCGGAAATTCAATCGCCAGGGCTTAAGCGCGGCGAGGAGGACGAGAGACGACAGGCCAAGGCGCAGCGCGGCAACGCCTTCACTGCCGACGAGGGGAAACAACGTTTTGGCAAATGCTGCGCCGGTCTGGACGGAGACCATGCCCGCGAACGCGGCGGCGAATGGCACATTCCGGTGGTTGAACATCTGAGTCGGTGGCAATGACGAAGGAGAGGAAATTCTAATTTCCTCTCCTGATTCATCGCCTCGCAAATGTCGTGTATCCGAGTGATTTAACCGAATTTCGACGTCGGACGATGCGAAAACTTATGCGCGTTGTGCTGCACCGGCGATGCAATGCAAAGGCGTTTACTGAAGAAACTCGGTAATCGCCGTCATCGTCGCTTCCGGTTGCTCTTCCATCAGCCAATGCCCGGCATTCGGGATGACCGCGCCTTTGACGTTAGTCGCCGCAGCGCTCGCGACCGTCGCCATCATCGTGGCAAAAGACTTCTCGCCGCCAATGGCCAGCACCGGCATGGGGAGCGGTCCTTTCGCGAGGTAGGCCTTGTTGTCGATGGCGTCCTGATCGAATGCGTGGAATTGCTCGAAGCCGGAATGCATCGCGCCGGGCAGCGCATAGAAGCGCGTGTAATGCCGACGCGACGCTTCATCGAAATGCTTCGGATCTGCGGAGAACTCGTTCCAGAAGCGGTCGAGGTAAATGCGTTCGCGTCCCTTCACGAGACGCTCCATATCCGGACCGCCAAAGCGGAAGTGCCAAAGCAGCGGATTCTTCAGGATCTCTTCCCACGGGCCGACGCCGGGAATCGGCGCGTCCATCAGCACCAGTTTCGTCACTCGGTCGGGCTGCTCGGCGGCAAAGGCATACGCCACCATATTGCCGATGTCGTGCGCGACGACATCCACTTTGCCGATCTTGAGCGTATCCAGAACGCCCGCGATATCGCGCGCTTCGTTCTTCTTGTCGTAGCCGTTCGCCGGATGATCGGACAAGCCCATGCCGCGAAGATCGGGCACGACGACGGTGTGAGTCTTCGCCAGGCGCGCCGCCAGCGGTGCCCACATGTCGCCCGTCTCGCCGTATCCATGCAGCAGCACGACCGCCGGTCCGTGGCCGCCGACGCGCACGTAGATCTTCGCGCCGTTGGTGGCGATGGTCTGCTGTTTGAAATCCGGGGGGAACGAGAATTTGTCGGCGAACGCCGGTACGGCATGGAGGGACGCAAGCAACAACACAAACGCAAGCAACTTTCGCATTTCTGACTCCCGTGGATGGATCGGATCGATCTGCTGCAGGTGCGGGTCGTGCCAGTGGTGCCAGTGGTGCTGATGATGCGGATGGCGCGGATGTTCTCACACTTTATTTGGATTGTGCGAAGTCCGCGCCGACAGTGGGTTGCCACAGGGTCTCATTTTTAATGGATGGATGGAATAAGTCGCGGCCCTCCGACGTTATGTGAGTGAGACGGCGCTCGCAACCGCGCTCTCGATCCCCCCAAACGAACTGGAAATGACTATGTCCAACACGCTCCTGTCCCGCCGTCAGATGCTCGCCAGCGGTTCGCTCGGCGGTGCCGCACTCGTCATGTCGAATATTGGTTTTGCTGCGACGTCTTCGCAGAAAACCGCCAAGTCGCAAGGCAAGACGATGGACGAGGCGGCGCTACTCGCCTATCTGGGCGCGTCGCCGCAATCGCTGCCGAATCTGCCCTACGCGCAGGACGCGCTGGAGCCCGTGATCTCGGCGCGCACCGTCGGTATTCACTACGGCAAGCATCATCAGGCGTACTTCACGAATCTGCACAAGCTACTCGCCGACACGCCGCTCGCGAGCGCAACGCTCGAACAACTCATTCTGAAATCGCACGGCCGCGAGGATATGGAGGACGTTTTCAACAACGCTGCGCAGGCGTGGAATCACAACTTCTACTGGAAGTCGCTCAGCCCCGTGCAAACGTCGCCGGACGAGCGCCTCGCCCGCGCCATCGTCGGCAAGTTCGGCTCAACGGAAGCGCTGTCGAAGCAATTGCTGTCGGTGAGCGCGTCGCAGTTCGGTAGCGGCTGGGGATGGCTTGTCGTCGACAAGGGCGAGCTGGCTGTCGTGAAGACGGGCAATGCCGAGACGCCGTTCACGCGCAGCGGACAGCTGCCGCTGCTGACAGTCGACGTCTGGGAGCACGCGTATTACCTCGACTACCAGAATCGCCGCCCCGACTATCTGGCGGAGACGATTGCGAAGAAGCTGAACTGGACTTTCGCTTCGGCCAACTACGCGCGGATCTGAGATCGGTATTCAACCGCGCGCGATTCATCCGTCGCAAATAGAGAGAGCCCTGACGTGTCAGGGCTTTCTTTATTTGCGTTGGCCGTCGAGCGGTTATTGCCAGAAGGGCGATGCGGCGGAGACGAGGCCTGCGAGGTACAGAGCGCCTTCGGCGAGCAGGGGCAGCAGGGGCATGGTGTTTCTCCTTTCAGATTTCGTTGGTGGTGAGTGCGATGGTGCTCGGCGGGCAACTTAGTGGAAGAACGGGCCCATGGTCGAGAGCAGACCGGAAACGTAGCTGTAACCTTCGATGAGCAGCGGGATGATCGGCATGGTGTTTCTCCTTGGGTGGGGCTCGTTGCGGTGTTGCGTGAGCCGTTGAATGAAGTATCCGAGTTACGGCCTTGCGGCGAAACTGAGATAAATACAAGTGCGCTTCAAAGGCTTCGTCCGACGTGTCGATCAAGGCGAAAACCGCCCGGCTGGTAAAATGCGCCTCCGCTGCAATTCGCTGCATCTCCGCTTCAACGTCATTCATGAAGTCTCAATCGCTTCGGGAACAGTGGCTCCCGAACCTCCCCGGTAACGTGCTTGCCGGGCTTACCACCGCCTTTGCGTTAGTGCCCGAGTGCATCGCCTTCGCGCTGGTCGCTCAAGTCAACCCGCTGATGGGCCTTTACGGTGCATTCATCATCTGCGCCCTCACTGCGATCTTCGGCGGACGTCCCGGCATGATCTCCGGTGCGGCCGGTTCGATGGCCGTGGTGATCGTTGCACTCGTGGTCGAGCACGGCGTGCAGTACCTGCTCGCGACCGTGGTGCTCGGTGGGTTGCTGATGATGCTGTTCGGCCTGCTGCGGCTCGGCAAGCTGATTCGCATGGTGCCGCACCCGGTGATGATCGGCTTCGTCAACGGACTCGCGATCATCATCGCCATGGCGCAGCTCGAACACTTCAAGCAGGCGACGCCGCAAGGCACCGTGTGGTTGCACGGCACACCGCTCGCGATCATGTGTGCGCTGGTCGCGCTGACAATGCTGATCGTCTACGTGTTGCCCCGCCTCACGAAGGCGGTGCCGCCCGCGCTCGTGGCTATCGTCGGCGTCGGATTGCTCAGCCAACTGCTGAACCTGCCGACACGCACGCTCGGCGACATGGCCCACATCGCAGGCGCCTTTCCGACGCTGCATCTGCCGCAAGTGCCGTTCACGCTGGAGACGCTTCGCATCGTCTTCCCGTATGCATTGCTGATGGCCATCGTGGGCCTGTTGGAGACGCTGCTGACGTTCAACCTTACCGATGACATCACGCAGACGCGCGGACGCCCCAATCGCGAATGCCTCGCACTCGGCGTGTCGAACGTCGTCTCGGGGATGTTCGGGGGCATGGGCGGCTGCGCGATGATCGGGCAGACGATGATCAACCTCAGCTCAGGCGGACGCACCCGTGTCTCGGGGGCGACCGCAGGCTTCATGATCCTGCTGTTCGTGTTGTTCCTGTCGCCGCTCATCGAGCGAATTCCGCTTGCGGCGCTCGTTGGTGTGATGTTCGTCGTCGCGCAGCAGACTTTCGCGTGGGGATCGCTGCGCGTGCTGGGCAAGGTGCCGCGCAACGACGCGCTGGTGATCGTCGCGGTGACGGTCATCACCGTCTTCACCGATCTGGCGGTGGCGGTGATGTGCGGCATCGTGATCGCGGCGCTGAACTTCGCCTGGCAGCATGCGCGCGAGATTCGCGCCGAGGTCGTGGACGGGGTGGACGGTGTTGAAGGTGCCGATGCACGCACGTACGTCTTGCACGGCACGCTGTTCTTCGCGTCGACGGCCAATTTTCAGGATCTGTTCCGACCGCTGTCGGATGTGCATGACGTCGTGGTCGATTGCCGCCATCTGCACGTGGCCGATCACTCGGCTATCGTAGCGTTCGAGACGCTGCGTGAACGGTACAGAAAAGCAGGGCGGAACCTGCGTTTCGTCAATCTTTCTTCACGCAATCAGCACATGCTCGAACGGGCAGGGGTGAGTTTCGCCGAAGCCTGACGCGACGTTCGGCGTCCCCGTCATTTGAACGTGTGGAGATACGCAATCAGATCGGCGACCTTGCGTTCGTTGCCGATCCCCCAGAAGCGCATCTTGGTGCCGGGCACGGTCTTCCCGGGATTGGCGATGAAGGCGGCAAGGGTCTTGTCGTCCCACACGAGGCCGGATTGCTTCATCTCTTTCGAGTAATCGAAGTCCGCGAGACTGCCCGCGCGACGCGCGGCCAACCCGTTGAGTTGCGGGCCGAAGCCCGAGGCTGCCATCGGGCCGACCGAATGACACGACGCGCAACGCGAAGCAAACAGCGCCTTGCCCGCTTCGATATCTCCTGCCGCGATGGCGGGCGCCGTGACGGCGGCCAGCGTCAGCGCGAAGAGACCGACGCGCAGGCGTGCGGCGAACGAGAGCAATAGGGCGGGGCGGCAAGCGTGCGCGGTCATTGGGTCGAGTCAGGTGAAAGAAGGACGAAAGCGGTGACGAAAGCAAGCCGCTAACTTACCCCTTTCCTTGAACTGCTGCCAGTGAATCAAAAGGGGCGCGGTGCGGCATCGCGTCGCGCGAGTCGCCAGCGACCGGCGATCATTCGCGCCACAAAGCCGACCGTTCGCGACAGCGGTCCGCCGCTCGTCGCAGCGGCGTCGCCGTCCGGCCGGGGCAGTGCGATGCTGCGCTCGTCGCTGCCAGCCAGCTCTCGTCCCGTGGAGTCTCCCGATGTCATTCGCCTTCCTCTCGCACGTTCCGATCTGGGTCTGGGGACTCCTTGTCGCGCTGATCGCGGTGGGCTTGTTGGCAACGCGGCCACGTCAAAAGACGGTCTGGCAAGCGCTGACCATGCCGCTCGCCATGACCGCGTTCTCGATTTTCGGCGTCGTCAGCACCTTCGCGACAAATGTTCCTGCGCTAATCGCATGGTGCAGCGCCGTGGTGGTCACTGTCGCGCTGCGTGCCGCGCTGGGATGGTGGGGCAACGTTCGCTGGGACCCGGCATCGCGTCGCGTGCACTTGCCGGGTAGCTGGCTGCCGCTTGTGTGGATACTCTCGATCTTTGTGGCGAAGTTCACGGTGGCGGTCGCGGTGGCGATTCACCCTGATCTGATGAAGCACGGCGGCTTCGCGGCGTGGGTCTGTCTGACGTATGGCACGTTCAGTGGCATCTTCCTCGGGCGCATGCTCGCCATCGGTCGTGCCGTGCGCAAGGGGCGCAAAGGTGGCAGCGGTGAGCTGCCGGACTCGCCCTCGATGGTCTCATGAACGCGCGATGAACCCGTACCAGAAATGAAAAGGGCCGTCCCTGCCGAGGCAAGGACGGCCCGTCGCAATGCGCTATCGGCCCGACAGTGTTGCGAATGTGACGTGTGCCGTGAGCCTTAAACCGCGCCCTTGGTCACGCTGTCCGGCAGATCGCGGCCGTGGTACTTCTTGTAGATCTCGTTGAGCTTACCGTTCTTCAGATTGGTCTTGACCCAGTTGTTAACCCAGTCCTTGAGCGCCGGTTGGTTCTTGTTCAGCGCGATACCCAGATCGAATTCCTTCTGTGCGAACTTCAGTTCGAGGTTCTTCGCCGGTGCGCGCTTCTGCATTTCGCCGAGGTTCGACGGCGTGCTGGAGAAGATGTCGACCTGACCCGTCACCATCGACGTGATCAGCGTGGCGTCGTCTTCGTAACGCACGATCTGCGCGCCCTTGGCGTTCGCCGTGGTCAGCGTGTCGTTGACGGTGGCGCGCGTGAGACCGATGCGCTTGCCGTCCAGATCGGCGTAGCTCTTGATGTTCATGCTCTTCGGACCACCCACGATGATCGAGATCACGGCGTACGGCACGGAGAAGTCCACGACTTGCGCACGTTCCGGCGTGATCGACAGGTCGGCCACCACGAGGTCGGCGCGGTTCGCTTGCAGCGTCGGCACGCGTGCGGCGTTCGTCACGGACACGATGTCGAGCTTCACGCCCAGGTCCTTCGCGAGCAGCTCAGCCGTCTCGACGTCCGAGCCGACCGGCTTCAGATTGGCGTCGGCGTACGAGTAAAGCGGCGTTCCCATGGCGATGGCCACGCGAATCTTGCCCGCCTTCTTGATGTCGTCGAGCTGATCGGCAAGCGCTGCGTGGGCCATCGCGCCAAGCGCAACGGCGGCGCAGACCTGGGTGAAGAACGTCTTGAGTTTCATGCAATGGTCTCCTTCGAGTGATTGTTGTCTTGCAATATGGACTGACGGGTTCCCGTGGGCCGCTTACAGACCGTTCGCGAGGAACGCGCGCAGTTCGGGGGTCTTCGGGTTGTCGAGCATCTCGCCCGGGCCGACTTCCCAGACCTTGCCCTGATGCATGTAGATGATCTGGTCGGCCACGCGCTTGGCAAACGCCATTTCGTGCGTGACGAGCAACATCGTCATGCCGTCTGCCGCCAGGTCTTCCATCACGCGCAGCACTTCGCCCGTGAGTTGCGGATCGAGTGCGGACGTCACTTCGTCGAACAGCATGACCTTCGGCGACATGGCGAGCGAGCGCGCAATCGCCACACGTTGCTGCTGCCCGCCCGAGAGTTGCTCGGGATAGCTGTCGGCCTTGTCCGAGAGACCGACTTGCGCGAGCACACGCTTGGCGACTTCTTCGGCTTCGCTGCGCGCCATGCGCTTCACATGACGCAGCGCCAGCATGATGTTCTCGCGCACGCTCAGGTGCGGAAACAGGTTGTAGCTCTGAAAGACGATGCCGACTTCGCGACGCAACTGATGCAGATCGATGGACGGATCTTCCACGCGAATGCCGCACACTTCGATAGAGCCTTCGTCGATGGTTTCCAGACGGTCGATACAACGCAAGGCCGTACTTTTGCCCGAGCCGCTGGCGCCGATGATGGCGACCATCTGACCGCGCTCTACTTCGAACGATACGCCCTTGAGCACCGGGTTGTCGCCGAAGCGCTTGTGAATTTCATTGACCTTAACGATTGCCGACATTGAGCCTGTCCTCCAGTGATGCGCTCCAGCGGGAGAGTGGGTAGCACAGCACGAAATAAAACACCCCCACCAGCGAGAACACGAGGAAGGGCTGGAAAATCGAGTTGTTGATGATCTGTCCTGCGCGGGTCAGCTCGACGAAGCCGATGACCGAGGCGAGCGACGTCATCTTGATGATCTGCACCAGAAATCCGATGGTCGGCGGCAGCGACAGACGCACCGCTTGCGGAATGATCACGAGACGCAGCGTCTGCCAGCGGGTGAACGACAGGCATTCCGCCGCTTCCCATTGCGCACGCGGCATGGCTTCGACGCAACCGCGCCAGATGTCGCCCAGATAAGCGCTCGTGTAGACCATCAGCGCGAGGGCGGCGGCCACGATCGAGGGCAGCTCGAAGCCGTACACCGACAGACCGAAGTAGACGATGAACAGCAGAATCAGCAGCGGAATGCCCTGAATCGCTTCGATGAACACTTGCGTGGGAAAACGCAGCCAGCGGCGCGGCGAGATGCGTCCGAGCATCACCAGAAAACCACCGGCCATGCCGAGCACGAAGGCCAGGGCAGAAAGCACCAGCGTCCAGCCGATGGACTGCACCATGTACCCGAGATAGGTGAGCGAGAAATTGCCGATCATGAAGCGCTCCGTTGCGCGGTGTTGCCCGCCGACGTACCGGAGGCGTTCTGAGCTGTGCTGGCAGCGCCCGCCGCGCGTGACGCGGCAGCGCGGCGACGTGCGGCCTGAGCAGTTTGCGCGGCGGCGCGTCGCACGGTGCGGCGGCGCTTGAAGAAGTACTCGCCCGCAGCCCACGCCACGAGCTTCACGAGCAGCGACAGCGCCAGATAGAGCGCAGCCACGACGATGTACGTCTCGAGCGAGCGGAACGTGTCCGATTGCACCGTGTTAGCCACGGCGGTGAGTTCTTCGGCGGAGATCTGCGACGCAATGGCCGACGCCTGCATCATCAGAATGAACTGGGTCGTGAGCGACGGGTATACCTTCTCGATCGACGGCTGAAGCATCACGTGCCACGCAATGCGCCACTTCGAAAGTCCCAGACACTCGGCCGCTTCGATCTGACCGCGCGGCACCGATTCGAGACCGGCGCGAATGATCTCGGCCGCATAAGCGCCGATGTTGATCACCATGGCGAGCACCGACGCCGTGAATGTCGGCAAGTGCACGCCGATGCTGGCGAGACCGAAGTACAGCAGGAAGATCTGAACGAGGAACGGCGTGTTGCGGACCGACTCGATGTAGATGCCGCACACGCGCGACAGCAGACGGTTGGGACTGCGTTTGGCGAAAGCGACCAGCGTGCCCAGCACGGTGCCGATCACGACTGAGAAGACAGTCATCTTCAGCGTGAGCCACGCGCCTTCAAGGAAAACCGGCCAGTAAGGAACCAGCGGGGCGAAATTCAACGAAAAATGCATGGCAAACGCCTGTCTCCGGTGACGTTCGGGGCCGACGCGCCAGGCAGCCATCGTTGCGGTTATGGCATCCGCAGCAGCTGTGGTGGGTCTTTCTTGTACGTCGTCATATAAGTGATGTGATTTTGCGCATCGCCCATCGGCGTTGTCAATAGCCATCCCTTGGGGGGATACCCTTGGCTATCGCCTTTATAGGACAAGGGTTAAAGGCAGTTTTCTACGGTGTGGCGGGGCATCGCAGGTTGCGTGAAGTGCCCTCAACGTCGGGTTGACGGCGGGCGCGCGGAAACCCTTGTCATCGTATCTCTTAGGAGGCCATTGGTCGGCCGCATCGTTACCGCATTGCGCGGCGCGGTCGCTCTATAATCTCGCATCCGTTCTGCCCGATATGACGACCATGACAGACCGAAAACTGCTTGTGCCGCCCAGCAGCCCCCATTCCGGTGAGGGTCGATGACGCTCTCCGCGACGGCCCTCGACGAACTCGACCGCAATCTGCTCGCGCTGCTGCGGGTGAACGCCCGCGAGAGCACGGCGAATCTGGCGCGACGTCTCGGCGTGGCGCGCACCACTGTGGTTGCCCGGCTCGGGCGGCTGGAGCAGGCGGGCGTCATCGCCGGTTACACGGTGCGGCTGGGGCAGGACGCCATCGGCGGCGGGCTGCAAGCCTGCGTGAGCATCAGTGTCCAACCGCGCTCGGGGCGCGATGTGTTGCGACGTCTGAACAAGATGCCCGAGATCCATCTGCTGTGTTCCGTGAGCGGCGAGTTCGACTACGTGGCGTGGCTGCACGCCGCGTCGGCCGATCAGCTCGACGCCTTGCTCGACATCATTGGCGAGATCGACGGCGTAACCCGGACCACCACGTCGGTGGTGCTTGCGCGCAAGATCGACCGGGGTGGTGTGCTGCCCTGAAAGGCCTCCGTCCCTAATTCTTTACTAACAAACGACGGTTATGGTGTCGGCCGCGTGGCAGATCGACGTTGTCATGGCGCGTCACCGGGCATTAGGTAATTTTCCGTAACCGGATACTAAGAATTGCCGGGCACCCCCACCGGGGCTCATGCAACCCTCAAAATTCCCGCATTTTTCCCGTTTCTCCCCGAGTTTCATTGACAACGCCGGTTTGTCTGCCTGTGGCGATAGTGCTAAACTTATTGAGAATTGTTTGCATTAACTTCTCGACAAAACATTGGAGTGTGTATGCGCGTGAAATCCCTCGTGGCAGCGGTGCTGCTTGCCGGTGCGGCCACTATGGCTCAGGCCGCCGAATTCCCGATCGGCAAACCGCTCAATACAGCGGGCATGGAAATTAACACCGTGTACCTCCAGCCGATCACGATGGAACCGGCGGGCATGATGCGCGACGCCGCGAAGTCGGACATCCACCTGGAAGCCGATATTCACGCGATCAAGAACAACCCGAACGGTTACGCCGAAGGCGACTGGATTCCGGGTCTGGAAATCACGTACAAGCTTCAGAAGATGAAGTCGGACGGCAAGACGCCGGACGGCGCAGCGGTCGAAGGTCTGATGATGCCGATGGTCGCGAGCGACGGTCCGCACTATGGCGACAACGTGAAGCTGGCCGGCCCGGGCAAGTATCAACTGACGATGGTCGTAAACGCACCGGGCACGCTTCAAGAGTTCGGTTGCAAGATGGGCGGCACGCCCGCAGCCGGTGCGCACGCAGCACATGGCGGCATGGGCCCGTGGTGCTTCGGCCGTCACGTCGACAAGGAAACCGGCGTGGGTCCGTGGTTCAAGCCGATTACGAAGGTCGTCGATTTCGCATTTGCGGGCGTCGGCAAGAAGGGCGGCTACTAAGCCGGGATAACCTGATGCAGCGTTGGTCAGCCGACCAGCGCTGTTTTCATTTGGAGCAGAAGGATGAATCAGCGCATCGCGCGCCTGTTGGCCACGATGGCGGCCGTGGTGGTGACCTTGTTCGGATTGGGCGTAGCGCAGACCGCGCGTGCCGACGACCTGCCCACCTTCAAGCTGGAAATGAACAACGGCAAACTCAATCCGGCACGTATCGAAGTGCCCGCTGGCAAGCGCATCAAGATCGAGGTGCACAACACCGGAACGAATGCCGTCGAGTTTGAAAGTCTGCAACTGCGCAAGGAAAAGGTGCTCGCACCCGGCGCGCAGTCGTTCGTCGTGATCGCCCCGTTGCAACCGGGCGAGTACAAGTTTTTCGATGACTTCCATCAGCAGGCGCAAGGCGTGATCGTCGCCAAGTAAGCCGGACGTCGTCGTTTCAGTCACACGGTAGTACACGCATTACAAAAGGAATCACACGATGGGTCAGGTCATGTTCATCGTCTGGCGCGAAAGCGTCGAGGCATTGTTGGTGGTCGGCATTCTGCATGCCTGGCTGGCCAACCCGGATCACGGTGCGAAGCGCGGCCTGCCCTATCTGTGGGCGGGGGTCGTGCTCGGTATCGCCGCAGCGGTCGGTCTGGGCGCCGCGCTCGTCGGCTTCACCGAAGTGCTCTCGGGTGACGCGCAAGATTACTTCCAGACCGCTATGGTGCTCGTGGCCTGCGTGCTGATCGTGCAGATGGTCTTCTGGATGAAGCGCAACGGGCGAACGCTCAAGCGCGACATGGAATCGTCGCTACAGAAGAATCACGATCAGGGCACATGGTGGGGCGTGCTGGTGCTGGTCGCGCTGGCCATTGCCCGCGAAGGCAGCGAAACCGCCATCTTCCTGTACGGTCTGGGCTTCGGCCAGGGCGGCAGCGTGCCGATGTCGATGTGGCTCGCTGTGGTCATTGGCTTCGCGCTGGCGCTCGTCACGTTCTGGTTGCTGCAACTGGGCGGCAAGATCTTTTCGTGGCGTCTGTTCTTCCGCGTCACCGAAATCATGCTGCTGTTCCTCGCAGCCGGTTTGCTGGAGTCGGGGCTCGATCGCCTGATCTCGCTGGAGCTTGTGCCGACGTTGGTCGACCAACTGTGGGATACTTCCGCGATTCTGGATGACGCCAGCCCGTTCGGCAGCCTCGTGGCTACACTGACCGGCTACCGTGCGCATCCGTCCGGCATGAATCTGTTGGTGTATGCGGTGTATTGGCTGTTCATGTGGGTGCTGCTCAAGCGAGCAGGCGCTCCGCCGGCCAAGCAGGTGAAGCCCGCGTAAGCGGGTGGTGCACGCCGGGTGGCGATTCCGCCCGGTGATGCACGTGAGTGCACGTGAGCGCACATTAAAGCAGCACCGGACTGAACGGACGCGCCGTACATGAGATCCGTCATTCCGCAAAGGTAATCCCCCGACGCAAGACCCGAGCAAGAGCTACGCATGAGCATCGCCATCACTGTCCCGAACCGACTGGCCCGACTGGGCCTTTTGATGCAACGCCACGGTAAGTTGATACGCGGCGTGCAGTGGGTCATCGTGTTGGTTTATGCGTTCCTGATCTGCGTACCTGTCCTCATGCCATTGCCGGACGAGACGGCGCACATCCTCAACAACCTCACCGTTTTCGCGCAGTTCACCTTCTGGGGCATCTGGTGGCCGTTCGTGCTGCTGAGCATGGTGCTGATGGGGCGCGTGTGGTGCGGTGTTCTGTGTCCGGAAGGCACACTCTCCGAATTCGCAAGCCGACATGGCCGGGGGCGCGCGATCCCGCGCTGGATGCGCTGGGGCGGCTGGCCGTTCGTCGCCTTCGCCGGGACCACGCTGTATGGCCAGATGGTCAGCGTCTACCAGTATCCGAAGGCGGTGCTGCTGGTGCTGGGTGGCTCGACCATCGGCGCGATGGTGATCGGTTATTTCTACGGACGCGACAAGCGTGTGTGGTGCAAATACCTGTGCCCGGTCAACGGCGTGTTCGCACTGCTGGCGCGTCTTGCGCCGTTCCACTTCAAGGTCAACGAAGACGCCTGGCGTCAGTCGTACAACACCAAGGGTCACAAGATCATCCCGATCAATTGCGCGCCACTCGTGCCGCTGCGCAATATGAAGGGCGGCGCGCAATGCCATATGTGCGGCCGCTGCGCCGGGCATCGCGACGCCATCGAACTCACGGGCCGCTCGCCCAGCGAAGAGATCGTGAAGTACGGCGCGACGGAGAACAACAGCATCTGGGATAGCGTGCTCGTCAACTTCGGTCTGCTGGGTGTGGCCATCGGCGCATTCCACTGGACGGTGAACCCGTGGTTCGTCGCGACCAAGACGGAACTGGCGACGTGGCTTATCGACCGCGGCATCATGTGGCCGTTCGAGACGAATGCGCCGTGGTTCGTCTTCACCAATTACCCGGAACAGAGCGACGTTTTCAGCTGGCTCGACGGTGGCATGGTCGTGACCTATATTCTCGGCAACGGTCTCGTGCTGGGGCTGGCGTTCACGCTGATTTTCGCGATTGCGAACCGGGCGATGGGGACGTGGCAGACGTCGCGTTTCAATCATCTGGTGCAGTCGCTGATCCCGATTGCCGGTGCGGGCGTGTTCATCGGGTTGTCGGCGACGACGGTCAGCCTGCTGCGTGCCGAACACCTGCCGATCTACTGGGCGAACGACGTGCGCGCCACCATCCTCGCCGTGACCACGTTGTGGAGCTTGTGGCTGGGCTGGCGCGTGACGGGCCGTCATGCGACGTCGATGGTGCGACGTCTGGCGGGCATGGCCGGTATCGTGGCGGCGCTCGCGCTCGTCAACTGGCTCTGGCTGCTGATGTTCTGGATCTGGTAACGTTCCGGGGCAACGGGCGCCACCCGAACGAATCGCAGGGGCCGGAACGCCAATTGGCGAGCCTCCGGCCCGTAGCCTACAATAGCGCCACAAGTCTTCCTGTGTGACGCCCGCCCATGTTGCTCGCTCAACGTCTTCCGCTGTATTTCCGACTCGTTCGTCTCGACAAGCCGATCGGCACCGTGCTGCTGCTGTGGCCGACGCTGTGCGCCCTGTGGATCGCGTCGAACGGACATCCCGACCCGTTGCTGATCGTGATCTTCACGCTCGGCACGTTTCTGATGCGCTCGGCGGGTTGCGCCATCAACGATTACGCCGACCGCGACTTCGACAAGTTCGTCAAACGCACGAAAGAGCGTCCCATCACGTCGGGACGCATTCGCGCCTGGGAAGCGGTCGCCGTGGCCGCTACGCTCGCGCTCGTGAGCTTCCTGCTGATCCTGCCGCTTAACGCGCTGACCAAGTGGATGTCGATTCCGGCATTGTTCGTGGCGGGCACGTACCCGTACACCAAACGCTTTTTCGCTTTGCCGCAGGCCTATCTCGGCGTAGCGTTCGGTTTCGGCATTCCGATGGCATTCGCTGCCGTGCAGGATCAGGTGCCGGTACTCGCATGGGTGCTGCTGCTCTCGAACGTGTTCTGGTCGCTCGCTTACGACACGGAATATGCGATGGTCGATCGCGACGACGACCTGAAGATCGGCATCAAGACGTCGGCCATCACGTTCGGACGCTTCGACGTGATCGCCGTCATGCTCTGCTACGTAGGTGCGCTGGGCATTCAGGCGGGCGTGGGCGTGTACCTCGGCTTTGGCTGGCCGTTCTGGCTGGGCATGGCGGTGGCTGTCAGCTTCGCCATCTATCACTACTTCCTCATCCGTGGCCGCGAGCGCATGCCTTGCTTCGCCGCGTTCCGTCACAACAACTGGCTCGGTGCGGCAGTCTTTGCCGGGATCGCCGGGCACTACCTGCTGACGGCGTAGGGCAGTCAGGCCGCACATGAACGAAGACGGCGCGTGATGCGCCGTTTTCGTGTCTCGTTCAGTTTTCGTGCTCTCTTTTCGCACTTACGCGGTTCCGCGTCCATCTGCATCGGACGGCCTGGGCCGGTTCAGGTACTTCTCCAGTAGGGCGTCGAGAACCGCGACCGTCGGCGGATCGGGTTCTCCATCGTAACGTTCCGATGCGCAGAAATGCATCTGAAACGATTCGATGACATTGCGGGTTGCCGTGTCCAGCTCGCCGGTTTGCGGCGTGTCGTAGCCATAGTCTCGCAACTTGGCCTGTAGTGCGGCAATGTCTCCGTCGTACGGTCGGTGTGTCACATACCAGTCCACGGTGCCAGCATCCGGCCACGCGCCGATGTTGTACTTCACATGCAGTTCTTTCCACGGAAAAAGCGGACCGGGGTCGGTCTTGCGTCCCGGGGCAATGTCGGCGTGGCCGACGATCCGGTTCGGTGCGATCCGGTGACGTCGCGCGATATCCATGACCAGTTGCGCGACGACGGCAACCTGCGCCTCCGGATATTCGTACCATTGCCGCTGCATGAGCGGCACTCTGTTGTCGCTTGCCGGGAACCCCAGATTCACGATCTCCAAGCCGATGGACGAACCATTTAGCAGGCGCTCGCCCAGCCACCAACTCATCCCCGCGTGGTGAGCGAGATGCGATTCCGGGACGAGATTGAAGATGGTAAAGCGACCGCCTTCACCGGCGGCGTCCGGGACAAGGTAATGCGAACTCACGGCGACCCTTCGATTGGGGTCGGTCAGGATTTCCAGCGCCCGGGCCAGATTCACTGCGGTGTAGTGCAGCACCAGCGTACGGATGCGTGGTGCTCGATTGGGCGAAGCGATCGACGTATCGATGTCGTAGGTCGACGGCGTGCAAGCGAGGGAGGCGCTGGCGGAGCGGGGCGCGCTGGCGTGCAGCGTCAACGGAGATGCGGTAAGCGCGGCGGAGATGGCCGTCGCCCCGGTGAGGAATTTGCGGCGTGGGGACGGTACGGACGTCTCAAACGTGTCGTCCGGCGTCTGTCGAAAGTGAGGCATTGGCCTTCGGCATGACGTTATGACGCTGGCAGTGTGGCCGTCGTCCCAAGCCGAAGACTTCTAGAAAACGCTCACGCCGGTATCGCGTTGTGCGATCCCGGCGTGTCGATCCTGCTTAGGCATCGCCCAGTTCGTCGCCTAGTTCTTTGGCGCGGGCGTTGGCGGCCTTCACGCCGCGCACGATGGCGGCCTTGATCGCGTCGTTCTCGAACGAGGTGAGCGCTGCGAAGGTCGTGCCGCCCTTGGACGTCACGCGCTCACGCAGCACGCTGGCCGGTTCGGTGGAGTCGGCCGCGAGTTGCGACGCGCCCGTGAACGTCGCGATGGCGAGCTGACGACCTTGCTCGGGCGTGAAGCCCAGGTCGTGCGCCGCTTGCTCCAGTGCTTCGATGAAATAGAACACGTAGGCCGGGCCGCTGCCGGAGATGGCGGTGACGGCGTCGAGCTGGCTTTCCTTGTCGACCCACACGATTTCACCGGCGGCGCTCAACACGCTTTCCGCGCGCTTGCGCTGATCCGAATCCACGCCCGAGAGTGCGATCAGACCGGTGATGCCTTTACCGATCAGCGCAGGCGTGTTCGGCATGCAGCGCACGATCTGGTTGTGGCCGCCGAGCCAGCGGGCCAGATCGGACGCGCGGATGCCCGCTGCGATGCTGATGACCAACTGGCCGTTCAGATGCGGCTGAAGCGCTTGCGCAACATCCTTGAGCACCTGCGGCTTGACGGCCAGTACGAGCGTGTCGAAGTCGCGCAGACGGTCATTCGGCGCGCTGGCGGTGTCGATGCCGTGTTGCTTGACCAGACCCTCACGGGTCGATTCGTTGACGTCGATCGCGAGAATGTCGCGCGGTGCCGTGCCGCGCTTGACGAGTCCGCCGATCAGGGCATTGGCCATGTTGCCGCCGCCGATGAATGCAATTCTCATAACCATCCTTTGCGTTGCGTATGTCGTTGCGTGTATTACGTTGCTGCTGTGTTCGCGCCGCGCGATCAGGCTCTTGAGCCGTAATCGCGTGCGCCGAAAATCGCGGTGCCGATGCGCACCATTGTCGCACCCTCGGCCACGGCCGCTTCGAGGTCTCCTGACATGCCCATCGAGAGCGTGTCGAGCGCCAGACCGTCTGCGCGCAGGGTGTCGAAGAGCTCGCGCACCGCCTTGAACGGCTCGCGCTGACGCGACGGATCGTCCTCCGGTTCCGGAATCGCCATCAGGCCGCGCAGTGTCAGATTCGGCAGCGCCGCGATGGCGCGCGCGACAGCGGGCACCTCGTCGGGCGTCACACCGCTCTTGCTCGCTTCGCCGCTGATGTTGACCTGAAGACAGACCTGCAATGGCGGCAGATCCGTCGGGCGTTGCGCACTCAGGCGTTCTGCAATCTTAAGCCGGTCGACGGAATGGACCCAGTCGAAATGCTCTGCCACCGGACGCGTCTTGTTGCTTTGCAGCGGCCCGATGAAATGCCATTCCAGCGGTTCGCCGTCGACGCGCTCGCTGGACGTCGCCGCGATCTTGTCGAGGGCTTCCTGCACGTAGTTCTCACCGAACGCCCGCTGACCGGCGATGACCGCTTCGCGCACGGCGTCCGCACCGAAAGTCTTGGAGACAGCGAGCAGACGCACGCTGCCTGCCGGTCGTCCGGCATCGGCGGTCGCGCGGGAAATCCGGGAGAGGACGTCGTCGAGATGTGCTGCGATGGTCGACATAAGACTGGTTCGGCGGGTTCGGCAGATTCTTCGGCAGGATCGGCGGGATCGGGGTTGAGCGAACGATTATAGCCGTGCACGCACCCGAGGTGCTACCCGGCAAATAACTAGGTGCTACCCGTGGCGGATGTCCGACAAAAGCGCGGGGGAGGTGCGCGGAGCGCCCGCCGGACCGGCGTTGTGGCAGACTGCGCGGTGCCAACATCCAAAGGGAGACGCCGATGAGCGCCCAACCGCAGCGCGTGTACGATTTTTCCGTCCAGACGCTTGCCGGCGAGTCCGTGAGCCTGTCGCAATATCGCGGCAAGGTCCTGCTGATCGTGAATACGGCCAGCGAATGCGGCTTCACGCCGCAGTACGCCGGTCTTCAGACGCTCTACGAGCAACTCGGCCCGCGCGGCTTCGAGGTGCTGGCGTTCCCGTGCAACCAGTTCGGCAAACAGGAGCCCGGCGACGCCCAGGCGATTCGCAGCTTCTGCGATCTGCGCTTTCACGTGAGCTTTCCGATGTTCGCCAAGGTCGACGTGAAAGGCCCCGCCGCCGCGCCGCTCTACGACTTTCTGACGAAGGAAAAGCGCGGCGTGCTCGGAACGAAGGCGATCAAGTGGAATTTCACCAAGTTTCTCGTCGACGCGTCGGGCAATGTGATCGCGCGCTACGCGCCGACCGCCAAGCCCGAAGCGATCCGCGCCGACATCGAGAAACTGTTACCGGCCTGAGCCGCCGTTCTGCGGTCTTGAGCCGTGGGCTTACCGGAAATGGAGGCCAAACCGCCAGAACAGGCGTTCGAGACGTCCTGCCAACTGCCGTCCCGGCGCAACGCTGGACGGTGACGCCGCCACTTCCTCCCTGCACGCGACACGTGCGCCGACGTCGCTCGCGAGCGTGATCCAGCCGCCAGTCTCCGTCACATAGACGTGACCGGCGGTCAGCGAGACGTCGGTGCGCCAGGCACTATCGGCCAGCCAGCGCGATGCGGGCGTGAGTACCACGCGTCCTTGCCCGACGTGAAGCACCGTGCCCTGGCTCACGTACCCGTGGAACGACTGGCCTGGCGCGAGCGAGACGTCGGTAGGCTGGGGCGTTTGATGTGCGGAAGAAGGCTTGGCCATGATGGACTCCGGTGCAGTGAACAGACGACTACAGCGTATCGGCCGCACCGCCGCCCCGGTAGGCACACAGTCACGCTGTTTCGCCCGTAACAGATGGGCGTGAGTCAATCTGTTACGATCCCGAATCAGCAAATCTGTATCTGTTCTGGTGGTGTTCGATGCCGGATCATCTGCGCATGGACGCCGCCATCTCAAACCTCTCCGACCGCTCTGTCTCCGACGAGACACCCGCCATGTCTTTGACGTCAGCCGCTCCGACGCCTGGCCTGATGCCCGCGTCGACACCCGAATCGACGACGCCGTCTGCCGCCGTCGAAGAGCGCACGCCCCTCTACCGCCAACTGGCCGATCACTACCGTCACGCCATCGAAGCAGGCACGCTCGTCCCGGGCGCGCGCATGCCCAGCGTGCGTGCGCTTATGGAGCGCCATCAGGTCAGCCTGTCGACTGCGTTGCAGACGTGTCGTCACCTCGAAGCGCAGGGCTTGCTCGAAGCGCGCCCGCGTTCGGGCTACTTCGTGCGTACGCCCGCCCGAGCGAGTGTCGTGCCGGTGGCCGAGCCGCGTCCGTGGGTGCCGGACCTGATGCAGTACGTGGGGATCAATCAGCGCGTGTCGTCGATCCTCGCACGCGGGCTTCAGGCGGACGTCAAAGTGAATCTCGCCGTCGCGCACGGCTCGCCGTCCCTGTACCCGGTGAATGAGTTGCGGCAAGCGACCATGAGGGCGCTGCGCGATCACCCGATGCTCTACGGCACCCCGCCGCCCGGAGGCGGCGAAGCGCGTTTCCGTTCGGCGATTGCCCGTCGTGCGCTCGAAGCGCGCATGAACATCAATCCGGACGAAATCGTCGTCACGCACGGTTGCATTGAGGCGATCAATCTCGCGCTGCGCGCCGTGGCAAGTGCCGGTGACGTGGTCGCGGTCGAATCGCCCACGTACTACGCGTTGTTGCAGACGCTGGAGAGCATGGGCATCCGGGTGCTGGAAATTCCGACGAGTCCGCAGACCGGGATTTCGCTCGACGCACTGGAGCTGGCCAGTCAGACCTACGACAACATCAAGGCCGTCATCGTCGTGCCGCATTTCCAGAACCCGCTCGGTTCGGTCATGCCGGACGCAAACAAGGCGCAACTGGTGAAGTGGGCCGAGTCGCGCGGCATCGCTATCATCGAAGACGACACTTACTCTGCGCTCGGCGACGACGGCAACATTCCCGCCGCGATTCGGTCATGGGACACGACGGGCAACGTGATTCACTGCGCGTCCCTGCACAAGACGATGGCGCCCGGCATGCGTCTGGGCTGGATCGCCGGTGGCAAATGGCAGTGGCGAGTGGAGATGCTGAAGTACGCGCAGACGCGTCCGAATGAAGCGCTGGCGCAGATCGCGATGGGCGAGTTCATGGATTCGCCGCGATTCGACCGGCATTTGCGACGCCTGCGTGTCCAGTTGCGCGAACACCGTGGGGCGATGGCAGAAGCGATTGCCACGTATTTCCCGGCGGGCACACGTCTGACGCAACCCGCCGGTGGCCTGAGTCTGTGGGTGGAAATGCCGGGGAGCGTGAGTTCCGAAAAGCTGTTCGACGCGGCGCTGGCGAAAGGCATTCGGGTCGCACCCGGCAGCCTCTTTTCCAACTCGTCGCGCTACGACAACTTCTTGCGCATCAACGGCGGACAACCGTTCACGCGCGACGTCGATCGCGCCGTACGCACGCTGGCATCCGAAGTCATTCGACTGCTGGACGCCACCGGCTGACGCGACCGAACGACCGCGCCAGTCAGAACTCCGGGTACATCCGTCCCGGATTGAAGATGCCAGCGGGATCGAACACGGCTTTCAGATTCCGATGGATGCGCATGACCGGTGCGGGCAGCGGCGTGAAGACACTCACTCCCGGCTCGCCGTAGCGGAACAGCGTGGCGTGCCCACCGTCCTGACGCGCAGCCGAGCGCACGATCTGCGCGTCGGCGTCCGTAATCCACCAGCGCTGCGCGCCGCCCCACTCGATGAGTTGCTTGCCCGGCAGACGGTGAGGTTCCGCGGTCGACGGCACCGCCAGACGCCACAAGGCTTGTCCCGGCCCGGCATCGGCAAAGAAGTTGTCGGTCTGCTCGCGAATGGCATGCCAGAACTTGGCTGCATGAATGGCGTCGACCAGTTCGCCGCCCATCTTCACGCGCGCCGCCTTGATGGCCGCCGACGCGCCTGCCAGTCGAATCACCAGCAGGTCGCTGCGCCACGCGCTGCCCGTGATCGGCAGCGGCTGGCCGCCCCATTCGTTGAGCTTGCGCACCGCGTCGATGGCGTTCATCTCGAATTGCAGCGTGAGTTCGGCGAACGGCTGCGGCAATACCTTCAGCGACACTTCCAGAATCAAGCCCAGCGTGCCGAGCGAGCCAGCGAGCATGCGTGAGACGTCGTAACCGGCGACGTTCTTCATGACCTGTCCGCCGAAATTCAGCACGTGTCCGCGACCGTCCATCAGCTTCGCGCCGAGCACGAAGTCGCGCACCGACCCGACGGCGCTGCGACGCGGGCCCGCAAGTCCGGCGGCAACGGCGCCACCAATGGTCGCGCCCGGACCGAAGTAGGGCGGCTCGAACGGCAGCAACTGATTACGTTCGGCAAGCGCGGCTTCGATCTCGGCCAATGAGGTGCCGCAACGCGCGGTGATGACCAGCTCGGCCGGGTCGTACGCGACGATGCCGCTATAAGCACGCGTGTCGAGGACTTCCCCCACACGCTGCTGGCCGTACCAGGCTTTGGTGCCGCCGCCGCGCAGCTGGAGCGGTGCGCGGCGTGCGGTGGCTTGTTCGATGACGGCGCGGAATTGCTCGATGGTGTCGGTCGTGTCGGTCATCAGCTCGGTTCGGGCGGCGGGGTGGAGTCAGTCTGGTAAGGTCCGAGTTCGCTGCCGCAATGCTTGCAGAAGCGTGCGTCGGGGTCGTGTCCTTCGGTCTGGCACTGGCGGCAGGTGCGCGTGGTCACGGTCGTGCGGCGCATGGCCGAATGAATCTCCGCACCCATGATGCCCGTGGGAATCGCAATCACGCTATAGCCGAGCAGCATCACGAAGCCGGTGATCGCTTTGCCCAGCCCGGTGACAGGCACGACGTCGCCGTAGCCGGTCGTCGTCAACGTCACGATGGCCCAGTAGATGCCGACCGGAATGCTGGTAAAGCCGTGTTCGGGGCCTTCGATGATGTGCATGAGCGTGCCGAAGATCACCACGATGATCGAGATGAACCCGAGAAACACGAGAATCTTGCGACGCGCGTTGTACAGCGCAATGCTCAGCACGCCCGCCTCGTTCACGTAGGCCGTGAGCTTCAGAATCCGGAAGGCGCGCATCAGTCGCAGCAGACGCACGTCGATCAGCCCATGCAGCTCCGGCACGAGAATCGCGAGATAGGTCGGCAGGATGGCGAGCAGATCGATGAGACCGTAGAACGACAGCGCGTAGCGCAATGGTCGGTGTGCGCTGACCAGTCGCGCAATGTACTCGGCCGTGAAGAGCAGCGTGAAGAACCATTCGAGAATGGCCATCGGCAGCGGCATCGCGGCCTGCACCGCCGGTACGCTGGACACCACGACCGTGAGCACCGACAGCACGATGGTGATCAGCAGGGCGATGTCGAACAGCTGACCTTCGCGCGTGTCGGCTTCGAAAATGATGATGTAAAGACGCTGCCGCCAATCGTGGGGCAGCCACTCCGACAGCGGACGCATGTCAGAACCTCGGCAGATCGGGGTGCGGCAGCAGACCCCCGCGCACATGCTGCTTGCCGTATTCGGCACAGCGCGCACGCGTGGGAATGCCCTTGTCCGGGTTGAGCAGCCCGACCGGATCGAACGCGCGCTTCACGCCGAAGAACGCATCGCGTTCCTGCGCCGAGAACTGCACGCACATCGAGTTGATCTTCTCGATGCCTACGCCGTGTTCACCCGTGATCGTGCCGCCAAGCTCGACGCACGCCTCGAGAATGTCGCAACCGAACGCCTCGGCGCGATGCCATTCGTCCAGATCGTTGCCGTTGAAAAGAATGAGTGGATGCATGTTGCCGTCTCCCGCGTGAAAGACGTTAATACAGCGCAACCCATATTGTTGTTCCAAACGCTCGATGCGTTTGAGTAATGTCCCAATCGCACGGCGTGGAATCGTGCCGTCCATACAGTAATAGTCAGGCGAGATGCGCCCTGCGGCGGGGAAGGCGTTCTTGCGCCCCGACCAGAAACGCAGGCGCTCTTCTTCGCTGCGCGAAATCTGCAAACGCGTCGCGCCCGAGGTGCGCAGCACGTGTGAGATGCGCAGGATCTCTTCGGTGACTTCTTCCGGCGTGCCGTCCGATTCGCAAAGCAGGATGGCAGCGGCATCCAGGTCGTACCCCGCGTGAACGAACTCCTCGACGGCTTGCGTGGCTGGCTTGTCCATCATCTCCAGTCCGGCAGGGATGATGCCTGCGGCGATGATCGCGGCGACGGCGTTGCCGCCGGTTTCCACGTCGTCGAAGCTCGCCATGATGACCTGCGCCGTCTGGGCTTTGGGTATCAGCTTGACGGTAATTTCGGTCACGACACCGAACATGCCCTCGCTGCCGATGAAGACCGAGAGCAGATCGAGTCCGGGCGCGTCGGGGCCGAGCGAGCCGAATTCGATGGCTTCTCCCGACATGGTGATGGCGCGCACTCTCAGCACGTTATGCACCGTCAGACCGTACTTCAGGCAGTGCACGCCGCCGGAGTTTTCCGCAACATTGCCGCCGATGGTGCAGGCGATCTGCGACGACGGATCGGGCGCGTAGTACAGCCCGTAGGGCGCAGCGGCTTCCGAGATCGCGAGATTGCGAACGCCCGGCTGCACCGTCGCCGTGCGTGCATACGGATCGACTTCGACGATTTTCTTGAACTTCGCGAGCGAGAGTACCAGGCCGTCCGAGATCGGCATCGCGCCGCCGGACAGGCTCGTGCCCGCACCGCGCGGCACGACCGGAATGCCGAGCTGATGGCACGCCTGCAAGATGCGCTGTACCTGCGATTCGGATTCCGGCAACACGACCGCGAGCGGCACGCGGCGATACGCGGCGAGGCCGTCGCACTCGTAAGGCGTGGTGTCCTCGCGACGATGGAGGATGCAATGCGGCGGCAGGATTCTGGCGAGCGCGTCGAGCAACTGGCGCTGACGTGCAGCCAGCGCTTCGGCGTCGACAGGCGCGATGCCCGCCGGGGTTTCACCGGACGGGTTGGGCTGGCCTTGCGGGGTCACGGGCGCGTTCATGCGGCGCTCAGCCCGCAGCACGCAACCGGAAAATCTTGCCCGGATTGAGCAGATTGTGTGGATCGAGCGATGTCTTGATCGCGCGCATGACGTCGATGGCGTCTTCGCCATGTTCCGTCACGAGGAAACCCATCTTGTGCAGACCGACACCATGTTCGCCGGTGCAGGTGCCACCCATGCGGATGGCGCGCTCGACAATGCGTTGATTCAGGCGCTCGGCTTCTTCGATGTCGGCCGGTTTGTCCGGATCGATGAGAATCGCGACGTGGAAATTGCCGTCGCCCACGTGGCCCACGATCGGGCACGTCAGATAGGAGCCTTTCAGGTCTTCTTCCGTCTCACCGACGCACTCGGCCAGACGCGAGATCGGCACGCAGACGTCCGTCGTCACCGCGCGGCTGCCCGGCTGAAGCTGGAGCATCGCGAAGTAGGCGCTGTGGCGCGCGCTCCACAGACGGTTGCGGTCTTCGGTGCGCGTGGCCCATTCGAAGCCGGTACCGCCGTTGTCCTTGGCCAGTTCCTCGACCGTCTGCGCCTGTTCTTGCACGCCCGCTTCGCTGCCGTGGAATTCGAAGAACAACGTCTGCGTTTCAGGGAGGTCCAGCTTGGAGTGCTTGTTGATGGCACGCACGGCCAGCGCGTCGACGAATTCGACGCGTGCGACCGGTACGCCCAATTGAATCGTCTGGATGGTGCAGTTCACGGCGTCCGTCATGCTCGGGAACGAGCAGATCGCCGCCGAGACGGCTTCCGGCTGCGGATAGAGTCGCACCGTCGCTTCGGTGATGATGCCCAGCGTGCCTTCGCTGCCCACGAACAGGCGCGTGAGGTCGTAGCCCGCCGACGACTTGCGTGCGCGCGTGCCGGTGTGGATGATGCGGCCGTCGGCGAGCACCACGGTCAGGGCCAGCACGTTCTCGCGCATCGTGCCGTAACGCACGGCGTTGGTGCCCGAGGCACGCGTGGCACACATGCCGCCGATGCTGGCGTCCGCACCCGGATCGATCGGGAAGAACAAGCCGGTGTCACGCAGCGCTTCGTTCAGCGCTTTGCGCGAAATGCCGGGCTGCGTGGTGACGGTCAGGTCCTCGGCGTTGATCGAGACGATCTGGTTCATCTCCGACAGATCGAGCGACAGACCGCCTTCGACCGCGAGCAGATGACCTTCGAGCGACGAACCCGCGCCGTAAGGGATGATGGGGACGTTGTGTTTCGCACAGAGTTTGACGATCTGCGAGACCTCTTCCGTGCTGTGCGCGAAGGCGACCGCATCGGGCAACATCGGGTCGAACGGAGACTCGTCCCGGCCGTGATGTTCGCGCAGCGCTTCCTTGGTGCTCACACGCTCGCCCAGCAGGGCTTGCAACTCGGTGAGCAGGGTGTCGGGGAACGGACGCTTGGCGGCGAACGGCAGATGGGGATGATTCACGGCTTTCTCCTTCGGGTCTCCGGACCGCCTTCGCCGGTGGGCGTGGGCGGACACCATATCGGGCGGGGTCTCGGGCGCGCGGTGCACGCCCTGACACCTCATGAGCGGGGATTTTACGCTGTGACGGCGTTTTTCCCCACACTTTGCGTCATATCATACGGACTTGCCGTGTATCAGCGTCATCGGAATTGCCTGAAAAATAGGCAGACGATGGCGGTGCGGTCAATTTCAATCAAAAAGGCAGGTCGTCCGGTGCCCGAACAGGCACCGGCGGGCAAGATGTGCCGCAAGGGGTGGGTGTCAGAAGATGGGGAATCGTTTGAGCAAGATCGTCACGCGTACCGGTGACGGTGGCAAGACCGGCCTGGGCGACGGCGCACGCGTCGACAAGTTCAGCCTGCGCATCGTCGCCATTGGCGAGATCGATGAGACCAATTCGCACATCGGCGTGTTGCTGTGCGAGGACCTGCCGCAGGACGTGCGGGCCATGCTGCTCGATATTCAGCACGACCTGTTCGATCTCGGTGGCGAGTTGAGCATGCCCCGTCACACATTGCTGACGGACGCGCAGGTGGCCAAGCTCGACGAGTGGCTGGCGCACTACAACGCCGAGCTGCCGCCGCTCAAGGAATTCATTCTGCCGGGCGGCACGCGCGCCGCAGCACTCGCGCACGTAGTGCGCACGGTGTCGCGTCGGGCCGAGCGGGCGATGGTGGCGTTGGGGGCCGACGAGACTGTCGCACCCGCCCCGCGCCAATACGTCAATCGCTTGTCGGATCTGATGTTCGTGCTGGCCCGTGTGCTCAATCGCGCAGGTGGCGGCAGCGACGTGCTCTGGCAACGTGAGCGTACGACGGGCGAAGCCGAGTAAGCGCGTCGGGCATTCACGCCGTTGACGGCATGCGCAGGATGCAAAAAGGGCGGCCGATGGTTCATCGGCCGCCCTTTGCTTGCTTACGACTTCGCTAACTGACGTCGATCAGTTGCCAGCGCCGCGTGCCACGCGGCGGGCACGCACGGCGTCGGCCAGCGTGTCGAGCACCTTCAGGCTGTCTTCCCAGTTGATGCAGGCGTCGGTAATGCTCTGACCGTAGGTCAGTTCCTTGCCCGGCACGTGGTCCTGACGACCGGCCACGAGGTGCGACTCGACCATCACGCCGATGATGCGATCGTCGCCACCGGCGATCTGGCGGGCGATGTCGTCGCACACCGGGATCTGGTTCTCGTGTTTCTTCTGGCTGTTGGCGTGCGATGCATCGATCATCACGCGCGCGGCCAGCCCCTGCTTGGCGATGTCGTCGCAGGCGATCTGCACGCTGGCGGCGTCGTAGTTCGGCGCTTTGCCGCCGCGCAGAATCAGGTGGCAGTCTTCATTGCCTGCGGTCGACACGATGGCCGAATGGCCGCCCTTCGTCACCGACAGGAAATGGTGCGGCTGCGATGCGGCCTTGATGGCGTCCACGGCAATCTTCACGTTACCGTCGGTGCCGTTCTTGAAGCCGACCGGGCACGACAGACCCGACGCGAGTTCGCGGTGCACCTGCGATTCCGTGGTGCGTGCGCCGATGGCGCCCCACGACACGAGATCGGCGATGTATTGCGGGCTGATCATGTCGAGGTATTCCGTGCCAGCGGGCAGGCCCATCTCGTTGATCTGGGCGAGCAGTTCGCGCGCCAGACGCAGACCGTCGTTGATCTTGAAGCTGTTGTCCATGTGCGGGTCGTTGATCAGACCCTTCCAGCCCACCGTCGTGCGCGGCTTCTCGAAGTACACGCGCATCACGATTTCCAGCTCGCCCTTCAGACGTTCGCGTTGCTCGACCAGACGCGCCGCGTATTCCAGCGCAGCCTTCGTGTCGTGAATCGAGCACGGGCCGATGATGACGACCAGACGGTCTTCCATGCCGTGCAGCACGCGATGAATGGCGCCACGCGAGCGATGGATGAGATCCGCGCTCTTTTCCGAGCACGGGTATTCGCGGATCAGGTGCGCCGGGGGCGTCAGTTCCTTGAGTTCGCGAATACGGACATCATCGGTGTTGTGGGGAGGCATGTTTTTTCTCCTGGGCAGTTCGGACTGCGGTTCGTTTCTCGGGATGCGGGTCAAAAAAAAACCGCCAGACTCGCTGGCGGTTTTTCAGGATTCGTTCGGTGCTTACTGCTGCAACTGTCCCTCTCCATCCGCCAGCGGTGTGAGATACGCAAAAAAGTAAAAGTAAAACTTATTGGCGGTCATGAAGGATGTCTTGGACATTGCTTTGCAGGCGGTTTGCCGTGCACAGAAACAACTTTATACGCCTAATCGAATGACGCTGCAACCGCGTGGGGCCGCTGATCGGCGGGAAAACGCGCGGAATTACCGTATTTTTGTGTGGCGTTTTGCGTCAATAAATCACGTTTTTTGAAAAGCATGCGAAAACGCCCGGTTTGACCCGGGCGCTTTGCTAAGCTTTACGCATTTTTTGCAGTGCGCAAACTGTATCGATCAGGCGGTACCGCCGACCGTCATGTTTTCGATGCGCAGCGTCGGCTGGCCCACGCCCACCGGCACGCTCTGGCCTTCCTTGCCGCATACGCCCACGCCCGAGTCCAGCGCCATGTCGTTGCCGATCATCGTCACGTCCTTGAGCGATTCCGGGCCGTTGCCGATGAGCGTCGCACCCTTGACCGGGTACGTGATCTTGCCGTCCTCGATCATGTACGCCTCGGACATCGAGAACACGAACTTGCCGTTGGTGATGTCGACCTGACCGCCGCCGAAGTTCACGGCGTACAGCCCGTGCTTGACCGACTTGATGATTTCCTCGGGGTCTTTGTCACCGCCGAGCATGTAAGTGTTGGTCATGCGCGGCATCGGCAGTGCGGCGTACGACTCGCGACGGCCGTTGCCCGTGACCGGCATCTTCATCAGGCGTGCATTCAGGCTGTCCTGCATATAGCCCTTGAGAATGCCGTCCTCGATGAGCGTGGTGCACTGCGTCGGGTTGCCTTCGTCGTCGATGTTCAGCGAGCCGCGGCGGTTCGACAGCGTGCCGTCGTCCACCACCGTGACGCCCTTGGCCGCCACGCGCTCGCCCAGACGTCCCGAGAATGCCGACGAGCCTTTGCGGTTGAAGTCGCCTTCCAGGCCGTGGCCGATGGCTTCGTGCAGCAGCACGCCAGGCCAGCCCGGGCCGAGCACGACGGTCATCGCACCGGCCGGTGCCGGGCGGGCGTCGAGCTTGACGATGGCGCCGTCTACAGCTTCCTTGACGTACTTTTCGAGCAGATCGTCGGTGAAGTAGGCGTAGTCGAGACGGGCACCGCCGCCGCTGTTACCGATTTCGCGACGGCCGTTGGATTCGACTATGACGGTGACGGACACGCGCACGAGCGGGCGCACGTCGGCGGCGATCACGCCGTCGCTGCGGGCCACGAGCACGACGTCGTACTCACCGGCCAGACCGGCCATGACCTGCGACACACGCGGATCGCGCGCACGGGCGAGCTTCTCGATACGTTCGAGCAGCGCGACCTTGCCATTGGCGTCGAGCGAGGCTAGCGGATCGGACGGCAGGTACAGCCCGTGGCCGGTGGCGCTGGCCAGCTTGCTGCCGACCTTCACGCGCCCGCGTCCGGCCGTGGCGATGCTGCGCGTGGCCGCTGCGGCATCCTTGAGCGCGATCTCGGAGATGTCGTCCGAGTACGCGAACGCGGTGCGGTCGCCCACGATGGCGCGCACGCCCACGCCCTGATCGATCGAGAACGAACCCGATTTGACGATGCCTTCCTCCAGACTCCACGCCTCGCTGCGGGTGTACTGGAAGTACAGATCCGCGTAATCCACGCGGTGCGTGAAGATGTCGCCGAGCGCGCGTTGCAGATGGCTTTCGTCGAGGCCGTACGGCGTGAGCAGCAGCTCGCGGGCCGTGGCCAGGTTCTGGATGCCGGTGTCGATGATTTTCATGCGGTGTCAGGCCAAGGAAATGTATTCGGTAGATGAGGGCGAATTCGTCGAAGTCAACATGGCGAAATCAACGCGACGCGGGGTGCAGGTGCGGGACATATCGGTCAGCCCTGCAGCACGCGGTGACGCCACGCGGGCAGACTCTGGCGAACGCCGGCCAGCCGGGCCGGATCGATCTCGCCCACGACCACGCCAGCGCCTTCCGCCTCGCGCTGGGCGACGATTTCGCCCCACGGGTCGATCAGCATGGAATGCCCCCAGGTGCGCCGCCCGTTCTCGTGGTGCCCGCCCTGCGCGGACGCCAGCACGTAGCACTGGTTCTCGACGGCCCGCGCGCGCAGCAGCAATTCCCAGTGCGCGCGGCCCGTGGTGTAGGTAAATGCGGCGGGTACGACCATGAGCGTACAGTCGCCCATCGCCCGGTACAACTCGGGAAAACGCAGGTCGTAGCACACTGACAGGCCCACACGCCCGAACGGCGCTTCAAACGTGCGTACGGCGTCGCCGGGACGAATGGTGCGTGCTTCGTCGTAGGCTTCCTCGCCTTTGACGAAGTTGAACAGGTGGATCTTGTCGTAGCGCGCGGCGGGGGCACCGTCCGGTGCGAAGACCAACGTCGTGTTGAGGACGCGCTCGGGCTCCGGTGCGGCCAGCGGCAGCGTGCCGCCGATCAGCCAGACGCCGTAGCGGCGCGCCGTTTCCGCCAGAAAGTCCTGAATCGGACCACTGCCCGGCGTTTCGCGCAGCGCGAGCTTGTCGGTGTCGCGCTGCCCCATGTAGCAGAAATACTCCGGCAACAGCACCAGCTCGGCCCCGGCGTCCGCTGCCTCGGCCACCAGACGGGCGGCTTCACGCAGGTTCCGGTCGACGTCGGGCGCGCTCACCATTTGCGCGGCAGCCACGCGAACGGGCGCGCCGGGCGCACCCGTCGGGTCGGGCTGGGCGGTTGACTTCGTATCGGGACTCGTCATGGATCGCTGATGTCGGGGGCGGTAATGGTTTTAGCTGGGTCGTGCGGGGTTGCAGTCGGTCTTCCGGGGGGCTCAGTTGCCGTGCATACCGGCCGGGGCGGCGACGCCCGAGGCGTTGTTGAGCGCTTCCGGCCGGGTTTCCGGGGATGCATCGATCTTACTCTTATTGCCGGAGGCCTGTCCGATGACCGGATTGTCCCAGGAGCCGGTGACGTGATACGTCGTCGAAAGCGTACGCGAGAGCTGATCGCTCAGTGCCAGTTGCGCGAAGAACGAGCCGATGCCCAGCGCCGGGTTGATGATCGCAAACGCCAGCGATGCCGACGCTGCGTTGATCTTCGGCAGCACCAGCGCGTTCAGGTCCTGCGTCTCGCGGGCGAGATCGGTGTGGCCGTCGATCTTGATGGTCGCCATGCTGGCGTTGATCGTCAGATCGTTTGTATTTGCCACGCCGCCCTGCATGGTGACGTTGCCGTTGATGCTGTCGAACGGCAGGCCGCTACCGATCACGCTGTTGAAGTCGAAGGTCAGGATCTTGGCGAGTGTCTGGACCGACAGAATGCCCAGCAGCTTCGCCAGCCCCGGATCGGCCTTCAGGATCTGCCCGCGCTTGAGTTCGATGGCTACGCGTCCGCCCAGCGTCGGGTAGTCGATGGCGTCGGGGCCGCCGCGCCAGCCGAAGCGACCGGAGACGGTGCCGGAGCCGTCCTTGAGCGTTTTGGGCAGGCCCAGACGGTCAAGCAGACCGCCAGCGTCCTTCACGTCGAGGTTGAAGTCGAGCACCGTGCGGCGCGGCACGTCGTCGTCGTCCTTGCCTGCTGCGGCGGTCACGGCGGCACGACGGCGCGACGTACGCCAGTTGCCCTTCACATCCAGCGTGGCGGCGCTGTTGCTCAGCGACAGCTTGGTGAGTTGCCAGACGGGCACGCCGTCCTCGATGTCGTTGTGTGCGTTGAGTTGCAGACGGCCGAGCGGCTTGTCACGCAGCACGAAATCGTTGGCGACGACGTCGATGGCGGGGAATTCGTCGCTCGGCTCGTCGAGCACTTGCGTGAGCACGTCGCTGCCGTGGTCTTCGCGCGGAATTACGAGCTTCGCGAGGCGTGCACGGATCGCGCCCGAAGGGTTCTTCTCGTCTGGCGCATGCCATTCGGCAAATCCGGAGACGAGTTCAGACGCGAGGCTCACCTGCCAGTCGCGGTCGTTACGCTGCGCGCCGACCACCAGTTCGGGCCACTGACGCGACAACAGGCGAACCTGCTTCGCATGCAGGGCGAGACGCGTCGGCAGGTACGGCGTGAGTGCACCGAATTCGTCGCGCGCGGCGGCGGCCGTCGTGGCAGGGGCGGGCGGCGTGCCCTGCGTGCCAGGCGTGACGGCAGTGCTGCTGAGCGACGCGATCACGCTGCGCCACGCATCCACGTCGAGCGTATCGAACTGGGCGCTCGCCTGCACACCTTCACGCGGGGCGGGCACGGGCTGGTTGATGCCGATGCCGCCGCGCAGCACTTCCACGCGTCCCCCCGTCGCACCGTTCGTCCCGTTCGTGGCGCTACGTTGCTGGACATAGTTGCCCTGCACGCTGCCCACGGCAAAGTCGAGCGTGTCGGTGCGGCGTCCGCCCGGATTCATCTGCGGACGCATCGTGAAGCGCGCAGGCAGCGACGTCTCTGCGCTCTTGCCCAGCGGCGCGGGCAGGTTCACGGCGAGACCGGCCAGCGTGGACTGTACCGCCAGATCCGTCATGCCCTGACGCACCGTCACCGTCGCCGTATAGGGTGTGCTGCCCGTCATGCGCTTGGCCAGTTGCGCCAGCGTGGCGTTCTCGCGATTCTCGCGCAGGCCTTGTGCGCTCATCTGACCGTTGACGTTCAGGACGATGGTGCCGTCATCGCGACTGCCGCCCGACGCACGGACGTCGCCGCCCAGGAATGTGCCGCGCAGGTTGTCGAGCGAGATGCCGCGCTCGGTGAACGCCAGTTCGCCGTCGACCGCGCCGAACATCGGTAGTCCGTTGATGAGCGTCACGTCGTTGCGCAGGAAGCGCGCGCGGCCGGTGACTTTTGAGCGGTCGGTGTGATCGAGCGGCATCGACAACTGCATGGCGAGCTGTGTGTTGCCGTTCGCGCGCGTCTCGTCGGTGAAGTCGCCGATCCAGTGCCCCACGGGGCTGGTGTTCAGATACTTGACGAAGTCCGCCGCCGGCCCGCGTGCATCGCCCTTGAGCGTGAGCGTGGAGTCGTCCTGCCCGATGTCGTTGATGTCGCCCTGCACCTGCGTAAGCGTCACGCCGTACACCGAGCCGCTGTCGATGGCGATGTGCAACTTGTCGGCGTCAAAGCGAAGATTGCCGCGCACCTTCTCGAACGCGGGCCAGACTTCGGTATGACCCGGGCGTAGCGGCGACGGATTGAACGTTACGTCCACGAGCGGGATGTCGATGCGGAACTTGCCGCCGCCCTTACCGTACGGGAAGTCTTCGAGATCGCCCTGCACCGCGAACGGCGCGTTCTGCACGGTCCCGGCCATCAGCGCGCGTTGCAGATAGTCGCGCACGCCCGCGCCGATATCGGTGGGCAGGTAGCGCGGCACGGCGTTGGCGTTCGCGCGCACGATATTGCCCTTCAGATCGACGATGCCGTTGCCCTTGCCGCCGTTCTGCCATGTACCGCTCACGTCGCCTGTCAGTTCGGCGTTTTGCAGATGCACGGCATCGACACGCACCTGCACGTTCGCCGGGGCGTCGCGCTTGGTGGCCGAGTGCGACACGCGCCATGACGTGCGTGCCGTGAGTGTATCGAGGTCGAGACGCGGCTGGTCGAAGCGGCCGGGGAAGTCCAGCGTGGCGTTCTTCGAATTGAGCGTGAGGCTGCCGCGCGACTGATCGGCGTCGATATGACCGCTCAGATTCGCGAAGCCGGGACGTCCTGCGTTAGGCGAGTTCGGCCGTGCGGGCGGATGCTGGCTCGGCGCACTGTCGATGCCGAGACTCTCGAAATCGGCGACGACACGGTAGCGGTCGCGCTCGGGCGGGAGTTGCTTGATGCCCGGCAGGTCGCGCCAATTGCCCGGCCCGTGCGGTTTAGGTGCCTGATAGCTGACGTCGAAACGGGCGAGTCGCCCGCGTGGACGGAAGCTGGCGAGCGTGTCGCGGGTTTGGGCGTCGATGGGCAGCGATGGCACGAGCGCCATTGCGGCACCGATGTCGAAGCGCTGACCGGTGATTGCGACTTGCAAGCTTTGGTCGTCGCTGGCAGGTATGTATTTGGCGCTCAGGTCCGGGACGTCGAGCGTCGGACGTCCGGCCGCCTGCAAGGTGAGTTCCCGTGCGTGCAGGTTCCAGCCTGCGTCAGCCTGCGCGCCGATACGGGTGACGTCGATACGACCTTGCGTGGCGTCAAAGGTCAGCGGCGGCAGGTTGTCCGCCAGTTGCGCCGACGTATTGGCACCGGCTGCGCGCAGCGTCGCGCCGGTGATGGCGCCGTTGTCGAAGTCGACCCAAGCGCGTGCCGCGACGCGGCCACGCGAGTCTTTGCCCGGCAGATCGACGTAACGCGCCAGCTCGGACAGGTCGAGCGTGCCGACCTCGCTGTAGATCTGGCCGCGCCAGCGTTTGACTTCGCCGGGGCGGGCGAACAGCGGATTGGTGAAGCGCGCGCGTATATCCAACGGTGCGACGATCCCGTGCGGCGGGTTCGCCTGCATCCCAAAGCGGTGTTCGAAGCCGCGATTGCGCAGCATGGCGTTGACCTGCGTGACGACCACCTCGGGCACGTCGCGCGTGGCGTCGCGCCAGCGCACGGTGCCGTTGCGGATCACGACGCGCGCCTGACGCATGATCCAGTCGGCCCCCTGGGTGTCGCTCGTCTTGCCGCTGCCCGTCACGGGCATCCCGGCGACGAGGATGGAGCCGTCGGCGCGGCGCTCGATGGTCAGATCCGGCTCGTGCAGCGTGAGGTTCGACAAACGCAGGTCGAAGTGGATGAGGCTGGTCCAGGACAGCACGGCATCGAGCCGGTGCAGCGTGAGGCTCGGTTCCACGGGCGGCGGCGCGCCCGGCGGGGCGTAGCTCACCGGCGGGTTGTCCGCGGCAGCGGTTGGGGCAGAGGAAGCCGTGGCGGCGCTGGCGGCCTTGCTCCGATGCAACGGGGCGACCACGCGGGCAATCGTCGATGCCTTGGGCGGGGTGCCTTGCGCCGGGGGCGTGATGCGTACGTCTTCCAGCGTCAGGTAGGGGTGCCAGCCGCGCCAGACGGCGTCGATGCGCCCGATCGTGACCGGCAAACCGATGGCGCGCGTGGCCGCCGCCTCGATTTGAGGGCGATAGTCTGACACACGGGGAAGGATGACGTACCGGGTCGCGAGGATGACTGCGCCAAGACCGAAATAGACGATGACGACGAGCGCCAGCAGCCATTCCAGACCCAGTCGCAAGCCACGCGGCAGTGACGAGAACCAGGACCGGGTCGCGGTGGGCGAGGCGGGCGGCTTACGGTCGGTCATGCTGCGCGTCTACGAGGGAATGTGGTAGTTTCTGTGGCAAAGACTGTAACACAAGCCCAAGGCCCTCCGATGGCCCGGCCGTAGGAGAAACAGACGTGTGATCCGGCGTTTCATCGCGTCCGGGTAAGCATGCGAAAGTCTCTTCATTCTCATTGCAGACCGGAACCCCGCCAGTGAGTTCATCCGAAATCCCCATCGATATTCAGTCCTACTCGCGATATGCCGCGCGCATGCTGGCGTCCCGCCCCGCGCTGGCCGAGGCATTGCCGACGCTCGCGGAGCACCCCGTCGACGCGCGCTGGCTCGCCCGCCGCTTCGAAGCCATCACCGGCACACTGCTGACGCCACCGGACCAGCCGTCCGGCGTTGCCGGTGTGGACGAGGCTGCGCTCGCACGCGCCTTGCGCATCCTGCGGGTCGAAGCGCTGTGCGCCGTTATGCAACGCGATCTCGACGGCCGTGCTGAGTTGTCCGAAGTGACGGAAGCCATGTCGGCGCTCGCCGAGTTCGCCGTGCAGGCGGGCATTGCGGTGCTGTCGCGCGACCTCGAAGCCATTCACGGTGTGCCGCGTAATGCGGAAGGGGAGCGTCAGACGCTTGGCGTCGTCGGCATGGGCAAGCTCGGCGGCCGCGAACTGAACGTCTCGTCCGACATCGATCTCATCTTCCTATATGAAGACGATGGCGACACAACCGCGCCTGACGGTGCCGATGCGGCCACCGCCGGTCGCCTGCGTCTGCTGTCCAATCACGAATTTTTCACGAAGCTCGGCCGCAAGCTGATCGGACTGATTTCGGAACTCACACCGGACGGCTACGTGTTCCGGGTGGACATGCGCCTGCGCCCCAACGGCGATTCGGGTCCGCTGGTGTGCAGTCTGCCGATGCTCGAAGAGTATTTCTATGTGCAGGGCCGCGAGTGGGAGCGCTATGCGTGGATCAAGGGGCGCCTCGTGTCCGAAGTCGCGAGCGAACCCGGCCGCCGGATCGAGCGACTGCTGACGTCGCTGGTGCAGCCGTTCGTGTTCCGTCGCTACCTCGATTACGGTGTGATCGGCGCGATTCGCGCGTTGCACGAGCAGATTCGCCATGAGGCGGAGCGTCGTGCGCGGGCCAAACCTGCGCGCATCAACGACATCAAGCTCGGACGCGGCGGGATTCGCGAAGTGGAATTCTCGGCGCAGGTCTTCCAGTTGATTCGCGGCGGACAGGAGCCGGAGCTGCGCGTGCGGCCGACGCTCGCCGTGTTGGGCGTGGCTGCCCGGCGCGGGTGGCTGGCGCAGAACGTGGCGGAAGAACTGTCGAATGCGTACGTCTTCCTGCGCAAGCTCGAACACCGCATTCAATATCTGGACGACGCGCAGACCCATATCCTGCCGTCTCCCGGCGACGACCGCCTCGCGGTGGCGCGCGCGATGGGCTTCCCGGACGAAGCGACCTTCATGACGGTGCTCGACGAGCATCGCGAATTCGTCGCCGGTCAGTTCGACGAGATTTTCGCGGACAAGGCCAACGGCAGCGGACAGAAGGGTGGAGCATCGGGCACGGGCGACTGCGAATGCCCGCCGGAGCTGTGGAGCGAATGTCTGGCCGACGAAGCGCAGACGGGCGACCTCGGCAATCAGCTCACGCGTCTGGGCTTCAACGACGCCGAAGGCGCGCTCGACCGGTTGCGCGCCGTGTGGACGTCCTCGCGCTACAAGGCGCTCGGCGAGATCAGTCGGCGGCGCTTCGATCAACTCGTGCAGCGCGCCGTGGAAGGTGCGGCAGGCACCGGCGAGCCGGACGCTGTCCTCGGCCGCATGCTCGATCTGCTCTCGACCATCAGCCGTCGCAGTTCGTATCTCGCGCTGCTCACAGAGTATCCGCGCGCGCTGGAGCGTGTGGTCAAAGTGCTCGCCGGATCACGCTGGGCGGCGGGTTATCTGATCAGCCATCCGCAACTGCTCGACGAACTGCTCGACGACGAAGCGCTTGCCGCGCCGTTCGACTGGCCGTCGTTCAAGACGCAATTGCTGCTGAGCCTGAACGCGGCGGGCGCGGCGGGCAACGTCGAAGTGCAGATGGATATTCTGCGTCGCGCGCACCACGCCGAAGTCTTCCGCATTCTGCTGCTCGATTTGCAGGGGACGTTGTCGGTGGAGGCCATCGGCGACCGTCTCTCGGAGCTGGCGGACATCATCGTCGACGTGACGATCTCGACGGTCTGGCCGCACGTGGCGACGCGTCATCGCGAGGTGCCGCGCTTCTCGGTCATCGCTTACGGCAAGCTGGGCGGCAAGGAACTGGGCTACGCGTCGGACCTCGATCTGATCTTCCTTTACGACGATGACGACGACCGTGCGCCGGACGCTTACGCCGCGCTCGCCCGCCGTTTCGTAACGTGGCTGACCACGCATACGGGCGCGGGCATGCTGTTCGATGTCGATCTGCGACTGCGCCCGAACGGCTTGTCGGGCCTGCTGGTCACGAACATCGAGAGCTTCCGTCAGTACCAGTTCCGCGAAGGCAATGCCAACACGGCGTGGGTCTGGGAGCATCAGGCCCTCACGCGTGCGCGTTTCTGTGCGGGCGACGAGACCATCGGCGCGACGTTCGAGAATATCCGTGCGCAGGTGCTGGCCACGCCCCGTGAGGCATCGGCGCTGGCACAGGAAATCGTGGCGATGCGTCGCAAGGTGCTCGAAGGGCATCCGAACGGGACGAAGCTGTTCGATCTGAAGCATGACCGGGGCGGCATGGTGGACATCGAATTCACTGTGCAGTATCTGGTGCTGCTGCACTCGGGCGCGCACCCGGCGCTGCTGCGAAATGCTGGCAACATCGCCTTGCTGCGCGAGGCGGCGCAGTTGGGGTTGATCGATACCAAGCTCGCGGAAGACGCAGCAGCGGCGTATCGCTTGTATCGCAAGCGTCAGCACAAGTTGCGTCTGGACGGCGTGGAAGCGGCGCGCGTGCCGGGCGCGGACGTCGAGGCGGAGCGTCAGGCCGTGATGGCGCTGTGGGATTCGGTGTTCGCAGACGCGGGGCCGGTTTGACGATCTGACGCGTGGACGTCGCTTGAACGCACACGCTTGAAAAACAACGGGCGGCCGATGATGGGCCGCCCGTTGTTTATTGGAGAATGTCGATGTTGTCGACGACGCTCAGAGCGCTAGCATCTCCCGCGCGTGCTTGCGCGTCGTCGCCGTAATCTCCACACCACCCAGCATCCGCGCGATTTCCTCGACGCGTTCGGTGCGTCCCAGCGGCTCGATCTCGCTCATCGTCGTATCGCCGTCGCTGCGTTTGCTCACCCGCAGATGCTGATGGCCGAGGGCGGCGACTTGCGGCAGGTGGGTCACGCACAGCACCTGACGTCCCTGACCCAATTCGCGAAGCAGGCGACCGACCACTTCGGCCACCGCGCCGCCAATCCCGGAATCGACTTCGTCGAAGATCAGTGTTGGCGTGAGACTCGCGCTGCTGGCGATCACCTGCAAGGCGAGGCTGATGCGGGCGAGTTCGCCGCCCGAGGCGACTTTGGCGAGCGGACGTGTCGGCACGCCCGGGTGTCCGGCGACGAGAAATTCGACCGTCTCCAGCCCGAACGACTGTGGCTCGGGCGTTGCCGTGAGCGCGACTTCGAAGCGTCCGCCCGGCATCGAGAGGTCCTGCATTGCCCGGGTCACTTCGCGCGAGAGCGAAGCCGCCGCTTTAGCGCGCGCCTTCGACAAGTCCTTCGCCAGCTTGAGAAATTCGGCCTGCGCCGCGTCGGCCGCAGCTTGCATGGCGGCCGTGTCGGCTGACGCCGTCAACTCTTCCAGTTGCGCGCGACGCTCCGCCAGCTCGGCGGGCAATTGCTCGGGCGTCACACGGAATTTGCGCGCGGCTGAATGCAGGGCATCGAGTCGTTGTTCGACAACCGCCAGACGCTCCGGATCGAGATCGATGCGTTGCGCGTAATGCGTGAGCGAATGGACCGCTTCGCGAAGCTGAATCTCAGCGGGTTCCAGTGCGGCGAGCGTGTCGGCCAGCCCGGCGTCGATCTCAGCGAGTTCGCGGATCTGATGCACGACATGCCCGAGCGACGGGACGATGGCCCCGTCGGCTTCGGCGAGTGCGTCGAGCGCACCTTGCACGCCGTTGATGAGACTCGCCGCGTGAGAGAGCCGCCGATGCTCGGCGCTCACGTCGTCCCATTCGCCTTCCTGCGGGCCCAGCTTGTCGAGTTCGGACGTCTGCCATTCGAGACGTTCGCGCTCCAGTTGCAGTTCGCGGTCGCGTCCGTGCGCTTCCTCGCAGCGCTTGACGAGACGTCGCCACTCCTTGTGAGCGGCAGCGGTATCGGCAGCGAGGGTGGTCGCGCCCGCGTGCGAGTCGAGCAGGCGGCGTTGCGCGTCCGGGCGCAGCAACTGCTGGTGCGCGTGCTGGCCGTGAATGTCGACGAGCATTTCGCCGAGTTCGCGCATTTGTGTGAGCGTGGCGGGTGTGCCGTTGATGAAGGCGCGTGAGCGACCGCCAGCGTCGAGCACACGGCGCAGCAGCACCCCGCCGTGTTCTTCGAGCGAGAGCGCCTGCGCTTGCAGCCAGGCTTCGAGATCGGGGCGTGCTTCGGCATCGGCGGCGAATTCAGCAGTGATGTCGGCGCGCGCTTGTCCGTTGCGCACCATGCTGGTGTCGCCGCGCTCGCCCATCGCGAGCGCCAGCGCATCGATCAGAATCGATTTGCCCGCGCCGGTCTCCCCCGAAAACACGGTGAAGCCGGCGGAGAATTCCAGATCGAGACGATCGACGATCACGAAATCGCGAATCGAGAGACTGCGTAGCATGGGATGTCGGGTGAGGCGTGGAGTCAGTTCTGCGGCGTATCTTCGTCGGAGATATGCTCGTTCCAGTGCAGCTTGCGGCGCAGCGTCGCGTAGTAGTTGTAGCCGACCGGGTGCAGAAACGTCACCTGATGCTGGGAGCGGCCGACCAGAATCTGGTCGCCCTGACGCAGTTCGGCAAACGACTGCATATCGAAATTGGCGCCGACTTCGCGACCGCCGGTAATCGTGATGACGATGTCGCTCGAATCCGGTAGCACGATCGGACGATTCGACAGCGCGTGCGGTGCGATCGGCACGAGCACCACGCCACCGAGGCGCGGATGCAGGATCGGGCCGCTCGCCGAGAGGGCGTAGGCCGTCGAGCCCGTGGGCGTCGCGACGATCAGGCCGTCGGAGCGCTGCTTGTACATGAAGCGGCCATCGACGTCGACACGCAACTCCACCATCCCCGAGATCCCCGAGCGGTTCACGACCACATCGTTGAACGCCAGCGTCTCGAAGAGCGTCTGGCCGTCGCGTTCGATGCGTGCGGCCAGCAGGGTGCGTTGTTCGGCTTCGAAGTGTCCTTCGAGCATGGCGGGCACGACCTGACGCATCTCGTCGAGCGGAATGTCGGTGATGAACCCGACGCGGCCGTGGTTCACGCCGATGAGCGGCACCTTCGAGGCGGCCAGCTGACGGCCGACGCCGAGCATCGTGCCGTCGCCGCCGACCACGACGGCCACGTCGGCTTGCGTGCCGATTTCCTGGATGTCGAGGGTGCGGTACGGATCGGCACCTGCGCCGATGTTATGCGCAGTGTCGCGCTCGAAGACGACATGATGCCCACGCTGGGCGATGCATGCCGCGAGCGTGAGCAATGGTTCGGCGACGCCGTCGGCGTGGTACTTCCCGACGAGCGCCACGGTCTTGAAGGGGCTCCCAGTTTTCATGCCGCCATTACACCATAAGTCGATGACAGCAACCATCGCCAACGCACGGCCTGCAACGGTTCCTCTGGCCAGGTAACGCGAGGCCCGATTTAGGGGGAACAGAGCCCACGTTTCGCGTTACAATTTTTGCCATGCTAGATCAACGTGCGCAAACGCTTCTCAAAACCCTGATCGAACGGTACATCGCAGATGGCCAGCCGGTCGGCTCGCGCACGCTCTCACGCTTCTCGGGCCTCGACCTGTCGCCCGCGACGATCCGCAACGTGATGTCCGATCTCGAAGCGATGGGTTTCGTGGCCAGCCCGCATACGTCGGCCGGTCGCGTGCCGACGCCGCGGGCGTACCGTCTGTTCGTCGACACGATGCTGTCGGTGCGCCCGCTCGAAGAGGCCGTGCACCAACTGGCGACGCAGGTGCAGACTAGTCTGCAACCGGCAGGCCCGCAACAGTTGATCGCCTCCGCCGCACAGGTGCTCTCGCATCTGTCGCAGTTCGCGGGCGTGGTGCTCACACCGCGCCGCAGCCAGACCTTCCGTCATATCGAATTCCTGCGTCTGTCCGATAAGCGCGTGCTGCTCATCATCGTCACGCCCGACGGCGACGTGCAGAACCGCATCATCCTGACGGAAAAGGATTATTCCCCAGCGCAACTGGTCGAAGCGGGGAACTACCTGAACGCCAACTTCGGTGGTCATAGCTTCGACGACGTGCGCACTTACTTGCGTGGCGAACTCGATGCGCTGCGCTCGGACATGAGCGCGCTGATGCAGGCCGCCGTGCAGGCAGGCAGCGACGCCATGGCCGACACTACGCGCGAGAGCGTGCTGATTTCGGGCGAGCGCAACCTGCTGGGCGTGGAGGATCTGTCGTCGAACATGGAGCGTCTGCGCAAGCTGTTCGACGTGTTCGAGTCCAAGACCGGCCTGCTGCAACTGCTCGACGTGTCGAGCCGCGCACAAGGGGTGCAGATCTTCATCGGCGGCGAGTCGAGCCTCGTGCCGATCGAGGAGATGACGGTCGTCACGGCCCCTTACGAAGTCGACGGCGAAGTCGTCGGTACGCTCGGCGTGATCGGACCGACGCGCATGGCGTACGAGCGTGTCATCCCCATCGTCGACATCACCGCCAAGCTGCTCTCCAACGCGCTCAGTCATCACTGAGCGGCAGGCTGGCGCGTTCGCGCAGTGGCCGATTCGTCCATTCCCGGTTACAACCCCGTAGCATTCCTTTACACGCTGTCACACACGGCAGGCTTAGGCTTGAAGCGTCACTTGCGGCGAGGTCGTTCGAGTTTGTCATCGGACTCGCCGGAGGATTCGGACAGAACAACAAGGTGGCTGATCGCCAACGCCTGCAAGCCGCGCACGGCATGCCCACCGAAAGGGCCCGGAGTGTTTATGAAATCCCTGATCTCCTGGCGGACGACGGTCCGCTCCCTTGGCGTCGGGCTGGCGCTGGGTCTGCTGGGCGCCGTCGGTGCGCCAGGACTGGCACAAGCGCAGAGCGCCGATCCGCCGGGGCGCGTCGCGCGTCTCTCCGAGTTCGACGGCACCGTCACCTACGCCCCCGCAGGCACGAGCGAGTGGCGCTATGCGGACCGCAACCGTCCGCTTACGACGGGCGATGCCATCTGGGTCGACCGCAACAGCCGGGCCGAGATGCACGTGGGCGGCACGGCGGTGCGTATGGGCGCGTCGACCAGCCTGACGCTGTCCGCCGTCACCGACCAGAATGTGCAACTGAACGTAACGCAGGGCACCGTCGGTGTGCGCCTGCGCAGCTTCGATCCGAATCAACCCTACGAGATCGATACGCCGAATCTGGCGTTCGTGCCGCAACAGGCCGGTGAATATCGTGTGGACGTCGATCCGAACGGCGTCACGACGGTGAGCGTCTCGCGCGGTGCGGGCACGGCGTACGGACAAGGGGCGTCGGTCCCGCTCCAGCAAGGGCAACGGGTCGCGTTCGTCGGTCAGAACCTGACACAGCAGCAGACCGGCCCGCTCACGGCCGACGCTTTCGATCAGTGGATGCGCGATCGCGACGCACGTGAAGACGCCTCCGTCTCCGCACGTTACGTGCCGCGCGACATGACCGGCTTCGAGAGTCTGGACGACTATGGCTCGTGGCAGGAAACGCCGAGCTACGGCGCCGTGTGGGTGCCGTCCAACATGCCGTCGGGCTGGGCGCCTTACCGCACGGGCCACTGGGTCTGGGTCGACCCGTGGGGCTGGACGTGGGTGGACGATGCGCCGTGGGGCTTCGCGCCGTATCACTACGGACGCTGGGCTTACGTGGATGCCCGCTGGTGCTGGGTGCCGGGGCCGGTGGCGGTGCGTCCGGTGTATGCCCCCGCGCTGGTTGGCTGGGTCAGCGGTAGCAGCGGCGGCAATCAGTGGGGGGTGTCGTTCGCGGCCGGGGGCGTGGGGCTCGCGTGGTTCGCGCTTGGGCCGCATGACCCGTACCGTCCGGCGTATCACGCCAGTTCGTCGTACATCACGAACATCAATCGCTCGACGAACATTCGTACGACCAATATCACCAACAACATCAACACCACCACCATCAACAACGTCTATGTGAACCGCAACGTGCGGGGCGCTGTGTCGACGATGCCCGCGCAGGCCTTCGTGCAGGGACGCCCCGTGGGCGCACCGACCGCGCTGGCAGCCCCGCGCGGTGCGCAGACGTGGCGCGTCGGCAATACGCCGGGCGTAGCCCCGGTGCAGCAAAGTGTGTTCGGTAACAGCCGTCCGGCAGCAGGGGCGCCGCCCGCAGGTGTGTTCAACCGGCAGGTGCTGGCGACGCGTGCGCCGGTCGCCCGCGGCATGCCGTCGCGTGAGCTGACGAGCCAGTTGCACGCCGTGCCGAACGCGGGCGGTGCGCCGCTGGTGTTCGGTCAGAACGGGCAGCAAGTGCGCAATCTTGGCGCGGGCGGTCCGAATGGAGCGAACGGGACGAATGCTCCGAATGGCCAGCCACGCATCGCGCCCCGTGTGACGGTCGTCAGCACGCATGGGCCGGTCGGTGCACCGATTGGCACGAACGGTGCGATGCCCGCGCAGCCTGCGCTGGGCGCGACCGGTGCCGCCGGGGCGACAGCAGGGCATGGCGGCTTGCCTGCGACCGGCGCTGTGCCGCCGATGCACGGCGCGCCGGGGGTGCCCGGACAGCCGGGTGTCCCGGGAGCACCGGGGCATGCTGGCGTACCGGGGCAGCCCGGTGTGCCGGGAACGCCGGGGGTTCCGGCGGAACCTGCCAATCCCGGCTATCCGGGACACGGCGTTTATCAGAATCGTCCGGGGCAATCGGCGGTGCAATCCCAACCCGCCGAGCGTCAGCCCGCGCCCTCAGGTGTTCCGCATCCGCCGGGTGTGAACGGTGCGATTCAGGGGCAGGGGCAGCCGTCGCCACGCGGCGAAGCGCCGCAAGCCGTCCCACAGCCGGGGCATGACGCCGCGCAGCGCGAGATGCAAATGCGTCGCCAATCACCGCAATCGCCCCAATCACCTACTGCACAGCCGGAAGCGCGCGGCGGACAAGCGACGCCCGCACCGCAACGTCAACAGCAACAACCGGAGGCGACCGAACCGGCCCGCCGTCCGCAGCAATGGCAGACGCAGCCGCGCCCGGAGCCGCAGCAGTTCCAGCAGCCACGGCCGCAACCGCAGGTGGAACGGGCGCAGCCGCGTCCCGAACCGCAGCCTCAGCAGCAGGCGCAACCGCAGCCACGTCCGCAGCCGCCGGTGGAGCATGCGCAACCCGCACCGCGTCCGCAACCTCAGCAGGAACGTCCTCAGGCGCAGCCGCACCCGCAACCCACGCAGCGTGAAGGCAAACCGGAAGGGGCGCGCGCGCCCGCGCATGAGGAACATCCGAGTGCCGAGCATCGGTCGTCTCACGACGACGAGCATCGGCACGGTTGATGGCCCACCTGCCCAGATGACCGTCATGCCCCTCCGTCCGGCTGTGGACTGGCCGACGGAGGGTGCATTCCGGCGGTATCGTCAGGCATGACAGACGCCGGATGCGCCCCGTGTTTGCGGTAAAGTACGTTCCATGCGCTTCGATCCCGAACCTATTTCGCATGGCCAGTCCGGCAAGACCGCCGTACTGCTGATCAACCTCGGTACGCCCGACGAGCCGCGTCCTGCGGCCGTACGCCGATACCTGCGCGAGTTCCTGTCGGACCCGCGCGTCGTGGAAATCCCGTCGCTGGTGTGGCAACCGTTGCTGCGGCTGGTGATTTTGCCCTTCCGCTCACGTCAGTCGGCGCAAAAATATGCGACGGTCTGGACCCGTGACGGCTCGCCGCTCAAGGTCAACACCGAGCATCAGACGAACGCCTTGCGCGCGCTGCTGCATGCGAACGACTATGACGTCGTGGTCGACTACGCGATGCGTTACGGCAATCCGTCGATTCCCGAGCGCATTCGTGCGTTGCGCCAGAACGGTGTCGAGCGGATTCTCGTCCTGCCGCTCTATCCGCAGTATTCGAGCAGCACCACCGCCACCGCGAGCGACGCCGTGTTCCGCGTGCTTGGCCGCCTGCGCAATCAGCCCGACGTGCGTACGGTGCGCGACTATCACGATCATCCCGCGTACATCGAGGCGTTGCGTCAGCAGGTCGAAGGCTATTGGCTGCAAAACGGTCGACCGGACTTTGCTGCCGGTGAGCGTCTGCTGCTGAGCTTCCACGGGGTGCCGCGCCGCACGCTCGATCTCGGCGATCCGTATCACGATCAGTGCGTGAAGACGGCGCGTCTGCTTGCCGCCGCCCTCGGTCTGGACGAGACCACGTGCCGTCTCACTTTCCAGTCGCGCTTCGGCAAGGCCGAATGGCTCCAGCCATACACGGCGCCGACGCTCGAAGAACTCGGCCGGGGTGGCACGCCGCGAGTCGATGTGTTCTGCCCGGGTTTCACGTCCGATTGTCTCGAGACGCTCGAAGAAATCAATATGGAAGGACGTCAGGCTTACCTGACGGCGGGCGGCAAGTTATTCCACTTCATTCCTTGCCTGAACGGTGCGAGCGCCTGGATTACGGCGCTCGGCGAGATCGCGGCGCGTCATCTGCAAGGCTGGCCGGTGCTCTCGCCTCAGGGCGAGGCCGATGCCTCGGCGGCTGCGGTGGCGTCGACGCGTCAGCGTCAGGTGGCGGCTGTGGCCGCGTTCGAGGAAGCCAGTGCGGCCGCTGCTGCCGCCGCGCAGGCGCAAATGCAGACCCAGGCGCAGACAGCCTCGCCGTCTGAAGGCGCGCACGGAGAAGCGGGAGCACGGTCGTGACGGTCAAGGTAGACGATTCTCCGCACGCCGCTACGCGGATCGACAAATGGCTGTGGGCGGCGCGTTTCTTCAAGACGCGCTCGCTCGCCACGCAGGCGGTCGACCGTGGCCGCGTGCTTTGCAACGAAGCCCGTGTGAAACCGGCGCGCGATGTGCGTCCCGGCGATGTCGTGTCGGTCGACAACGGCAGTACGCGCTGGGAAGTGAAGATCAAGGCGATTGCCGAGGTCCGTGGCTCCGCGCCGGTCGCGCAGTCGCTGTACGAAGAGACCGAAGCGAGCATTCGGGCGCGTGCCGACGAGAGCGAGCGCCGACGTCTGTTCCAGGAACCGGCGGCGCAGATGCACGGACGTCCGACCAAGCGCGACCGCCGTCGTCTCGGTGGTGTTGGCGAGTAAGGGGCGTCCGTCCCGTCCCTCAAGCTTTTCAACGCCTGAATGAACGCCGCCGCTGGCATATTGCACAGCGGCGGGCAGGGGGTGGAGCGTGAATCAGGTGTTCCGTCTCAGTCGACTCAGGCGAATCGAGCGACTCAGCTGGAACCGTCCGGGGAACGGCACCGAGCACGACCGCAAAGGATCGTGCACCCCGGGGGGCGATCAGCGTGTTGGGATTCCGGTATTCGAGTTCGACGAATGCCCCGTCAGGCCCGGCACTTCCACATAGTGATGCAGCACCGCCCGCACGCCACCGTACTCGGTGTCGCGCCGGGTGACTGCGCCGGACAGGCAAATCGTAATCGTTACCGTCGTCACCAACGCAAGGATGAAGACAACAGCCAGTGGCAGCTTCATGATGCGCTCCTTAAGAACACTTCACCGGACGGGGGGTGTCCGGTGAGCGGCCGGGTCCGTCGAATGGTCAATCGGATAGGCACATCCATTCGTCGGACCGTAATTCATGTTAGGTCGCAGCAACGGCCGATACAATAGAGGACTCGTAACGCGTGTAACCGGATATTTACCGGCACGCCGCGCGCACCGATGTGGCGCACAGAATGCCCGCCCGCTCTTGAAATCGGTGTGAACGCCCCTACTATCCAAAGGGATTTGAACCGGCGGCGCATCGTCGTGGTGCGCTGCAAGAACCTTTTGACGACTCAACTCATGACTGAACAGCAAAACACCCCCGACCAGCCGACTCCGTCCCAGGCCGAAGCGGCCCCGACCGACGCTGCGGGCGCGAACGACGCGCTGCCCTCGGTTGAGGCGCAACTCCAGGCGGCTCAGGCAGAAGCGGCGGCCATGCGCGACGAGGCGCTGCGCGCCCGCGCCGAGATGGAAAACATCCGCCGCCGTGCGGAAGAGGAAGTGTCGAAGGCGCGTAAGTTCGCCGTCGAAAGCTTTGCCGAGAACCTCCTGCCGGTCATCGACAGCCTCGAAGCGGCCGCCGCCGACAAGAGCGGCGATGTGGCCAAGCTGCAAGAGGGCGTGGCGCTGACGCTGCGTCAACTCGTGTCGGCGCTGGAGCGCAGCAAGGTGTCGGTCATCGACCCGACGGGCGCAAAGTTCGATCCGCATCAGCATCAGGCGATCTCGATGGTGCCGGCCGAACAGGAGCCGAACACGGTCGTGGCCGTGCTGCAAAAGGGTTACCTGATTGCCGACCGCGTGCTGCGCCCGGCATTGGTGACGGTCGCCGCAGGCAAGTAATTCGACGTCATCCGGCCGAGGCGGGTGATGTAACCATTCCATCATGGAAAGGTTGCTCGTCCGCCGTCGGGCCGTATGACCGGGCGCGGATAGCGGCGTCGGATGTGGCGGCGCTGCACGCGCAGAGGCATCGATTCAAAGGCTTACCATCATGGCAGGCGATCCTCCGGGCATGAAAGGGGTGGACGGCACGGCGTTCGAGGCGTTCTCGATGCATGAGCTGACCGCCGCGACGTTCGACGAAGGGCTACGCACGGCGGGGGACGACCTCGCCGTAGTGTTCTTCTGGGGCGTCGATTGTTTCAACTGCGAAGTCGCCAAGAAGACCATGCTCGCGCAGCGCGAGGCCATCGAAGCCCTCGGGCTGCGCTGGTTTCACGCCAACGTGTACGCCGATATGGCGCTGGGCCGCCGTTTCGCGCTGCACGGGGTGCCGACGTTTTTCTTCTTCCATGCAGGGAAGAAGCTTGGCCGGGCGACCGGCTGGCAGGGCCTGCCCCAGTTCCGGCTGGCGGTGGCCGCCGCACGCGAGAAGATCGTGGCGGCGGGGGGCAAAACCGGGCTGCAAGAAGGGTCTTGAAATGTTCCCGGCTGCACCCATATCCCGTGCAGATCAATGAATTGAATGGGCGACACGCCCGACGGAAAGACGCAAAGGACGCTAGGAGAAATTTAAATGGGCAAAATCATCGGTATCGACTTGGGCACCACGAACTCGTGCGTGGCCGTCATGGAAGGGAATCAGGTCAAGATCATCGAAAACGCGGAAGGTGCTCGCACCACGCCGTCGATCATCGCCTACATGGACGATGGCGAGATCCTGGTCGGTGCGCCGGCTAAGCGCCAGGCCGTGACCAACCCGAAGAACACGCTGTACGCCGTCAAGCGCCTGATCGGCCGCCGCTTCGAAGAAAAAGAAGTGCAGAAGGACATCGCGCTGATGCCCTACAAGATCGTCAAGGCCGATAACGGCGACGCCTGGGTTGAGGCACGCAACGAAAAGCTGGCCCCGCCGCAGATTTCCGCCGAAGTGCTGCGCAAGATGAAGAAGACCGCCGAGGACTACCTGGGCGAGCCGGTCACGGAAGCCGTGATCACGGTGCCGGCCTACTTCAACGACAGCCAGCGCCAGGCCACGAAGGACGCAGGCCGCATCGCCGGTCTGGAAGTCAAGCGCATCATCAACGAGCCGACCGCTGCCGCACTGGCTTTCGGTCTGGACAAGAAGGAAGGCGGCGACCGCAAGATCGCGGTGTATGACCTGGGTGGCGGCACGTTCGACATCTCGATCATCGAAATCGCGGATGTGGACGGCGAACACCAGTTCGAAGTGCTGTCGACCAACGGCGACACGTTCCTGGGCGGCGAAGACTTCGACCAGCGCATCATCGACTACATCATCGGCGAGTTCAAGAAGGAACAAGGCGTCGATCTGTCGAAGGACGTGCTCGCGCTGCAACGCCTGAAGGAAGCCGCTGAAAAGGCCAAGATCGAACTGTCGTCGAGCCAGCAGACCGAAATCAACCTGCCGTACATCACGGCGGATGCCTCGGGTCCGAAGCACTTGAACCTGAAGATCACGCGCGCCAAGCTCGAAGCGCTGGTCGAAGAGCTGATCACGCGCACGATCGAACCGTGCCGCACGGCGATCAAGGATGCCGGCGTCAAGGTCAGCGACATCGACGACGTGATTCTGGTCGGCGGTATGACGCGTATGCCGAAGGTGCAGGAGAAGGTGAAGGAGTTCTTCGGCAAGGACCCGCGCAAGGACGTGAACCCGGACGAAGCCGTGGCCGCAGGTGCCTCGATTCAGGGCTCGGTGCTGTCGGGCGACCGTAAGGACGTGCTGCTGCTCGACGTCACCCCGCTCTCGCTCGGTATCGAAACGCTGGGCGGCGTGATGACGAAGATGATCACGAAGAACACCACGATTCCGACGAAGCACTCGCAAGTGTTCTCGACGGCGGACGACAACCAGCCGGCCGTGACGATCAAGGTGTATCAGGGTGAGCGCGAGATGGCCGCCGGCAACAAGTCGCTGGGCGAGTTCAACCTCGAAGGCATTCCGCCGGCAGCACGCGGCACGCCGCAGATCGAAGTGACCTTCGACATCGACGCCAACGGCATTCTGCACGTCGGTGCGAAGGACAAGGCCACCGGTAAGGAAAACAAGATCGTCATCAAGGCGAACTCGGGCCTGTCGGATGCGGAGATCGAGCAAATGGTGAAGGACGCCGAGCTCAACGCCGAAGAAGACAAGAAGGCACGTGATCTGGCCGACTCCCGTAACCAGGGCGATGCGCTGGTGCACAGCACCCGCAAGGCGCTGACCGAGTACGGCGACAAGATCGAAGCTTCGGAGAAGGAAGCGATCGAATCGGCGATCACGGCACTGGAAGCATCGCTGCGCGGTTCGGACAAGGCCGACATCGATGCCAAGGTCGAAGCACTGGGTACGGCAAGCCAGAAGCTCGGCGAGAAGATGTATGCCGACATGCAGGCGCAAGCCGGTGCTGCGGGTGCCGCAGGTGCCGAGCAGGGCAAGTCGCATGACGACAACGTCGTCGACGCCGAAGTGAAGGAAGTCAACGACAAGAAGTAAAGCGTGCATGGCGCGCGGGGCATCGAAAGGTGCACCGCGTGTGGGCCGGGTATCGAGGTTCTCCGCAAGGGGAATGTCGACCCGGCTTTTTGCCTGATGGCGACATGCGCCAACATTGGAAAGAGTTATGGCCAAACGTGATTACTACGAAGTCCTTGGCGTCGCCAAGAACGCCTCGGACGAAGAGATCAAGAAGGCGTATCGCAAGCTGGCGATGAAGTACCACCCGGACCGCAATCCGGACAGCAAGGACGCCGAAGACAAGTTCAAAGAGGTCAAAGAGGCCTACGAGATGCTCTCCGAGCCGGAGAAGCGCGCGGCGTACGACCAGTACGGTCACGCGGGCGTCGACCCGAGCATGGGCGGCTTCGGCGGTGCGGGCGGTCAGGGCTTCGGCGGCTTCGCAGACGCGTTCGGCGACATCTTCGGCGATATCTTCGGTCAGGGCGGCCCCGGTGGCCGTGGTGGCCGCGGCGGTCCTCAGGTGTATCGCGGTGCCGATCTGCGCTACAACATGGAGATCACGCTGGAGCAGGCCGCGAACGGCTTCGACACGCAGATTCGCGTGCCGAGCTGGGACGAATGCGAGATCTGTCACGGCAACGGCGCAAAGCCGGGCACGAAGCCCGAGACCTGCCCGACCTGTAACGGGGCGGGTTCGGTGCGCATGTCGCAGGGTTTCTTCAGCGTTCAGCAGACCTGCCCGAAGTGCCACGGCACGGGCTCGTACATTCCTGAGCCCTGCACCAACTGCCACGGCTCGGGCAAGATCAAGAAGACCAAGACGCTGGAGATCAAGATCCCGGCGGGTATCGAAGACGGCATGCGCATTCGTTCGTCCGGCAACGGCGAACCGGGTGTGAATGGCGGTCCTGCGGGCGACCTGTATGTGGAAATCCACATCAAGGCGCACAACGTGTTCGAGCGCGATGGCGACGATCTGCACTGCCAGATGCCGATTTCGTTCGCGACGGCGGCGCTCGGCGGCGACATCGACGCACCGACGCTGCACGGCAAGGCCACCTTCGAAGTGCCCGAAGGCACGCAGACGGGCAAGACGTTCCGACTGCGTGGCAAGGGCATCAAGGGTCTGCGCGCGAGCTATCCGGGCGATCTGTACGTGCACGTGCAGGTGGAAACGCCGGTCAAGCTCAACGATGCGCAAAAGCAGATGCTGCGCGACTTTGACACTTCGCTGAAAGAAGGCGGTGCACGCCACAGCCCGCAGTCGAAGGGGTGGTTCGACCGCGTCAAGCAGTTCTTCGAGTAATTCCATGCAAAGTGAAGCGCCCCTGGCCGCGTTCGCGCTGTTGGACGACAGTGCGGATCCGGCCGGTGGGGCGCGTCTGTACACCGGGCTCGTGCGCGAGGTAACTTGCGACGAGCCCGTTGTGCTTTCCGACGCGCTCCGCGAAGTAGAAGACGCCACGCGTCACGGCCTGCACGCCGTGCTGCTGGCCGATTACGAATTCGGTGTGCGCCTCGGTGGCGTGCATACGGTCTCGACGCGCCGTGCGCCGGGCCAGTTCCGTGCCATGCTGTTCTCCGAGATGCAGCGGCTCGACGCCGCGCAGACGCAGACGTGGCTGGCGCGTCAGGAGTGGGTGGACGCCGGAGGCGATGCCGACGCCTGGCAGGACAACGGTGAAAGTGGTGTGCCCGCCGCCCCTGGCGTTGCAGGCATCGGCGCATTGCAGAGCGACGTGAGCGACGCCGCCTTCGACGACGCCATCGCCCGCATCCACGAATGGCTCGCACAAGGCGAGTGCTATCAGATCAACTACACGTACCGTCTGAATTTCGACGCGTTCGGCTCGCCGGTCGCGTTGTATCGCCGCTTGCGCGCGCGTCAGCCGGTGCCTTACGGCGCACTCGTGATGCTGCCCGGTGCGCGAGGCGTTGCGGGGCGTGCGATCCTTTCGTTGTCACCCGAGTTGTTCCTGCGGCATTCGCGCGGTCAGGTGGAGGCGCGTCCGATGAAGGGCACCGCACCGGCGTGCGGCGATGCCGCCATCGACGCGCAACGCAGCGCGGCGCTCGCCGCCGACGAAAAGAACCGCGCCGAGAACCTGATGATCGTGGACTTGCTGCGCAACGATCTCGGGCGTCTCGCGACATCCGGTTCGGTCAAAGTGCCGAAGCTGTTCGAAGTGACGCGCTTCGCCAGCGTCCTGCAAATGACGTCGACCGTCACCGCAACGTTGCCGGACACGACCTCGATGGCCGACGTGCTGCGCGCCTTGTTCCCTTGCGGTTCGATCACGGGCGCGCCGAAACATCGGACGATGCAGTTGATCGGTGCACTGGAAACATCGCCACGCGGTCTTTACACCGGCGCAATCGGCTGGCTCGACGCCCGCAGTGACGATCCCCAGGCGCTGGGCGACTTCTGCATGTCGGTCACGATTCGCACGCTCGAACTCGATGCGCCGGGCGCGAGCGGCATGCGTCGCGGACGTCTGGGCGTCGGCGCGGGGATCGTACTGGATAGCAAGGCGGATGAAGAACGCGACGAGTGCCGACTCAAGGCGCGCTTCCTGAGCGCGCTCGATCCCGGCTTTGAACTCTTCGAGACGATGCAGGCGACCCGCGCCTCCGGCGTCGCCCATCTCGCACGACACCTGTCGCGCTTGCAGAAGTCTGCGCAGTACTTCGGCTTCACGCTTGACGAAGCGGCATTGCGCGAACAACTCGATGCGGTGGTTGCAACGCTGAGCGAAGACGACATCCATCGGGTACGCCTCGCGTTGTCTCACAACGGCACGGCGGCGATCACGCACGGTGTGCTCACACCGCTGCATGGCGACACAGTGAAAGTGCTATTGGCCGATGCCTCTCAAACCACCCGCGCGGACGATCTGTTTCTACGCCACAAGACCACGGTGCGCGCGCGTTACGACGCCGCCTGGAGAACGGCCGAAGCGCAAGGTGCGTTCGACGTGCTGTTCTTCAACGACCGGGGCGAATTGACGGAAGGCGGGCGCAGCACGGTGTTCGTCAAACGCAATGGCATCTGGATGACGCCACCGTTGTCCTCTGGCGTGTTGCCCGGGGTGATGCGCAGCGTGCTGCTGGAAGATCCGTCGTGGGCCGCCGTCGAAGCTGTCATTACGCATGACGACTTGCGCTCGGCGCAAGCCATCGTCGTGTGCAATGCGCTGCGAGGTGCACTACCGGCGACGATCGTGGCCACGACCACCGCCTGACTCAGCGGCGCGTCAACACCTTCGACGCGCCGCGATCCCTCACTCCCTCAGCTTCCCTGACGCGCTGCCATCTGCGGCACGAACAGATCGCTCCACTTCGCCGGACGTGTCTTGATCGTGCCCGCGCGGCTCATGAACTCGACGTACTGCATCAGCCCGTTCGGCGTGGTCGTGAATTGCAGACCGGGGTCGGCCAGCATCTGCTCGATCTCCGCTTGCGGCAGGTTGATCTTGGACACGCGAAGGAAGGTCTGCGCTGCGCCCACGTGATCCTTGGCGATGTACGCCGCCGCCTCTTCCTGCGCCGCCAGAATGGCCTGCACCAGCTTCGGATTCTGGACGGTGAACTGCTTGGGCGCGAACACGACGTCGATGGTGATGTTACCCAGCACGTCCGTCGAATTCAGCACGCGCTTGATGCGCGGATCCTTCAGCTCCTGATACGAGAACGGCGGCGAAGTGAAGTGCGCCGTAATTTCCGTCTTGCCCGAGAGCAGCGCGCTCACGGCTTCCGGATGGCTCAGACTGACCGTCTGCGGATCGAGCTTCGCGTAGTTCTCGATGCCGAACGTCTTCGCCACAGCCATTTGCAGCAGCACGGCGGACAGCGACGTCTTGATGCCCGGAATCGCGATCTTGTCCTTCGACGTGAAGTCCTTGAGCGACTTGATGTTCGGATTGTTCGTATTGAGCCAGAGCGGACCGGTCGACAGCGCGGACAGGCCGATCACCTCCGAGCGCGGAATGCCGTGCGCCTTCGACCAGAGCGTGACGAAGCCCGGCGCGCCCGTGCCTGCGACGTCGAGGTTGCCCGCAAGCATCGCGTCGTTAATGACGTTGCCACCGTCGAGAATGGTCCACGTCGTCTTCACGTCGCCCAGCCCCAGTGCCTTCGCGTGTTTCTCCACGAGATGCTGATCGCGCATGACCATCAGCGGCAGATACAGAATGCCGTAGCCATGCGACAGGCGGACAGTGCTCGCTTCGGCGTGCGCCACGTTGCCGAGCGTTGACAGGGCGGTTGTCGCGGCGAGCGTGAGTGCGCTCGCCCAGCGGGCGAAATTGCGTCGGTTCATGATGTTGTCTCCGTGTTGTTCGAATTATTCATGCCCATGAAAAAGGGCGTCAATCGGAGCAGGCCGAAAATCCGGTCCGCTCCGAGTGTCAGTGCTGCATACCCCAGCGGTGCAACGTGCGCTTCTCGATACGGGCGAACAACAGGTTCTCGACGGCCAGCCCGATCAGGATCACGAAGAAGAGCCCGGCGAAGACGTTAGCCGTCTCCAGCGAGTTGCGGTTCTCGAAGATGTACCAGCCGAGGCCACCCGAGCCGGACGACACGCCGAACACGAGTTCGGCAGCGATCAGGGTGCGCCATGCGAACGCCCAGCCCACTTTCAGGCCCGTAAGAATGCTCGGGAATGCCGCCGGGATCAGCACGTGCTGTACCAGCGCGAAGCGCTTCAGCCCGTAGTTCTGGCCCACCATGCGCAGCGTTTTCGACACGCCCCGGAACCCGCTGTGCGTGTTGAGCGCCACGGCCCACAGCACCGAGTGCACGAGCACGAAGATCACGCTGCCGTTGCCCAGTCCGAACCAGATCAGCGCGAGCGGCAGCAAGGCGATGGCGGGCAGCGGGTTGAACATCGCGGTGAGCGTTTCCAGCAGATCGTTGCCGATCTTCGAGCTGATGGCGACAGTCGTCAGTACAGCAGCGAGTGCGATCCCGATGCCGTAGCCGATGAGCAGCGTCTTGAGCGAGACGACAGCGCGCAGCAGCAGCACGCCGCTCGTCAGACCGCTCGTGAACGCGGCGAGCGTGTCGGTGAAGCTCGGGAACAGGAGGGCGTTGTCGAGCCAGCGTCCGTAGATTTCCCAGATGATGGCCAGCACGCACAGAATCACGGTCTTGCGCAGCCAGCTCAGGCGATAAAGGGTCTCGAAGGTGGAGAGCGGTCGCTGGATGGACGACAGTTCGGCCTGCACCGGTTCGAGGACGAACTCCGGACGGTAGACGGGTTCGATCGGGGTAGGGGATGCCGACGTGGCGGATTGCGAAGGGATAGCATTCATGGCCGTCATCCTCAGTGGGTCGCGAACAGCAGTTGATCGATGCGGGTCTCAAGCTCGCTCTGATGCGCCGTGCCGAGTTGCTCGGGGGCGATGCTGTTGAGTTCTGCCTTGACCTGACCCGGATGCGGCGAGAGCAGCAGAATGCGCGTGCCGATGCGGATCGCTTCGTCGATGCCGTGCGTGACGAACAACACGGTGAAGCGCGTGTCGTCCCACAGACGCAGCAGTTCGTCCTGCATCTTGCGGCGGGTGAGGGCGTCGAGGGCGGCGAACGGCTCGTCCATGAGCAGGACGTCCGGCTCCATCGCCATGCCGCGTGCAATGGACACGCGTTGCTTCATGCCGCCGGAGAGCGTGTGCGGATAGCTGTCGATAAACTTCGCCAGACCGACTTTCTCGACGTAGTGGGCGGCCCGCTCGGCAGCTTCACGTCCCTTGAGGCGTCCGCTCGCCGTGAGCGCGAACTCCACGTTCTGGCGCACGGTTTTCCACGGCAGGAGCTGGTCGAACTCCTGGAACACCATCATGCGGTCCGGGCCGGGTTCGGTGATCGTGCGGCCTTTGAGGCGGATTTCGCCGTGAACCGGTGGCAGATAACCGCCGATAGCCTTGAGCAACGTCGACTTGCCGCAGCCGGACGGGCCGAGCAGCACGAAGCGGTCGCCCGGGTAGACGTTGAAGCTCACTTGCTGGGCGGCGGTGACGAGATAGTCGTCGGTCTTGTATTGCAGCGTGACGGCGTCGATTTCGAGCAATGGCGGCACTGCGGGCGAAGTCGTCCCCGCAGCGCCCGCATGGGGGGCGTTGTGCATTGCGTGTCTCCTGAAGAATGCGATAGTGCTTTTTTGTAGTCGGCTCGATACTAAGTAGCGAAGCTGTAGCGAACCTGACATCGCGCCGCGCCACGGCCCGAATTCAGGGGAAACACTGAGGTGGCCCGCAGGGATTTCCGAGACAATCGCACTCAGAAGACGAAAGCCTCAGAAAGATTAGGAGACGAGAAGACCATGCGCATCATGCTGGTGGAAGACACCGCCGATGTCGCCGAAGCGATCGCCACGCAATTGCGCAGGCTTGGCCACGCGCTCGATTGCGAGACGGACGGGGCGGTTGCCGCCGGGCGCATCGGCGACGATTACGACCTGCTGATCCTCGACGTCATGTTGCCGCACGTTGACGGATTCGAGTTGCTCAAGCGCGTGCGCGAGCGTGGCCTGTCGACGCGCGTGCTGATGCTCACCGCGTGTGCCGAGATCGAAGAGCGCGTGCGTGCGCTCGATCTCGGCGCGGACGATTACCTCACCAAGCCCTTCGATTTTCGCGAGCTGGAAGCGCGTGTGCGCGCGTTGATGCGCCGCACCGGGCAGGATGCGACCAATCGTCTGACCTGTGCCAATCTCACGCTCGATCGCAAGAGTCGCGGCGTCGAAGTGGACGGCCAGCCCATCGAACTCACGCGCCGTGAAGTCACGCTGCTGGAAATCCTCGCCGGACGCCCGGGGCGCATCTTCGGCAAAGACGAATTGATGGACCGTCTGTACGGCGATGAGCCCGCGCCGAACGCGAACGCCATCGAGCAGTACGTCGCCCGTCTGCGCAAGAAGCTGGCCAGCGCGCAATTCCAGATTCGCACGCTGCGCGGGCTGGGCTACCAACTCGTGCTGTCATGATCGTCCCCGGCCGTTCTCTTTACCTGCGTCTGGTGATCCGCATGGGCGCGGTGCTGGCGTTCGCGGTCGTTGCGGTGTTGCTGGGCATCTGGTTTTCGACGCGCTCGGCCGTCGACCGGGCCTACGACCGCTGGTTGCTCGGCAGTGCCTTGCAGGTGGCGGAGAACACCTGGTACCAGAACGGTGAAGTGAACGTGGATGTACCGCTTGCGGCCTTTTCTGCGCTCGCTCCCGGCGATCAGATCTTCTACACCGTGCTCGATCCGAACGGCCGCTCGGTGGCGGGTGATTCCGAATTCCGTCCCCCGATTCCGTGGGACAAGCTGGCCGACGGCCCCATCGTGGTCGACGGCACGTATCAGGAGATGCCGATCCGCATCGCTATCGTGGGACGGCGCATGCCGGTGACGTCACCTCATCCGTGGGCGGTGGTCGCGCTGGCACACACGCAGAATGCGCGCGAACGCTTCACGCGCGGGCTGGCCGACAACACCTTGCTCATCACGATTGCGACCGGTGTGCTGACGATGCTCGCTGCGTTGTGGACGCTACGTCAGGCGCTCGCACCGCTCAAGCAAATCGAAGGCGCAATACGCGCGCGCGATCCGAACGACCTCGCGCCCCTTGCTGTGACTGTGCCTGCGGAAACGCTGGCACTCGTTGGCGCGATCAACGACTTCATGCAGCGGCTGGCGACGTCGCGTGCGTTGATGCGCCGCGTGATCGGCGACGCTGCACATCAACTACGAACACCGGTGACTGCGCTCACGGCGCAAGCGGAAATGCTGACGCAGACGCAGGACGAGGCTGCGCGTCAGACACACATCGCTCGCATTCAGAAGCAGGCGCGCGGACTGGGCGGTCTGATCCATCAGTTGATCAATCACGCGATGGTGCAGCATCGGGCGGAGAGCGTCGCGCCGACCCCCGTCGATCTGAACGAGCTATTGCAGATGGCGATGCGCGAGACGTTGTCGTACGCGACGCGCGATATCGACGTCGCGTTGCATGCGCCAGACGAGCCGTGCATGATCGTCGGCGACGAATTGAGTCTGCGTGAAGCGATCAAGAACGTGCTGGTCAACGCGGTGGCTTATGGCGCACCGCATCGTCTGCATGTGGACGTGACACGTGTCGGCGATCAGTGGCGCTTGCGATTCTTCGACGACGGGCCGGGCATCCCCGAGCAGGAGTGGCAGCGGGTGCGAACCCCCTTCTCGTCGCGCGCCGACGGGCGCGAGGGCGCAAGTCTGGGGCTGGCAATGGTCGCGGAGGTCGTGCATGCCCACAGTGGGCACATGAGCTTCGAACGCGTGGATGGCGAGGGCTTTGCCGTCGTGCTGACGTTGCCGGTTGCGGCATAAAAAAAGCGGCTCATCGCTGAGCCGCTTTTCGTTCGTCCTCGTGGACGTTGCCTGCATCCGATCTCAGAAGCTATGTTCCAACGTCGGGAACGTGCCGTGCTTCACCGCCTGCACGTAAGCTTCGATGGCCGCCGCGATGCTCGGCTGACCGTCCATGAAGTTCTTCGAGAACTTCGGCGACTTGCCGGGGAATACGCCGAGCATGTCCTGAAGCACCAGCACCTGACCGTCGCAGTCGACACCCGCGCCGATACCGATGGTCGGCATCGTCGGCAGTTCCGGCGTCACGCGCGTGGCCAGCGCTGCGGGAATCGCTTCGAGCACCACCAGTTGAGCACCGGCCGCTTGCAACGCGCGTGCGTCTTCGAGCAGTTGCACCTGCGCCGCGTCTTCACGACCTTGCACCTTGAAGCCGCCGAACGCATGCACCGATTGCGGCGTCAGGCCCAGGTGGGCGCACACCGGAATGCTGCGCTCGACCAGAAAACGCACCGTCTCCGCAAGCCACGCACCGCCTTCGATCTTCACCATCTGCGCACCCGCTTGCATGACGGCGACGGCGCTTTGATATGCCTGTTCCTTCGTACCGAACGTGCCGAAGGGCAGATCGGCCAGCACGAGCGCCTTCTCGACGCTGCGCGCCACACATTCCGTGTGATAGCAGATGTCGCGCAGCGTGACGGGCAGCGTCGTGCGCTGACCCTGAATCACGTTGCCCAGCGAGTCGCCGATGAGAATGGCGTCGACGCCCACGCGGTCCAGCAACGCGGCGAAGCTTGCGTCATAAGCGGTGAGCATGGCGATCTTCTCGCCACGTGCGCGCATCTGGGCAAGTCCGGGAACGGTCACGGCCTTGCGGTTGGATTCTTGCAGATAACTCATGTCAGCCTCGGTTCAGGAGGGTTCGCGGGCAGCACAGATGCGACGGGTGCGCCAAAGGCGCAGCGGCAGGCGGCGCGTCAGAGGTCAGCGGTCAGAGGCGAGCGCCCTTGACGAAGACTTCCTTGCGCCCGCGCATCTGATCGATGCGTTCGACCAGCAGGGCGAAGTCGCTGTCGTCGTGCGCCGGGTCGAATTGTTCTGTGTCGACTGTCAACACCGGCGCAGCGGCGTAATGATAGAAGAATTCGCCGTAGATGTCGCACAGCGCGCGCAGATAGGTGTCCGGAATCTGCTGTTCCATCGGAATCGCCCGCTTCTGGATGCGAGAGAACAGCGTTTCGGGACTGGCTTGCAGATGAATCACGAGATCCGGCGCACGGTGCGGACGCTCGATGTGTGCAACGAGCTTGCGGTACAGATCCAGCTCGTCGGCAGACAGCGTGAGACGCGCAAACAGGCCGTCCTTCTCTGGCAGGAAGTCGGTAAAGATCGGCTTGCCGTCGATCTCGCGACGCGCAATCTCCGTCGCCTCGTCCACACGCTGCAAACAGAACGACAATTGCGCGGGCAACGCATAACGCGCGCTGTCGCGATAGAAACGTTCGAGGAAGGGATTGTGCGCCGGTTGTTCGAGCATCAGATCCGCACCGGCTGCGTCGGCCAGACGCTGCGCGAGCGACGTCTTGCCAACGCCGATCGGACCTTCGACGGCGAGATAGCGAAATCGCCCGAGCACCGGCGATCTCATGATGTGCACACCCGCTTGGTCGGGCAGCAGCCCTGTGCAACACGTTCGATGCGTTGATCGGCGACGTCGGGCAACAGGGCGCTGACGCGTCCCACGCCGGGAATGTCGAGTTCGGGAGCGATATCCGCGAGCGGATGCAGCACAAAGGCACGCAACGCGAGACGCGGATGCGGCACGATCAGATCGGGTTCGGCAATGCGTTCGTCGCCGTAGACCAGCAGATCGAGATCGAGCGTGCGCGGCGCATTTTTGTACGGCCGCTCACGTCCGAAATGCAACTCGATCTTCAGGCACAGGGCGAGTAGCTGGCGGGCACTCAGACTCGTCTCGACAGCGACAGCGCAGTTGAGATAGTCGTCGCCGCTCGACTCGATGGGGGCGGTGCGATACAGGTCGGATTTGCCGATGATCGTGACGCCGATCTGCTGCGCCAGGCAGACGATGGCGTCCTTAATCGCTTGGCGGGCGTCGCCGAGATTCGCGCCGAGCCCGATATAGGCAACAGTCATTAAGCACCTTCGGAACCATGCTGTCGCGATGATACCCGCTTGCCATGATTCTCGCTGGTAGCGTTCTCACTACCGCCGCCGCCCTCGTTACCACCGCCTTCGCCACCTTCACCGCCACGTCCGCCCGAGGGCTTGCGACGACGACGGCGACGCTTCGCGGCAGGCGTCGATCCCGAAGATCCGCTGCCTTGCGACAGCAGTTCGTCGCGCTTGACCGAGTCGCCTTCGAGGAAGTCCGTCCACCATTGACCCGCTTCGGCCGGGACTTCGCCCGACTCGCAACGCAGCAACAGGAAGTCGTAACCGGCACGCAGGCGCGGATGTTCGAGCAGACGCAACGGCGTACGGCCGACGCGCTTATCCAGACGCACCTGCAAGCCCCAGATCTCCTTCATGTCGGCGACGAAACGGCGCTGGATGGCCAGCTTGCCGGTTTGCGCGTCGAGCACGTCGTCCATGGCGAGATGCAGCGCCGGAATCGGATACTCGCCAGCGCTCTGATAGGCCTGCCACTTCTCAAGTACCAGATGCCACAGCAGCGCCGCGAACAGGAAGCCCGGCGACACCGGCTTGCCTGCGCGAATGCGTGCGTCGGTATTGGCGAGTGCGAGCGTGACGAATTTCTCGCCGAGCGGCTGCTCCAGTACCACGTCGAGCAACGGCAGCAGACCGTGATGCAGACCCTGCGAGCGCAGTTGCTGCACACACGCCCATGCGTGACCCGAGAGCAACAGCTTGAGCATTTCGTCGAACAGACGCGCCGCAGGCACGTTGTCGATCAGCGGCGCGAGATGCGGAATCGGCTCGGCGGTGGCTGCGTCGATCTTGAAACCGAGCTTGGCCGCGAAGCGCACCACGCGCAGCATGCGCACCGGGTCTTCGCGGTAACGCGTGGCCGGATCGCCGATCATGCGCAGTACGCGTTTCTGAATGTCTTCGAAGCCGCGGTGATAGTCGTGCACCGTCTGCGTCGCCGGGTCGTAGTACATGGCGTTGACGGTGAAATCGCGCCGGGCGGCGTCTTCGTCCTGCTCGCCCCACACGTTGTCGCGCAGCACTCGGCCCGATTCGTCGGTGACGTGCGTCTTGCGGTCGAGTTCACCCTTTTTCGGACGACGCGCACCGATTTGCTCGCTATCGACCGCCTCGACCAACGCCCGGAACGTAGAGGTCTCGATGATCTCCTGTCCGAATTGCACGTGAACGATCTGGAAGCGACGGCCGATGATGCGGGCGCGGCGGAACAGGCGCTGGACCTGTTCGGGCGTGGCGCTCGTGGCGACGTCGAAGTCTTTGGGCGCGATGCCGAGCAGCAGATCGCGTACCGCGCCGCCGACGACAAAGGCCTTGAACCCGGCTTGCTGCAACGTGTCGGTTACGCGCACGGCGTTCTTCGACAGCAGCGTCGGATCGATGCCGTGCACGGAAACGGGAATGACGACCGGCGTGCCGGGCGGCAGAGAACTCGTGCCGCTTTCGGTCTGGCCGTCTTTACCGAGCAGCTTCTTGATGAATTTGCGGATCACTGGAACAACTCGAGAATGGGCCAGCGACGCGCCAGTGCGATTTCGCGCAGCGCCTCATCGGGGTTCGTTGCCACCGGATGGTTCACCTTCTCCATCAGGGGGACGTCGTTGGCGGAATCGCTATAGAAAAAGGCGTGGTTGAAGTCGCCCCAGGTCTTGCCGAGGCTGGCGAGCCACGCTTCGGTGCGGGTGATCTTGCCTTCGCGGAAGCTCGGCGTGCCCACGTACTCGCCGGTGTAGCGCGCGTTCGGGTCGTCGCCGACGGTCGCCGGTTCGGTACCGATCAGATGGTCGACGCCGAAGGCCTTGGCGATGGGGCGGGTGACGAACGTGTTCGTCGCCGTCACGATAGCGCACAGATCGCCCGCCTTGCGGTGCATGTCGAGCAGTTCGAGCGCTTCCGGACGCACGTGCGGCAGGATCGACTCTTCCATGTACTGCGCATGCCAGGCGTCGAGCTGGTCACGCGGATAGCGTGCGAGCGGGGCGAGGCAGAAACGCAGATAGGCGGGCATGTCGAGTCGACCTGCACGGTAGTCCTGATAGAAGGCCTCGTTGGCCTGCGCGTATGAGTCGCGCTCGACCGCGCCCTGGCGCACGAGGAAACGGCCCCATTCCTTGTCGCTGTCGGTCGGCAGCAGGGTGTGATCGAGATCGAAGAGAGCTAAATTGGTCATTGCGCGAATTTTACCTGAAGCGAAGGGCCGTCTAATGTCGTTCGGTGATTGAGGGGGCTGGCACCTGCGCGGAACGGGTATCGAATGTTACCGAGAGGTACCTCATGTGATGTATCCGGTGATGTGTCCGATCGGTCACCGCTCAGGGTTTGCCGTCCGGCGAGGCCGGGTCGGTATGGGTGAGCATCTGGCGCAGCAACGGCAGCGTCACTGCCCGCTTTTGCTCCATCGAAAACCGGTCGAGCCGGTCGAGCAGGGCCATCAGGCTCGACATATCGCGCTCGAAGTGCGTGAGCAGATAGGCCGGAACGTCCGCCGCCAGTTGCAAACCCCGCTCGCGTGCGGCGTTTTGCAGGGCCTGTTTCTTGCCGTCGTCGTCCAATCCCACAATGTGAAATACGAGGCCCCAGCCGAGGCGGGTGCGCAGGTCTTCGCGCAGCGGCATGTCGACTGGTGGCTGTGAGCCAGCGGCCACGAATGCGCAATGCGGACGGGCGCGGGTCTCGTTGAACAGATTGAAGGCGGCGATTTGTTGCGTGGGCGAGAGGTTGTCGCTGTCGTCCACGCAGTAGACCGTGCTGGCGTCGTCGAACGTGAAAGCGGCCAGCGGGCTGTTGGGACGCAAATAACGCGCGCTCGGCCCCATGGCGTGGCACAGGGCCTCCATCAGATGGGTGCGGCCGGACCCGGCAGCTCCCCAGAGGTAGATGCCGCGGTCGCGCGCCGTGCCCGACGACAGTTCGGCGGGAAGGTCGGCAAGCGTCTGCGCCGCCTCGAGGTTGGGCCCGACAATAAAATTGTCGAACGTCGCGGGCGGCGGGGTGCCGAGGTCGAGATACAGTTGCTGAATCACGAACGAAGAAAACCGGCTAAAGGCCGGTAGAGTACGGTTGTGCAGGGCACGCCAGGCATTCCTGGCGTCCGATATCCGGTTTGCGTTCCGAAAGGACACGCGCATCGGGTAAAATCGCATTTTACCGAACCTTGATGCATTCCCGTCATGTCACACCCTAACGAAACTTCCGGCCTTTCCTATCGCGACGCTGGCGTCGACATCGAAGCGGGCGACGCATTGGTCGAAGCGATCAAGCCGTTTGCCAAAAAAACCCTGCGCGACGGCGTGCTGGGCGGCATTGGCGGCTTCGGCGCACTGTTCGAAGTGCCCAAGCGCTACAAGGAGCCGGTGCTCGTTTCGGGGACCGACGGCGTGGGCACCAAGCTCAAGCTGGCCTTCACGCTGAACAAGCACGACACGGTTGGCCAGGATCTGGTCGCCATGAGCGTGAACGACATTCTGGTGCAGGGCGCCGAGCCGCTGTTCTTCCTCGACTACTTCGCCTGCGGCAAGCTGGATGTGGCCACGGCCGCGACGGTCGTCAAGGGCATCGCTCAGGGTTGCGAGCTGTCCGGTTGCGCGCTGATCGGCGGTGAGACGGCGGAAATGCCGAGCATGTACCCGGACGGTGAGTACGATCTGGCCGGTTTCGCGGTCGGTGCGGTCGAAAAGAGCAAGATTATCGACGGCAAGTCGATCGTCCCGGGCGACGTGGTGCTGGGTCTGGCCTCGTCGGGTGCGCATTCGAACGGTTACTCGCTGGTTCGCAAGATCATCGAAGTCGCCAAGCCGGATCTGGACGCCGACTTCCACGGCCAGCCGCTGCGCGATGTGCTGATGGCTCCGACGCGTATCTACGTCAAGCCGCTGCTGGCGCTGATGGAGACGCTGACGGTCAAGGGCATGGCCCACATCACCGGTGGTGGCATTGTCGAGAACATCCCGCGCGTGTTGCAGGATCATCTGACGGCCGACATCAAACAGGACGCCTGGACGCTCCCGCCGCTGTTCCAGTGGCTGCAAGAGCACGGCAAGGTGGCCGACGCTGAAATGCACCGCGTGTTCAACTGCGGTATCGGCATGGCGGTGATCGTGTCGGCTGCCGACGCGGACGCTGCGGTCAAGCACCTCGAAGCCTCGGGCGAGACGGTCTACCGTCTGGGCACGATCCGCGAGCGCAAGGAAGGCGAAGCGCAAACGATCGTGTCGTAAGACACCTGTCGTCAGGAATGCGAAAAGCCCGCCGGAAACGGCGGGCTTTTGTTTTTTGGTGGATGCCACACCTGCGTGTGAATGCGGTCTAATCCGCATTCACACGCAGGAAGTCCCTGTTTTGGATATCAATCCCTGCTCGAGAAGATTTTTTAATGCCTGCAACGTTTGTTCAGAAGAAATATCGTCTCGACGTAATGTATCAACAATAACTTGTCCGCTTGCGACCTTGCAGTGCATAAGTGTGTCGAGGACACGTCTGCCCGTGGCAGACACGGTGTGGACGGCACCAAGGGCGAATATGCGGAAATGTTCCTGGCGGTGGTCTTCAGAACGGTCACGTTCTATGTCGATCACGTGAAACGACACCATCTTGAACTCGTCGTTTTCCGATGCATTGTTCAACTGAGGTAATGTTGGTCGAACCGTGAAGCCCGAGTAACGTGTGTGATGAAGTCCAACAAATTCAGCAACGGACTCAGGTGATACGGCTGCATTAAACAACGCTTTTGTGGCACACGCCGCATCTTCGAATTCGTGAGTTGATAGTCGAATGTCTCGATAGGGTGCCTGAAATCTGTTCTTGGACATCAACCATTCGATGTACTCCTTTACGCAAGGGTGAACGACGCTGACTGTGATATGCAAGCTTGGCTCGCCAACGGCTATGACGTCATGCCACGTGCCCTTAGGGATGTAAAGAACATCGCCTTCGCCCAACAGAATTTCCTCTGTGGCGAGAGTCGATGGAGGCGATTCGCAGTCGAGCACTGTCGCCTTGCATTTGTCTCCCTTACCCTCCCAAAATTGCCAGCGTTTGCGCCCTTCGATCTGTAGAACGATGACATCGTGGTCGTCGTTATGGACGCCGAATCCAGATGTCTTTCCAAACGAAAAGTAGGCATTTGCGGATACGCGCGCATACAAGCGCTGACTAACAGCCTCGGTCATTTCCCGGACATAGGGGTGGAGTTCATTGACGGCCTCAAGAACGCCCGTAGCCCCCAGTTCCAACTGAGCGTGAAAAGCGCTGATGGAAAAAGCGTCTGTGGAGCGTCCGAAACTATCCTTCACAGGCCGAAACACACTTTTATTTGGCGTTTGATGGTCGTGTTCTGTAGAGAGCCTAAGTCGATCATTTGTGATGCGGGCGCAGGTCAAGACTTGATTCAATTGCTGCCACGAAAATACGCACTTCAATCGAGAAGGGGGGATGGTTCCTATCCAGAAGTGTCGTCGCGCGATGCAGTCCTGCATCGCTTCAATGTTCAGGATTTCATCGACGACTTTATTGCCGATCATTGAGGGTCTCCGCGTTAATGTCTGATTTCCACGATCAGCTTTTCCTGACTAAGTGCGCCGAGCATTTTGTCGACCGCGATTCGATTGGCTTGATCTAAATTCGCGTCCCATTCATCAAGGAGCAAGACCTGAATGTCGGGCACGGATGACGCTTCCTCCAATTGCCTCAGCGCGCATTGGCCAGTAGACCCGGCGTCGTTCATGCGTTGCCAGACCAGATCGGATTGCTGGGCCGGGAGAAGGAGCGCACGGTCCCCGAATGTCCCCTTCAAGTAGTTCAGGAATGTTGATTTTCCCGCGCCGTTTTCCCCCCTGAGGGTGAACCGTCCGATGTTCTCGGACATTAGCATTTGCGCTGTTGTTGAATAGCTCGTTACCTGCTCACCATTCATGGTCATTTCGCCGACGGGGCCGGTCGGATATTCACGAGACTTCAGAAGGTCCTGCTCTGTAGCAAACAACACCTGAAGCCGAGCGTTCATCGAGGATAAATCCAGGACCTGATACACCAGGGCACTCAGCGAATTCAAGATGTGAAAGATCCTTGTGAGATTAACTATGATGGCGGCGACGAGTGCGGGGTCGGCATGCCCGCCTACGACCACTCTCCAGACAAGAAAAATGGTGGGGCCGAGGGATGTCAGTGCAAGCGCCAGATTGCCTACCTGCTTGAGGCACTGGAGTCGAAATGACGCGGTGTAGTACGACTCCGCACGACCATTTGTTTCATGAGACCACTTTTCGAAGTGATAACGGTTTCCCAGCGTGGTGTTGGCCCAGATTCGGGTGAGACTCTGGCCATAGGAAGCGAATTGCATCTCCGTTTCCGCAGATTTACGTGCAATGGTTGTGCGAAGCAGCACGATTACCGCAGCGCAGAGCGTGAGGGTCACGAGGTAGCCGGTAAGAAGATCCCCCGGAAGCAGAATGCCAAGTACCAGAATGCTTAGCGTGCTGTTGAGAAAGAAGCCGAGAAAGCCGTGTATGAATGTCAAATAGTCGCGGATGGCAAGGAATGAGCTTCTTGCAACGACGGATTCGGATAAGACTCGTAACTTGTCATCTCGATTGGCGCTGATCAAGCCATATGCCGTACAAGAGAATCGCTTCACAAACTCGTGATGTGCCCGATTGATCCAAGACTGAAGGGCGACAAAGGACGCGCAGCCGGGAACGTACGGGATCAGCATTGCCACTAAGTACAACAGCAAAAAAAGCTGGTACGGCCGTTGATGCTGGAATGCTTCGATCACACGTGTCAGGAAGAACGATGACGAGGCGATGATCGACTGATGAGTCAGAATCAGACAGAGCGTTATCCCCGCAGGAGCGTGAATGAAAATGCTCTTCCATTGCCGAAATGACCCTTTGACGGTAATGCCTTTGCCGACAGGGTTGATTGACTTCATTGACGCATATCTGCCGTGCCGGAAGTTATCTCCAACCCACCCACGGCTCGCCTTTTGAACAACGAGAGTAGTTGATGCTCAATGTTATTGAGAATTTCGTGACCGCGTGGCTTCAGCAATCCCTCCGATTCCGGATTGCTTAGCACTTGACGTATCGAGCTGACGCAGTCGTCCAACTGGTTGAGTAGGACGGTAGTCGGTGGATGCACTCGAGGGCGAACTGGGTGGCCGAGCGTTTGTTCGCGAAGGGCGAGTATTTCCATCGAGACAGCTGCGCTATGCAGTACCTTATCCAACGGTCGCATGGTGTTCAGAATTGCCGAGCGAGCCCACGAGGATTTGTCAATTAACGAGGCATAATCGTAGTGTCCGTGACATAGTTCGTCGATGAACAAGGCGTGATGTGTGAACTCGTGAACCAGAATTTCAATGGTGTCGTGAACTGTGTAATCGGGCTTTGGGTTTGCCCAGATGACGCCGATGGCTTGGGACGTCGAGCCAGCCTTTGCCACACGTGAGGGGAGGATAAGAACATCCGTAATGATCGTATGAAATAGGCGACTGTGCGACGTAGAGTAGAGTTCCAGTTCATGAAGCGCTCGAACAATCAGTTCGCGCTTCGTCGTTGCTTGGGGATCATTTTTCGCTTCGATGACCTGGTGTTGCGCCATATCGTCCAACAACGAGTCGTTGGAAAACAATGGGAGCAGGTCTCGGACCTCTTCATAACCCGTAGAGATTCGTATCTGCTCGGCGTTGGAATTGATTTCTCGGTCTTGAAGCCGAGAAAGAAGATTCCGATACTCGGTACGAACGTCTTCCAGCGTCGTGAGCGATTTTGCGACGGTCAGGTCTCCTGCACCAACAAGCGTTAGAACATTCTGGATTTGCGTATGAACGCCGGATTGCAACAGCATGAATCTTCCCTTTCCTCGATGCATTGTTGGGTTGCATGGAATTTTTCGTCCACGCAACCAGACGTCGAGACTTACTTCTGATCTTCGTAGGCAATCATATTGAGGGGCTGATTCATGTTCCAGGCGCGGCCGTTGAGTCGGCATTCGGTCTCGCTGGATGCGATTGCGACCTTATCATCCGAAAGGTTGACGGCAGCCGTTTTTACCAATGCGTCGAAGTCGATCTCTTTCATACTCATCTCCATAAAATTCATCAAGTTGATCGTGATCGAATCCTAAATTACATCGACATCCGAAGGATTTCAGAAATCAGCCAAAGCAACTTGGGAGACGTCAGTGAGTCGGTTCTTATTGAGGGATTTGCTGTCTTGGGCCGTCGTGGCGGACGTGACGAATGAGCCGGAATTGCGTATGTTCGTCGACCATTATTTGCGAATGGATGTTGTGAGCGTTGCGCGTCGTCACCGCTTCATCCGCGCTTCCACCGCCGCCATCACATCGTCCAGCGTCGTTTCCATCACGCGCACGAGATCGTCGAGTTGCGCGCTGGGGGCGGCGGCGCGCGGCGTAATGCGCAGGGTGTGAAAGGGCATTGACGGCTCGAAGCGTCGCAGTACGAGATCAGAATCGAGGAAGTCGTAGGCCGACACCGGATGCAGCAATCCGATACCGACGTTCTCCTTGACCATCGTGCCGATGTTGATCGAATAGCGCGCCGTGGCGACGACCTGCTCATGCAGATGACCATCGGCGAACAACTGATCCATGCCCCAGCGAATCATGTCCGTGGGCTCGTACGAGAGAATCGGCTGTCCCTTGAGATCGGCCAGACGAATCACCTTCTTGCGCGCGAGCGCATGACCCGCCGGTAGCGCGCAGATCGCGTCGAGTTTTGCAAAGGAAACGGCGTCCGTCGCGGCCACGTCGATGGTGTCGGTCACCAGCCCCAGCGCCAACTGATGCGTGACGACCTGATCGCGAATCAGGTCCGACGCGCCGGTCGTCAACGCCAGTTGCACGCTCGGATACAACGCGCGATACCCGGCCATCACGCGTGCCGAGAATCCCAGCCCGAACGACACGACCGACCCGACACGAATCACGGCCCGGTCGGGGTTGCGCAGATTGAGCGCGAATTCGCGGATGTTGTCGAGACCCGCATAACGGCGTTCGACTTCCTCGAACAGGGCGAACGCTTCCGCCGTCGGCTCAAGACGGCCCCGCGCACGGTCGAACAGCGTAAGACGTGTCGAGCGTTCGAGATCGGCGACGAGACGGCTCACCGCAGACTGCGACGTGCCGAGCACCTGTGCCGCTTTGGTGGTCGTGCGCGTGAGCATCAGCGCCCGAAAGGCGTCGATGTGCCGGAAATCCATCGATTCTCCACGGAAGGTTGGCGTGTGGGCAGACGCGTCAGGCCGCAGACCCAGGCGTGAGCGGCGACGCGCGAATTACCGAGGCGCGTCGCCTCCCCATCCGGTGCAGCCGCTGCCTTACAGCGCGAAAGCGTGGATTTTACCGCCCTTCATCACCATCGGAATTCGCTCCCCCTGCCCGAGCAGGCAGTCGAGCGACGCGAGCGGATTACCGTCGACGATCAGCACATCGGCATGCGCGCCGGGCACGATCTCACCCAGTTGCCCCGACTGTCCGAGCACCTCCGCGCCAACGACCGTCGCACTGCGCAGAATCTCCGCAGGCGACAGCACTTCAGCACGCAAACGGAATTCGTCGCTTTGCAGACGCTGCGACTCGCCGAGCAGGTCCGAGCCGTAACCCATCTTCACCCCGGCTTCGCGGAAGATCTCCAGCGAGCGCAGACCGGCCGCGTGCACGTCGGCAATCTTCGCGACGCTGTCGTCGGGCAGGCCGAGCGACTTGCCTTCGTTGGCGAGCGCGTCGTAAGTGACCAGCGTGGGCACGGCATACGCGCCTTGCTCCGCCATGAAGCGTGCGGTCGGGGCGTCGACAAGGTTGCCGTGCTCGATGGTGCGCACACCGCAACGCACGGCACGTTCGATGGCTGCCGCCGTGTACGCATGCGCGAGCACGTAGGTGCCACGCCCGCGCGCCTCGGCGACGATGGCTCGGATTTCGTCTTCCGAATAACCCCATGCGCCAACGGGATCGGTCGGCGACGCCACGCCGCCCGACGCCATGATCTTGATCTGGTCCGCGCCCATTTGCAGCTCTTCGCGCACAGCGCGGCGCACTTCGTCCACGCCGTCGGCCACGCGGGAGAGCGCGCCGACGCGCACGCAGCACGGGCACGGGCCGTCGGTGCCGATGTAGTCGGTGCGCGGGCGTCCGTCACCGTGTCCGCCGGTCTGGCTGATCGCGCGGCCCGACACGAACAGACGCGGGCCTTCGGCCAACCCGCTCTCGACGGCGTGCTTGATGGCGTGACCTGCGCCGCCTGCATCGCGCACCGTGGTGAAGCCGCGTCTGAGCATGCCTTGCAGAATCGGCACCGATTTGAGCGTGACGAGCACGTTCGGCAGATGCGCCTGCGCCGAGAGATTGAGCTGCGTGGCGTGCACATGCACGTGCAGATCGATGAGACCGGGCATGACGGTACGGCCGTGCGCGTCGATCTCGCGTGCGGACGCCGCGCGAATCGGTTTGTCGGAGACTTCCTTGATGCGTCCGTTTTCAATCAGCACAGCGTGATCTTCGCGAAGCTCGCCCTTGACAGGGTCCAGCAGCGCGCAGTTCGACAGCAGAATCGACTCCATGACTTCTCCTCCGGGATGTTTTTCTAAGCGGACGCCTGTGCATTGGCGTCCGCCTTCCGTTCTCAATCGATGGTCGCGTGGGCGAGCGTTCGCGGGGTCTGGGTGAGCATGATCGGTGTGTCGCCGGTGACGACCGAGTCGTCCAGACGGAAGCCGCCCAGCCCGTAGACGTAGATGCCCGGCTCGGCCGAATACACTTCGTTCGCCAGCAGCGGGCGATGATTGAACGCCATATCGTCCGGATACTCGTGACCGATGATGCCCATGCCGTGACCGGTGCGATGGCGGATGTACTCGCCGCAACCGGCTTTCTCGATGACAGCCTGCGCAGCGGCGTCGATGCCGGACACGGGCTTGCCGGTGATCGCGGCCCCGACTGCAGCTTCGTTCGCCGCGCGCGCAACTTCGTAGAAGCGCGCCTGTTCGCTCGACGGTTTGCCGTAGAACCACGTCCGTTCGTTTTCGATGACGAGACCGTTCAGACGCGGGATCACGATATTTACCATGCCGTCGCCTTCGCTGATGCGCGCACCGCACGACGCGCCATCGCCATGCGGCGAGGCCGACGCCGGGCCGGAAAGCGTCCAGCAGCGCATGACTTCGAGGTTCTCGCCGGGAAAGCGTTTCGCACCTTCAGTGACCATCAATGCGGCCATCGAGTAGTCGAGTTCCTGCACCAGACGTCCGGGGCGAATGTTCTCGCGATACCGGTCCTGCACCCAGTCCGCCAACTCAGCGGCCGCGCGCATGATGGCGATCTCTTCGTCGTGCTTGACCCAACGCAGGCCGCGCATCTCTGCGAGCATCGGCACGAACTTCGCGTCGGGCAGCATGGCGCCCGCACGCGCGAGCGGACCGCCTGCGGCATCGACCCCGATACGCGACGTGGCGAGCCCGTTGGCGCGCAGCGTGTCCGCGATGAGCGCGGGCACTTCGGCAAGCAGCGGCTGACGTTGCGTGACGCGCGGATGCTCGGCATAAAGTGTCACGCGTTCCAGATCGAGCCACAGGTGATGACGCTCACGCGCCATCATCAGGTGATGCGTGGACAGTTCGTTCATCACGGCGAACGGCTCGCCGTTACGCGGCACGCAAATGGCGATGGGGCGCTCCCACGTCTGTACGTCTACGTGAAAGTTGGTCGCCCACTGGAAAAAGTCGGCGGCGGTGAACACGAGCGCATCGACACGCGTACGGTCCATCAGATCGTTCATCAGCGTGCGACGGTACTGACGTGTGGCATCGGAGAGAGTCGGCATGGGGAAATCCTTGTCTGCAAACGAGAGGCGAAGTGTCAGAGACATGCGCGCAGGGCAGGGCAGGCGGCGTCGGCGCGCATGAACGAAGTCAGGTCATCATCGTCTTCGCGTAACGGCGGTGAATGACCCAGTGAGAGGCGATGGCGAGTGCGAACGTCACGACCATCGACACGATGGACAGCACCGCACCGAACGGCCAGTTGTTCGCCTTGGCGATCTGATCGTAGATCGAAGGCGTCATCATCGTGATGCCGGTGCCGCCGAGTAGCACGGGGGTGGCATACGCGTTCATGCAAAGAATGAAGACGAGCATCGTGCCCGCCGCGATACCCGGTGCGGCCATCGGGAGGATCACGCGCGTGAGCGTCTGCCGGAAGGTCGCGCCGAGATTGCGCGCGGCTTCTTCGACGGAGAAGTCCATGCCTTCGAGCACGCTCTGCAACGTCAGAATCATGTAGGGCAGCACGACCGCCGTGGTGCCGATCACGACCGCGAACGGCGTGTACAGCAGACGAATCGGCTGCGGCACGATGCCCAGCGACACGAGCAGCGAGTTGACGAAGCCAGCGTTGCCGAGCATCACCATCCAGCCCGCCGCGCGCACGACGTTACCCACCAGCAACGGGAACACCAGCAGCATGACGAGCAGGCTCTTGAAACGGCTTTGCGTGCGCGCGAGCACATACGCGACGGGGAAGCCGAAGACGAGCGCGAGCACTGTGCACAGCGACGCGACCTTGATCGTCGTCCACAGCACCGACAGGTAGTACGGATCGGTGAAGAACTTGATGTAGTTCGCGCCGGTGAGGGCCGCCTGCATCATGTCGACGGGGTCGAACCGGTTGAAGCTGTAGCGCACCAGTTGCAGGCCAGGCAGCACGATCACCAGCAGCACGACGAGCGTGGCGGGGGCCGCGAGCGAGCCGCCGGTGAACGCGCCGCGCACCGCGCGTGCGGTGGCGGCCCGGGAGGCTTCGGTGGACGAGCGGGGCGACGTCATGGTTGCGTCTGGTGAGTTGGCGACGTTCACAGCCCCACCTTGAATTCCTTGTTCCAGAAGTCGAGCAGCGCGGGCTTGTCGGCGGTGAAGCGCGCATAGTCGAGCTTCACCATGCGGTCGAGTTCGGCGTTCGTGAAGCCCACGCTTTGTTGCAGCGACGGCGGCAGGTTCGCGTTCTTCACGGTCGGCGCGTAGCCCATCGTCTCGGCGAAACCGATCTGGGCGCGCGGGTCGAGCATCGCGTTCAGATAGTTGAAGCCGCACGGCTTGGACTGGGAGTTCTTCGGCACGGCGGCTTCGAACGTCACCGGCACCGCACCTTCCTTCGGCACCACGTAGTCGATAGGAACGCCCGCCTTCTTCCACTGAAGCGCGCGCGCCTTCCACATGCACGTGAACCAGATGTCACCGCTCTTGAGCGCCGAGGCCACGGCTTCGTTCGACGGATAAACCTTCGGCTGTTGGGTCTTGCGCAGCTCGCGCAGGAACTGCACGCCACCGGCCATATCGCCGTCCTTGTGACCGGCCGCGAGCGAACTGCTCACCACGTTGAAGTTGTAAAGAATGTCGGAGAAGCCGACCTTGCCCTTGAGCTTCGGATCGAGCGCGGCGGTGAACGAATCGGGCTTCGTGCCGAGCTTTTCCGGGTTGTAGACGATCACCATCGCGCTGAAGATGTGCGGGATCGAGTACGGACGACGCAGCGCTTCGAGCGTGTTGGCCAGATTCGGCACGAGCTTCGCGTCGACGGTCTCGAGGATCCCCGAGCGGTTGATGTCGTACATGTCGAGGTCGGCGAGACACGCAACGTCGAGCGAGCCGCGACGCGATGCCTTCTCGGCGCGCAGCTTCGTCATGCGCCCGACCTGATCGGCGGAGTCGTACGTCACCTTGCCGCCTGCGGCTTCGATGATCGGCTTACCGATGTTCTGTTCGAGCAGGTTCAGATAGTCGCCGCCCCAGGTGCCGACGACCACGTTCGGACACGCCTCGGCGGCGTACGCCGAGAGGGCATCGAGTCCGAGCGCGGGGGCAATCACCAGACCGGAAGCGGTCTTCAGGAACGTGCGGCGGTTCAGGGCGTGCGTCATGTCGTCATCCTTCTAAACGTCGGCCGTCGAGGGCCTTGGCATGGGGCGAAGCGTGCGTGAAATCTGCGTGGAATATGCGTGGAATGAGGGCTTTAGTCGTGCAACATCAGGCGTTGAAAAACAGGCAGTCGCTGCTCGCGAAGCACGCCTTGAGCGCGCTGCCCGGCACGTAAAGACGGGCGTCGTCGTGCGCCGTGTTCGGCACATGCGCTACGAGCATTTCGCCTTGTGGGCTCTTCAGCCGAAGCTCCAGCGTCGAGCCGAGATAGATCGTCTGATCGACGGTGACGGGCAGGGCGGTTTCGTGTTGCGCCGGTGCATCGGTCAGGCGCAGGCGTTCGGGGCGGATGCCGAGCGTCTTCGCGTCGGGTGTTGCGCCTGCCAGCGCAAGGCGCTCCCCTTTCGCGGTGACGAACTGGCCCGCGTCCATCTGCCCGGCGAGGAAATTCATCTTGCCGAGGAAGTTGGCGACAAAGGGGTTTGCCGGGCGTTCATACAGCGCGTCGGCTGTGCCGATCTGCTGCACGCAGCCGTCGTGCATCACGGCCAGACGGTCGGCAATCGCGAGCGCTTCTTCCTGATCGTGCGTGACGAAGATCGTCGTGAGGCCAAGACGGCGTTGCAGCGCGCGGATTTCTTCGCGCACTTCGGTGCGCAGCTTTGCGTCGAGGTTCGAGAGCGGTTCGTCGAGCAGGAAGACGTCGGGGCGGATCGCGAGCGCGCGGGCGATGGCCACACGTTGCTGCTGACCGCCCGAGAGCTGACGCGGATAGCGGTCGGCGAGCGACGTGAGACGCACCATGTCGAGCGCTTCGCGAATACGTGTCGCGCGGTCTGCGGCCGATACGCGTCGCATCTCCAGCCCGAACGCCACGTTCTCGGCGACCGTCATGTGCGGGAACAGGGCGTAGCGCTGAAACACCATGCCGGTGTTTCGACGGTGCGGCGGCAGTCGTGACACTTCTTTGCCGCCGATCCAGATTTCTCCGGCGGTCGGCTCCACAAAGCCCGCGACCATGCGCAACGTGGTGGTCTTGCCGCAGCCGCTGGGGCCGAGGAAGGCCACGAGTTCGCCTTCGGCGATGTCGAGTGAGAAGTCGGCGACGGCAGCGGCGTTGCCGTACTGCTTGCGCAGCGAGCGAAGCGAAACGTTGGCCATGTCAGATCACCTGGCTGAGTTTGACGAAGCGATCGGTGATCAGCATGACGATGCCGAGCAGCACGATCTGCGCCGCAGACACGGCGGCAATCGTCGGATCGAGGTTGAATTCGAGGTACTGCATGATCGCGATGGGAAGCGTGGTCTTGCCCGGGCCCACGAGTGGCAACGTGAGTTCGAGGTTCTCGAACGACACGATGAAACTGAACAGCACAGCCGCGACGATGGCAGGACGCAGCATCGGCAACGTCACGCGCCAGAGCGTGCGCCACGGACCCGCGCCGAGGTTGCGTGCGGCTTCTTCGATGGTGCCGTCGATCTGCGCGAGGCTTGCACCCACGAGGCGCATCGTCCACGGAATCGTCAGACAGATGTGGGCGATCACGAGACCGCCGAACGTGCCGACGATGTCCACGTCGAGTGCGTTCTCAGCGCGCAGATAGAACAGATAGGTCGCAATGCCTGCGACGATGCCCGGCACGACGAGCGGCAATAGCAGAACGTTGCCCAGCGTGCGACGTCCGGGGAAGCGGTAGCGGGCGAGCGCGAGCGAGGCGGCCACGCCGAGGATGACGCCGCCGATGGCCGCGCACGCAGCGAGTTGCAGGGAGAGCAGGAAACCGTTGGCGAATGCAGCGTTGCGCCACGCGTTGACGTACCACGACACGGTATAGCCGCTCGGCGGGAACGTGATGATCGCGTCTTTGAAGAAGCTCAGCCAGACGACGAAGATCAGCGGGCTCAGCATGAACAGGTAGATCAATGCGATCCCTGCACGCACCGCCCATTTAGCGACCGGCACGCGCCTCGGGCTGCCTGTCGGCAGTCTCAGCACATCGCCCGTCACCCCACTCGGCTCCATCGAAGTCTGCGTCATTGGCACCCTTCCCGGTATCGTGGATTCGATGCAAATTTGCATTGCTCGAAACGTTGATATGCAAATTAGCATATCAAAATCGACATGCAAACCGGAAAGCTGTCAGGGTTTCAACGGATGCGCTGACCGCCGCCATCATCCACTTCGGGGGAAGAAAACTGGCGCCTGCGTTTCGGCCCACTCGCGTCTGGATCGATGAAATGTTTGCCAAGCACGCTGAAACGCGCGGCGTGTTTCTCAACCGCATTCTGCGGCCATTACCCGGTATGTATTGAGTGTTTTCCCATATCAAATCGCGAGCGATTAGCCTAAAGTCCGCGTGGACTCCATCTGACAGAACGGGAATCCCCGTCGGCCGAATCGCGCTTGGCGTTGCTGCGCAACACGCCCAAGTGTCGCTGCTTTTTGGATCAGAACGTTATTTGAGATCGATTAGCCAGAGGTATACCTCCCAGAGGAGATCCCTTCTAGCGTGAAAGGAGATCACTTTGCGGCACCAAAGCGTCTTGATGATCTCAAGGGTTTGCGAACCCCATCCGAGCAAGAATTCTTGTCCTGCGATGATTCAATCCGCCCCACCGAACTTTCCAAATAGGCCTAAATGGAAGAATCGCGACTCTCATCGAAATATTACGGCTGGATCGCCTCTATCGCCATTTCGGCATTGTTTTCTAGCAACGCCACTGCCGATATTTCCGGTGCCCAGGCAGAGGCTATGGCAGGTGCCATTGCAGGCCAGGTGACGGCGTTTGCTATTGGGGCAATGAGCGCTTGCGTTGCTACTTATCCGGAAATGCGAAATGACGCCGTTCGCTCCATGGAGCACATGGTGCCGCAGCTCGCTTCGAAGCCTGCCGTTGCAGATCAGTGGATCCAGTCCGTCGACCGTTGCATGGACAAAAAGCACACATTGACTAGAGCGCAGTGTGACCGGTTGAATTCCGGCCAACTTGATCCGGAGGGCGCTGACATGAAACAAATATTTGTGGCGGCTTCCGCCATGTTGGAACCTTGCATGAACGCCCGCTAGTGTTGGCGCGGCGACATTGGAAATTGATGAGTATTAGGAGGATGTTGAGGAAATGGGTAGCTTCAGAATACTAAGAGCTGGCGGCGTAGTCGCACTTTTTGTCTCGTTAGCGGCATGCACAACCGTTGAGCGCGTCGTACCGCAAGCGCCCACGACTGATCCGGTAAGCTCATCGAGAGGGACTGATTCTGTAGAGTTCGGCGTACCGTCAACGTTTGTCTTACTGGACACCGTGACTGACAAGCCTAAAGCGAATACCCCCTATCGCATCATGCTGGGGACGGCGAAAATTCTGCGCGCGGATGGTGATGTACGAGTTCTGAGCAGGCAGGTTGCCGAAGGAGTGACCGATGGCAAGGGCCACACCGGAACTCTTTACCTGGATCGGGAGGAACTCGATGCACTTTCGCTGGTGGAAAAGGTTGGCACAGGTGCTTATGGGACAGTTTTCCTGTTGCGCTCCGCCCTTGGACCCGCCATCCGCGATTGGTATGAAATTCAAACTTGTCCAGGCAGTGTTCCGTATCGAGGCTTTAGCGACCAACAAGGCTCAACGGCCTACGTAACTTCGGATAAGCCTTGCAAGGCCAGACTTCGTGTCGGACATCAATATGAGCCGAATTCGGCTCAAGATTCTGCATCTGCGCGTCGCTGATCGGTAAAGAACGACCGATGAACGATCCAGCGCTGTTGGGTGAATTCATTAGCGCGAGAGCGATTGTTGATGTAGCGATGACGAGTTGGAGGAAAAATCTGATGTGCAACGGGGGAGCGGCAAATCATTGAAGCGGCCTTCGACGCTGGTTCCGTTGTCGCGCCTCTTGTGCCGACGGAGCAGCGACTTGCTGAAAGGTCTTGTGCAACGCATATTGCGGAGCTTCGTCGAGAAGAATTGGGGGTATTCCCATGCATGGCTGCAGGAGATTGGCCTAAAGTCTGCGTGGACTCCACCACATGGAACGGGACTCCCCCTCGACCGAATCGCGCATGCTTGCTTCCGAAGCCCCAGC
>NZ_JBIVYJ010000005.1:0-616701 GCF_044772185.1 Pandoraea sp. NPDC090278 | reverse complement strand
GCCGATGATAGTGCGGATACCCGTGTGAAAGTAGGTAATCGTCAGGCTCCCCTTAAAAACCCCTTGCTACCAACGTAGCAAGGGGTTTTTGCTTTGTGGCGAGCACTCTGTGCGCTCTCGGACATCCTCCGTTCTTAACGCATCTCACTCATGCAGTGCCGGTGTGGCCACGCTTCGTGGAGCCGCCGAGGATCGACATTGTTGGTGTCTGTGTCGGAAGCAAACGCCTCACATCCTTACACTCAAAAGAAAACGCGCTGTCCATCGGACAGCGCGTTTTGTGTTTCTACCGCGGAAATCATCCCAGCGCGCATTGGCACATGAGTCCATCCATGACTACGATCAGCCGTATTGTCCTCGCTAACATCGATTCAACGACGCTCCATCGCCGTCTTCGTCAGATGGCGTGAAATTCTCTCCTAACGTGGCGTGCTTCAGTACGAGCGGGTTTGGTCACCTGCGAAGCGCATTTCTGGGAGGCGAATGCTAGACCGTGTGCTCGTGACGCGACATGTCCATGAACGACGTTTGGACGCTCTGGTGCGTGCTTTGAACAGGGGAGATGGAGCGGAAGGGAGATGTTGTGAGTCGATATACGCATAGGTGCGCTTATCGACTCACAGGATGATGCTAGAACTTACCGTTGAGCGTAGTAGCGTGTGTACTGCTCATTACGTCAATCACGCCGACCGCGTTGTCGACAAGACTCGGCGGACGATGACGACGCAAATCCCAGCGAAGACCAGTAGGGCCAGCCATTCCGACGTCGGGGCAAAGCTGCTGCCAACGATAGCCAGCGGGGCGTCGGAGCCGGTGAAGCCGACGACCATCGCCATCGCAACGCCCACCAGACTCTCACCCACGATCAGGCCCGATGCCAGCAACACGCCGCGTCGCTCGGCCGCTTCCGCATACGGTCCGAAGTCCTTTCCTTGCGCCTTGGCACGTGCCTTCAGAACGCGCTGTGCAATCCAACCCAGCACCGCACCGATGACCAGCACGGAGCCGATCGTCGGCGGAAGATAGATACCGATGCCCACCGCAATGACCGGCACACGCGCAACACCGCCACGCTTGGCCAACGCTGCATCAATCGCAATCAACGCGAGCCCCAGCACCGCGCCGATGCCGAGCATCGACCAGTCGAGCTGGTGCGTGAAGATGCCCTTAGCAATCGCCGTCATCAGAATCGCTTGCGGCGCCGACAGCGCCTGCGATGGGTCCATCCCCGCGCGCGGCAACGCATCGGTGAACCCGTAAGCGTTGTACAGCAGGTTCAACACAGGCGGAATCACCGCAGCGCCCACGACACAGCCCACCAATAGCGCCACCTGCTGACGCCACGGCGTCGCGCCCACCAGCCAACCCGTCTTCAGATCCTGCAGGTTGTCGTTGGAAATCGTCGCAATGGCGATGACCGCAGCCGTCGTAAACAGCGCCAGCGCAATGGCGAGCTTGCTGCCGCCAGCGGTATCAAGCAGCCCGCTCGCCTGACTGACGCTCAGAATCAGCAGCGACACCAACACCACCGCAACGATCCCGATGCCCGAAATCGGACTGGCAGACGATCCCACCAGCCCCGCCATATAGCCACATGCCGCAGCCACCAGGAAGCCGAAGACCACGGCGAACACCACGCTGCAAATCACCAGCGTCGCGATACCGCCGAACGACAGCGGCGCATCCGCGAGGAACACACCGAACGTCACGACCCACACCGCCACGCACAACAACGTGAGACCGATCACCCAGTACGGCGACAGATCTTGCTCCGTGCGACCCAGCGCCTGTCCGTTACCAGACTTACCCCGTGCGCCACGCGCCTTGCCCAATGCCGTGAACGACGTCTTCACGCCATCGACCATCGGCTTTGCCAAGGTGATGAGCGTCCAGATAGCGGCCACACCGATCACTCCTGCCCCAATGAACCGCACCTTGTGTTGCCACAGTCCATTCGCGAACGCCGTCATCGCCAGACCATCGGGATTCGGTGTGATGGCCGTGAGCACCGGCACGGCAATGCCCCAGGTGAGCACGAAGCCGAGCAGAATGGCCAGACCCGACACGATGCCGATGAGATAACCCGCACCGATCAACGCGAGCGAGAAGCCGGTCGTCAGACGGAAGACCGCAGCGCCCGCCGGGAGCCACGCGGTAATGCTCTCGCCGAGAATCTTCAGGCCAGCCGTCGCAAATGCGAACAGCGCCGAAACAATCCCGCCGAAGGCAATCTCCCGCACGCCGCTTGCTTCGTTACCCGTCGCTGCCTTCCCGTTGGTGGACGACGTGCCTTCGTCACCTTCACTGCCGACGCGCAGAATTTCCGCCGCCGCCACACCCTCCGGATACGGCAAATCACTGTCGACGACCATCGCGCGACGCAATGGAATCGTGAACAGCACGCCAAGAATGCCGCCCGAGGCGCAGATCGCCAGCGTCAGGCCGAACGGGAAGCCCTGCCAGTGCCCGATCATCAGCAAGCCGGGCAACACAAAGATGATCGATGAGAGCGTGCCAGCCGCAGACGCCTGCGTCTGCACCATGTTGTTCTCGAGGATGTTGCCGCCACGTAGCGCGCGAAGCACCGCCATCGAAATCACGGCCGCAGGAATGGAGGACGAAAACGTGAGACCGACCTTGAGGCCGAGATAAACGTTGGAGGCGGTGAACACTACGGTGATCAGTGCGCCCAGGATCATGCCGCGTACCGTCAGCTCGGGGAGCGAGACGGCGTCGGGAATTCGGGTCGGATGAGATGCCATGTACGAATAGGGGGGATTTTTCGCCCAATGGGAATGTGGCGCAGATTGTATGCGCCTGCGTGGTGCACCGCCAGTCTTGACGGGCGCACTAGAACGACCGTTCGAATCTGACCCTAACACCCGCCAAATCGTCGGCATCCGCATCTGCCGGTCGCTAAACGGAAAAACCTTTCAAATCCATCCACTTATCAGATGGAATCCAACTTTTCCTAATCGATTTATTGATGGATGATGCGGGTTTTCCCTAGAAATAAAGTCAGTACGCAACCCTCGTCGGGAAAACGGGCGGTGCGCACCAAAAAGGAAAGGAGCTTTTCCGATGTCCAGTCTGCATACCTCAACACATCCGGTACCTCACGCAAGCGGCGCACGCCGTTGGCTGGTGCTGGCCATCGTGTCGGTGGCGCTGCTGCTCATCGTGATCGACATGACGGTGCTCTATACGGCACTGCCGCGTCTGACCCACGATCTGGCAGCGACGGCCTCCGCCAAGCTGTGGATCGTCAACGCCTACGCGCTCGTAGTCTCGGGTCTGTTGCTCGGCATGGGTACGCTCGGCGACCGTCTTGGCCACAAGCAGCTGTTTCTTGCCGGTCTGGTCGTCTTCGGCGTGGCGTCGCTCGCCGCCGCCTTTGCGCCGAGCGCCAACGTCCTGATCGTCGCCCGAGGTTTCCTTGGGGTCGGCGCGGCCATGATGATGCCCGCCACGCTGTCGCTGATTCGCCTGACGTTTGCCGATCCCCGTGAGCAGGCGCTCGCTATCGGTATCTGGGCGTCCGTCGCTTCAGGTGGTGCGGCGTTCGGCCCGATTGTCGGCGGCGCGCTGCTCGAACACTTCTGGTGGGGCTCGGTCTTCCTGATCAACGTCCCGATCGTACTCATCGCATTGCCTGTGGCCTGGTGGTTGATTCCGAAGGGTGGTGCGACGTCGTCCCAACCGTGGGACTGGTTCGGCTCGCTGCTCTTCATGGTCGGTCTGATCGGCGTGACGTACGCGATCAAGAGCGCGGGCAAGCTGTCCCCCGACTGGGCGACGGTCGCCATTGCGGTCGTCGTGGGTGTTGCGTTCCTGTGGGCGTTCGTCAAACGGCAGCAGCGCAGCGCGCATCCGTTGCTCGACTTCGCGTTGTTCCGTAACCCGGTGTTCGCCGGTGCGGTGGCAGCGGCACTGATGGCCGCAGCGGCGCTGATCGGCATGCAGTTGGTGTTCAGCCAGCGTCTGCAACTGACGATGGGCTACTCGCCGCTGGAAGCCGGATGGGCGGGCATGCCGCTATCGATTGCCGCCTTCGTCGCAGGACCGATTGCCGGACGCATGCTCCCCCGCATGGGCAGCGCGCAGATGTTGTTCATCTCGCTGCTGACGTCGGCGGTGGGTATGGCCGGTTATCTAATCCTGCGTGACTCGGGCCTCGTGCTGTCCGCACTGGCACTGGCGACGCTCGGTGTTGGCGTCGGCGCGACCATGACGGCGGCGTCGAGCACCATCATGCAGAGCGCACCGCCCGAGCGCGCCGGGATGGCGGCGTCGGTCGAAGAGGTCTCGTACGAACTCGGCGGCGCGTTGGGCGTGACCTTCATGGGCAGCCTGTTGACGTTCGTCTACGGCCGTTCGATGGATGTGCCGCAGGTGGCGACGCTCCCGGACACCGTGCGCGACAGCCTTGACGAAGCGCAGATCGTCGCCGAGCACTTACCGCCGGTGGCTGCCGATGCGCTGACGATGCTCTCCAACACCGCGTTCAATCATGGGTTCGACGCCGTGATCGGTGCGGGCGCGTTCCTACTCTTTGCCACGGCGATCTGGGGACGCTGGCACGCACGTAAGCACTAACCGACCCCTGCTCATCGTCACCGAAACGCGCGCTCACCCACTCGTGAGCGCGCGTTTTTCTTTGTCCCGCGATGTAACGTGAGATCAACGCAACGAGCACGACAACCAATGCGCGATACGAACGCCATCGAGACGTGAACCTTCGGGGGTGTCGCTGCCGAGCATCGTCACGATCACGGGACGCGTCTTGTGCACCATCACCCGCATCACCATGTTGTGTCCCGACTCGTTGATGAAGCCCGTCTTCTGCACGCTTGCGTTTACCTTGCCGTAACGCACCAGCCGGTTCGTATTGACGTATTGCAACTGTCCCTTGCCAGTGGGCACTAACTGCTGATGATCGATCGAGTAGCGGCGAATCAGCGGATAGCCGTTCGACGCGCGCACCAGCCGCGCCAGTTCACGCGCCGTCGACACATTGCGCGGCGAGAGTCCCGTGGAGTTTTCGAAGCGCGTATTGGGCATGTTGAGCAAGCGTGCCTTGGCGTTCATTGCTGAGATAAACGCGGGTCGCCCGCCCGGATAGTCACGACTCAGCGCCGCGGCCGCACGGTTCTCGGAGGCCATCAGCGAGATGTGCAGCATGTTGGCGCGCGAGAGCGTCGAGCCCACGGCCAGACGCGAATGCGTGAACTTCAGCGTGTCGAGATCCGCATTCGTGACGGTGAGCGGCGCGCGCATGGCCGGGCCACTGTCGAGCCAGACGACGGCCGTCATCAACTTCGAGAGCGACGCGATGGGACGCACCTGATCGGCATTCAGGGCAAACAGCGGCGTGTGCGTCTTCTCGTCGACGATGTACACCGCCTTCGAGAACAGTCGTTTGCGTGATGCGGGTGTGAAGCCGCAACGGGCGAGCAGCCGGGGTTGGGCGTCAGTGCTCACTTGGGCTGTCGCCGCCGTTGCGCCAGGTTTCGCCGCGGTCGCCGCTGTAGCACCCGCCGCAGCCCCTGCCGCCACAGCAGCCTTCGGTGCGGCCTTGCGTCGGGCCACCGTCGGCGACCGCTTCGCTGCGGACTTCGTCACCTTGGCGCGACGCGGCGGTGTTGCCTTCTTCGCGGTACGACTCGTGCGTCCCTTTGCCGCGTGAGTCGCCGAACGCTTGCGCGACGCGCTCGCTGCCGTCGCCTTGCGCTGCGGTGCCGCCTTCGCTTTTTTCGCCACTGGTTTCTTCTTCTTGACGGCGACGTGCTTGCGCTTGCCTGTGCTCGTCTGATGCGCGGTTGCGGCGAGCGCGTCGCTGACCGGCAGTCCCGCGATGAGCAGAATGACGCCGAACAACACGAGGCGCGCAATGGCAATCGCACGTGGTGGCATCCGGTAAAGGCGGGGCAGGGACGGGCTGAGCAGCGGGTACCACAGGGCAGACATCTTCGCGCGGTTCCGTAGAGAGAAGTGACGAGAGGGCGATGTGCGTCGAACAAAAATGCTCCGCTCGCGCGACGGCAACCGCCACACGAGAGATAGACGCAATCCACGGGGAAACCTGTTGGACGTCGATCAGAAGAGGAGTTCCTGAGTTTTTCGGCGACGTATTACAAAAAGTTACAAGTGCAGAACCTTCGGCGTACGAATGCTCTGCGCCCCTCGGCAACTTAGCTTTGCGCAATTGGTTATTGGACGCTGCCGCTCCCCACTTCCTAGACTGAGCGTTCGCCTGAATCGGCACCACCCATACCTAAATCAAGGGGAATTCGATATGCAACGCCGCCAATTGTTTCGTCTGCTCGGCACTCTCTCGCTCGCACTGGCCATCGGCTCGCTCGGTACGTTGGGCTCGACGAGCGCCCTTGCGGCCGACAAGCCGCTCAAGGTCGGTGTGCGCGGAGGTGTCGACGAAGAGATTTGGGAAGTGGTCACGAAGGTCGCGAAATCGCGTGGCCTGAACGTGGAATCTGTGGTGGTGAGCGGCACGGCCAGTCCGAACGAAGCGCTGAACAACGGCGATCTCGACGCCAACTCGTTCCAGCACATTCCGTTCCTGCGCGACCAGATCAAGCAACGCGGCTACAAGCTCGTGTCGGTCGGCGACACGCTGATCTCGCCCATCGCGTTCTATTCGAAGAAGTACAAGTCGCTCGAATCGCTGCCCGAAGGCGCGAAGATCGGCCTGCCGAACGACCCGAGCAACCAGACCCGCGCGCTCGTGATCCTGCGCGATCACGGCCTGATCAAACTGCGCGACGGCTTCGACCCGTACACCGGCACGGCCACGCTCTCGGACGTCACCGCCAACCCGCGCAAGCTTCAGTTCATCGAAAGCGCATCGGTCGTGCTGGCGCGCTCGCTGCCGGACGTCGACGCGTCGGCCATCGTCAACAGCTTTGCGTATCAGGCCGGGTTGATCGCCACGCGCGACGGCATCGCGGTCGAAAAGCGCGAGAACAATCCTTACGTGAACATCATTGCCGTGCGCGAAAAGGACAAGAACGCGCCGTGGGTTGCGCCGCTCGTGAAGGCCTATCAGTCGGAAGAAGTGCGCAAGTTCATCGAGACGAAGTATCAGGGCTCGGTCGTCCCGGCGTTCTGATCGCTCACTCATCACTTTCATCAGCGAGGACTCCGTCGATGACAACCCGGCACACTTCCACGGCACCCGTGACCACAGTGACCCGTTTGCCCACGGCGGCGGCACGCGAAGTCGCACACATCACCTTCGACGGACTCGGCAAGATTTACCCCGGGGCATCGAGTGCGGCGTTGCAGGACATCGCGTTCGCCGTGCATCGTGGCGAGAGCTTCGGCATCATCGGACGCAGTGGTGCGGGCAAGTCCACGCTGCTGCGCACGATCAACGCGCTGGAGTTGCCGAGCACGGGGCACGTGAAGGTGGACGGCGTCGATGTGGCGTCACTCGACGAAGCGGCGCTGGTCGGTCTGCGTCGGCGCATCGGCATGATCTTCCAGCACTTCAACCTGCTGTCGGCGAAGACGGTCTTCGAAAACGTGGCCCTGCCGCTACGCGTGGCAGGCGTGCCGAAAGCGCAGATCGCGCCGCGCGTGAGCGAGTTACTCGCGCTCGTGGGATTGCCGGGCAAAGCCGATGCGTATCCCGCCATGCTCTCCGGCGGACAAAAACAGCGCGTGGGGATAGCCCGTGCACTGGTGCATCGTCCGGAGATTCTGCTGTGCGACGAAGCGACGTCCGCACTCGATCCCGAGACGACCGATTCGATTCTCTCGTTGTTGCGCGACGTGCAGCGCGAATTCGGCCTGACGGTCGTCCTCATCACGCACGACATGGGCGTGATCCATCAGGCCTGCGACCGCGTCCTGGTGCTCGATCAGGGACGCATCACCGAACTCGGTCCGGTCGACGAAGTCTTCGCGAATCCGCTGGCCGAGGCGACGCGCGCGCTGCTACGCCCTTTGCAACACACCTGGCAGGGACGCCTCGCGCACAGTGCGCAGCGCCATCAGGCCCAGGCCGTCTAATTCCTCCGGAATCGTCATGCTCGACAAATATCTGCGCGCCTTCGGCGAAACGTTGTTAATGGTTACAAGCGCGTGCGCCATCGTTTTTGCGGTGGGCATGTTGATCGCCATTGTGCTGGTGATCACCGCACCGGGCGGGCTGGTCCCGCGTCCGCGCTTCAACCGTGCGTTGTCGGTCGTCGTGAATCTGTTCCGCGCGGTACCGTTCATCATCCTGCTGGTGGCGTTGTTGCCGGTCACGCGCTGGATCGTCGGCACGACGATGGGCACATGGGCCGCCGTGGTGCCGCTCGCCGTCCATCTGATTCCGTTCTTCGCGCGGGTGACGCAGGTCGGCTTGCGCGAGATCGACCCGGGACTGATCGAAGCGGCGTGCGCGATGGGCTGCCGTCGCTGGCACATCGTGCGTCACGTGCTGTTACCCGAAGCGTTGCCCGCGATTCTCGGTGGTGCCACGGTGACGGTGATTGCGATGGTCGGGGCATCAGCGATGGCGGGCGCGGTCGGGGCAGGTGGTCTTGGCGATCTCGCCGTGCGGTATGGCTATGAGCGCTACGAGACGAGTGTGATGTTCAACGTGATCGTGATTCTCGTGGCACTCGTGACGCTGGTGCAGTTCGCGGGGGAGCGTCTGGCGCGTCGCGTGGATCATCGCCGCTGAACACCGAAGACTGGCCGCATCCAACAAAAAAAGAGGCCGCATCTGCGGCCTCTTTTCATTCGCTACCCGGATCCGGCGCAACGCCGAATCCGTTCACTCATCAATACCCGAGTGCGAGACCCGTGTTGCGACGCGGATCGTTCGAACCGTAGAAGCGGTTCTTGCCGATCGGCTTGCCGCCGAGCGACGGCGCGCCGCCGAGAATCGCTGCAATGTGGTTAGCCGGTTGCGGGCCTGCGAACTTCTGGCCCCAGCTTTCCAGGATCTTCTGCGTATCCGGGCTCAGTGCGAACGCTTCGATGTTGGTCGCTTCCGGCATCCATTGCTGGTGGAAACGCGGCGCATCGACAGCTTCCTGCAACGTCATGCCGTAGTCGATCACGTTGAGCATCGTCAGCAGCGTAGCCGTAATGATGCGGCTGCCACCCGGCGTGCCGACGACCATCACCGGCTTGCCGTCCTTCGTGACGATGGTCGGGCTCATCGACGACAGCGGACGACGACCCGGGCCGATGGCGTTCGCCTCACCCTGAATCAGACCGTACATGTTAGGTACGCCCACCTTCGAGGTGAAGTCGTCCATTTCGTCGTTGAGCAGCACGCCCGTGCCGTTGGCCATGACCTTCGCGCCGAACCAGTCGTTGAGCGTGTAGGTGACGGATACGGCGTTGCCGTCCTTGTCGATGATGGAGTAGTGCGTCGTGTTGCTGCCTTCATGCGGCGGCACACCCGGCTTGATCTCTTGCGAGATGCCAGCCTTTTGCGGGTTGATCGCGGCACGAATCTTCGCGGCGTAGCTCTTGTCGAGCAACTGTGCGATCGGGTTCTTCACGAAGTCCGGGTCGCCCAGATAGCTGTTGCGGTCGACGTACGCGTGACGCATGGCCTCGATGGTGTAGTGCACGCCCTGAGCCGAGTGATAGCCCAGCTCCTTCATCGGGTAGCCTTCGAGAATGTTCATGATCTCGCAGATCACCACGCCGCCCGAGCTCGGGGGCGGGGCCGACACCACGTGATAGCCGCGATAGTCGCACTCGACCGGAGCCAGTTCGCGCGTCTTGTACTGATCGAGGTCGGCCTGCGTGATGATGCCGCCGCCCGCCTTCATCGACGCCACCAGCTTGTCGGCAACTTCACCCTTGTAGAAGCCGTCGGTGCCCTTGGCGCTGATCAGCTTTAGCGTACGGGCGAGGTCCTTCTGCACGAGGCGTTCGCCTGGCTGGAACGGCTGACCCTTGTTCAGGAAGATGGCGCCCGAGTTGGCGTGGTCCTTCTCGAAGTCCTTGGTGGACGTCCACAGCATGTCGACGTCGCCCTGATCGAGGACGAAACCCTTGTCGGCGAGCGTGATGGCCGGTGCGAGCAGTTGCTGACGCGTCTTCGTACCGTACTTCTCGCGCGCGTATTCCATGCCGGACACGCTGCCCGGCACGCCGACGGCGAGATAGCCGGTCGTCGAGGCACCCTTGATGACGTTGCCGTCCTTGTCGAGGTACATGTTGGCCGTCGCGGCGAGCGGGGCCTTTTCACGGAAGTCGAGGAAGGTCTTGCGGCCGTCGGCGAGCTGGATCGTCATGAAGCCGCCGCCGCCGATGTTGCCCGCTGCCGGGTACACCACGGCGAGTGCGTAACCGACCGCAACCGCGGCGTCGACGGCATTGCCGCCAGCCTTGAGCACGTCGACGCCGACTTTCGACGCGAGGTGCTGGGCGGTGACGACCATGCCGTTCTGCGCGCCGACCGGTGCCTGCGATGCCGCGTGAACGTTGAACAGCGCGCAGCTCAGAGCTGTGGCTAAGAGCGCTTTGGTGAAGGTTGGGTTTTTCATCGTCTTTCTGTGGTTCTTATCGTGAGCGAGATAGAGGGCGCTCCAACTGCAGGAGCTTCAACTGCGCTAGCGACGGACGCACGACGGGCAGCTCGCCCTCGCCCATGTGCCTCAGCGGGCGACACGGTGGCGGGGCGACGTCTCCGCTGCCTGTACAACGTTACGACGTGCGTGAACAATCCCGTCGACCATCGAACGTTAACGCATAACGGGTAATTGGGGAAAGATGCGCCAAAAGTCCGGGCGACGGGCCACGACGCGACTTCAGGTGGCTCTGGACAATTCGCGAAATCGCGTGCGCGCCCGCGCAGGCCTTGTGCGACGCGAACTTCGGTCGATATGGGGTCAGATGTCGATGGAGGTTTGTCCGTCGAAACAGAGGGGATCACGAAGCGAAACGGCGCGAAAAGTTCGGAATCCACTCGTTGTTGTTGCGCGATCACCACGCTGTCATGTGACCCGAGTATTAGCGAATCGAAGTCGGGGCAACAGCGTGAATTGCACAGATAACAGGCAAAAACGGGGAGATATCGCCGTGTTGAGCAGGATTGAACTGCGTGTTGAGTTTTGGTGCGCGATGAGTGACGCGAGCCCCCGGCGGCGCTCGCGTCTTCGCTGGCTGTCAGATCAGCAGGTCTTCGTAGAAGGCACCGAACGCACGCGTCGGATGCGCGATCTGGATCTCGAGAATCCACAGGCCGCCGTTGGGCGTACCTTCAAAATCGCCGAGCTTGCCACCCTTGTAGATGGCGTGCGGGAAGTCGCTCACGCGATGACCCTTGATGTCGAGATTGAGCATCCAGCCCATCGCCTCGGCCTGTGCCTTAGCGAACTCGTACAGGGCCTGACCGTTCACCCCTTCGGCGCGCCAATGCTGGTGGACGATGTCGAACAGACGCTTGGCGTCGTCCGCGCAACGCTGCATTTCGGGATCGCTGCCGGTCGTGCGCGTGAACCCGCAATCGCCTTCGTGCGCCCCGAACACCACGCCGATGTCGATGAAATAGATGTCGTCGTCGCCGAGTACCGGGTCGTTATCGCTGCGCTCGCTGAACGTGCGCAACGTGTTTTCGCCGAAGCGGATCAGCACCGGGTGCCAGATACGGTCCATGCCGAGCGTGCCGAGCAGCGTCTTGCTTGCAGCGACGGCTTCCGACTCGCGCATGCCGGGCTTGATCATGGCGGCGATTTTCTCGGTGGCTTCCCACGTGAGCGCCTGCGCACGTTGCATCGCTTCGACGCTGTACTTGGTTCCGACCGCTTCGCGCCGAACTAACTCCGTCAACTCCATCGAATTTCTCCACTGGTTTTTCTGATTTGGGGGGAACGCCAGTCACGTTGCAACCTGCGGAACAGACGTCATGGCGTTTAGGATAAGACCTAACTTGTATAATTCGAAGCGCCATTTGTCGCAGGATGGGTTGGGCCACTTTGGATCGGATCGACGATTCGACCGCGGTGAAAGGCCAGCGCCCGGTGCGACACTACCGCTCTCCAACCCCTTCGTGCAGCCGCCTCATGCGCCGACGCCACCTCAGCCAGCCGCTGGAACTGCCGCTCTCCGCTCGTCACGAGAAGGAGACGCGTCAGGCATGGGTCTACCGTTGCGTGCGCGAGCGCATCGTCGCGGGCGAGTTGCGACGCGGTGATCGTCTGCCGTCCACACGCACGCTGGCGGAGCGCTGGGGGGTGTCGCGCGGCATCGTCGAGCTGGCGTTCGAGCAACTGACGCTCGAAGGCTATGTGGCGAGTCGCGTTGGCGCAGGCACGGAAGTGGTTGCGGACTTCTCCGGGGCGATGGCGACACCGGCTGCATCCGATCAAACCGCACCGCCGACGCAGCCGCTGCCTGAGAACGCCGCATCGCTAGCGTCGAAAACCGGTCGGTCGCCCGATGCCGCGTTGTTCTCGCTACCCGTCTGGCGCAAGCACATGAACCGTGCGTTGCGAGCCGTCACCCCCGAGTTGTTGGCCGACACGGACCCGCGCGGCTATTTGCCGCTGCGCGAGAGCATCGCCCGCTATGTGCGCATGACGCGCGGTATCGCCTGCGAAGCGGATGAGATCGTCGTGACGACGGGTATCCGCCATGCCATCGATCTCGTCACGGAAGTCCTTGCGGACGACACCACGGCGTTCTATCTCGAAGATCCCGGCTACAAGAATCTATCGACGCTGGTGCGCGCGCCGTCGCAGCGTTGCGTGAGCGTGCCGGTCGACGACGAGGGATTTGTCGTCGAAGCCGCCGACCATGCGGGCGGGGGACGTCCCGGCATCGCCTATGTGACGCCCGCGCATCAGGCACCGCTCGGCACCACGATGTCGATCAATCGCCGCATGCAACTGCTGGAGTGGGCGAGCGCGCGCGACGTCTGGATCGTCGAAGACGACTACGACAGCGAGTTTAGCTACGGGAGCGCGCCGCTGCCTGCGCTCAAGGCCATCGATACTCAGGCGCGCGTGATCCATTGCAGCAGCTTCAACAAGTCGCTGTTTCCGTCGCTGCGTATTGGCTATCTGCTGGCCCCGCCAGCATTGCTTGCGCGAATTGCGGGGCAGCGCTCTGCGTCGGGACGCTCGAACAGCCTCATCGAGCAGATGGCGCTCGCAAGCTATATCGATAGCGGGGATTTCGCGCGGCATCTGCGCGCGTCTCGCAGCGTGTATCTCAGACGTCGCAATCTGCTACTGGAGACGTTGCGTGCACAGATGACGACGCCGTGCCGCATCACCGGCGACCACGCGGGCTTTCACTGCGTGCTATGGCTCCCGTCGCAGGTGGACGAGGCGGCGCTCGTTGCAGCGTTGCGCGCGCAAGGCGTGTTCGTGGAAGGACTGAGGGAGTTCACCCGGGCGCAGACGGTGCCCCCGGGGCTGGTACTCGGCTACGCCGCGCTCGACGATGCGCGGCTGCCGGAGATTGCGACGTGTATCGCGACGCTTATTCCGCTTATTCGCCGCGCTTGCGAAGTTCGAGTCGGATGACGAACCAGCCTGCGACGGCCGACATGATCGCGAGCGCGTACCACGTCAGCAGATAGCTCATGTGGTTGTTCGGGAACTGCACCACGGTCAGGCCGCCAACGGGATAGTCGCGATCCTGTGACTGCACCTTGCTGGTCATGGCTTCGGCGTCGTTGGTGATGGCGTTCGCACCGGCACCCGCATTCGCGCCCGGCTTGCCGTCAGCGTCCACGAAATACGGCGCGACGTCGGACGCATTGAGGCCTCGTGCCGCCGCAATCGCCACCACGTCACGCGAATACCAGAGGTTCTCAGCGGGCGCATTCTTGCGCAGGAAGCCGCCGACCGGCTCGGGCATGCGCAGCAGACCCGTCACCGTGACTTCACCTGTCGGGGCGGGTGGCACCGATTCTTTCCAGCCCGGCGGCACGAAGCCGCGATTGACCAGCACTTCTCCACCATCTGCTGTGCGCAGCGGCGTGAGTACCCAGTAGCCGCCGCCCAGATCGGTGACCGCCTGCACGAGCGTATCTTTGTCGAACTGATAGGTGCCGGTGAGCGAGACGTGGCGATACTCGTCCTTCTCGGCGTTGACGTCAGCCCACTGCGCGCGCGCTGGTGCAGCGGACGGCGGTGCATGCACGCGCGAATTCACGCGTTCGATCAGATCGAGTTTCCACGCACGGCGTTGCAGTTGCCACGTGCCGAGCGAGACGAAGAGGGAAATCAGCACCAGCGTGATGACGCCGAGAATCACCACGCGAAGGGGGGAGGTGCGGGAGGGTGCGCCAGAAGCGCGCGGGGGACGCTGTGCGTCCCCCGAATCGTGAAGTCGATCGCTGCTCAAGGGAAATGCCGTTCAAGGGAGGTTTTTCGTATCCTGCATCATACCCGGCATCATGTTTTGGTTCAGGTGATACATCACCCAGAGCGAGCCTGAGAGTGTGATCACGACCAGCACGATCGTGAAGATCAGCGACAGCATGTTCCAGCCGCCCTCCGACTTCGCGTTCATGTGCAGGAAGTAGATCATGTGCACCACGATCTGGATCGCCGCGAGGAACAGGATCATGATCGCGGTCGTGCTCGATTTCTCGAACACGCCACCCATCACGAACCAGAACGGGATCGCGGTGAGCACCACCGACAGAATGAAGCCGGTCGCATAGCCGCGCAGCGTGCTGTGCGGCCCCTCGTTCCCATGATCATCATCATGGTCGTGCCCGTGGGCATCATGCAAAGTCGAGTCGTGGGTGCTCACGGCAGCACTCCCATCAGATAGACGAACGTGAAGACGCCGATCCACACGACGTCCAGAAAGTGCCAGAACATCGACAGGCACATCAGCCGCCGACGGTTCGGTGCGGTCAGCCCGTGCTTGCCGATCTGCACCAGCAGCGTGATGAGCCAGATGATGCCGAACGTGACGTGCAGCCCGTGCGTGCCCACCAACGTGAAGAACGACGACAGGAACGCGCTGCGCCACGGCCCGGCGCCTTCATGAATCAGCGTGGCGAATTCGTACAGTTCGAGTGAGAGAAACGCCGCGCCGAGCAGTCCCGTCACGATCAGCCAGCCGGTCACGGCGCTCTGGCGGCGCCGTTGCATCTCCAGCATCGCGAAGCCGTAGGTGATCGACGAGAGCAGCAGGAAGGTGGTGTTGACCGCTACGAGCGGCAGTTCGAACAGCTCCGCGCCGGTCGGCCCGCCCGCGTAGTTGCGACCGAGCACGCCATACGCCGCGAACAGACAGGCGAAGACGAGGCAGTCGCTCATCAGATAAATCCAGAAGCCGAGCAACGTGCCACCCGGCGGGTGGTAGTCCGTCGACATCATGAACTTCAGGTCGCCCTCGCGCGGCGGCGAGGGGGCGTGGGCGCCGCCGCCGAGCGGCACGCCTCCGGCAGGGAACGGAGCGGTCGTGTCAGACATTCTGGGCGAGCAGTCGCGTGCGCGCTGCCTCCGTGTGTTCGACCTGATCGGCCGGGATGTAGTAGTCGCGGTGATAGTTGAACGTGTGTCCGATGGCCGTCGCGATCAATGCGACGAAGGCCACGATCACCACCAGCCACATATGCCAGATCAGCCCGAAGCCGCACACCGTCGCCAGCCCCGCGAGGATGATGCCTGCGCCGGTGTTCTTCGGCATGTGAATCGGAATGAAGCCGTCCATCGGGCGCTTGAAGCCGTGCTGCTTCATCTGCCACCAGGCATCGTTGTCGTGAATGAGCGGCGTGAAGGCGAAGTTGTAGACCGGCGGCGGCGACGACGTCGACCATTCCAGCGTGCGTCCGCCCCACGGATCGCCCGTCTCGTCGCGCAGCTGATCGCGACGCATGTAGCTCACCACCAGTTGGATGATGAAGCAACCGATGCCGATGGCGATGAGCAGCGCGCCCACGGCGGCGACCTGGAACCAGATCTGCAACGACATATCGTCGAAGTGGCTCACGCGTCGCGTCACGCCCATCAGGCCGAGCAGATAGAGCGGCATGAACGCCACGTAGAAGCCGATGAACCAGAACCAGAACGAGCACTTGCCCCAGAACGGATCGAGCTTGTAGCCGAAGGCTTTCGGGAACCAGTAGCTGATGGCGGCGAACACGCCGAACACGACCCCGCCGATGATCACGTTGTGGAAGTGGGCAATCAGGAACAGGCCGTTATGCAGCGAGAAGTCCGCAGGCGGCACGGCGAGCAGCACACCGGTCATGCCGCCGATCACAAACGTCACCATGAAGCCGATGGTCCAGAGCATCGGCACTTCGAAGTGGATGCGTCCGCGATACATCGTGAAGAGCCAGTTGAATATCTTGGCCCCCGTCGGTATCGAGATGATCATCGTCGTGATCCCGAAGAACGAGTTCACACTCGCGCCCGAGCCCATCGTGAAGAAGTGGTGCAGCCACACGAGGTACGACAGCACCGTAATCACGACCGTGGCGTAGACCATCGACGCATAACCGAACAGTCGCTTGCCCGAGAACGTCGCCACCACTTCCGAGAACACGCCGAACACCGGCAGCACGAGAATGTAGACCTCGGGGTGGCCCCAGATCCAGATCAGGTTCACGTACATCATGGCGTTGCCGCCGAGGTCGTTCGTGAAGAAGTTGGTCCCGGCGTAGCGGTCGAGGGCGAGCAGGGCGAGCACGGCGGTGAGCACCGGGAAGGCGGCCACGATCAGCACGTTGGTGCACAGCGACGTCCACGTGAACACCGGCATGCGCATCATCGTCATGCCCGGAGCGCGCATCTTCACGATCGTCACGAGCAAGTTGATCCCCGAGAGCAAGGTGCCGACACCCGCAATCTGCAAGGCCCATATGTAGTAATCGACGCCCACGTCGGGGCTTTGCAACACACCCGAGAGCGGTGGATACGCGAGCCAGCCGGTGCGCGCGAATTCGCCGACGAACAGCGACATCATCACGAGCACCGCGCCGCTGGTCGTCATCCAGAAGCTGAAGTTATTGAGGAACGGGAAGGCCACGTCGCGCGCACCGATCTGAAGTGGCACCACGAAGTTCATGAGACCGGTCACGAGCGGCATCGCCACGAAGAAGATCATGATCACGCCGTGCGCGGTGAAGATCTGATCGTAGTGGTGCGGCGGCAGATAGCCCATGTTGTCGCCGAACGAGACCGCCTGTTGCAGGCGCATCATCGCGGCGTCGGCGAAGCCGCGCAGTAACATGATGATGCCGAGGATCACGTACATGATGCCGATCTTCTTGTGATCGATGCTCGTGAACCACTCTCGCCACAGGTAGCCCCACAGCTTGAAGTAGGTGATGGCACCCAGTACCACGACGCCACCGATCGCCACCCCCGCAAAGGTCGCGAGGAGGATCGGTTCGTGGTACGGGATCGCCTCTAGCGTGAGGCGACCGAAGATCAGCTTGACGATGTCCATAAGCTCGAACCTGGGATCATTCGCGCGCGAGGCGCATCATTGTCGACGGTTAGGCGCAGTGCGCGTCACGGGGAGGTCGTCGCGAATCGGCTTCACGAAGTCACTGCGCGAGCGCAGTCCCCGGGGCACGTTGCGCGTCGGCGGCGAACTGCACGGTGTTCTGTGCGGTACACATCGCGTCGGCGAGCAACGCATCGGTCTTGCGCGAACCGGCCCGGCTGGCGTGCGCGTGATTCGGTTGATCCATCATGTCCTTCAGGCACGTTTGCCCCTGCTGAACACAACGGTTAAGAATCGCGTCGTAGAGATCGGGGGCCACGTCGGCGTAGTACTTCACCGGCACCCACTCGCTCGGTTTCGCGAGCGCCTCGTACTTGTCGCGCGACAGGTTTTCGCCCTTCGTCTTGACCTGTTTCACCCACGCGTCGAACTCGTCCGCCGTCATGCCGTGGAACTTGAAGCGCATGCCGGAGAAGCCCGCACCGCTGTAGTTCGCGGAGAAGCCGTCGTACACGCCGGGCTTGTTGATGACCGCGTGCAGCTTCGTCTCCATGCCCGGCATCGCGTAGATCTGACCGGCGAGTGCTGGGACGAAGAACGAATTCATCATCGTGGTCGACGTGATTTCGAAGCGGATCGGACGGTCGACCGGCGCGGCCAGTTCGTTCACGGTCGCAATGCCCTGGTCGGGGTAGAAGAACAACCACTTCCAGTCCATCGCCACGACCTGCACCGTGAGCGGACGCGTGTCCGGCGGAATCTCCCGTTTCGCATCGATGCGCTCAAGCGGCCGGTAAGGATCGAGCTTGTGGGTGCTGACCCAGGTGAGAGCCCCCAGCGCGATGATGATCAGCAGGGGAGCTGCCCAGATCAGCAGTTCGAGCAGCGTCGAGTGATCCCATTCGGGGGTGTAGACGGCGTTCTTGTTCGATGCCCGGTATCGCCAGGCGAACAGCAATGTCAGCACGATCACCGGCACGATGATCAGCAACATCAGAACGGTGGAAACGATGATGATGTCCCGCTGCCTTACCGCGAGATCGCCCGAAGGCGACATCAATACGGTATTGCAGCCGGACAGCAGCGCGAAGGCGGGGAGTAAAAGTACCCCGCGGAGGAACTTGGGGGAAGTCATGCTGCGATCGATGGAACCGTAGCCTTAGACCGTACCCATCATGGACTGCACTTTCTGATGCATCAATTTAGGGTAAACCCTATAGCGGCAATTCGAGATACCTGCGATGCTTTTCTGGCACGAGTGTCATCGTCATCCCGATCCGCGAGGGGGTCCGATAATGTCAAGCAGTGCTCATCAATCGCCGACGCAACCGGGGGCACCCGGCGCGCCGACAGCGCACGATCACGGGAGCAAATCCCGCATCGCGCCTGAGGAAATCGCGGTCGGCGTCGTTGTCGGACGCGCCTCCGAGTACTTCGACTTCTTTGTGTTCGGCATCGCTGCCGTCCTCGTCTTTCCACACGTTTTCTTCCCGTTTGCGGACGGCCTGCACGGGTTGCTGTACTCGTTCACGATCTTCTCCTTCGCCTTCATCTCGCGCCCGTTCGGCACCGCGCTCTTCATGAACGTGCAGCGCCGCTGGGGACGCAGCGTCAAGCTCACGGCGGCGCTGTTCGTGCTCGGTACGGCAACGGCGGGCATGGCCTTCCTGCCGGGCCATGCGGTGATCGGCGACAAGGCCATCTGGCTGCTCGCTTTCTTCCGTCTGGTACAGGGCATCGGCTTTGGCGGTTCGTGGGACGGCCTGCCGTCGCTGCTGGCGATGAACGCCCCGCCGCAGCGTCGTGGCTGGTATTCGATGATGGGGCAGTTGGGCGCGCCGATCGGCTTCATCATCGCGGCGTCGCTGTTCCTGTTCCTGCACTGGAGCCTCGATCCGGACGACTTCCTCACCTGGGGCTGGCGTTATCCGTTCTACGTCGCCTTCGCCGTGAACGTGGTGGCGCTGTTCGCGCGGCTGCGTCTGGTTGTGACGAACGAATACACGGCCATGCTCGAAGAGGGGCAACTGGAGCCGATCAGCACGCGGGAGATGGTGCGCTCGCAGGGCTACAACATCTTCCTCGGCGCGTTCGCAGCGCTGGCGAGTTATGCACTTTTCCACCTGGTGACGGTGTTCCCACTGTCGTGGATTTCGCTGCAAAACACGCAGGATCTGAACAACGTGCTGATCGTGCAGCTCTGCGGCGCGGTCATCGCGATCATCTGCACGGTGATTTCCGGGCGCATCGCCGACCGTATCGGCCGACGCACGACATTGGGCCTTTTCGCGATCTTTATCGGTGTCTTCGCCCTGTTCGCGCCGTTCCTGATGGGCGGCAGTTCGGTGGGGCAGGACATCTTCATTCTGGTCGGCTTCGGCCTGCTCGGTCTGTCGTACGGACAGGCGGCCGGTACGGTGACGTCCAACTTCGAGCAGCGCTTTCGCTACACCGGGGCGGCGCTCACAACGGACTTCGCGTGGCTGCTGGGTGCAGCGTTCGCACCGCTCGTCGCACTGGGATTGTCGGCGGAGTTCGGGCTGATCGCCGTGAGTGGCTATCTGCTCTCAGGCACGGTCTGCACGCTGCTCGCACTGCGCATCAACAAGGCGCTCGAAACGAAAGACTGAACGCCGCTCAACATTTTCTCCTCACGTTGTTTCCCGCCAACGGCGCGACAAAGTTCGCGCCGTTGTCATTTGTGCGACTTGTTCGTGCGTATCAAACCCGTTCAAACCGGGTCAGACGTCGTACAGCATGCCTGCAATCGCTGCGGTGATGTTGTGCGTGCGCGAGTCGTGCTCGCGATGAATCATGCCGACGGTGCGAAGCAGCGGCGGCTCGGCAATGGGGACAATGCGCAGTAGCGGGTCTGCGTGCCAATCGCCCCGATGCAGCAACGGCAATACCGACACGCCGACGTTCTTGCGCACGAGCGCGACGATCGTCTCGATGGAGTTCAGCTCCAGGTATTCCGTCACGCTGAGTTTTGCTGCGCGCAACGCCTGCTCGACGACAAGACCGGTTCGCACGCGACGGTCGAACCGCAGGAAGGCGTGCGCGTCGAGAATCTGCTGAGGATCGGTTTCCGCGATGTCGCGATTGACGACCATCACCATCGGCTCGGTGTAGAGCGGCGTCCAGACCAGTCCGTCGGCGCGGGCGTCGTCCGCGCGTGCGACCACTGCGGCGATATCCACTTCGCCCTGTTCGACGAGGTCGGTCAGCTCATCCGAGCGGGCGGACGTCAGCCGCACATCGAGCTGCGGATGCGCCGTCTTCAATTCGGCGACCACGAGCGAGAGCGCACCGATGACCGAGACCACCGCGCCGATGGTCACGGGGCCCTGCATCGCATCGACGGGGGAGGTGGTCAGCTCGGCCGTGAGCGCGAGAATCTGTTCGACGCGGGGAAACAGTTCGCGTCCCTGACGCGTGAGCGTGATCTGCCGCCCGCGCCGGTCGAACAGTCGCTGACCGACGGCGTCTTCCAGTCCGCGCATCTGCAAACTGACGGCCGCCTGCGTCAATGCGGCGCGCTCGGCCGCCGCCGCAAACGAGCCGGTTTGGGCCACCAGACGAAACGTCTTCAACATGCGCAGCGTGAGCATTTGGGAAGTAAAAATAACTTAAGCATGAAAAAGAAATATTAATATTTCCTTTGCGTGCGGGGAAGACATAATCGTGTCATGCACATCCCGCATGAGCGGGTGGCCGACCCACACAACGCGCCCCATGACCATGCCCGCAGATGCTGGGCCGGTGCTTGATGTCACCGGACTGTCGCTGAAATTCTCCAAGGCACCCGACGCGCCGAATCTGATCGATGGCGTCTCTTTCGCCGTGCACCCCGGCAAGACGTTGTGCATCGTCGGCGAATCCGGATGCGGCAAGAGCGTGACGTCGCTGGCCCTCATGGGCTTGCTGCCCAGCCCGCCAGCGAACCTCGTGGCCGGACGCGCCGTCTTCGAAGGCCGCGATCTGCTGGCGCTGGACGAACGCGACTTCGCGGACCTGCGCGGCAATCGTCTGGCGATGATTTTTCAGGAGCCGATGACGTCGCTCAATCCGTCCTTCACGATCGGCCATCAGATCGAGGAGGGCATTCGGCGACATCGAGGGTTGGACCGACGCGCTGCGCGTGCCGAAGCGCTCGACATGCTCAAGCTCGTGCGCATTCCCGCGCCCGAAACCCGGCTCGACAACTATCCGCACGAACTCTCCGGCGGCATGCGCCAGCGCGTGATGATCGCGATGGCGCTCGCCAACCGGCCCGCGTTGCTCATCGCCGATGAGCCCACAACGGCGCTCGACGTCACGATTCAGGCGCAGGTACTCACGCTCATTCAGACGTTGCAACGCGAAACCGGCACCGCCGTCGTGCTCATCACGCACGATCTGGGCGTGGTGGCCGAGGTCGCGGACGACGTGGCCGTGATGTACGCCGGGCGCATCGTCGAGTACGGCACCGTGAGCGAGATCTTCGACGATCCGCAGCACCCATACACCATCGGGCTGATGGGCGCGATTCCGTCCATCGGCAAACGCGAAGGCACGCTGGCGACGATTCGCGGCGCAGTGCCCTCGCCGGAGCGCATGCCTGCCGGATGCCGCTTCGCGCCGCGCTGCCCGTTCGCCGAGGCGCGTTGCACCCGTGAGGCGCCTCCCGAGCGAACGTTGTCCGGCGCGCACCGCGTGGCGTGCTGGCTCGCGCCGGTCGAGTCGCTCACCCCGCCGCCGTCCGTGCGCGAGGAGGCCGAAGCATGAATGCACCCTCGACAATGACCCCGCTGCTCGAAGCGCGCGATCTGACCAAGCACTTCGGCGGCCATCGCCTCGGCTTCTCACGTGCCCCCACGGTGTATGCCGTCAACGGCGTGTCGTTCGCCGTGCAGGCGGGTGAGGCGTTCGCCATCGTCGGCGAATCGGGCTGCGGAAAGTCCACATTAGGACGTCTGCTGCTGCGACTACTCGACGCAACACGCGGCGAAGTGCGCTATCAGGGCGAAGACATCATGACGCTGGGGGCGGGCGCGATGCGACGGCTACGGCGCGAACTCCAGATCATCTTCCAGGACCCGTTCGCGTCGCTCAATCCGAGCATGACCGTGGGCGGCCTGATCGGTGAGCCGATTGCGTTGCACGGCCTCGCTCATGGCCGTGCCCGCGACGAGCGCGTCGCCGAACTGCTGCGCACCGTCGGCCTGCAACCGGACTACGCGCAACGTTTCCCGCATGAGTTTTCCGGCGGGCAGCGCCAGCGCATCGGCATCGCACGCGCACTGGCCGGTGAGCCTCGCGTGATCATCGGCGACGAACCGGTATCGGCGCTCGACGTCTCCGTGCAGGCGCAGGTCATCAACCTGCTCGAGCGGCTCAAGCACGACTTCGGCCTCACGCTCATCATGGTCGCGCACGATCTGGCGGTGATTCGCCACATGAGCGACCGCGTGGCGGTGATGTACCTCGGCGAGATCGTCGAACTGGCGAGCGCCGATGCGCTCTTCGACAACCCGCTGCATCCCTACACACAGGCGCTGCTTCAGGCGATTCCGGCGAGCCGTCCGCATCTGCGACGTGAGCGCGCGCCGCTGGGCGGCGAACTGCCGAGCCCGACTGCACCGCCGCCGGGGTGCCGTTTCCACCCGCGCTGCCCGCATGCGCGCGCGGCATGTCGGGAGCAGAAGCCGGTCGACGAAGTGCTGCCGGACGGCCGACAGGTCGCCTGCCACTTCTGGCGCGAGATTCAGAACGCCGGGGCAAGCCCGGCGCGGGCGGCGGCACCGAGCGAGAAGCTGGGCGAGCGGCTCGCGCTGTACCGGGCGCGACAGTCGCAGGCCGATGCGGCCGCGGCCCGCACGAGTGCATAAGAACACCTTCACGACACCATCACACAGACAAGGGATCACACGCATGCGCAACGTTCTGCTCGATCTTGTATTGGCGGCGGCTCTGACGACCGGCGCGGCTTCGGCCATGGCGCAATCGACTATCCGAATTGGCTTGCAGGAAGACATCGGTTCGCTCGATCCTGCGCGCAGTTCGCAGGTCGTCGACCGCATGGTGCTGCGCTCGCTGTGCAGCTCACTGGTGGATATCAGCACCGATCTGAAGTTCGTGCCGATGCTGGCGACCGCCTGGAATGTGAGCGCCGATGGCAAGACGTGGACGTTCAAGCTGCGCAAAGGCGTGAAGTTCCACGACGACGAGCCGTTCAACGCCGCCGCTGTGAAGGCCAACCTCGACCGTGCGCGCACGATGCAGGCGAGCAACCGCAAGAGTGAGCTGTCGTCCATCGACCATGTCGACGTGGTGGACGACTCGACCGTCAACATCGTGCTCAAGGCTCCGGACTCGGCGCTGCTGGCCACGCTGTCCGACCGCGCGGGGATGATGCTCGCGCCCAAGACGCTGGCCGACGACGCGAGCGTGCAATCGAAGCCGGTGTGTTCCGGCCCGTACAAGTTCGTGCAGCGCGTGCAGAACGATCGCGTGGTGCTGGAGAAATTCCCGGGCTTCTGGGAGGCCGACAAGTACCCCATCCAGAAGGTCATCTTCCTGCCGATTCCCGACACCACGGTGCGTCTCGCGAACGTGCGTTCCGGCTCGCTCGACATGCTGGAGCGTCTCTCGCCGTCCGACGTGAAGTCGGTCAAGCGCGACGCGAACCTCACCTTCATCTCGATGGACGGCCTCGGCTACTACGGCCTGACGTTCAACGTCGCACCGAGTGCGAACAAGGCGCTGCGTGACAAGCGCGTGCGTCAGGCATTCGATCTGGCCATCGACCGCGACGCCATCAATCAGGTGATCGGCGGCGGCATCTTCACGCCCGCCAATCAGGCGTTGCCGCACTCGGGACAGTATTACGACACGTCGATCAAGACCACGAAGCGCGACGTTGCGAAGGCGAAGGCGCTGCTGAAGTCGGCTGGCTTCGAGAAGGTCAACGTGACGCTGAGTTTTGGCAACAGCACCGTCTCCAATCAGATGGCGCAGATGCTGCAAGCGATGCTTGCGGAAGCTGGTATCACGCTTAAGCTGCGCCCGATGGACTACGCGGCGGCGCTCGACGCGGCCCATCGCGGTGACTTCGACGTGCTCTACAACGGCTGGTCGGGACGCGTCGATCCGGACGGCAACCTGCACCAGTTCGTCTCCTGCAAGGGCAACCTGAACTACGGCCAGTACTGTAACGCCGAGGTCGACAAGCTGCTGAACGACGCACGCGTGAAGTCCACCGTCGCCGAGCGCAAGCCGTTGTATGACGCTGCGAACAAGATCTTGTCCGACGAAGACCCGATCCTCTACCTGTACGTGCAGCCGTGGCCGTATGTGCTCACGAAGAAGGTGCAGGGCTTTGTGGCCTACCCGGACGGTCTGATCCGTCTGCGCGGCGTGACCATCAAGGGCTAAGGGGACTGCCGCCATGCTGCGCCTCGTCGTCCATCGTGCGCTGGTTGCCATTCCCACGCTCATCATCGTGTCGATGATGATCTTCGGGTTGCAGAAGATGCTGCCCGGCGATCCCGTGCTCGCGATGGCTGGCGAGGATCAGAACCCGCAGGTCATTGCCGCCCTGCGCGAAAAGTATCACCTCGACAAGCCGCTGCCGACGCAGTACGCGCTGTGGATCGGCAGCGTGCTGCGCGGCGATCTCGGCAACTCGTTGCGCACGGGCGAGCCGGTGACGAAACTCATCGCGCAGAAGTTGCCCGTCACGTTGCAACTGGCCATGTTCGGCCTCGTGATCGCCATTGGCATCGGGATTCCGCTGGGGATTCTCTCGGCGGCCAATCGTGGCAAAGCCATCGATTACGGCTCCAACGTGCTGGCGCTCTCGGGCATGTCGATTCCGAACTTCTGGCTCGGCATTCTGCTGATCTTCCTCATCTCCGTGCGCTGGCAGTTGCTGCCGTCGTCGGGCTACGTGCCGCCGAGCGAAGACTTGTGGATGAGCTTCAAGACGATGGTGATGCCTGCCTTCGTGCTCGGGGCGGCGCTGGGCGCGCAACTGATGCGTCACACGCGCAGCGCCATGCTAGGCGTCTTGCGCACCGACTACATTCGTACGGCGCGCGCGAAAGGGCTGTTGCGTGGCACTGTGGTGCTCAAGCATGCGTTTCGCAATGCGCTGATTCCGATTGTGACGGTGCTGGCGCTGCTGTTCGGCGAGTTGCTGGCGGGGGCGGTGCTCACCGAGCAGGTCTTCACGATTCCGGGCTTCGGCAAGCTGGTCGTCGACGCCGTGTTCAACCGCGACTATGCGGTGGTGCAGGGTGTGGTGCTGGTGACCGCTGTCAGTTTCATCGTGCTGAACCTGCTGGCCGACGTGCTTTACGTCCTGCTTAACCCGCGCCTGCGTCGCGCCTGAGAATCCAAGAACATGGCTGCTATGCAGACGACACAGACGTCATCCTCTTCGACCCCAGACGCGAATCCTACTGTCGCGCCGGTAGCCGTTGCCGTGAGCGCCGAGCGCCTGCCGCGCCGTCGCTATCGCGGGCTGCGCAAGTTCGCGCGCAACAAGGCGGCGGTCGCCGGAGCGATCATCGTCGCGTTCGCGGTGCTCGTTGCACTGCTCGCGCCGTGGATCTCGCCCTATGACCCGATTGCCACGAGTTTCATGACGGTGCGTCAGGCACCGAGCGCACTGCACTGGTTCGGCACCGACGAGCTGGGCCGCGACATTCTCGCACGCATGATCTACGGCGCGCAGGCGTCGCTGGCGGCGGGTGTGGTGTCGGTCGGTATTGCGGTGATCGTCGGTGTGCCGCTAGGTCTGCTGGCGGGCTACTTCGGCCGCTGGGTCGACGCCATCGTCTCGCGGCTGGCCGACGCACTGCTGTCCATCCCGTTCCTGATTCTGGCCATCGCGATGGCGGCGTTCCTCGGCGCGAGCCTCACCAACGCGATGATCGCCATCGGCGTGTCCGCCATGCCGCGTTTCGTCCGGCTTGCGCGCGCGCAGGCGCTCACCGTGAAGGCGGAAGAGTATGTCGAGGGCGCACGTGCCATCGGCCTGACGGACACGCGCATCATCGTGCGCTACATCCTGCCAAACGTGCTGCCGCCGATCATCGTTCAGGCCAGTCTCACGGTCGCAACCGCGATCATCGCCGAGGCGAGCCTGTCGTTCCTCGGGCTGGGGCAATTGCCGCCGTTGCCGTCGTGGGGCTCGATGCTCAATACGGCCAAAGACTTCGTCGAGCAGGCGCCCTGGATGTCCATTTTTCCCGGTATCGCCATTTTCCTGACGGTACTCGGCTTCAACCTGCTGGGTGACGGACTGCGCGACGCGCTGGATCCTCGCGAACAATAAACGTCACGTAACCAAAGCTACATCACGCTCCGGCAGACTTATTCCAACCCATCGAGACAGAGGTCATCAGCGATTCCCATGACGCACTTCAACTGGCAAAACCCGTACCCGACGCCGCGCCTGCCGGTGTTCGCCCGCAACATGGTGTCGACGTCGCACCCGCTCGCCGCGCAAGCCGGTCTGCGCATTCTGTGGCAGGGCGGTAATGCCGTCGACGCAGCGATTGCCGCCGCCGCGTGCATGACCATCGTCGAGCCGGTCTCCAACGGTCTGGGCGGGGATTGCTTCGCGCTGGTATGGGACGGCAAGCAGGTGCATGGCCTGAACGCCTCCGGCACCGCACCCGGCGCATGGAACGTCGATTACTTCCGCAAGAAGTACGGCGAGGAGAAGGGCATCGCCAAACAGCCGATTCGTGGCGTCGACTCCGTCAGCATTCCCGGCGTGATCGCCGGTTGGGAAACGCTCCACGCGAAGTTCGGCAAGCTGCCGTTCGCCGACCTGATGGCCCCGGCCATCGAGATTGCCGAACGCGGTCATGCGGTCGCGAACATCGTCGCGCGCAAGTGGGCCGCTGCGGTGCCCGAACTCAAGAACCAGCCGGGATATGCACAGACGTTCATGCCGAACGGCCGCGCGCCGACCACCAGCGAGATGATGCGCATGCCGGGCCACGCCCGTACGCTGCGTCTGCTGGCCAAGGAAGGTCCGCGCGCGTACTACGAGGGCGAGATCGCCGAGCGCATCGTAGCCTGGAGCAAAGAGCATGGCGGCGCGATGACGACCGACGATCTGCGCAACTACCGTGCGGACTGGGTCAAGCCCATCGAGAAGGACTATCGCGGCTACACCGTGCACGAAATTCCGCCGAACGGGCAGGGCATTGCGGCACTGATCGCGCTGGGCATTCTGGACAAGTTCGACGTCTCCAGCCTCGCAGTGGACCGCGTGCATTCGCAACACTTGCAGATCGAAGCGATGAAGCTGGCTTTCGCCGATCTCTACAAGTACGTGGCCGATCCGCGCTCGATGGAAGTCACGCCGGAGCAGATGCTCGACGACGCGTACCTGACCGAGCGCGCGAAGCTCATCGATCCGGACAAGGCGACGCACTTCGACTTCGGCATGCCGAAGTCCGGCGGCACTATCTATCTGACCGCCGCCGACGAGCAGGGCATGATGGTCAGCTTCATCCAGTCGAACTACATGGGCTTCGGCTCGGGCGTCGTGGTGCCGGACTACGGCATCGCGCTGCAAAACCGTGGCTGCGGTTTCTCGATGGACCCGAAGTCGGCCAACGTGGTCGAGGGCGGCAAGCGCCCGTTCCACACGATCATTCCGGCGTTCCTCACGCAGAAGGTCAACGGTCAGCACGAAGCCGTGATGAGCTTCGGGGTGATGGGCGGTGACATGCAGCCGCAAGGCCATCTGCAATCGGTGGTGCGCATGCTCGACTACGGTCAGCAACCGCAGGCCGCCTGCGACGCGCCGCGCTGGAAGGTCAATCGCGACTTCACCGTCGATATCGAATCGACGATGGACCGCGAGACGGTCGCCGGTCTCGTGGCGCTGGGCCACAAGCTCAAGTCCATCGACGATCCGTACATGGACTTCGGCTCCGGCCAGTACATCTGGCGTCTGGATCGCAACGATCCGGAGCGCGGCTACGTGGCCGCGAGCGACAGCCGTCGCGACGGCCTCGCTGCGGGCTACTGAGTTCGCTGAGTCCCGTCTTTGTCAGATAGCGTCGCTCGCAGTGCGGGCGACGCGACGGGCTTCAAGCCGCGCTTCATGTTGCACGACAGCGCTGATCGTGAAGGCCGCCACCCCGGCGATAGCTACCGGTACGGCGGCCATCATGAACAGGTGCTGTGGGTCCCAATGCAGGGCCAGCAGCACACCACCTACAATCGGCCCGGCGATGGAGCCGATGCGCCCGATCCCCAAGGCCCAGCCCACACCCGTGCCGCGAATCGTCGTGGGATAGGTGCGTGCGGCCAGTGCGTTCGCGCCGATCTGGCCGCCGACGACACAGAACCCTGCCCCGAAGATCGTCGCCGCGAGCACCGCGACCGATGTGCCCGCCAGTCCCACTAGCACGACACAAACTGCTGCGCCGAAATACACTACGCCGAGCGCCTTGAAGGGCGGTACGCGGTCGAATACGCGTCCGAGCGTGAGCGTGCCTAGCGTGCCCCCGATTTGCAGCATGGAGGTGATGATCGCCGCCGTATCGAGTGCGATGCCTGCATCGTGAATCACCGTCGGCAGCCAGCTCGACAAGAAGTACAGATCCATCAGACTCATGAAGAAGATCACCCACAGCAGTACGGTGATCCGTGCACGCTTGTCCGCGAAGAGGGCGGACACGCTGGCATGCCCCTTGGCGTGCACGTCGGCACCGCTGTCGATGCGCACGTCTTCCGGCAGATCGGGGGCGAGTTTCCGTAAGACGGCGAGCAGTCGTGCCGGATGCTTTGCCTGCACGATGAGAAAGCGCGGCGATTCGGGCAGATGCCGCCAGGCGAGCAGTGCGGCGGCGAGCGGCAGCAAACCGCCCACGATGAAGACGGACGGCCATCCGTAATCGCGAATCAGCCCAGCCGCAGCGAGTCCGCCGAGCGCCGCGCCCAACGAGAATCCGCAGAACATCACCATGATGGCGGTGGAGCGCACGCGCTCAGGGGCGAACTCGCCCGTCAGTGCAATCGCGTTGGGCATCACGCAGCCCAGGCCGATGCCGGTGAGCAGTCGCAGCACCAGCAGCGACGTGACGGACGACGCGAACGCCGTCGCGAGCGACATCGCCCCGAAGATCAACATGCCCGCGATCAGCACCGGACGCCGCCCCACGCGATCGGACACCGGTCCGCCGACGAGCGCGCCGAGCGTGAGGCCGACCAGACTGGCCGAGAACACGGGACTGAGCGCCGAGCGATCGATGCCCAGCGCATGCACGATGGCGGGGGCCACATAGCCGATGGCTTGCGTGTCGAAGCCATCTAGAAGGACGATCAGCCCGCAGAGCGCTGTGACGAATATCTGGTAACGGCCGAAGGGACGCTCGTCGATGAGCGCGCGCAGATCGATGCTGGGTTGGGGCATGGCACTGTCTCCATGATCGGCCTCGTTGGCGAGGCTCTGTCTAATAGGCAAAAGCGTGCGCACCCGGGGGCGCGCACGCATTATCGGCAGTCGGTTGCGGGTGACTCAACGACCGGTCTGTGCGGCGTTGAGTACCTCCCGGTTCAGACCCGCAACGTTCTTGTAGCGATTCGAAATCTCCGCGAGATCGGCGGCGCTGATCACATCGTCGATATGTGTGAAGGGCTTGTCGCCGCTCAGTTCGTGCACTGTTTGCAGGATTGCGTCAGGCGGCGCTTTGCGGTTCATCAGTACGACGTCGGCGGTCGCCTTGCCGCGAATGCCGTCGTAGGCCTCCAGCGCCTTGGGCGTCAGGCCATGCTCGCGCAATTGCGCGGCCAGACACGGCGCGTCGAGAATCGCCTGCCCCGCGCCATTCGAGCCGCGCGGCACCATCGGATGCGCGGCGTCGCCCAACAACGTGACACGCCCGAAGCCCCAGCGCGGCAGCGGGTCCTGATCGACCATCGGATATTCAAGAATCGTCTCGGTCGCCTCGATCATGCCTGCCACGTCGAGCCAGTCGAAGTGCCAGTCGGCGAACGCGGGGAAGAAGTCTTCCAGACGCCCCACGCCGTTCCAGTCGCGACGCGCCGGGCGTGGCGCTTCGATCTCCGCGACCCAGTTCACCAACTGATTGCCGTGACCGTCGACGTTGTTGCGAATCGGATAGATCACCATCTTGCCCACCGACAGCCAGCCCGCGCGCACCATCGATGCGCCGCTCAGGAACGGCGGCAGTACGACGCTGCCACGCCACATGTTCACGCCGGAGTATCGCGGCGCGCCCTCAGTCGGATAGAACTGCTTGCGCACGACCGAGTGGATGCCGTCTGCGGCGACCAGCAGGCGTGCCGTGACCGGCGCCAAGGTGTCGCCCTCCGGCGACTCGAACGAGATCGTGACCTGGTCGTCGTCCTGGAGAAAGCCGGTGCAGCGATGCCCCACGACGACCGCGTCATCTCCCAGGCGCTCTCGCACGGCGGCGAGCAACACGCCCTGAAGATCACCCCGGTGAATCGAGAACTGCGGCCATGCGTAACCGGCATGTTCTCCGGCGGGTTCGCTGTAGACGAACTGGCCGAAGCGATTGAAGAATGCCGACTCGCGCGTCGTCACGGCAACGTCGCGCAGGGCGGGCGTCAGGCCCAGCCCGTCGAGCACGCGCGCGGCGTGCGGCAGGATGTTCACACCAACGCCCAGCGGACGAATTTCGGGGACGGCCTCAAACACGCGGCAGGCGATACCGGCTTCATGCAGATTGAGCGCGAGCGTCAAACCGCCGATACCTGCGCCGATGATGGCCACGTCGATCGATGGGGGCATGGGAAAGTCTCCTGAGCGCGAATGCGCGAATGGTTCGGGAATGGCCACCATTAAAGCGCGTCGTCAGTCATCAGGGAATTTTGACTATTATATGAATTAATATGGATCAGTTATGAATTGACGATGAACATCTCACTGCGTCAACTGAAAGCGTTCGTACTCGTGGCCACGCTGGGTAATTTCACACGTGCGGCCGAGCGGCTGCACATCACGCAGGCGGGTTTGTCGGTGATGATGCGCGAGATCGAAACGCAACTCGGCAGCCGTCTGTTCGACCGCACTACTCGCAGCGTGACGCTGACCGACGCCGGTCATGCGTTGCTCCCGGTCGCGAGCGCGGCCGTCAGTCAGCTCGACGCCGTCGCCGGACAGATCGCGACGTTCGGGCAGGTGTCGCGCAAGACGCTGCGCATTGCGGCCACGCCACTCGTGTCGTCGCATCTGATGCCCGAATGGTTCGGTACGTTTCAACGCGCGAACCCCGATGTGGACCTGCGTCTGCATGAAACCGAACTCGCGCAGGTGCATGCGCTCGTCGAGCAGGGCGAGGCGGACATGGGCTTCGGTTTTTTCACCAAGGCATCGCACGGCATTGAGCGAACGCTGCTGCAATCATTTCGTCTGATGCGCGTGACGGCGACGAAGCGGCCTGCCCGAAAAACGGGAAGCCCCAAAGCTGAGGCGGGCGACGCGTCATGGGACGCACTACGGGACGAAACGCTGATCGGTCTACCGTCGGACAACCCGATTCAGCAACTCGTCGAGACGCATCTCGCACGCATCGACCGGGCCGACGAGCCACGCGCGGCGTTTCGCCGCTTCGAGACACTGATCGGCATGGCCGAAGCCGGTATCGGCACCGCGATCGTGCCGACGTTCGCGCTAGCGGCGTGCCGTCATCGCGCGGTACGTTGGGAGGTACTCACTGACCCGGAGGTCACACTGGGTTTCCATCGCATCGTGAAGCGAGGGCGTGCCAAGCCCGAACTGTGGCGGCAGTTCACAGAGCGGGTCGTCGAGTCGCTGCAACGCATCGATGCCATCGCGGACGAGCACAGAAGTTAGTACTGACTGGGGGGGGCGGTTGCAACGCGAAGGATGGGGGACGTTGTGAGGACCGAAATCTTGATGGTCTAAGGATGTCGGTCTCGTCAGTACGCACTCACTCATCTCGGATTCCTACACGGCACTACGGCATCGAGGTAACGTGAAGGTTCTGTTGATTCATCGAATCGTCACAGTTCACCCGCAATAATCACGGCGCACGAGGAATCTACAAACTAATTCGGCGGCCGATCTACTGCGTCAACTCACGCGTGGCACCGGGCGCCGGTGCGACCCGGGGAAATGACGCAATGACCATCCGTCATCGAATAACGCTATTGGTGATCCTGACGTTTGTCGCGCTCTCGATCATTGGTGGCTACGCGGTCTATCAGACACGCGCCAGCGCTCACAAAGTACGGCAGGTAACGGAAGGCGTGGTGCCCAGCGCACTCGCTTCCGCCGATCTCGTCTCGCAAGTCAAGGCGGTGCAGATCGCCACGATGACGCTGGTCTACGCGCCCGACGAAACCGTCGTGGAACAGGCGCTCGAGAATCTCAAGAAGCTGCGCGGCGAGATCGATCAGTCGCTCGCCCGTCAGGCTGAAGGCGCTGCAAGCGACGCCCAGAAGGGGCTGGTAACGCAGGCACGCGAGAGCGTCGACAATTACTTCAACGCCATCAACGACACCGCCAAGCTCAAGCAGGCGGGCAAGACCGAGATGGCGCAGGCGTTCCTCTTCGCGATGGTCGCGCAGTACCGCGACGAACTCGAAGGCGTGGTCAACACGCTGCGCGTCGAGAAGAACCGCCAGAAAGACTCGGCCATCGCCACGCTCAACGACACGCTCTCGACCACCACGACGGCCATTGGCATCGTGACGGGGCTGGCCATTGTGTTGCTCACGGCCATCGGCGCGTTGCTGTATCGCCAGATCACGCGTCCGCTCTCGCGCATGCAAGCCATGATGAGCGAGATCGCGAACAGCCAGGACTTCACCCGTCGCGTGCCGGTCGGCCGCATGGATGAAATCGGGCACTCCATCGTCGCCTTCAACGGGATGATCGAGAAGATTCAGGAGCGCTCCGCGCAACTCAAGCAGAAGACCGCCGACATTCAGGCGATGTTGCAGAACATGCAGCAGGGCATTCTGACGGTCGTCGACGGCTCGAAGGTGCACGGCGAGTATTCCGCCTACCTCGAAGCGATCTTCGAGACGCAGGACATCGCCGGTCGTGGCGTCATGGATCTCGTCTTCGCCGACAGCGATCTGGGGTCCGACGCCGTCTCGCAAGTCGAAGCGGCCATCGACGCCTGCATCGGTCAGGACGCCATCAACTTCGCGTTCAACGAGCACCTGCTGGTCGGCGAGATCGGCAAGCGCATGCCGGACGGCCGCATCAAGCAGCTCGATCTGACGTGGTCGGCGATCACCGATGAGACCGACACGATCCTGCGCCTGATGCTGTGCGTGCGCGACGTGACCGAACTGCGCGAACTCGCGGCCGAAGCGAACGAGCAGAAGCAGCGTCTGGAAATGATCGGCGAGATTCTGGCGGTGAGTCAGGAGAAGTTCCATCACTTCATCGAAAGCTCGACGGGCTTCATTCGCGAGAACGAACGCATCATCCGCAAGCACTCGCAAGCCGACAGCGCGGCCATTGCCGAGCTGTTCCGCAACATGCACACGATCAAGGGCAATGCGCGCACGTACAACCTGCAATACCTGACGAACGTCGTGCACGAGACCGAGCAGCGCTATCACGATCTGCGTGCGCCGGACGAAGCGCGTCTGTGGGATCAGGACGGCCTGATGCGCGAACTCGAGCGCGTGCGCGACGCCGTCGACACGTATGCCCACATCAACGAGATGAGCCTCGGTCGCAAGGGTCCGGGTCGCACCGCCGACGAGCAGTCGATGGTCGTGGACCGCGCCCACATCCGCGCCAGCCTGCGCATGCTCGAAGCCGCCGATCCGAACGATCCGCATCAACTGGTCGCCATGCGCGACGCTGTGCACCAGACGCTGCGTCTGCTGGGCACCGAAGGCGTGGGCGAAGCGCTGGGTGGCGTGCTCGATTCGCTGCCGTCGCTCGCAGGCGAACTCGGCAAATCGGCCCCGGCCGTGCGTATCGACGATAATGGCTACCGTCTGCGCGCCCCGGCCGTGCGCATTCTGCGCGACGTCTTCATGCACCTGCTGCGCAACTCGATGGATCACGGTCTGGAAGGCGCAGACGAGCGTCGTGCGAAGGGCAAGCCTGCGGCAGGCACCATCGATATCGAGGTGGGTCTCGACCACAACATGCTGCAAGTCACGCTCACCGACGACGGTCGTGGCCTTGCCCTGCATCGCATTCGCAGCATCGCTGTGCAGCGCGGCTGGATCACCGCCGAGACGTACGTGACCGATGAGCAGATCGCGCAGTTCATCTTCCGTCCGGGCTTCTCGACGGCGTCGAGCGTGACCGAGGTGTCGGGGCGTGGTGTTGGCATGGACGCTGTGCAGGACTTCGTGCGCCGCGAACACGGACGCATCGAACTGCGCTTCACGGACGAACGTAAGGGCGCGGAATTCCGTCAGTTCCAGACGGTGGTGTGCCTTCCCGACAACCTCGTGGTCGATGGCTTCGATCTGAACAGCGTGGCGGCCGATGCCGTCGACCTGCCCGCGCTGGAAGACGGTGCCTCGCGCGCCGGGTCGAACGGTCTGACGGCGGCACAGGACACGTCGCGCGACGACTTGTCGCAAACCGGCAAGGTCTGAGGCACTGAAACAGCGTCGGGCTCCCGGCGTTAGGACGATCGGCGAGGCGGCGCAGACCTGACGGGTTTGCGGCCGCCGCGCCGCTATCGGAGATGGATCGAGTATGGAAGCAGTTCAATGGCTATTCGCCGGTGCGGCGGCGGGCCTCATCGGTGCAGGTGTTGCGGGTTACGTCGTGCATCGCTGGCGCATGGCGCAGGCCACGGCGCATTGGCGTGCGCTGACCAAAACGCACGACGAAGCGCTGGAGCAGGCGCTTGAGCGCGAGCGCGTCGCTGTCGCAGACAAGGACGCACTCGAGCAGTCGCATGACGATGCCATCGCCGCATTGCAGGCGCGCCTGACGCAGGCCGAGCAGGACCTGCAGACCGCGCAGAAGTCGGAAGCGTCGGTGCTGGAAGACAAGGCGATGTGGCAGGGCGAAGCGCAACGTATCGCGGGCGAAGCTGCTCGCCTGCGCGGTCTGGCCGCCACGTTCGAGCGCTGGCATGAGCAGATGATTTCGCTGATGACGCAGAACCAGGACATGCACGCGAAGAACCACGAACTCGCGTCGATCGTGCGCCATGTGCTGATCGTGTCGCTCAACGCGTCCATCGAAGCGGCGCGCGCGGGCACGGCCGGTCGTGGCTTCGGCATCGTCGCGAGCGAAGTGCGCGCGTTGGCGACGCGCTCGGAAGAACTCTCGAAGAGCTACCGCGACAGCCTGCATCGCAACGACGTCACGACCACGGCGACGTTCCAGGACATTCAGGCCGGCGGCAAGATGATTGCGGCGTCGCTCTCCAGCGTCGAATCGCTGGCGCAGCAGTTGCATTCCCGTCTCCACTAAGCACTCAGCAGGCAGGTTTCGTTGTGATCAGCGCTCACGCACGCGACAGTTTCGAACGCATCCTTCACAAGGCGGCGCGCACGCGGCTTGCCCGCTCGGCCGACGCACCGTGCGAGATTGCACCGCTCGCCGTGCAGCAGGCCGACGCGTCGGATACGACCACGAACATCGAGCTGAAGGTCCGCCACACCAACGTGGTCGTGCTCACGATCTCGGGCATCGACTTTCGCATGCTGCTCGTGCTGCATTTCGACGAAGACGACGCCACCCGCGCGTACTTCGTGGGCGACGATCAGGAGAAGTCGTTTCGCGAAGCTTTCCTCGAAATCAGCAATCTGTGCTGCGGGGCGATCAACCAGGAATTGCTGGGTTATTTCCCCGATCTGGGCATGTCCACGCCCTACGTGCTCAGCGCGCGCTGCGTGCCTCACCTCATGCAGCTCAAGCCGAACCATCTGGCGTCGTGGGACATCACGCTCGACGGTTCGGTCAGTCTTGCGGCCACGTTGTGCGTGTGTGCGCATGCACCGCTGGACTTCAACGCCGATGTCAGCGTGACGCAGGACAGCGGCGGCGAACTGGAAATGTTTTGACGCGACTCGCGCACCGGATATCGCTTCAGGTCGCACCCCATCGCCTCTCACGAATTACGCTTTAGGAAACCACCACAATGAACCGAAGCACCCCCCGCGAGTCGGTCAGCCAGTTCTTGATCCTCGAAGACAGCGTCGAGCATGAGTACCCGGACGCGCTGGTCCGCGGCATGATCGACATCACCGACGGCGTGTTCCGTGGCCTGTTCGGCGACGTCGAAGTGACCTGCGATTCGCCCAGCGTAGTGCGCGACCGCATCATTTTCGGCGAAGTGTTCAGCCTGATTCCGCTCGAAAGCGCCTGGTGCCGTGGCTACATGATGATGCAGGCCGAGCAGGTGCCGTTCATGCAACTGCTGGAGCACACCGGTCGCTGCGAAGGGCAGGCCGGTTTTCGCGAACTCAACGGCATGCTGGGCGAACTGACGAACCTCGTCTGGGGCGCGTTCAAGAACCGCTACATGGGCGATCCGCTCGCCGTGGACCGCACGCAGGTGCAAGTGCCGCTGCTCATCAACCACAAGCAGAAGTACATCACCTTCGGCACCGATAACCCGCAGCTGTGTTTCGTCTACCGCCTGACCGATCCGGTCAACGGTCAGATCGTCACGCTGCATCAGCACTTTGTATTCAGCCTGAACTGGTCGCCCGAAGCGTTTCGCGAGGCGGCACAGAGCGCGGCTGAGCCCGTCGAGACCGGGGCGCTGGAAATGTTCTGAGATCCCGGCTCGCCAATTCACTCTCTCTTACACACAAAGGACAACACCATGTCGAAGATTCTCGTGGTCGACGATTCGAGCACCGTGCGCGACGAAGTCGCCGGTTTCCTGCGCAAGAACGGCCTGGACGTGGACACTGCCGTCGACGGCAAGGACGGCCTCGCCAAGATCAAGGCCAGCCCGGGCGTGCGTCTCGTCATCAGCGACGTGAACATGCCGAATATGGATGGCCTGACGATGGTCGAGAAGATTCGCGGCGAACTCGCGAACGCATCCGTCAATGTCGTGATGCTCACGACCGAAAGCAGCCCGGCCATGAAGGAACGCGGCAAGGCCGCTGGCGTGAAGGGCTGGATCGTCAAGCCGTTCAAGGGCGACGCCGTGCTGGAAACGTTCCGCAAGCTCGCCAGCTGATACCGACTTGCTGGCCGCGCCGGAGGTCTGAGGGGGCTTTCGGCGAACCGGTCAGGCGACGAGCGCCGCTCATCGTCGGGATGAATCGCGGGTAGACCGTCGCCACCGCCCCGGTGGCGGCGTTACACTGCTGACTTTCCCGCATTACGCGAAAATCCCCGCATTCTCGCTGACTCATCATGAGCGTCGTACCCTCGAAGAAGAAGACTGCCGCTGCAGCTTCCGCCAGCGACTCACGTTCGCACGACACGCCGGACAGCATCGCGCTTGCGGCCGATGGCGAGGCAGAATCCGCGGCCTCCGCCGATGCAACAGGCAACGACACCCGCCCGCGCCGCTCCAAGCTGCGCCTGACCTACGTCATCGCCAGTCTCGACCGTTTGCTGCGCAGACACATGTCGGAAGCGCTCGCGCCGCTGGGCCTCACGCTCGCGCAATTCACCGCGCTTTCTGTGCTTGATGCGCGCGGCAAGCTCTCCAACGCGCAACTCGCGCAACGCTCGTTCATCACGCCGCAGTCTGCCAATGAAGTGGTGAGCATCATGGCATCGCGTCAGTGGATCACCCGCGAACCGGATCCGAATCATGGCCGGATCGTACTGCTGCAACTGACCGACGAAGGTCGGCGCGTGCTCGCGCAATGCGAAGCCGTCGCCAAGGAAATCGACACGCGCATGCGTGTCGGTGTGGCGCGCGAAGACGCCGCTGCCGTGCAACGTCATCTCGAATTGTTCGTGCGCAATCTGCGCGACTGACTCCGGGTTTGTCCCGACCGGTCAATGGCTTGTATTGTCAGGTTGCTTGATATTAAATGGAGTCCGTCACCCCGGTAGGCATCGTCGTATGCCGACCGGCGGCTAACCGGATCGCGCCCCGTCGACGGCAGTCTATCGACGCAAAATAAGCGCGCGACCGAATCCCAGTGACCCGGTAAGACGAAAGCGATGCAACGCTCTCGCGGCGTTGTCACGTCCGTCGTACGTGCGCCTTTAATATCAGGTTACCTGATTAAATGGTTGCGTAATACGCGTTCGTTGCCGATGTCGGTGGACCGTGCGGGGTGGCAACCGACATCCATCAAGAAGATGACAGGAGACACCATGAAATCGAATCGGGAGGGCGGCGCGCAGGCGTTGCCGTTGGGAGATGACGGGACTGGCGGGGTCGGTAGTGCGGCGAATTCCGTCGCACTCACGCTCGCGCTGTGCTTCGCGGTGGCGTTGCTCGAAGGGCTCGACTTGCAGTCGGTCGGGGTCGCGGCGCGTGGCATGTCGAAGGAGTTCGGCCTGAGCGTCGCGCAGATGGGCATTGCGTTCTCAGCGGGTACGTTCGGTTTGTTGCCGGGCGCGATAGTGGGCGGACGCCTTGCCGACAGCATCGGCCGCAAGCGTGTACTGATGCTGAGTGCAGCGCTGTTCGGCGTGTTGTCGATCGCCACCGCGTTCGTGTCGGATTTCTGGATGCTGGTGATCGTGCGCATGCTCACAGGCGTCGGACTCGGCGGCGCGATGCCGAACCTCATCGCACTGTCGTCGGAGGCGGTGGCGCCGCGTCTGCGCGGCACGGCCGTGAGCATCATGTATTGCGGCATTCCGCTGGGAGGCGGCGTCGCGGCGACGATCGGCATGCTGGCGGTAAGCGACGCCGACTGGCGGCACATCTTCTACGTCGGCGGCCTGGGCCCGATCCTACTGCTGCCGTTGCTCGCCTGGTTCCTGCCGGAGTCGCGTGCATTCGCTGCGGCGACGTCGCAAGGACAACGCGCCACGCCTGCACCGATGATGTCGGTGTTGTTTTCCGAAGGGCGCGGCCTCTCGACGGTGCAGCTCTGGCTGTCCTACTTCTGCACGCTGATCGTGCTGTATTTCCTGCTCAACTGGCTGCCGTCGCTGATGGGGTCGCGTGGCCTTGCACGTGGCGAAATCGGCTGGGTGCAGATTCTCTTCAACGTGGGTAGCGCCGTCGGCGTGCTGGGACTGGGCTATCTGATGGACCGCGCGCGCATGTCGTTCGTGATCGGCGGTATGTATCTCGGCATGATCGCGTCGCTCGTCGGTCTGGCCGCCGCACACGGTTTCGGTGTGCTCGCTGCAGCAGCATTCTTCGCGGGCATGTTCATCATCGGCGGCCAGTCGGTGCTCTATGCGCTCGCCGCCGCCTATTACCCGACGGCCATGCGTGGCACCGGCGTGGGCGCAGCGGTCGCCATCGGTCGCATCGGCTCCGTGGTGGGCCCGCTCGCCGCTGGCATGTTGCTCGCGGTGGGCAGCAGCGCGGCCGTGGTGATCGGCGCAAGCATTCCCGTGACCATCGTCGCCGCGCTCGCGGCACTCACGCTGATCCGTCGTCCCCGCGCGGCCGATTGAGTTCGCTTCACGAGTTGGCCCGAAAGGTTGACTCGACTCGGCCTCGCTTGTGCGCGACGGACGGCATTCAAAAGCCGCCGTCGCGTTTTTTCTGGCGCTTCGCCGGACGCCTCGCCCGATTCACGTAGCACACATAACGACATCAATAATTTGGAGACTTTCATGGCTTTTCGCATTTCACGTCACACGCTTGCGCCATTGGCAGCGGTCGCCGCATTGGCGGTACCGTCCATCGCTAGCGCGCAGTCGAACGTCACGCTTTACGGCATCGTCGACACCGGCATTGAGTACGTCTCGCATGCGAGCCCGAACGGCTCGGTCGTGCGCATGCCGGGCGTGACCGGCGAACTGCCGTCGCGCTGGGGGCTGCGTGGCAGCGAAGACTTGGGCGGTGGACTCGCGGCCATCTTCCAACTGGAAAGCGGCTTCAACATTCGTGGCGGCGATCTCGGTCAAGGCGGCCGATTGTTCGGCCGTCAGGCGTTCGTCGGTGTGAAAGGACCGTATGGCACGCTGTCGTTCGGCCGCCAATACACCATGACGTATTACGCGCTGCTGGGCTCCGACATTCTCGGGCCGGACATCTACGGCATGGGGTCGTTCGACGCCTACATCCCGAACGCTCGCACCGACAACTCGGTGACGTATCAGGTCGGCTGGCAGGGTCTGACGTTCGGCGCAGGCTATTCCTTCGGTCGCGACTCGGCGGGCACCGGCAATTCGCCGGGGCAAGGCACCTGCGCCGGACAAGTGCCGGGTCAGTCGGTTCAGTGTCGCGACTGGTCGGTCATGCTCAAGTACGACGCGAGCAACTTCGGCGTGGCGGCGTCGTACGAAGAGCAGCGCGGGGGCACCAATGCGGCCGCCAACTTCTTCGACGGCCAAGCCACATCCGTCTTCACCAGCAGCGGCGACAAAGACACACGCACCACGCTCGGCGCGTACTACAAGTACGGTGCCTTCAAGGTCGGCGGCGGCTGGCTGGGACGTCGCGTGTCGACGTCTGCGGTCAACACCCATTCGAACCTGTTCTATCTCGGCGCGGCGTACAGCGTCACGCCCGCATGGCTGATGGACGCACAGGTCTATCGCATCATCAACAGCGACCACGACACGCGCGGCACGATGACCACGCTGCGTGCGACGTACTCGCTCTCCGTGCGCACGGCCGTCTATGCACAGGCCGCCTACCTCTTCAACAGCGCGCGCGCTGCCTATTCGGTCAGTGGCGGTGGTGGTGGCACCACGCCGCCCGCAGGCGAGGGGCAGGCGGGCGTGATGCTCGGCATGCGTCACACGTTCTGATGCTCTGATCTCAAGCGCGGACCGATCTTCAGGGTTTCCCCTGAAGTCGTCGCGCTTGCAATGTAAGGTAACCTGATATTAAATTGTGTCTGTCGGCAACGCCGCGCGCCACTCCCGGCGCGCGGTCCGGTTGCCCCGGACATTTGGGAATTACGCAAAATGAATGCATACGAAGGACGCTGGAAGACGGTCGACGTGAAGGTGGAGGGCGGCATTGGCTGGGTGACCTTCAATCGTCCGGACAAGCGCAACGCCATGAGCCCGACGCTGAACACCGAGATGAATCAGGTGCTCGACGCGCTCGAACTCGATAGCGATGCGCGTGTCGTCGTGCTCACCGGTGCAGGTGCCGCGTGGACGGCGGGGATGGACCTGAAGGAATACTTCCGCGAGATCGACGGCGGACCGGAAATCGTGCAGGAGCGCATTCGTCGCGATGCGTCCGATTGGCAATGGCGTCGTCTGCGCATGTACGCCAAGCCGACCATCGCGATGGTCAACGGCTGGTGCTTCGGCGGTGGCTTCTCGCCGCTGGTGGCCTGCGATCTGGCGATTGCCGCCGACGACGCCGTGTTCGGTCTGTCGGAAATCAACTGGGGCATTCCGCCGGGCAATCTGGTGAGCAAAGCCATGGCCGACACCGTGGGCCATCGTCGCGCGCTGCACTACATCATGACGGGCGACACGTTCACGGGCCGCGAAGCCGCCGACATGGGCCTCGTCAATCAGAGCGTGCCGCTCGCCGAATTGCGCGCCGCCACGCTGGCGCTCGCCGCCAAGTTGCTCGAAAAGAACCCGGTGGTGCTGCGTGCGGCGAAGCACGGCTTCAAGCGTTCGCGCGAACTCACGTGGGAGCAGTGCGAAGACTATCTGTACGCCAAGCTCGATCAGGCGCAACTGCGCGATCCGGAGCATGGTCGCGAACAGGGCCTGAAGCAGTTCCTCGACGACAAGTCGATCAAGCCGGGCCTGCAAGCCTACAAGCGTTGAACACCGAGGAAGACTGCGATGCATGAAGTGCAGATGCTGATTGGCGGCCAGTGGCGCGGCGCGCAAGGCGGTGCGACGTTCGAGCGAATCGATCCAGTGACGGGCGACGTGGCGACGCGCGCTCCGGCGGCCACGCTGGCCGATGCCGACGCGGCCGTCGATGCCGCGCAGGCCGCGTTTCCCGCATGGGCGGCGCTCTCTCCGACGGCGCGCCGTCAGCGTCTGCTGGCGGCGGCCGAGCGCATGGACGCCCGCGCGGCTGAGTTCATCGCGATTGGCGCCGCCGAGATCGGTGCGATGGCGAACTGGTACGGCTTCAACGTCATGCTCGCTGCCAACATGTTGCGCGAAGCGGCAGCGATGACGACGCAGATCGACGGCAGCGTCATTCCGAGCGACGTGCCCGGCAGTCTCGCGATGGCGGTGCGCTCGCCGGTCGGTGTGGTGCTTGGCATCGCGCCGTGGAATGCGCCGGTGATTCTGGCCACGCGCGCACTTGCCATGCCGCTCGCGTGTGGCAATACCGTGGTGCTCAAGGCGTCGGAGCAATGTCCCGGCGTGCATGCGCTGATCGGTGCTTGCCTGCATGAAGCAGGACTGGGCGATGGCGTCGTCAACATCGTGACGAACGCCCCGCAGGACGCCGGTGACATCGTGGCGCGTCTGATTGCGCATCCGGCGGTGCGTCGCGTGAACTTCACCGGGTCGACGCACGTCGGCCGCATCATCGCGCGTCTGGCGGCCGAGCATCTCAAGCCTGCGTTGCTGGAGCTGGGCGGCAAGGCCCCCGTGCTGGTGCTGGACGACGCCGATCTCGATGCCGCCGTCGATGGCGTCGCCTTCGGTGCGTTCTTCAACCAAGGGCAGATCTGCATGTCGACGGAGCGCGTGATTGTCGATGCACGCATTGCCGATGCGTTCGTGGAGAAGCTGACGGCGAAGGCCGCCAAGCTGCATGCCGGTTCGCCGACGTCGCCCGACAGCGTGCTCGGTGCGATGGTGAGCGCACAGGCGGCGTCGCGTGTCGCGGCGTTGGTCGAGGATGCGCGCGAACACGGTGCGCGACTGCCGCTCGGGTGTCGTGTCGACGGCGCCATCATGCAGGCGACGATTGTCGATGGCGTGACGCCCGCGATGCGCCTGTATCGCGAGGAGTCGTTCGGCCCGGTCGTGACGATCCAGCGCGTGAGCGGCGACGACGAAGCGGTGCGTGTCGCGAACGATAGCGAGTTCGGCCTGTCGGCGGCGATCTTCAGTCGCGACGTCTCGCGCGCGCTGCAACTGGCCAAACGTATCGAGTCGGGCATCTGCCACATCAACGGCCCCACGGTGCACGACGAAGCTCAGATGCCGTTCGGCGGCGTGAAGGCGAGCGGCTACGGACGCTTCGGCAGTAAAGCGTCCATCGGTGAGTTCACAGAGCTGCGCTGGATCACCGTGCAGACGACACCGCGTCACTATCCCATCTGAACCCCGCGCACGAACGCTGCCCAGAGAAAAAAAGCGCGTCGTACCGGGCGAATGCATGACCCAGCAGGAGACAGTGTGTTGAATCAAGGCAACAACATGGCCGGGCATCGCTACCGGCACGTCGCCATCGGCAATCCCGGTGTCGCAGTGAAGCGCGACGGCGAGTTCTGGTATCTGCGCTCGCGTGAGGCGCTTGGCGATTTTCCCGAACGTCTGACGGACCGACTCGTGTCGGGTGCTGCGAAGCATCCGACACGATGGCTCGTTGCTCGCCGCGACGCGCAAGGCGAGTGGGTCGGCATCACCTATGCACAGATGCTGTTACGCGTGCGCGCCATAGCGCAGGCGTTGCGTGACCGGGGGCTGTCGGCGCAGCGTCCCATCGCCATTCTCTCGGGTAACGATCTCGAACACTTCCAACTGGCGCTGGGTGCGATGTATGCGGGTGTGCCGTTCGCCCCGATCTCGCCCGCGTACTCCATCGTATCGACGGACTACGGCAAGCTGCGTCACACGTTGGGTCTGCTCAAGCCGGGCCTCGTGTACGCGAGCGATGCGACGGCTTACGGGCCCGCAATGGACGCTGTGCTGGGCGACGAGGTGATTCGCGTCACGGCGGACGGCGATCTTGGCACCATGCCGTTCGACACGCTGGCGGACGTGGTGCCGCGCGACATCGATGCCGTGCATGCGAAGGTAAACGGCGAGACCGTCGCCAAGATTCTCTTCACGTCCGGATCGACGCGTCAGCCGAAGGCCGTGCCGACGACGCAACGCATGCTGTGCAGCAACCAGCAGATGTTGCTGCAAACGTTCCCGACGTTTGGCGAAGCACCGCCCGTGCTCGTGGACTGGTTGCCGTGGAATCACACGTATGGCGGCAGTCACAACGTGGGCATCGCGCTCTATAACGGCGGCACGCTATACATCGATGACGGCAAGCCCGTCGCAGGCAAATTCGAGGAGACGCTGCGCAACCTGCGAGAGATCTCCCCGACCGTCTACTTCAATGTGCCCAAGGGCTGGGAAGACCTGGCGATTGCGCTGGAGCGCGACGCGGCGCTGCGCGAGCGCTTCTTCGCTCGTGTGAATCTCTATTTCTTCGGCGGTGCGGGATTGTCGCAAGCGGCGTGGGACCGGCTGGAGCGCGTGACCGAAACGCATTGCGGCGAACGGATTCGCATCATGTCCGGTCTCGGGATGACGGAGACGTCGCCGAGTTGCATGTTCACCACGGGACCGGTCATGCGCGCGGGCTACATAGGTCTGCCCGCGCCGGGGTGCGAGGTGAAGCTCGCGCCGGTGGGCGGCAAGCTCGAAGTACGCTTTCGCGGCCCGAACGTCATGGTGGGGTACTGGCGTCACGAAGCGTCGGACCCGGTGTTCGACGAAGAGGGCTACTACTGCACGGGGGATGCCGCGACCTTCGTCGATGTGCAAAACCCTGAGGCGGGCCTTCAGTTCGACGGCCGCATCACCGAGGATTTCAAGCTCAGCTCGGGCACTTTCGTCAGCGTAGGACCGTTGCGGGCGCGCGTGATCTCCGAAGGTGCGCCGTACGTGCAGGACGCCGTGATCACTGGCATCAATCGCGACGACATCGGTCTGATGATCTTCCCGCGCGTGGACGATTGCCGCCGGTTGAGCGGTCTGTCGAAGGACGCGTCGCTGGCCGACGTGCTGGCGTCGGTGCCGGTGCGCGAGACGTTCGCGTCGCTCCTGACGCGCCTTAATGCCAACGCGAGCGGAAGCGCCACGAGCGTTGCCCGTCTGCTGCTGCTCGACACGCCGCCATCGCTCGACCGGGGCGAGGTGACGGACAAGGGCTCGATCAATCAGCGCGCGGTGCAGGACCATCGGTCCGCGACGGTCGACGCGCTCCACGCCGCCACCGCAGGTGACCCGCGCGCGATCCTTGCGCCCGCACGTCGATAGGGCGCCGTCATGCATCCACCGGAATTGCGCAGCGCGGCCGAGGACATCGCGTTCGTGCTGGAGACGCTTGGGGTGGGCGAGGCGTTGACGCGTCTCGCTCCGTTCAAGGAATTCGATACGGCGACGCTCGTGCAGGTTGTCGAAGAGGCGGCCCGCTTCTCGCGCGAGGTACTCGCCCCATTGAATGCGGTCGGCGACCGTGAGGGCTGCATTTGGCGCGATGGTGAAGTCGGCACGCCGGCAGGGTTCGCCGACGCTTACCGTCAGTATCGCGACGCAGGATGGCCGTCATTGCCGTGCGATCCGTCGCTGGGCGGGCAAGGACTGCCGCTCGTCGCACAGATTGTCGTGCAAGAACTGACGGCGGGCGCGAATCTCGCCTGGACGATGTATCCCGGCATTCTGCACGGTGCGTACGAGTGCGTGCATCGCTTCGGTAGCGCAGCGTTGCGCGACGCATGGCTCGCGCCGCTGGTCAGCGGTGAGTGGTTGGCGACGATGTGTCTGACGGAGCCGGGGGCGGGCAGCGATCTGGGGCAGATTCGTACGCGCGCGGTCTGGACTGACGAACAACAGGAGACTGTGCGCCTCACGGGGGAGAAGATATTCATCTCCGGCGGCGAGCAGGATCTGACGCTGAACATCGTGCATCTCGTGCTGGCGCGTACGCCTGACGCGCCCGCAGGCAGCGCCGGTTTATCGCTCTTTCTGGTGCCGAAGATTCTCGCGAACGGCGACCGCAACGACGTGCGCTGCACCGGCATCGAACACAAGATGGGCATTCGCGGCAGTGCGACCTGTTCGATGGCATTCGAAGGGGCGACGGGGTATCTCGTCGGCGAAGTGCATCGGGGGCTGGAAGCGATGTTCGCGATGATGAATTCGGCACGCCTGCACGTCGGTGCGTCGGCGGTGGGGCTGGCGCAAGGCGCTTACGAGATGTCGGTGCGTCATGCGCACGCGCGCGTCCAATCGCGCGTGCCGGGCGCAGACGCCGGGACGCCGATTGCCGGACATCCGGCCGTCTGGCGTCTGCTAGAAGGGCAGCGTGTCGGCGTGGAGGGTGCGCGCTTGCTGTTGTATCGCGCAGCACTTGCCATCGACGAGGCCCATCACGCGGCCACCGCAGCCATGCGCGCTGATGCCGATGCACTGGCGGCGCTGCTCACGCCCATCGTGAAAGCCACCGCGACGGCGCAGGCATTTCATGGGGCAAGCGACGCGCTGCAAGTCTTCGGCGGCTACGGCTATGTCGAGGAGACGGGCATCTCGCAGTTCGTACGCGATGCGCGCATTCCGATGATCTACGAGGGCACCAACGAGATTCAGGCCATCGACTTGCTGATGCGCAAGATCGTCAAAGACGACGGTGTGACGCTGTCGCAGTGGCTGGCGTGGGCGCAGACGCAGGTGAGGGCGGCGAGTGCACTGGATCGATTGAACGGATTCGACGACACGGTTCGTGCCTACGATGCGTGGACCGACCTGATGCCTTCGCTCATCGCCTTGGCGCGCGCGACGCCACGTGCCGCGCTGTGCGTCACAGAAGAGGTGATGCAGGCAGTTCACGGCTTATCGATGGCCGGGCTATGGGCGCAGGCGTCGATGGCGGAGGCCACGGCGGGCATCCCATCCGACGCCAAACGCCGCGCCGCACGCTACTGGCTGAAGTTCGAACTGCCGCAGACGCGCCGCGCGATTGCAATCGTGGCATCGCAGATTCAGGATCCGGAGACCGCCGAATGAACCTCGACAATCTCGTGGCCATCGACACGCACGTGCATGCGGAAGTGTCTTGCTGTCAGCCGCCGGACCTCTTCGGCAAAGCGTTCGACGAAGCGGCCGACAAGTACTTCGGCACGGTGCTCAAGCAGAATCGCCGCCCCACGATTCCCGAGACCATCGCGCATTACCGCGAGCGCAATATCGGCTTCGTGATGTTCACCGTCGACTGCGAGGCGAACATCGGCCGACGTCGTATTCCGAACGAGGAGATCGCGGGCTTCGCGCAGGAGAACGCCGACATCATGATCGCGTTCGCGAGCATCGACCCGCACAAGGGCAAGATGGGCGTGCGTGAGGCGCGTCGGCTGGTGGAGGAATTCGGTGTGCGCGGGTTCAAGTTCCATCCGACGATGCAGGGCTTCTTCGCCAACGACCGCATGGCGTACCCGATGTACGAACTCATCGCCGAGCACAAGCTCACGGCGGTGTTCCACAGCGGGCATTCGGGGATCGGCTCGGGCATGCCGGGGGGAGGCGGGTTACGGCTGAAGTACTCGGAGCCGATCCACCTCGACGACGTGGCGACCGACTTCCCGGACATGAACATCGTGATCGCGCATCCGTCGTGGCCGTGGCAATCGCAGGCGCTGTCCATCGCGCTGCACAAGCCGAACGTCTACATCGATCTGTCGGGATGGTCGCCCAAGTACTTCTCGCCGGAACTGATTCAGTACGCGAATTCGTTGCTGCGCGAGAAGATGCTGTTCGGCTCGGACTTCCCGCTCATCGCGCCGGATCGCTGGCTGAAGGACTTCGAGACGGCGGGCTTTCGCGACGAGGTCAAACCGTTGCTGCTCAAGGACAACGCCGTGCGCATGCTCGGGCTGACGGCCGTGTCGGATGCGACGACCGCCGCCGAGGCGTGAGGCGAGATGTCTTCAGCGCAACCCCGGCATCCCGTAACGCACGCGTGCGGCCTCGCGCATGGCGCTGATGAGCGTCTGCTCGGGCGGCGTGGGCACGGTGTCGTTGCGCCACAGAATGCCGATGGACTCCTCGGTGCCTTTCGTCGCGAAGGGCAGGGCGCACAGTGCGCCATCGGCGAGGTCGTCCTGCACGGTGATCTCCGAGGCGATCCAGACGACGTCGTCGCGCAAGGTCATCGCGCGGGCCAGCGACATCGAGAGCAGTTCGGAATAGTCGTCGAGCGTGCCGACGCCATGCGCACGCAGAAAGCTGTCGGCCGTGTGACGCAGGATCGTGCCGTGCGGCGGCAGGATCACGTGATGGTGGGCGATGTCCGCCATCGACACGCTGCGCTGCTGCACCAGTGGATGCTCGGGTCGCACGACGACGCACAGCGGCGTGGCGCACAGATGTTCGAACGTCAGCCCCGCCATGCCTTCGGGGTCGGACATCCGCCCCAGCGCCAACGCGACCTGACCGGACTTCAGTTGCGTGAGCAGTTGCTGGTTGGCACCGGTATGAACCTGTACAACGATGCCGGGCCATTCGCGCCGGAACGCTTCGAGCACGCCGGGCATCATCGCGGCCGCGAGCGTGGGCAGCACGGCGATCTCGATCACGCCGCCGGTCTGGCCGACGGCACGCGACAGCACGTCGATGCCCTGACGCAACGCGCTGACGCTCGCCCCCGCATGGCGCAGGAACAGTTCGGCCTGTGCCGTGGGCCGGGCCCCGTTACGGCCCCGGTCGAACAGACGCACGCCCAGCAGCGCTTCCAGCTCGGCAATCGTCTTGCTGACGGCGGGCTGCGTAATGGACAGGGCTTCCGCCGCGCGCTGCAAGCTGCCGTGCTGGGCGACGGCCAGCAGGCATTGCAGATGACGCAGCTTGATGCGTCCGTCGAGTAGATGTCTTTCCATGCCGAAAAGTTATGAAAAGCCTAAGAAAATGTCAATAAATATATCCGTTGATTATGGATATAGTGTCGAAAACAAGCTGGTGACCGGCCGACGCGCCTGCCAGATCAGTCAACACAAAATGGAGTGAGACCATGTCGAAGACGACAACCGTCCTGCGCCCCCGCGACTGGGATTCGCATCCCAAGCTCATAGACAGCGGGTACAAGTCCACGGCGCTGCGCGGCCCCAAACAATTGCTCGTGCCGGTGAAGCAGAATCTGGCCGACCTGCGCTCGCCGGTCTATGGCAACGGCATCATCGGTGCGCTCGACAACGACCTCACACGTAACGCCGTGCGAAACGGCGAGCCGCTGGGCGAGCGCATGATCGTCACGGGCCGCGTGCTCGACGAAGGCGGACGTCCGGTGCCGAACACGCTCGTGGAGCTGTGGCAGGCCAACGCGTGCGGGCGCTACGTCCACAAGGTCGACCAGCACGACGCGCCGCTCGACCCGAATTTCCTCGGCGCCGGTCGTGCCATGACCGACGCCGAAGGCCGTTACAAATTCCTGACGATCAAGCCGGGCGCGTATCCGTGGAAGAACCACCACAACGCGTGGCGTCCTCAGCATCTGCACTTCTCGGTGTTCGGCCATTACTTTGCGACCCGTCTGGTCACGCAGATGTATTTCCCGGGCGATCCGCTGCTCGCCTACGACCCGATCTTCGAAGCGACGCCGGCCCACGCCCGCGACCGCCTGATCGCGCGCTTCTCGATGGACATCACCGAGCCGGAGTACGCACTGGGTTACGAATTTGACATCGTCCTGCGCGGTGCCGACCAAACGCCGATGGAGTCCTGAGCCATGTCCACTACTCCCGAATTCAAGCAAACGCCGTCGCAGACCGTCGGCCCTTACTTCGCTTATGGCCTGTCGCCGGAGCAGTACCTGTACGACTTCAAGAGCGCCTTTACGCCGGTGGTCGCCACCGACCGCGCCGAAGGTGAGCACATCCGTCTGATCGGGCAAGTGTTCGACGGTGCGGGCAATCCGGTCAACGACGCGCTCATCGAAATCGTGCAGGCGGACGCCCACGGCCGCTACGTCGAGACCGCCGAAGACATCGAGCGCACCGGCTTCGCGGGCGCGGCCCGTTGCGGTACGGGTACAGACGCCGAGAACCGCTTCGTCATCGAGACGGTCAAGCCTGGCGCGGCTGCGCAGGGAGAGGCACCGCGCATCGACGTGATTCTGACGATGCGGGGCTTGCTCAATCACCTGTTTACGCGTATCTATTTCGACGATGAGGCAGCGGCCAATGCGGCCGACCCCGTGCTGCAACAAGTGCCAGCCGAGCGCCGTCACACGCTGATTGCACGCCGTGAGGTGAACGGCGGGCGTGTGTCGTACCGGTTCGACATTCGCATGCAGGGCGACGAGGAGACGGTGTTCCTCGAACTCTGACGTCTGTCATGTCACGCTGAATCTGGCGCGGCTTCGGGCTGCTGGCATGCGAATGCCGGCAGCCCGTGGCCGTATCTGCATTGTTGCAACGCATCGAATTCTCTGATGACGGAACTGCTTGACTCTCTACTGCGCGGCGCTGCCGTGTCGGCGCGATTCTCCCGCGACGCCACATTGCAGGGCATGCTCGACTTCGAAGTGGCGCTCGCTGCCGCCGAAGCCGAAGTCGGCCTGATCCCGGCCGCCGCCGTCGCCCCGATCACTGCGGCCGCCCGTGCGGGCGATCTCGATTGGATGGCCTTGCGCGACGCCGCCGCCTGCGCGGGCAACCTCGCCATTCCGCTGGTCAAGCAACTGACGGCGCGCGTGAAGACGCATGACGCCGATGCCGCCCGCTTCGTTCACTGGGGCGCGACCAGTCAGGACGCCATCGATACCGGTCTCATCCTGCAAGTGTGCGGTGCGCTCGACGACCTCGGTGCGGATCTCGACGCGCTGATCGCTACCCTCGCCGAGCACGTCCGGCAACATCGTGCGACGGTCATGATCGGCCGCACGTGGCTTCAGCACGCGTTGCCGATCACCTTCGGACTGAAGCTTGCCGGTACGCTCGACGCTTTGGTGCGCGCGCGCGCCGACCTCGCCAGCGTGCGCGAACAGGTGCTCTGCGTGCAGTTCGGTGGCGCGGCGGGCACGCTGGCGTCGCTTGGCACGCAAGGTCCGGCCGTCGCGGCGGCGCTTGCACGTCATCTCGGCCTGTCCGAAGGCGCGACGCCGTGGCACGGCCAGCGCGATCGCATCGTGCGGGTGGGTAGCTGGGCGGCAACGCTGACCGGCTCGCTTGGCAAGTTCGCACGCGACACGGCGCTGCTGACCCAAACGGAAGTCGGCGAGATCGCCGAAGCCTCCGGCGCGGGACGTGGCGGTTCGTCCACCATGCCGCACAAGCGCAATCCGGTCGGTTGCGCGGCCATCCTCGCGGCTGCCGCGCGCACGCCGCAACTTGTCGCGACGTTGTTCTCGGCCATGCAGCAGGACCACGAGCGCGGACTAGGCACCTGGCACGCCGAGTGGGAAACGCTGCCCGAGCTGCTCATGTTATGCGGCGGTGCGCTGGCGACGGCGCGCACGCTCGTGAATGACTGGACCGTCGATACGGACCGCATGCGCGCCAATCTCGACGTCACACATGGGCTCATCATGGCCGAAGCCGTGACGATGGCTCTGGGCGAATCGATGGGACGTCTCGAAGCGCATCGTCGCGTGGAAGCACGCTGCCGCGACGCGCTCGCGCAACAGCGGCATCTGCTCGACGTCCTGCGTGAAGACACCGAGATCACCCGCGTGCTGTCTGCCGAAGCCCTAGAACGTCTGACGGACCCGCAACATTACCTTGGCGCTGCCGATACGTTCGTGAGTCAGGTACTTGCGCTCGCAGATGCGGCGGTGCCGTCGACTCAACAAGTCAGGACATCCAAATGAACGATCAGGAACGCTACGACAACGGCATGCAAGTGCGACGCGGTGTGCTCGGCGACGCGCACGTTGACCGCACGCTCACGCGCCGCAACGACTTCAACGACGACTTTCAGGACTTCATCACGCGCTTCGCCTGGGGTGATATCTGGACGCGTCCGGGCCTGACGCGCCACATGCGCAGCATGATCACGCTGTCGCTGCTCATCGCGCTCAATCGCGGCGACGAATTCCGCATGCATGTGCGCGCGGCGTTCAACAACGGCGTGACGCGCGAGGAGATGAAGGAACTGTTCATGCACGCCGCGCTGTACGCCGGACTGCCCGCCGCCAATCAGGCGATTCACGATGCCGAGAAGGTCTTCGCGGAGATGGAAACCGCTGACCCGGGATCGACCACGCGCGTGCCCGACGTGGGTGACGACAAGACCGCCTGAGGAGACGAAGCAAATGACGGTAGAACGTCTGATCGACGTGGGTGATGCCCAGTTGCGCATCGCCATCGATGGCGATGACCATGCGCCTGCACTGGTGTTGTCCAACTCGCTGGGCACGACGCTCGACATGTGGGCGCCGCAAGTGCCCGCGCTCGCGCGCGAGTTCCGTGTGATTCGCTACGACACGCGCGGGCATGGCGGTTCGTCCGTCACGCCGGGACCGTACGTCATCGACCAGTTGGGGCGTGATGTCGTGGCCTTGCTCGATGTCCTGGACATCGAACGCGCGAGCCTCGCGGGCGTGTCGATGGGCGGCATGACGGGCATGTGGCTGGGCATTCACACACCGCAGCGTCTGAATCGTCTCGCCATCGTCTGTTCGTCGGCGCACATCGGTGCGGAAGACGTTTGGAACGGCCGCATTCGCGCCGTGCAGGCCGACGGCATGAACGCTGTGACAGACGCCGTGGTCTCGCGCTGGTTCACGCCCGAGTTCGCCGAGCGCGAGAGCTCGACCGTCGAGCGCATGAAGGCGATGTTCCGCTCGCTCGCACCCGCCGGGTACGCGGCCGCTTGCGCGGCGGTGCGCGACATGAATCAGCTGGACGAGATCGCTGCGATCACTGCGCCGACGCTGGTCATTACCGGCTCGGGCGATCTGGCGACGCCGCCTGCGATGTCCACGGCGATGGTCGAGCGCATTCCGGGCGCGAAGCAGGTCATCGTGCCGGGCGCACACCTCTCGAACATCGAGTGTGCACCGGCGGTGACAGAGGCGCTGCTGACCTTCCTGCGCGGATGATTATTCGGTGATGGCAGCGACGAGCTCCGCCGCAAGATCGGCGTCGTCGCCCAGATGCGCGTGTTGCGCCGTTCGCCGGAAGGCTGACGGCGTGACGCCGACATGCCGCTTGAATACGCGGCAGAAGTAGGCGGGGTCCTGAAACCCCAATTCGTAGGCGACGTGTGAGACGGGCGCGGGGATGTAGATCAGCTTGCGCCGCGCCTCCAGCATCAAGCGGTCCTGCACCAGATCGAAGGCCGATTTGCCCGAGATGCGTCGACACAGACGATTGAGCTTGCTCTCCGTCACATGCAGCCGTTCCGCATACGCCGGGACGGCCCACGCTTCGGTGTAATGCGCCTCCACCAACGCGCGAAAGCGCGCGAACAGATCCAGTTCGGTACGTCCTGTGCGCGTGGCCGAATCGTGATGCGCATGCAGACGGGCGAGCAACAACAGCACGCTGCGCGTGAGCCATCCGACCATCTCCGCGTGCCCCAGTTGCGGGCGCGAGAACTCATCCATGACGAGGCCCAGCAGCGTGTAGAGACGGTCGCGTGTCTGAGGGGCATCGGCCAGCGGGAATAGCCACGGCTTTCGCAGCAGCGACGCCATGTCGGCATCCGCCCCGATGGCGGCATCGAACGGCACGCTTTGCGCCATCGTGAGCACGAAGCCATGCGCCCCGCGCGAGAAGCGGAAGTTGTGCACGGCCGACGGGTGCACCGTGATCACGGCCGGGCCCTCGACTTCCCACGTCGCGTCGTCGACGTTGGCTTCCACCGTGCCCTCGAAAATCGCGAGCACCTGAAACAACCCCAGATGGCGATGCGTATCGATATGCCAGTCGTAAAGGCGGCTGCGTGTCTCGATCCATTCGATATGGACGAAGTCGCCGCTGTCGGTTTCGGTCAACTCGCCGTACAAGGAGAATTCTGGAATCGTCTCGCGCGCCGCGCGCAGCCGGGATGACGCGCCTGACATACTGGTTTTCCCTTGGTCGAAGTTGTCGAAAAAGTACAAGAAAGTCGTCGATTCATCCATTCAACGCGACGTGCGCGCTCCATAAGATATGACGCATTCGCCCCTCGTGACAAGGCATCAAAATGACTTCGGACATGCTCGTTTACGCGCAGTCCTAAGTTGGGGCGGTTGGCGTGAAGCATCCAAGAAATGCAATCCGCCGACATGCAGTTTTCCTGTCACGAGATGTCTGGCGCAGGTGTGCCGGACGCGGGCGGTACAATGAAAGGAGACAACTCATGCGCACCCATTACCCTGTCGTCATCGTCGGTGCCGGTCCTGCCGGTCTACTGCTGTCCCATCTGCTGCATCTGCAAGGCATCGAGTCCATCGTGCTCGAATCGCGCTCGCGTGCCGCGGTCGAATCGACCATTCGTGCCGGTGTGCTGGAGCAGGGCACGATGGATATCCTGAACGAGACCGGCGTGGGCGAGCGCATGCGTCGCGAAGGTGCAGTGCATCACGGTGTCGAGCTGGCGTTCGGCGGGCAGCGTCACCGTATCCCGCTCACGGAGCTGACCGGCCGCGCGATCACCGTTTATGCACAGCACGAAGTCATCAAGGATCTGATCGCTGCACGTGAAGCGGCGCAAGGGGAGATTCTGTTCGATGTGTCCGACGTCTCGGTGCACGACATCGATAGCACGCAACCGAGTGTGCAATTCACGGTTGATGGTCAGCCGCGTCGACTGACGTGCGACTTCATCGCAGGTTGCGACGGCTTCCACGGCGTCTGCCGCCCGGCCATGCCTGCGTCGGTGCGCAAGGAGTACCAGCGCGTGTATCCGTTCGGTTGGTTCGGCGTGCTGGTCGAGGCCCCGCCTTCGTCTGACGAACTGATTTATGCCGCGCACGAACGTGGCTTCGCGCTGATCAGTACCCGCTCGCCCACGGTGCAGCGCATGTACTTCCAGTGCGATCCGAATGAGCGCGCCGAGGAGTGGAGCGACGCGCGCATTTGGGAAGAACTGCATGCGCGTACCGAGAGCGACGACGGCTGGCGTCTCAAGGAAGGACCGATCTTCCAGAAGAACGTGGTCGCGATGCGCAGCTTCGTGGCGACGCCGATGCAGTACGGGCGTCTGTTCCTGGCGGGCGACGCCGCGCACATCGTGCCGCCGACCGGTGCGAAGGGCATGAATCTGGCGGTGGCGGACGTGTGGCGTCTCGCGCGTGCGCTCGACGACTTCTTTCATCGCGACAGTGAAACCGCGTTGCAGGGCTATTCGGAGGCGGCGCTCAAGCGCATTTGGCGCGCAGAGCATTTCTCGTACTGGATGACGCGCATGCTGCATCGGATCGACGATGCGACACCGTTCGAACAGCAGATGCAGCGCTCGGAGCTGGAGTACGTGGTCAGCTCGCGCGCGGCGTCGCTCATGCTGGCGGAGAATTACGTCGGGCTGCCGCTGGCCTGAGCGTTACGGGCGTCAAGCCATCCATAACGGGCAGTTATGGATGGCTTGACGAAAGATCATTTCGACAGGCAAGGTAAGGACGTACATTAGCGGCAGAAATCCGCTTCGCTGCAATGCCGCATCAAGACGGCGGGCAGCTATCGGGCCGGACTCTCACACGTGCACCACCCCCCGACACTTGGGTGCGCGTCGGCGGCGACGATTTCAAAAAAATAATGGAATGAACAACGGGGCGGCATCGCCCCGAGGAGACAGCGTCATGAATCAACCGCGCACGGTGGACGTGCCCGCCTACATCAACGCACAGCGATTTTCCGGCTATCAGTGGCTGGTGCTGATCCTGTGTTTCTTCATCGTGGCCATCGACGGATTCGACACGGCGGCCATCGGTTACATCGCGCCGTCGCTGGTGCAGCAATGGCACATCGACAAGGGCTCGCTCGGCCCGGTACTCTCGGCGGCGCTCTTCGGTCTGGCGGGTGGCGCGATCTTCGCCGGGCCGCTCGCCGACAAGGTCGGTCGCAAGACGATGCTCGTGCTGTCGGTGGTGTTCTTCGGCATCGCCAGTCTCGCGACGGCGTTCGCGCAGGATCTCCAGACGCTGACTGTGCTGCGTTTTCTCACGGGCCTTGGTCTGGGCGCGGCCATGCCCAACGCAGTGACGTTAATTTCTGAGTACGCGCCGGAGGCGCGCCGTGCAGTGATCGTCAACACCATGTTCTGCGGTTTTCCGCTGGGCGCATCGGTCGGCGGGTTCGTCGCCTCGTGGCTGATTCCGCACTTCGGCTGGCATAGCGTGCTGGTGCTCGGTGGCGTACTGCCGCTGGTGCTGTCGGTGCTGCTGATCGTCTGCCTGCCGGAGTCGGTGAAGTTTCTTGTGGTCAAGCAGAAGCCGGTGGAGCGTGTGCGTCGCATTCTGTCGCGCATCTCGGGCGAATCGCTCGATGACGTTGGCGCATTCACCGTCGTGGAAGCCGCACCGAAGCGTGCCGGGTCGGCGATGGGGGTGGTGCTGTCCAAGCAATACGGTTTCGGCTCGCTGATGCTGTGGGTCACCTACTTCATGGGCCTGGTGATCTTCTATCTGCTCACGAGCTGGATGCCGATTCTGTTCAAGGACGCGGGCTTCACGATCGAGCGCGCTGCGCTGATCACGGCACTGTTCCCGCTCGGAGGTGGCATCGGCACGATTCTGTCGGGCTGGCTGATGGACAAGTTCAACGCACAGAAGGTCGTGGCCGTGGGCTACGCGCTGACGGCTGTGCTGGTCTATGCCGTCGGACAGGCGATCGGCAACATCGGCATGCTGGTGACGCTGATCTTCCTTGCGGGCACGGCGATGAACGGCGCGCAATCGTCCATGCCGTCGCTGGCGGCGATGTTCTATCCGACGAACGGTCGTGCGACCGGCGTGGCCTGGATGCTTGGCATCGGCCGCTTCGGCGGCATTGCCGGTGCACTGCTCGGTGCCGAACTGGTGCGTCGTCACCTCGGCTTTTCGGCCACGTTCTCGCTGCTGGCAATTCCGGCGGTGATCGCGACCGTCGCGTTGCTCGCCAAGAACGCATGGGAGCGTTCGAGCGGCAACCGCCCGGCGCAGAGCGCGAGCGAGGCACGTAATTCGGCCGCGATGCACTGACGTGCGACGTCTATGCGGCTAAACGATTGACCGTAGCAGTAGATGTACCGACGCGGCGCCTTGAGCGCCGCGTTTTTTATGGGCGTTTTATTTTCGCTTGGCGAGTGTCTCGATCATCGTCATTGCAGCAGCCGGGTTGCGTTCCTTGAAGCCGCTGATGACATACAGAAAGACGTCGCGATGCTTGGCCTTCGGCGGGGCTTTGGTCACCGCATCGAGATCGTCGGGAACGCCGCCGTTCGCGAACGTGGTCGCGCGGTCTAGCCATTGCGTCATGGCTTTGGGCGCGTAGCCGAGTTTGTAGCGTTCCTCGGTGCCCATGAGTCGTGCATAGACGAAGGGGGCGGTGACGTCAGCAATACACGGAAACTTGGCGTCTCCGGCGAGCACGATGGCCAACTTGTACTTGCGCGCGAGTGCGACGAACTCGGGCACGGCAAAAGTCTCGTGTCGTACTTCAAGGGCGTGGCGAATCGTGTGTCCGTTCGCGGACGTCGGCAATAGACTCAGAAAGTGCTCGAAGTCTTCGGCGTCGAACTGTTTCGTCGGCGCGAATTGCCAGTTCACCGGGCCGAGCTTCTTGCCGAGTTCCAACACACCGCTGTCGAAAAACCGCGCGACGGATTCACCGGCTTCGCCCAGCACGCGCCGGTGCGTGGCGTAGCGCGACGCCTTGACCGAGAACACGAAATCGTCCGGCGTTTCGTCGAACCAATTGCGGAAAGTCGCAGGCTTTTGCGAGCCGTAGAAGGTGCTGTTGATTTCGATGGACGTGAGGTGACGGCTCGCGTATTCGAGCTCACGTCGCTTGGGCCACTTCTCGGGATAGAACGTGCCTTGCCACGGCGCGAAGTTCCAGCCGCCGACGCCGATGCGAATACGTGTGTCGGAAGCTTTGGGCGGCGTTGTTGCGGAGGACGAAGCTTTGGAGGATCGGGTCGTCGCCATCGGGTCGAGGCGCACGCGCCGGTGCGCATTCGGTGGGAGGAAGCCCCGATGGTGGATCAACGGCCGGGCGCGCGTCAATGGTGCTGACGCGCGCCCGGCTCATGACGCATGCGAGCGCTGACCCTCAGCGACGTTTGCGTCCGAGGTGCAGCATGCGCTCGCGCACTTCCTCTTCCGAGCGCCAGTGTTCGGCCGGTTTGACGAGGTCGCTACGGCTGATGATGCCGATGAGCTTGCGCGAGGTGGCGTCGCTCACCACCGGCAGACGCTCCAGATGGTGCGCCGCGAAGCGGGCCGACACGATGCGTCCGGTTTCTGACGGCAGGGCGACGAGCGGCGGATTCACGCCGTATAGCTGGCCCAGCGTTTGCAGACCTTGTTCCTGCGCCCGGGTGAGCGCCTGACGGTCGACCATGCCGAGCACGGCGCGCGTGGCGTCGATCACAGGATAAGCGCGGTGACGTTGCGTTGCCCCAAAGGCGCGTTGCGCCGCTTCGTCGATGGTCATGTCGGCGACAAGCGCTTCCGGCTCGCGGGTCATCAACTCGCCGACGTGAAGACGTTCCAGCGGATCGACGCCGTACTCGCGGTGAATGTGACGTCCGCGCCGCGCAATCTTCTCCGTCATGATCGAGCGCGGCATGATCCAGATCGTCACGCCGTACGACACGCCACAAGTGAGCAACAACGGCAGCAGCGCATTGACATCGTGCGTGAGTCCCAATGCGAAGACGATGGCCGTGAGCGGGGCACCGAGCACGCCCGCGAGGGTGGCGGCCATACACACGAGCGCCCACAAGGTGATGTCGCCACCGGGCAGAATCGGTGCGAGCAATGTCCCGAGACCGGCACCGATCATTAGCAGCGGGGCGAGCACGCCGCCGGAGGTGCACGAGCCGAGCGCAATCGCCCAGATCAACGCCTTGACGAGCAGCAGCGCCGCTGCTGCATGCAGCGTGAAGTGACCGGCGAGCAGGTCGGCGATCACGTCATAACCGACACCCAGCGCGCGCGGTTCGAGGTAGCCGCCGATACCCACGGCGAGGCCGCCAATGGCAGGCCACCACATCCAGTGCACGGGGAGCTTGTGGAAGGCGTCTTCGATGGCGTAAAGCGCGCGCGACATTCCGGCCGACAGCAGCCCCGCGCACACGCCCGCGATCACGCACGACACCAGTGCAATCGGCGCGACGGCGGGCGTCGTCATCGGGAAGAGCGGTCCGGCTTCGAGCAGCAACGGACGCGCAAAACCGGCCACCGCACACGCCACGATCACCGGCAGCAGACTGCGCGGACGCCATTCGAACAACAACAGTTCGACAGCCAGCAGCACGGCGGCGACCGGCGTGCCGAACACGGCCGTCATGCCCGCAGTGGCACCAGCCACGAGCAGTGTCTTGCGTTCGGCGGCGCTCAGGTGGAAGTACTGCGCGATGAGCGAGCCGATGGCCCCGCCCGTCATGATGATCGGACCTTCCGCGCCGAACGGTCCGCCGCTGCCGATCACGATGCCGGACGACAGTGGTTTGAGCACGGCCACGCGCGGCGACATCTTGCTCTTGCCGAAGAGAATCGCTTCGATCGCTTCCGGAATGCCGTGGCCGCGAATCTTGTCGCTGCCGAAGCGCGCCATCGCGCCCACGATCAGACCGCCGATGACCGGCAGCACGATGACCATGGCACCGAGCGTGTTGCCCGCAGGCGAGTGCGGGGCGAACGAGAGCGTCTGATAGAAGAAGAGGTTGGTGAAGCCCTGAATCAGGTTCAGCAGCAACCAGGCAGCGGGCACGCCGCAGAAGCCGATCACGGCGGCCAGCGCGATGAGACGCGGCAGCCCGGGCGCACGCGCGAAGTCGCGGGCGTGTTCCGGCAAGGCCATGGGCGCGAGCGGTGAGTGATGCGCGTTCGACGCGTGCGTCGAAGCAGGTTGAGAAGCCGGTTGAGAAGCGGATGCCATGACAGTCTCGGGGATTACAGATGAACGCCACGAATGTGGAAGATGTCCGCAAACGTGCTCAATTCGTTGCGGTGCTGCGCGGCCAGATTCGCGAGACAGGCTTCGCCGGCCGACGAGAGATGCACCTCGACCACGCGCCGGTCGCTCTCGTTCTGGCGGCGGGTCACGAGCCCGGCCTTTTCGCATTGGGCGACGAGGGCCACCACGCTGTGGTGAACCGCTTGAAGGCGCTCCGCCAATTCACTGATGGACGCCCACTCGCGTCCCGGGATACCTTTGACGTGCAGCAGCAACAGGTACTGCTGGGGCGTGATGCCCCCTTCGCGTGCCGCCGTCTCGCTGAAATTGAGGAAGCGGCGCAGGCGATAGCGAAACTCGGAGAGCGCTTCGAAGTCGCTCTTGGTCAGCGCGTCGCCTGTGATCGGTGCGTTCGGCGGAGTCGATGCAGTCATAAGTCGGCCGTTAGGGAAATGGGATGTGTCCGAAAACCAAAAAATATATCACATCACGATATATATGCTTGGGCTTAGGGATAGCCGGGGTGACAATTCGCGGCCGATACGTGCAGAATCGCGAAAAAACGAGACTCAGTAGTAACTGGAAACTCGATCCCCGCCAAGACGTAGCAGTGCCGGAGTGCTGTTCACCGGGAACCGGCGACAGACGTCTTCCGAGCGGGCCGACCTCTGACAGGGAGGAGACATGGCTTCCACGGTCCGACGCCGCTGGCGTACGGGTACGTTGTTGTTGCTGTCGGTGGCACTTGGTTCGACCGTTGCCGCTTATCACTACGCCACCGGATTCGAGATCGGTGGCGGTGTTTTTCAGCAGATCGGCTTCGGACGTCAGGGCACGTCGTCCGGACATGCCGCGCATGCGCGCGGTGCGCCGTCACGCTGTTCCGGAAGCGATTGCCGGGACGACGGGGAGTCGCCTCCCCGCTGATGTCCGGTAATGCACCGCCGCACCCCGTTGCAGGGTGCGGCTTTCCTGCGCTTTCCTACCTTTCATCACGACCGTGTCAGAACGTATGACGCATGCCGATGGTCATGGCGTTCTGGGTCGCGTCGCGTCCCGGTGCGCCACCCGTGATGCCCGGGTTGTACATGTCCGTCGCGCGCAAGTTGGCGAAGTACGTGTAGATGTCGGTGCGTTTGGACAGGAAGTAGTCCAGGCCAACGTTGAACTGAAGCAGACGACCCGTCGCCGGTGCGCCGACGAACGAATAGCGCGAGTGCAGCACTGCGCCGATCAGCTCAAGATTCGGCAGTACCCAGTAGTTCACACCCACGTCGAAAACGTTCGTCGCGTTGTTGTTCGACCCGGCGGCCGCGAATGCGCCACTGCTTGCGGTGCTGGTGAACGTCGTGGCGAACGGGGCAGCGGTGCCGCCGAAGCGTGCGAGCGGCTGCAACGTGCGCGACCACGACGCGTAGACGCGCGCCTTATCCCACTTGTAGCTCGTACCGACCATCCACGTGCGGATACACACTGCGCCTGCATTGCCATAGGCCGGATCGCAGCCTGCACCGGATGACGCGCCCACATCGCTCGACGTGTTCGTGCTCGCCGTGCCTGTGCCCAGACGTGACTGCCAGTAGCCGAAGCCCACACCGAAACCACCGTACTTGTAGTTCGCGCCGAAGCCCAGCGATTGGCCCGTGGCCATCGACCCGGCGGTGCCGCCGAAGCCGTACGTCACGTTGGCCGTGAGCCCGCGGAAGTCCGGCGTGTCGTAACGGATCGAGTTGTTGGCGCGATTGCCACCCACGCGGTCGAGGTTGTTGTCGTGAACGCCGTTGATGAAGACGCCGAAGTTGTAGACGCTCGAATACCAGGTGGCGATCTCGTCGATGTAATCCTTGCGACGGCCGATCTGCACCGTCCCGTACGGGCTGGACAGGCCGACGACGGACGTGCGTCCGAGCGGCAGATTGCCCTGACCGGACGTGCCGTTGGCCACCGAGAAGCCGCCCTCAAGAATGAACAGCGCCTTCAAGCCGCCGCCGAGATCTTCCGTCCCCTTCATGCCCCAGCGCGATTGCTGGAGATCGCCGCTGTCTACGCTGAACCGGCTGCCCGTGGCAGTCCCCGTCGGTCCTGCGACTTTGCTGACGTAGGTCACCCCACTGTCGATCAGGCCGTAAAGCGTGACGTTGGATTGCGCGAGCGCCGATGTGCTGAGCCCCGTCAGTGCCATTCCCATCCCCATGACGGCCACGCGAGCGATTGGCCAGGCCTTGTGCTTCATATCCCCCCTCCGGGTGTTTGTGTGAAATTCGGTTTGTTACAAATGTTTTAATAATTAAAACAATGTTTTGAAAATTATCGAGTCGATGCTTCTGAAACGTCAACCATCGAGAAAAAAATCGAGCGGATGGGAGGAGAGGGGATTGCCGATTTTTGTATTTCAATCACTAAAACATGCTTGATGGCATTGGCTTTCGCTGTGATGGCGGGTGAGGTATTGGTCATCTCCTGCGTCGATGACAGATTCCTCAATTGACCGCCTCAAATTTTTGAGGTTTAATTTTTAATACGTTGTTTTAACAAATAAAACAACAGGGATTTGTGAGCTTCGATGGGTAGCGATTTCGACCGGTCAGCGGTCGTGGGAACGCGGAAAAAATTTTTGATGGTGACGCAAGAAAACAACAAGGCCGAAGTCGCGAACCTCACCACGGTTTCGTCGGCAGACATTTGCGTGTCGCGTAGCGAAGCGTGCGTCGTCACGCGTCCGGCTGCGGGCGCGTCCGACGTATGCCTGCCGATCGTGTTCGACTCGCCGCATAGCGGCGTTGGCATGCCGGACGACTTCCACACGTCGGTGCCGCATGAGGCGCTCCTTACCGGCTGGGACGCCTTCGTCGACCAGCTTTGGGCGTGTGTGCCGCGCCACGGCGGCACGTTGATCGCCGCGAACTTCCCGCGCATGTACATCGACGCGAATCGCGCCGTGACCGACATCGACACCGACATGCTCGATGCACCCTGGCCCGGTCCGATCGCGCCGGAGAAGTACTCGGCGCGCGGCATGGGGCTGCTGCGCCGCTATGCCCTGCCGGGCATGCCGATGTACGACCGGAAGCTGACGGTGGCCGAGGTGCGTCATCGTATCGACGCGTATTACCTGCCGTACCGTCAGGCGCTGATCGATGCGGCTCAGGACGCCTATGCGCGTCACGGCGCGTTGTGGCACGTCGACTGTCATTCGATGAAGTCGCGTGGCAACGCCATGAATGTGGACGACGGTGCGGCGCGTCCCGACATGGTCGTGAGCGACCGGCTGGGCACGACATCCGATCCGGTGTTCACGCAGTGGGTCGCCGACCAGCTGCGCGAACTGGGCTATCGGGTTCAGGTCAATACGCCGTATCAGGGCGGCGATCTGCTCACGGCGGTGAGCGATCCGGCCCGTCGCCGTTCGAGCTTGCAAATTGAAATCAACCGCGCGTTGTACATGGACGAGGCGCGCTTTGTGAAGCACGCAGGATTTGATACGCTCGGGCGCCATCTGGAAACGTTCACGGCTGCGCTCGCCCGGTGGGTCCGCTCGCAGTCAAGCCCGAAGGAAATCCCATGAACTACATCGTCGATTCCGTCGACAGCGCCCTGAAACTGCTCTCGCTCGTTGCGGAGCATCCGGGGCTGGGCGTGACCGAGTTGTCCAACCGTCTGGGCATCAACAAGTCGCGCACCTATCGCATGTTGTGCACGCTGGAGCACAACCGCTTCGTGTTGCAGGACGAGCGCACGACGACCTACGCGCTCGGTCCGCAGGCGTTCGTGATCGGGGTGGCCGCGTCGCAGCAGAACATTCTTGTACGCGCGGCGCAGAAGCACATGTTGACGCTCAATCAGGCGATCAACGAGACCGTCGTGCTGCGCGTGCCCGAAGGGCTGGAAACGGTGTGCGTCGCACGTTGTGAGACCACGCATCAGGTGCGCTCGGTCGGCTCGGTCGGAAACCGTCGTCCGCTCAGTTCGGGGGCGTCGGGCAAATTGCTGCTCGCGTTTTCGCAGGACGCCATTCGCAACGAGTTTTTTGCACGGATGAAGCACGTGCCGGTCGCAGCCGACGCGATGGCGTTTGCGGACGAACTCGCCGCCGTTACGCGCAAGGGGTATGCGATGAGTGCGGGAGAAGTCACGAGTGGTGCTGTCGCCATTGCGGTGCCGGTGCGCGACGTGTCGGGCGAGGTCGTGGCAGCCCTCTCGATTTCGGGGCCGGAAGCGCGCATCAGCCGTATCGAGATCCCGGACTATCTGGAGCGTCTGCAAGCGTGCAGCCGCCAGATCTCCGCAGAACTGGGTTACACGGGCGGCGCTGCCGCACAGGCCTCGTTCGAAGCGCAAGCCAACAAGGTGGCGTAGTCGGCCGCCTCAGGCGCGGTGCGACGTCATTTCACGAATACAACAAGAGACAACAGGCAGGACAGACATGACAGCACTCGCGCCGACGCCCGTCGACGGGCACCCCGCATCCCAGCAATCCGAATTGCCGGACCCGCCCGCGGGGCATACCGAGAAGCCGCACGGCAAGATGTTGCATCCCGTCATCATGATGCTGTGGGTGCTCGTGATGGCCGTGGCGATGACGTGGTGGGTCGATGCCGGACGCTTCGAGCGCGACGGCAAGCTCGTGGTGCCGGGCACGTACGAGGTGGTGCCGAAGACGCACGACATCGGCATGCTGATCGCACCCAAAGCCACGCACAGCACGCCTGAGCAGGCACAGCCGGCGAACGTCGTCTCCGCGTTTCTTTCGGTGCCGCAAGGGCTGGTGAAGAACGCGCCGCTCATTTTCATGGTGATGTTCGTGGGCGGCATGTTCGGTGTGATGCGCAAGACAGGGGCCATCGACGCAGGTATCGACCGGCTGCTGCAACTCACGTCAGGCAACATGTATGTGCTCGCACCGCTACTGATGGTGCTGATCGCGCTGGGCAGCACGCTGCTCGGCTTCATCTCCGAGTATCTCGTCGTCATTCCGATGGTGATGGTGCTCACGCGCCGACTTGGACTGTCGAATCTGTTTGCCGTCGCGCTGGTGGCGATTGCGGCAAAGATCGGTTACATCGCGTCGGTGACGAACCCGCTGGCACTGGCCGTGGCGCAGCCGCTCGTCGGCTTGCCGCTGTTTTCCGGGATCGGTTTGCGTATTGCGGTGTTTGTGGTGTTTCTGGCGCTGGGCATCGCATACTTCCTGTGGCACGTGTATCGCAGTGAATACCGCTTGAGCGAGGCGCGCGCACAGATGGCGACGGTGGCGCATCTGCACGCGCGGTTGTCGGGGCGTCACAAGGCGACGTTGCTTGTGCTGGCTGTGGCGGCTGCGATGCTCGTCTACGGCACGCGCGAACTGAAGTGGGGCAATCTGGAGTTGTCGGCCTTTTACGTGCTGACGAGTCTTGTGACGGCCGTTGTCGGTCGTCTCGATTCGCGCACGGCGGCGGATGCGTTCGTCGAGGGACTCAAGGGCATGATGCTCGCCGGGTTGCTGATCGGTCTCGCGGCGTCCGTCGAGATCATTCTGCATGGCAGCTATGTGCTCGATACGCTGATCAACGACTTCACGCGCACGGTGCGCGGACAGTCGGCGGTCGCGGTGGCGAACGGGCTGATGGGAGTGCAGATGGCGCTGGACGTCTTTATTCCGTCGGTGTCGGGCAAGGCGGCGGTGAGCATGCCGATCATCGGACCGATTGCGCAGCTCTCGGGCGTCAGTCCGCAGACGTCGGTGCTGGCGTTCCTGCTCGGCGGCGGACTGACGAACATGATTACTCCGACCTCCGGCATGCTGCTCGCGTATCTCGCCACAGCGCGCGTGGGGTTCGGCCAGTGGATCAAGTTCATCCTGCCGCTGTTTCTGGTGCTGCTGTTGCTTTCGGGCGGCGCGCTTGCGTTCGCGGTGGTGACGGGGTATTGAGTAAATTGCGTAGGGCTTTGTGAAAAGCCCAGCAATTTCCGATTTTCGTCTCAACTATGTCGCTCGGATCAAGTGCCACTGTGCGGTCTACGGGCCGTAGTTTCCGGCCGTAGCCGCGTCGACGCATTCTTCAAACGCAAAGCCGTCGTCGCACGCTTTCTTACTTCCCTTACGCTTCCGACTTCTTCATCGCTGACATCGCGGCGCGCCGCGCAGTTGCCGCCGCGATGGTCATACATAAGGAGCTTCGGAATGAGCGATTCACATCAGGTAGAAATTTCACTGCGCGAGCAATATCTCAATCGCGTCGGCACCTTGCTTAGCGATGCCAGGGCATGGTGTCTTAAGCATGAGCTTCAGGTCGAGAGCAGGCCCCACACCGTGGAAGATCAGGACGACGGCAAGTATGAGGTCACGGCTCTACACATTTTCAAAGACGGCACGTTGCTGGCAAAGCTTGTCCCGATAGGGAAGGACATCATTGGTGCCGACGGTCGTGTGGACATCGTAGGGTGGTTGGGATCTCGCTACCTGTTGTTCGTCAGTGAGGAAATCCTGGCGCCCAAGTGTGCAACGATCGTTACGCATCATCCGGATCGCGCGTCGACTGCACGGTTGGTACGGGGCGTTAAAGAGGATGGGTGGTACTGGCTTGAATCGAACGTGCGCCGCGCAGTGCGCGTCGATGAAGATCTGTTCATTGATCTAGTCACCGACGTATCCGACTATGACCTGTGACAACTCTCTTCAAGCGGTTTACCAGGCTTACCTCGTGTCGCATGAGACGCTTAACGTAGCGAAGCGAGCTGCCCGACGACGGAATGGGCGTCCCGTTGGGCGCACCGAACTGGGAGCCTCAAAGCCGAACGACGCGACGACGGCATTGGAGAGTGCCGAACAACAAGCGTGCGAGCTTGCCGTGTTCGCGTTGTTTGTTGCGTTCGAAAGGTACGTTGTCGAACATTTGCAGACGGCTCACGAGCGATTGACTTCAGGCTATCCCTCAGCGTATTCGAGGAGGCTCGCCGAGAAGTTCAGGAGTGAGGTGGAGTATTGGCGATTCGATGAGGTTCTGGATCTATTCAAGCCGGACGTGGGCGCCGAGAAAATCGGACGGGTAAAGCAGATCAAGAAATATCGAGACTGGATTGCGCACCGGAATACTCGCAAGGAGGCCCCGTCGCACACGACGCCCGATGCCACCTACACATTGTTAAGCGATGTCGCTGAAAAAATCGGCGCGATTCATAACGACGTCAGTCATAACACGCGCGCGGGCTCGCGTTTCGAGACTATCGCTTACCGCGACCACCCGCCGGTTTACCGGCAGGCTTGAGCAAATTCGCGACGGAGTCTTTCGCAGGCTTGCTGCGCGCCTTTTGTCCACTGAACGGGTTGCCGCTGGCGGGCTTCGGGCTGTTGCTCGTCGATGCAGGGCGCTGTGTCGCAGGTTTGCGTGGCTTCTCGCCGTGTTGTGGGTTCGGCTTCTTGCCAGACGCGGGCTGCGTGCCCACGCCGGTCTGCGGCACCTTCGGCTTCTTCGGTTTTTTCGGCTTCTTGATGACCTGTCCGGTTGCGCTGGTCTCCGGCACACGGTGTTCGGCTTCGAACCCCGGTTCCTCCTCGCGACGCAGCGTTTGCTGGATCAGTGCTTCGATGGCGGCCAGTTGTGGCGCTTCGTCGGCACACACGAGCGAAACTGCCACGCCGTTCGCCCCGGCGCGGCCGGTGCGACCGATGCGGTGCACGTAGTCTTGCGCCACGATCGGCAGATCGACGTTGATGACGAGCGGCAGGTCGTCGATGTCCAGTCCGCGCGCGGCGACGTCGGTCGCCACCAGCATCTGCACTTCGCCCGTCTTGAAACGCTCCAGCGCGCGCAGTCGTGCTGGCTGCGGCTTGTCGCCGTGGATGGTGTCGACCGAGTAGCCCGCTTCATCCAGAACGCCCGCCAGATAGTCCACGCCATTGCGCGTCTTGACGAACACCAGCGCATGCTTCCAGTCGTTCTCGGCGACCAGATGCATGAAGAGCGCCGGTTTGTTGCGCTTGTCCACCGGGATGACCCACTGCTTGATCTTGCTGGCCGTGGCATTGCGCGGACTCACGCTGATATCGACCGGCTCGCGCAGAATGTTCGCGGCCATCGCGCGAATGTCGTCGGTGAACGTCGCGGAGAACAGCAGCGTCTGACGCTGGGCCGGGAGCGCCGCGAACACCGCGTTGAGTTCGCGAGAAAAACCGAGATCCAGCATGCGGTCGGCTTCGTCGAGCACCAGTGTCTGCACCTGATCGAACTGCACGGCGTTCTGACGATTCAGGTCCAGCAGACGACCCGGCGTCGCTACAAGCACATCCACGCCCTTGCGCAACTTCATCATTTGCGGATTGATACTCACACCGCCGTAGGCAGCGAGAAGTCGCAAACCAAGCCCCTTGCCGTACTCGACGAAGCTTTGCAGCACTTGCTCCGCCAGCTCACGCGTGGGCACCAGCACCAGTACGCGTGCCCGGTTGCTGGACACTTGCGGTCCGAGTTGCACGAGGCGCTGCAACAGCGGCAGCGCGAAACCTGCGGTCTTGCCCGTGCCGGTCTGCGCGGCCGCCATGACGTCCTTGCCCGCGAGGACGGCAGGAATCGCCTTCGCCTGCACCGGCGTAGGTGTCTCGTAGTTGAGATCCTGCAAATTCCGCAGCAACGGATCGATCAGACCCAGCGAGTCAAAAGACATGGACGTATTCCGGACGAAAACCCCAATTTTAACGGTTAGTGGGTCTCAGGCTTTGCATCCGTCGTGCAACCGTTCTACAGGACCCGATCCCGGACGTCGCTGTCGCGCGCGGTAATATCCCGCGATGGACTCCCTCATTGCCGCTTCGGCCCGCGCGTTAGCGTCGGGCGATCCGCTCGGCGCACTGCGTCGTGTGGCGCTTCGCGATGACCCACCAGCCCTTGCGTTGCGTGGGATTGCGATGGCGCAGCTTGGGGATTTCGCTCGCGCCCGGGATCTGCTCAAGCGCGCTGCGCGTGGCTTCGGCACGCATGAGTCGGTCGCCCGTGCACGGTGTGTCGTTGCGGATGCCGAGGTCGCGCTCGCCATGCGAGACCTCGGTGGCACCCACCGGACGCTACAAGCCGCTGCATCACTGCTTTCCGAACGCGCCGACTTCCCCAACGCCATGCTCGCTCGGCTGATCGTTGCGCGGCGTCTGTTGCTGCTGGGCAAACTCGATGCCGCAGCACTGGCCCTGCAAGATGCGCCGTTGCCCCACGTCCCCGCACGATTGACGGCCGTCCATGCATTGACGACGGCGGAACTCGCTCTGCGTACGCTACGCATCGCCGACGCGCATGCCGCGCTCGCTCAAGCGCAGACCGCGGCGGCGACGGCCGACGTTCCGGCGCTCAGTGCCGAAGTCCGGAGTCTTCGCGAAACGATGGGGCGTCTGGCGGCGAGACGGTGGCATCGCGATGGCGAGCAGATGCTGTCGCTCTCGGAGGCGGCCACGCTTCTGCACTCGGACACCCTGGTGGTCGACGCCTGTCGTCGAGGCATCGGGACGGGCAATGTGTGGCGTCCACTGGCCAGACGGCCGGTGTTGTTCACGCTCGCGCTACATCTGGCGCGTGCGTGGCCGGGGGATATCGACAGGGAGACGTTGATTGCCGAGGCGTTCCGCCTGCGTCGTCCCGACGAGACGCATCGGGCGCGCCTGCGTGTCGAAATCGGACGCTTGCGCGCTGTGCTCAAAGGCATCGCCGAGATCGATGCAACACCGCGCGGCTTTGCCTTGCGCCCCCTCGACGCTCACCGGCGAACTCACACGACCGAGCGAATCACGACGCCCGCCGATCCTGACATCGCCAGACCTTCCGTCGCCGTCCTGCTACCGCCCATCGACGGTGAGCGCGCCTCGCTCGTCGCGTTGCTGGCAGACGGGGCAGCGTGGTCGACGTCGGCGCTCGCACTCGCATTGAACGCGAGCCAGCGTTCCGTCCAGCGCGCACTTGGCGAACTCGAAGCGGAAGGGCGCGTGCGTGCGGTAGGCCTCGCGCGGGCGAGGCGCTGGATGGCACCGCCGCTCACCGAATTCACGACAATTTTGTTACTCCCTGCCGGATGGTCGTTTGGCTAGAGTGGACTTGCACGCCGAACGCGGCGTAACAACCGGAGCCTGACATGACGAGTACACCGCAACGAAACTTCCGCACGGCCGCCGTGAGCGCAGCCGACATCATTAGCGAATACGGTCCTTTCCCTGGCATCGATCGCATCCACGGCGTGACCTTCGATGGCCAGCAGGTATGGGCGGCGACAGGTGAGACGCTCGTCGCCTTCGACCCCGCGAACGGCGAGGTCCGTCGTACCGTCGATGCACCGAGCGACGCGGGCACCGCCTTCGACGGCAAGCATCTGTACCAGATCGCCGAGTCGCGCATCGACAAGATCGAACCGTCCACCGGCCGCGTGGTGCATTCGATTCCTGCACCGTCAGAGCGCGGTAGTAACTCCGGTTTGACGTGGGCCGAGGGCAGCTTGTGGGTCGGACAGTATCGGAACCGACGCATTCTGCAAGTCGACCCGAGCGATGGACGCGTGCTGCGCACCATCGAGTCCGACCGCTTTGTGACCGGCGTGACGTGGGCGAACGACGAACTGTGGCACGGCACGTGGGAGAACGACGAGAGCGAACTGCGCCAGATCGATGCCGTCAGCGGCGAAGTCCTCGCGCGTGTCCAGATGCCGGACGGTCTGGTCGTGAGCGGGCTGGAGTACGACGGCCACGGCACGTTCTACTGCGGTGGTGCCGCCAGCGGCAAGGTGCGCGCCGTGCGTTACCCGAAGGGCGCGAATCGCTGACAGGGCCCGAATCCCTTGGCCGTCCGGACGGGGACGGTCGTCATAGCAGCCAGGCTATCGGCCCCGATAGCCTGACTTAATCGCATAGATTTCAATAATCAATTTCTATCAATCGATAGCATTCGGCATACTAGCAACACTTTCCACCCCGTCCCAGAGACTACGACATGCCGATCATCAACACCCAGATCAAGCCGTTCAAAGCCAACGCCTACCAAAACGGCGACTTCATCACCGTGACCGACGAAACCCTGAAGGGCAAGTGGTCGGTGGTGGTGTTCTACCCGGCCGACTTCACCTTCGTGTGCCCGACCGAACTTGGCGATCTGGCCGACCATTACGAAGAATTCAAGAAGCTGGGCGTAGAGATCTACAGCGTGTCGACCGACACCCACTTCACGCACAAGGCCTGGCACGACACGTCGGACACGATCCAGAAGATCCAGTACCCGATGGTGGCCGACCCGACGTTGGCCATCTCGCGCAACTTCGATGTGCTGATCGAAGAAGAAGGTCTGGCGCTGCGTGGCACGTTCGTGATCAACCCGGAAGGCGAGATCAAGCTGTGCGAAATCCACGACAACGGCATTGGCCGCGACGCCAAGGAACTGCTGCGCAAGGTGCAGGCGGCTCAGTACATCGCGGCTCACCCGGGCGAAGTCTGCCCCGCCAAGTGGACGCCGGGCGCTGAAACGCTGAGCCCGTCGCTCGACCTGATCGGCAAGATCTAAGCACCACCCAGAGTCTCACCGGTAGTACCGCAGCAAGCGCCGCTCGTGTCACGCAGCGGCGTCACCTGCCGGCGCGCGGGTCCCCCCCTAAAGCCCGCTGCGCCGGCACCCAACCCCGAATTCCCGACGCTTACCTGCGCCAGCCCCCGGCCGACGCGGTGGACCTCGCTCACCCTATCGAGACGGAAAAACAGCCATGTTGGACGCGAACCTCAAAGCCCAGTTGCAAACGTACCTCCAGAAAGTCACGCGCCCCATCGAAATCGCCGTGTGGCTCGACGATAGCCCCAAGGCCGCGGAAATGAAGGCGCTGGTCGAAGAGATCGCCCCGCTGTCGGACAAGATCGCCGTCGTGGCACGCACCGATGCCGACGAGCGTCGTCCGTCGTTCGCGATCGGCACGCCGGGTGAGGCTCCGCGTATTCGCTTTGCCGGGTTGCCGATGGGCCATGAGTTCACGTCGCTGGTGCTGGCACTGCTGCAGGTCGGCGGTCACCCGCTCAAGCTTGACGATGACACCATCGAACAGGTTCGCGCACTCGACGGCGACTTCCGCTTCGAGACGTATATTTCGCTGTCGTGCCAGAACTGCCCGGAAGTCGTGCAGGCGCTGAACGTGATGGCGCTGATCAATCCGCGTATCCAGCAGGTCACCATTGACGGCGCGCTGTTCCAGAAGGAAGTGGAAGCGCGTCAAGTGATGGCTGTGCCGACGGTGTTCCTCAACGGCGAATCGTTCACGCAAGGCCGTACCAGCGTGAAGGAACTGCTGGCGAAGCTCGACACGGGCGCGACGGCGCGCGCAGCGAAAGCGTTGGAAAACAAGCCGGTCTACGACATGCTGATCGTGGGCGGTGGCCCCGCAGGTGCGGCGGCCGCGATTTACGCCGCTCGCAAGGGCATTGCGACGGGCGTCGTCGCCGAGCGTTTCGGCGGTCAGGTACTCGATACGATGGCCATTGAGAACTTCGTCTCCGTCACGCACACCGAAGGGCCGAAATTCGCCACGGCGCTCGAACAGCACGTGAAGACGTACGACGTCGACGTGATCGACACCCAACGTGCCGAAGCGCTGATCCCGGGCAAGATTCATGAAGTGCATCTGGCTAGCGGTGCGGTGCTCAAGGCCCGCGCCGTGGTGCTGGCCACCGGTGCACGCTGGCGCGAAATCGGCGCGCCGGGCGAGCGCGAGTATCGCAATCGCGGTGTGGCCTACTGCCCGCACTGCGACGGTCCGCTCTTCAAGGGCAAGCGCGTTGCCGTGGTTGGCGGCGGAAACTCGGGCGTAGAAGCGGCCATCGATCTGGCGGGCATCGTCAAGGAAGTCACGCTGATCGAATACGGTGCCCAACTGCGCGCCGACGAGGTGCTCCAGCGCAAGCTGCGCAGCCTGCCGAATGTGCGCGTATTGATGAATGCGCAAACGACCGAGATCGTCGGCGATGGTCAGAAGGTGAACGGCCTGACCTACCTCAACCGAGCCACGGGCGAGCGTTCGACAATCGCGCTCGAGGGTGTGTTCGTCCAGATCGGGCTGGTGCCGAACACCGAATGGCTCAAGGGGACGGTGGCGCTCTCGCGTCATGGCGAGATCGAAGTCGATGCCAAGGGCGCGACCTCGGTGCCGGGCGTGTTCGCCGCAGGCGACGTGACGACCGTGCCGTTCAAGCAGATCGTGATTGCGGTGGGCGAAGGCGCGAAGGCATCGGTCGGCGCGTTCGAACACCTGATGCTCAGCTCGGTCGAAGATGAAATCGAGGCCGAGCAGAACGAAGCCGCCGTGGCCTGAACATCCATCGCGTCATTGTCGTTGTCATGAAATAAGCCGCCCTCGGGCGGCTTATTTTTATGCGTCTTTATGCATCGATTCGTTCGACGCTCACGCCCCCCACACTTGAGACGGTACCCGTCACGCGCAGCGCCGGGTCCAGCCAGTCGGTCATCGCCCACACGCCATGCGCCACGCGACGTTGCCAGGCGCGCAGTGGCGCTTCGCTCATCGGCAGGGCCGACAGGTCAATACCGCTCATCTCGTCCAGTGTCGTACCACCGACTTTGATCAGGCTCTCCTTGCGCGTCCAGAGGCGCAGCCATGCCAGCGCGCGCGGCGACGGCGCATGATGCGTGCAGGCCACGCTGGCAAACGCGCCCAGCCGCCTGCGCTCGCGCTCGTTCAGGCCGGGTAGGTCGGCATCCGGGGCGAGCGCTTCGTCCCAGTGTTCGACATCGATACCGACGGGCGAGATCGCGCACGCAGCAGCGACTGCGCCCCGGGTGTGGCTCAGACTCACATGCAAGCCCGGATGCGCGGGCAGACGTGGACGCCCATGTGCGCCGCCGCATTGCTCGCAGCGCTGCACGAGCACGTACGTGCGCGCAGCGGGGCCGGGCTTGTCCGGACTGCCGGTAATGCGCGCTGCAGCGACCCGCGCCAGAATATGCGCTGCAACATAATCCTCCCGATCGGCCGGTCGGGAGAACGCGTCGGCCCGTCTGCGCTCGTCCGGACTCAGATGCGCAGCCCATCCCCTGAAGCGCGCCAATACATCCCCCGAAGCCCCGTAAAGCGCCAGTCCCGTGCCCGCTTGCACGGCGTTCTTGTCATTGTTCATCGTGTGTCGTGCGCCTGTAATCGGCGAAGACAAATGACGGACTCCAAGCAATTTGGATGCCATATCGACAGCCGCGTGTTTCATGTATGGGCAGCGACTTCGGCACCGCATCGCGTACGCGGACACCTGTCGCAGGGTGCGACAGGTGTCGCAGCTTCGGACAGCTGTTTGCGCACGCATGCGATGTCGAACGCGCGTTCTAACCGCCACATTGTTCGTCGCGATAAGCGTGCGGCCGGACGTGTTGCGTGCAGACATGCGGGTTACGCGAGGGGGGCTCGGTTCAATGAGGCGATTCGAATGAAATGCCGACGTTGCCGACAAAACAATGGATCGAAACTTGCATGGTGAAGACGACGTACCGGTGTCGACCGACAGACGCCGGACCTACGACCACTTCACAGGAGTTCGACAATGCTGCCAACACGCCGGTTGGGGAAACAGGGGCTGGAAGTCCCCGCCATTGGGCTGGGTTGCATGGGCATGCACTACGCCTATGGGCCTTCCGACGAGGCTGAATCGGTTCGCGTGCTGGAACGGGCACTTGCGCTCGGTTGCAACTTCTTCGATACGGCGGAAGTGTATGGCCCGTTCGAAAACGAGCGTCTTCTCGGTCGCGTACTCAAGGGCCGTCGCGAGAAGGCGATCATTGCGACGAAGTTCGGATTTCGCTTCGAAAACGGTGCGGTCACGGGGGCCGACAGCCGACCGGAGCATATCCGGGAAGTGGTCGACGCCAGCCTGTCGCGACTCGGCACGGACTACATCGATCTGTTGTATCAGCACCGCGTCGATCCCAATGTGCCGATCGAAGACGTGGCGGGTGCCGTCGGCGACCTCGTCAAGTCGGGCAAGGTGCGTTACTTCGGACTTTCGGAGGCCAGCGAGCGCACGATCCGTCGCGCACACGCCGTGCATCCGGTCAGTGCGTTGCAAAGCGAATACTCGCTCTGGCATCGCGATATCGAGGCGTCGATTCTGCCTTGCCTGCGTGAGCTGGGTATCGGACTCGTGCCGTTCGGACCGCTCGGGCGTGGCTTTCTGACGGGCACCGCGCGGCGCGCCGAAGATTTTCCGGAAGGCGACTCGCGCCGCACGTCGGACCCGCGTCTGCAAGGCGAGAATTACGATGCCAACGTGAAGCTCGCACAGACCCTCGCGGGCTATGCGGCGCAAATCGGCGTGACGCCCGCACAACTGGCGCTGGCCTGGCTGCTCACACGCAGCGACGACGTCGTGCCGATTCCGGGCACGCGTCGCATCAGCCGTCTTGAGGAGAACCTTGGGGCGGCGAGTGTACATCTCGACCCGGGCATGGTGCGCGTGCTCGAAGCGCATTTCGGCGCGAACGCGACTTCCGGAAACCGCTACAAGCCGACCGCCATGATGGCGCTGTTGGCGGATCCGGCGTAGCGGTGCATAGCGGTGTATTTCAGCGATCCGGTCCGAGCAGCACGTCGCTGCCCATATCGCGCACATGAGGAATATGCAGTTCACGCAGTTTGCGATAGAGCGACGTGCGGCAAATGCCGAGTTCGCGTGAGGCGGCGGAGATATTCCAGCGTCGCGACGACAGCACTCGAATAATGATCTCGCGCTCGCCGTTGGCGATGGCCGACAGCGACGCGAGCGGTGCGATCTGGATGTTGCCAGCAGGCCCCGATGGCCCAGGCGCGCCCGGCGAGACGGCTGCCGGTGCCATCGCCGGTGCAATGGCCGGAGCCATCGCACTTTGCAGCAGATTCGCTGGCAGGTCGGACACACGGATCGTGTCGCCGCTCCTGACTGCACAAGCGTACTGAACGGCCGCGCGCATCTGACGCAGATTGCCCGGCCACGCATAGGACAGCAGTAGTTCACGCGTCTCGCGATCGAGGGATTCGAAACTGGCTTTGCCGTGAGATTCGGCGACGATCATTGCGTCGAGCAGCCAACTGCGGTCCTGTCGCAGACGTAGCGGCGGCAGATGCACGATGCCGACGGCTACTCGGTAATAGAGGTCTTCGCGAAACGCCCCCGTCTGCACGCGGGATTCGAGATTCTGGTGCGTCGCACAAATGAGTTGCAGGTCGACGGGAACCGGCGCGGACGCGCCGATGGGCGTGACTTCCCGCTCGGAGAGTACGCGCAGCAAACGTGTCTGCTGTGCGAAAGGCATATCGCCGATTTCGTCGAGGAACAACGTGCCACCATCGGCCTGTACGACCTTGCCCTTCATGCCGGTATTGAGGGCGCCGGAGAAAGCGCCGCGTTGGTATCCGAACAATTCGCTTTCGATAAGGTTTTCGGGAATCGAGCCGCAGTTGACCGACACCATGCTCGCCTGACGGCGTGCGCTGTAGTCATGCAGGGCGCGTGAGAGGTACTCCTTGCCGGTACCGGTTTCTCCGAGAATCAGAATGGGAAGCTGGCGATCGATGAGCAGTCTGGCACGCGCGAGGGTGGCCAGCATGGAGGGATCGCTGCCGCAGAGCCGGTCAATCGTTGGCCGGGAGGAGTACTGAAAGTTTGCGTTTGAACGGTCCAGCGGATCGTGGGCGTACATAGCGTCTCTCATTGACTTTATTGGAATTGGCGGGCGCTGCGTTTGGCGGCGCGGTATCGCATCATGGCGAATGCCGTGGGGGGTGCTCCATAAAGCAAGACCAAGCATAGTTCGATTCGCGAGCGGTCTCCAATACCATATGATGCGATGACTGATACCGGTTCGCTATGAATAGAAACCGATGTTCTTTTAAGGGGGAAGGCTCCATGGAACTGAGGCAACTTCGCTATTTCGTAGTACTGGCTGAAACACTCCACTTCGGGCGTGCGGCGAATTTGCTGCACATCTCGCAACCACCGCTGTCGCGCCAGATCGCGATGCTCGAAGAGGAGTTGGGGGTCGTGTTGTTTCAACGCACACAGCGCAGCGTGGCGCTCACTGCGGCAGGACAGCGTTTCTATCGCGACGCACGCTCCGTGCTCGCAACGCTCGATCAGGCGCGTTCTCACGCACGCGCCGCCGAAGTCGGCGACTCGGGCATGCTGTGCGCGGGCTTCATGTTCGCCGTCGCATGCAGCGTGCTTCCCGTACTCACGCGGGCATTTGCTGCGGCGTTTCCGCGTATCGAGGTCAAACTCAAAGAATCGATTCCGACGGACCTCGCCGCCGAACTTCGCTGCGGCAAGGTGGACGTGGGCATCATGTATTCCTCCGATGCATCCGACGAGCTATGCACGGAAACCATCTTCCGCGAACCGTTGGTGGCGGCGCTGCCCGCCAGTCATCGGCTAGCGGCGCGCTCGGCCATTTCGGTTGCCGAATTGCGTGACGATGCCTTCATCATCTCGCCGCGCGAAGCGTCGCCGTTCATCCACAACACCATCACGGACCACTGCCGCCAGGCGGGCTTTTCACCGCGTGTTCGACTGGAGACGAACTTCCAGCAGACGATCGTGAATCTGGTCGGACAGCGCCTCGGGGTCGCGCTGGTGCACAGCTCGATGCGCAGCACGCGCGCCGAGAATGTGCAGTTCGTGCCGCTGCTGCATGCGCCGCATATCGACGTCGCATTGGTATGGAGCGCGACCAGCAGCAACCCGTGCGTACAGCGCTTTGTTCAGACGGCGCAGAACATCGGACTGTTCGAGCCGTCGGACGCGGCACTTCAAGCCTGCGCATGAAGTGCCGGTGTCGGTGTAGTGGAACCTAGGAGACCGTGAGGCAGGTTTCGGTCTTGCGAAACCGCGCCTCGATAGCCTGCGCCAGGCGTGCAATCCCGGTTTCGATCTGCGAGGGCGTGGCGGTCGTGAACGTCAGCCGCATCGTGTTCGCCTTCGGTGAGACGGCGTGGAACGACGCGCCTGGAACGAACGCCACGCCGCGCGCCAACGCGTCTTCGAACAGACTCGCGCTGTCGATGTCGGGCGGTAGCGTCACCCACAGAAACATGCCGCCTGCGGGGCGCGTCCAGCTCACGCCGTCCGGCATATGCTCGGAGAGGCACTTGAGCATAAGCGCACATTGCGCCCGATACCGCAGACGAATGGCTTCGAGGTGCGTGTCGTACTCGCCGTCTGTGAGCAGCGCATGCGCCAGCCGCTGCGTGATGCCGGTCGTGTGCAGGTCGCTCGCCTGCTTCGCCTGCAACAGCTTGATCATGAGCGCTTCCGGCGCGACGACGTAGCCCACGCGCAGGCCCGGTGCAATGACCTTCGAAAACGAGCCGAGGTGTACGACGTTGTCGGGCGCCATCGACAGTAGCGACGGCAGGGTCGTGCCGGTGTAGACGAGTTCGCCGTAGGGGTCGTCCTCCACGATCGGTAAGCCGTGACGGATGGCCAGCGACGCCAGCGTCATGCGCCGGTCGAGCGGGAGCGTGCGTCCTGTGGGATTCTGGAAGTTCGGTTGCGTGTAGAGCAGGCGAGCACTGCGCATCGACGTCTCGTTGAGCCGTTCGGGCAACAGGCCTGCCGCGTCCGTCGCCACCTCTTCGAACGCGGGCTCGTACTGCGCGATCGCCTGCACCGCGCCGAGATAGGTGGGCGTCTCGATCAGCACACGCGAGCCGGGATCGACGAGCACGCGTGCGACGAGATCGAGCGCCTGCTGTGAGCCGGTCGTGATGAGCACCTGAGACGGACTGACCGCCGCGCCCTGCCGGGTCAGCCGCGCGGCGATGGCCTCGCGTAGCGGCAGATAGCCCTCGGACGGCCCGTATTGCAGCGCGCCGATGGCGTCGCGCCGCAAGATCCGGTCGACCGACGCCTGAAGCCGTTCGACCGGCAGCGCATAGGGCGAGGGCAGGCCGCCCGCGAACGAGATGATGTCAGGCCGCTCGGCGACCTTGAGCAGTTCACGCAGCGCCGACGGCTGCATGCGTTGCGCGCGCGCCGCGAGTTGCCAGCGACCGGCGGGCGGGAGATGTCTGTCCATTGTGCGGTCCGCAACGAAGAAGTGGGACGCCCTCACGACGCGAGCCGTGAGGGCGCAATACCATCGATGAGATCGATGCCGGGCAACCCGCGTTTTACTCGTTGAACATCTTGCGCAGGTTATCCATCGCCATCTTCAGGAAGCCGACGGCGAAGTCGTCAAACGCCGGTTGGTCCTTCGGGCTGCCGGAGCGTGCTTCGCCGACGATGCGATACGTCGCCGTACACGCCTTGTCGCCACGCGGCACCACTTCCATCGACGCCCACATGTTGCCGATGTCGAACGTCGTGTAGATCAGCGTCCAGCTCATGGTCATGGCGTCGTCGTTGCGCGTGTTGAGTTGCTCGACGACCAGATCGCCCCCCGTGAAGTGCTTGTGACGCAGCGAGCGCGGGCCGGTCGCCGTGCCGGTCATCTGGATGTATTCGAGATCGGTCACGAAGCGGTTGTAGCCGTCGAAGCGGCCGACGATGTTCCACACGTCGCGTGCAGACGCATTCAGGTCGGCTACCCCGGCGTGCACAGTCGTCGTGAGATTGTGGATCAGCGTGTCGGGTTGCAGTTCGGTGCGGACTTTTTGCAGCATGATGAACTCCTCGATGAAGAAAATGGACTGCGCGAAAAAAGGTGCAACAAGTAACTGAGAGACAACACACGCCGATCAGGCGACGGAGGCCGTCTCTTTCTCGTCGGACTTGCCTGCCATACCCGACTTACCCGCCTGACTCGCCTTGGCTTCGGTACGCCGGGCATTGCTGCCGCCCGGCTCGGGCAGGAAACCGCTTTCGATCAGATAGCCGAAGTGATGCATGAGCAGAGCGTCGTCCTTGCGCGGATACGCCAGCCCCAGACGCGCAAGCGCTTGCGCCGACTCCCGGTGCGCAATGCGCGCCATGTCGCCGATGTCCTCCTGACTGTCGTCCAGGTAGAACGCGACCACATCGAACAGCGCGTTGGTCTCGTCGATGGACGTCAGGCGATTGCGCCAGTCCGCCGGTTCTTCGAGGGCGAGTGAATACCCGCATCGGGCGAGTGCGCCGAGGTAGTCTTCCCACGTCAGCGGTTGCGGGTTCTGGAGGTGGAAGACGCGTAACTCGCGCTGCGGGTCGGTCGTGCAGCGGACCATCGCGCGCGCCAGGAAGTCGACCGGTGTGAAGTCGAAATCCGTGTCCCCGGCGGGGGCCGCACCCAGTTGCAGAGAGCCTTTGACGAGCAGCAGGATCCGGTTGCGCGTCGGCTGACACAGCCCCGTGCCGGACACCCCGGTGATGTTGCCGGGGCGCAGAATCGTGGCGTCGACGCCGCGCTCGGCGGCCTCCCACACCAGATGCTCCGCGACCCATTTCGTCACGTTGTAGCCGTTGTTCACGAAGGCGGGCGCATTGCGGGCCGGGCCTTCCTCGAGCACGTGACCGTCGGCGTTCACAGCGCTCGCGGCAGACAACGTCGAGACGAAGTGCATCGACTTGTTGCGGAACTCACAGGCAAGGCGCAACAGTTCGAGCGTCGCACCGACGTTCGCGTCGTACAGATACGGATAGTCGTAGACGTGATTGACGTGAGCACCGTTGTGATAGATCGCATCGATGTCGTGCGCCAGCGTTCGCCACATCTCCGGCGATACACCGAGTCGCGGTTTCGCCAGATCGCCGAGCACGACTTTCAGACGTGGATGACCGGCGAGCGTGCCCAGCCCATTGGCCTGCAACGCCTGCGCGAGACGCGCTTCGCCTTCCTTCTGACTCGCCGCCCGCACCATGCAATGGATCGTGGCGGACGTCTGCGCGATCAGCTCGGCCGCGATGAAGGTGCCGAGGAAGCCGTTCGCGCCTGTGAGCAGAATGGCGCGTGCGCTGTCGGCATTGGGACGCAGACCGTCGACTGGACGAATGTCGTCGGGCAGCACCATGTCGTCGAAGACCCGCTGCGGGATGCGCTCGCCCTTGTTGACGTCGTCGTTTGAGAGCAGCGACGCCAGCGCGCCGATGGTCGGACGTTCCATGAAGCGGGCGAGCGGTGCATTGCCGCCGAACTCCTTCTTGACTGCCAGCATGAGCCGCGAGACCAGCAGCGAGTGGCCACCGAGGTTGAAGAACGAATCGTCGCGGTTGATTTCGAACGGCTCCAGATCGAGCAGCCGTGCCCACAGGGCACGCAGATTCGTTTCCGTCTCAGTGAGCGGTTCCTGGGCGGTGTCGTCTTCCGTACGTGCGCGCTGCGCCGGAATGCGGCCAAGCGCATTGCGGTCGATCTTGCCGTTGTTGGTGGCAGGCAGTGCGTCGAGCACGACGATCTCGTAGGGCACCATGTAGTCCGGCAGACGGGCAACGAGCAGGTCGCGCAGCGTATCGCCCGTCACCGATGCCGCCAGCGGGCGGGCGACGAAGCCACGGATGCGCTTGCGGTCGTCGACCACGCACGCACACTGACCGAACTGGCCGGTGGCGAGTGCGGCCGATTCGATCTCGCCGAGTTCTACGCGGAAGCCGCGAATCTTGACTTGCGCGTCGCGGCGTCCGACGAAATGCAGCGCGCCGTACTCATCCCATTGCACGATGTCGCCCGTGCGATACAGCAGTTCGTCGTGGGCCGATGGCCACCTACCGTTCGGATCGGCAAACGGGTTGGGCACGAAGCTGCGCTCCGTCAGATCGGGACGATGCAGATAGCCATCTGCTACGCCGGCACCGGCCACGCACAGTTCGCCCGCTTCCCCCGTCAACGCCGGTTCGCCGGTCTCGGTGAGCACGTAGCAGCGCACGTTCGCGAGCGGCCGCCCGATCAACCGGTTGCTGTCGCCCGCCTTCAGTCGCGCGACGGTGACGAAGACGGTGCATTCCGCCGGGCCGAAGATGTTGTGGAACTCGCGGCCCTGACTCCAGCGGGCAATCGTCTCCGGGAAACAGACGTCACCGCCGGTGAGCAGATGCCGCAGCGCAGGCCATCGCGCATCCGGCATCACGCCAAGCAGCGCGGGCGGCAGGAACGCGTGTGTCACGGCTTCGCGCTCGATGAGCGCGCTCAGATCGTCGAGCGCGTGTCGCTGGGCTTCGGTCGGGATCACCAGTATGGCACCGGCGAGGAACGTCGGGAAGATGTCGAGCAGCGAGACGTCGAACGCCACCGTGCAGAACTGCAGCGCGCGCGAACTGGCGTCCAGCCCGATGTAGTCGCGATACGAGTGGCAGAAGTGCACGATGTTGCGGTGCGTGAGCATCACGCCCTTGGGCACGCCCGTCGAACCGGAGGTGAAGATCGTGATGGCGCAGCGGCTCGCGCGGTCGGGCAGGCGCGAGACGGGCCATGCCGTCACGCCGATGTTCACGTCTGCCACATTGAGCGAGCGCAGACGAATGATTCTGACGTTCAGCCCGTCGAGCGCGCTCGCGTCGAAATCGTCATCGGTGATCAGGCACGTCGCGCGGCTCTGTTCGACGATCTGGCGCACGCGTTCGGCAGGAAACGACGGGTCGAGCGGCGCATAGGCCGCGCCCGCGCCGATGGCGCCGAGAATCGCGGTGTACAGCAATCGTGACTTGGGCAGTCGCACTGCAACGACCTGTGGGGTACGGTCGTCGGGCGATTGCACGGGCAGCATCGCGGCGATGTCGAGCGCGAGCTTCATCGATGCAGCGACGAAGGTGCGGTAGTTGACGTCGCCGTTGGCATCGCGCAGTGCGATGGCCGACGGGGCCTCAAGCGCGCGACGTGAAATCATCTCGGGCAGTGACGGCTCCAACGCCATCTCGCGTACCGTCTCGTTCGTCGCATGCCAGCCGGACAGGCGATGCAGGTCGAGCACCACGCTCCCCGGTGCATCCTCGGCCACCGGGCGCGACGCGAGCGCATCGGTGGTCAGAACGTCGCGACCGAGCTGGCTGACGATGTCGACGAGCATGGCTTCGGCCTCGGCATCGATCTGCGCGACCATGTCCGCGCCGCAGCGCAAGTTGTCGAAGGCGCAGGCGGTAGTCGCGACGTCGACCTCGCCGCGCGGGCCGTGCCACTGCCAGGCGAGTGTGGACGTGACCGGCGGAAGCGCCGGGGCGCTGGCACGGAACGTCATGATGTGCGTGGCGGCACAGGCGGTTTCCGGTGCGGCGTCGCCGCAGTCGATACGCCACTCGACGCGCTGCGGTCCACTGTCCGGCGTAGGCACGCTTGCGCCCAGTTGCGCCGCCGTCTCCGTGAGCGGGCCGCTGCTGTACGACAGCGGCACCACGTCGTGCCCCATGTCGTGGAGCGCGGCGAACAGACGTGCGCCGAGGCGGTTGTTGCCCGCGATGGCGAAGGAAATCGCTCTCATGACTCGTTCCTCACAGGTATTGCGCGATGGCCGCGCGAGTGGGTTCGTGTTCGAGCAGCCCCGCCATCTTCAAGAACTTGCGGATGTTGACGATCATCGGGTGCTGGTTGGTGATCGGGTATGCGCCGACCATGTCCTTCGCGATCTGTTCGCGCGTGGCGGCGGGCAGATCGAGCGTGCCGATCAGGCGGCGGTCGAATTCGAGTTGCAACTCGTTGGTGAGGTACTCGCGCAGGAAGAACGGCAGGCCGCGTCCGAGTTCGATGCGCGCCGTCTCGTCGATCTCCGACCAGTACAGCTTGACCAGATTGATCCAGAAGACCGAGTGGCGGCCCTCGTCGGCCAGATGGTCGGCCATGACCCCCTTGACCGAGCGCTTGAGCGTGGTGTCGCGCGAGAAGGCGGCAACCTCGGCCGTCACCGTGTTCTCTGAGATCGCGACGCCAAGCAATTCCATCCCGGCGGCGTATTGCGGCGGCACGTATTCCATAGCGCGGGGAATGGCGCGCGAGAGTTCGATCTCGCGGTTTTGCTCGATGGGGCCGATGCCGGTGCTGCGCTCGACCTGGTCGAGGTAGTCCATCGCCACGTAAGCGTGGTAGTTCTCGTCGATCACCACGGACATGGCGTCGCTGCGGCACGCGAACGGAAACTCGAACGGGAAGCGCGACTTGGCGATAGCCAGCGCCGTGCGGTTCACGATCTCCGTCTCGAAGATGATGACGTCGTTGATGTACTTGTAGAAGCTTTGCAGCAGGATGTAGTCCTGCACCTCGCGGCCGGCGTCGATCACGGCGGGGTGGGCGTACAGCGGCTGACGCTCGACGGGGTAGTAGCTGAGGTCGTCGTCTTCGACGATGCGGCGCGGACGGGAACGGATCGTGGCGCGTTGTTCCCATTGGTCAGCGTGGCTGACGTAACTCTGCAATGACATGGCGTTGCCTCGGAATATGGGGGACGGCAGAGGACCTGCGACTCAGGATTCGGATGGGAGCGCATGCGGCATGCGGTGAGGGGTGTAAGGATGTAAGGGGGCGCGTGCGGCCGACAGCACGTGCTGCCGGCCGCGCCCCTCCGGTCCCCCGACCGTCCTGCCTCATAAAAAGGTGCTCGCAAACGAATCGCGCAAACGATTTATGCAGCGACGGCTTCCTTCTGCGACGCCACGATGTGTTCGTGCAGCCCGTCCCACAGACGCAGGCGCTCGTCGATAGCGCGCAGGCCCGCTTCCAGCGCTTCGATCATCAGACGCTCGTCGTTATTGGCGGCCTCGACGATCATGGCGCGCGCAGCGGGACCGTGTTCGCCGGAGTCCACTTCGATGTGACGCTCCAGATAGAAGGTGAGCAGCGGCACGCTCTTCGGATCGATCTGCCAGCCGTCGAGCAGCGTGCGGAACATGTCGGGAATCACGTTTTCCCGGCCGTAGAAGAAGTTGCCGAGCACCTGATGCGTCTTGCCTTCGTAGCAGGTCGCAAACGTCGAGTTGACGAAGCGCAGCACCGGCGCGGGGGCGTCGACGGCGGCGAGCGCAGCGCTCACGCTATGGCCCTTGACGAGCAGGTCGATCAGCTTCTCGATCTGGCGCGTATCGGCGCCGACGTCGCGCATGGCGGCGAGGTACAGATCGAAGTGGCTCATCGGGCCTTGCGGCGTCTCGTCGCATTCCTCGCCGAGCACGATCTCGTTGATCAGACGGGCGGCATGAATATTGCGCGGTGCGATCCACGGCAGCGTGATCGTCGTGAGGTCGGCCTGCAGACGCTTGACCAGCGACATGAAGTCCCAGACGGCAAACACGTGCCACTCCATGAACGTCTGCAAACCTTGCATCGATTCGATGGAATGGAATACCGGGTGATGTGCAAGCGTCGCGTGATGTTCCTTGATCTGACGTTCGAGATGTTCGATCTTGTCCACGATAGGCATCCTTGTGATAACGATGTTGAAATCAACCTGTGCGAGGGGGAATGCGGCGCGACTTTCAAGTCGTCGCCCACAGGGATCAGCAAGTTCGATGCCAGCGTCTCGAAACGTAAGAATCTAGACGATTGAGGGGACTTTTCGGGGGGCGAACGGGCGTCCGCAGGCATGACACCTGTTCAGATAATGGACAGGTGTGCGCGCGGGTGTCGCCAGGAGGGAAGGTGAAGCGCGCCACGCGCAGGGCGGGGCGATGACATGCGGCGAGCGAGGGCCGCTCAGTGCTTGAAGGTGCGTGCGGTCTCTTCTGCTGCGAAGCGTAGTTCGGGCTCGAAGGCCAGCAGGTCGTCGAGCGTCAGCCGACCGATGGGGGCCTGCACAGCGATAGCGGCACACGCCCGGTTGCGATTGAGCATGACGGGCACGGCAATTGCGATCAGCCCCTGCAAATGCTCCTGATTGTTGATGCCCATCTTGCGACGCCGCGTCTGTTGCAGCTCGGCGCGCAATGCGCCGCGGTCGGTGAACGTCTGGTCGGAAAAACGGCGCAACGGCAGTGTGTCGATCAGATGTTCGCGACGTTCCTTCGGCAGGAAACTCAACAGCAGCTTGCCGCTCGCCGAACAGTGCAGCGGGACGTGCGAGCCGGGCTGCAAATGCATGCGTAGCGGCCACTCCGTCTCCACACGGTCCACGTAGATCACATCGTTGCCCGAGAGCATCGTCAGGTTGCACGTCTCGCCGATGCGCGCGACGAGTTGCTCCAGCAAACCATGACGCGCTGCAGCAGGCCCCGTCTGCATCAACACATTGATGGCCAGTGCGCGCACGCGTGGCGAGCATTCGTAGCGCCGGTCGTCGTCGCTGCGGGTGATCAGCCATGCATCCTTCAACTGCGTGAGGATGCGATGCACCGTTTGCTTGGGCAGTCCAAGCGCGTTCACGAGATCCATCATCGATAGCGGACCGCCTGCGTCGGCGAGGGTCTCGAGCACGCGAAACGCGCGCACTGCGGCGGCGTTCGATTGATTCGATGCGGCCATGTCGTCTCCTGAGTGTTGCTATGTCCCCCTCGGCAATCTGACGTTGCCTGTGGCGAAGTCTTGTCGTTGTTCTCTCATTCTCTCGCCCGTTACCGCAATTCTGCATCGGTTTGATTACTTTTGCGGACTTATGCGGTCCCGAATTTCGACCCACCCTTTACACCCTCCGAAGGTGTCCGGCTTGACCGGGAATTTGAGACCGGCGACGCGTCGTGTGTTGGCTAGATTGGTTACGCGAACCCAATCGAAAACCATCAGGAGGCGTCTCATGAATTCACGGGCTCTCGGAGCTGTCGTTCCGCCGTCGGACGCTCGCACGTCAGCGCCGCACGCGAGCAACGATACGGCCGACGTCGAGGCACAGGTTGCGCAGCTCATCGCGCGGGCAAGGGCCGCGCAACGCGACTTCGCCGCTGCCGGACAGCAGGCGCTGGACACGGCGGCGAGCGCGGCGGCGTGGGCGATCATGGAACCGGCGCGCAACCGCCAACTCGCCGAACTGGCGGTGCACGACACCGGGCTGGGCAACGTCGACGACAAGATTCAGAAGAACTTCCGCAAGACGCTCGGCCTGCTGCGCGATCTGCACGGCCGCAAGACGCACGGCGTGATTGCCGAGGATGCGAGCAAGGGCATTGTCGAGATCGCGCGTCCGGTGGGCGTGGTGGCTGCGATCACGCCGTCGACCAATCCGGCTGCGACACCGGCAAACAAGATCGTCAATGCGCTTAAGTGTGGCAATGCGGTGATCGTTGCGCCGTCGCCCAAGGGCTACAGCGCGTGCGCGTTGCTGCTGCGCTTTGTGCATGCAGAACTCGTCAAAGCGGGTCTCTCGCCGGATCTCGTACAGATGCTGCCGGAGCCGATCAGCAAGGCCGCTACGGCGGCGCTCATGCGTCAGGCCGACCTGATCGTGGCGACCGGCTCGCAGGCGAACGTGCGCATGGCTTACACGAGCGGCACACCGGCGTTCGGCGTCGGCGCGGGCAACGTCGCGTCGATCGTCACACAGAGCGCCGATCTGCCGGATGCCGCCGTCAAGATCGCCCGCTCGAAGACGTTCGACAACGCGACAAGTTGTTCGTCGGAGAACAGTGTCGTGATCGAAAGCCGGGTTTACGACGCGATGATCGATGCATTACACGCCGCCGGTGGCGTCTTGCTGAGCGCGGACCAGAAGCAGGCGCTGGCACACGTCATGTGGGTGGACGGCAAGCTCTCCGGCGCTTGCACGGCCAAGTCGGCGGAGCGGATTGCGCGTCTGGCCGGACTCGAAGACGTCGCGGCTCAGCATCCCAAATTCCTGATGGTCGAGGAGTCGGGCACCGGCTCGGATTACCCGTTCTCGGGTGAAAAGCTCTCGCCGGTGCTGACGGTCTATCGTGCCCGCGACTTCGACGATGCCGTGTCGCTCGTCTCGAACATCTACCGCTACATGGGCGCGGGTCACTCGGTCGGCCTGCATGGCGCCGACAGGGCGCAAGCCTTGCAACTGGGTGAGACGTTGCCGGTCGCGCGCGTGATCGTGAATCAGGCGCACTGCTTCGCCACCGGCGGGAATTTCGACAACGGTCTGCCGTTCTCGCTGTCGATGGGCTGCGGCACTTGGGGCCGGAACAACTTCACCGACAACCTCGGCTACCGCCAATACCTCAACGTCACGCGCGTGGCCTATCCCATCGCCGCCGAAGTGCCCGAGGCCGACGATCTGCTCGCCGACTATTTCGGGAGATTCGGACGATGAACGCGCCCATGAACCCCGTCTCCGCTGCCCTTGCCGCAGCGCATGAATCGCTCGTCGCGAACGCAAGTACGTTGCGTGATCTGATTGAGCGGCAGGCGGACACGCACGGCGAACGTCCGTACTTGCTGGCGCTGACCGATGGAGATGAAAACGGCGATGCCGTTCCGCTGACCTTCCGTGCGTTGCGTGACGATTGCCAGGAGCTGTCGAGGCGGTTTGCAGCGGCTGGCCTGCGCGCGGGCGACATTGTGTCCGTGTGCATGGGCAACGGTCCGCAGTCGGCACGCATGATCCTCGCTGCGATGTACAGCGGCCTGATCGTCAATCCTATCAATCTGCTTTGTCAGCCGACGCAGTTGCAATACATCGTCGAGCACTCGGACACGCGGCTGATCTTTGTCTCCGAGACGATGCTGCCAGCGCTCACGCAAGCGGTGGACGCCGCACGCGAACAGGGGATGACGCGGGCGGTGGCGCTGGTGTGCACGTCGCCCGATGCCACGGCTCTGCCTGAGATCCCGTCGATGGCGGCGGTACCGTCGCTGGCCTCGCCAGCGTCGTCGATGTTGGCCGAAGTCGCGCTGCTCATGTACACGTCGGGAACGACAGGGGTGCCCAAGGGCGTGCTGCTCACGCATGGGAGCCTGCTTGCCAACGCTGCGTTCATCAGCGCCGAGCATCGGCTCACGCATGAGGACCGCGTGCTGGCCTCGCTACCGCTGTATCACATCAATGGTCTGGTGGTGACGTTGCTGACGCCGCTGTTCCACGGCGGCTCGGTCGTGATGGCGCCGCGCTTCTCTGCGAGCACGTTCTGGCGCGACGTCACGGCCACGCGGTGCTCATGGATCAACGTCGTGCCGACCATCGTCGCCTACCTGCTCGAAGGCGACGCCCCGGCGCGCGCTGCGCTGGCCGGGCTGCGTTTTTGCCGCAGTGCATCGGCGGCGTTACCCGCCGACCATCATCGGGCGTTCGAGGCGCGCTTCGGCATCGGCATCATCGAGACGATGGGGATGACGGAGACCGCCGCGCCCGTCTTCAGCAATCCGTTCGATGCGCACTTGCGCCGCATCGGCAGTGTGGGACTGCCCTCGGGCGGTGATGCGCGAGTAATACGTCGCGACGGCTCGCAAGCCGATGCTGGCGAGACCGGCGAACTGGTGCTGCGTGGCGCGCAGATCATGCGCGGTTACTACAAACGTCCGGACGAGACTGCCGACGCATTCACGGCCGATGGCTGGTTGCGCACCGGCGATCTCGGTCATCGCGACAGCGACGGGTACTTCTACATCACCGGACGCGCCAAGGAACTGATCATCAAAGGCGGCGAGAACATCGCGCCGCGCGAGATCGACGAGGCGCTGCTGCGGCATCCCGATGTGCTGGAGGCGGCTGCCGTCGGCGTGCCCGACCCGGCCTACGGACAGGAGATCGTGGCGTTCGTAGTGCTGCGCGAACCAGGCGACGCCCAGCGCGCGTCTGCCGACGTGCAGGCGTTGCGCGAGCACTGTCTGCAAACGCTTGGTCGCTACAAGACCCCGAAGGAGTTCCGCTTCGTCACCGAGTTGCCGCGTGGCCCGTCGGGCAAGGTGCAACGACTCAAACTGCTGCAACAGTAACGACCCGAGGCGGCCATCGCTTCCCGGGTGCAGGACACGATCGCATGCGCATGACGTGTGCGACGTAAATACATAGGAGACAACATGGACAAGCGTACCGGTCGCGTGAAAACGCGCCACATCATTCTTGCGGTCATGTGCCTGATGTATTTCATCTCGTACATCGATCGCGTCAACATTGCCGTCGCGGGCCCCTTCATCCGACAGGAGATGGGACTGACGACGGTGCAACTGGGACTCGTGTTCTCTGCCTTCGCCTATCCGTATGCCGCAATGCAGATCTTCGGCGGATGGCTGGCGGACCGCTACGGGCCCAAGCTCGTACTGACGGTGCTTTCGCTCATCTGGGGCGTGGCGACGCTGGCGACCGGCTTTGCGGGCAGTATCGCGGCGCTCGTGGCGTTGCGCTTCCTGCTGGGCATCGGGGAGGGCGGTGCGTTCCCGACGGCAACGCGCGCCTTCACCTACTGGATGCCCGTTGGCGAGCGCGGCTTTGCACAGGGCATTACGCACAGCTTTGCGCGTCTGGGCGGGGCGATTACGCCGCCGGTCGTGCTCGCCATCGTGGTGGCGTTCGGCTGGCGTGAGGCGTTCATCGTGCTGGGTGTGGTGAGCTTGATCTGGACCGCGCTCTACATGAAGGTGTTCACCAACACGCCTGAGCAACACCGACGCGTTACGCCCGAGGAGGCCGCCGAGATCGGCTACCGACCGGGGGATTGTGAACGGGCCAAGCGTGCGTCGACGCCGTGGCGCAAGCTCATTCGACGCATGTGGCTCGTGACGTTCGTCGACTTCTGCTACGGCTGGCTGCTGTGGGTGTATCTGACGTGGATGCCGTCGTATCTGCGCGAGTCGCAGGGCTTCGATCTCAAGCAACTGGCCTTGTTCACGGCGCTGCCGCTGCTCGCCGGGGTGGTCGGGGACACGTTGGGCGGTGTGGTGTCCGACAAGCTCTACAAGGCGACGGGACGCTTGCGTTTCGCTCGTGTGTCGGTGCTGGTTGTCGGCATGGGCGGCTCGCTGGCGTTCCTGTTGCCGATGACGATGGTGTCCGACCCGATGGTGGCGGTGTTCCTGCTCTCGGCGTCGTTCTTCTTCCTCGAAATCACGAATCCTGTGCTCTGGACGTTGCCGCTCGATATCGCGGGCAAGTATGCGGGCACGGCGGGCGGCATGATGAACACCGGCTTCGGGCTGGCTGGCATGATCTCGCCGGTGGCGTTCGGCTACCTGATCGAGACGAGCGGCAGCTACAACGTGCCGTTCGCCATTTCGGCGGTGTTGCTCGGCACGGGCGTTATCGCCGCGCTGTTCATCGACACGAGCAAGACCGTCGACAAGGACGAAGCGGACGAGGCGGCTGCGATGTCCGATGCTCCCGCATCAATGGTCGGCGCGGGGCCGGTGTGGATGGCGACGGGGCCGCAACGGCACCCGTTGCGTCGGCCGCTGCGCTGGCGTCGTTAAGTCGATAGCGGTTTGTCCCGCATGAAATGAAAAAGGGACGCGCTGACCGGCTACCGGCAGCGCGCCCCTTCTGTCCGACCGGTCAGGACGTCGGTGCGCGACGCGTGACCGGCTTCGCCATCCACACGCGCCACATTTCCAGCAGCAGCGTCACGAGCGCGACGAGGACCACGCCGACAATCATGGCGTAGTAGGGCGGCACGAGTTTCGACGTCAACGCGATCCCGGTGCCGGGCACGACCCAGAACAAGTACAACAGGGCCCAGTGATGCACCCGTGAGGCAAAGAAGATGGTGATCAGCAGATTGACGATGGCGCACCAGAGCCAGACGCTGACCTGAAGCCATGTCGGCATCGTCCAGCCCAGCGAGTCACCCATGAAGACCCCGGCAATGCCGATGGCGATGACCACCGCAAGCACCCCCGCCAGCGCGTTCTCGTGCTTCTGGCGCAGCCGCTCGTGCACGTACGGCAGCAGACGCACCGCGCCTAACGCCATCGTGGTGCAGTTGAGCATCTCCCAGTTGTCGAGACGGCCCACGAGACTGACCCAGACCGTTGTCGTCGCGACCGTGTAGAAGAACAGGATGCCCACGATGCCCAGCAGGTTTTGGGCGAAGAGTGGGAAGGACGCGACCACGGCCCATATTGCGCCGATGAGCGAGAGCGCCACGACGGCAGTGGGGGTGCCCAGCTCAGTGCCGCCGATTCCGGTAATAGACAGCACGCCGGTGAGCGTTGCCACGCCATACCACCCGAAGTGGAACCAGAGCCGCTGGCCGACGTTGGCGTTCCAGCCTTCCCGGAGCTTCCGAAGGTGTCTGTCGATCTGTGGGCCGTATCGGTAGGTGACCCAAAGGGTGATGCCCCCGAGTACGGCGCTGACCGTGACGCAGTAACCCACGATCAACGCCACAGCCATGCCATCGGACAGGGATCGCATGTAAGCGAGCAGTTCGCTGTCGGGCGTCGTGGCAATGCGCACGCCGAAGAGCGTGGTGATCACGATGGCGAACGCAGCGATATAAGCGATCCACGCCTGCGTGACGCGCGGGCGCTGCACGGCGGCCCGCCACGCGTCGAGCAACTCCGGCTCGAACGCCTGATCGCGCATGGCACGTAGCTCGCCATCGAGACTGATCAGCGTCTTGCGCATGTCCGCGAGCGCACCGTTGTCCATGATGCGCCACGTCGGCAACGGACGTTTGCCATCCAGCAGCAAGCCCGCTGCCGAGGAATGCCTGCGGCTGTGGACGAACTTCGCGAACATATTGTCGACGGTCGTTCGCCAGAGCGCCTCGTTGGCCAGGTCCTGTCCGAAGCGGCTCGCCGAGCGGTAGTCTTCCGCCCAGCCGTAAAGGTCGGCGAGCGCCATCCGGATGGCCGGTGCGCTGCCCTGATGGGCCGCGAAGCGCATGGCGTGGTATTCGAACGCCTCTGCAAATTCCAACTGCACGAAGGCGGGTGTTGCCCGTACTTCCGCGAACGAGTCCACCACGCGCGAATCGTTACCCTGCGCGAGTTGACCGATCGTCTTTCGGTCGTACTGCCAGACCTCTTCCGGCAAGCTGCGCAGCCAGCCGTCGAAGGCGACGAACGCTTGCTGGACGATGTCGATGGCGGGGGAGGCCTCGGTTCCCGGCTCGGCGGGCTCGTCGCTGACGGCGTCTGCCGATTCACGTGGGCTGGCAGGACTTGCGGTGTCGGCAAGGGACGATGCGGCGCTGTCCGGCTGGGTGACCCTATCGACGGCCTCGACAGCATCGACTGCCTCGACTACGGGGGCCTCGCGTGCCTGACTGCGCGCCCACTCAAGCGCGGCTTCATAGCCACCGCGCAGGCGCTGGAAGCCTTCCGGGTCGTCCTCGGGACGGACTTGCTTTAACCGGGCGGCGTAGGCGCGCCGGATCAGCGCGACATCGGTGGTCTGCTCAATCTGCAACGCTTGCCACCACGCGGCGAAGGGGATCGGATGCGTCATGTCGTTAGGAAGCTTGGAATGGCGATGAACGGTTGGCCCCGCAGGGCCTTCGCTAGCTGTGCTGCCGAGAACACCTATTGCCAGACGTCGTGGTCGATCCGATCCAGCAGGCTGGCGATCTGAGGGCGGACCTCACGAATGCGTGCTTCGTCCTGCGTCTCGAGCGCTGCCTGGAAATGGGTGAGCGCATTGTCGATTGCCGCCCGCATGTCGCCGCGCGCCTGTAGGTAGAGGCGTTCGCCGCGCGAGATCAGTGCCTGATTCTCGGACTGATCGCGCGGGTGAATCTTGATGCGCGAGAGCGCGTCGAGTCGTTCGCGGATTTCGTCGGCCGTCAGCACGCCAGGGTTTTCTTCGATCACGAGGCGATGGGTCTGACCGGTGGCGAGCACCTTCGCTTCGACTTCGAGAATGCCGTTCACGTCGTACGTGAAGCGCACATCCACTTGCCCCGTGTCGCGCGTCACCTGCTTGGGCAGCGGTACGTTGACTTTGCCGAGCAGGATGTTGTGTTGTACGTGGCGAGCCTCGCCCTGAAACACGCGCAATTCGATTTCACGTTGACCGTCTTGCAGCGGCACCAGCGTTTTCACGTAGCTCGCCGGGACGGTGGTGTTGCGTTCGATAAGCGGGATGTAGTGACCGTACGAGAAATGTCCCGGGCGCACTTCGATAGCGGTGTCGATGCCCATTGAGTACGGCGCGACATCCGTCATGACGATCTCGGAGAGCGCGGCGTCGCGTGCCTTGAGACCGCCTTGCACCGCAGCCCCGAGCGCGACGACGGTATCGGGATCGAGTTCGATGTTGGGGAAGCGGCCGAACATCAGGCTGACCAGCCGACGCACCATCGGCATGCGCGTGGCGCCACCGGCCAGAACGATGGCATTGAGTGACGAGGGGCGGATGCGCGCATCGCGCAATGACGTCTCGACCGGGGCGCGCAGTCGGGCGAGCAGCGGCTCGCAACGCTCGGCAAAGGCGTCTTGCGAGGCGTCCCACTGGTAGGTCTTTCCCGCCCATTCGCACTGCATGGACACGCTCGCGTTATCGGTGAGCGAGCGCTTCACGCGCTCCGCCTGAGGGCGGAGTTCGACGAGCAGCGATTCGGGCCAGACTTCGAGCGACTTTTCGTACGACGCGGGCTTGTCGGCGCGCAGGTCGGCGATCAGTCCGCTGGCCTCGCCAAAGGCGAACAGCAGGGCGTCGACGAAGTCTTCGCCGCCGAGCAGGTTATCGCCAGCGGTCGCGCGTACTTCCATGACGCCTTCGAAGAGTTCGAGCACCGATACGTCGAACGTGCCGCCGCCCAGATCGAACACGAGAAAGCCGCTTTCGTTCTTCTCGTGCAGGCCGTACGCGAGCGCTGCGGCCGTCGGTTCGTTGAGCAGGCCAGCCACTTGCAGTCCCGCCAGTTCGGCGGCCGCGCGGGTGGCTTTGCGCTGCGCATCGTTGAAATAGGCGGGCACTGTGATGACGGCTTCCGTCACCGGGTGACCGAGGAAGGCTTCGGCATCTGCCTTGAGCGATTTGAGCACGAAGGCGGACAACTCTTCCGGCCGGAAGGCCTGCGAACCGAGGCGCGTGGTGCGCGACGTGCCCATATAGCGCTTGAAAACGGCGGCAGTGACTTTCGGATGCGATTCGAGTCGGTCGCGGGCCGCCGCACCGACGATGATGCTGCCGTCGTCGAGTACGCTGACACAGGAAGGTGTCAGTGCGCTACCCAATGCGTTGGGTATGAGTTCCGCGATGCCATTGCGCCAGACTGCGACAAGACTGTTCGTCGTGCCAAGGTCGACCCCGATGATGCAGCGAGCTTCTTGATCCATATTGCTTCTATTTATTTGGACTGCAGGTGGCCGTGAGTATGCCACAGCACCCTGTGGCTGCCGCGCGACGAAATGCGCAGGCTTGCGCCGGAGCCCGAAGCATTTGGTTTGGCGGACTTTTGGCCAGTCTCGGGACGAAAAAAAACGGCTTCCATTGCTGGAAGCCGTGCCTGATATAGGTGAAGGTGGTCGCCGCCGTGTCAGGATCAGGCGGCGCGCTCGCGCTTGTTTCCGAGACGGGACGCCAGCATGAGCAACGTGCCGCTCACGGCCATCGAGACGACGCCCATCGCCATGCCTTGACCGATGGAACCCTGTTCGAACTGACGCCATACGAAGATCGAGACCGTCTGCACGCCGCTCGGTGCGAGCAGCAGCGAGGTCACGAGTTCGCGTGACGCAATCGCAAACACGATCATCAGCGATGCGCCGAGCGCGGGCATCACCAGCGGTAGCGTGATGCGTCTCAGCGCGACACCCGCCGGTGCGCCGTGCACGCGCGCAGCGGCTTCGAGCGACGCCGCCGTCTGTCGCAGCGCCGCGCTCGTGTATCGCACCGGATACGGCAGCAGCAGGCAACTGTATGACAGCAGCAGAATGCCCCAGGTGTTGTACGGCGTGACGGGCCAGAACGGCAGGTTCCACGCGAGGATCAGGCCCACGCCGACGACGATGCCCGGCAAGGCATGCGGCAGCAGCGACAGGCCGTCGATCAGCACGCGACCTCGCATCGTCGACTTCACGACACACCACGCGCACAGGAAGCCCAGCACGCCCGTGACGAGCGACGTGCCCAGCGCCAGCGACAGACTCGTCGCCAGTGCCTCAAGCCCTTCCGCGCCTTGACCGAGCAACGCCGCGAAGTGCGCCGTCGTCAGGTTGGCGAGCGACAGGCCGCCCGAGAGCGTGCCCGAGAACGCCGTGGCAAGAATCGAGAACAACGGTGCCACGGTCGCCAGTAGCGCCACGAAGGCGAAGCCGAAGAGCGCGAGACCTTTCCAGCGACCCAGTTCGCGCGGAGGCGATGCGATGGGCTTGCCCGTTTGCGTCTCGAAGTCCTTGCCCGCCGCGAGCCGGTGTTGCAACACGAAGGCGAGGAGTGCGAGCACCGCCAGCACGACCGACAGAATCGACGCGCCCGGCAAGTCGATCGGCCAGTCGGCGAAGCGGCCTTCGATGGACGTGACGAGCACAGAGAATCCGGCACGCGCGCCGAGGGCAGCGGGTGCACCGAACTCTTCGATAGCCATCGTGAACGCGAGCAACAGGCTGGCCGCGAACGCTGGCAGCGCGAGCGGCAACGTCACCCGCGCGAACGCGCGCCACGCGGACGCACCATGCACGCGGGCCACGTCTGCCAGTCGCGAGCCGGTGGTCGCGAGCGCGCGAGAGACCGCGAAGTAGACTACGGGAAAGATGTTGAGCGTCATCACGAAGACGAGGCCCGGCAGCGAGAACAAGAACTGTCCGGCGTCCATGCCGGTGAGCTGCTGAGCGTATCCGCCCGTTTGCAGCAACAGCATCCATCCGAGCGCCGCGAGATACGGCGGCACGAGAAACGGCAGGAGGAAGCACAGATCCCAGAGCCGCGCGCCCGGTACGTGAAACAGGCCGCGCACCGCACCTAGCGCGCCGCCGACCAGCGCCGTGCCGAGCGCCACCGACACGCCGAGTCTCAGCGTATTGGTGACGAGCGGCAGCGTGCTGTCATGCGACAGCGTGGGCCAGACAGCGGAGAAGGGATCGGCGAACGATCCCTGCGCGAGATGCGGAAAGACCGCCTGTAACAGAACGAACGCGACCGGCAACGCCACCACGACGGCGAGTGCTGCAACGGTCGCCGTGGGCAGTAGTCGGAGCGATTTCACCGTTAGTGCTGGCCGTTAAGTTTGGCGAAACGTGCCAGGACCTCGGCGCGCGAGGCGCTCGACGATTGCGCGTCGCCTTGCGGCAGCAGACGCAGATCCTTGAACGACGCACGCTTGATGGCGATGTCTTCGCGCGCCGGAATCAGCCACGCTTCGGCCACCATCTGCTGGCCTTCCTCCGAGAGCACGTAATCGATGAACTGACGCGCTTCGTTCTGCTGCTTCGACGTGTTCAGAATCATCATCGGACGCGGCGCGATGACCGTGCCGCTCGTCGGGAAAATCACCTTCACGGCTTCGCCCTGTGCAGCGGCGGCATACGCGACGTAGTCGACCGCGCCGAACACGGCGGCCTTCGCGCCTTGCAGCACCGGGTTGAGCGCCTGAGCGTTGGGGCCGGACACGACCATGCCGTTTTGCTTCAGATCGTCGAAGAGCTTCCACGCTTCGCCGCCCAGACGCGCTTGCAGACCCAGCAGCAGGTCGGCGGACGCACCCGAGAGGGCCGGGTCCGGCATCGTCACGAGATTGCGATACGCGGGCTTGGTCAGATCGCGCCAGTCATGCGGTTCCGGCGTGCCCGACTTGGCGTTCCAGACGATGCCGAGCGCGGAGAGGCCTTGCGCGACGTAATGCGTCGTCTTGAACGGGGCCGGCACGCGCGAGGCGTTGGCACTCTGGAAGGGGGCGAGCCAGCCGCGCTTTTCGAGATCCTGCGCGGTGTCCCACGAGGCCGAGATGAGGACGTCGGCGCGCGGGTTGGCCTGTTCGGCTTCGATGCGCGCCATCACCTTGCCGGTCGTGGCTTGAAATACATCGACTTTGATGCCGGTCTTCTTCTCGAAACCTGCAGCGAGCTTCTTGCTGAGGTTGCCGGGGCCGGCGGTATAGACGGTCAGCGCGTGCGCGTGTTGAACGCCAACGCTTGCAGCAAAGGCCATGGTGAGTGTCGCGATAATTTTGCGGTGGAGCATTATGGGCTACCTCGTAATACGTTTGTCAACGCGCCCGTGGGCGAGGATCACGATCTGGTCGGCCAGCGCCTCGGCTTCTTCGCGGTCATGGGTGACGTAGACGGCGGTGGTGCCAAGACGCGAGAGCAGCGCGCCGATATCGGCGCACAAACGCGTGCGCAGATCGCGGTCGAGGTTGGATAGCGGTTCGTCGAACAGCAGCAGACGCGGGGCCGAGACGATGGCGCGCGCGAGCGCAACGCGCTGCTGCTGGCCGCCGGAGAGCGCCTGCGGGCGGCGGGCGCCCAGACCGGCAAGACCGACGAGCGTGAGGGCTTCTTCGACGCGTTCGACACGCTCCGTGCGTTTCACCCCGCGCATTTCCAGCGGGAACGCCACGTTGGCGGCCACGCTCATGTGCGGCCACAGGGCGTAGTCCTGAAAGACCATGCCGAGCGAGCGCAGTTCGGGGGCGTGGCAGACGCGGGCGCTGGCGACAACGGTGTCGTCGAAACGGATTTCGCCCCCAGTGGGGGCGAGCAGACCGGCGAGCAGTTTGAGCAGTGTGCTCTTGCCGCATCCGGAGGGGCCGAGCAAAGCGGTCGTGGTGCCGGCCGGGACATCGATGTCGATGCCGTCGAGCACGCGCGCTGCACCGAAAGTCTGGTGCAGCGCGCGCAGCGACACTGCGACGCCTTGCGGCGAAGGCAGAGCGTCGCTCGTCATCAGAACGTGTGCTTGATACCGGCCATCGTACCGAACTGGTTCTTGCCAGCGATGACGTTGGTGCCGAAGCCGTTCAGACCGAGGTCGGAGCCGTTGCGGTTCACGACGTAGCCCATGTTGACGTAGACGTCCGTACGCTTCGAGAAGCTGTAGTCGGCGCTGACCTGGAACGACAGCGGGTCGCGGTTCGTGCCGTAGAAGTCCTGGTACATGGCCGTGGCCGACAGGTCGAGCGCCGGCGTCGCGTGCCACGTGGAGCCGATCCAGTAGTAGCTCGACGCTTCCACCGGGCTCTTGTTCAGAGCCGAGAGGTGGATGGCCTTGGCGTTCAGGTAACGGTAGCCGACGTACAGATCGACGCTTTGCAGCGAGTACTGCACGGCCGCCGCGATACGGCGGTCCATGTTGCCCTCGTAGCCGCCGACCTTCGAGGTCATGGCAGCGTTGGGCAGGGTCGAGCCGCCGTTCTTCTGGTCATAAGCGATCACGAACGAGAGCGGGCCGTTGGCGTAGCGCACGCCTGCGTCGATGACCTGCGCGCGACGGTTGTCGCCCGGCGTGGTGCTGGCCGCGCCGAAGCTCACATCGTCGTAACCCTTCGAGTACTGGACCATCGCTTCGAAGTCGCCGAGCTTGGCGCTGTAGCGAAGGCTGTTGTCGAGACGGTCGGAGAACGCCGTGTCTTGCATCTTGATGGCGTACACGGCGTTGTTGAGCGGGTTGAACTTGCTGACCCAGTCGAGGAACACACCGCCCTGGCGGCCGATCGTGACGGTGCCGAACGACTTGTTCGACAGGCCGACGTAGGCCAGACGACCGAACTCGCGGCCGCCCTGAAGCGATTGACCGTTACCGAGGTTGAAGCCGTTTTCGAGCAGGAACAACGCCTTGTTGCCGCCGCCGAGGTCTTCGGTGCCCTTCAGGCCCCAGCGCGAACCGGCGAGGTTGCCCGACGTGACACGCGTGAGGTTCACGGCGCTGCCAGCGGTGTTCTTATCGGCGTTGGTGAGGAATTCGACGCCCGAGTCGATCAAGCCGTAAAGCTGAACGTTTGACTGGGCCAGAGCGGGCATGGGCAGGCCGCTGGCGAATGCCAGGCAGCACCCTGCCGCCGCGATGCGGAGGTTGGGTTTCATTTCAAGGTCCTCTTTGGGATTAAATTGAGCCGCCAATGTAAGCGGCCAACATGTCGCGAACATGACAATGTGTCGTCGTCCGAAAGAGGGGGACTTGCTAGATGCTCAACTGGGGAGGCGGGGGAGGGACAGGCAACGGGGACGTGGGAATTGCGTTATTTATTTGCAAAAACTCAAACGTTCACAGCAATTTCTGCAAATAAACAACGCAGGCGATACAAAGATCGTACGTTTTTCAGGCGGGCGGCGCTGGTAACGTGATCGTGAATCGCGCGCCGCCGAGTGGCGAGGTGTCCACGCGCACGCGGCCGCCGTGGAGCAGGGCGATGCGACGCACGATGGCCAGACCCAGGCCGAAGCCACCCGTCGCGCGGTTGCGGCTGCTGTCCAGTCGGTGGAACGGCTCGAAGATGCGCGCCCGCTCGGCTGGCGGGACACCCTCGCCGTCGTCGTCCACGTAAATCATCACCTCACCGTTCTCACACGCCCGCGCGCCGCAGACGATGCGTCGCGACGTATGTCGCATCGCGTTGTTGAGCAGGTTCTGTACCGCGCGCGCCATCAGCTTCGGCTCCACCTCCACACGATCCGCGCCCGGCTCGGCCGCGATGTCCAGCGCAATCGAGCGCGTCGCCAGCACCTCCGTGCAATTCGCCGCAAGACTGTCGAACATCAGGCGCAACGACACAGTCTGACGCATCGGTGGCGCAGTGATCTGGTCAAGTCGCGCCAGCGAAAGCAACTCCGTGACCAGTTCGTCCAACTCGCGGATATCGCCCTTGAGCGCGTTGATCCGGTCGTCTGCGTCCGGCTCCTGACGCCGTTGCTGCAAGATCTCCAGCCCGAAATCCAGTCGCGCAATCGGCGTGCGCAATTCGTGCGACACGGCATTGATCATGTCTTTCTGCGCTTTGATGGACCGCTCGATGCGGTCGGCCATGGTGTTGAAAACGCGCACCAGCGCCGTCAGGTTCGAAAAGCGCGACACCTTGGCACGTGAGCTGAAATCGCCTTCACCGAAGCGAATGGCCGCGCGATTGAGCGATTTCAGATCGGACCAGTACCAACGCACCCAGGTCAACACGGAGATCAGCATAAGTACGGCCACCACGGCATAGGCAAGGTAGTTGATCTGCTTCATGCTCAGATCGGTACCGCTTTCCGACGTCAGAACCCACTGCGAATCGCGCAGGCGCATGGCGTAATGCTCGCCGTCGGTGCCATTCACGATCGGCAGCCCCGCCTCCAGGTCCTTGCGAAGGTACTCGCGCTCGACCGGGAAATCCTTGAGCGGCTGCAGGGTCAGGGTGTCCTGCGTTTTGGCGGCAAATTCGCTGACAAACTGCGGCCACTCGGATTCCGGGATATCTCCGAGTTTCTCGTTGATCAGCCACGCATAACCGCCCAGTTGCTTTTGCGCGGAGCTGTTCATGGTGTCCAGAAACAGATGGCCGAACGTGTAGGTGATGATCAAAATCGAAGCAACGATAGAAATACCCACCAGCGCGTACAGCTTCAATAGGACGCGAAACATGCCCTAACTCTCCCTTTATTTCCCTTCAACTTTCCCAGGCCGAGGGGCTGAACAGATAGCCCCGGCCCCAAACGGTCTTGATGCGCTGCGGTTCACCGTCCGTGTCTTCGAAGCGTTTGCGCAACCGGTAAATGCCCACGTCCACCGTGCGATCGATGCCGTCGAATTCGATGCCGCGCAACTGCTGAAGGATCTCGTCGCGTGTGACGACTCTGCCTGCGCCGCGCGCCAGTATCAGGAGCAGGCTGAACTCGTTGGACTTGAGTTCGACCGATGCGCCGCGCCAGAACACCATGCGGTCGCGCGGCACGATGCGCAACTGACCGAATGCGAGTCCGTCGTCGCTTTCCAGCTCCACTTCCGTGCTCGGTACGACACGCCGTAGCAGCGCCCGAAGTCGCGCCAGCAGCAAACGCGGCTCGACCGGCTTGACGACGTAGTCGTCCGCCCCGACTTCCAACCCTGCCACCTGATCGTAGGTGTCTTCGCGTGCAGTGAGAATCAGGATCGGCGTGGTGCTCACGGCGCGCAACTGGCGGCAGATTTCCATGCCGTCCATCCCCGGCAACATCAGATCGAGGATCACGATGTCCGGCGAAAACGCGCGAAACCGCTCCAGCGCTCGCGAGCCGTCGCCCACGACCATCACTTCGAAGCGGTAAGCGTGCAGATATTCGGTAACGAGCGCGGCAAGGCGAGCATCGTCTTCGACCAGCAAGACTCGATACATGGTCGTTATTCCTGTCAATTTTTCTGTGCCGCCCGGTTTTCCACGTCCGGCGTTCAACGTCCGACGGCAGGCAGCACTCCCGTGAGGCGCATTTTACTGCCCCGCAGGCCCGCCCGGCGGGCGTTTCAAACCTGCGAACAAATGAAAACATTTGTTCACAACTCTCCTAAATCGGATAACAGCCACGCGAAGGCTTCTTGCCTACCATGCGTTCAACTTGCGATCCATCCGCAGATCGCAAGGCCAAGTTCCAATTTCCCGCTACCGAAACTCATCGAATTTTGTAGGAGTGCCATGAAAAGCCGTCTCGCCAGCCCCCTCCGTCGTCTTCGCACCCATCGAAGCCATTGCGGCAATCGCCAATTGCACCGTCTTGTGGCGGCCGGGGCGGCGAGCGTGCTGTTCGCAGGTGTCACCTCTCAAGCCTTTGCCGTGGAGCCTGCGCGATACAGTGGCATCCAGCCGGACCAGAGTCTGCCCACGAATGCAACGGACAGCGGCTACGAGTTCACCCTCGGCGGTGGCGTGGGCGTCTCGCCGCGCTACATGGGCAGCGACGAATATCGCGCAACGCCTGCGCTGAACCTTGCGCTGCAAACCCCCATCGGCGTGTTCGTCGGCCTGAGTGGCATCGGCTATCGCTTGTCGCTGCCAGCGGGTTTCTTCGTGTCTGCTGCTCTGTCGTACGACGGCGGCCGTAAAGACGACCCCAAAGGGCTCGACTCCGGTTCGAAGAAGCTGCGTGGCATGGGCGACATCAAGGGTTCGCTCTTCACCACGCTGCAAGCCGGTTACGCGATCGGCGATCTGGCAGTCGTGAGTGTCGCGACCGACATCCCGCTGACCAACCGCGACCGCGGCAACATCTATCGCTTCTCGGTCGATAGCGTGCTCTACAAGTCGGCGGCCGATTCCGTCGGCATAGGCGCTACCGCGCACTTCGCCAGCGGCAAGTACGCCCAAACCTATTTCGGTGTGACGGCCAACCAGAGCCTGAACTCCGGCTTCGGTCAGTACGCCCCCGGCGGCGGCCTTTACGGCGTGAGCCTGACGGCGAACTGGACGCACAAATTCACCAAGCACTGGAGCACGACGGTCGCGGGTGGCGTGATGCGCTACACCGGCAACGCGGCCAAGAGCCCCATCGTCTTCAACAAGACCAACTATCAGGCCGCGGCAACGCTCGACTACACGTTCTGATCGGGCGATCTGCGACGCATATCGTTCTGTGAGGCCATCGCCATGCGAATTCTCGTCACCGGCAGTACCGGTTTTGTGGGCGGCGCCGTTGTCGCCCAACTTCTGAAGGACGGCTTCGGTCCGTCGTTATTGCTGCTCGTGCGTGCGCGCACCAGCAGCGACGGTCTTGCCCGTGTACGCGCCGCAATGGACCGTTTTCGCATGGCACCCGTGCATCGGCTGACGCTCACCGAAGCGAACATCGTATGCGGCGATCTGGCGCAGCCGGTGACGTTCGACGACGACCCGCGCATGCGTCGCGTCACGCACGTGATTCACGCCGGGGCGATTGCGAGCTTCTCGGCGCATCCGCAACTCGATACCGTCAACGTGACCGGGACGTTGGCACTGGCGCGCGCGGTCGCGGCGTCGCCGGTGCTGGAGCGGTTCGTGCACGTCGGTACTGCCATGGCGTGCGGCGATGCGTTGTCCGGCGTGGTGAAGGAATCGCACGAGCTGGCGCTCGCGGATCATCAGGTGGTGGCCTACACGGCGTCGAAGGCGGAGGCCGAGCGGCGTCTGCGCAGCGAATGGCCGGGCCTGCCGCTGGTGATCGCGCGGCCGTCCATCGTGGTGGGGCATACGCGCCTCGGCTGCGAGCCGTCGGGCAGCATCTTCTGGATGTTCCGGATGGTGCAGTTGCTGGGCGCGTTCACATGCGGGCTCGACGACCGTCTGGACGTCGTGCCGGTCGATTACTGCGCCGATTCACTCATCGATCTCGCGTTCCTGCCCGGACTGCGTCACGACCTGTATCACGTGTCGGCGGGGGAGGGCAGTGCGCGCACGATTCGCGAAATCGAGGCGGCGCTGGCCAGAGCGCGCGGCGTGGCACCTCTTGGCGAGCGCTTCCGCCACATCGGCGAAGCGGAGATCGACCGGCTGACGCCTGCGCTGGCGCGTCAGTTAGGGCATGGCAATAGCCGTCTGATGGCGAAGGCGTTGCGTCGCTATGGCGCTTTTGCAGCGCTGGACTATGTGTTCGACAACCGTCGTCTGCTCGGCGAGGGCACGCCCCCGCCGCCTGCCGTGACCGACTATCTGGACGTGTGCGTGCGGTCGTCGGAAGCGACTTCCGTTGCAGAACAGATGGCGTGGGATTTCAAATAGGGCCGTAGGAGATCGGCCTGACGCGCCGATCCGGTTCGCGATGCGACGAGTGCCGTGCGGCGCACGATGGGGTCGTTGTCACGTGTCACCGCATCGGGGCCGGATCGGTGGCGTCCCCTGCAAAACATTGGGCGAGAAAGCGCTCGGTGGGACGCGACAACGCGTCGGCATGCGGCACGAGCGCGGTGAGCAGACGCTTCAGGCCGTGCGGCGGATCGATGCGCACCGTGGCAAGTGCCGCGTCTTCGTGACGCATCGACATGGCCGACACGAAGCCCACGCCCATACCGGCGCGCACGGCTTCCTTGATACTTTCCACCCCCGCGAGTTCGAGCGCTACGCGTGGCTCCAGTCCCGATACCGAGAAGGCACGTGCCACCAGCGCCCGCACGCCGGAGCCGGGTTCTCGCATGATCAACGGATAGGCGGCAATGCTTTGCAACGACGCGCCGTCGGGATGCTGTGCGAGCGGATGATCGGCGCGCGCAATCGCCACGATTTCGTCGTCGCGCCACGGACGCACCGCAATCTCCGGCGATAAACCCGGCGGCACCGCCCCTTCGATAAATGCGACGTCGAGCCGATCGAGCTGTGCCACGATCTCGCTCGTGTTGCCGTCGACGATATGCAGCGCGACCGCAGGGTAGCGCTGATGGAATTCCGCGATGACGTACGGCAACAGATAGCTCGCGGGCGTCGTACTCGCGCCAATCCGCAGCGCGCCCGTCTCCAGTCCCCGCAAGCTGTCGCGCAGCGCCATCGCCTGACGGTAGTCCTGACGTAGCTTGTTCGCGTAGACGGCGACCTGTTCGCCCACAGCAGTCAGTCGGATACCGCGTCCGTCACGACGGTACAGCGGCTCGCCGAACGACTCCTGCAATAGCCGCAATTGGCCAGAAACGGCAGGCTGCGACAGGTGCAACGCCTGCGCCGCATGGCTGATGTTGCCGAGTTCGGCCACCGTCGCGAAGGTCAGCAATTGGTCGGGCGTCATATCGTCGAATATATCGGCTGAGGTGATGATTGGCTCTCATCATAGCCAGTATTCGGATGATTGACTTGGCACTCACGTCCGAATCGCGTCGGAAGTCAGGCCCGAGCGAGCACTTCGACGTCGTCCCAGCCGGGCGCGTGAGCGCCCGTGTGGGTGCAGGCCAGCGCGGCGGCGGCCGCGGCACGGCGCAAATGGACGGCGAGCGGCGCGTCCGGCATCCGGGACAGGCTGGCCAGCCAGCCGCCGATAGCGGCGTCGCCCGCGCCTACGGTGTCGGCTACTTCGACGTCGAACGCCGGTTGGACGAGGGCACGCCCGTCCGGCAGCAGCAAACGCATGCCGCGCTCCCCATCCGTCAACAGAATCTGCGCTTGCGGGGCGATACGACGCACGTCGGCGAGGGCGTCGTCGTCGGTATGTGTCGGGTAGAGGTCGCGCAAATCTTCGACCGAGAGCTTGAGCCACGTCGAGAGTCTCGCCATGCGACTAAACGTGGCGAAGTACGTCGGCCCCATCAGATTCCGAAGATTCGGATCGAAGCTGATCGCGACACCGGCGTCGTGCAACGTCTGCGCGATGGTGAGCAGCGTGCTCGCCAGCGGCTCACGAACGAGACTGATGCAGCCGAAATGCGCGACGCGTGCGGCATCCCGCCAGCCGACGGGCAAGGCCGCCGGGTCGAATGCCAGATCGGCCGCGCCTTCACCGAGAAAGAAGTAGGCGGGCGGATCGTGCCGGTGCACGACAGCCACGAGCGGTGGCGCATCGACGGCTTGCCAGTAGCGCTCGTCCAGTCCGGCCTCGCGGGAGAGCGCGAGCAATTCGGTGCCGAACGGGGCATGTGTGCTGATGGCGCCGCCATAGCCCGTCGCCACGCCCATGGCCGCTGTCACCCGGGCGACGTTCCAGCACGCACCCCCCGCACGGCTGATCCATTGGCGGCCGTCGCTATCCGGTTGACGGATCAGATCGGTGAGGGCTTCGCCAAAGACGAGCAAGGCAGGCAGGGACATGAGCGGAGCATCGCGTAAGAATGGCCGTCAGCATACCCGCTTGTTGGCGCGATGTTTACCGGGTGCGTATCAGCAATGCGATGCCTGCGGCCAACACCACGAAATTCACCGCCCGCACGAACTGCTGGCGCGAGAGCCGCAACGTGATGTGCTTGCCGAGCCACATGCCGACGATCATCGCGGGGACGAGCGAGACGGCCGTCACCAGCATCGATACGTTGGCGTAGACACCCGCCAGCAGGAACAGCACAGCGCGTGAGAGCGTGCTGAAGCCGATGAGCGTCGCCTGCGTCACGCGCATCGCCTCCACGCGCTCCAGACGACTTGTCAGATAGATGGCGAAGACGAAGCCCCCGCTGCCGAACATCGCCCCGAACATGCCACCGACGGCGCCAAACGGAATCGCCCATGCCTGTGACAGACGCGATTTCGCACGTGGCCCGATCAGCGAGAACACCGCATAGGCGCAGACGAACCACGCCAGCGCCTTAAGCAGCACTTCCGGTTGCAGCCGCAACAGTAGCGCCCCGCCCGCGAGGCTGCCGATCACGATGGCGGGCAGCAGACGTCGCAACTCGCTCACGTCGGCGGCGCGGGCATTGCGCAGGACGTTGCCCGATGCCGCACTGAAGTCGAGCAGTGCGAGCATCGGCACGATCTGCGCGACAGGCATCGCGTACGCCAGGATCGGACTGGCGACGAGCGCCGTGCCGAAGCCCGCGACGCCGAAAATCACATAGGCGACGACGAGCGCTGCGCTCATCAGTAGCCAGTGACCGGGTGTGGGGAGGGCCGCAGTGAGGGAGCCGAGAGAGTCGAGCGGTGAGGTGGCTAGCGTTGTGAGCATGGTGACGGCGTTCGGATTCGATGCGGAGCGCGCTGGCGCATAGGCCTGAGAGCACGTGGGTTTTCCGTCAGCATAGGACCGCGTGCAGGCGTCGCGCCAATATAGAATGTGGCGATGTTCGATCTCGAAACGGCATAGTCATGGTGTCGCTGCGGCAGTTGCGTTATTTCCTGGAAGTGGTCGACGCGGGCGGGTTTAGCGCGGCGGCGGAGCGTCTGTTCGTCGCGCAGTCGGCGTTGAGCCGCCAGATCTCCGAGCTTGAAAAGGAGTTGCAGGCGGTGTTGCTCGAACGTTCGTCGAAAGGCGTGACGCTCACCCCCGCCGGACGGACTTTCGTCGCTGAGGCGCGACGCGTGCTGACCGAACTCGAAGGCTCCGTCGCGCTCACGCGCAGTGTGGCGCGCGGCGAGCAAGGCACCGTGCGGCTCGCACATTCCAGTTCTGTGCCGTTCGCCGGGGGACTGCCGGTGGCGTTGCGTGCCCATCTGCAGGCGAACCCGGGCGTCACCGTCGATGTCTCGACGCTCTCTTCCGAACAACAACAGGACGAAGTGGAAGCCGGGCGCATCGACCTGGGGCTGGTGCGGTTGCCCGTGCTGCGCCCCGCGCCGTCGCTTGTTTGCGAGACGATTGCCCGTGAGCGCCTGTTGTTACTGGTGGCCAGCGATCATGCGCTGGCAGATGTGGCATCGGTGAGCGTGGCGGCGCTCGCTGGCGAGCCGTTCGTGTCGCTGCCGCATCGCGAGCGCGGTGGGCTGAGCTACCGAGTCGCGCAACTATGTCAGCAACACGGTTTTTTTCCGACGGCGGCGCCAGCCACTTCGCGCAAGGCGACGCTCGTCAATCTGGTCGCGGCTGGCTTCGGTGTGGCGATCGTGCCCGAGAGCCTGGCGGCGCTCGCCGGGCCGGACGTGCGCCGCCTTACGCTCGACGACGCGAATGCCGACAGCGAAGTCGCATTGCTGCACCGTCGCGACGCAGGCGGGCTGGTCGTGGCGCTGGCCGATGCGCTGGCGGGGGCGTTGAAACGGCCTTGAAGGAGGCGTCGTGCCCGGCAGTAAGTCCCGCGTAAGCCTTGCGTGAGAGGGTGCCCCTATAAACGTCGAAAAATAGAGAAAACGGGGACGAATCACGCGAAGAAACCCTCAAGTCCGCCGTTTTTTCTCCCGTTATACTTTTCGACACCGGGTAAAAAAGATACCCATACGTGTGGCGCAGACGTCTATCCGGCGTTTTACGATTTTGGCAGTTCCGGCGACCGTCTCGCCCTCGTCATAACAAGCAGATCAGAGATGCGAGGAGACTGACGATGGGGCTATTCACGCGCTCAAGGGGAGCGGGGCAGACCGTCAACATCATGAACGAGGTGGCGGACAACGCCGGTACCCTCGGTGTGGAGTTGTGCGATATCGCGGGTAACGTCGACGAAATCGCCGTTCGCATCAAGCGTCAGGCCGAAGTGTTTCAGGAGCTTCGTCGCGCCGCGACCGATACCAGCGAAGGGAATCAACGTATTGCCGGGGCGGCACGCGAAGCCCGCGACGTGGCCGATCGCGCCAGTGCGGAAATCTCGGCATCGCGCAGCACGGCCGACGCGTCGCTCGCGTCGATTCACGGGCTTGTCGAAGGCGTTTCCGGTATGGCGGACGAAATCTCCGGCCTGCGCGAAGCACTCGATCACGTCGGCAAGGTCGCCGAAGGCATCTCTGTCATCGCGCGTCAGACCAATCTGCTCGCCCTCAATGCCGCCATCGAAGCCGCGCGTGCTGGCGCGGCGGGACGCAGCTTCGCCGTCGTAGCGACCGAGGTCAAACTGCTCGCAAGCAAGACGGCCGAAGCCACGCAGCAGATCGAACACACGCTGGCGGCGCTCAGCGAGCGCACCGAGCGTCTCATGCGTGAGAGCAACGCCAACGTTGCGCGCGCCAACGACGCGCGCGAAGGCACCCGCGCCATCGCCAGCGTCATTGAGACCGCCGGTACGGCACTCGATACATTCGACCGTCAGGCCGGACAGATCGCACAAGCGAGCGAAGCCATCGAAAACGAATGCAACACGCTCGCCGCACACGTCGACGAAATGGCTGATGGCGTGACGCATTCCGCCGATCACGTCGAGAGCGCGCGCGAGCGTATAAACGGACTGCTGTCGGTGTCGGAGCATCTGATCGGTCTGATTGCGGAAGCGGATGTCGAGACGGAAGACACGCCGTTCATTCGGGCCGTGCGTCGCGCGGCCAAGCAGGTCGGTGAAAGCTTCGAAGCGGCCCTTGCGAAGGGCAAGATCAGTGAGCAGGAGTTGTTCGACCGTCGCTACGAGCCGATTCCGGGCTCGAATCCGCAGCAGTTGATGGCGCGCTTTACACGCTTTACGGACGAGATGCTGCCCGCGATTCAGGAGCCGTTGCTTGGCATGAACGAGCGCATCACGTTCTGTGCGGCGGTCGACGAAAACGGCTATCTGCCGACGCACAACCGCAAGTTCTCACAAGCGCCGACAAACGATCCCGTGTGGAACGCCGCGCACTGTCGCAATCGACGTCTGTTCAACGACCGCACGGGCGCGGCGGCCGGACGCAACACCAAGCCGCTGTTGCTGCAAACGTATCGTCGCGATATGGGCGGCGGGGAGTTCGTGGTGATGAAGGATGCGTCCGCGCCGATCTATGTGAACGGGCGTCACTGGGGTGGCTTCCGGATCGCGTACCGGGTGGCTCGCTGAACATCGCAGGAGACTTTTCTTCTTCGTAAACAAAACGCGCCGCCGACCTCTCAGTCGGCGGCGCGTTTCGTTTCAGCGATCTGCCGGTTCTGCCGTCGATCAATAGCCGTACCAGCGGCCATGACGCCAGTAACCGCGGCCGTAGCCGCCATAACCGTACGGACGACCGTAATACGCCGGCGGCGGGCCATAGTAGACCGGGGCCGGGGCGACATAGACGGGCGGCGGTGCAACATAGACCGGCGGAGGCGGCGCAACGTAGACCGGTGCCGGTGCATAGACCGGCGCCGGTACGACCAGCGGTACACCGATACCGATACCGACCGAAACGTGTGCCTGCGCCGTCCCGATCGCACCCGCGGCGAGCGCGACTCCGGCGATGGCAAGGGCGGCAAACTTGGTTTTCATGACATTTCTCCTGCGGACTTGGCAGCGTACTGATGACGGCACCCGAACGGCACCATGCCGTTCGACGCGCCTGGTGCCCGCCGGCACCGTGGTTCGTCAGATTCCTTGGCTTTACTTTACTGAAGTTCCGAAACGCGGGCGCAGCGCAATTGTTGCAAAGTATGCGAAGCCATCCGGAGTGGGGAACGTTCGGGCGTAGAAAAGCGGCCGCCAAACGTGTAAATCAGGCCTCTATTCTATTCAGAATCAACGCTTTGCGCTCGTTTCGGTTGACATCACCCCCAGCGGCACGGGGCGGTCTGCCACGCGCGGCGCGCGACACTTGTTACATTCATTTACATGGCGCGCCCGGCCTGTGGCGCAAAAACACCGGGCGAATGCCGCTAGCGCAACATTCGCCCGGTGCCGACGTCCGGCGCTCACCTGTGGTGACGGTCCGTGACGTCTCCTCCTCCCTGCTAAATCGGCTGTCGTTCTGTCGGTATGCTCTGGTGCCGACGGCGGCTTATTGGTGGTAGCGCGACTTGGCGTCGGCCACACAGCTGTCCTTGCTGCTGCCCGCGAGGCTGTCGCAGCGTTCCATCGCCGCCTTGTACTCGGCCTTGTTGGCATCGGCGTTGGCATCCTGACGTGCCGCCATGGTGTCCTTGGACGATTCACGGCTCGTACGCATGACCTTGGCGTCACCGTAGGCCTTGGTCTTGGCGGCGTCGGCATCCTTCAAGCAAACGTCCTTGTCGTTGCCCTTTTTGTCGTCGCAGCGCAGCTTCGCAACGCTGTAATCGGCGTCGGCCTTGGCGACGGCGGCATCGTAGCGGGCCTTAGGCGTTTGCTTGTAGTCGCCCTCCGCGTTGGCCTTGGCGATCTTCTCCTTGCCCTTTGCGTCCTCCACGCAAATCTTCTTCGCGTTGTCCTTCATGTCTTCGCAACGCGCGGCAGCGGCCTTGTAGTCGGCTTCGGCCGATTTCTGGGCGGCTTCGTAACGGTCCTTGGCCGCGGCGTCGGCCGCGCTGGCCGCCGTGGTGCCGAGCATGCCTGCCGCCGCGATGCAGGCGCAGGTCAGGACGTTCATAGCGATTCGATGTGACATCTTGGCGTCCTCCTAGGCTGGGGATTGGGCGAGCATGGGGCGACGCCCGGACGGCATGGGGAATGCATCATGCGCCGTGCGTCGCGTATCGGGGGGATGTCGATGCTGTCGGGTACTGTGCGCCGGTGTGGCTAGACACCGGTCATTGCCGCGTTACTTGTTGCGGTCGGCCGCGCCCTGAATGGCTTCTCCGCCCTTCTGAACGTCTTCACCCGCGCCGTGGATCGTGTTGCAACCGGCCAGGCCCAGTGCGAAGCCCGAAAGCAGTGCGATGGCGATCAATCGTTTCATTTTGATTTCTCCTTGGAGAGATGCTGTCGTCCGAAGCGCATGGGGCGCGAGGGGGGAAGGGCCACGCCAGCCTCCCGGCGGGCATGGCTAAAGCGGCTCAGGTAACAAGTGCTGGCTTACCAGAGCTTGTGCTGGTTATTCCAGGTGTCGACTTCCTTCTCGGCGTCGGCCTTGGCCTTGCCGTAGCGCTCCTGGATCACGCCGACGAACTTGTCGCGATTACCTTCGATCTTCAGCAGGTCGTCATCAGTCAGGTCGGCCCACTTCTTCTTCGCTTCGCCCTTAAGCTGGTTCCACTTGCCCTTGATCAGATCCGAGTTCATAAACTACTCCTCAGTGTTGAGTTAGTTCAGGTGCTTCTGCGGGGAGTCCGCGATTCCGTCATTTGGCGCACATAGGACGCACATGGCGCGGCGTGCGCACGGAAACCACAATCCGCGTCCCTCAAGACGTCGGCAGGTGATTCCATGGTAGGGACTGCGAAGTGTTTGTGCTGTCAGCCGCAGGGGCAACGCGGTGTAGGCGGAGTCGGGTTGCGCTGTCAGTGCATTCCGACCGGAGGGCGGGGAGGCTGCGAGGCGTCTGTGGTGCCGGTGGTGTCGGCGTTGCCGGTGCTGTCGCGAGCAGGTGTCGCGTTCGACGATGCGGTGGTCTTGCCGTCGGACGATGCCTCGCCCGATTGTGCGGAAACGGTGCTTTCGGTGACTTCGGTTGCGATATCCATCGCATCGGCCGGATTGCACAAGGGCAATACCACCTGAATCTCAGTTCCCAGGCGCTGCGGTAGCGAGTGAATGTCGATGCGTCCACCTTTGGCCGATACGCGCTGACGCATACCGAACAGTCCGTGTGTTTTGGGCTTGTTGAACTGATCTTGCGTGAGTCCGATGCCGTTGTCGATCACTTCGAGGCGCACGCGCTGGTCGTCGCAGGCGAGGGCGACGCGCACGGTGGTAGCGCGCGCGTACTTGCCTGCGTTCGTCAGCGCTTCTTGCGCCACGCGGAACAGCACGATGGCGGTCGACTCGGGCAAGGCGAAGTCTTCCTCAGGCAGATCGAGATCGAGTTGCCAGTGTTGCTGATCGGCGGCTTCTTCCGCGAGCGAGCGCAGTGCGGTGACGAGGCCGAAGTTGATCAGCACGGTCGGGCGCAGATTCTCGATGATGCGGCGCTTGGTCTGAATGCCGGAGTCGAGATTGCGTTGCGCGCGTGCGAGTTTCTCGCAAATCACCGGTTCGACGTTGCGCAGCTTGTGATGTGCCCACGTGACATCCATCTTGCACGCCGTGAGAATCGCGCCGAGTTCGTCATGCAATTCGCGCGAGAGACGCGTCTTCTCGTCTTCGCTCACGTTTTGCAAGTGGGTGGCCAGTTCGTCGAGCTGTTCGGTGCGCTCACGCACGAGCCTGTCGAGGTGGGCCTGCTGCTCGTGCAACTGGTCGCGGGCGAGTTGTTCCTGACGCATCTGCTTGCCGAGAGAGCGGAACAACAAGACGAACAGCAGAATCGTCAGCACCGACAGCGCGCCGGCGCTGACCGCCGAGATCGCCTGATCGAAGCGGCCGTTGTCCTGCGCCGTGCGGGCGCGGGCCAGCTCGCGGTTATAGAGGTCGGTAATGCCGGTTTGCACCGGTTCCATCGTCCCGATGCCGAGATTGGCCGGTGACAACGCTTCCTCCAGTGTCATGTCGCCCTGCGTCACTGCGGACCGCGCCGTGTCCATTGCCGTGACACGCTGGGAGAACATCGTCATGACACGGGCGAATTCGCGCGTCGCCTGGTCGTCGTTCACATCCTTGTAGTGCTGGATGATGAATGCGGAGAGATCGCGAATGCGTCGAACGGCCGACAAATACGGATCCAGATAGACCGGATTGTTCGTCAGCAGATAGCCGCGCTGGCTCGCGACCACCGTCGAGGTGCGCGCGATGATCTCGTTGAGCTCATTGGCGGCGGTCATGTTTTGCAGCGCCGATTCGTAAGTGGAGGCGAGACGGCGGTGTGCCGATTCCAGTCCGATCAGACTGCCGACCGTGATGACGATCGCAGCGATCATGGCAATGATCCAGCTTCGGCGACGCAACCAGGACGTAAATCGGGGCATTGGGCGGGATTTGAGTGACCGTTGATAGCGGGGAGTGCTTCGATCATACGGCGAAAATCGCACTATCCGCTCAATTGTCAGCATATTCCTACGCAAAAACCAGCGCCGCGCGGGCAGTCCTGCGCGCCGCGTTTTTCTACTATTCATTCAGCGCCCTCGGGTTGGTGTGCCGTCTGACAAGGCAGTACGCCCGCTGCAGGGAGCCAGAAAGTCTCCGGGAAACGACACATGGAACCAAGGAGAACGCCATGCTGAAGTGGGCTTTGTTATTCGCGCTGGTATCGATCGTGGCAGGCCTGTTGGGCTTTACCGGGATCGCCGCCGGTGCCGCCGGGATTGCGAAGATTCTGTTCGTTCTGTTCCTGGTGCTGTTCGTGGTTTTCTTGCTGCTTGGCCTGACCGTCGCCAAGAAAATCGTCGACTAGACGCGCGCTGCGGCGCAGTCGTGTTTTGCGCCGCAGCATCGCCATGTGGCTCGCGGCAAACAGTACGCGCAGCGCATGCCCGCATGCCACATGCCATATGCGCTAACGGGCCATCGACATTCAAGGAGGTTGCGATGCTTCACTATGCCGTTGTTTTCTTCGTGATCGCGTTGATCGCCGCGGTTTTCGGTTTCACGGGAATCGCCGCCGGTGCGGCTGAAATCGCGAAGATTCTGTTCTTTATCTTCCTGGTGATCTTCCTGGTCACGCTGCTCTTCGGGGTGGTCCGACGATAGACACCGTCAGGGAACGCAGGGCGGCCTGAGCCGCCCTTCGCCATGTCTGGCGTCAGAGATGGCAATGACGTTCACCCAACCCCGGCAAACTCGCCAAACCGCCACAGGAGGATTCGCAGATGCACACCGCCAAGCACGCTAAACAGCACGCCAAGCAGGCCAAGCACGCGATGACCGGTAATGGTCATAGCCAGCACGCGGGAGAGGATTTCGAAATCGACGTTCGCGCCCTGCGCGAGCGTGCCCGTGAGCACCTCGACGAAGGGGCCGTCACGGAAGACTACCGGGCCGATCGCGACGCGGTCGTGCACATGCTCAACGACGCGCTCGCCACCGAACTGGTCTGCGTGCTGCGCTACAAGCGCCATCATTTCATGGCCACGGGGATTCATGCCGAGCCGGTGGCGGCCGAATTCGCCGAGCACGCTACACAGGAGCAGGATCACGCGGATCGCATCGCGGCGCGTATCGTGCAACTGGGCGGCGAGCCGGATTTCTCGCCGGACAGCCTTTCTTCGCGCAGCCACGCCGAGTACGTCACATGTAAGACCCTGCGCGACATGATTCGCGAAAACCTCGTCGCCGAACGTATTGCGATTGAGAGTTATCGCGAGATGATCCATTATTTGGGCGACCGGGATACCACAACCCGTCGCTTGCTCGAAGAAATCCTCGCCGTCGAGGAAGAGCATGCCGACGATATGCGGGATCTACTCGACCGGGAGTGATGGCCATGGCGCGCGCACCGAATTCACTCAAGTGCGGCCAGGAGGCCGACGGGGACAGTCTCTGGAGCTTAGATGTCACTCACAATAAAAATCCTCATTGCCGACGACCACGCGATCGTTCGTACCGGCTTCAAGCAATTCATTGCCGACGAGTCGGACATGGAGGTGCTGGGCGAGGCCGCGAGCGGGGACGAGGTGATTCGTGCCGTGCGCGAAGCCGAATTCGATGTCGTGCTGTTGGATATCGCCATGCCTGACAAGAACGGCATCGACACCCTGCGCGTGATCAAACAGTTGCGACCCGAGCAGGGTGTGCTGTTCCTGTCCACGTATCCCGAAGCGCAATACGCGGTCAATCTGCTGCGCGCCGGTGCCGACGGCTATCTGATGAAGGATGCCGCACCTGAGGAGATCATCCGGGCGATCCGCACGGTGGCGCGCGGTCATCGCTATGTGAGCGAAGTGACGGCCGATCTGCTGGCGCAGAAGCTCGACAAGCCGGTCGATGAACCCATGCACGAACAGCTCTCGGAGCGCGAATTCCAGGTGTTCCGCAAGCTGGCGGAGGGCCGCACGCCGACCGAGATCGCCGACGAGTTGCATCTGTCGGTGAAGACCGTCAGCACCTATCGCGCCCGCGTGCTGGAAAAGATGCATTTGAAAACCAATGCCGACCTGACGCTTTACGCGCTCAAAAACGGCCTGATCAGTTGAGAGAGAGGCTTTCATGTCAACTGGGAACGCAGCAACGCATACGGGGACGCGTACGCCCCTCAAGGTGCTGCTGATCGAAGATTCGGCAGTGATTCGCGAGAGTCTGTCCGAAGCGCTCGGATCGAGCGGAATGCTGGAAGTGACAGGCGTGGCGGAGACGGCCGACGACGCGGTCCGTACCCTTGAAAACGATTCCTTCGACGCGGTCATCGTCGATATCCAGTTGCGGCGCGGCTCGGGCATGGACGTGCTGTCGTATCTGCACAGCAAAGGCATGCTGGAAAAGCTGATGGCGATCGTGCTGACCAACTATGCGCTCGCGACCTACCGCAAGCGCTGCCAGCAACTGGGGGTGCAGTACTTTTTCGACAAGTCGCTGGAGTTCGACGAAGTCATCAGAGTGCTCGACGATTTTGCCAACGAGCGGCAGGCCTGAGGTCTGTGCTCTCTATCTGCTAAATTCAATATAAAGAGATCAAATTTTATTATTTTCAACTATTTAGGCGCATGGGCTAGAATATTGCCTTTGCGCTAAATAGAGTCTTGGCGGCGGCACTGTACGGGAAGTTTCGGCAGTGGGGCTGCTATTTTTTTGCATGATCGAACTCCAGAACATTACCCAGCGCTTCGCTGGACCCAAGGGGCCGATCGACGCGCTTTCCAATATCAGCCTGTCGATCGAGCGCGGCGAAGTTTTCGGCATCATCGGCCGAAGCGGCGCCGGTAAGAGCACGCTTGTGCGTGTCATCAACCTGCTAAACCGTCCCAGCGACGGCTCGGTGCGGGTCGACGGTCAGGATCTGACCTCGCTGTCGTCCGACGAACTGCGTCAGGCGCGCCGTCGCATCGGCATGATCTTCCAGCACTTCAACCTGCTCAGCTCGCGCACCGTCTACCAGAACGTGGCGCTGCCGCTGGAACTCGCGGGCATGTCGGCCGCAGAGATTCGCGCGAAGGTGCTGCCGCTGCTTGAACTCGTAGGCCTCACCGCGCAGAAGGATCGCTATCCGTCGCAGATTTCCGGCGGTCAGAAGCAGCGCGTGGGCATCGCCCGTGCGCTTGCGAGCGAACCGCAAGTGCTGCTCTCGGACGAAGCCACCTCGGCGCTCGACCCCGAAACTACGCGCTCGATTCTCGAACTGCTCAAGCGTATTAACCGCGAACTCGGTCTGACGGTCGTGCTCATCACGCACCAGATGGAAGTCATCAAGCAGGTCTGCGACCGTGTGGCGGTGCTCGACGCTGGCCGCGTGGTCGAGCAGGGGGCCGTGATCGACGTGTTCCTGCGTCCGCGCCACGAAGTCACCCGCGCGCTGATCGGCGACGTGATTGCGCAGGAACTGCCCGAGGGCGTGCGCCAGCGTGTGGCGTCGCGCATCGGCAACGGCCACGACCATCTGTATCGTTTGGCGTTCTCCGGGGCGGGCGTGGACCAGCCGCTGCTCTCCGAGGCCATTCGTCGCTACGAACTCGATTTCAACATCCTGCATGGCCAGATCGACGAGATCCAGGGGCAGGCGTTCGGATCGCTCGCCGTGATGGCGGGCGGCACCCCGGCCCGCGTGGCCGAAGCCATGGCGTTCCTCGCCAGTCAAGGCGTTGTCGTTGAGGAGCTGAGCCATGTGGAGTGAAATGTTCGATCTGTTCGTCTCGTCGTTCTGGGAGACGCTGATCATGGTCGGCATCTCCGGCCTGATCGGTGCGGTCGTGGGCGTGCCGCTGGGCGTGTTGCTGTATCTGACGGACCGCAACGGCGTGTTGCAGAACCTGCCGACCAACCGGATCGTCGGCATTCTCGTCAACGCTGTGCGCTCGACGCCGTTCATCATCCTGCTCGTCGCGGTGATTCCGTTCACGCGACTGATCGTCGGCTCGTCCATCGGCACGATGGCCGCCGTGGTGCCGCTCACCATCGCCGCAGCGCCGTTCGTAGCGCGTCTGGTGGAGACCGCGCTGCGTGAAGTGGACCGTGGCCTGATCGAAGCCGCCCAGTCGATGGGCGCGACGACCGGTCAGATCGTCATGAAGGTGCTGCTGCCCGAGGCGTTGCCCGGCATCGTCGCCGGTCTGACGATCACGTTCGTCAGCCTGGTCGGTTACTCGGCCATGGCCGGTGCGATTGGCGGCGGCGGGCTGGGCGACCTCGGCATTCGCTACGGCTATCAGCGCTTCCTGCCGGAAGTCATGATCACCGTGGTGCTGATCCTGATCGTTTTCGTGCAACTGGTACAGACGTTCGGCGACTGGCTGGTACGGCGTCTGAGCCACAAGTAATTCCCACATAACAACGGTTGCCGGTCGAACCGGCACTTCACTCACACACGCGAGGTTTTTCATGCAACGTCGTACGATTTTCAAGCTGCTGGCCGGTGTTGGCGCCGCCACGGTTTTCGCCACGCAATTTGCAGCGCCTGCGGTTGCCGCCGACGCCATCAACCTGAAGGTCGGCGTGACGGGCGGCCCGCACGCCCAGATCTTCGACGAAGTGAAGAAGGTCGCGGCCAAGGACGGCCTGAACCTCAAGGTCATCGAATTCAGCGACTACGTGCAGCCGAACGCCGCCCTGTCGTCGGGCGATCTGGACGTGAACAGCTACCAGCACCAGCCGTACCTCGACGCGCAAGTGAAGGACCGTGGCTACAAGCTCGAGTCGATCGCCAAGACGGTGATCTTCCCGATGGGCATCTACTCGAAGAAGATCAAGTCGCTGGCCGATCTGAAGACGGGCGACAAGGTCTCGCTGCCGAACGACCCGACCAACGGTGGCCGTGCGTTGCTGTTGCTGCAAAAGCAGGGCCTGATCAAGCTGCGCGCCGACGCCGGTCTGAAGGCAACGCCTATCGACGTGGCTGAAAACCCGAAGAAGCTGAAGTTCGTGGAACTGGACGCCGCCCAACTGCCGCGCTCGCTCGACGACGTGGCCGTGGCCGTCATCAACACCAACTTCGCCATGGAAGCCGGTCTGAACCCGAAGAAGGATTCGATCGCCATCGAAGACGCGAACGGCCCGTACGCCAACGTGCTGGTCATCCGCTCGGCCGACAAGAACAAGCCGTGGGTCGCCAAGCTGATCAAGGCCTACCACTCGCCGGAAGTGAAGGCATTCATCGAACAGAAGTTCGGCGGCTCGGTCGTGACGGCCTGGTAAGTTTCGGGACGTATCGATGGCTGGGTGGCGCGTCGGTTGACGGCGCACCGCCCGGACACCGCCGACAGAAGAACGGCAACGCTTTGCGGCGTTGCCGTTTTTTTTCGTCCTTGTGCGACGTGAATCTCTCCGTCAGGCTACGGATTCCCGCGTGGCGGGAGATGGGCGCGGGCGCTGCCTCGACATTTGTTGCAATTCCGGTGCTGTCACGGTTTTGTCAAATAACGACGATAGCCTGAGTGCCAAGTAAAAGAGGGTGCCCACGGGCACCGTCACAAGACGCGGATATGGGCCAAAGAGCAGCGACCGCACGTGAAACACGGGGAACGGGTGAGACTTCATCGGGGCACATCGAAGTAAAGATGCCCCCGGTGCGCATGAGTGTGCCCGACACATGCCCGCATAACGTACAGCTGTTTGCATGATGCCGGCGCGCCGCACCGACTTACGGAGTCTCAGTTGAACCCTCTCCCGCCTGCCGCAGTTGCCGGGATACGTCCGCAGGATCGCTTTGGCGCTCCCGCGACAGCGCGCGATGCGCAGCCAGCTTCCGCTCTCTCTACCTCGCCCTCCGCTTCCACTCCCTACGTCGAACCCGACGAAGCGTCGCTGCTTGCCGAATTGTGCGAAGGCATCGGCCTGACCTGTGTGTTCCAGCCCATCGTCGATTTCCGGACATCCGAAGTCGCGGGTTATGAAGGCCTGGTGCGTGGGCCTGCGGGCACGTCGATTCATTCGCCGATGGCGTTGTTCGCCGCGGCGCGGCGTCACGGCGTGAGCGGGCCGCTCGAGCTTGCCTGTCGACGTACGGTGCTGCGCGGGTTCGTCGAGCAGGACTTGCCCGAACGTCTGTTCCTGAACATCGGCCCGGTCACGCGCGCGCACCCTGGTGGCGGCGTGAGCGAATCGCTGGGTCTGGACGAGACGTTCGCCATGCTTCAGTCATTCCGGCTTGCGCCGGAGCGCGTGGTGCTGGAGCTTACCGAACACGCGCCCACGCTGGACCTGGCGAGCACGCGCGCGTCGCTTGCCGCCTACCGTGCGCTGGGCTTCGAAGTGGCGCTCGATGACATGGGCGAGGGCTACGCAAGCCTGCGTCTGTGGTCGGAGCTGCGGCCCGATTACGTCAAGATCGACAGGCATTTCGTCGACGGCATCGACGCCGACACCGTCAAACTTCAGTTCGTGCGTTCGATGCGCCAGATCGCGGAGACGAGCGGCACGCGCGTCATTGCCGAAGGCATCGAGCATGCCGAGGAGCTTCAGGTCGTGCGCGATCTGGGCATCTTCCTTGGGCAGGGGTATTTCATTGCGCGGCCCGAAGCGCAGCCGCAGCGCGCCATCACGGCGAATGTGCAGGAAGTGGTGAACGAGCGCCGTGCCTACGTTCATCAGCAACCGAGTCAGTTAGGCGCGGGGAATGTGACGCTGGAGCGCATTGCGTCCTATGTCGCGCCCGTCTCGCCTGATACGCGCAGCGAGGATGTCGTGGCGCGTTTCGAGAGCGATCCCGCGTTGGAGGTGCTGCCGGTGGTGGAACGCGAGCGCGCCGTTGGGCTGATTGGACGGGCGTCGCTGATCGGGCGTTTCGCACGACCGTTCACGCGTGAGTTGTACGGACGCAAGCCGTGCTCGGCCGTGATGGAGCCGCGTCCGCTCACGTTCGACAAGGCGGCGCGTGTCGAGGATCTGAGCCGGATGATTGCCGAAGGGGCGAGCCGTCAGATCGCGGCTGGTTTCATCGTCACGGATCAGGGGCGTTATTTCGGCGTGGCGCAGGGGCATGCGCTGATGCGTCACATCACTGATATGCAACTGGATGCGGCGCGCTATGCCAACCCGCTGACGCTGCTGCCGGGCAACGTGCCTATCGACGACTACATGGATCGCATGATCGGCGAGCGTCAGTCGTTCCACGCCTGTTACGTCGATCTGGACAACTTCAAGCCGTTTAACGACGTGTTTGGTTATCGTCGCGGCGACGACCTGATTCAGTTGGTCGCGCGCGTGCTGATGGCGGTGCGCAATCCCGAACGCGATTTCCTTGGACACATCGGCGGTGACGACTTCCTGATCCTGTTCCGCAGCCCCGATTGGGAGGCCCGGTGCCGCGAAGCGCTCACGCGTTTCGGTGAAGCGGTCACGGAGTACTTTCATCCCGATCAGATCGCGGCGGGCGGGTTCGAGGCGGAGGATCGTCGCGGCATGGTCATCTTCCATCCGATCACGAGTCTGTCGATTGGTGTGGTGGCGGTCACGCCGGAGAGCTTTCCGTCACACGTGGAAGTCTCGGCCGCCGCTGCCGATGCCAAGAAGATGGCCAAGCGCGCGCTCGGCAACAGTCTGTTCATCGAGCGGCGTCGGGCGCATCGGTAAAGCGGTTGGCGGCGCTTCGTCGCAATGCAAAAAGCCCGCCGATTGGCGGGCTTTTCGTTTGAAGCACTCTGAAACTTAGTGCGACAGCGCCGGCATACCTTCCATGCTGGCGGCATCGTTTTCACGCTCTTCCGACAGGTACGGGGTGCGCCAGCCAGCCTTCACGCCCCAGTGATAGAACGCGAGCGACAGCACCGCGACGATGACCATGTCCCAGCCATAGGGCAGCAGACCGAGACCGCCGAATTCCTTGCTGCCGATATACGAGCAAAGCGCCATGCACGGCAGATAGCCGATCAGCCACCACGAGGCCTTGAGGTCGCGGCCGAAGCCTTGCCAGTTGTCCTTTGCCTGATAGTAGAAGTACACCGGCAGCGCTACGACCACCAGCACGATGATCTGGCCGGTCAGCGGCCAGCGGGCCCAGTACAGGATCAGCGAGGCGCAGACGAACGCGAACGGTGCGATCAGCGACAGGCCCGGCAGGCGCAGCGGACGGTGCATCTCCGGTGCCGAACGACGCAGTGACATCACGCTGATCGGGCCGGTGAGGTACGAAATCACGGTCGCCACCGAGATCACGGCGGCCAGCGAATCCCAGCCGCGGAAGAAGAACATGAAGATGAACGAGATCGCGAGGTTGAACCACATCGCCTGACGCGGCACACCGTACAGCGGGTGCACACGACCGAAGATGGCGGGCAACGTACGGTTACGCTCCATCGCGTAAATCATGCGGCTCGTGGTCGCCATGTACGTCGTGCCCGTGCCGCTCGGGCTCAGGAACGCATCGAAATACAGCACGATCGCCAGCCAGTTCAGGCCTAGCGCAATCGCCAGTTCGGCAAACGGCGAGCTGAAGCTCACCATGTGCCAGCCGCCCGCCAAGTGCTCCGGCGTGAGCGCGCCGATGTACGCGACTTGCAGCAACAGATAGATGACGGTCGCGAGCAGGATCGAGCCGACGACCGCAAACGGAATGCTGCGGCCCGGATCGCGCGCTTCACCCGCGAGGTTCACGGGACTTTGGAAGCCGTTGAACGCGAACACGATGCCGGACGTGGCGACGGCGGTCAGCACCGCCGACATACCGTTCGGCGCGAAGCCGCCATGCTCGGCGATGTTGAAGTTGCCCGGATGGAAGCCTGCAATCATCAGACCGGCGATGGTCAGCGCGGGAATCGCGAACTTGAAGAGCGTGATTGCCGTGTTGGCACGTGCGAACAGCTTCACGCCCCAGTAGTTCAGCATGAAGTAGACGATCACGAGCAAGGCCGATAGCATCAGCCCGCTCGTGGTGAGCGTACCGTCCACGAACAAGGCGTGCGCCCAGTCGTACGGCCACGTGCTCATGTACTGAATCGACGCTTCGGCTTCGATCGGAATCACCGACACGATCGCAATCCAGTTAGCCCAGGCGGCGATGAAGCCGACGAGACTTCCATGCGAGTAACGGGAGTAGCGCACCATGCCGCCCGACTCGGGGAACATTGCGCCGAGTTCCGCGTATGTCAGGGCAATGGCGAGAATTACGACGGCGCCGATAAGCCAGGCGAGTAGGGCTGCCGGTCCGGCAATCTTGGCGGCTTTCCAGGCGCCGAACAGCCAGCCGGAACCGATGATCGAGCCGAGACCGGTCAACATCAAGGCGAACGGCCCGATGTTGCGCATGAGGGATTGGTTGTTATCCATAGATGTCTTCTCCACGCCCGGGGGGTACAACGCAGACGCTCGCAAGGAGCGGGGGATGCATTGCGCGAGGGCGGACACGGCCGTCAGGCCGTCGCCATCATGAGAAACATGACGACGCAGGGGGAGGCGATGACGGTCGCGACTTCTGTTGATCGGCTTCGCGAGACTGCACCGGATTCCAACGGGGGTGCCGCAATTGGCGTGTGAGACGACCGAATTGGGGTCGGAGTCGCGGTTCGCGAAAAAAGCGCGATTCTACCCGAGCCGGACCCCATCTGTGGGACTTTGTAACGTTTCCACGATGGCGTCCGGTTGGGCGATGTTAGGTCGAAATGCGCTCAACCCAGTCGCGGCGCGGCTCACGCCACGGGAAAGCAACTATTACAAATTGTTAAAGGGTCAGATGAATTTCACATCCCGGCGAGACAGAGATACTTCATCTCAAGGTACTCGTCGATGCCGTATTTCGACCCTTCGCGGCCCAGTCCGGACTGTTTGACCCCGCCGAATGGCGCGACCTCGTTAGAGATGAGGCCGGTGTTGATGCCGACCATCCCGGCCTCGATGCCCTCGGCCACGCGCCATACGCGGCCCACGTCGCGCGCGAAGAAGTACGACGCCAGTCCAAAGTCGGAGGCGTTCGCCAGCCGAATCCCGTCGGCTTCGTCTTTGAAGCGGAAGACGGGCGCAACCGGGCCGAACGTCTCCTCCTGTGCCACAAGCATGTCGGCGCTGGCGTCGGCCACGACGGTCGGCTCGAAGAAGCGGCCGTGCAGCACTTTGCCGCCGACGGTGACGCGTCCGCCCTTGGCCACGGCGTCCTCGACGTGGCGCTCGACCTTGGCGATGGCGGCATCCTCGATGAGCGGGCCGATCGCCACGCCCGGCTCGAAGCCATTACCCACGCGCAGGCGGCTCACCGCAGCAGTGAGCTTTTCGACGAAGGCGTCGTAAATCCCGTCTTGTGCGTAGATGCGGTTGGCGCAGACGCACGTTTGTCCCGCGTTGCGGAATTTGGATGCGATGCAGCCTTCGACGGCGGCATCGACGTCGGCGTCGTCGAACACCAGAAACGGTGCGAGACCGCCGAGTTCGAGCGCCACCTTCTTGATGGTGGACGCGCATTGCTCCATCAACTTCGCGCCGACCGGTGTTGAGCCGGTGAAGGAGAGGTGACGCACGCGCGGGCTGGACGTCAGCACGTTGCCCACGTCCGACGAGTTTTTCGACGTCACCACATTGAACACGCCCTTGGGCAATCCGGCGCGGTCGGCCAGTTCGGCCAGAGCCAACGCAGACAGCGGGGTGAGACGGGCCGGTTTGACCACGATGGTGCAGCCCGCTGCAATGGCGGGTGCGATCTTGCGCGTGATCATCGCGATGGGGAAGTTCCACGGCGTGATCGACGCGCACACGCCGATGGGCTGTTTGAGCATCAGCAAGCGCTTGCCGCCTTCGGGCGATGCGAGCACGTCGCCGTCGATACGTTTGGCTTCCTCGGCGAACCACTCGATGAACGACGCACCATACGCCACTTCACCCTTGGCTTCGGCCAGTGGCTTGCCTTGTTCGGCGGTCATGATGGCGCCGAGGTCGTCCTGCGCCGCCATGATGAGATCGAACCAGTGACGCATGATGCGGGCGCGTTCCTTGCCGGTCTTGCCGCGCCATTCGGGCAGAGCGGTTTCGGCGGCGACGAGTGCGCGCTCGGTTTCCTTCGCGCCGAGGTCGGCGACTTGCGCGATTTCGGCGTCGGTGGCCGGATCGTTGACGGCGAAGGTGGCGTGGGAGTCGGCTTGCGTCCAGTCGCCGTCGATGTAGGCGTTGAACTTGAGCAGGTCGGGATCTTTGAGGCGGGCCAGCGCGGGATGCGACTTGGCTGACGTGTGGGAGGCGTGAGAGGCACGGGATGAGGACACGATTAGCTCCTTTCGATGACCGGTCGACGCGCTCGGGGGAGATCGCGCCGACCCGGGGGACGGAAACGGATACGGCTTATCTGTCTTTCGGGTGCCAGCTTACTCTATTGATGGAGAGGGTTCGTGACGCGCAGCGCGCATTGCGCGCAAACACAAACGCCGGCAGCCTGATGGCCACCGGCGTTCGGCATGACGCAGGATCGGTGGCCCGTTTTACAGGCCGAGATCCTTATATAGAGCGGCCATGCGCGCGTCGACGTCGGCGGTCATTTCGATCGGACGCCCCCACTCGCGTGAAGTTTCGCCCGGCCACTTGTTGGTCGCGTCGATCCCCATCTTCGATCCCAGCCCGGCCTTGGGCGACGCGAAATCGAGATAGTCGATGGGGGTCTGGTCGACGAGCGTCGTGTCCCGTGTCGGGTCGACGCGTGTCGTGATTGCCCAGATGACCTCCTTCCAGTCCCGGATATCGACGTCTTCGTCCACCACGACGATGAACTTCGTATACATGAACTGGCGCAGGAAGCTCCACACGCCGAACATCACGCGCTTGGCATGCCCCGGATAAGCCTTCTTCATCTGGACGATGGCCATCCGGTAGCTGCAACCCTCGGGCGGCAGATAGAAGTCTGTGATTTCGGGGAATTGCTTTTGCAGCAGCGGCACGAAGACTTCATTCAAGGCCACACCCAGGACCGCCGGTTCGTCGGGCGGTTTGCCGGTGTAGGTCGAGTGATAGACGGCATTGCGGCGCATCGTAATGCGCTCGATCTTGAACACCGGGAACCACTCCTGCTCGTTGTAGTAGCCGGTGTGATCGCCGTAGGGGCCTTCGAGCGCGTGTTCGTAACCGGCCGTCGCACCCCGTGAAGGCGGCGGCGGTGCGCCTTCGGGCACGACAGGCGGTTGTTCGGACGGATAAATAAAGCCTTCCAGCACGATCTCGGCGCGCGCAGGCACGCGTAGCGACTCCAGTCCGGGCGTCACGCACTTGGCTAATTCCGTGCGGCTGCCGCGCAGCAAGCCCGCAAACTGATACTCGGAGAGCGTGTCAGGGACGGGGGTGACCGCGCCGAGCATGGTCGCCAGGTCGGCCCCAAGAGCGACAGCAATCGGGAACGGCTTGCCTGGATTCGCCTGCGCGAACTCGCGGAAATCCAGCGCACCGCCGCGATGCGCGAGCCAGCGCATGATGACTTCGTTGCGGCTGATGACCTGCTGACGATAGATGCCGAGGTTCTGACGTTTACGGTGCGGGCCCTTGGTGATGACCAGTCCCCACGTAATCAGCGGCGCCGCATCGCCAGGCCAGCACGTCTGGATCGGCAGACGGGAGAGGTCGACGTCGTCGCCCTCCCAGACGATCTCCTGACACACCGGGCTACTGACTTCTTTCGGCGCCATGTCCCACACGGCCTTCGCCATGCCGAGCAACTTGCCTGCGTCCTTCAGCCCGCGCGGCGGCTCGGGTTCCTTGAGCGTCGAGAGAAGGCGACCGATATCGCGCAGCGAGCCGAGCGCGTTCTCGCCGTCCTCGACACCCATCCCCAGAGCCACTCGTTCAGGGGTGCCAAACAAGTTGGCGAGCACGGGCATGTCATGACCGGTCGGCCGCTCGAACCACAGGGCCGGGCCACCAGCTTTGAGCACGCGGTCGGCCAGCGCTGTCATCTCAAGCACCGGCGAGACCGGCACGTCTACGCGACGAAGCTGGCCGGATCGCTCCAGTTGCGCGGTGAAGTCACGAAGATCGAGATATTTCATGAAACAAACCGTTACCAAAAATTTTTACGAAATTCATACGCCTGGATCGAACGGGCGTTTGAATCGCGCGAAAGTCGGGGTGACACCCTTGTAAACGCGGGGTGGGGCAGGGCATTTTACCGGCCAAGGCAGTAAAACGTCACGGCAAAACAGGTGTTACAAATTACTTTTGGTAATGATTTTGACTGTTAATAGTATTGACGGTTTATATATCACTGCTACAATCCGCCCGTTGAATCCAGAAAGGCGGCTTCGATGACGGGTAGGCCGACCCGCTCGAGCTTAGCGACAACTACAACATCGACGTGGATTTTCAGTGGCTGGTTTTCTCACCGAGGTCGGGAAACCAGTGTTTTAGGAAGCAGCGCGAGCGATAGCTCGTCAGCGCCAGAGACCTGAACAGGTCGGCGCGCTGCGGCGGTAGCGGCATCGTCCATGACAACACGATGCACCGCCTCTTTCCATATGCCGTAAGTAAGCGCTTGACGGGATACCTGGCGGGTATACCGGCTTACTTCCTTACGCCCCGGGGCCACCCCGTGGTGACGGCGTAACCGGAGTACGTAGTATGAAGAAGTCTGGTTTATCACCCTGGCTACTGGCCGTGTTCGGTGCGCTTCGTGCGCGCGGCGCGGCAACGGTAGCCGTGGCTCGCCGCGATTGGCGTCGCCTTGCCTGGCACGGCGGTCGTGTTGGACTGTATACGTCCAGCGCGGTCGGTCTGGTTGCTGTGGTTGGCACGCTGGCGCTGTGGGCCCGACCGACGTGGCGCGCCGATATGGCGTCGCGCGTGGGTCCGCTGCTTGAGGCAGCCACCGGTACGGCCAATGCGGCCAGCCAGGGCGCCAACGGCGGCATCGTTGCACAAGGTACTGCATCGGATTCGACGATGATGGCGCAAGCGGCGCAGCACGTGCCGTCGGCCGCTGTCCTCGCGGCGTATATCCCGAACCAACGTGTGGCAGCCGATGCGCGCGCCACCAAGGTGCTCGATACGCGTGAGCAGATTGCCGTTGCCGACTATCTCGCACGCCGCTATCGCGTGGCGGGCGACGTGACGGGCAACCTCGTGCGCGCGGCTTACTCGACGGGCAAGGAAGTCGGACTCGATCCGCTGCTGCTGCTCGCCGTGATGGCTATCGAATCGGGTTTCAACCCGTATGCCGAGAGCACCGTCGGTGCGCAGGGCCTCATGCAGGTCATGTCGAAAGTGCATCAGGACAAGCTCGAGTACTTCGGCGGTCCGGAAGCTGCGCTGCACCCGCTGGCCAATATCAAGGTCGGTGCCCTGATCCTGAAGGAATGCATCGCACGTGGCGGTTCGCTCACGGGTGGTCTGCGTCTGTATGTCGGATCGACCAGCGCCGGTGACGGTGGCTATGGTGCGAAGGTGCTCGCCGAGCGCGATCGTCTGCGTGGCGTGACCATGGGACGCAAGGTCTCGCCGAACGAGCCGCAAGCGCCGGTGATCGTCAGCTCGGCCAAGCCGGTTTCGACCGGCAAGTCGGTCGACTCGACGGAATCGGCCCCCGCGCCGGCAGCGTCGACCTCGAACGGCAAGGCGGCTGCGGCTGCCAAGCCGCTCGAAGCGGACGACAGCACGGCAGCCTGACCGGTCGGCACTTGCCGACGACCTCGCGAGATGCGCCACGGCCGGCGCATCCATCGGCCTGCCAGGCTATCTATATAGAGACGCACTGCGCAGCCAACAAAAAACCCATCGAAGCGATTCGATGGGTTTTTTGTTTTGGTGCGAGGAAAATGGCTCAGCCTGATGCGAAGACCTTGCCGATCCGGTCCATCGCCTCGTGCAGTTGTTCTAGCGACGTGGCGTACGACAAGCGGATGTACTGACGCGGCTCGGCAAAACCGAAGTCGAGGCCGGGCACCAGCACAACGTCGGCCTGTTGGAGCAGCGCTTGCGTGAGACGGTCGCTATCGCCAGCGTCCGCATGCGGGACACTCGTGCAGTCGGCGTAGACGTAGAACGCGCCGTCCGGCATGACCGGCACCTTGAAGCCCAGACGCTCCAGCGCGGGCACGACGTAATCGCGACGTTGGCGGAACGCTTCCTTGCGGGTTTCGTAAATCGCCAGCGTTTCGGGGAGGAAACATGCCGTTGCAGCATGCTGCGCCACCGCCGACGGGCAGATGAACAGATTCTGAGAAAGCTTCTCGAACGTCGGCACCAGCGACGGCGGCACCACCAGCCAGCCAAGGCGCCAGCCCGTCATGTTGAAGTACTTCGAGAAGCTGCTCACGACCAGCACGTCGTCGCCGAAGCTCAGCGCGGTCGTCGGCTGGCCGTCATACGACAGGCCCTGATAGATCTCGTCGACGAGCGTGAAGCCGCCACGCGCGCGCACCGTCTTCACGATGCGTGCAAGTTCGTCGGTCTCGATGGAAGTGCCTGTCGGATTCGACGGCGACGCCAGCAGTACGCCCTTCGTCTTCGGCCCCCAATGGGATTCGATGCGCTCGGCCGTCAGCTGGAAACGCTCCGCCGGACCCGACGGAATCAGCACCGGCTTGCCGTCGAACGTCGACACGAAGTGACGGTTGCACGGATAGCAGGGATCCGGCATCAGCACTTCGTCGCCCACACCCACGAGGGCAGCACAGGCCAGCACGAGCGCGGCCGATGCGCCGGCCGTCACAACGATGCGCGACGGATCGACGTCTACTCCGTAAAAACTACGGTAGTAGCCGGAGATGGCTTCACGCAGCGCGGGAACGCCCATCGCGCTGGTGTATTGCGTCCGGCCGTCGCGCATGGCTTTCGCCGCAGCCTCGATGACCGCTTCCGGGGCCGTGAAATCCGGCTCCCCGATCCCCATGTGGATCACATGGTGCCCCGCCTTCTCACGCAACGCGGCCTGCTTGGCCAACTCCATCACGTGAAAAGGGGCGATGTCGTCGACACGTTGCGCCAGTGTCAGCGCGGAGGCGAGGTTGGGCATGCGGTCCATATCGGGGGGAGGACGGGGGGGGCTTACGTACGTTGGAACGTCAGGCGCTCTTGCCGCGACCGCCGTTACGGTTCGCTGCGACTTCCGCCGGGCGAACCTCGGCGGCGAACTTGTCGAGCACACCGTTCACGAAACGGTGACCGTCCGGTCCGCCGAACGTCTTCACGACTTCGACCGCCTCGTTGATCACCACACGGTACGGCACGTCCTGAAGATGAATCAGTTCGTACGCACCTGCGATGAGCGCGGCATGTTCGATCGGCGACAGCTGTGCTGCCGGTCGGTCCAGATGCGGCTGGAGTTGCTCCGACAGGGCGTCGGCCTCGCGGATGCTGCCGTACAGGACAGCTTCCAGCAGGACCTGATCCGCCTTGTCGTAGCCTGGGGTGGAGCGCAGGTGAGCATCGATCTCACTCGCGTGGCCGCGCGAAATCAGCCATTGATACACTCCTTGCAGCGCAAATTCGCGCGCGCGGCGCCGTGCACTCTTCATTACCGATCTTCCTCTTCTTCGTCTTCATCCTCTGCATCGTCGCCACTCAACATGTCGATGGCTTCAAGCAGATTGGCCATTTCCACCGCCACGCGAGCCGCATCGCGGCCCTTCTCGGCGGCGCGCACTTCGGCCTGTTCGTCGTTTTCGGTCGTCAGCACCGCATTGGCGATGGGAATACCGAAATCGAGACCGATGCGCGTAATGCCAGCGCCGCTTTCGTTCGACACCAGCTCAAAGTGATACGTCTCGCCGCGGATCACCGCGCCGAGTGCGATGAGCGCGTCGAACTGGCCGCTTTCGGCCATCTTCTGCAATGCCAGCGGAATTTCCAGCGCGCCGGGCACCGTCACGAGCAGCACGTCTTCGCCGTCGACGCCCAGGCGGTCGAGTTCGGCCACGGCTGCAGTGCGCAGTGCGGTGCAGACCGCGTCATTGAATCGTGCTTGCACGATGCCCACGCGCAGGCCTTCACCGTCGAGTTCCGGCTGGTATTGTCCGATTTCCATAATGGGCTTCCTCAAAAAAGTACCGTCCAGGCGGTGCGGCCAACGTGATGCCAGCATGCCCGAGACAGGCAATGCTCGGCAAGATGACGCCCCGCTACAGACGGGACGCCGATACTAGCTAACTCAGGCAGTCGCGGCGCCGGGCATCGGTTGGAAACCGGTGACCTCAAGGCCATAACCTGCCATGTTGGGAATCTTGCGCGGGCTCGACAGGACTCGCATTTTACCGACACCCAGCTCGCGCAGGATCTGTGCGCCAACGCCGTGCGTGCGGAAGTCCACAGGGCGGCGCTTGGCGCGTGCGGCCTTCTCGGTTTCGTCGAGTGCTTCGAACTGGTTGAAGAGATGCTCGGGCGTCTCGACGCAGTTCAGCAGCACGACCACGCCTTTGCCTTCTTCGGCAATCGCCTTCATCGCACCGGCCAGCGTCCACGAGTGGGTCGACACGCCGGTCTCCAGCAGGTCCATCACCGACAGCGGTTCGTGCACGCGCACCAGCGTCTCTTCGTCGGGCGACGGCACGCCGCGCACCAGCGCCAGGTGCGGATTGCCGCTCGGCTTGTCGCGATAGAGCGTGGCCTGGAAGGGGCCCCATGCTGTCTGCATCTCGCGCGACGACACCGTCTCGATCATCGATTCGGTACGGCTGCGGTAGTGGATAAGATCGACGATGGTGCCGATCTTGATGTTGTGCTGCTCGGCGAACTCCAGCAACTGCGGCAGACGCGCCATCGTGCCGTCGTCGTTCATGATTTCGCAGATGACGGCTGCAGGCGTGAGTCCGGCCATCGCCGTCAGGTCGCAACCGGCTTCGGTGTGACCGGCGCGCACCAGCACGCCGCCGGGTTGCGCCATGATCGGGAACACGTGACCCGGCTGGACGATATCTTCAGGGCGAGCGTCGCGCGAAATCGCCGTCTGCACCGTATGGGCGCGATCGGCGGCGGAGATGCCCGTGGTCACGCCTTCGGCGGCTTCGATCGACAGCGTGAACGCCGTGCCGTACTGCGTGCCGTTGCGATACGTCATCAGCGGCAGGTTGAGCTGCTTGCAGCGCGCTTGCGTGAGCGTGAGGCAAATCAGGCCACGACCGTACTTCGCCATGAAGTTGATGGCTTCGGGCGTTGCGAATTCGGCTGCCATGACAAGGTCGCCTTCGTTTTCACGATCTTCCTCGTCAACGAGGACAACCATGCGGCCGGCCTTGAGCTCGGCAATGATTTCTTCTGTAGTGGCCAACGGCATAGCGGCAACGCGGGGCTCAATTTGGAAAGGCTCTATTCTACGCCAAGCCGGTGCGCGGCTGCGTCCGATCTAGCGCATCGGGCAAAGGAAAAGCGTCAATACAAAGGTCTTGACCTAAGTAATTGCGGTGACTATAGTTAGGCACATGGCTAACCAATCCATCCCCCTCGATCGAATCTTTCAGGCGTTATCCGATCCCACACGTCGTGCGGTCGTCGAGCGCCTGACGTTGGGCCCGGCGTCCGTGAGCGAACTGGCGCGTCCGTTTTCGATGGCGCTGCCGTCCTTCTCGCAGCATCTGAGCGTGCTCGAGGAGAGTGGGTTGGTCGTCTCGCGTAAGACCGGACGCGTGCGGACTTACGCGCTGGAGACCGAAACGCTGGCGGGCGCACAGGATTGGCTCCAGTTGCAGCGCGACAAGTGGACGCGCCGCCTCGACCAACTCGATAACTATCTATTGCAGATGAAGGAGACGTGAAGATGAGCCAACCCAACCTGTTCTCGGTGGACCCGAAGCTGGACCTGGTGCTGGAGCGCTATGTCGACGTGCCGTGCGAGCGCGTCTGGGCCGCGTGGACACAGCCGGAGCATCTCAAGAAGTGGTTCACGCCTGCCCCTTGGCAAACGGTCGAGTGCGAAATCGATCTGCGTCCGGGCGGTCTGTTTCACACCGTCATGCGTTCGCCGGAAGGGCAGCAGTTCCCGAACGTCGGTTGCTATCTGGAAGTGGTCGAGAACTCGCGACTTGTGTGGACGAACGCGGTGCTGCCCGGTTTCCGTCCCGCGCCTGCACCGGTGGCCGAACACGGTGGCTTTCAGTTCACCGCAGCCGTGCTGATGGAGACGCAAGGCAAGGGCACGCGCTACACGGCGATTGCCATGCACGGCAACGAAGCCACGCGTGCGCAGCACGAAGCCATGGGCTTCCACGACGGTTGGGGCAAGGCGCTGGATCAGCTGGTCGATCTGATGAAGTAACGCGGCGGACGTCATCGACCGCAGACGTATGAAAAAAGGGGATGTGCCCGAGAGCACATCCCCTTTTTGTTGTGCGTCACATCGGTCTGATGAATGACCGCGCGACCGACGGATCAGGCACCCAGATAAGCGCGCTTGATGTCGTCGTTGGCGAGCAGGTTGTCGGCCGAATCGGCGAGCACGACGCGCCCGGTTTCGAGCACGTAACCGCGATCGGCCACATGCAGCGCCTTGTTCGCGTTTTGCTCCACCAGAAACACCGTCACGCCTTCTTCGCGAATCGCACGAATGATGTCGAAGATCTGCGCGATCACGAGCGGTGCGAGGCCGAGCGTCGGTTCATCGAGCAACAACAGACGCGGACGGCTCATCAACGCGCGCCCGATGGCGAGCATCTGCTGTTCGCCGCCGGACATCGTGCCTGCGCGCTGTTTGCCACGCTGTGCGAGCCGGGGGAACAGCTTGAAGACGTGATCCATGCCAGCATCGATTTCGTCTTTGGACGCGAAGAAGCCGCCCATCTTCAGGTTTTCGATGACGGTCAGGCTCGGAAACACGCGACGGCCTTCCGGCGAAATCGCCATGCCCATGCGCATGATTTCGTGCGTCGGACGGTTGGTGATGTCGTTGCCCTCGAACATGACGCGACCGCTCGACGCACGGGGCGTGCCGCACACGGTCATCATCAGCGTGGTCTTGCCTGCGCCGTTGCTGCCGATGAGCGTGACGATCTCGCCCTTGTTCACTTCGATAGACACGCCCGCAAGCGCCTCGACGGCCCCGTAATGGGTGTGGATCTGTTCCAGCTTGAGCATTATTCCTCCCCGAGGTAGGCCTTGATGACGCGCGGATCGTTGCGCACCTCGTCGGGCTTGCCGGTCATGATCGGCTTGCCGTGTTCCATCACGAGAATCCGGTCGGAGACCCCCATCACGAGACTCATGTCGTGCTCGATGAGCAGCACCGAAATGCCGAACTCGTTACGCAGGTTGTCCACGAGTTGCTGCAACTCGACCTTCTCCTGCGGGTTCAGACCGGCAGCCGGTTCGTCGAGCATCAGCAGACGCGGCTCGGTGATCATGCATCGCGCGATCTCGAGGCGGCGCTGGTGGCCGTACGACAACGTACCGGCTTCGCGGTTGGCGACCGGCGTGAGACCCAGACGATCGAGCCACATCTTCGCGCGCTCAAGCGCTGTGCGCTCCGAGCGACGGAACGCGCCCGTCGAAAGCAGCCCTTGCAGAAAACCGGTGTGCACGGTCATGTGCTGCGCGACGAGCAGGTTCTCCACCACCGTCAACTGACGGAACAGGCGGATGTTCTGGAACGTGCGCACCAGACCACGACGCGCCACCATATGGCTCGGCAAGCCGGTGATGTTGTCGCCGTCGAGCACGATCGATCCGCCCGTGGGACGGTAAAAGCCCCCCACGCAGTTGAAGACGGTCGTCTTGCCTGCGCCGTTCGGACCGATGATCGCGAAGACTTCGTTCTTGCGGACGTCGAACTCGACGCCGTCGACAGCCAGCAGACCGCCGAAGCGCATCTGCAGGCCGGAGAGTTTCAACAGTTCTGCACTCATTGCGGCAACTCCACATGCGGGCGGGTGGCGGGCAGCAGACCTTGCGGACGCCACATCATCATCAGCACCATCACCAGACCGAAGATCAGCATGCGGTACTCGGCAAAGTCACGTGCCACTTCCGGCAGAATCGTCAGCAGGATGGCCGCGAGAATCACACCGATCTGCGAGCCCATGCCGCCGAGCACTACCACGGCGAGAATCAGCGCCGATTCGATGAACGTGAACGACTCCGGCGTAACCAGCCCCTGACGTGCAGCGAAGAACGCCCCGGCCAGACCCGCGAACGATGCGCCCAGCGTGAATGCCGAGAGCTTGATGCGCGTGGGGTTCAAACCGAGCGAGCGGCAGGCGATTTCGTCTTCGCGCAGGGCTTCCCACGCGCGACCGATCGGCATGCGGATCAGGCGGCTCGTGACGAACAGCGTGAAGCCGACCAGCGCGAACGCGAGCAAATACAGCCAGATCACCATATGACCGCCGCTGTAATCCAGCCCGATCAGTTCATGGAACGTCTTCGCGCCTTCCACACTCGACGAGCGCGCCATTTCGAAGCCGAACACGCTGGGCTTAGGAATGCCCGACACGCCGTCCGGACCGCCGGTCAGGCTCGTCAGGTTGTTGAGCAGCAGACGAATGATTTCACCGAAGCCTAACGTCACGATGGCGAGATAGTCACCGCGCAGACGCAGCACCGGGAAGCCCAGCAGGAAGCCGAACGTTGCCGACATCAGCGCGGCGAGCGGCAGGCATTCCCAGAAGGTCAGGCCGAAGTACTGATTGAGCAGCGCGTACGTGTACCCGCCGACGGCGTAGAAGCCGACGTAGCCCAGATCGAGCAGACCGGCGAAGCCCACGACGATGTTCAGCCCGAGACCCAGCACGCAGTAGATGAGGGCGAGCGTGGCGACGTCCACTGCGCCGCGCGAGCCGACGAACGGCCACACGAGACCGACGGCGAGCAGCACCCACATGGCGGTCAGTTGCTGACGGCGTCCCATCGTGGGCATCGTCGGCAGCTTCACCGCGCGCTTGGTGCGGATCAGGAACGGCTTGATCAACTGGAACACGAACACGATGGCGGTCGCGATCCAGACCGGACGCCAATGCTGTTCGAGTACAACCTTGTAGCCGTCGAGCTTCAGTTGCAGGCCCAGGATGGGGGCCGTGAGGATGATCGTCACGATTGCGGCGATGACCGCACCCTTGAGCGTCTCTCCTGCCGGCGCACGGCTGGCGGCGCCGGACTTCATGGTGAGTTGTTGTGTCATGGTCGACCTCAGACTTTCTCGACGTCAGGCTTGCCCAGCAGGCCGGTCGGGCGGAACAGCAGCACCAGCACCAGCAGGCAGAACGCCACGATGTCCTTGTACTCGGAGGGCATGTAGCCCGAGGCGAGCGTCTCCGCCAGGCCCAGCAACACGCCGCCCAGCATGGCGCCGGGAATGCTGCCGATACCGCCCAGCACCGCTGCCGTGAAGGCCTTGATGCCAGCGATGAAGCCGATGTACGGATTGAGCTTGCCGATGGTCAGGCCGATCAGCACACCGCCCACGGCCGCGAGCATGGCGCCGAGAATGAACGTGAACGAGATCACGCGATTCGTATCGATGCCGAGCAGGTTGGCCATGCGCATGTCCTCGGCGCAGGCACGGCAGGCGCGGCCCATGCGCGAGTTAGCGATGAACAGCGTGAGCAGAATCATCAGTGCCACCGTCACGCCCACGATCAGCATGCGAGCGTAGGGAATCGTCACGGTGAAGTCGCCCATCGGAATATCGATGGCGCCGGAGATCAGCATCGGCACGGAAACATCGCGTGCACCCTGACCGATCTGCACGTAGTTCTGCAGGAAGATGGACATACCGATCGCAGAGATCAGCGGTCCGAGACGAGGTCCGCCGCGCAGCGGGCGATACGCCACCCGCTCGATCGCGAAGCCGTAAAGGCCCGTGACCAGCACCGATACCAGCAGCGCTGCACCCAGCACGAGCGGCAAGGGGTAGCCCGCCGCCGTTCCGATTGCAGTCAGTGTGACAAGCCCGACATAGGCGCCGATCATGTAGATCTCGCCGTGGGCAAAGTTGATCATGCCGATGATGCCGTAGACCATTGTGTAGCCAATGGCAATCAGCGCGTAGATCGCGCCCAGCGTCAGGCCATTGACCAGTTGCTGGGCAAGCTGTGGGAAAAATTCGTTCATGCGGGAAGCCTCGCGACTAGCGGGGGCCGAGCGCGAATGCGAGCCGCCCGCCGGGGTCGGCGGGCGGCTGGGGGTGATTCGCTGGCCAGTAAAGCGTCAGGGAATCAGTTGGCTGCGGTCTTGGTGGCGTCCTTGTGCCAGGTGAAGACCACGAACTTGAACGACTTCAGATCGCCAGCGGCGTCATACGCCACCTTGCCGATCGGCGTGTCGAACGTGTTGGCATGGAGGTACTTCGCCACCTTTTCCGAGTCGGTGCTCTTCGCGCCAGCGATGCTCTTGGCGATCAGTTGCACGCCCGTGTAGGCCGGCATCTGGAACGGACCGTTCGGATCGCGCTTGGCGTCGGCGAAGGCCTTCACCAGCTTGGCGTTGGCCGGGTCGGCAGCGAAGTCGTCCGGCAGCGTCACGAGCATGCCTTCCGAAGCCGGGCCGGCGATAGCCGTCACGTCCTTGTTACCCACGCCTTCCGGTCCCATGAACGTGGCCTTCACGCCTTGCTCACGTGCCTGACGCAGCAGCAGACCCATTTCCGGGTGGTAGCCGCCGAAGTAGACGAAGTCCACGCCTTGCGCCTTGAGCTTGGTAATGACAGCCGAGTAGTCCGAGTCACCCGCGTTGATGCCTTCGAACAGCACGACCGGCACCTTGGCGGCGTCCAGATCCTTCTTCACCGACGTGGCAATACCCTGACCGTACGACTGCTTGTCGTGCAGCACGGCAACCTTCTTCGGCTTGACCTTGTTGATGATGTACTGAGCGGCTGCCGGACCTTGCTGGTCGTCACGGCCGATCGTACGGAAGATGAAGTGGCGCTTCTTGCCTTCGGTCAGCTGCGGTGCGGTGGCCGACGGCGTGATCATCACGACGCCTTCGTTTTCGTAGATGTCCGATGCCGGGATCGTCGAGCCCGAGCACACGTGACCGATCACATACTTGATCTTCTGGCTGACGATCTTGTTGGCGACGGCGACAGCCTGCTTCGGCTCGCATGCGTCATCCATGAACACGGCTTCGAGCTTGTTGCCGTTCGCACCGCCAGCTGCGTTGACTTCTTCAATCGCGGTCAGCGCACCGGCCTTGACCATGTCGCCGTACTGAGCAACCGAGCCGCTGAACGGGCCGGCGATGGCGATCTTGACGGTCTCTGCATTGGCAGCCGTTCCGAGGAGGGCGAGAGCAGCGGCAACGAACAGGGATTTGTGACGAAACTGCATTGTGGACATCTCCTTGATTTGTATTTTTTGACTACCTCGTGGTGCGGTAGCCTTAATCGACTGCTAAACCTGGTCGGTATTGGATCCTTCAAACCGCTGGCGGCCTGAACGATGCGCCATAGTAGCGTAATACGCTCTTTAATAGAAACAGGTATCCTGAGTCCCCCCGAAACCCGCATGGATAAAGGATTTCAAAAGGGTCATAAGAAAAAAATAAGAGTCGTCACAGCGATTCTCCGTAGTACTACGCAGATTGGAAAATCGGCGAATGTCACGTGAATCGACAAATGAGGGCCACGTTGAATGGATGTGTCGAAATAGGCGTCAGGACATTTTGGATACAATCCGGCGCGCATTGAAATCCAATCGTTGGTACTTTGCATTCAGCCGCGCCGATGCTTCGAATCACATCTATGACGACATCTGTGCCACCGTATCCGTGCACATATATCTATGAATAGACGCCAGCCTTACATCGGCAGCGGGTGACGCCGGGTGCGCGACGCGCGGATCAGCGCGAGAAACGCGGCGAGAATAGGCGAATCGTCGTCGCGCCGGTACATGCAATTCAGTTCGATGGAACGTAGCCGCTGCGATTTCAACGGCCGATACACCACACCGGGCAATCGCAGATTCGCCGCCGACTCGGTCGTGACGCACACGCCGAAGCGACTCGCCACGAGTGCAATCGACGTCACCACATCCTCCACCTCCTGCTCCACGCGCAGCGTCACGCCTTCGGCGCGGAACGCGGCCGCCACTTCTTCTGCGAGTCCGGGCACCGGCGCGTTCGGGTAGAGAATCATCCGCTCGTTGTCGAGATCGCCGAGCGTGAGCGATGCGCGCTTGCAAAGCGGATGCCCTTCATACAGCGCAACCAGAAACGGCTCGCGGTGAATCCAGTCGACGACCAGATCCGGCTCATCCGGAATCAGACGGTTGAAGCCGATGGCAATCCGCCGTTCGCGCAGCGCCGCGATCTGTTCCGTCTTCGACAGGTTGTGCAGGCCGATCTTCACTTCGGGGCGCTCGGTATGGAAGTCTGCGAGCAGTCGCGGGATCACATTGAGAATGCCGGAACTGAAGATGCCGACGTCGAGCCGCCCGATATAACCGTCACCCGCCAGTCGCGTCTGTTCTTCCGCCCGACGCGTGAGCGAGAGGATGTTCGGCACCTCAGCGAGCAGCGTTTGCCCGGCGGCGGTCAGCGTCGCGCCTTTGGGCGTGCGCACGAAGAGCGCCGTGCCCAGTTGCGCTTCCAATGCGTGGATGTGACGAGTGAGCGGCGGCTGCGCCATGTTCAGCCGCTCGGCGGCGCGTCCGAAATGGCCTTCCTGCGCCACGGCGAGGAAGTACCGCATTTGCTTGATATCCATGATTCCGTGCTCCAACTCAATACCGAAATAGTATCGGAATCTGGAAATTTGGTATTGGACGGTATCTCGTCGCGGGCGCATCATCCCTGCACGAAGCCGCTCTATCGAGCAATTTCAGGAGACAGCATCATGCCAATCGTACATATCAACCTGATCGAGGGCCGCGATGACGCTGCCGTCAAGGCCTGCGTGAAGGCCGTGGCGCGCACCGTGCACGAGACGCTCGGCGCGCCGCTCGAATCGATTCGCGTCTTTGCGACGCAGGTACCGGCCGCCCACTGGGCCGTGGGCGAGCGCACGAAAGACGAGCCGGCAGCGCCGGCCAAGGCGGGCGCGTAATGAGCCACGCCATCCAACGCGACGCCGCCACTCAGGCGCGTCTCCAGCAGGCCGCCGACGCGCTGCTCGAAGCCGAACGCTCGCACCGCTTCATCGCCCCGCTGCGTGACACGTTTGCACCGCTCACCATCGACGACGCCTACGCCATCCAGCGCATCAACACCGAGCGACGCCTCGCGGCTGGCCGTCGTATCGTCGGCTGCAAGATCGGTCTGACGTCGGTCGCTGTGCAGAAGCAACTCGGCGTCGATCAGCCTGACTTCGGCCTGTTGTTCGACGACATGGGCTATGGCGACGGCGAACCGATTCCGGCCTCGATCCTCACGCAACCGAAGATCGAAGCCGAGATCGCGTTCGTGATTGGCCGCGATCTGAACGTCGAAAATCCGGGCCAGCTGGATGTGCTGAATGCCATCGAGTACGCGTTGCCCGCGCTGGAAATCGTCGGCAGCCGCGTGGCCGACTGGAATATCCGTATCACCGACACGATTGCCGATAACGCATCGTCGTCGGCTTATGTGATCGGCAACACGCCGAAGAAGCTCTCGGAATTCGACGTCCGCATGTGCGGCATGGTGCTTGAGCGTCGCGGCGAGCCGGTCTCGGTCGGCGCAGGCGCGGCCTGTCTGGGCAGCCCGATCAACGCCGTGGTGTGGCTCGCGCGCACGATGGCTGCGGTGGGTACGCCGCTCAAGGCGGGCGATCTGGTGCTTTCGGGCGCCCTCGGTCCGATGGCCGCCGTCACCCCGGGCGATATCTTCGAGACCCGCATCAATGGCCTGGGCTCGGTCCGCGCCGTCTTTGAACCTGCCAGCGAGGCTGCACGATGAGCCACATCAACGATTACGCCAAGCTGCTCGACGACGCAGCGCATTTCGCCCACGAAGTCGAACAGTTCGACACCGATAACCGTTTGTCGCTCGACGACGCCTATGCCATTCAGGCCGCCTCGCTGGCGCGCCGTGCCGAGCGTGGCGAGACGCGCGTCGGCGTGAAGATGGGATTCACCAGCCGCGCGAAGATGATTCAGATGGGGCTGTCCGATGTGATCTGGGGGCGTCTGACGTCCGGCATGCAGATCGAAGAGGGCACGTCCATCGACTTCAAGCGTTACGTGCATCCGCGCGTCGAGCCGGAAATCGCCTTCATTCTGAAGAAGCCGCTCGAAGGCAACGTTACCGGGCCGCAGGCGCTGGCAGCGGTCGAGGCAATCGCACCGGCCATCGAGATCATCGACTCGCGCTACAAGGACTTCAAGTTCACGTTGCCGGAAGTGATTGCCGACAACGCGTCGTCCAGCGGCTTCGTGATCGGCGCGTGGCATAGCCCGCATGTCGATTTCTCGAATCTGGGGCTGGCGATGTCGATCAACGGCCGCACTGTGCAGGTCGGTTCGACGGCGGCGCTGCTGGGTCATCCGCTGCGCTCGCTCGTGGCGGCGGCGCGTCTGTCGGCGGCGGCTGGCGAACCGTTGCAGGCGGGCTGGATCGTGATGGCGGGCGGCGCGACACCGGCCGAGTACATCCAGCCGGGTCAGTACGTGTCGGTCGAGATGGAATCGCTCGGTCGCGTGGGTTTCCACGTCTGAGGCATTAGGCGGTGAGTGCGGCAGTCGTTTCCGCCGTGCCATGAAAAACGGGGCGCGCCACATGGCGCGCCCCGCTTTCTATTTCTGCGATCCGATCGCTGTCGGTCTCGCTTCAGTCCCGCTTCAGTCCCGCTTCACCCGGGCCATCACGCGCAGATCGGTCTCGATCATGCGCACGTCGGTGAACGTCAGCGCGAGCTTGTCGTCGAGCGAGGTGAGGGCGGGCAGGTTGAACATGCCTTGCGCGTCGCCGACGATGCTCGGCGCGAAGTACGTCAGCAGTTCGTCCACGCACCCTTCGCGCAGCAGCGAACCGTTGAGCTTGTAACCGGCTTCCACGTGGATTTCGTTGAACTGACGCTCGCCCAGCGCACGCAGTAGTGCGGGCAGTTCGACCTTGCCGCTGGCGTTGGGCAGATCGAGCACGTCGACGCCCAGATCGTGCAACCGCGCCACACGATCCGCATCGCCGTTGGCGCAAACTACAAGCGCGTTGCCACCGGCCAGCACCTTGGCGGTCGGGGCGATGTCCAGACGGGAGTCGACGACGATACGCAGTGGCTGACGCGTCGTCTCCACCTCGCGCACCGTCAGCGACGGATCGTCTTCGCGCACGGTGCCGATGCCCGTGAGAATCGCGCAGGCGCGTGCGCGCCATGCATGGCCATCGGCGCGTGCGGCCGGGCCGGTCAGCCACTGACTCACGCCGTTGTGCAACGCCGTCTTGCCGTCGAGACTCGCCGCCACTTTCATGCGCACCCACGGCGTGCCGCGCGTCATGCGCGCGATGAACCCGATGTTCATCTCGCGTGCTTCGTTCTCCAGCAAACCGCAGCGCACGTCGATACCGGCGTCGCGCAGCATACCCAGACCACGCCCGGCGACGAGCGGGTTGGGATCTTCCATTGCGGCGATCACACGCTTTACGCCCGCTTCGATGAGCCCCTTGGCGCACGGCGGCGTGCGGCCGTAATGGCTGCACGGTTCCAGCGTGACGTAGGCCGTCGCGCCGCGCACCGATTCGCCGCGCACACGCGCGTCCTTCATGGCCTGCACTTCGGCGTGATCCTGCCCGGCGGGCTGGGTGAAGCCTTCGCCGATGACACGGCCGTCCTGCACGATGACGCAGCCCACGCGCGGGTTCGGCGTCGTAGTGAACATCGCGCGCTCGGCCAGGGCCAGCGCACGGCGCATGTAGTCAAAATCCTGATCGGAAAACATGAGACGTGAGATCGTCAGAGCATCAGCGGCCGGTCGGTCAGCGCATTGTCCGGGGCTGCGCCAGCACGGGCTGGCAGGGATTCGCGCGCAATGCCGCGCAGGGTGTTCAGTGCGTCGAGCACGCTCTGGACGTAGCGTTCATCGCGAAACCCGGCGCTCATCTGCTTCACGACGGCTTCCCACTTGGCATCGTCCACCAGCGCATTGACGCCCTTGTCGGCGATCAGCTCGATATCGTGATCGGCGATGTTGATGTACAGCAGTATGCCTGTGCGCTCGCTAGTATGCGCGACACCCAGATGGTGAAACAGTTGAACGGCGCGTTGACGGCACGTTTGCCCACGCCACACGTTGGCGAGCGGCATGGCCGCTTCGATCACCAGCCGGATTTCACAACGATGCTCCGATTCGGATTCGCGGATCGAGGCTTCGAGCGTGTCGAGTGCGTTGTCGGGGAATAGCCAGCGGGCATGCGCGCGCCAGGTGCCTGCGTGACGCAGCCAGCGCGACACATCGTGCGGTTTCGGATGCAGTGCGACTGCCGGTTCGTGTGCTGTCGTCATCGTCTTCACCAGTTGCCGGACGAGCCGCCGCCGTCGAAACCGCCGCCGCCGCCAAAACCACCACCGCCACCCCCGCCGTCGAAGCCGCCGCCGTCGTTACGTCCCCAGCCACCGCCGAGTCCACCGCCGATGCCGCCACCAATACCACCGATGCCACCGAAACCACCGGGGCCGATGCGTCCGCGCTGACCGGTGAGCACGCGCGAGCGCGGGTCGTTGGGGTCGCTCGGCAAGCCGGGACCGCTGAAGCGCCGACGGCCTTCCATGATCACCACCATCGCGATGATGAAGACGATGAAGAGCAGCGGCAGAAAATCGGACAAATCGGAGTGCGGTGCGCGTGTGGACGGCAGATTCGGTGCGGGCAACGCCTCATTGTTCATGGCCGCCTGTACCGCCGCCGTCCCCGCCGCGATGCCACCGAAGAAGTCGCCATTGCGGAAGTACGGTGCCATCACGTCGCGCAGAATGCGGCCCGAAATGGCGTCGGTGAGCGAGCCTTGCACGCCGCGTCCGACCTCAATGCGCATCTTGCGCAGGTCGTTCGGGTTGTCCTTCGCGATGAGCATGATGACGCCATCGTCCACACCCTTGCGGCCCGCCTTCCAGGCGTCGGCGACACGGATGCTGTACTGATCGATGGTCTCGGGCGCGGTGCTCGGCAGCATCAGCACGAAGATCTGGCTGCCGCGTTGCTGCTCGTATTGCGCGAGCTGCGCCTCAAGTGCGTTGCGCTGCTCGGCGGTGAGCGTGCCGGTCAGATCGGTCACGCGCGCCGTCAGAGCAGGCACCGCCACCAGCGCTTCTGCGCTTGCGGGCAGCGCCAGCCAGCACAGACTGGCCAGCGCGAGTGCCCACAACGCCCACACAAAGCGCTTCGGTTGCATGAGCGCTGTCATTGCCGCGGCCTCAGAACTTGACGGCCGGTGCCGTGGAAATGGCCTTCTCGTTATCCACGGTGAAGTTCGGCTTCGTGCCGTAACCGAACATCTTGGCTGTCAGATTGTTCGGGAACTGACGCACATACACGTTGTAGTCCTGTACGGACTGGATGTAACGATTGCGCGCAACCGTGATGCGGTTTTCCGTGCCTTCGAGCTGCGATTGCAGGTCGCGGAACAGGCCGTCCGCCTTCAGGTTCGGATAGTTCTCCGAGACGGCCATCAGGCGCGAGAGTGCGCCCGAGAGCTCACCCTGCGCTTGCTGGAAGCGCTTGAACGCTTCGGGATCGTTGAGCGTCTCCGGCGTGACCGTGATGCTCGTCGCCTTGGCGCGGGCGTTGATCACTTCGGTGAGCGTGGCCTGCTCGTGCGACGCGTAGCCCTTGACCGTGTTCACCAGGTTCGGCACCAGATCGGCACGTCGCTGGTACTGGTTGACGACCTCGCTCCACGACGCTTTGACCGCTTCGTCCTTGACCTGAATTTCGTTGTATCCGCAGGAGGACAGCAGCGACGCGAGCAATCCCAGCGCGAGCCATCGCACCCAGGACTGACGACGAAGGATCGGCAGTAGCATTTGCATGACGTTTTCCCCTTGTTATGACCGGACGGACATCCGGCAGACTGCGCAAAACGTGGCACGAACCACAGTGCAAATGGTAGGCGAGCTTGCGGACGCGATCACGCAATCGTCCCAAACGCGTCGCGCGCGGCGTCAATCGTCGCATCGATGATCGTGTCGTCGTGCGTGGCCGATACGAAACCGGCTTCGAACGCGCTCGGTGCGAGGTAGACGCCGCGATCGAGCATGGCGTGGAAGAACTTGTTGAAGCGCGCGACGTCCGACGTCGTCACTTCGGCAAAGCTCTGCGGCACGTTGGCGCGGAAGTACAGACCGAACATGCCGCCGACGCTGTCGCCGGAGAACGGCACACCGGCGGCCTGCGCGGCATCGACAAGACCGCTCACGAGCTTCGAGGTGCGCTTGGCGAGATCCTCGTAGAAGCCGGGGGCTTGAATCAGCTTGAGCGTGGCGAGCCCGGCGGCGACTGCCAGCGGGTTACCCGAGAGCGTGCCCGCCTGATAGACGCCTCCGAGCGGTGCCAGATGCGACATGATGTCGCGGCGCCCACCGAATGCGGCTGCGGGCATGCCGCCACCGATCACCTTGCCCAGACACGTCAGGTCGGCCGTAATGCCGTAAAGCGCCTGCGCGCCGCCCAGACCGACGCGGAAACCGCACATCACTTCGTCGAAGATCAGCACGGCGCCGTGCGCGGTGCACAGCTCGCGCAGCGTCTGGAGGAAGTGACGCGAACCGCGCACGAGATTCATATTGCCCGCGACCGGCTCGACGATCACGGCCGCGATCTCGCCGCCCTGACCGGCGAACAATTCACGCAGCTGTTCGACGTTGTTGTATTCGAGGACGAGCGTGTCGCGCGTGACTTCGGGCGGCACACCGGCCGAGGACGGCGCGTTACGCGTGGAGTCGGCAAACGTCAGCAGACCCGAACCGGCCTTCACCAGCAGGCTGTCGGCGTGACCGTGGTAGCAGCCTTCGAACTTGACGATCTTGTTGCGGCCCGTAAAGCCGCGTGCCAGACGCAGCGCGCTCATCGTGGCTTCGGTGCCCGAGGACACCAGACGCACTTGCTCGATGGACGGCACGAGACGGCAGATTTCTTCGGCCATCACGACTTCGGCTTCCGTCGGTGCGCCGAAGCTGAAGCCTTGCGACATGGCCGTTTGCACGGCGGCGACGACGTCCGGATGCAGGTGGCCGACGATCATCGGGCCCCACGAGCCGATGTAGTCGATGTAGCGCACGCCTTCGGCGTCCCACATGTAGGGGCCTTGTGCGCGGGCAATGAAGCGCGGCGTGCCGCCGACCGAGCGGAAGGCGCGCACGGGCGAGTTCACACCGCCGGGAATGGTTTGCTGGGCGCGCTCGAACAGCGCGACATTCGTAGTGTTTTCGGACATGACTTCAGCTTTGCGGCGCATAGGCCTATTCACCTTAATGCGTCGATTCTAGCGGATGGCGTCAAAGTCCGGGACTTCTCGCGGCCGGGGGCTTCTGTTAGATTGAAGGCAACTTTCTCAACGCCAAGGAAATTCAAGGCCCTTCGACATGTCCACCGTCAACGCACAACGTCCTTCGATCACTGTCTCGTCTCTCGACCTCGATCGTCTTTATTCGGTCATCGAGAATGCGCCGCGCACGGCCCTGCCGTATGTGGAGGCACTCGAAACAGAGCTCGCCCGGGCGAGCGTCGTCGAGCCGGAGCAAATGCCGGCCGATGTCGCCACGATGAATTCGGTGGTGCGCTATCGCGATCTGAGCACGCAGCAGGAGCACCGCGTGACGCTCGTGTATCCGCAGCATCTCGCCGCCACGGAAAACGGCATTTCGGTATTGGCGCCGGTCGGCAGCGCGCTGCTGGGCTTGCGTGTTGGTCAGTCGATTCACTGGCAAGTGCCGGGCGGTCATCTCATCGAGCTGGAACTGCTCGGCCTCGACTACCAGCCTGAAGCCGCTGGCGAATATCACCGCTAATTCCCTTCTCCGCAGCACCATTGGGAGATTCGGATCTCCCGAGTCTCCCAGTCATCTCCCCCGCAAGTCCTGCAATTCCCCGCTCAGCGACGCAGCCAGCCGCGCGAAATCGGCCATGCCATCAGGCGACGATAGATGCCTTCGAGAATCGCTGCGACGATACGGCTCGTCTCGCGCGCGCTCGCCGTGCGCATGATGAGCGCGACGACCAGCGACACGACCAGCGCGCCCACCATATCGACCGGCCAGTGCACGCCGAGGTAGATGCGCGCCCAGCACACCGGCAGCGCGCAAATCAGAAGGAGCTTGCCGAGCAGACGCGGCGTGCGGGCCACCGTACCCATCAGCACGAACGCCGACGTGAACATGATCGAGCCATGATTGCTCGGGAAGGCGCTCGTCGGCGCGTGGGCGAGCAGATTCGTGCCGAGGCCGACGACGAACGGGCGCGGTTCGAACCAGGCGAGTCCGATGACGAAGTTGATCAGCAGCACGAACCCCACGCCCAGCAGGCCGTGCACCGCGCCTTCGCGGTCGCGTCCACCCGCGAGCCACAGCGTGACGAGGCCCACCGGCAGCAGCAGGATCAGATACTTGGCGATGAAGACGGCGATGGCCAATTCGCCTTCGCTCACATTGGGCGAGGCGTTGATCGCAAGAAAGAGGGCGCGGTTGAGCGAATCCATGAACTCCGGGGGGGACGAATGCCTGCCGGAGGCCGAGCGTGCGGCCGGACGCTTTAGCGGTGCCGGCGCCTCAACGGCCGCCGGTTGACGGTTTGTGACGATTGCGTGACAGATTCTGAATGACCCGTTGCCGCGAGGAAAGTGCCATTTGTCATCTTTTTGTAACACCTTGAATTGTCACTTTTCTTTCGACGCTCTCGGAGGTAGAATCGCGCCGTCATAGCTCTCAGGAGGTCCTTCCGTGGACAGTAGTTCTAGTGGTAGTTGCCGGTCGACCGAAGTCGACACCATCACCGCGAGTTAGTCCCCGGGATCTTCCCAGCCGCTAACTCGCATAGTCGGGTTGGCGCGCACCTCAGATGTACCTGTCGAATGCCTTCACCCTTTCGCCGCAGCACTCGCGCGACGAAGGGTTTTGTTGGGTCGTACCGATAGCGTCCGTCTTTCGTAGCACGCTCCCTTATTAAGTCTTACGTCTGCCGTTCGGGCTGCCCCGTCGTGCGTGTGCGTTCGCGTGTTTTGCATGAAACGCGAACCCGCCGCTCACGTCGGCCAGGTGCCGTGCGGCCGGGAGATTCATCGTGTTCCGTTACTCCATGACCCTGCGCGGAGGCAATCCGCAAGCCCTGATGCTGCCGTCCCAGTGCCTGCATCACTACCACGTCGATCCGCATGCCGACGTCGCCCATGATGTGGCGCGCACCGGTGTGCTGACGCGTGCCGGGCAATGGCTGCGTTCGTTCGTGCGCCATCGCGAGACGGCCAAGCAAGACTGACCCCGCGTCTTTCCGTCGTTACGTGAGGCGCCGGGGGTTCTCCGGTGCCTCGCAAGCCATTTCAGGATGTATCCATGCAACAAGCTCTCACGCTCAGCGAGCGACTGATTGCGGTGCTTGGCGCGCGCCTCGGCCTGCGCTTCTTCCGTCGCCGCGACATGCTCGAAACCCTCGATGCGCCAGCGCATGGCCACGAGGCACCACCCGGTCTGGTCGAAGCCGCACGCGACGCCGGGCCGGACCTGCTTGCGCGTCTGCGCACCACGCGCGACGGGCTGTCCGACGACGAAGCCGCCACGGTGCGCGCGCACGTCGGCCCCAACGAGGTCGAGCATGAAAAGCCGCTGCCCTGGTGGCGTCATCTCTTTAACTGCTACCGCAATCCGTTCAATCTGCTGCTCACTGCACTGGCCGCTGTGTCTTACGCGACCGACGACACCGAGGGAACGATCATCATCGCGTCGATGGTGATCATTTCCACGGTGTTGCGATTTGTGCAGGAAGCCCGCTCCAACAAGGCGGCGGAGAAGCTGAAGGCGATGGTGAGTACCACGGCGACCGTGCTGCGCCGTGCGCCGTTGATCGACGGCGCTGCCGAGCCGGAGAATGTGCGTCGCCTCGGACGCATGGGCCGTGAAATCGCGCTGGCGGACCTCGTGCCCGGCGATATCGTGCTGCTCGCAGCGGGCGACATGATTCCGGCCGACGTGCGCATCCTCACCGCCAAAGACCTGTTCGTCTCGCAGTCGGCGCTCACGGGCGAAGCATTGCCCGTCGAGAAATTCGCGCATCCGTGCGAGTCCGGCGGCAGCAACCCGCTCGCGTACGACAACCTCGCCTTCATGGGGACGAACGTGGTGAGTGGCTCGGCCACGGCCGTTGTCGTCGCCACGGGCGGTCGCACTTTCTTCGGCTCACTGGCGCAGCGCGTGACCGCGCAGCAACCGACCGTCACGTCGTTCCAGCAAGGCGTGAATCGTGTGTCGTGGGTGCTCATCCGCTTCATGCTGGTCATGACGCCCATCGTCCTGCTCATCAACGGCTTCACGAAGCACGACTGGCTCGAAGCGTCGCTCTTTGCGCTGTCGGTAGCGGTCGGCCTCACGCCCGAAATGCTGCCGATGATCGTGACGGCCACGCTCGCCAAGGGCGCGGTCGTGCTCTCGCGCAAGAAGGTGATCGTCAAACGACTCGACGCGATCCAGAACTTCGGCGCGATGGATGTACTCTGCACCGACAAGACAGGCACGCTCACGCAGGACAAGATCTGTCTGGAACGTCACACCGACGTGTGGGGCAACTTCTCCGAAGACGTCCTCGAGTACGCGTACCTCAACAGCTTCTACCAGACCGGTCTGAAGAACCTGCTCGACGTCGCCGTGCTCAATCACGCCGAGTTGCATCAGCGTCTGGACGTGGTCAATCGCTATCGCAAGATCGACGAAATTCCGTTCGATTTCCAGCGTCGTCGCATGTCGGTGGTCGTGAGTGAGAACGGCGATCACCACGAACTGATCTGCAAGGGCGCAGTGGAAGAGGTGATGGCGGTGTGCAATCGCGTGCAGCATGGCGCGAATGTCGAACCGCTCACGCCGGACGTCCTCGCCCAACTGCGGCGCGTCACGGCGCATCTGAACGCCGAAGGGCTGCGTGTGGTGGCGGTGGCGACGCGGCATCTGCCGCCGGTACGTGAGAGCTACAACGTCGCGGACGAAAGCGAACTCATCCTCGTTGGCTACATCGCCTTCCTCGATCCGCCCAAGGAGTCGACGGCACCGGCCCTCAAGGCGCTGGCGGCGGCAGGCGTGGACGTCAAGGTGCTCACGGGCGACAACGATCTCGTCACGGCGAAGGTCTGCCGCGAAGTCGGTTTGCCGGTGACGGCCTGCGTGCTGGGCGACGACATCGAAGCGATGAGCGACGCCGAACTTGCCAAGACGGTCGAGCGCGCCAACGTCTTTGCGAAGCTCACGCCCGCGCACAAGGAGCGTCTGGTGCGCATGCTGCGCGCGAACGGTCACGTCGTGGGCTTCATGGGCGACGGCATCAACGACGCCCCGGCACTGCGTGCGGCCGACATCGGCATTTCGGTGGATACGGCGGTCGACATCGCCAAGGAAGCGGCCGATCTGATCCTGTTGGAAAAGAGTCTGATGGTGCTGGAGCAGGGCGTGATCGAGGGACGCCGTACGTTCGCGAACATGCTCAAGTACATCAAGATGACGGCCAGCTCGAACTTCGGCAATGTCTTCTCGGTGCTGATCGCGAGCGCATTCCTGCCGTTCCTGCCGATGCTGCCGTTGCAGTTGCTCACGCAGAATTTGCTGTACGACCTGTCGCAGACGACGATTCCGTTCGATAACGTCGATGCCGAACAACTGACGAAGCCGCAGCAGTGGAATCCGTCGGATCTGTCGCGCTTCATGGTGTTCTTCGGCCCGATCAGTTCGATCTTCGACGTGCTGACGTTCGTCGGGATGTGGCATCTGTTCGGTGCGAACAGCGCCGAGCATCAGACGTTGTTCCAGTCCGGCTGGTTCGTCGAAGGGCTGCTGTCGCAGACGCTGATCGTGCACCTGATTCGCACGCGCAGTTTGCCGTTCATTCAGAGTCGCGCCGCATGGCCGTTGCTGCTGATGACGGGCGCGGTGATGTTGATCGGCGTCATGCTGCCGCTGTCGCCGTTCGCCGAGACCTTCAAGATGCAGGCGCTGCCGCTTGCATACTTCCCGATGCTCGCCGCGATTCTGCTGGCATACGCCGTGCTCACGCAGTTGATGAAAGGCGTGTTCACGCGACGCTTCGGGTGGCAGTGACGCGGCGGCGGTAGCCGTCAAAGAAAGAAGCCAGCGGCGACTCGTTCACCGCTGGCTTTTTTCATGGGGCTTCAATATGAGGCTCAATCGTCGACCCAGGTGCCCGACGGCCGGTCGAAGTGTTGCGAACGCGGCGCGAAGACGTCGCGTGCGTCGTCGAGTTCGAGGGTGACGTCGAGCGCGCCATCGTTGTCCTTCTTCGCACTGCCGAGCGGATCGTTGCAGCATAGCCACAGCGACACGTCCTTTGGCATGCCTTCGACGCGGAACGACTTCTGATTACCGACGAGGAACGGCTCGCCGTTCTCGCCGAAGCGTCCGACGAGTTGCCCCATGAGGGCGTCGTGGCCGTGATACGGATACCCGTCGTCGCCGGAGACTTTGTGCAGATACGTCGCACCGGAGTTGGGTGTGCGGCCGTTGGCGTCGCGACGTCCGAACTTGCGGTCGTCCGTGCGTGTGCACCACTCACCGGACGCTCGCAGAATGACTTTCGGTGCGCTCTGCGCTCCGACCTTGTATCCCGTGTCCTGCCAGCCCTCGGTGGCGTACACCTTCATGCGCTTGTTGATGCGATCTGTCGTCATGACAACGCTCCATAGTTGACGGGGGGCCAAGAATGGATCGCCGACGGGTTGCCATCGGCGCTTTGCTACGCAATCTGCTGTCAGTTCGAGTGTAGACGCATCGCCTTGTCCGTCATCCCATAAGGACGGAGGCCTGCCTCCAAACGGCGATTGGGCGAGAGCGCGATGCCAAGCTCGGCGTACAGCTCGTCGAGCGCCTCGCGGGTGCCGACGAGCAACGCCGTCGTCTGCCCGCTGATGTCCGTGACCACGCTCACCAGCGTTCCCCCCTGAGACGTCTCGCGCGCAGCGACGAATTGCGTCGACGTGAGCGCGGCGAGTGTGGCGAAGCGCTCGGCCTGCACCAGACCGCTGATCTGGAAGACCGGTTGCGCCGCGCCCGTCGAACGAGGCGCAAAGCGGATGTTGACGCCGTCGCTACGCACACCCAAGGCGGCGAACAGTTTGTCTCTGCCTTGTGCGCCGAGCGCGCAGTGATCGCCGTGCACCCAGCGCGATATCGTGTTGCCGGTGATGCCGGTCGCGTAAGCGAGCCTTGCCAGCGTGGTGCCCGAGAGCTTGATCAGCAGACGGGCGACGGTGCGGTGACGCCGTTCGATCTCATCCATTGCGAGTGTCCTGTCAGGTGCGGTCATGAACCACGTCGGGGCGGCATGCGCTCGATATCAGAACGCCATCGTGACTTCCAGTTGCGCGTCGATGTCCTTGCGAAGCGCGGCGGTGCACGGCATGAGCGGGCGGCGCACGGTGTCCTGGCAGAAGCCCAGCGATGCGAGGGCCGCTTTGATCGCTACCGGGTTTGGCTCGGAGAACAGTCGCCTGATCAGCGGTTTCATGCCGTTGAAGAGTGTGTTCGCGTGATCCATGTCGCCTTCGCGCACGTAGCGCATCAGCTTGAGATAGAGGTCCGGGCGCACGTGTGCAGCTGCCGAGATACATCCGACGGCACCGGCGCGCAGCGCGGGGAGGATCTGCATGTCGTCGCCGCACAGCACGCGCATCGTCACTTGCGCGGGCAAGTGGGTGAGCGGGTGCGCATCGCACTCCTTGATGGCGGCGAACGACTCGTGCGACGCCAGTTCGCGAATCGTGTCCACGCCGAGCGTGACGCCGGTGCGCAGCGGCACGTTGTACAACACGAGCGGCTTGCGCGTACCGGCGGCAAGCGTGCGGTAGTGCCAGAGAATGCCTTCCTGCGAGGGGCGCAGGTAGTACGGCGGCGGGACGAGATAACCGGCGAGCGGCAGGTCGTCGAGACTGCGGATCTGACGCGCTGCATTCGTCGTGTCGGCCGCACCGACACCGGCGAGCACTGGCGCGTGTCCGTGGGCGAGGTGACAGGCGGTCTCGACGAGACGGCGGCGCTCCTCATCGGTGAGCAGCGTGCCCTCTCCGGTAGTGCCTGCGACCACGAGGCCGTTCACGCCCGCCGCGAGGTAATAGTCGACCAGACGGGCAAACGCGTTGTAGTCGATCTGGGCGCCATTGGCGCCGGACATGGGCGTGACGAGCGGAACCCACACGCCTTCGAAGATGGCTGTGTTCATAACCTGAAGCATCGGTAGTGGCGAAGATCGCCGGGAGAGTCTCAGACGGCCGGGCGCAGGCGTAATGCGCCGAATTCGGCTTCCGGCAGCGATTGCATGACGACGTCCATCGCACGCGCCGCTTCCACGCGCGGCAAGGCAATCGACACCACAGCCGCCGTATCGCGCCGGATCGGACGAATCGTCTCGACACGCCACGGCAGCGGCAAGCTCATCGCCAGCGTGACGGCCAGCGAGGAGACGGCGGCGCGGCTGAGGGTGATGTCGAGCGTCGCGTCGAGGCGCGCGCGCGGGTTGTATCGATTGCGTTGACGCGCCACGGAAACGGTCTCAGCGGACGGTGCGCTTAGCGTGGTCAGCGTGCTGGCAGGCGTTGCAGCGACGGCATTGTTGGCCGACGTGACCGATGCGCGAGCGGCAGCGGGCGTTGCGCTGTAAGTGCGCGGGGGATCGGCCGGGGTGGCGTTCGCACCAGGAGGTTCAAGGCTGGCGCGTTGAGCGATTGAGGGCATGGCGACGTGTCGTTTTGACGATTGAAGTGACAACGAGGCCAGTCTAGGGAGGCGCAGGTAAAAAAGGCGTCAAGATTTTTGACGCCTTAGTTGCCTGACGTTTAGCGGTGAGATCAGTCGTGCTTTGGGTACTGCGCGTCGTTGAACAACACGCTTGCGCCATGCGGTGCGGTGCCGACGTTGTTGCGGAACAGCGCGAACATATTGCGCCACGGATCGAACGGCCGTTGCGGCACCGGTTCGGGCGTGCGCGCGGCGAGCGTCGCGTCATCCACTTCGCAGTGCAGGGTATTCGTCTCGCAATCGATCTCGATGATGTCGCCATCCTGCACGCGCGCGAGCATGCCGCCTTCCTCCGCTTCGGGCGACAGGTGGATGGCCGCAGGCACCTTGCCCGATGCGCCGGACATCCGGCCGTCCGTGACCAGCGCGACATGGTGCCCTTCATCCTGCAAGAGTCCGAGCATCGGCATTAGCTTGTGAAGTTCGGGCATGCCGTTGGCACGCGGCCCCTGGAAGCGCACCACGACGATCACGTCGCGCGTCAGTTCGCCCGCCTTGAAGGCCGCTTGCGCCGACTCCTGATCGGAGAACACGCGCGCCGGTGCACGCACCTTCTGGTGTTCGGGCTTGACGGCGGACGACTTGATGACGGCGCGTCCCAGATTGCCTGCGAGCATCCGCAGGCCTCCCTCGGGCGCGAACGGTCGCGACGCCGGACGCACGATGTTCTCGTCGAGGCTTTCGGTCGGTGCTTCCTGCCACGACAGCACGTCGTCGCGCAGGAAGGCCTCCTGTGTGTAGGCACGCAGTCCGTGACCCATGACGGTCGTCACGTCGTTGTGCAAGAAGCCCGCATCGAGCAGTTCGCGAATGAGAAAGCTCAGGCCACCGGCCGCATGAAACTGGTTCACGTCCGCCTTGCCGCTCGGATAGACGTGCGCGAGCAGCGGCGTGACGTCCGACAGCTCGGCGAAGTCCTGCCAGTCGAGCAGAATGCCGCCAGCATGGGCCATTGCGACCAGGTGCAACGTGTGATTCGTCGACCCGCCGGTGGCGAGCAGACCGACGACGCCGTTGATGAACGCGCGCTCGTCCAGAATCTGTGACGTATTGATGCCCGACTTCGCGAGCGCCACCGCACGCGCGGTGGCGGCTTGTGTGAGCGCGTGTCGCAACGGCGTGTGCGGATTGACGAACGACGACCCGGGCAGATGCAGGCCCATGAATTCCATGAGCATCTGATTGCTATTGGCCGTGCCGTAGAACGTGCACGTGCCTTCGGCGTGATAGGCGGCGAGTTCGGCGTCGAGCAGGGCGGTGCGCGTGACGCGACCTGCTGCGTATTCCTGCCGGATGCGCGACTTCTCGTCGTTCGGCAACCCCGACGGCATCGGGCCTGCGGGGCTGAACACGGCGGGCAGATGGCCGAAAGCCTGCGCGGCGATCACCAGCCCCGGCACGATCTTGTCACACACGCCGAGGAACATGGCGGCGTCGAACATCTGATGCGAGAGCGCGACGATAGAGGCCAGCGCAATCACGTCGCGCGAGAACAGCGACAGCTCCATACCCGCATAGCCTTGCGTCACGCCGTCGCACATGGCGGGCACGCCACCGGCGACCTGCGCGCTCGCACCATGCGCGCGTGCGGCAGACTTGATGATGTCGGGGAATTCGGCGAAGGGCGCGTGCGCCGAGAGCATGTCGTTGTACGCGGTGACGATGCCGATGTTCGGCATACGCTCGGAGCGGATTTTCAGACGGTCGTCGGCGGGGGCGGCGGCCAGCGCGTGGGCCAGATTCGCGCATCCGATCTTCTCGCGCCCGGGTTGCCCCTGCGTGGCGCGCGCGACGCCGTCGAGATAGGCCTGACGGGACGACCGGCTGCGCTCGATGAGGCGCTCGGTCACGCGTTGTACCACCGGATGCAGCGACACATTATGCGAAGACTGGGTCATGAGGGATCCCGGGACGGACGTTGTGGGGCGGGAGGAAGCGCGGAATGCGTGCGAATTTTCGTAACTCACGCCATGAGGGCATGTAGTTAAAGCACGATATTTTGTTGAATTGCAGTGTAGTTAAACTACAATGCAGTGTCAAAAGTTGCGCTTTCCCAGTGACACGTGGACGTCTTGTCATGAACACGCCTTCACCCTATACCTTTGTGTTGTTCGGCGCTACCGGCGATTTGTCGCTGCGCAAAGTCCTTCCCGCGCTGTTCCGCGCGTTCCGCACCGGGCAGCTCGGCGCGGACGATGCGAAGGACGGAACGGCGAGTTCGACCACCACCGCCAACGAGGCGGGTCGCATCCTCGCCGTCGCCCGAAAACCGATGGACGCCGCCGGGTACCACGCGTGGTGCGAGCAGCATGTGCGTGGACACATCAAGCCCGACGTGTGGGACGAAAACGCCTGGCAGCGCTTTCTCTCGACCATCGACTACATGCCGCTCGATCTGGGCCGCGAAGACGAGTTCGGCGTACTGGCCGAGCGGCTGTCGAAGCGTCCCGGCGTGCGCATTTTCTATCTGGCGACCGGGCCGTCGTTGTTCATCCCCATTTGCGAAGGGCTTCGCAGCGCGAAGCTCAACGAGAACAGCCGCATCGTGCTCGAAAAGCCGCTGGGTCACGATCTGGCGTCGTCGGAGGCGATCAACGACGCTGTCGGCGCGATCTTCCGCGAAGACCAGATTTACCGCATCGATCACTACCTCGGAAAGGAGGCGGTGCAGAACCTGCTGGCCCTGCGCTTCGGCAATGCGATCTTCGAACCGCTTTGGCGTCGCGAGCTGATCGACAACATCCAGATCACGATTGCCGAGGAAATCGGCGTCGAGGGACGCGGCGAGTTCTACGAGCAGACCGGCGCGCTGCGCGACATGGTGCAGAACCATTTGCTGCAACTGCTGGCCATCGTCGCGATGGAGCCGCCGCTGTCGATGAACGCCGACGCCGTTCGTGACGAAAAGCTGCGCGTGCTGCGCTCGCTGCGTCAACTGGACGACGAAAGCGTGTCGCGCAATGTGGTGCGTGGACAGTATGGCGGCGGCGCGATCCGCAATGCGGCCGTGCCCGCGTACATCGACGAGCCGGGCGTGCCGCCGGACAGCCAGACGGAAACCTTTGTCGCGCTTAAAGCCGACATCGACAACTGGCGCTGGGCTGGCGTGCCGTTCTTCCTGCGCACGGGCAAGCGGCTCGGCGAGCGCGTGGCGGAGATCGTCGTCAACTATCGCGCGACGCCGTACCCGCTGCTGGGCGACGCGACTGCGCAACCGGGCGTCAACCGTCTCGTCATTCGTCTTCAACCGAACGAATCGATTCGTCTGTACTGCCTCGCGAAGCAGCCGGGCGAGGGCATGAATCTGCAATCCGTCCACCTCGATCTGGCGTTCGACCAGTTCTTCAAGGGGCACCGGATGGATGCGTACGAGCGCCTGTTGCTCGACGTCATCAACGGTCGTCTGGCGCTGTTCGTGCGACGCGACGAGCAGGAGCAGGCTTGGCGCTGGGTCGCACCGATTCAGGCGTACTGGTCGCGACAGCACAAGGGCCCGAAGCGTTACGCCGCCGGTACGTGGGGACCGCCCGCCGCCAGCGCGCTGCTCACGCAATACGGATCGAGCTGGATGGAAGAAGACAACTGACGGCGGACCGCATGATCCATTGGCGAACCTTTCCCACGCGCGACGCGCAGGCACACGCGCTGGCCAACGCCGTCGTAGCGGGCATCGACGAAGCGCTGACGATTCGCAAGCGTGCGTTGCTGGCCGTCTCCGGCGGCACCAGCCCCCGGGCATTTCTCACGCAGCTCGCGCGACTGCCTGTAGCGTGGCGCGACGTTGATATCACGCTGGTGGACGACCGTTGGCTGCCGCCCGATCACGCGGACAGCAATGCGCGACTCGTGAGCGAGACGCTGTTGCCCGGTGCGACCGGCGCGCGCTGGTTGCCGATTGTCGACACCGCGACGGCCACGGCGTTGCACGTGCGCACGCTCAACGACACATGGACGCACGGCGTGCCGCAAGTCTGCGTGCTGGGCATGGGCGAGGACGGGCACACCGCGTCGCTCTTCGCCGACGCCCCGCAATGGCCCTACGCCACCACCACCCACGACAAGTTCGTCTTCGTGCAGCCGCAGCACGCGCCGTATCAGCGCGTGTCGTGGTCGCTCGCCGCGCTCGCGGCCTGCGACCGGCTCATCCTGCAAATACAGGGTCCGGCCAAACGCGCCGTGCTCGAAGCCGCGCAGGCGAACGAACAGGACAACGCCATCTCCCGGCTGATCCACCGAGAAGGAGTCAAGCTCGATGTCTTCTGGAGTGAGGAATAACCCGCCCCACCTGAGCGGCCCGCGACTGCTGGCCGACATCGGTGGCACCAACGCCCGCTTTGCGCTGGAGATCTCGCCGGGCGATCTCGTTGAAATCCGCGACTACGCTTGCGACGACTATGCGGGCGTGCCCGAAGTCATTCGCGCTTACCTCGACGAGGCGGATCACGCCGAGCCGGTGCAGCACGCTGCCATCGCCATCGCCAATCCCATCGAAGGCGATGAGATTCAGATGACGAACCGCGACTGGCACTTCTCCATCGAAGCGACGCGCCGCGCGCTGCGTTTCGAGACGCTGCTGGTCGTCAACGATTTCACTGCGCTGGCGATGGCGCTGCCGTATCTGACGGACGCGCAGAAACACAAGATCGGCGGCGGCGAACCGCGTCCGAACGGTGTGCTGGGTTTGCTTGGACCGGGCACCGGCGTGGGCGTGTCGGGCCTCATTCCGGCGGGAGACCGATGGATCGCGCTGGGCAGTGAGGGCGGCCACACGACGTTTTCTCCGGCGGACGAGCGGGAGATCGACGTGCTGCGCTACGCCTGGAAGCACTTCCCGCACGTGTCGTTCGAGCGGCTGGTAGCGGGCCCCGGCATGGCGCTCGTCTATCAGGCGCTGGCGGAGCGTGCGGGACGTCGCGTGGAATCGCTTGAGACACCCGCTATCGTCAAGCTCGCGCAATCGGGCGACGCGCTTGCACGCGAGACCGTCGATTGCTTCTGCGCGATGCTGGGCACGCTTGCGGGCAACGTGGCGGTGTCACTCGGCGCGGTCGGTGGCGTCTATCTCGGCGGCGGGGTGATTCCAAAGCTCGGCAAGCTGTTCGAAGCGTCGCCGTTTCGTCAGCGCTTCGAGGCGAAGGGACGTTTCGAAGCGTATCTGAAGAAGATCCCGACTTACCTCATCACGGCCGATCATCCGGCGTTCTTGGGGACGTCGGCGATTCTCGCGGAACAACTGGGCACACACGCGGCCGGGGCGGGCGCGCTCATCGACCGTCTGCATCGTCTTCGCGACCGTCTGAGTCCCGCCGAGCAGCGCGTTGCGGAACTCACGCTGAAGCAACCGCGTGCGCTGCTGGCCGAGCCGGTGGCCGAGATCGCGCGTCTGGCGCGCGTGAGTCAGCCGACGGTGATTCGCTTCTGCCGCAAGCTCGGCTGTCAGGGGCTGTCGGATTTCAAGCTCAAGCTCGCGAGCGCGCTGACGGGCACGTTGCCGGTGCGTCACGGGCAGGTGCACGTGGGAGACACGGCCGCCGAGTTCAGCGCCAAGGTGCTCGACAACACCGTGTCGTCGATTCTGCAAATGCGCGAGCATCTCGATGCCCGCACCGTCGAGGCGGCCGTGACGCTGCTCGACGGCGCGCGTCGCATCGAGTTCTACGGGCTGGGTAATTCCGGCGTGATCGCGCAGGACGCGCACTACAAGTTCTTCCGTTTCGGCAAGCCGACGATCGCGTACGGCGATCCGTACCTGTTGCAGGCGTCGGCCGGGTTGCTGGGGGATGGCGACGTGGTCGTCGCGATCTCCGCATCGGGACGCTCGACGGACCTGAACCGCGCCGTCGATATCGCACTCACGCGCGGTGCCAAGGTGATCGCGCTGACTGCACGCAATTCACCGCTTGCCCGCAAGGCGACGCTGGTGCTGCCCAACGATCATGTGGAGACGATGGGCGCACACGTCACGATGATTGCGCGGATTTTGCACCTCGCCGCCATCGACGTGCTGGCCGTGGGCGTCGCGATTCGTCGCGCCGGTCCGGGAGGCGAAACGGCAGGCGAGGGTGCGCTCGACTGGTTGGGACACGGCAGCGGACAGGGCGACGGCACACCGGCGGCGGCCTGAGACGGTGCTGGGTGGCGTCGGGCGGGGACGGCCGGGGTGCGGGCCAGGGATGCACCGGATGCCGAAGTGTCGTCGGCTTGATATCCCTAAACATGTTTAGCATAATGCGGCATATGAAAGTAACCGATTCCGCCCAACGTTTCGGCTTTCTCGTCGCAGACATCCAACGTCTCTTCGGGCGCCGCTTCGAGCAGTTTGCACAGCGCACGCTGCCGATGACGCGCGCGCAATGCCGCTTGCTCGCTTATCTCTCCGTCAATCGCGGCGTGAGCCAGACGGTCCTGGCCGATATTCTGGAAACGCCGGTACAGACGCTCGCCCGCACGCTGGAGCGCATGGAGGAAGCCGGTTGGGTGCGACGTCGGCCCGATGCGCGCGATCCTCGCATCGAACGCCTGTTCGTCACGCGAGCGGCCGTTGCGCAATTGCAGGTCGCGCGCCGCCTTTCCGACGAAGTGCGCGATGAAGCGCTGCACGGCCTGACCGCCTTCGAAGCGGTTCAGCTCACGCAGTTGCTGCAAAAAGTGCGCCGGAATCTCACACACGTCGTTCCCACGCCGCTCGATACCGTCGTGCCCGCCGTGCTGCGTCGCGCGCAGGCGGAAAATGCGGCGAACGTCAGCGAGCACGCAGTTGCCGCCGACTCGCTCGACGATGCTGGCGACGACCTGTCGGAATGCACCGACTTGCGGCCTCAGTAGCACACGCCTAGCATGGGAAGTCTCCAAACCCACCCGGAGGCTGACATGAAGAATCACGTGTACAAGCAAATCGAGCTGACCGGCTCGTCGACCAAGTCCATCGAGGATGCGGTCAAATGCGCCATCGAACGCGCGAGCAAGACGCTGCGCAATCTGAACTGGTTCGAGATCACGGAAACACGCGGCCATATCGAAGACGGCCAGGTCGCGCACTGGCAAGTCACGCTCAAGGTCGGCATGCGGCTCGAAGACTGAGCGCACCCGTGATGTAGCATCCGCAAGACCCCCTCGGCCGGGGGACGAACTTCCCCGGCCGACGTCGCGCCAAATCCCCGGCGCATCGCCTCCTGAATCCCCGCGAAAACCCTGCCATCCACCCCTTCCGCCGAATGGGAATCGACCTGCTTCACTGTCCCGCAGATGTCGTACAGTCGTGTCACAATAGGCGCATATTCGAGATCACGAAGAAGACAGAAGAGGTTTGCGCATGTCCGAACAAGAACCGGTCCATGCCACCCGATCGATCGCAGATCCGGTGGAAGCCGTCGCCTATCTGAAGACGATTTACGACGCCAATACGGCCTATCTGCGCGCGGCATTCGAGCGCTTCTCGAAGCAGAAGGATCAGGCGCGCCGCGTGAGCGCCCATTACCCGTTCATCCGCATCACCACGGAAGACATCACCCAGCTCGACAAGCGCCTGTCCTACGGCTTTGTCTCGGGCCCGGGCAGCTATCAGACCACCGTCACCCGTCCCGATCTGTTCGAGAACTACTACATCGAGCAGTTGCGTCGACTGGCGCACAACCACGGCGCCGCATTCGAGGTCGGCGTCTCGGACGAACCGATTCCCGTGCACTTCGCCTATCAGGACGGTGTGTATCTCGAAGGCGACCTCGATCAGACGCACCTGCGCGCTATGCGCACGGTGTTCGACGTGCCCGATCTCGCGAAGATGGACGACAGCATCGTCAACGGCACACGCGATCCGCTGCCGGGCGAGATTCTGCCGCTGGCGCTGTTCACTGCGCCGCGCGTCGACTATTCGCTGCACCGGCTGCGTCATTACACGGCGACGTCGCCCGAGAACTTCCAGAATTACGTGCTGTTCACCAACTATCAGTTCTATATCGACGAGTTCGTCGAGCTGGGGCGCGAATTGATGAGCGCGACGGACGACCCGGCGTTGCGCGAGTACCGCAGCCAGTACACGGCGTTCGTCGAGCCGGGCAACGTGACGCACTGGAATCAGAACATCGAAGCGCGCAGCGAGGAGGGCACGTCGCCCCCGCGCCTGCCGCAAATGCCCGCGTACCACCTCGTGCGCCCGGACAACACCGGCATCACGATGGTGAACATCGGCGTGGGGCCGTCGAACGCCAAGACCATCACCGACCACATTGCCGTGCTGCGTCCGCACGCGTGGGTCATGCTGGGGCACTGCGCGGGCCTGCGCAATTCGCAGCGTCTGGGCGACTACTGCCTCGCGCACGGTTACGTGCGTGAAGACCACGTGCTCGACGACGACCTGCCGCTGTGGGTGCCGGTGCCGCCGCTGGCCGAAGTGCAGGTGGCGCTGGAGCGCGCCGTGGCCGACGTCACGCAACTGGACGACTTCGAGCTCAAGCGTGTGATGCGCACGGGCACGGTGGTGACGGTCGATAACCGGAACTGGGAATTACGCGATCACCGCGAGCCGGTGCAGCGCATGAGCCAGAGCCGCGCGATTGCGCTCGATATGGAGAGTGCGACGATTGCCGCCAACGGTTTCCGTTTCCGCGTGCCGTACGGCACGTTGCTGTGCGTGAGCGACAAACCGCTGCATGGCGAACTGAAACTGCCGGGCATGGCGGACCGCTTCTATCGCGAGCGAGTCGACCAGCATCTGAAGATCGGCGTGAAGGCGATGGAACTGCTGCGCGATAACGGTCTGGACCGTCTGCACAGTCGCAAACTGCGCAGTTTCAACGAAGTCGCGTTCCAGTAACGCGACCCGCAGCGGCGATGTTTTGTCGATCGAAACTTGCCGCTGCCTCCCGCCTGCCCCGTCTCACGGGGCGTTGCGGCCCATGCGTGCATGCGGCCGTCTCCAGTAGCACAATCCCTGCACACACCGGCTGCGCGCTGCGCGCCGGTGTTTTCGTTTCTCGTCATCAAGGATCATCGTGGAGATAGTCAACCACGTCGTGCCTTGGGCAGCGCACGACACTCGCCTTCTGCTGTCCTGTCTCGTCGGCCTCGTGGCCATCATCGTTTTCATCAGCGCGCTCAAGCTATCGCCGTTCCTGTCGATTCTCATCGGCACATTCATTGCGGGGCTTGGTGCAGGCCTGCCGCTCGAAGCGGTGGCCAGTTCGTTCAGTAAGGGCGCAGGCAGTCTGCTGGGCGACGCGGGCATGATCATCGCGCTAGGGGCCATGCTCGGGGCGTTGATGGCAGACACCGGCGCGGCCGACCGGATCGTCACGGTGCTATTGAAGTTTGCGAAAGGCGCGGCGTTGCCTTGGATGATGGCGCTCGTCGCCATGATCATCGGCTTGCCGCTGTTCTTCGAGGTCGGTCTGGTCATGATGGTACCGATCATCTTCGTGATGGCGCGTCGCGCGAATACGCCGATTCTGCGTGTGGCGATTCCCGCGCTTGCGGGCATGACGACGCTGCACGCGCTCGTGCCGCCGCACCCGGGACCGCTGATCGCCGTGTCGGCGCTGCACGCGGATCTGGGCATGACGATGGGGCTTGGGCTGCTCATTGCCATCCCGGCTGTGATCCTCGCGGGGCCGCTGTACGGCATGTGGCTTGCACCGCGTCTGCAAGTGCAGGCGCCGCAGCAGATGGGCGAGCTATTCACCAAGCGTGACGACGACGCGTCGCAACCGCCGTTCGCGGCGGCGCTGCTGGTGATTCTGCTGCCGGTCGTGCTGATGCTGGGTCGCACGCTCGCCAAGGTGGCGCTCACGCCGGAGACGCCGCTGTTCGACGCGCTCAACTTCCTCGGCGAGCCAATCATCGCGCTGGCGCTGACGGTCATCGTCGCCATCGTCGTGCTCGGTTGGGGACGCGGTCTGCCGCGCGCACGTGTGGGCGAGACGCTGCGTCGTGCGCTGCCGCCGATTGCCGGGCTGCTGCTCACCATCGGTGCGGGCGGCGGGTTGAAGCAGGCGCTGGTGACGGCGGGCATTGCGACGACCATCGGCAAGGTAGCGGTTGGCACGCATATGCCGCTGATTCTGCTGGCGTGGCTGATTGCTGTGGCGCTTCGTCAGGCGACGGGGTCGGCGACGGTCGCCACGACCACGACGGCCGGTATCGTCGCACCGCTCGTGATGCATCTGCCGCCAGTGCAAGGCTCGCTCATTGCGCTGGCGATCGGGGCGGGGTCGGTGTTCTTCTGCCACGTCAATGACGCGGGTTTCTGGATGGTGCGCGAGTACTTCGGCCTCAAGCTCAAGGAGACACTGTGGGTGTGGTCGGTGTTGCAGACCATCGTGTCGCTGGTCGGGCTGGTGATGACGTTGCTGCTCTGGCAATTCCTCGTGTGAAAGCTCTGAACCTCACATAACTTGCGAAGTTGCCTGCCCGCCGTTGATGACGGCGGGACGCTTGCCTTGGGTATGAGGTGCGTCGCAGGGTCGAGCTGCCGATACCTTTCACGTGACGTAGCAAGGTACAATCTCGGCCATTCCGTTCGTCCTCCTTTTCTCATCGGAGCAGGCATTGGCAAAGGCGAAATCCCCTCGTTTGCAACTCAGCCAATTCGGCCCTATTCAGTCGGCAGACGTCTCCTTTGGCGATTTGACCGTCATCGTCGGTCCTCAGGCGACCGGCAAGAGTATTTTTCTCCAGACACTCAAGCTGCTGATCGATCGCGATCAGATTCACGACATGTTCAAGCATCACAGCATGTCGTTTGATGGCGATGAGGACGCCTTTCTCGACGCTTTCTATGGTCGTGGGATCGCGGGTGGCTGGTCCGAACGATCCACCATTTCGTTCGATGGGAAAGCTTGGAATCTGAGAGATTTGGCGCGTCCGAGCAAAGGTAAGACCCGCTATGAGCGCTTGTTCTACATTCCGGCCCAACGCGTGATGAGCCTGCCGAACGGCGTATCGCAGAACTTCGGTACCTTCAATTTCGGCGATCCGTATGTGCTTCGATCCTTCAGTGACGCTGTGCACGATCTGATCCAGAACGACTTCGCGACAATGCGCGAGTTGTTCCCTGCGCCAAACCGCTTGAACGAATCGCTTCGCGAGCCCATCGCGGAGCAGTTATTTGGCAGAACGAGCCTCGTTGTCGACAACAGTGAGTTCACCAAGCGCCTGGCACTTCAGGTGCCGGGGCAGGAGAAGCCGCTTGGGTTTCTTTCATGGTCGGCGGGGCAACGAGAATTCACGCCGATGTTGATGGGCTTGTATTGGCTGTGTACGTCCAAGACTAAACGAAAGTCGGGTAAGACGGTGACCGAAACGATCGATTGGGTCGTCATCGAAGAGCCCGAGATGGGGCTGCACCCGAAGGGCATTCAAGCCGTACTGCTCTTGGTGCTGGAGCTGCTGCGGCGCAACTACCGGGTCGTTCTGTCGACCCACACGCCGGTTGTACTGGAAATGGTGTGGGCGCTGCAAGAGCTCAAGAAGAATCAGGCGGGCGAAGCAAGCGTTCGGAAGCTGTTTGACTTGAAGTCTGTTCCGTACACGAAGGAACTTGCGACCAGTACTCTGGAAAAGGACTTCAAGGTCTACTACTTCGACCGGAATTCGTCTGCGCGAGATATTTCGAATCTGGACCCGATGGCGGACGCCATCGAGGAGTCGGAGTGGGGCGGTGTGGTGGGCTTTGCGTCGAAGGCAAATGCGGCGGTGACAAATGCGGTTCACGCGGCACCCACCAAACAGACTCGCAAGAAGCGCGAGAATCAATGACACGCGACGCCCACTGATTCGATGGCCAAGACAAAGAAAGCTGCTGAAAAGGTATCCGAAGCAACCGCCTTTTCCACAGCGGCGAATGATGCTAACGTGACGCATCATCCAGGGAAGAATGCGCTGGAAGGCAAATATCGGGACCTGGTGAGTTTGCATCCTCAGTGCAAACACACAGGGAGTGTGGACCTCGATGGTCACTTTCGCGAAGCTGAGCCAAACTCGCCGAGATGGGACTATGGTTTAGGGATCGCTACAGGCGGTCAAGAGTATGTATTTTGGCTTGAGCCGCACCCCGCTTCCAGTACTGGCGAAGTTGCCAGCATGGTGCGCAAGGCGAAATGGTTGCAGGCCAAGCTCGCCGAGCCATCCTTCCGCAGCCTGAAAGAGATGACAAGAATGACGGCCGTTGGCGGGTATAAGCCGCTTCAATGGGTTTTCACCGGCGATTTGCGAGTGGTGCCGGGCAGCAAGGAAGCCAGGGCGTTGGCCCAAGCCGGGATCGACTTTCCCACAAGGCATACCAAGTTACCGCGTTGACACTATTGGTCTACGCGCAGTTCGATTAAGGTAATCATCTGCTCGCCTGACGGCATAAAAAAAAGCGCGCTGACCTTTCGGTCGCGCGCTTTTTTCGTTCTGAGACGAACGCCTGGGAACGATCAGGAAAACACGCGCTTTGCGTGAATGCCCAGACCCAGCGCCACGCTGGCGAGGCGGTCGCCGAAGACCGGCGTCGCTTTCGGGAATGCGGCGCACATCGCGCTGGACAGACAACGCAGGCCCGTCGAGCCGCCGGTGAAGTACAGCGCGTCGACATCCTCGGCGCGCAGCCCGGCGAGCGATGCCGTATGCACGGCGCCCGCCGTGATGCTGGCGATTTCGTCGCTCACAGCGTCTACCAGACCGGCTTCCGAGAAGGCCACACCCAGTTCGCGCTCGATGACCGAGAGGTCGATGCGCGTCTCACCACCAGCGGACACGTCGATCTTGGCTTCTTCCGCATGACCGACCAGTGCGTGCCCGAGGCGTTGTTCGACCGTGCGCATGAGACGGCGGTGATGCGCCGCGTCGGCATACAGATGCGCCGTGAGCGCCAGTTCGCCCACGCGCTTGGGCGTGTAGACGGTGTTGATCAGGTGCCACGTGGCCAGATCGAAGTAGATCCGGTTGGGGACTTCCTTGCCGTCCGGGCCGAGTGCCTTGTAGCCGAGTTCGCGCAGGATAGTCGCCAGCTCGATGCGGCGGTCGAAGTCGGTCCCGGCGATGTGCACGCCGTGGTGCGCGAGCACGTCGTCCTTACGATCCAGATGACGGGCGCGATCCGGGCCGACACGCACGAGCGAGAAGTCGGACGTACCGCCGCCGATGTCGACGACCAGCACTTGCTGTTCTTCCGTCAGGCGCGATTCGTAATCGAATGCGGCGGCGATCGGTTCGAACTGGAAATGCACGTCCTTGAAGCCGACGTCGCGTGCGCTTTGTTCGAGCGAGCGCTGGGCGGCGGCGTCTGCCTTCGGATCGTCGTCGACGAAGAACACCGGACGCCCCATCACGACCTGACGCAGATCGCCGCCGTCGGCCTTGATCGCATGAGTGCGCAGGTGACGCAGGAACGTGGCGATGATATCGATATAGCGCATCGCCGAGCCGTTACCGAGGTCGGTGGTGCTTTCGATCAGGGAGGAGCCGAGCAGGCTTTTGAGCGAGCGCATGAGGCGCCCGTCGTAGCCATCGACGTAATCGGCGACGGCCTGACGCCCGAACGAGGCGCGGCCGCCTTCGTCGGCGTTGAAGAACACGGCGGTAGGCAGCGTGCCGTACCCGGCCTCAAGTTCGACCAGACGCATGGCGCTGCCGCCTTTCACGGCGACGGCAGAATTCGAGGTGCCGAAATCGATGGCGCAGAAACTCATGGCGTTTGCGGCCCGCGCGGGCGAGCCGTAAAAGGTCGGCAGTGTAGCACGGCCGGACGGTCGACCGGATGAACTCGGCTGAACGGCCTGGGAAGTGTTGTTCGCAGTGATCTTCGCAGTGTCGTCATTTCACCGCCGGTTGCGTGGACGGCAACGTGCGCAGACTGCTCACGACCGCCGCCACTGCCGCGAACGCGGCCGCGACATAAAGCGATGCCCGCGTGCCGTAGCCCTGCGGCGCGACGCTGAAGACGAGCGCCACGAGCGCTGCGCCGGTTGTCTGTCCGGTCAGCCGCGCGGTGCCCAGCATGCCGCTCGCGCCACCGCTGCGATGGCTCGGGGCGGACATCAGCATTGCGTAATTGTTGGGCGACTGGAACAGCCCGAAGCCGAAACCGCACAGCGCCATGCGCCAGACGATATCGAGCGTGCTCGGCTGATCGGGCAGCAAGCCCAGCGCGAGCAGACCGAGTGCGAACGCTGCCAGCCCGATCGCACCGAGCAGACCCGGCTTGTAGTACTCGAGCAGACGTCCCGCCAGGGGGGCGACGACCACGATGGTGAGCGGCCAAGCCGTCATCAGCAGACCCGTTTGCACGTGATCGAAACCGAGCGTGTCCTGAAGGAAGAAGGGCAGCGAGACGAACGCGAGCATCTGCGCGCAGAACGACGCCATCGACGTGCAGATCGACAGCCCGAAAATGGGAATACGCAACAGATCCACGGGCAGCAGCGGCACTGGCTGACTGCGTTGGCGACGCACGAAGACCGTCCCGATGACGACGGCCGCCGCGATCTCGACGGCGACGAGCCAGCGCTCCTGACCGTGGCCGAACGAATCGATGCCGGAGATCAGCAGCCCGAACGTCAGCGCACTCAGCAGCGCGCCCATCCAGTCGAACGGATGCGACGAGCGCGTGCTGTCCGGCAGCGAGCGCACGGCGATGGCGAACGCAATGATCCCCAGCGGAACGTTGATCGCGAAGAGCCACGGCCAGTGGGCGATGGACAGCACCCCGGCGGCAATCGTCGGCCCCGCTGCGGAGGAGACGGCCACGATCAGCGAGTTAAGGGCGACGCCGCGACCGAGCCAGCGCGACGGGTAGATCGTCTTCACGAGCGCCGTGTTCACGCTCATGATCCCGGCCGCCCCGAAGCCTTGCGCCACGCGCGCGAGCGTCAGCGTGACGAGGGAGTCGGAAAGCGCGCAGGCGAGTGAAGCGACGGTGAAGAGGGCGAGACCGACTGTGTAGACACGCCGGTAGCTTACGATTTCGCCGAGCGCGGCGAGCGGCAGCAACGAAATGGTGATGGCGAGCTGATACGCGTTGACGATCCAGATCGAGGTGGCAGGGCTGGCGTTCAGATCGCGTGCGATGGTCGGCAGCGCCACGTTGGCGATGGCGCTGTCGAGCACCGACAACGCGATAGCGAGCATGACGGTCGCCACGGCCCAGAGCCGTGCGGGCATGGGCATGCCGTCAGGTAGTGTGTTGGACATGAGAGCAGCAGGAACATCGGTCGCCTGTCCGCCGTCCGTGGCGCGGGGTTGCCGCGACCGGAGAGGGTGATGGACGAGGGTGGCGAAAAGGAAAGTGTCATGCTGCCTGAAATCCCGGGCGGACGGCGGGACGTCGCGCAAAGCCTTGTGGGTAAAGGGGGCCGTGTCAATGAACTGTGTTTTATCAGATGAAATTAATATTTCGACAGATAAAACGAGAGGCGAGGGCCACCGTCAGCCGTCTCAAAAAGCGCCACACCTACGCGGAGAATCGGGCGATGCGGATATTGCCGAGCGGGTGGTACGCGGTGCCGCCCGCGAGCGACGAAAGGTCTTCGCCACCTTGGCGTATCGCGTGAACACCGACGGCCGCAATCGTGCTCGCGGGGGAGCGTCCGGGGCAGGCGTGAGCGCTGGTTCCGAAGGTCCATGCCATGCCTTCCGGCGTCGCGCTCGGCGGTGCAGACGCCAGCACGGCAAGAATGGCGTCGCCCGGTGCCAGTGCCTGTTCGCAGATGACGGCGGGCGCGTGCAGGAAGCGCCGTGTGTTCTGTACCGGCGGGTCGAAGCGGATGACGTCGCTGACGGTCTTGATGGCGACGGCGAGGTCGGTCGGATCTGCCGAAGCGGAGGCGCCATGCGAACTTCGTGCAAGCCGTCGGATGCTGTTGGCGACGAGACCGGCGCAGGCGTCGTGGGTTTGCGTGAAGAGGCCGACGACGTTCGCCGTGAGGGCATCGAAGTCGATACTGTCGTTGCCTGCTGCGCGCCGGGCGACTTCGCGCAGCCAGGTGTCCGAGGCGGCGTCGTTGTCGAGCCAGCGAGCGGCACGCTGCCGCAGCGCTGCGGCAGCGCGGTGTCCACGCGCCAGCACGTCGGCGCGCGGGGACGGTTTACCGGCTTCAGCCATCGTTGCGACTAACGGCTGGACATCTTCATGGACTTCGGTCCATTGCGCTGCGGGAACGCCCAGCCATGCTGCGAGGCCGTAGATGGGCTGACGAAAGACGAAGTCGTCGAGGCGGGCGGCAGGGGCGTCGCCACGCGCGAGGTAGGCGTCGGCGCAGGCGGCCTGACTGGCGTCGTGCAGACGGACGAGCGTGTCGCGGTCGGCATGCAGCGTCGCAAGCTGCGCGTTGAGCCAGGGCTTCATCGCCGCGTGAGCGGGACCGTCGTTCATGCGGACGAGCGCCCCGAACCACTCACCGGCAGGCCCGTCCGCCAGTGCGGCTGGCACCACAGCCCCTGCCGGGCGCACCCCGCAAGCCGGATGCCCCAGCACCTCGGCCAGCGCCTCAGGTCCGGCAGCGACCCACAGACTGAGCGTTGCGTCGAAGCCAAACGGACGGCGTGCGGCCAGCGACGCGTAGTACGGGTAAGGATCGGGGTGCGTGACGGCATCGAACGGTCCGGATGGGAATTCGAGGGTCGTATTGGAGAAGGCGATTGGCATCACGAAAACTCCGCTGTCGAAAAAGTCGCGGTGACGATATGCCGCCATCTTCGCGCAAAGCTGCCGGTCATGATTCACCGTGAGGTGAAATGTCATGGCATGGTCAGGTCTACCAGTAGCTGTGCCGCGTCCGTACCTGTATTCACAGTCGACCAGCCGTTGGCCAATGTGCAGGTCCAAAATGAGCGGACATCCAAGAGACGCCACTTTGCTGCACACGAATCCAGAGTCCGTAGTCGAAAACGCCCTGAACGACCCGTCGCATGGACGGCATCAACGCCAACGAGGATATCGGCGTCGGGCAGGTGCATCGCATCAGCTACGACAAGAACGGCAACCGGGTCAGCGACACGTACTACGGCACGCGAGTTCAGTCCGATCGCGTGTTCGACCATACCGAATAGAGGAGTGCCTGGGGCGTGGTCGGCACGGACGAAGCGGGGAACCCGGAGTCCGGCTACATTTCCCAGCCGTCTGCCGCGTATCGCACGCAGTACACCGCGGTCAACGTTCTGACGACGGAGGCGTACGACTACGGCAGCAACCGCCTGTCGAACGTCTCGCGAGACGGTGTACTGCTCGACATGCGTTTCTACGACGGCGCGAACCGCGTGGAGCAGGCCTGACCGATTAACGGCAAGTACCTGACGGGCGGGCCACCCGCTCGAGAGCATTGCGCAATCGGCTTACGGCGATTTGAAGCGCTGGTACCTGATCGCCGAGGCAAACGGCCTGTCGGACAGCTAGGACCTGCGCGTGTCAATCGCTGACGATCCCGAATCGGGTTAGCACGATCCTCAACGACAACAAGACGTTTAAGTCGTACGACCCGAGTCAGATTGTCGGGGAACATACAGCCTATGCGAGAGGGTAACATCAGGGCGGAATCCACCTTTAAGAATCAGCTACGTCGTAAGCCTTTCCTATTCGGCCTCCAAGGATTAAGTAATGTACGAGAACTTGAAACCACTCCAACCAAAAGGTATTCCGTTGCTAGAGGACGTAGTCCCGTTGCAGGAGCCGGAAATTGCGGCAATTGTAGCGAGGCTGCCGGGAATTCCTAATGAATATTTGGTCTTTTTGAAGGAGGTCGGAGTAGGCGTCTGGAAGGACCAAGCGGATCTCTCCCCGTATTATTTTCCCCGGACGCCTGAGGACGCTGCCCGCGATCATTTTAAGGACACGCTGATATACGAAGAGTACGACGGAAATCCGGGGGCGTTCGGAACCGTATGGATCTTCGCTTACGACTGTGTGGGCACAGGATACGGATTTGACAGTGGTGACAATTGGAAAATTGTTGAAATCGATACGACCAGAACTATAACGAGGCTTGAACTTTCATTTCGTAGGTTCGTCGAGGGTTTGCTCGTTTGTTATCCGCTGATTCCTACGCAGTATAGTGACGGAACATGGGTAGATTTGGCTGGGGACTCACATTCGGTCTAACCGGGAATTCGCGTGTCCCCGTCAACTGGTGTGTCTGACGCGCCGGGACGTACCTCGTGGCCCATTGCTGTGAGACGAAGCACGCGATGGTTTGGAGGTGCTCGCGAGTTTTAATGATATTTCACGCGGTGGAGTAATGGACTTCGAAAAAATTAGAAGCGACTCTACGTCTTCGTTGGCGCTGCTTGGATTTCCTAAGCCTGCAACACTCCCGTTTCTCGATGGCGAAGCAAAGATTCGGAGCCTTGACGAAATTGAGAGTCGATCGCTTGCATTGTCGGTCGTTGTCGCGGTTGCTTACGGTTTCCCGAGAGAGCGGGCGATGAGTTGGCTGGATCAAGAGCGGTTAGCCCAATCCCTGTCGGACGGAGAGCGTACGTTTCTTGAGAAAAAAGACGCGAGTAACAGCCGGCGGTTCCAAGTTCAAGCGGAAGCGTTGTGCACCTTTGCATGGACCTTAGGTTATTTGCCAGCACTCGATTTTTCGTTGCAGTGCCCGGAAAATCTGGTACAGATCTACCCTGACTTCAGGGGGGCGGAATCGTCTAAACGTTTCCGAGGCGGAGCGTCTTTGATTAGTGCCGATGCAATATTTTCGACCCTTGACCTTGCGTATTGTTTGCACTGGGGTGTTAATGAAGCACTGCTGTCGGGTAGTGTGGTTCCAAGCAACGTTCAATATCACGTCGTGACTGAACGCCGCCGCGCTTTGGAGTGGATTACTTCCGGAGACGACTGGGACGGTGTTTCGTTGGATACGTAGGAGTCAATTGTTCACAATGCGATGAAATAACAAGTGCGCGCCGGCGTTACCATTCGGTATCTCCTCAGTGAGGCCTACCAATGAGCGCGCACGACGACTATTCTCCCGGCATCAGTTCCCTGGCCGCCCTCCTGGCCGACGCGGGCCGCATGACCATGCTCTGGGCGTTGATGGACGGCTCAGCCCGTCCTGCCGGAGAACTAGCGTTGGTGGCTGGGCTGTCCCCGTCCAGTGCCAGCGGCCATCTTGCCCGGCTCGTCGACGGTGGCGTTCTTGCGCAGGAAGCGCGGGGGCGGCATCGGTATTTCCGCATCGCCACACCGGAGACGGCGGCGGCCATCGAGGCCCTTGCCAGTGCTGTCCTGGCTACGCGAGAACTTCGGCCGCGTCCGGTGCCGGTCAGTCGAGGAACACCCATCCCGTTGCGTCATGCGCGCACTTGTTACGACCATCTTGCCGGGGAGATCGCTGTCGACCTGTTTGCGCGGATGCACGCGCGTCGGTGGATTCGTATCGATGGCAGCGACGTGGCACTCACCGATGCGGGCACCGACGGGCTGACCGCGCTCGGCGTCGATCTCACTCGGGCGCATGCGCGACGCCGTCGCTTCGCTTGTACCTGTCCGGACTGGAGCGAACGCAAACCGCATCTCGGCGGCGCTTTGGGGGCGGCACTCCTCAGCACGTATCTCGACGCAAAATGGCTCGAACCTACGCGTGAGGCGCGCGCGCTGCGCGTTACACCGCTCGGCGAACGCAAGCTGTCGGCTATCGCCGTCTGATTCTCGTGGACAAAAAGAAACACCCCGCCGAATTGCGCGGGGTGTTTCTCTTCAACCGAGCTAACCGTCGGGCATCTTCGCAGATTCAATCGAGATGCCTCCGACGCTTGGCTCACCAAGACCGATCAATTCCCTCGATAAGTCGAGTTCATCAGCGCAGTCGAACCTTGCACGTGAGCGCCCACCGGAGTGCCGTAGGTCTTGAGTGTCGGGTACTGGCTATCGGTCTGCGTCAGCGAGCCTTGTGCGTTGATCAGTTCTTGCTTCACCTGAGCGCGCGGCACAGCGAGCTGTTCGCTATACACGCTCGATTGCCAGAAGAAGTTTTCGTTCGGATAACCATTGCCGCCGGTGCCTGCGAACGCTGCCGGGGCAGCGGCCACAGCGAGGGTTGCGGCGATCATCAGATGAGAAAGAGTGCGGGTCATGATTATTCTCCTGTCATTGCTTTTCTTGGGTGGTCGGCCAGCTCGCTTTCGAGTCCGGCACCGCCTACGCCTCTAAGGTAGGACGACCACGTCGCAGGAGTAACCGCATGCGGCGCAACAATGAATTGCGAAGAATGAATCGCCTCGAAACCACCGTCGGATAAGGGTTTCAAGACACCCGACATCCACAGGTAATGTCGAGTGAAGACTCTAATGAAGATGTTAATTAAAAGGAGTGCGACAGAACGTCGCAATGCGTTAGAACTTGTACCCGACACCTGCGAGGAAGATATCGCTGTCGCGGTCATAGCCGGTGACGACGCGGTTCCACGAGATACGTCCGACCCAGTGATCGGCGAACCGGTAGGCGGCGCTCATCGTGAGCAAGCAAGCGACGACGTTCTGCGCACCGCCTGCTGCACGGTTTTCCTTGTACTTATTCCACGTGACGTAAGGTCCGAAGCCCAGACCGAGACTGAGGCGGTCGTCGAAGAAATCGTCCTTGATCCAGACCTGCGCCGCCGCGCCCTGACGACTGCCGATATCGCTGTGTCCTTCGTTGATCAACGACACCGTGCCGTCGAACCACGGCCCGAAGCCGTGGCGGTATTCGATGGCCTCCGCTGCCGCATTCTGCGAATCGAGGCTGTTCACGACGGATATTCCCGCCATCACAGACAGCACATCGCCCGTCGGCAGCCCCGGCTTGGAACCGCCCGACAGCGGGCCGGGTGACGACGGCTTTTCCAGTTGATAGCCGACGCCGAGCAGATAGGTGACGGAATTCACGCTCGACGGCGATTGCACGTAGTTGGCGCGCGCCTGCACGTACCAGCGGCTTTCGAAGTACCACGTCGCCGCGACGGAGAACATCGCGCCCCAGCCGTGATCGTCTTCATAGCGGCGTCCGCGACTGCCTTGAACGGTATCGTAATAGTGGTAGGGACCGACGCCGACAGCGACATCGAATCGCCGGTCGAAGAGCGGCTGGTGCGCCCAGACCTGGACCGCGAAGCCGTCGCGGTGATGATCCGGCACGTGGCCTTCGTTCAACCATGTGAAGCTGGTCGCGAAATGCTCGCTCAGCGCCTGACGATAATCGAAGCCCCACGCATAGGTGTGCGCGTTGTCGTCATTACGCGCGTTCATGCCGCCCGCGAACACGGTGGCTTCCTGTGCCTGTGCAAACGCCGAGGCACCGCAAAGCACGCTGGCGACTGCCACGTGCTGCCATTTCAGAGAGTTCTTCGTCATTGGATTCGCCGCAAAGCGGGCGTCGACATGCGCGGAATCGATGCGGCTTGTCTGCGCCCGTTACAGAAAATCCTAGCAACTGGGACGGGTGTCCGGGGACTTCGAGGGGGAAAGTAAGGAGAAAGCCGCGTTACGACGTGTTACGTCGCGCGCGGTGGCAGTGCTGGCGAACGCAGGATTTTCGCCGACGTGTGGAGGTTTGCGACATGCGGCATTGCCGCGGATACCGCATGTTCACAGGGATGACGTTGTTCGCGCGGGGTCAGGCCCGTTCCGCCGCCGCGAGGAAAGCTGGCGCGTCTGCCAGTAATACGGCGAGATCGGCAGCGCCCGACTTCACGACGCGGGCCGTACGCTCGCGCGTGACGGAATCGGTACCGACGAGCCCCCGGGGACCGGCAACGCTCAGGGCTGCCAAGGGCCGACCGTGAGCGTCGAGCACAGCGTCGGCGCAGGCGTCGATGCCCGCTTCAAAGCCGTCCTGACTCCATGCGCAACCGGCCTCGCGGTCACGGGACAACTGTGCATCGAGCGCAGCGTATGTCCGCGCGCTCTGCGCAGTCGCGGCCGCCAACGGCTCAGGCCCGAGCAAGGCCCGACGGCGCTCGGTGCTTAGATGCGCCAGTAACGACCGGCCGGGTGCCGTCAGATGTGCCGTGACGCGGCTTCCTGCCCGGATGTTGCTCACCAGCGGCAGGGCAGGTGTTTCGCACAGGAGGTAGCGCACCTGCGCGCCGTCGAGCACCGTGAGATAGCTCGACAGCCCGGTTTCCGTCGTCACGCGAGAGAGCACGCGTCTTGCCGTGGCGAGATGATCTTCGCCTGCGAGGGCGCTGGCGGCCAGCGTCAGAAATCCGAGACCGAGCCGATGTCCGCCGTGCGGCAGTGGCTCCAGCACACCCTCGTATTGCAGCGTCTCGACCAGACGCATCACTGTCACCCGGTTCACGCCGATGCGACGTCCGACGTCGCTGAGGTTCGCCGTCGAGCCGCCGTCCGCCACGTAGCGCAGCAGTTTGAGCGCGCGCATGACCGGCGTCACGAGACCCGTTTGCGCGGTGTCTTGTGCCTCAGTCTCAGGAGCACCTGCGGCTGGCGTGTTGGCGGACGTTGCTTTCGTCATGCGTTCGAATCCCTTCGTCAAAATCGGACGGCGATGCTTGGAAGTCCTGTCGGACTCAGGCGGCGAGCGGCACTTGCCAGGCGTCGTATTCGTAGACCCAGTCGGCATTGCCGCCTTCCTTGAGCCACTGATTGCCACGCGACCCGATCTGCACACGTGCAGTGCGCTCGCGACGTGCGGCTTCGTATCGTGCCAGTGCATTCGCCAGCGTGGCAGCATCGGCGCTCGTACCGGCATCCGCGAGGTGGCGAGACAGTACCACAGCGTCTTCGATGGCCATGCCTGCGCCCTGCGCCATGAACGGCATCATCGGATGGCTCGCGTCGCCCAGCAGCGACACGCGATCGCGCGACCATTGCGGCAGCGGGTCGCGCACGTAAAGCGCCGACTTGAGCACGCTGTCGCATGCGTCGAGCAGGGCACGCGCTTCGCTGTGATAGTCGGCATACATGGCGCGCAGCTCGTGCACGTCGCCCGGCGCGGTCCACGATTCGAGCGTCCAACTGTCTTGCGGTGTGGTGGCGAACACGAAGATGTCGCGTCCGAGGTTGAGCGGGAACGTCACGATCTGGCTCGACGGATTCGGTCCCCACCACTTGGTGAACGCGCCGAGATTCGGCACGCCGTTCAGCTTCTCTGCGGGGACGACGGCACGGTACGCCACCACGCCCGTGAACTCCGGCGACTCCTGCCCGAACAGGCCACGGCGCACGACCGAGTGGATGCCGTCGGCGCCGATAAGGACGTCGACGTCGTCATGCGTGCCGTCGGCGAACGTCAGACGAATGCTGCCGTTCTGTCCTGCGTCCGGCGCTTCGAAAGATACGAGTCTCTTGCCCAGCGCAATGGCTTCTGCGGGGACGGCTTGCTCCAGCGCCTGCAACAGATCGGCGCGATGCATCGTGAGTTGGGGCGCGCCGTATTTCGTCTGCGCGGTCTGCGCCATTTCCAGGCACGACGTCGTTTCCCCCGAATCCCACATGCGGCTGATGCGATGGCTCGGCTGCGCGGCGGACTTGCGAAGCTCGTCGCCAACGCCCAGCCCGTCGAGTGCGCGCACCGCATTCGGCGTCAGGTTGATGTCCGCACCGACGCGCGCGAACTGCGACGCCTGCTCATACACGCGCACTCGAAATCCTGCGCGGAGCAATCCGATGGCGGCGGCCAGACCGCCGATACCGGCACCGTTGATGCCAATGAGGGGAGCTTGCATGGGGGACATCCTTTGACGAGCGTATCGATGAATCGGAAAAAATAAAACGTTCAAATATGAACATGATGTTCAAATATTATTGTTTTTGATTCGATAGATCGCAAGCCTTCCTCGGGTAAATCCCGAGCAATCGCTGCAACGCTGGATGTCGACGCGCCGGGACTTGCGGCTACGTCGGCGGGACGTTGGGTGCCGCTATTCGCAGGGACCGACGCACCACCGGTGAACCGACGCACGCGCGTTATCACGCCAATTTGCCGCCATCAATTCGTGCATCTCCGCTGCGAGCGACAAGAGTCTCCTGGCCTAAGCTTCGCTCAGTTGGTTTCATAAGTAATCCAACGTTTCACAGGTGGAACGTCACAAAACGAGCGTATCGGGGGCGGGCTGACCCGTACCTGGCTGCGCTTTTGGCGGACGTATCCATCGTTCTCGAATCATCGAACGACAGGAGTTCACAGATGAAGCGGTTTCCGATGGGGCGGATCCCGGGCATGACGACGGTCGCGGCGGCAACGCTGCTAGCGCTCGGCGCGCCGGTCGCAGCACACGCACAGAGCAACGTCACGCTGTACGGCAGCATGGATGCCGGGGTGGCATTCGTGAACAACCAGGGCGGCAGTTCGAACTGGATTGCGCAGCAGGGCGGCTCGCAACCGGACCGCTGGGGCCTGCGTGGCGTAGAAGATCTGGGCGGCGGCAATCGCGCCATCTTCCTGCTGGAAAACGGCTTCTCGACACTCACGGGCAACACGATCAAGGCGGGGTCGATGTTCAACCGCCAGTCGTGGGTCGGCTTGCAGTCGGACAAGACGGGCACGCTCACCATCGGCCACATGACCACGTTCAACTTCGACTGGCTGGGCCCGTTCAGCACGGCCTATCTGGGCATGAACTGGTACATGTTCCACCCGGGCAACCTTGACGAACTCGCCAACACGTCCGTCGTGCAGGTGGACAACTCGGTGCGCTACGTCACGCCGGATTACATGGGCTTCAAGGCCGGTGCGATGCTCTCGTTCGGCAACAACACGAACTTCGCGAACGGTCGCAAGTGGAGCGCTGCAGCGAACTACACGAACGGCGGCTTCAAGGCATCGGCCGTCTACTCGAACGAAAACAACCGCACGCCGAACGTCGCTGCGCTCGGCGGTGCCACGTTCCAGGGCCAGCCGGTGGCGACCTACGCCGCATCGAACGTCGAGAATATGGGCGCGGGCGTGTCCTATGGCTTCGGGCCGTGGCTGCTGCACGCGCTCTACACGCGCGTGAAGCTTCAGTCCCCCGGCTACAACGACACCTATCAATCGTTCGACGCCGGTGTGAACTTCGCAACGAGCGTGCCGAACACGATTACCTTCGGCGCAGCCACGACCAACATGTCCGGCAAGCGCTGGACACAGGTCAGCCTCGGAGACGTCTACGCGTTCTCGAAGCGCACGCAGGTCTACGTGAGCGGCGCGTACCAGCATGCGAGCGGCAACGGCGCGGTGACCGCGATCAACACGATCAGCCCGTCGTCGACGTCGAACCAGCTCGTGATCATGTCGGGCGTTCACCACTCGTTCTGACGCTTTACCGCGCTTGTACCTTTTTCACCCAGTGGTCTCTCTTGATGCGCCGACCGGCTTCTGCCCGTCGGCGTTTTTTTGGACTCAAAACGTCCCGTGCTGCTCGGAAACACCCATGAATTCGGGTTTCCCCTAGTCAAAAAACAATTTTGACTGCGGCCGTCACTCCCTATAATTGATCCATACGTAAATCAACGTTTCACATATGAAACGTGACGCGAAAGAGAAAGACAGGCTGGCAAGCCATGCACGCGAACCGTCGCCGCAGGCTGCCCGAGGCAAGTTGAACATCCAGAAACACGGTGGTTTCCCATGCTCAGGTCGATTCAGTTGAAGGACGCAAACGTAGCCGAGGCGTATGCCGGAGCGCGTGAGAAGCAGCCCGCAGCGGCACCGTTGCCGTTCGCTATCGAATATCGCGGCGTCACGCGTCGTTTCAAAAATCGCCAGGGCAAGGGCGAGATGACCGCTGTCTCCGATGTGTCCATCGGCATCAAGGCCGGTGAGTTCGTCTCGCTGATCGGCCCGAGCGGCTGCGGCAAGAGCACGCTGCTCAACATGGGTGCCGGTCTGTATGCGCCCAGCGAAGGGCAAGTGACGCTGGCAGGCAAGCCGGTGCGTGGTCCGTCGCAACAAGTCGCGTTCATGCTGCAAAAGGACCTGCTCATGCCGTGGCGTTCGATTCAGAAGAACGTCGAACTCGGCATGCAGATTCGTGGCCGCAGCAAGGCCGAGCGCGCGGAAGTCGCGAAGGCGCTGCTCGCGCGCTGCCACCTCAAGGGCTTCGAGAACCACTACCCGCACCAGCTCTCGGGCGGCATGCGTCAACGCGCGGCACTGGCCCGCACGCTCGCCGTCGAGCCGGACGTGCTGCTCATGGACGAGCCGTTCTCGGCACTCGATGCGCAAACCAAGATGGTGCTTCAGCAAGACCTCGCGCAGATGCTCGCCAGCGAAGGCAAGACCGCGCTGATGATCACCCACGACCTCGCAGAAGCGATTGCGCTGTCGGACCGCGTGTTCGTGATGAGCGAGCGTCCGGGCACGATCATCGAAGAGATCACCGTCGATCTGCCGCACCGCGACAACCCCATCGAGCGCCGCAAGCAAGCGGGCATGAACGAGTACGTCGCACATCTGATGGAACTGCTCAAGGTCGGTCGCGACGACCACCTCGGTTGATCCGCACCGGCTCGCACTTCGCACAAGACACTGGAATCTCCGCTATGAAATCCCTTTCCAAAACGCAACTGACCGCCGGTAGCTTCGTGCTGCTGCTGCTCTTCGCGGCCGTGTGGCAATGGGGCCCGACGGCGTTCGGCGTGCCCGAATTCGTATTGCCCAAGCTGTCGTCGACGCTGGTCGAAGGTGTGCGCATGTTCCAGGTGGAAAACCTGTGGCTGCACATCGGTGTGACGGCGCTCGAAGTGATCGCCGGTTTCGTGATCGGCTCGGCGCTGGGCGTGCTGATCGGCGTGATCCTCGGTTTGTCGCCTTCGACCGAAGCCATGCTCTCGCCGTACATCCTCGCGTTGCAGATCGCGCCGAAGGTCGCCTTCGCACCGCTGTTCGTGATGTGGATGGGCTACACGATCTACCCGAAGATTCTCGTCGCGGTGCTGATCGTCTTCTTCCCCGTGATGATCAACGTGCTGGGCGCGGTGCGCTCGGTCGATCCCGACATGGTCAATCTGGTGCGCGCGCTGTGCGGCCGACGCTGGCAGATCTTCCGCTTCGTCGAATTCCCGTCGGCCATGCAGGCGCTGTTCGCCGGGCTGCGCATCGCGTCGACGCTGGCCGTGATCGGCGTGACCGTTGGTGAGCTGGTCGGTGGCGACCGTGGCCTCGGTTATCTGCTGGTGTACGGCGAAGGGCAGGGCAATACCGCGATGGTGTTCGTCGCGATTGCCGGGCTGACCGTCATCGGTATCGCGGCCTACGCGGCGGTGGTCTGGCTGGAGCGTCGTGCACTGCATTACGTGCCGCGTGCGGCCATGAACATCGCCTGAGCGTCGGACTTCACAAGGAATCGAATCGTGAACGAACTGTCGACCCTCCCGGTGATGCCGCTCGATATCGACGCACTGCCGCCGCTCGACGGCAAGAAGCTGCTGATCACCGGCGGCGCGCGTGGTCTCGGCGAAGGCTTCGTCCGTGCGGCTGTGGCACGTGGCGCACATGTGACGATCGCCGACATTGCTGCCCACGCCGGTGAAGCGCTTGCCGCCGAATTGCAGGACGCCGGACATGGCGTGTCGTTCGTGCGCGTCGACCTGTCGGACCCCGCATCGGTGGAAGCTGCGGCGCAAGCGGCAGGCCAGCAGATGGGCGGCATCGACGGACTCGTCAACAACGGCGCGATCACCAACTCGGGCGGCAAGATGGCCACCGAGTTGAGCGTCGAGACGTGGGACGCCGTGATGAACGTCAATGTGCGCGGCACGTGGCTCATGACGATGGCCGCGCTGCCGTTCCTGCGCGCCTCGGGTCAGGGTCGCGTCGTGAACATCGCGTCCGACACTGCGCTGTGGGGCGCACCGCGCCTGCTCGCCTACACGGCCAGCAAGGGCGCGGTCATGTCGATGACGCGTTCGCTTGCGCGCGAACTCGGTCCGGACGGCATCACCGTCAACGCCATCGCGCCGGGGCTCGTCGAAGTCGAAGCCACCGCGTATGTACCGGCGGCACGCCATCGCCACTATCTGGAGGGACGTGCACTGCCGCGCGCCCAAGTGCCGGACGACGTCGTCGGCCCGGTGCTGTTCCTGCTCTCCGACGCTTCCCGTTTCGTGACCGGACAGGTTCTGCCGGTCAACGGCGGCTTCGTCATGCCCTGACGAGCCACTCTCATTCGCAACGCCTTTCAGGAGTTAGATCATGGCGCAAGCCGACGCTAAAAACACCGCGACGCCGCAGGCCGTCGAGAGCTGGACGCAGACCGAAGGTCAGGCATTCGGCGATTGGCTGGAAACCCGCGTCGCCCGTTTCTCGACGCGCAAATACGACTGGGACGCCCTCAAGTTCCAGGCCGACTACGACCCGAAGTACCGCCGTGCGCAGATGCGCTACGTCGGTACGGGTGGCACCGGTGTGGCCAAGGACGTCAACACCGTGCCTGCCGGTCACTTCACGTTCTCCACGATGGTGATTCCGGCTGGCAACATCGGCCCGAGCCACATCCACATGGACGTCGAGGAAATCTTCTTCGTCATGCGCGGAAAGATGAAGGTGGTCTGCGAGCGCGACGGTGAAACGTGGGAAGCGATTCTCGGCGAGCGCGATCTGATCTCGGTGCCGCCGGGCGTGTACCGCACCGAAATCAACATCGGCGACGAAGACGCACTGATGTGCGTGATGCTCGGCTCGCAAAAGCCGGTCACGCCGACGTACCCGCCGGATTCGCCGCTCGCAAAGATCAAGCGCGAAATGAAGTAAGTCCGCAAGGAAGAGTCCGGTGTCCGTGCGTCGAATGCGCGCACGGCATCGGCAGAAATTCACGCAGTCGGAAGTCTGCATCAAGTTCGCAAGAGTTAGACGAAAGCCGCCATGCAAGCCGAAGCCCATCAACACGAAGTGCCAGAAGACGATGTCGTTGCGCCCTTGCGCGCACGGCTGGACGCGTTTCCGTATCGCACCGTCGCCACGCGGGCGGGCACCGTCGGCTATCGCTGCGCGGGCGCAGAGCGCGACACTGGCCTGCCGGTCGTGATGTTGCATGGCATTGGCTCCGGCGTGGCGTCCTGGCTGGCGCAGTTCGAGGCCACGGGGCTCGATGCAAAGCTGTACGCCTGGGATGCCCCCGGCTATGGCGCGACGTCGAATGTCGCTGCCGCCGAACCGCATCCCGACGCGTATGCCGATGCCCTCGAAGCGTGGCTCGACGCCCTCGGTCTGAATCGTGTGGCACTGGTGGGCCATTCGCTGGGCGCGATCATGGCAACGAAGTTTGCGAGCCGCGCGCCGCAACGCGTGCGCGGTCTCTTTCTCTGCTCACCCGCTAACGGCTACGGCCGCGCCGATGCCGAGGTGCGCCTGTCCAAGCGTGACAGCCGTCTGGCGATGCTCGACAAGCTCGGCCCCGCAGGCATGGCGCGCGAGCGCAGCGACAACCTCGTCGCCCCCGACGCCGCAGATCTGCCGCGCGCGTGGGTGAAATGGAATATGTCGCGGGTGTTGCCTGTCGGCTACCGTCAGGCGACGCACCTGCTCTCGAATGGCGACGTCGCAGGCGAACTCGCACAGTACGTGAGCGCCACGGCCGGTCCCGTTGCGGTGGCCGTGGGTGCGCAGGACGGCATCACGTCGCCTGCCGCGTGCGAGGTCATTGCGAAGGTCGCGGGCGTGCCGCTGCAAATCATTGACGGTGCAGGTCATGCGTCGTACATCGAAACGCCGGACGTTCTGAATGCTGCGCTCGCCGCGTGGCTCGAACGTGTCGCGGCAGGGGAGCGCTGAGATGGCACCGGCCACACCGAAGCGCGAAGCGCTCACCGAAGACGACACCCTGCAGGACGATCAAAACGTCTCGCTCGACGGCGACGCGGTCGTCGAGGGCGCTGCCGAGTCTCGCTATCTCGTGCCGGGCCTTGAGCGCGGCCTGCGCATCCTCACGCAATTCTCACCGCGCGAACCGGTGTTCAGTGCGCCGGAGCTGTCGCAACGGCTGGGCATTCCGCGTACGACCGTCTTCCGTCTGTTGCAGACGCTCGAAGCCATGGGCTTTCTTGAGCGCGCGGGAAGCGAAAAGAACTTCCGTCTGGGCGTGGCCGTGCTTCGTCTGGGTTTCGAATACCTCAGCTCGCTGGAACTGACCGACCTCGGCATTCCAATCATCGAGCGCTTGCGCGACGCCACCCAACTGACGTCGCACATCGTGATTCGTGACGGCCGTGACATCGTGTTCGTCGCGAAGGCGCAAAGCGTGGCGGGCGTCTTCAACTCGATCAAGGTCAACGTCGGTACGCGTCTGCCTGCGCACGCCACAGTGCACGGTCACGTGCTGATGGGCGATCTGACGCTCACCGAACTGCGCGCGCTGTATCCGGAGAAGACGCTGGAGAAATTCACGCCGCAGACGCCGGAATCGCTCACTGAACTGTTCGAGCGCGTGCGCGAAGACGCCGAGCGCGGCTATGCGGTGTCAGCCTCGTCGTTCGAGCGCGGCATCAGCGTGGTGAGCGCGCCGGTGCGCAACGACGTGGGTCGCATCTGCGCCGCCATCACGGTCACGATTCCGCGCGCCAACATCGACGCATCGATGCTCGACGCGGGTCTGATCGGTCAGGTGCGTGAAGCTGCCGATGCGCTCTCGCACCGTCTGAATTACCGCCCGGGGAGCGACGGCAAGTCCACCCCCTACATGAAGTCACTGGGACTCAAATGATCAAGATCGACCTTTCCTTGCGTGCAGCGCTGGTCACGGGCGGCACGTCCGGCATCGGGCTGGCGACCGCCGAGCGTCTGCTCGACGCCGGGGCCGCCGTCGCCATCTGCGGACGCAACCCCGAGCGGCTGGGGCAAGCCGAAGCGCATCTGCGCGAACGCCATCCGCAGGCGCGTCTCATTGCCGCGCAGTGCAACGTGCTCGATGAGGGCGACGTCACCGCACTGGTCGAGCGCATCCGTGGCGAATTCGGCCGTCTCGACATGCTGGTGAACAACGCAGGCCAGGGCCGTGTGTCGACGTTCGCCGACACGACCGACGACGCCTGGCGCGAAGAGCTCGAACTGAAGTACTTCAGCGTGATCCGCACCACGCGTGCGTGCCTGCCGATGCTGCGCGACGCTGCACGCGAGACGGGCGACGCCGCCATCGTCTGCGTCAACTCGCTGCTCGCGCTGCAACCGGAGCCGCACATGGTAGCGACGTCGTCGGCGCGTGCGGGCGTGCAGAACCTCGTGCGTTCGATGGCGGGCGAATTCGCGCCCGACGGCGTGCGCGTCAATTCGATTCTGATCGGGCTGGTCGAGTCGGGACAGTGGCGTCGTCGTTACGCCGCCGCGCAAGAGGCGGGCGAGAGCAAGACGTGGTCGGAGTGGACCGGCGAACTCGCGCGCAAGAAGCAAATCCAGTTGCAACGTCTGGGCAAGCCTGAAGAGGCGGCCGCAGCGATCTTTTTCCTGGCTAGCTCGCAGTCGTCCTATACGACGGGCAGCCACATCGATGTTTCCGGAGGCTTGGCAAGACATGTCTAACAAAACCACCGTCGGCGAAGTCATCGCGGCGTTTCTCGAACAGTGCGGCGTGCAGACTGCATTCGGCGTGATCTCGATTCACAACATGCCGATCCTCGACGCCATCGCGCGTCGCGAAAAGATCCGTTACGTCGGCGCACGCGGCGAAGCCGGTGCACTGAACATGGCCGATGGCCTGTCGCGCGTGTCCGGCGGACTCGGCGTTGCGTTCACGAGCACGGGCACGGCGGCCGGTAACGCGGCCGGTGCGATGGTCGAAGCCCTCACGGCAGGCACGCCGGTGTTGCACATCACCGGCCAGATCGAAACCGAATTCCTCGACCGGGACCTCGCGTACATCCACGAAGCCCCGGATCAACTGAGCATGCTCAACTCGATCTCGAAGGCGGCTTACCGTGTTCGCTGCGTCGATACGGCGCTCTCGACGGTGCGCGAAGCGGTGCGTGCTGCGCTGACCGCGCCGACGGGGCCGGTGAGCGTCGAGATCCCCATCGACATTCAGGCGGCTGAAATCGAATGGCCGACCGATCTGTCTGCCCCGCACATCGCCGTGCCGACGCACGACGACGCTCGCGTCGCTGCGCTGGCCGACAAGCTGGCATCGGCACATCGTCCGTTGCTGTGGCTGGGCGGTGGTGCGCGTGGCGCGGAAGCTGCCGTCAAGCGTCTGGTCGAAATGGGCTTCGGCGTCGTGACGAGCGTGCAGGGTCGCGGCATCGTGCCGGAAGATCACGCTGCCACGTTGGGTGCATTCAACATCCATCCGACGGTCGAGAAGTTCTACAAGACGTGTGACGCGGTGCTCGTCGTCGGCTCGCGTCTGCGTGGCAACGAAACGCTCAAGTACAAGCTGGCGCTGCCGCGTCCGCTGTATCGCGTCGACGCCGACGGACTGGCCGACAACCGTGGCTATCGCAACGACCTGTTCATTCAGGGCGACGCCGCCAGCGTGCTGAACGCACTGGCCGACCGTCTGCAAGGCCGTCTGTCTGTCGATCCGGCATTCCACGCCGACCTTGCGGCGGCGCGCGACGCTGCCGTGAAGCAAGTCGCAGAAGGCCTCGGCCCGTATCGTCAACTCGTGGCAGCGCTGCAAGGCTCGCTCGGTCGCGACTTCAACTGGGTGCGCGACGTCACGATCTCGAACAGCACGTGGGGCAATCGTCTGCTCAAGATCTTCTCGCCGCGCGCCGGTGTGCACGCGCTCGGTGGCGGCATCGGTCAAGGCATGCAGATGGGCATTGGCGCGGCGCTTGCAGGCAATGCGAAGAAGACCGTCGCTCTGTGTGGCGACGGCGGCCTGATGGTGAACGTGGGCGAACTCGCGACCGCCGTGCAGGAAAAGGCACCCGTCGTGATTCTGCTGATGAACGACCAGTGCTACGGCGTGATCCGCAATATTCAGGATGCGCAGTACGGAGGCCGTCGTCATTACGTGCAACTGCATCAGCCGGACTTCGCTGCGTTCTGCGCGAGCCTGCAACTCAAGCACGAACGCATTACGTCCATCGATCAGGCGGAAGGGGCCGTGGCCCGCGCCGTCGCTCACGACGGTCCGGTGCTGCTCGAAGTCGACATGCTGTCGGTCGGCAACTTCGCGTCGCATTTCGCCGGTCCGCCGGTCCGGGAGCCTGCGAATGCATGAATTGAATCATCGTCCGGTTGACGTTGCCCTCATCGGCTTCGGCGCGATTGGCTCGAAGGTCTATGAAGCGTGCGCGAGCGATCCTTATCTGCGCGTGGGCCATGTGATCGTGCCGGAAGACGCCGCCGAGCGCGTGCGCGGCAGCGTGCGTGCGGGCACCGAAGTGGTGTCGTCGGCGCAGGCGCTCTCGAGCCGTCCGGACTTCGTTCTGGAATGCGCCGGACACAGCGCACTGTCGGGGCACGTCGTGCCGCTGCTCAAGTCGGGCGTGGACTGCGCGGTGGCTTCGATTGGCGCGCTCTCGGATACCGATCTGCTGGCGGCGCTCGAACAGGCTGCGAAAGACGGTGCATCGACCGTCACGCTGCTCTCCGGTGCGATTGGCGGTATCGACGCCATCGCTGCCGCCCGTGAAGGTGGGCTGGACGAAGTGCTGTATACGGGCCGCAAGCCGCCGATGGGCTGGCAGGGCACGCCCGCCGAGCAGGTGTGCGATCTCGCCACGCTCACTACGGCGACGGTGATTTTCGAAGGCAGCGCCCGCGACGCGGCGCGTCTGTACCCGAAGAACGCCAACGTCGCGGCCACCGTGGCCATCGCCGGGCTGGGGCTCGATGCGACGCGTGTGCGTCTGATCGCCGACCCGACGAGCACGCGCAACGTGCATCACATTGCGGCGCGCGGTGCGTTCGGCGAAATGTCGCTTGAGATGTGCGGCAAGCCGTTGCCGGACAACCCCAAGACGTCGGCACTTACCGCGTACTCGGCCATTCGCGCGCTGCGCAATCGCGTCGCGAACTGTGTGATCTAGCAGGAAGAGAGTCATGAGCCATCAAGATTTGCTGCAAGGGTTTTCGAGCGACATTCTGGTCGGCGGCGAATGGCGTGCCGGTACCGGTAAGCGCTATCAAAGCCTGTACCCGGCCGACGAAAGCGTGAATGCCGAGATCGCAGCCGCAGGTGCCGACGACGCCGTCGAAGCTGTCGAAGCCGCAGACGCCGCATGGCGTCGCGCCGACTGGGCGGGCCTGAAGCCGCATCAGCGTGCTGCCGTGCTGCATCGTGTGGCCGACGGCATCACGCAACGCGCCGAAGCGCTCGCGCATCTGCAACGACGCGACAACGGCAAGCCGATCAGCGAGACGCGTGCGTTGGTCGCAAGCGCAGCGGGCACTTTCCGCTACTTCGCCTCGTGTCTGGAGACGCTGGAAGAAACGCTCACGCCGTCGCGCGGCGACTTTCTGACGATGAGCGTGCATGAGCCGTTGGGTGTCGTGGCGGCCATCACGCCGTGGAATTCGCCGATTGCGTCGGATGCTCAGAAACTCGCTCCGGCACTTGCCGCAGGCAACGCCGTGGTGCTCAAACCGGCGGAAGTGACGCCGCTCGCATCGCTCGAACTCGGCCGCATCTGCGAAGCCGCAGGCGTGCCGCGCGGGGTGCTGTCGGTGTTGCCGGGCAAGGGCTCGGTCATCGGCGACATTCTCGTGCGTCATCCGAAGGTCAAGAAGGTGGCGTTCACCGGCGGTACGGAAGTTGGGCGCGGCATCGCGCGTCTCGCCGCAGAAAAGCTGATGCCGGTGTCGCTCGAACTCGGCGGCAAGTCGCCGACCATCGTGTTCGAAGACGCCGACATCGATCACGCCGTGGCCGGTGTGCTCTACGGCATCTTCAGTTCGTCGGGCGAGTCGTGCATCGCAGGCTCGCGCCTGTTCGTCCACAAAGCGATCTTCGACACCTTCGTCGAGCGTCTGGTCGCCGGTGCGAAGCAATTGCGCGTGGGCGATCCCCTGCGTGAAGACACGCAGATGGGACCGCTCGTGACGTCGGCACATCGTGACTCCATCGAGCGCTATGTCGCCATCGGGCTGGAAGAGGGCGGTCGTCTGCTGTGTGGCGGCGAACGTCCGGCAGGCGACGGTCGTGAGAAGGGCTACTTCTATCAGCCGACGATCATCGCGGGTCTGACCAATCAGGCGCGCATGGTGCAGGAAGAGATATTCGGGCCGGTGCTGGCCGTGCTGCCGTTCGAGAACGAAGCCGATCTGCTGGCCGAGGCCAACGACAGCGTCTACGGGCTGGCTGCCGGTATCTGGACGCGCGACTTCAAGCGCGCCTGGCGCGTGGGCCGTGCGCTGGAGACGGGCACCGTCTGGATCAATACCTACAAGCAGTTCTCCATCTCGACGCCGTTCGGCGGCTGGAAGGAGAGCGGCATGGGGCGCGAGAAGGGCCGTCTGGGACTGCTGGAATACACGAATCAGAAGAGCCTTTACTGGGGCCTGAACGAGAACCCGCTCGCCTGGGCGGGCCGGGTCTGACGTAGTGGCAGAAGTGGGCAATGACAGTGGCAAGCCGCGATGCACGGGGCATCGCGGACATCCGAAACTTGAGCGAGGCAAAGATATGTTGTCGATTTTCCGTGCATCGTTGGCGCGTCGCGCCTTTCTGACGGCGGGTCTGTGCGCCGTGGCGGGACTCTCCGGCGTGGCTGCACCGGTGATGGCGCAGCAGCCTGCGACGCAGCAGATCACTTATCTGCTCCCGGCCCCGGCGAACCTGCCAGCCTTCGCGCCGCTGATGCTGGCCGAGAAGAAGGGCTACTACGCGGCAGAAGGTCTGTCGGTGCGCTGGCTGACCGTGCAGGGCGGTGCCGACGTGGGCAAGCAGCTTGCGTCCGGTAACGGCGATCTGGGCGGTGGGCTGGGCGACACGCCGATCGTGCTTCGTCCGAACGGCATTCCCATCAAGGGTGTGGCGCTGCTCGGTGGCCGCACGCTGCACCAGCTGGTCGTGCGCGACGACGCCAACATCAAGTCGCCCGCCGATCTGAAGGGCAAGACGATCACCGTGCTGGCCTATCAGGACACCGGCTTCTACGCGACGCTCGGTCTGCTCGCCTCGGCCGGTCTCACGCGCAACGACGCACGCATTCAGGGTGCAGGCCCGGCCGGTGTCTGGCAACAGGTGGCGACGGGTAAGGCGGAAGTGATGGTCGGTACGCCCGAGTGGGCGCAGAACATCGAAGACGCTGGCGTGAAGATCACGATGACGTCGACCGACAAGTACTTCCCGGGTATGGCGCAAGCGATTCTGGCCTCGGACAAGACCATCGCCGAGAAGCCGGAGATGATCCGAAAGTTCGTGCGTGCGACGATCAAGTCGGTCGCGGAAATCATGCGCGATCCGGCGGGCGCTGCGAAGGAATACTGCGCCGCCGTGCCTGCCTACAAGGGCAAGGAAGCCGAGATCGAGAAGATCCTCACGTACTACGCCCGCAATGTGTATCCGGGCCAGCAACGTCTGGGTGCGTTCGATCCGGCGCGTGTGACGAAGCTGCAGGACTTCTACGCGCAAGAGAAGGTCATCCGTGAGAAGTCCAAGCCGGAAGACCTGTTCACCAACCAGTTCGTGCAGTAAGCGACGCGACAGGCGAGAGAGCAATGAGCGAAACCGCACAGGGCACAGCCCAGCCCGAAACCATGATGCTGACGGTGTTCCTGCGTCACGATCAGTCGAACAATCTCGACGATTTTCAGGAGCGTCTGAAAGCGGCCGAATGGTGGGAGCGATTCCCGCCCGCAGGCGTGAAGGTGGTGTCGTGGACGGTGGCGATGGGCTTTGGCCAGATCGTCACGCTGGAACTGCCGCCGCATTTTCTGCCGGTCGTGAACGTCGAGCTGGAACGCTCGGCCTGGGGCGTGTTTCGCACCGAATGCTATCCGACGTACGACTTTGTACCCGTGCACGCGCGTATTCGCGAGCGGGTACGCAATGGAGGGAAGTGATGGACCGTTATCTGGAACCGCATCAAGCGCGTCGTCATGAGCCGACGCAATACGAAAGCCTGCTGGGTGACGCCATTGAGCGCGCCTACGCGTCGGGCACGCACGATCTGGCGGGCCTCGTCGCCTACCTGAATCGCACCGGCCCCGGCCCGCAGGAAGGCGACGTGTGGACGGAATACGTCTACAAAGCGCAGATCGCACGACTGGCCGAAGAGTAAAAACATCACATTGCGCGATGGCCGCTGACGCGGTGCTCGCGATGGAGGTCCCCCCATGACTACGCAACAACCCATCCTCACCGCCGACGCCTTGCTTGAGCGCGGCCTGAAGAATCTCTGGTATCCGATTTGTCCGTCGCACATGATTGGCCGCGAGCCGGTCTCGCTGCGCCGTCTGGGCAAGAAGCTCGTGTTCTGGCGCGATCAGGACAACAAGGTGCATGCCCTCGACGATCACTGCCCGCATCGCGGCGCGCCGCTCTCGAAGGGCATCGTGATGGGCGACCGCATCGCCTGCGGCTATCACGGCGTGCAGGTGCGCTGCGACGGCACCGTGATGCGTGTGCCGGGCAGCCCGGGCTGCAAGCTTGAGGGCTCGCGTCCGACGCAGGCGTATCACATCGTCGAGCGCAACGAGGCGATCTGGTTGTACAACGCCACCGAGAACATCGAGACGCCGCCGCCGCTGGTGCTGCCGGAAGAACTCGACGCCGACGGCGAATTCTCCTCGTTCCTCTGCTACACGGAATGGAAGGGCGACTACCGTTACGTGCTCGATAACGTGATGGACCCGATGCACGGCACGTATCTGCACAAGCAGTCGCACTCGATGGCCGAGGGCGACAACACGGCGGCATTCCGCATTCGCGATACCGACCGTGGCTTCGTGTTCGAGAAGGAAGGCCAGCGCGATGTGAACTTCGACTGGACCGAATGGGCGGACACCGGCACGCATTGGATGCGCCTCGAGATTCCGTACCCGAAGACGGGTGGCCCCGGCGGTAACTTCGTGATCGTGGGCAGCTACACGCCGATCTCGCCGACGCTGGCCGCCGTGTTCCACTGGCGCTGCCGCAAGCTCGACGGCTGGCAGCGCGACACGTGGCGCTTCCTGTATCGCAATCGTCTGGAAGCGCGTCACTGGAACGTGCTGGAGCAGGACCGCGTGATGCTTGAAGACATGGAGCCGGACGCCAACCAGAACGAACATCTGTATCAGCACGACATGGGCATCGTGCGTCTGCGTCGCCATCTGAAGAATCTGGCGAAGGCAGAGCTTGAGCGCATGCAGCCGGGCAAGGCCTAAGTCGTCGTAGGCCGTCGGCAACCTCATGGACGCGATCATGCAAAACCCTTCCGCTATCAAAGCCGAACGCATTCGTGCGCAAGCCGTGCCCGATCTCGCGACGGCCACGTGGAGCAATGGCATCCGGTTCGGCAACGAAATCCTGTTGTCGGGCATGACTGCGCATCCGGCCACACGCGATGCGGAAAAGCCACTCACGACCTACGAGCAGACGCTGGTGGTGCTTGGCAAGATCCGCGCGCTGGTCGAGGCGGGTGGTGGCCGTCTCGATAACGTCTACAAGCTTGTCGTGTACGTGACCGATATCGCCGACAAGGACGAAGTCGGTCGCGCACGGCGAGAGTTTTTTGCGGACGTGGCGGCGAACGGCGGCGCGTATCCGTGCTCGACGCTCGTGGCGGTCAGCGGTCTGGTCTTTCCGGAACTGCGTGTGGAAATCGAGGCGTTTGCGCGTCTCGACATCGATTTGTCTGCCGCGGCCATCGCAGGTTAAGCCGCGCGGACGTCAAGAAAATCAGCAACATCAGAGAGCGGCGTTATGAGCAAGTCAACCCTGTCGGCAATGGTGCGCACGCTTCGTTATGAGGCGGCGGGCATCATGAGCATCGAACTCGTGCCTGCGGCGGGCAGCAGCACGCCGTTCCCGGACTTCACGCCCGGCGCGCACATCGATCTGCACCTGCCGAGCGGGCTGGTGCGGAGTTACTCGCTGGTGAATACGCCGGGCGAGGAAAACCGCTATGTGCTGGGCATTCTGGCCGATCCGAAGAGTCGTGGTGGCTCACGCTTCATTCACGACAACTTCCGTGTCGGTATGACGCTCGACATCTCGGCCCCGCGTAATCATTTCGAACTCGACGAGACCGCGGCGCATTCAGTGCTGGTCGCAGGCGGCATCGGCGTGACGCCGATTCTCTGCATGTATCGACGGCTCCGTTCGCTGGGCCACAGCGTCAAGCTGATGTACTGCGCGCGCACCGCGCCGCAAGCGGCGTTCGTCGAAGAGTTGAATGCGCTCGGTGGCGATGTGACGTATCACTTCGACGATCAGCACGACGGTAGGCCCGCGTCGTTCGCGGCGTTTCTGGCCGATCAGCCGACAGGTACGCACGCCTATTGCTGCGGCCCCGGTGTGATGCTCGACGCCTTCGAGGCCGCGTGTGCAGAGGCGGGCATTGCGAACGTCCACACCGAGCGCTTCGCGGCTGCACCGGATGCACCGCCGCCCGCGACGTCGGAGGGCTATGTCGTGACGCTGGCGAAGTCGGGCAAGGAGATTGCCGTGCCTGCGGGCGCGACCTTGCTCGATACGCTGCTGGCCGCAGGCATCGATGCAGAGCACAGCTGCATGGAAGGCATTTGCGGGGCCTGCGAGACGCGTGTGCTCGACGGCTGCCCCGATCACCGCGATTCCGTGCTGAGCGCGTCGGAGCGTGCCGGGAACAAGGTCATGATGATCTGCGTGTCCGGTTGCAAGGGCGAGCGTCTGACGCTCGATCTCTGAGCGCCTATTCATTCATTCGAGACTTCCGATTTTCCCGAGACTGTCATGACGATTCTGGGCATCGAACAAATTACCTACGGGGTCACCGACCTCGACACCTGCCGCCGGTTTTTGGCCGACTGGGGCCTGACCGAGATCGCCGCCGACGCCAATGGCGCGCGCTTCGAAACGCTCAACGGCTGTCGCGTGCTCGCCGTGCGTCACGATGATCCGTCGCTGCCGCCAGCCATGGAAGACGGGCCGACGCTGCGCGAAGTGACGTGGGGCGTGACGAGCGCAGACGAAGTCGCGGCTATCTCCGACCGTCTCGCCGATCAGCCGGGCTACTTCTTCAAGGATGGCGCGACGGGTTGCATCGAGCCGAACGGTCTGGCAGTGCGCGTCGAAGTGACGGCCAAGCGCGCACTGGACGTGCAGGGCGCACCGACGAATCCGTGGGGGCTCCCCGCACAGCGCGTGAATACGCCGAGTCCGGTGTATGAGCGTGCGCAACCGATCGAAGTCGGCCACGTGGTCTTTTTCACGAACGCGCTCGCCGCCACGCAAAAGTTCTACGAGGACAAGCTCGGTTTCGAGCTGTCGGATCGTTACCCGGATCGCGGCGCGTTCATGCGTTGCGCACCGCATGGCGGCCACCACGACCTGTTCCTGCTGGCGCTGCCCAACGGCAAGCGCGGCCTGAACCACGTGGCATTCACGGTGCGCGACATCCATGAGGTGTTCGGCGGCGGTATGCACATCGACCGCTGTGGCTGGGAAACGCAGTTGGGGCCGGGGCGTCACCCGATTTCATCGGCGTATTTCTGGTACTTCAAGAATCCGTGCGGGGCGCTCATCGAGTATTACGCCGACGAGGACATCCTGACGCCGGAATGGCAGCCGCGCGATTTCGAGCCGGGGCCGACGGTGTTCGCTGAGTGGGCGGTAGACGGCGGGATCGACGGCAATACGCGTCGCCAGAAGAAGGGCGGTGAAGCGCCGACCGGCAAGTTCATGACCGATACGGCCAAGCGCTGAGTACGGGCACAGAGTTGTAGCAGCGCGTCGAATCCGGGGGGAAACGACGCGGCACGAGGGGGCATGCGCAACGCATCGCCCCCTTTTGCATTTTCAAGCGATGCGCAATTACTTCGCGAGTTCGGCGTCGATGGCAGCGACCAGACGCGGGTCGTCGGCCTTGACGTCCGGCGAGAAGCGGGCCACGACCTGACCATTGCGGCCGATCAGGAACTTCTCGAAGTTCCACAGCACGTCGGCGGGGTTGTCGCGCTCGACACCGAAGCCCTTCAGGCGCTCGCGGAACGGGCCTTCGCCGGTGGCTTCCGGCTTGGCGTCGACCAGCGCGCTATACAGCGGGTGACGGTCGTCACCCAGCACTGAGATCTTCGCGAACAGAGGGAAGGTGACGTTGTATTGCGTGGTGCAGAAGTCGAGGATCTCGGCGTCGGTGCCCGGTTCCTGACCCTTGAAGTTGTTGGCGGGGAACGCCAGCACTTCCAGACCTGCGGCGCGTTTGTCTTCATACAGACGCTCCAGTCCTTCGTATTGCGGCGTCAGACCGCACTTCGATGCGACGTTCACAACCAGACGCACCTTGCCTGCGTAATCGCCCAGCGAGGCGGCGGCGCCGTCATTGCGATTGACGGCGATGGTTTCGATGTTCGTGCTCATGCGTGACTTCCCGGAAGACGCGGCCTAGGTGCCGCAAACGCCAATGAGTTTAGCCCAATGCGTATGGGTTCGCTGGCGGCCGGGCCGTGCTAGGTCGTCGTGCCGTCAACATAGGATAGTGGTACCCGTGATGTAAGTTATCTGTAAGCGTTAATAGAATGTATGTCGGTGTGCAAAGCAAGTTAATGTGAGATAAGTCATTGAATTTGCTAAAAAATGATAATTTTTCATAAGTTTTATAAATTAGTAGATGCGGTGGTGATGCTTGTCAATTGCATGGGATCTAAAGAAATTCAATAAATTCAATGGTGTTTGTGAGCTGTGACGTTTATCGATTGACAGTCGTGTAAGCGTGTGAAAGGATTCGCCTGATCAAAAATTACGATAAATAACAAGCGCAGTCGGCTTGCAAAAAATACCGGGGTAGTCCGAATGGTTCGTACCGCTTCTCGCCGCAACGGTGCATCTGTGTTTCGCACAGATCGTTCAACCACGTCGCTCATCGGGCGAACGGGCTCATCTCCTCCATTAGCGCTGTAGCAGCGCAGTTGCGTCGCTATCCCGGCGCGCGCTCGTCAGAATTTCCGCCTGATCGACATCGAAGCACTTCGCCGTTTGCAGCGAAGCGTTTGAGTATTGGCGTCTGCACGTGTGTATTGCCCGGGAAGCGGTGCCGAATTCCGTCGTTCGTGCATCGATTGCATGACAAGCAACCATAAGAATCAGAACCTGGGGATCACATGAATCACATCTATCGCGTGGTATGGAGTGCCAGTCTCGGCATGTATTAGGTGGCTTCCGAAGTGGCGAGCGGCCACGGCGGCAAGTCGCGTTCCGTCGACCGCCGCCGTGCGCGCAAGGCCGCTGCCGTCGCTGCGGTGGCGGTCGCGTCGATGAACGCGGGGGCGGTCTTTGCCGTAGCGGCGCCTGTCGCCACGATGGACGGTGTGACACAACTCTTCTCTGGCACACCGGACACGATTACATCGCCGAACTGGTCCTTTGACGGAGCCAACCTGACGATCTCGGGCTCGTTGCCCGCGACGTTCGCGACGATCACCGGCAGCCTCGGCACTATTTCGAACGCGGGCTCCATGAGCGGTGCGTACGCGCTGTCGTTCTCTGCGGCGGCGAACGTGTCTCTTGTCGAGAACACGGGTTCGATCAACGTCACCGGCGGCAGCTCGGGCTCGTACAACAGCGGCGTCATCGGCACTTTCGTCAATCGCGGGTCGGTGACGACGGGCACGTTTGCCGGGGTCGGCAACGGCGGTCAGATGACGCGGTTTGAAAACACCGGCACGATCACCGGGTTCTCTCAGGGGCTGAACAACCAGGGTACGTTGACGGAGGCCATCAACAGCGGTTCGATTGCCGCGACGGCCGGTTATGGCGTGCTCAACCAGTCGCAACTCGGCACGCTGAATAACAGCGGGCGTATTTCGGGCATTTTCGGCGTCGCTGCCGTCAAGGGCAGTGCGCCGAATCCGCTACTCGGAACACTGCTCAATAGCGGCACGATCACCGGAACGGAAAAGGGGATCTCCAACAGTGGCACGGCCATCACCACCATTGAGAACCTCGGTGGCGGACAGATTACCGGCACAGATACCATCATCGGCATCGGGATTTCTAATAACAATGCTTCGGTCAGCGGCACGGACTATCGCGGCACGATTGGTGCGATCAACAACGCCGGTACGATTTCGGGTGGCCTCTACGCGATCTACAACATCAGTTCGATCGGCACGATCAACAACCTTGCGTCCGGTCTGATTACCGGACCGACGGCGGCGATTTCGAACCAGTCGTCCGACGCCACGATCGGTCAGATCAACAACGCTGGCACCATTGCTGGCAGCATTCTGTATTACGGCTCGCAGGCCTTGTCGATTGCCGGTGCGACGGGCACGGCCTTCGGTACGCTGACGGGCTTCGGTGGTTCGGTCGTCGGCACGCTGGCCAGTCCGCTTGCCGACGTTCACTTCAACGGAGGCAATCTCCTGTTGAACGACATAGTCGATCTGGGCAATGCGCGCACGGCATTCAACGATGCCTCCGTGTTGCAGGTCAACCAACCGATCTACATCTTTGGTAACTACGCACAGGGTGCCAACGCCACGTTGCAACTCGGCGTGGGCAACGGTGCGGTCACGACGGGCAACGTTGGCCTCGACGCTGGGTACGGCTATCTGAAGGTGACGGGCAACACCACGGTCGCCCCGGGCTCGACCATCGCATTGCAGTCGCTCGGTTACAACTTCGCTGCGGGCCAGCGATTTGTCGTGATCGATACTGCGGGGTCCGCGACCTATAACGAAGGCACGCTGCGCTACGTCGTCAACGGTTACCCGTACCTATCGGGCAGCGGCGCAAGCCTTCCGGTTTCCGGGCATCAGGATCTGGTCGTCACGGTGACAGCGCCTTATGTGGGCGCGATGGGCGGCACGGACACGCTGGTGGCTGGCACGCCTTCGTCTTCGCCGAACTGGGCTTACGACGGCACGAACCTGTCGATTGCAGGCACCTCGTTCGCGACCATCACGGGCAACATGGGAACGCTGTCGAGCTCGGGTACGTTGACGGGCGCTTATGCACTCTCGACGTCTCCGGGAGGCAACATCGGCCTTGTGGAAAACGACGGCGTGATCGCCGCGACCAGCAACACCAGCTCGGGCCTCTACAACGGTGGCACCATCGGCACGCTGGTCAATCGCGGCTCTGTGTCGACGGCGGCCTATGGCGGCGTCAGCAATGGCGGCACGATCACCCGCTTCGAAAACTCGGGCACCGTGACCGGTGCGTCGCAGGGGCTAAACAACAGCAACACGCTCACCTCGGTATTTAATTCCGGCACGATTCAGGCAGCCAACGCCTACGGCGTGCTGAATTCGGCGCAGCTCGGCGCATTGACGAACACGGGGCTGATCTCCGGTTACTACGGCCTGATCTCAAGCAAGACGGGCTTGGCCAATGCGACGTTCGGCACGCTGACCAATAGCGGCACGATCACCGGATCGAACAAGGGCGTTCAGAACAGCAACGCCTATCTCGGCACGCTCGACAACCAGGCGGGCGGCCAGATTCTCGCCACCGGTGGCCTCACCGCGGATGTCGCCGCGGTGAGCAACGTCGCGTCGAGCACCATCGGCCTTATCAAGAATGCGGGCACGATTTGGGGCACCTACTATGGCATCTACAACGATGCTGCAGTTGGCACGATCAATAACCTTGCCGGTGGCGTGATCAAGGGGATTGGCGGCGCGATTTCGAATCAGGCACCCACGGCGTCCATCGGTCAGATCAACAACGCGGGCACGATTGCGGGCTGGATCATCAATCGTTCGCAAAACAATCTGTACATCAGCGGCGCGACCGACGGCACGTTCGGCACGCTGACCAGTTTCGGTCCCACGTACCCCACGGCCATCGTCAGCACGAACGCCGACGTGCATTTCAACGGCGGCAAGCTGGTGGTGGACGACGACTTCGATCTCGCGAACACCCGCACGGCGTACAACGACTCCTCGGTGCTGCAGATCAACAAAGAGCTGCGCGTGGCGGGCAACTACTCGCAGGCTGCGGCAGGCACGTTGCAGATCGGTGTGGCCAATGGCGCATTGGCGACGGGCAGTATGCTGACGGACGTCGGCTACGGTCGTCTGCTTGTCTCGGGCAATACGTACATCGCACCGGGATCGAGCATCGCGTTGCAATCGCTGGGCTATAACTTTGCGGCGGGTCAGCGCTACGTGGTGATCGATACTGCGGGTTCGGCCATCTACAACGAAGGCACGCTGCGCTATGCCGTGAACGGTTATCCGTCGCTCGCGGCCAGCGGTGCCAAGGTCGGTAACGGTAGCAATACCGATCTCGTGGTGACGATCTTCGCACCGGCGAACATCGGGACCATTGCTGGCACGTGGCCGCTGACGCCGGGCACGGCGTCCGGTACGTTGGACTGGGCCTACGATGGCGCGAACCTCACGATCTCCGGCACGACTTACGGCTCGATCAACGGTTCGCTCGGTACGCTCACGAACAACGGCACGTTGACGGGGACGTCTGCGCTGTCCATCGGAACGAATGGCGGCAGCATCGATCGCGTCGAGAACAACGGCGTGATTCATGCGACCGGCGCGACCGATTCGGCGATCTACAACGGCGGTGTCATCGGCACGTTGATCAACAAAAACACGCTGCTCTCGGACAACATGGCTGGCGTGAACAGCGTGACCGCACTGACGCGTCTGGAGAACTCCGGACGGATCACCGGCGGCCGGTTCGGCGTGGTGAATGCCGGTGTTCTGACGTCGCTCGTGAATACCGGCACCATCTCGGCGGCCCCGACGGCGTCGACGATTGTGGGGCTGGCGAACACCGGGCAGATCGGTTCGATCAATAACAGCGGGCTGATCAGCGGCTACACAGGCCTGATGCTCTTGCCGTCGGGCAACGTGACGCCGCGCACGACGCTCGACACGCTGACCAACAGCGGCGCCGTGGTCGGTCAGTTTGCCGGTGTGGGCAACTATGGTGGTTCCATCGGCACGATCAACAACCTCGCCGGTGGCAGCATCAAGGCGACGGACACGAGCTATTCGTCGGGTATCAACAACGACTGGGGGACGGCGAACGGTGTGACCACCGGGGGCACGATCGGCCAGATCAACAACGCGGGTACGCTGACAGCCGGTTACTACGGGATTTACAACGCGAATTCGATCGGCGTCATCAATAACCTTGCGGGCGGTCTCATCACCGGTCTGGGTGGCGCGATCTCGAACCAGAGTGTGTCGTCCTCGATTGGCCAGATCAACAACGCGGGCACGATTGCTGGCTGGATCATCAACCGCTCGCCGAACGATCTGCGTATTGCCGGTGCAACGGACGGCACTTTCGGCACGATCACGACCTTCGGTCCGACGTACGGCGGTACGATCGTCAGCACCAATGCCGACGTGCGCTTTAACGGCGGTAACCTCGTTGTTGGCAACAACTTCGATCTGGCTGGCACGCGTACCGCATACAACGAAGCGTCGGTGTTGCAGATCAACAAGGCAATTCAGGTCTCGGGCAACTACGCGCAGTCCGCAGGGGCAACGCTGCAAATCGGCGTGGCAAGCAATGCCGTGACGACTGGCGATGCGGCGACCGACAGCGGGTACGGCCGCCTCGTGGTGAGCGGCAATACGACGCTTGCCGCCGGGTCGAGCGTGGCGCTGCAATCGCTGGGTTACAACTTTGCCGCCGGTCAGCGCTATGTCGTGATCGATACCGCAGGGACGGCGAACTACAACGCCAGCGCGTTGGTGTATCGCGTGAACGGCTCGACGACGCTCGACGCGAGCGGTGCGGAAGTCGCAAACGGCTCCCACAAGAACCTGGTGGTGACGCTGGCCAACGGCACCGGTGCCAATAACGGTAGCGGCAACGGCGGCATTAACAACGGTGGCAACACGGGCAATACCGGCAACACCGGTGGTACGGGCAGCAACCCCGAAGCCGGGAACGGCAACAACGGCGGTTTGCCAGCCTTCGATCCGCGTACGAACGCGACGATCGCGTCGGCACCGAATGCCGCGTCGGCCCTGCATGGATTGTTGGGTTACACCGGCGTGAGCGACCCTCAGTTGCTCAATCTGTTCAACGCCACGCTCGGCTCGCTGAGCGACCGTTCGACCGATTCGGCCAACCGCGTCGGCAAGCAGCTCGCACCCGCGCAGAACGCGCGTGCGGCCGGTGCTGCAACGTTCGGTTCGATGAACCTTGTGAACTCGCACGTCAACGGTCTGCGTGTGGCACAAGCGGGCGGTACGGGGGTGGCGACGGGCGACAGCGCGGCCAACTGGGGTGTGTGGGGGCAGGCGTTCGGTGGTCATTCCAGCCAGAATGCGCGCGAGAATGTCGACGGTTACAGCGCCAACTATGGTGGCTTGCTGGTAGGGGCCGACCGTGCGTTCGGCGACCGCGTGCGCGCGGGCGGTGCGTTCCAGTTCTCGCGCACCGTCATCAATAATGATGGCAGTACGTCGGGCAATCAGACGAGCGTAAATGGTTACGGCCTGATCGGCTACGCCGCTTACACGGGGGAGCCGTGGTACGTGAACCTGACGGGCTCGGTCGTCCTGCAGCGTTACAACTCGACGCGTCTGGTGTCGATGCAAGGCTTCAACGGCATGGCCAACGGCAATTTCAACGGTCAGCAGTACGCGACCAGTGCCGAATTCGGCTGGCCGTTGGCGGCAGGACGCGCCGTCATTACGCCGCTTGCCAGCATCACGTACAGCTATCTGAATCAGAACAGCTACACGGAAACCGGTGGCAACGGTACGGCCTTGTCGGTGGGCAGCGCGGGCAGCAGTTCGGTGCGTAGTGCACTGGGCGCGAAGATTGCCATGTCGTTCGAGACCTCGTCGGGCACGTGGACGCCGGAGCTTGGCCTGCGCTGGGTGCACGAGTACAACCGCACGCGTCAGACCACGGGCGCGAGCTTCGCCGCCGACCCGACCGGGCAGACGGGCTTCACGACCGTGGGCGCTACGCCGGTGTCCGATCTGGCCGAGATGTCGCTGGGCGTGACGCTCATGCGGGCGAACAACCTGAGTGCGTCGGTTCGCTACGATCTGCAAGTCGGTTCGGGCTTCGTGTCGCACACGGGCATCGTGCGCGTGCAGCAGCGCTTCTGATCGTCTGACAGCTTCAGACGCTATCGGCGGTCGCAGTCATTGACATGGCTGCGACCGCCGTGGAAGTATCGCGCAGTGCCCACGGCTTCCCGAGTTTCCCGAAAGTCATCCGATGTCCTCCGCTCCCTCTTCCGCGTCGCCTAACGGTGCGTCGTCGTCGCCCGATACCGCCGGGACGCTCACGTTTGCGCAAGCGATTGCGCTGGCGAATTCCCATTGGCAAGCCGGACAGGCGGCACAGGCTGAAATGCTGTGCCGACGCGTACTGGATACCTCCCCCCAACACCCCGACGCGCACTATCTGCTTGGCCTGATGGCGCATGCTTACGGCAAGCGCGACATGGCGATCGATCATCTGAAAGCCACGTGCCGGGCACCGGGTGTACATGCGGCGTGCTGGTCGGATCTCGCGGAGATGTATCGTCAGGCGGGGCGTCTGACGGATGCCGTGGCGGCGGGGCGCCGCGCCGTCGAGATCGATCCCGCGTTCGCGCCCGGATGGAACAATCTGGGCATCGCATTGCAGGAATCCGGGCAGCTCGAACAGAGCCTGACGTGTCTGACGCGTGTAGGGGACCTTCAGCCCGGGTCGGCGGACGCGCAGAACAATCTGGGTAATACCGCGCGATTGCTGGGGCGGTTCGACGTGTCCGAAGCGCATTACCGTCGCGCGTTGGACATCGATCCCCAGCGTGCCGACACGCATAGCAATCTGGCGTCGCTGCTGAGCTTGCAGAAACGTTTCGACGAGGCAGGGGGACTGGCGCGCCGGGCCATTGAACTGGCTCCCGATTTTGTCGACGCCTATCGGAATCTGGCCGATATCGAACTCTCGCGCGGCAATGTCGCGGCGGCGCTGCAAGTCGTGGAGGTGATGTCGGCATTCGCGGCGCAGCACCCCTCGACGTTGGTGGCACGAGCAGGCGTGCTGCGTCTGGTCGGACGCCTCGACGAAGCGCTCGTCAGCGCGCGAGCCGCCACCGAGTTGCTGCCCCAGAGCGCCAACGTGCAGGCGGCGCTTGCGGCGGTCGAAGCGGATATCGCGAAGCGTGATGCCGCCGGGGCACCTGACGCGCAGGTATCGCAGGTATCGCAGATGCCTCAGGCGAATACGTCGCACGATCACGCCTCCGTTCATCAACAAGCATCCGAGCGCATCGCGGTGCAGGATTTCGAGGGCGCAGAGGCGCTGCTGCGCGATGTCGTGGCGGCGGGCGCTGCGCCCATGTCGATGTGGCGTCTGCTCGCGCTGGCCTTGCGCGCGCAGGGTAAAGCCGAGGCTGGCCGTGACGTGCTGGCGATGCTCGCGCGTCAGGTCCCCGGCGATTTGTCCAACCGGTTCGATCTGGCCGAGTCGCTGCTTCTGCTGGGCGATTTCGAGCGGGGCTGGCAAGAGTACCGCTATCGCTACAGCCTCGAACACACGCAGTCGATCGAGCGCAAAGTCCAGCGGCCACGTTGGGACGGCCAACCGATCCCGGGACAGACGCTGCTTATCCACGACGAGCAGGGATATGGCGATACGTTCCAGTTCATGCGCATGGCGCGGTGGGTGCGCGAGCGCAGTCAGGCGCGGGTGATCTTCGAAGTGAATCCCGAAACGTTGTCGATTGCCCGACGGATGTGGGGCGAGGCGGACATCGTCGGACGCGGCACGCTACCCGTCACCTTCGACCAGCATTGCGAACTGATGAGCCTGCCGATGGCGATGGGTCTCAAACTCGCCGATTTGCCGGGCGACGTCGGGTATCTCAGTGCGGATCCCGAGCGCATCGCCCACTGGCGTGCGCGTCTGGCCGACGTTCCCCGGCCGTGGGTCGCTACGGTCTGGGCGGGACGCCCGGAGCATGTGAACGACAGCAACCGGTCCGTATCGCTCGATCAGCTTGCGCCGCTCGGCGCGAGCGGTGCAACGTTCCTCTCGATCCAGAAGGGACCTGCTTCGTCGCAAGCGCAAACGCCGCCAGAAGGCATGAAAATGGTGTCGCTGAGCGATGAGATCCGTGACTTCGAAGACACCGCAGCCATTCTGCATCTCGCCGATTTGCTGATTTCGGTCGATTCGTCCCCCGTGCATCTGGCCGGTGGGATGGGGCGGCCGGTCTGGGTGTTGCTGCCGTTTGTGCCCGACTGGCGCTGGTTGCTCGGTCGGGACGATTCGCCCTGGTATCCGGGGATGCGGCTGTTCCGTCAATCCGAGCGTGCGGCGTGGGCGCCTGTGATCGACCGGATGGGGAAGGCGCTCGCCGCCTTCGTCGCGCAACGACGTGGTGTGGAGTCGCGAAATGCGAGCTAAAGCCTTGCTCGGTGCGTTCGCGTGTCAGGTTGCTACCGTGCTGACGTCCGGCTGCGCGAGCCTCGATCGCGACGCCCACGCTCAAGCGTTGGCCGACCCGGCGGGTTTGCGTCGTGAGACGGTGACGGGCGGACCGTTCGTGCTGACAGTGTTCGCTCGCATCACGAAGACCGATGCACCGGTGAATGTCTACATCGAGGGTGACGGACTGGCGTGGCTGTCGCGAACGGAGCCGTCGCTCGATCCGACGCCCGTCGCCGCGACGGGGCTCGCGCTTGCGGCGGCCGATAAGTCGCCCAACGTGGTGTACATCGCGCGTCCCTGTCAGTTCACGCCAATGGCACTGAATCCGGCGTGCGGGGTGCCGTATTGGACCGGCAAGCGCTTTGCACCCGATGTCGTCGACGCAATGAACGAGGCCGTTGGAAAGATGGCGGCGCGCGTTCCCGGGCAGCGGTTGGCACTCGTTGGCTATTCCGGCGGTGGCGCGATTGCCGCGTTGATTGCAGCCCGACGACAGGACGTCGCGTCGCTGCGCACGGTCGCCGGGAATCTCGATGTCGAGTACGTGAACCGCATGCATAACGTGTCGGCGATGCCAGCGTCGCTCAATCCGATCGACGTTGCAACGCGGGTCGCCACGATTCCTCAGATCCACTTCAGCAGCGAACAGGACACGGTGGTGCCGCCGGAAGTCGAGAAGCGCTATGCGGCGGCTGTCGGTGGGAAGTGCGTAAAGACGGTTGTCGTCACTGGCCTCTCGCACGACGGCGAGTGGGCCACGCGATGGCCTGCGTTGCTCGCACAGACACCTACATGCGGCGCGGCGCAGTGAACGGGCTGAAGAGCGTCAGGTGCAGATCATGAAGCCGCAGACGCTCACTTTCGACTTCAGGTTTCCCGAACCAGTGCGGTAATCGCGTCGAGCAGCGTGACGTCTCCGCGCATGACATGCTGGCCGTTGTCGCGAAACTTGAAAGTGCCGTCGTTGAACCCGTCGAGCATCTGGATGCGCGGCAGCGGGTTGCGCATGCCTTGCGCACGGAACAGCGGGTCCCAACCTGCACGCGGTACGGCCTCGGCACTGACGTCTCGCACGAGGGCGCGCGCCAACGCAGCGGCGATGTCGTCCGGCGAGTAACGCTCCGGGCCTTCGATTTCCCAAATACGTTCGCCATCGAAATCTTCCTGCATCGCCCGCGCGGCGAAATGGCCGACGTCGTTCGTCGACACCATCGGAATCGCGCGATCCACCGGCGCCAGATAACTCGGCAGCTCGCCACGCTCCCGCGCGGGCGCAATGTCCCACGCAAAGTTCTCCATCAACCATGCTGGGCGCAGGAAGGTCACCGGTGAGCGGACCTCGCGCACCGCCTCTTCGAACAGACGCAGCGCGGTGATCAGGCTGGGGATGTCGCAATCGGCGCCGATGCTCGACAGGCACACCACGCGTTTGGGGTTCGTAGCGCTCAGTGCTTTGACGATGGCATCGATCAGGTGCCGCGCGTGGGAGAAGTCGAGCTCCGGGTCGGCGTTCGGCGGAAGCATGACGAAGACGGCCTCGCTGCCGCGAAAGGCGTTGGTCAGCGCCTCGGCGTCACCGTTCTCGGCAACGGCGATCTCGCCGCCAAGCGTGGCCCATCGGCTCGATTTGACGGGGTCCTGAACGATGGCCCGCAGCGGTAAGCCGGCGGTGAGCAGATCGTGTCCGATCACGCCGCCAACGCGACCCGTGATACCCATTACGGTGTACATAGTCACTCCTCACGCGCAGTAACGTTGCCGTAAAAGTAACACGGGATCGCGGTCGTCTCACAAATGCATCAGATCGGCGGATTTCTGTGTCGACGCGGGCGACGGACCGCGACGTGCATTGAGCAGCGCAGCACCGGCATCGGCCAGACGAACGGCCTCGCGTGCACGCTCGCACATGTCGCGCTCATAGGCGGTGATGGCTTGCCAGAGCGGCACGTGACCGTCGGCGACCTCGCGCAGGTGTCGGGTCAGTTGCGCCGCGTCGCGCAACGCCGTGTTTGCGCCAAGCCCGCCGGCCGGGCTCATCGCGTGGACCGCATCGCCCAGTCCGGCCACGCCGTCGATCTGCCAGGGCAGCGGGCTGGCGGTGCTGCGCACGGGCGACACGCGGACCGTTTCGGGGACCGCGTGCGAGAACAGCGAGCCGAGATGCGGGTGCCATGTTTGTGTCATCGACTCGATGCGGGCGAGCGGCATGGCGTCCGGCATTTCCGCGCAGGTGTACGCAGGACCGAGCAGGGTTCGCGACGGGCCGATGAACGCCCAGTACAGATAATCCGAGACCGGGGTGAGCGGCATTTCGCCCGGCGTGCTCACAGTCGATGGTGTCGCCGGTGCCACTGCCGCGCTATCGCTACGCGGCGGGCGACGGAACAGCATCGCCTCGACGATGACGGCGAATCCGTCGGCAAACACGACAGTGCTGCCTTCCATCGTGGTGGCCTCGCCGTGAGCGTCCATCAGCACGAGCAGGGCGGTCGACAGCGGCGTCAGGCCGTAAATGCAGATGTCGCCCGTCTCGCGAGGGGCCATACCCGGCAACACGTATTCGCGAACGCGCGATTGCGTGCCGTCTGCCGCAATCACGAGCCCCGGCAAGCTGTGCGTGCCGTCGTCGAAATGGGCGACACGGCGGCCGTCGGCAATCGTGGTCGTGCGTGAGAACGATTTGCCGAAATGCACACGATCGAGAATGCCGTCGAGCAGGATCTCGCGAAGCGTCTGGCGATGGACGCTGACGTCGCAGGGGATGTCGGGCACGTGCGGCGCGGGGCGCGCGGCGGCGGTCGTGGTGCGTTGGCGATGGTCGGTGACGGCCGAATCGGTGTGTGCGTCGTGCCAACTGGGCGGCAAGACGACCTTGGCGTCTTCGAGTTGGGGGGTGACGAATCGCCCACCGGCGCGCGCGACGGCCGCACGCTCGCGAACGCGGTCGATACCGCCGTCGGGCAGGCATTCGGTCAGGGCGTCGAGGCCGTTGGCGTCGATGCGCAGGCGATAACCCTGGAAGCGGGCGTCGGGCGCAGGATCCCGCTCGTAGACATCGAACGAAATTCCCGCGCGGCGCAGGCCCTGCGCCAGGCACAGGCCGCCCAGACCTGCGCCGATGATGTTGACGTGCAAGACAGACATGATTTCGATGGGCCGTCCTGAGGCGACCGGCAGTGGCACTGCGCCCATTGTCTGCGCGCTGCGCCGTGACCTGATAACATCGTTTGGTCATTAAACAATGCAAATCGGACAAACCGAATCGGACAAACTCATGGGTAGCCACTATTCCGACCTGTCTCGCGCGAGGCCTGAAGAGGGACTGCTGCGACTCGACGACTCGCCGTTCGCCCGCTACAAGCCGAACGACCGGCCCGACGGCCCACCAGTCTGGGCCTTCGGCGGGAGCGATCACGATCGGAGTCTGTTCAGGATCGGCACGCGGGAGCTGGACTGGCATTCGCATGTCCGGGGCCAATTGTTCTGCATTCACTCGGGACTGGTCCAGGCGCATACGCCGTTCGGGGCGTGGGTGCTGCCGCCCTACCGTGCGGGATGGATTCCACCCAGCGTGACGCACCGCGTGTCGTTATCCGGCGTGGTGAGCGGGTGGATCGTGCTGGTCGCGCCATCAGCGGCCGCATCGCTGCCGTCCGCCCCCTGTGTCGTGGGCGTGTCGGAGTTGCTGGCGGCGCTCGTCAAGCGTGCTGTGTCGTGGGCGACGCGCGAGGTATTGACGGAGGAGGAAACGCGTCTGGCGCAGGTGTTGGTCGACGAGATCGCGAGAGCGCCCGCCGAGCCGCTCGGGCTGCCGATGCCGACCGACGCGCGCGTGGTGCGCGTGGCGCGAGCCGTGCTCGACGATCTTGGCGGACAGGCCTCGCTGGAGGCGCTGGCGCATCATGCCGGAATGTCGTCGCGCACGGCGCGGCGCTTGTTTGTGGCCGAGACAGGGATGGGATTCACGCAGTGGCGGCAACAGGCGCGTCTCGTGAGTGCGCTGGAGCGGCTGGCAAACGGCGAGCCCGTCGGTACGATTGCCGACTCGCTTGGGTACTCGACGCCTAGCAATTTCATTGCGATGTTCCGGCGTGCCTTCGGTGAATCGCCAGGACGCTATTTCCGTCAGGTAGGGCCGCGTGTGCAGGCGGATGACGAGGAGGGGGCATGAGTCTGCCAGAGTCGGCATCGCCGTCTTCGTCTTCCGCGACGAGGCATGTCGATACGCTCGTGATCGGTGGCGGGCAATCGGCGCTGGCGACGGCGTACTTCCTGCGTCGATGGCAGGTGAACTATCAGGTGTTGGACGATCAGTCGGCCGCGGGCGGCGCATGGCTACGGGCGTGGCCGTCGCTGCAACTTTTTTCGCCCGCACAGTGGTCGTCGCTGCCAGGGTGGCCCATGCGCGGCGGCGAGACGCATTACCCGTCGAAAGACGCGGTCGTGACGTATTTGCGTGAGTACGAAGCGCGTTATGAAGTGCCGGTGATGCGTCCAGTGAACGTGACGAACGTCGTCGCACAGCCAGACGGATTGCGGGTGAGCACCGATCGCGGCGACTGGCTGGCCCGCACGGTCATCAGTGCGACAGGCTCCTGGCGTTCGCCGTACGTGCCGTCCTATCCGGGACAGGATGCGTTCGGCGGCCTTCAGATGCACTCGGCGCAGTACGCGGGGGCGCAGGGGCTACAGGGGCGGCGTGTGCTGGTCGTCGGTGGTGGCAATTCGGGGGCGCAGATCTATGCCGAAGTGTCGCGGGTGAGCGAGGCGACCTGGGTCACGCTAAGTCCGCCGTCCTACTTGCCGGACGACGTCGACGGGCGTGTGTTGTTCGAACGTGCAACGGCACGCTGGCAGGCCTCGCAGCACGGCTTGCCGGACCCGTATCCCGATTGCGGGTTGGGGCACATCGTCATGGTCCCGTCGGTGCTTGAGGCGCGTTCGCGTGGGGTGCTGCGCACAGTGCGTCCGTTCACGCGATTCGTCGAGGACGGTGTCGTCTGGGAAGACGGGACGCATACGCCTGTCGATGTCGTCATCTGGTGCACTGGATTTCGGCCTTCGCTGGGGCATCTGCAGGGCTTGGGCATTGCGCAGGCCGAAGGGCGGATTCGCGTCGCAGGGACGAGGAGCGTCGATGAACCCAGGTTGTGGTTGGTTGGCTACGGCGAGTGGACGGGGTATGCGTCGGCGACGCTGATCGGCGTCATGCGAAGCGCGCGGGCGACGGCGCAAGAGATCGTTACGCACCTCGCTGCGCCCGTGTCGGCGACTACGTAGAACCGAAAGCACAGCGCAGCGGGATAGAGTGGTTCTCATGCAGTGACGGGCGCGAGTGGGGCGGAGCCGGACGATCGCAAAAAAGCCGCATATTTCGCACGAAAACGCCTTTGCTGCATCTCGTTTATCCAACGTGTCGACGCCTGCGAGGTGAGGGCGTCGATGCGGCAGAAGGTGCAGATGAAGATGGGAACACTCCGGAAAATTGATTCACGTATTACACGGTTCAAAGTCGGGCACGCGGATGCCCGGCACAAGCACGACGAGATGCGGTTGCATGAAAGAATCGCGTCAGTCGAGGCAGTACTTCCGACCTTGGCAACGAAGGAAGATCTCGCGAGGGAGATCGGCACGGTTCGTGCCGAGATGCATCGAGAGGTCGGTGGGCTGAGAAGTGAGATGCATCGGGAATTTGGAAAGGTGCGACAGGAGATGCATCAGGAATTTGGAAAGGTGCGACAGGAGATGCATCAGGAATTTGGAAAGGTGCGACAGGAGATGAATCAGGGATTTGAGGAGGTTCGTCAGGGGATGCACGCGCTGGGAACGGCGTTGCACCGCGAACTGCAGGCGCTCACCTGGCGACTGATCGGCACCATCGTGACGGTCGGCACGGCACTTGTCGCTGCCACGCACTTCCTTTCGAAGATCGGCTCTTCGTAGTCGTCGATGGTTGCCACGTCGGCGCAAAGGCGACGTGACGCGCACCGAAAGGGCGGGATCCCCGCCGAAACGGCGCCCGTGCAGATGCCAACACACCCACTCGGGCGAACTTTGTCAGATCGTCTGTCGACAGTGACGGCCCGCCACCAAAGGCGGGCCGCCCGCCGCAATTAACCCATGAGTTTCGGCCGTTTGCCGGGTCCAGGCGAATGGAGCACGCGGCAGGGACTGACGAACTTGTCGCACGCCACGGCGGCTTGCGCGAACGTTTCGAAGTAGATCGCGTGATCGTCGTCGGTGACGTGCGCTTTTTCAATTTCCGAAGCCGTTTCGTTCCACGCCAACCCCAGATATTCCCCGTGCTCGTAAAACCAAACTACGTAGCCTTGCCGCGCTAACGATTTCGGCACGTTCAGTGTTCCGCAGCGCTTGCGATTCTTCTTAACGACGTCGCTGCTCTTCTCGGTCTTCGCGTCCTTAGAAGCGTTCATGAAGGTCTCCCATAAATGTACGGTTAGGGTGTTTTCATGATGGCAGGCGTGAAGTGACGTGAGTTTCAGCATCGTCCGAATCGCTCTGTCCGATCGCTGTCACGCGTATGGATTCGGCGCTTTTCCCAATTGAATATGAAAACGTCGCGAGGGCGGCGATCCATGTGCTACGCGGTGTTCCGAGCGGTGCGAGGGATCCGACGAGGACTGCGCAGCGCTCGTCGCGGGATCTCCGCGCTATCAACCGATTCGGAAATTACGCGATGTTAAGGAGATCGCGACCTGATTGCCGAGCCGTAGCGAGCGGACCCGATGAGGTTGTCACGTCGAGTATGGGATGAGCGAACCATAGAAGCGGCTTTCCTCGTTGTGCGTGTAGCCTAGGAGAATAAAAATCGTTTAGGGATGCTCTTCTCGAAATGCCGAAGCCGTTGCAATGACGGCGGGGACACACGGCGATCTTGCCGCAAGGCGAAGCTCTGAGAGAAATAGGGTCATCGAACAGGTTGAGACCAGATATCTCCGAGTTCACGAAAGTCGCCGCATGATGAAAATTCTGTCTTTTGTGCCACGGATTCCCGTGGATGACGTCGCGCCTGCGCACCTTCAACCATGTCGGGCAGATGCTGCCGATCGCGCGATGGTCACCGACCTTTTACACATTGGGAACGTGAGTGAGGGTGCGCGAGCGGACATCTCGCGTTCGACGGTCTACCAGAAATCGTATTTCGTGGATTCCGCGCTGTTGAACGAAGTCATTCGTTCGCGTGCCTCGCCCGTCGGCAAAGGGCGTCCCGTTCAAGGTATTCCTGGCACGAACCCGTGCACTGAGAAACGCGCTATTTCGTTGATGGACACGCGCACGGGAAAGATCGTCAGTGTTGGCGATGTGCATCACCGTTTTTCGCAGCAGAGCATGTCGAAACCGGTGGCGATGGCGCTGGCGATTCAGTTGATGGGTGGTCAGCCCGAGCGCTACGGTCGATACATCGGAATGCAAGCGTCGGCGCTTCCCTATAACGATGCCACGCTCGCGCCCGACGGCCGTCCGTTCAATTCGAGTGTGAACATCGGCGCGCTGGCAACGTGGATGCTGATTCAGATTCACACGCCGCCGGGTAGTGATCCGTTCGATGGTTTCCTTGAGACGATGAAGTCGTTGACGAGAAATCCGGGGCTGAGCGTCAATGAAGCCATGGCCATAGGAGAGTTCGACTTCTGTCCGCCTGACCAGGCGACGAGTCGCAACCGGCAATTGCTGGCGACGCTGGATGCCTCGGGCTTTGTGGATGACGACAGTTTGACGACTTACGCGATGCGCAAACATGGCAAGGCAGTCGTCGACGCCAACTCGACACGCGCCGGTGGACTGACGCCCGAGTTCGCCCTGTCCTGCAGGCGAGCGCTTTCCGAGGATGCCTTTCTTAGCTATTGCAGAGCCTGCGCTGTGATGGTGAACACGGAGGACATGGCGAATGTTGCCGCGGTGTTTCGCAGCGGTGGCATGCAGGTCGCGGCGGAGGATGGAACACGCAGGCAAGTCCTGCCTGCCTCGATTGCGGACTATGTTCGATGCTCGAACGACATCAGCGGCAGTTACGAAGAGTCTGGGACGCAGTTCGCGAAAAACGCGTTTGGTGGAAAGACGGGTGTCGACGGAGGTATTTTCGGCAGTCTTTACCGGCATGCGAACCTTGTTGTGGCGACGCATCACGCTGACTTGAACCCTGCAGGGAATTCCGGTGAAGGGCAAAAATGGATCGGTACGCTGAACAAGCTGAACCTGGTGCTGCCGTCAGCGCGACGCGCAGCCTTGGGAATGGCTCGAGGGTTGATGCGTGTGCGTCCGATGCCGGAACGATTGCCGTCTCACGCGCTCGGACCTTCTCCCCGTGAAATGGATGCGACGTTGCAATCGGAGATGACGCGGGAAACGCGTCGCGCGCTGACAAATGCCATGCCGGTCATCGACGGGGTGAGGCGGGACTTCTATGCGAAAGCGCCGGACGGCCACAAAGCGAAGGACGTTGCCGTCGACGGAGCGCAGGTTCTGTTGGCTCGCGACATTCACGGCAGGATGAAGCGGTACTACCACATGTCCCAGGACCGGCATGCGCTGGAGAAGATTGTCGTGGTCGACGGGACGTCGGATTCGGTGAATGTAGCGCGGGAACAGGACTGAGCCGTCAGACGAGACGAATGACTATGTCGCTACGCCAGAATTACGCCAAACCGAGGGGAAGCACTGCGGGAGATAAGTCTTGTGGTGCCCAGGGCCGGAATCGAACCGGCACGCCTTGCGGCGGGAGACTCTTTGAGGCCCCTGCATTTGGACGTTGTTGTTGATGGAACGTAATGATTTTTAAGGACTGATGGTCCGGTACGACTGACGTGAGTAACCGCGCAGACGTGGTCATTTCCCTTTTTACCCCTATCCAGATTTTATGGGTGTTGGATTCCGTTCGCGCTCGCTCTACCGTGCAATCGCATCCAGGAAGGAATCGCACATGGAGCCATGCAAGGGGGCGGCGGCCATTACTCTTAGGTGGCGACAGTCGATCGCCGAAACATCGTCGAAGACAAGGCGATTCTGCCCGTCGAACACGCCGTCAACAGACGAACCGTCGGAAAGATACGCCCAGCATCGCAGGCCAGCAACCGAGAACCCGTCGCGCGACTTGAACACAAGACGCCCGCGTTGCGTGGGAGCGGCCGGCGGTTGTCTGCGACCGCTTGCGTCGTATCCTTGCTCAGTCAACTGCTCAACTGATAAGTCCAGGAACGTGTCTCGGCGCGACGCCAGCATTCTTGGAGGTGGTTCGCATTTGCAAACGCACAAGTCTCCCTCCAAGGCTTGCTGCTGACCTTTCTCATTTGTCATGCTCAGCGTTGGTCCGTACCCAACAATTGCCCCTGTCGACTTGCATGCAGGGCAATAGACTCTTGCGCCGTGAAATGCTACGGGGATGCCGTCACACGTAAACGTCGGGTCTCCTTCTAGAACGGTGCCACCGTTCGTAGATTTGTCCCCATTGAGTAAGAAATTACGGCGCATTCATATCTCCTGTGTGACCCGAACTGCGTTCCTCGGCAATGGCTTCGGCCAACTCTTTCCAATCGGAGGCGAACCACAGCCGGCAAGCGAAATCGCCAATCAGGCAACGCATATGAAAGAGCGGACTCAAAGTGCGACGCTGAATTCGTGCCGTCACATCTTCGACTACCCCATCTGAATCAAACTCGGTCCATACCAATGGTGCAGGGGAGAGCGTTTGAGGTCCAAGAACGGGCGCCACCTCGTAAAAGAATGCCCGCCGGATGTCCTCGTCGGTCATTGGCTGACAATGCCGTACCAACTGAAACGCTACCCGTCGGACATCAACCACGTTGTCAACGAAAAGATTAGAAAGCGTAATCCAGCAGTTTCTGCGCGCCGGGTCGGTCACTTGATTCTCCAGTTTCGAAAGTTCCGCAGCTCTTCTTGATAAAGTTCGTTTGCCTTCTCCGCTTGAGCAAGAAATTACGGTGCATTCATATCTCCTGTGTGGCTCGAACTGCGTTCTTCGGCAATGGCCTTGGCCAACTCTTTCCAAATGAATGCAAACCACAGTCGGCAGGCGAAATCACCAATGAGGCATTGAATATGGAAAAGCGGACTTAAAGCGCGACGCTGAATTCGTGCCGTCACATCTTTGATTACCTCGTCTGAATCAAACTCGGTCCATACCAATGGTGCAGGGGAGAGCGTTTGAGGTCCAAGAACCGGTGCTACTTCGTAAAAGAATGCCCGCCGGATGTCCTCGTCGGACATCGGCTGGCAATGACGTACCATCTGAACCGCTACGCCTTGGAAATCCAGTACGTTGTCAACAAAAAGGTCCGAAAGCGAAATCCAGCAGTTTCTGCGTGCCGAGTCGGTCATCGGATTCTCCAGCCTCGAAAGTGCCGCAACTCCTCTTGGTACAGTTCGTTAGCTTTCTCCGCGACTGTTCCACCGGCAATTCCGCCTGCGAGAATCAGAACAAATGCGCAAATCGGCGCTCCTGGACCGCATATAGGGGAAACTAGCGCGCCCCCCAAGGCACCGCCCATCAACGACCCACTTAAGATCGCACTTTGGCGGTTGACTTCCTGTGCTTTGTCTTTCGCATTAAGAATCTCCGTTAACACCAAAATGGTCGTCAGTGCGGTAAAGACCTTTCCTGCTGCGGCCATTCTCACTGCACGTGTACTGTATTCGACGCTGTCCCTACCTGCCGCATCGATGATGGCGTAATAGACTCGGCTGCGCTCGTCCGGTGTCAGTTTTTCGAAGACGCTGGGACGCTTGCCCGCAGCAATCGCTTCTAAATACTCAGTAAGCGCCTCTTTGGTCATGCGACCCTTAGCGCCTGGGTCGGCAATCATCACGCTGTATTTTTCAAGTAAGAACGATTTTGACCTACCTTCACTCTTGTACTTTTCGATGCGAGCCCTTGTTCCGGCCGAAGTGGCCGCGCGCGTCTCCATCATTATTTGGTTGCGCATCGTCTGCGCAAAGACCACTCCTTCGACTACCCCTACCCGTCCTGCGGCGACCTCTGAGCGAACAATCTTGGGAATCTCGTCAATTTGACGCATGTACTCCGCACGAACTTGCGCATCCTGGATGAAATCGAAGGCAATTTTCTGGGCTGTCGCCACAAACGTGGACAGCGCTGTGTCAAGGATGCCCGGAACCTCATGCTCCTTGTTCACTTCGAACGGGCCCGCGAAGGAAATGGCGCTGTCGTCCCGAGACGCTTGAGCTGCACTTGCTGTAGACATCCGATTATTCCTGGGAAGCTAAGGTTTGAATGAACGCGTCGCACAGAACGCTACTGGGGCCCGAATCTGGAAACCCGAATTCGATTTGTCGGCAGCTTGAACCGGCCGGATTCTCGATGTGAAGGCGGTTGTCTGCGTCAATCGTTCCAGTGCTTGTCAATCCATTGTTGAAATGTGCAATACACCGAAGCCCTGCTAGGGAATGGTCGTCGACCAACCGGAATGAGATGAACCTATCGCCGGATTCGGATACCGGTAAGGGGTTACCAAAATGGTCGTAGCCTAGAGCCGAGAGTTCCTTGGCATCAAAACTTATGCACGCCGCTCGCTGTGAGGCAATCAAACGAGGGGGCGGGGCGCACTCACAGCGACATAGGTCGCCATCCAGCGCTACAAGCTTGCCGAGGAATTGAGCTCGACGAGAAGGGCCGGCACCAACAATGAACCCGGTGGTTTTGCAGGCGGGGCAATAAACTTTGCTTCCGAGTGTCGAGAACGGGGTGGTCTGATTACGTGCCCGCGGCTCGCCTTCAATGACAACGCCATTGCGAGTTGTCTTGTCGCCGACCATGATGAAATAGCGTTTCATGTCGTCTCCCCCGGCAACAGCACGGAGGCGGGGAGGAACATCCACTTCTCGTCAAACGGGTTGAAGAACGCGACTTGATTGCTCTCAGTCTTTGGGGGCAGCAACGGCCCATCGACCGAGCGGCGGCACGCACCGATTGCTCGAGTTGAAATGTGGACCATACGCGGAGCAAATCGAACGTTTCGCGATAACTCGGGAGACCTGAGGCCGAGAACAGCTTGGATACAACCAGGCTCGTCTCCTCGTCCATCGAATACTCGATTCGAGGCGTTTCGCCAGGGCAAAAGTGTTGCACTTCTATCATTCCCATGCCGGCAGGACGCCCTTGCGCGTGAGAAATGATTTGGCCGTTCTTAGCTGCGTATCCCAACTGGATGTGCATCACCAAACGCCCGAAATCCGCAACGAACTCGGAGGGGTCAAAGCGGGAGGAGGGCAATACCTGATATTCAATATCCTGACTGCTTGACCACCAGGCACTAATTGCAGCGTCCACAGGCGTCAGGTACGCGTCGATGCACTTACCAAACGGTGCGGTTGAGCATCGCACTACGACTCGGTCCTGACATTCTTCCGTCGGCGTGTTGCAGACTGTGAGATAGAGCTCCGGGTCTTGCGAGAGGAAGCGTTTAGTATCTTTGACATCGAGAGCTTGTTGGCTTTCCATTGGACGCTGCCGGCAGGAATAAACCTTCGATTTTTTGCTTGCCCCTTCTCAAGATCAACGAGATAAATCCCATTTTTTGTTAAGCCTGCTCCCAAACGTCGTCTGCCGGCCTTCGTAACATCGAAATGCCGAACCAAGGAACCTTGTTTTCGCAGCTACCTAGTAGCTTCGGTGAAGGAGAAACTTGGTGGGCAAAGGTTTGTCGGCAACCAGGCGGAGCGACAGTCAATGCTGCGACGGTGCTGCGCTTCAAGTCGCGCCATGGTGACCTGCGGGCTCCGATTCTCTCTTGCGAGGGGAAGTACGAGCCTCTCGGACGTCAGACCCTTAATGGTTATCCGCGCGTAGATTTGCGCAAGAATGCGGCTCGGCGCGGTGTGATTCCAGCGGTTTATTGGGGATGTTTAGGGAGCTGTTGAGGGCATGCGCCGCGCCACTCCTCCATCCTCGGCACTTCGACAGATGCCGTCAGGGAAACAGAATCGCCGCGTAATTTCGTGCGCTGTGCAGGATGTGGACGATGTCGATGCGCTCGTCCGACTCGACCACACGATAGAAGATTTGGTAGTTGCCGTAGACGCGATGTCGGATACCGAGGCGCTCATAGCGCGGCACGACGGGGAAGGCGTACGGCATGTCTGTGAGGCTCAAACACTTGTCCCGCAATTCCTGAATGAATGTTACGGCGCGGCGCGGGTTGTCCAGCGCGATGTAGTCACCAACGGTCTCAAGGTCTACGATGGCTTCGGGCAATAAGTGAACGATCATCCCTCGTCGTCCACCTTTGCCTGATACTTCTTCTCAAGGCGGTCGAACACATCGGCGGCTGGCTGGCCCTTACCTGCTGCGGCGTCTGCAATGCCCTTCTCAACCATAGCATCCAGCGCGGCAAGCTGCGACTCACGGTCCTGAATCAGACGAACGCCCTCCCGCAACACCTCACTCTTCGAGCCATAACGGCCCCGCTTCACCAGTTCGGCGACGTACTCCTCAAGCGAGCGCCCGAGTTCAGCACTGATCATGGTTTCTCTCCGATTGGAGTTAGCTAGGTTAGTGGTCACTCTAGCATGCTTATCAATAGTTATCAAATAACGTACCCTTCCCCTCTCCAGAACTCAGGTCGCCGTCTTTGGTATTTTGGCGCATTGGCCGTTTAGCCGAAAAATTTATCGGAAGTTGCTGAAACGCAAGTATCTGTTCGCCTGACATGATGAGTTACGTCCCTCAGTGAACTATTCCTATCCAAGTGGAGGCACCGTGACAGACGCAAGCGAACGCGGCAGCACGCCGCACACGATGTTGGCCCGACCAAGAAGACCGACGCGCCCAATGACAAGCGGCGACTGGCGACATTGCCGCCCGCATTTCCTCGTAAGGGCTACGTGATTTGGTTTCATGCGCATGCCCGTTACCTCGGCTACGCGTGGGATGAGGAAGAGAGAGAAATCCATCGGGCGCATGTATCGGACCCTGGCCATGCAATCTACTTCGATACTTTTGCGGAGGCGATGGTGGCGACGGAACGATTGTTCAGCCCGTACTACATACCTCACTCACCAAAGCCCGGAGCAAAGCCGAAATTGGTGAGGTAATTTTGAAGACGGCCGCATCTCATGCGGTGGGCCGTTGATGATTTTCGGCGATATACACAAGCACTTGCTATGGACCATTTAGCGCCCCCCGTAATTTGCCTCAGCGAGGGATTAGGTGGCAAAATTTTTAAACACCAGTGCGACAAACTATTTTCTTGAGGAATTGATCAAAGGGGCCGTTGATCGAGTAATTCTGATCAGTCCATTCCTCAAGCTCAATGATCGAATAAAGGAGCTACTTGCAGATAAGAACCGCCTGAAAATTGACGTGAGGTTGGTCTATGGCAAGAGCGAGTTGCAGCCGCCGGAAATCGAATGGCTCAAAGGGCTTACCTATGTTCGCACCAGCTACTGCAAAAACCTGCATGCCAAGTGCTACATGAGCGAGGAGTTGTGCGTCGTTACGAGCCTGAACCTGTCCGAGTTTGGTCAGATCAATAACTACGAGATGGGAGTACTGGTTCGGAGATCGGAAGACACCGATCTGTATCGAGATGTGTATGAGGAGGCTCAGCGCATCATTCGTATTGGCGAGGAAGTTCGTATACGCGACGCGATGGATTTGGCGTATCTCACGGGGCAGCGGCCGGCCGATACGCTGAGGTTTGACGAAAAGAATATCCGCGACGGCCTATTGTGTATCCAGCAAGGTACGACAGGCATGCGCATTCGCATTTCGATACGGGGGGAGGTTTGGGGAAGTTCTCGAACGAATTCGTTCGCGTCGCAAGCAGCAAGCGACGATCACGTCGGCGTTAGGCTTTGACGCGTCGGGGCTTGCGAACTCGATTCGATGCGGCTCGCGAGGCTGCCGGTATTGCGAAGGATGCATTCCAGTTTCGCGACCTTCGGGCCAAAGCCGGTGCCGACAAAGCAGAGTCAACGGGAGATATTCGAAAGGCCCAAAAGCAACTTGGTCACCGCTCTTTGGTAATGACCGAGCATTACGTGCGCGACCGTCTCGGCGACAAAGTCGAGCCGACGAAATAACCGAATTGCGGAGCAAACAATGAATTGCGGAGCAGGGCGGAATCGCCGGATGTCTTGGAAAAGCTTTGGTGCCCAGGGCCGGAATCGAACCGGCACGCCTTGCGGCGGGGGATTTTGAGTCCCCTGCGTCTACCAATTTCACCACCTGGGCGGGTGTGCGGGCACCGAGCGGTGTCGCAGCGTGAGTCGTTCGATAAACCTGATGGCTCACCGGACGAAGGCGAGATTATGACCGAAATTTTCTCCCGCCACAAGCCCGCTTCGGCAGCTTTGCGTCACCGACGGTGCCAAACCTCAGGCTTGGCACCGTCGGCAGTCGTGCTGTTGCCCTATATCAGTCGGAGACGTAGACGAACTTGCCGTTCTTGATCTGTCCCATCACCCCGGCGCGCTGATCAAGACCGACGTGGTCCTGCGGGCTCAGATTCATGATGCCGTTGGGAATCGCGAGGTTATGCGTCGACTCAAGCGCGTCGCGCAATGCCACACGGAACGCGGGCGTGCCCGGCGCCGCGACCTTGGCGGCACGCGGCACCGCGTCGTTGAGCAGATCCCATACGCCGTAAGCATCCGCTGCGAATTGGGTCACGGTGTCCACGCCGTACTTCGCTTCGTACTTCTTCGTGAACGCGAGCGCCGCCTTGCGGGCGGGATGTCCGTCCGGCAGGGTCTTGGCGACGACGCCCGGCTGCGTCGGGAACAGGGTGCCCTCGACATCCTTACCACCGACACGAACGAAGTCGTACGTCGCAATGCCGTGCGTCTGATAAATCTTGCCCGTGTAGCCGCGCTCCTGAAGTGTGCGCTGCGGTAGGGCCGCCGGTGTGCCTGAACCCGCCACCAGAATGGCGTCCGGCTTCGCCGACATCAGCTTCAGTGCCTGCCCGGTCACGCTCGTGTCGGTCCGGTTGAAGCGTTCCTGCGCCACGATCTGCAACTTGCGCAGCGCGGCAAACTTCGAGAATTCCTTCAGCCAGCTATCGCCATAGGCGTCTGCAAAGCCGATGAATCCGACCGTCTTCACGCCGTGGTTGGCCATGTAACGCGTCATCACGTCAGCCATAGCCGAATCGTTGGCCGCCATCTTGAAGGCCCAGCGACGTTTGGCGTCCTGCGGCTCTACGGCCACCGCCGAACCGATCAGCGTGATCATCGGCGTTTCCGCTTCGGAGATCGGGTCGAGCATGGCCAGCGCGCTCGGCGTGATGTTCGGGCCGACGATCACGTCCACCTTGTTTTCGCTGATGAGCTTGCGCGTGTTTTTCACCGCCGTGCCGGGATCGGAGGCGTCGTCCAGAAAGATGTAATGCACCTTCTGGCCGCCGATCTGGTCAGGCCAAAGCTGCATGGCGTTCTTGCTGGCAATACCGATAGCGGCCGCCGGCCCCGTCGAGGACAGGTCGATGCCAACGGTCAGGTCGGCACGGGCCGCCGTCACCACGCCGGATGACGTCAGAGCAAGCAAAACACCCGACAGGCGGATGCCGCGAAGAGGTGAGCGCATGAGGTCTCCTTTTGGTCGAATCGCGTAAGCATACCGCACCGTCTGCGTCAGACCAGCACGGAAAAATACTCCCCGATTCGTGTCGTGAGCCGCTCATCGCCCTGCCTCAATCGCCCCACGAACCCAATCAATCGTTCAACTACCGGCGGTTATCGAAAATTTAAAAATTAGTTTTGACTAAGGTTCGTTAATTGTTTTAGTGTTTTATTGAAAGCTAATTTAATTGAGTAATTAATTGGTAATTAAAATTACTGTGCTCAAAGTGTTTGAGGTTTTTGAGAATTAAATATCGCTGAATTTCATTCTCGTTTCCGGAGAGCGAGCAGCCAATGCAGAGACTGTCGTGGGGGAGGGGGCGCAAGACGATGCCCGGCTACGTGACGCATGGTGCCCTTCAGCGAAACCTGACTGCGGTACTAGCGCTGTGTATTGCCACCGCAACGACGTCCGTTAGCGCGCAAACATCGAATGGCACAGCTGCGGCCAAACAGGCCGATCAGGCTGTTGCACCCGAGAAGCCCGGCACCTCAACCGAACCCACTAAAGAAAAAGTGTCCTGGCATTCAAAGGACGACGGTGATTTCGATGCCAGCGATTTCCTGCTGAATCATCGTGGCGCGTTACCCGTCCCGATGATCATCACGGAACCGGCCATTGGATACGGCGGCGGTGTCGGGCTGCTGTTCTTTTCGGAATCGATGGCGGACGCCGCGAGAAACGCAAAAGAAACCGGCGTCATGACACCCCCGAACATCACCGCCGTTGGCGGCATGTACACCGAAAACGGGACATGGGGGGCGGGCCTCATGCACTTCCATACGTGGGGTGGCGACGCCATCCGTTATCTCGGTGGAATCGCCAAAGTGAACATGAAGACGGACTACTACGGTCTGTCGAACTCGCCGCGTTCCTACCAGCTAAACGGCTGGTTGCTTGTGCAGCAAGTGCTGTTTCGCATCGGACAGTCCCATTGGTACATCGGGCCGCGCTACACCTATTTCGATTCGAACACGCACTTCACGGGACAGGTTGCGCAGGAGGTCGGCATGCCCGATGCACAGCGCCGCATCGGCAAGGTCGGTCTGGTGATCGACTACGACTCGCGCGACAACATGTTCTTCCCGAATCGCGGCAGCTATATGGAGCTTGAACTTCAAGCCGCGCGCCCGTGGGCGGGCAGTTCGCAATCGTTCGAGACCTATAACGGACGCGGCTACACATGGCTGCCGCTCGCACGCGATTGGGTGCTCGGCTTGCGCCTCGACGGCCGCTTCTCGGCGGGCGACACGCCGTTCTACGCGCAGCCCTACGTGAAGCTGCGCGGCGTGCAGCAAGGGCGATATCAGGACCAGAACGCGGCGATGGTCGAAGCCGAGGTTCGTTGGAACGTTACGCCGCGCTGGTCGGTGCTGGGATTCAGCGGCGCAGGACGCGCGTGGGGCAAGTGGAAGTCCTTCTCCGAGGCCGATGCCGTTGTTAGCGTCGGCGCAGGATTTCGTTATCTCATCGCCGCCAAGCTGGGTCTGGCCGTCGGCATCGACGTCGCCCACAGCAAAGGGGAGAACGCTTTCTACATTCAGGTCGGCAGCGATTGGCGCTGACGACGGACCGTCCAGACAACCAGCTTTCGAGAGCAGGGCACATTCATGGAAACGTGGCGTAGCGCGAGACGTTGGTGGGTCGTTGCAGGAGCGTTCGCATGCCTTGTCGGCGTGATGCGCGATGCCGCCGCCTGGAGCGCAGGGGCGACGGGGGCGACGATGGTCGCGCCGACGTCCGACGCCGGTGGCGATGTGGCAGCGCGGCGCGGATGGTATCGCGGCGTGATCGGGCCGACGGCCACGCCCTCGGGCGAGAGCGCATCGCCTTCGCCATCGTCGGGTGTCGCAGGCACTCCGGAGGACAGGGCGGCCGCAAACGCGTCGGCATCGTCGAGTGGCGCAGCCTCGCCGGACGCCACGCCATCGTCACCCGCCGCACCGAAACACTGGGACCGTGCGCTGCCGTTCTTCGCGCAGCGCGTTGTCGACCGGGGATACGACCTGCCGAATCCCTACGACGTCGGTTACTCGTATTTCAACGGCACGCAGCGGTATCAACTCAGCAACCTGATGGTCGGCGCGAACGGCAATGGCCTGCGCTCGGCAGACTTTGTGCAGTTCGATCAGTCGCGCATTCGCAGTCAGTCGAACCAGTTTCAGCTCGGCGCGTGGCTGTTTCCGTTCATGAACGTGTACGGCATCGTCGGCAACGTGCGCGGCGGCGGCGACATCAATATCGGCTTCTCGTCGCTCACGGCACTTGAACAGTTTTTCGGACTGAACATCGGATGTGCGGGACGGCGTCCGCCACCGAATTGCGCGAACCCGATCAAGCTTCCGACGGCGCATGCCGACTACAGCGGACACACGTACGGCGGCGGATTCACTTTGGTCGGCACCTACGGCAATTTGTTTTTCTCGCTGCCGGTGACGTACACGGTCTCGGACATCTCCATGTCCGACTCCCTCATCCATTCGTGGAACATTTCACCGCGCATCGGTTGGAACTTCCATCTCGGATCGGCGGGCATTCTCACCCCCTACGTCGGCGCGACGTGGTTTCGCACGCGCGCCGTGATCACAGGCCACTTCGACGTGCCGATCGAAGCCGCAGGCGGTCAGACGCAACGGCTCGACTATCAGATCGATCAGTCGGTCACGGGAAGCTGGAGCGGTGTGGTCGGAGTGAGTTGGGCGGCGAGCAAGCGGTTTGGCCTGCTCGCCGAGTTCGGCTACGGCTACAACCGTAGCGACGTGATCCTCACCGCCTTCCTGAGATTCTGATGCGCGCCCCGGCATTCATCGTGAGACGAACACCGGCGCTGCGCGCTTTCCTGACGTGGGCGGTGGTCGTCACGATCACGCAAAGTGGACTAGCGTTCGCCCAGACGCCGACGACGGCCGCAGAAACACCGCCTGCCGCACAACAAGGCTGGCTCGACCGCCTGCTCGCGAAGCTGGGCGCGGCAGACAAGGTGGACGTCAGTCACGGCATGGACTGGGGCGTCATGCCGGGGCCGTTCTACAACCCCGAGATGGGCTTCGGCATCGGCGCGGCCGCTGTCGGTCTATATAAGACGCGCGACGCCTTACCGACCACCCAACTCTCCACGCTGACACTTCACGGCTTCGGCACGACGACCGGCGCGTTCGGCATCGGTGTCGACAACACCACGTTCTTCACCGACGACAGCTTCCGCTTCGTTATCGCAGGCGCGGTGGTGAACATGCCCACCCAGTACTGGGGCATCGGCTACGACCGTGCGAGCAACGACGACAACCGCGAGAAGTACACCAAACGCAGTGCCTTTGTGCGTCCGACCTTTCTGTGGCGGCTGTGGCCGAGCGCCTACGGCGGATTCGGTGTCGACGCCCACTTCGATTCCGCCGTGAATCGCGACAAGGGCGACGCGAGTGCTTTCGTGACGGACCCCATCGGGCCGTATGTGCGCAGCATCGGTCTGAGCGCTAACTTTTCTTACGACACACGCGACTTCATCCCCAACCCGTACAAAGGACAGGCGCTATCGCTCACGACCACCGTCTACCGGCGCGCCTTCGGCAGCAGCACATCGTTCGAGTCGTTCGAATGGGCGTACGACCACTACACGAAGTTTCGCCAGCGCGATGTGCTGGCGTTCGACGTCTATGGGAAGTTCAGTTGGGGAGATGTGCCGTGGAGCATGATGCCGACGTTTGGCGACGGCAAGCACATGCGTGGCTACTTTCTGGGGCAATACCGCGACCGCAACATGCTCACGGCGCAGGTCGAATACCGGATGCATCTCGTAGGACGGCACGGCATCGTCGCGTGGGTCGGTGCGGGCGCGATTGCTAACCGGCCGGGCGATCTGGCCTCTGCGCACTGGCTGCCCAACGGCGGGGTCGGCTATCGCTTCGAATTCAAGCCGCGCGTGAATGTGCGCTTCGACGTGGGCTTCGGCCGCCAGACGCGAGGCGCCTACTTTCAGATCAACGAAGCGTTCTAGCGGCAGGGCGCGGGCAGCGCATCGCTAGATCGGATCGAGTGACGCACGACCGGTGCCCTACTTCGGATGTAGTGCCTCTGCCTCTTGAATAGCGATCACGGATTTCGATTTTCGACCCAAGAAACGAGGGCGTTTCCCGAATCGACACTCGTTAGCTCCGGCGAGGAACACCGCAAAGAAGGGGCGGGTCTGTGACAGCGCGCAGCCCTGTTGCGAGCGACCCGATGACAGTCGGTGCCACGGGACGGGGCTCGCAAACCGTCCAACTTCGATTCCGACATCCCCCAACCTATGCGAATCTTTTCCCAACAAACGCCGACCTTTGCACAACAAATCGACGATGCCAAGCAAGTCATCCACAGCAGTGTCATGACAGACGCACTCAATAGCGATGGGCACGTGACGACAAGCTCATTCAAGGCGATGTTCAAAGCATTGCGCAATATCAGCACCAAGGGCTACCAGTTCGATGCCTTCGACACGAAAACCATCCACAATGTGGAGAGCATCAATCGCATGCTGCACGATCAGCGCATCCCGCACATGCTCCATAAGCCGCTCCTCTCGATGCCCAAGTTCGAGAAGGTCCAGTGCTTGCAGGTGCTGTTTCAGGAAAAGCTCGGTGCACGCTCCCCAAGCGGGGCCGCTGGAGTACGCTCGCTAATGAATCCGACGGACCAGATGGATCGCACTGAGTTGAATAAACTCCGAGAGAAGGTCGGCGTGTTACGTGATCCCAGCCAGTGGATCGATGGAGAGATTCAAGCGGCAGAACGACGAGAGGTCAAACGCGTCTACTGATTCGCCTCAAAGCTCGTAACTCTCATGCTCCCCCCGCAAGGCCTGTTCAACCAGCTTGCGGGTCAGAATCGGTGAAAGCAGCTCAACCATCGTGAAAACATATCCGCGCAGATAAGCGCCTTGCTTGAGGGCGACGCGCGTCACGTTCGTCCCGAACAGATGCCCCACCTGAATCGCCCGGAGATTGCGGTCGCGCTCGGGGTCGAACGCCACACCCGCCAGAATCCCCACGCCCAGTCCCAGTTCGACGTACGTCTTGATGACGTCGGCGTCGATGGCTTCGAGCACGATGTCCGGCTCCACGTGCCGCAGCGCAAACGCCTGATCGATCTTGGCGCGACCGGCGAATTGGGGGTCATAAGTAATCAGCGAGTACTTCGCCAGATCCTCGATGGCCACCGACGGCAGTTGCAACAGCGGGTGATCGGGGGGCACGACGGCCACGTGCTGCCATTGATAGCACGGCAGCGACACCAGATCCTTATAGCCTGCGATGGCTTCCGTGGCGATGGCCAGATCGGCCTGATCGTGCAGCACCATCTCGGCGATCTGCGTCGGGCTGCCTTGCAGGATCGACAGACGCACCTTCGGATAGCGCCGCTTGAACTCGGCCACGGCGTGCGGCAGCGAGTAGCGCGCCTGCGTGTGAGTGGTGGCGATGGTCAGGCTGCCCTGATCCTGAGCGGCATAGTCCTTGCCGATCCGCTTGAGGCTTTCCACCTCCATCAGGATCCGCTCGACGGACTCGAAAATGATGCGACCGGGCTCGGTCAGGTTACGGATGCGCTTCCCATGACGGGCAAAGATGTCCACACCAAGCTCTTCTTCAAGCTCGATGATGGCTTTGGAGACGCCCGGCTGGGAGGTAAATAGCGCTTTGGCGGCTTCCGTCAGGTTGAAATTCTGGCGGACGGCTTCGCGCACGAAACGGAACTGATGCAGGTTCATTTGTATAACTTTAGAAAATATACAAACAATTTTTAATTCGTTTGAAGTATATAGCCTTTTCATTACAGTGGGTGCCACTGTTTCGATAACGTTATTCCCTACAGGCATTTAGGACCCACCAGGAACGTCATCCATGTCGCTGTGGCTCGAACCCCTTTCCGGATTTGGCGTCGGCCTGCTGGTCGGCCTGACCGGTGTAGGCGGCGGTTCGCTGATGACGCCGTTGCTGACGTTGCTGCTGGGTTACGCGGCCCCCGTCGCGGTGGGTACGGACCTCGCCTTTGCCGCCATCACCAAGAGTTTCGGGACGGTGGCGCACCGGTCGCACGGTCATGTGAAGTGGCATATCGTGCGCCGACTCACGGTGGGCGCACTGCCTGCGGCGCTGGTCACGATCCTGTTCCTCAAGCGCCTTGGCGGTATCGACGAGTCGACGCTGCACGTCATCAAACTGACGATTGCCGCCTCGGTGCTGCTGACTGTGCTCTCGCTGCTGTTCCGCGCCAAATTGCTGGCCGCATTGCGCGCACATCCCAACTGGCAACTGACGGGCCGTGCGCAAACGATCGCCACCGTCGTGGTGGGCGCGGTCATCGGTGTACTCGTGACGATTTCCTCGATTGGCGCAGGCGCGGTTGGCGCAACGCTGATCCTGATGTTGTACCCGCAGTTGGAACCGGCCGAAGTCGCCGGTACGGATATCGCCTATGCGGTGCCGCTGACGGCCATCGCGGCGCTGGGCCATATCTGGCTCGAGACGGTGCACTGGGCACTGCTCGGCAGTCTGTTGATCGGCTCCCTGCCCGGGATCTGGCTGGGCGCGAAGCTCACCCGTCATCTGCCCGAGCGCATCGTGCGCGGGGCGCTGGCGGCGACGCTCACGCTCGCGGCAGTGAAGCTGGTCGGCTGACACCCCACACAAAACAAGGAGTTCGCGAGATGCGAAACGAATCCCGCTGGGAACCCGCCCCGGCTGCAGTGCCGTCGACCGTGGCCGATGCCGAGCATCAGGACATGGCGCTGCTCGACGAAATGGAAGCCGTGCTGGCCGAGCGCCTCGCCCGCATTGCAAGCGCGCATCGCAACGTGAAGTTCGCGAGCAGCCTTGCCGCCGAAGACATGCTCATCACGCACGTGATTCTGCGCCAGCAACTGCCGATTACCGTCTTCACGCTCAATACCGGACGCCTGCACGACGAGACCGTCGGCATGCTCGACAAGATCAAGGCGCGTTATGGCTATGACGTTGCGCAGTACGCGCCGCAAGTCGACGCGGTCGAAAAGTACGTCGCCGATCACGGCGCGAACGCCTTCTACGAAAGCGTGGACCTGCGTAAAGCCTGCTGCCAGATCCGCAAGGTCGAACCGCTGGGCCGTGCGCTCGCCGACGCCGACGCGTGGCTCACCGGTCAGCGTCGCGAACAGTCGGTGACGCGCGGCGAACTGGCCTTCGCGGAACAGGACGACGCTCGCGGCATCGCCAAGTACAACCCGTTGTTCGACTGGACGGAAGCACAGGTTTGGGCCTACCTCACCGCGCGCGACGTGCCGGTCAACCCGCTGCACGCACGCGGCTACCCGAGCATCGGTTGCGAGCCGTGTACGCGTGCCATCCGCCCCGGTGAAGACAGCCGGGCAGGGCGCTGGTGGTGGGAGTCGCGCGACAGCAAGGAATGCGGGTTGCACGCGGGCAACCTGAGCAAGATCCCGGTGTCGGTGCAGTCGAACTGATACGGGCAAAGACATATGACGGTGTGACCGCGAGCGCCATCGCGCAGCTGCACATCGTCGCAAGCCGAATCTCGGAAAACTCGGAATCGTCAAGGAAGGGAACACTATGGGTGCGATGCACGAAGTCGCGCAGGCCAATGGCTCGCGAATGGATCATCTGGACTGGCTCGAAGCCGAATCGATGTACATCCTGCGTGAGGTCGTGGCGGAGTGCCGCAAGCCCGCGCTGCTGTTCTCGGGCGGCAAGGATTCGGTCGTGGTGCTGCATCTCGCGCTCAAGGCCTTCGGCCTCGGCCCGGGGCGCAAGACGCAACTGCCGTTCCCGCTCGTGCACATCGACACCGGTCATAACTATCCGGAAGTGATCGAGTTCCGCGACCGTCACGCGAAGGCGCTCGGTGCTGAGCTGGTCGTCGGTCATGTGGAAGATTCGATTGCACGTGGCACGGTGCGTCTGCGTCGCGAAACGGATTCGCGCAACGCCGCGCAGGCCGTCACGCTGCTCGAGACCATCGACGAGTACGGTTACGACGCCATGATCGGCGGTGCGCGCCGCGACGAAGAGAAGGCCCGTGCGAAGGAGCGCATCTTCTCGTTCCGCGACGAGTTCGGTCAGTGGGACCCGAAGGCTCAGCGTCCGGAACTGTGGCATCTGTTCAATGCCCGGTTGCACAAGGGCGAGCATCTGCGCGTGTTCCCGATCTCGAACTGGACTGAGCTGGATGTGTGGCAATACATCGCCCGCGAAAACCTCGATCTGCCGTCGATCTATTACTCGCATGAGCGCGAAATCGTGCGCCGCAACGGCCTGCTTGTGCCGGTCACGCCGCTCACGCCGAAGCAGGACGGCGAGTCGAGCGAACTGGCGTCGGTGCGCTTCCGTACGGTCGGCGACATCAGTTGCACGTGCCCGGTGGCCAGCGTCGCGTCGAGCCCGGTGGAGATCATCGCCGAGACGGCCGTGACCGACATCACCGAGCGTGGCGCCACGCGCATGGACGACCAGGCATCGGAAGCGGCCATGGAGCAGCGCAAGAAGCAGGGTTATTTCTAAGACGCGCGCATTCATTGTCGCCACCGTCAGACCCTATCGAAAGAACATCGGCCCACCTGAGCGACCCACGACCTACGTTGTCGCTCAGGGGCCAAGCAATCGAGTTGAAGAGATCATGAGCCTCACCCCGCATCAGGAAGACCTCGGCGTGCTGCGTTTCATCACCGCGGGCAGCGTCGACGACGGCAAGAGCACGCTGATCGGCCGCCTGCTGTACGACAGCAAGTCGGTGCTGACCGACCAGCTCTCCGCGCTCGCACGCGCCAAGCACAAGCGCACCGCAGGCGAAGACATCGATTTCTCGCTGCTGACCGACGGCCTCGAAGCCGAACGTGAGCAGGGCATCACCATCGACGTCGCCTATCGCTATTTCACGACCGCGCGCCGCAAGTTCATCATCGCCGACACTCCGGGGCACGAGCAGTACACCCGCAATATGGTCACGGGTGCGTCGACGGCGCACGCCGCCATCATTCTGGTCGACGCCACGCGTGTGAGCGAAGTCGAGGGCAAGACCGAACTGCTCGCGCAAACTAAGCGTCACAGCGCTATCGTGAAGCTGCTGGGCTTGCAGCACGTGATCGTCGCCATCAACAAGATGGACCTGATCGACTACAGCGAAACGGCGTTCAACGCGATTCGTGCGGCTTATCTGGAGCTCGCACAGCGTCTGGGATTGCAGGACGTACGCTTCGTGCCGGTGTCGGCGCTCAAGGGCGACAACATCGTCTACGCGAGCGAGCGTATGCCGTGGTATCAGGACGAGCCGCTGCTCGACATGCTCGAATCGCTGCCGGTCGCGCAAACGGGCGGCGAACTGCGCTTCCCGGTGCAACTGGTCGCGCGTCAGGACGGCTCGCATGCCGACGACTTCCGTGGCTATATGGGCCGAGTGGAATCGGGCGCGGTGCGTCTGGGTCAGACGCTGCGCGTGCTGCCCGCAGGTCGTAGCGCGACGGTTGCCGAGATCGTCGGCCCGCGTGGGCTGCTCGAAGAAGCGTTTGCCGGTCAGTGCGTCACGATTCGTCTGACGGAAGATGTGGACGTGTCGCGTGGCGATACCTTCGTGAGCGCGGACTCGGTGCTGGAACCGTCGCGCAAGCTGGCGGCCGACGTCTGCTGGTTCGACGAAGACGCTCTCGCCCCGCAGCGCAAGTATCTGCTCAAACAGGCGACCAGCACGGTGTACGTGAAGGTCGGCAGCGTGGACACGGTGCTCGACGTGAGCACGCTCTCGCACGGCACGGACAAGACGACGCTCGCCATGAACGACATCGGCCGCGTGCAATTCAGCTTGCAAAAGCCGGTGGCCGCCGACACGTACGACGCCAACCCGGCAACGGGCGCGTTCGTACTGATCGACGAAGCGACGCATCACACCGTGGCGGCAGGCATGATTCGCGCACTGGCGGCCTGACGCGCCGACCCTCGGCGACACTCTTTCTCGCATTGCAGGCACATGGCGCGCCAAGACCGCGCCGGTGTCGGCCCACTGAACGACGGCAGCATCATGACGACGACGCAACCGAAATCCGCCCAGCTCCCGGGCAAGGTGTATCTGGTCGGTGCCGGTCCCGGCGCCGCGGACCTGATCACCGTGCGCGGTGCGCGTTTGCTCGCACAGGCCGATGTGGTACTTCACGACGCACTGGTCGAGCCGGACATGCTCGCCCTGTGCCCGCAGGCGAAGCTTGTCGCGGTGGGCAAACGCTGCGGCAAACTCTCCAGCGCCCAGCAGTTCATCAATAAGCAGTTGATCGATCACGCACGTACGCACGGGGTGGTTGTCCGCCTGAAGGGCGGCGACCCGATGTTGTTCGGTCGCGCGGACGAAGAACTGCGCGCGCTTGAAGCTGCGGGTATCGAAGTGGAAGTGGTGCCGGGCATCACGGCGGCGCTGGCGAGTGCCGCGACGCTCGGCCGCTCGCTCACGTTGCGCGGTGTCTCGCGCAGTGTGGCGTTCGTCACGCAGAGCCGTGCGCCCGATTCGGCGGAGATCGCGACGCAAGCGTCGGCCGATTCGCTCGTGTATTACATGGGCCGCGACGCCGCACAACGCATTGCCGCAGAACTGATCGCGGCAGGCAAACCCGCCACCACGCCAGTGGCCATTGTCGAAGCCGCAACCACGGTGCGCGAGCGCCGTGTCTTACTCGGTCTCGGTGAGTTGGCGCAGGGCCTCGCTGCGGCATGGTTCGACGCCTCCCAACCCAGTGTGCTGCTCGTCGGCGAGGTGTTTGCCGATGCCAACGCAGAATCCCTTCACGAAATGCTTCACCTGTCGTCGTCGACAGTCGCGTCGCGCGAAGCCGCCTGAACCAGGCGAGAGCACGCACCGGTGGGGTGCTGTCGCTAGATCCTGAACGCCTCGCGCACCGGCACATATAGATCGATGTCGCGGAACAATGGCATGTCGCCTAACGTCCGGGCGTCGATCTCGGCGATTTCTAGCGCATAGGTGCCCGCTTCATTCATGGCGATTCCGTATTCCGACACAACGTCTTGCAGATGTGTGTCCACCAGATGCATCAATTCTTCACGGTCTGAGTGAGTGACGATTCCCACGGCCGGGTCCATGAATACGTATTGAGAATGGCCGGTGGACGACAGTCGTCGGCCAAGCAAAAGCGTGCGGCTTCCCGCCGTAATCTCGAACATACGCGTCGTGTCCTGCGCGCCTTCGAGAAGGGCCTCGACGGAGGCGCCGACCAAGGAATTGGGCGGCCCGGGAAGGTAGGGAATGTCACCGATGCCCAGCACAGCGAGATCCTGCGAAAAGACTTCCGAAACCGATGGAGACAGTTGCGCATACGCATTGAATTGATGCGCGACGGAATCGGCGCGGCCGTAATATGCCCCGACTGCGGAGGCTCGCAGCAAACCAGTGCGCAGATGGCTGAGATAGTGGCGAAAACGCTGCGTGATCGGCACATAGAGCGCGCCGACCTCTCTTGCCTGTGACGGCAGTCGGGCGACGGAGATCGTCGCTGCGGCATCGACGGCATTCTGCAGTTCGTTGATCCGACCGGCCAGTGTGCCCAACGCTTCCGGGGTTCGTATCGTGCGATCGATGAATTCCAGCTTGAGCAGACGTAGATCCGAAACGGTCACGCCAACGGGGCTTGTGCGCTGCGATACGGTATCCGAGTACGCGCGCATGGCATTCTCGAACAGCGGGTTGTGTCTGTTGCGCCAGCCATCGTAGCGCTCCAGAAAATGTTGATCGATACGCCACCCGACTGTCGGCTCCTCCAGCCCCGACTGGAGCAAATCGGCCGATGTTGTCACGTGCCACCGTCCCTCGGATCCCAGTCGCATGTAAAGGGCATCGGACGCCGTTGCAGCCGAACCGGCGGGTGGAATCAGGCGAAAGTGGCCGATCGTGCTGTCAAACTCGACATAAGCGCGCGTCGACGAATCGATGGCGGCGTACAGGCGTCCGTCGGCGCGATGCAAACCCAGGATGAGCTCTTCACCGAAAACGGGCGGTTGCGAAACGTAGTAGTTGAATCGGCGTGAGCCTGTGATGAATGAGAGCGCCGGAAACCGCGCGGCCACGGCACCTTGCGCTACGACCGCCGAGAGCATGGATTGCCACGCCTGCGAGTGCAGATTCTTATCTCCGGTCAGAAGTGCTACGCCTTCGCCGACGACGCCGACACTGAAGTCGGCCATGGAGATGGCAGCGCCGACCGGTTGCACGGAGGGAAACGCCCACGATGCGAAGCCAACCGCCAGATCCAGTTTCGCCAGATAGTCCATGGCCTTGAGTACTAACCGACGATGGGGGGTAGGCTCGGGTGCCAACACACCGTGTGGCGATCGCGCTTCGTATACCGAAGTTAGTAAGGTGAAGGTGTCGGACTCGCTCGGCACGGGTTGTCCTACCGCATCGAGCTTTGCGTCGACAAGCCATTCGTCGTCGAGCGACGGCGGACTAAAGCCGCTGGCAAGCTGGCGGCGAGCGTCGTCGTCGGCTGTTTGCTGATGAAACCAGTCTTCAAGCTTCGCCCGGCTTTCAAAACCGCGAACTTGCGGTCCGTCGGGATATGCGGCAATCAGAAGCATCGATGGCCGACCTTCGGCCCAGACAACCATCAGTGCGGAATTGTGCCCCTTTACCTGCAGCCATTCCCGCTTGACTCTCGGCGAAATAATCTCGTGAGAGAGCTGTATCTCGTAGAAACGATTCAGGTCGATCGGACCCGCGATACGCGCCGCCAGATGCCGCGCTTCGACCGAGAGTACGCCGCTCGCGCGTTGCAGCCAGACCTGCGCAATGAACTCGCTCTTGAGCACTTGGCGAACCGTGTTGCGCGATGTCGACCAGAAATGCTCAAGGGCGTCGTAAATAGTCTTTTCCGGGGGGCCATCGGCCAGCTTGCCGACGATGGCGGCAGCGTCCGGGAATGGGCTGTCAGACGCCCAATCTTGCGTTTCAGGTCGCAGCGTTCCTTCAGGCGAGCGTCTGAGGAGTGGGCCTGTCGCGATGGCGTCGGGCACCCGCAGTTTGTAGAGTGTGGCCGATGTGACGGAAATCGGGGCGGGTGAGCCCTCGATGCGCACGTACAACGTGTCCGGGTCGGTGTTGCTGAGACCGGAGCGATTCAGCACGCTTCTTGCAAAGTCCCGTGCCATGCGATGGACGTCCGGCATGGCTGTCGACAACTGCGCGCGAAGCGTCTGAATGTGGCGGATGCTGTCGATCTGCGCCAGTGAGATCACGGCACTGTGCCGCGTTGCCGGAAGGCCCGCATCGATACGCGCGAGCCTCGCTTTGTCGAGTGCCTCTTCCACGGCCGAGGTGGAAGAGCCACTCAACCAGTTCGTGTATTGCCTGATCCTGTGGCCAGTTGTGACAGCCACGGTTTTCAGCGGGGCGTCGGCGCGCATGACGTCAAGCGTGGCTCGGTTGGCCATCCGTATGGGATCGGCGTGCGTGACGGGGCTTAACGCGATAGGCGGGGCGTCGGTCAGTCCCGCAGCGACGACGGATTGTGGCAGCCGTTCGAGCAGCGTGTCTCGCAGACCACCGACATTCTTTTCGATGGCCTGCGACAACGTCTTCGGGGAGGCAAAGGCACGCCACGCTTGCGCGTCGCCCATCAGATAGAGCAGGGTCAAGCCGTCTTGTGGACGCTCGAAAATGACAAAAGTACCGGCGGGGACCAATGTCTGTTCGCGGCTGCCTTGCGTGAGCTTGAGGAGAAGCCGACGCGACGTCGGACGCGATCCGACCGGGTGGAATGGGGGCGAGTGGGACAGGACGTCTCGCACCATAGGCAGCGCGCGATGTGGAATCAGTCCTTGTCGATAGCCCAGGGTCAGATCGCTTAGTGCCAGTGCGATTTGCGACCCGATGGTCACGGCAGAGTCGAGTTGACCCGGCAATGATTCGGGAATCGACCAGGTCTGTTTTGCCTGCGTATCGCACTTTTCCGTCCAGAGAGTCACGACCGCCCGAAAGCGTTGCGCGCTCACGAGCGTGGGATTTCCCTGTATCGCGCCTTGCGGGGTGCGTTGACATACATCGAAATAGACGTCCTCGGGCGGGTTATCAATGTCAAGTGACCCCGAACGTATCATTCGTGCGGCGTCGAAAAGATTCCAGTAAGTCACATCCCGCAGACGAGTACTTCCCGGTACCGGCTTGTGGCGTCTGAACACGATATCGGGCTGATCGAGGCTAGCGAAATCCGGTTCGGCCGAAATCGTGGCGTTAAACAATTCTGCCTCGGTTGGCAGTGAGGAGAAGTTCATCAATCGATCGAACTTGACGTGTAACGCCCGATGTTCGGAACCACGGTTGTGCCAGCTATTGGCCGCGATGGCGAGCTGGTCGAGTCCCGGCGACATGGAGAAGAAATCGCGGCGGGTGGTCGAGGCAGCGGGGTCCGGTGCGCGCCAGGTAGCGATGGCGAATTCAGCGGGGTGATCGTCCGGCCCGGAAGGATCTTCCGGAACTGACGGATCGGTAGGGGCGAGCGATGCAGCGAGGGTCCCGGTAAAACGGAGTGGATCGTGAGGCATCCGCGCGTCGAACGCTTGGATCAAACGCTCGACCATGTCTACCGTCGTGTGCGATAGCCACTGCCATGCCTCGTGGACGGTGCTGCTCAGGTCGTTGACATCGAAGAAATCTGACGCAGGAACGTCGGCGTTGCCGAGCGTCGATGTACCGTTGGGAGGCAACCCTGCGCATGAGGTGATGCGTTCTGCCGGAAAGACGGGGGTGATCGGAATGTCGAGGAGGGGCCTCGGTCCGATCGGCGGGACGCGGGTGAGCGAGTGGCCAATGGCCGAGCCGTAAAGCATTGCGATGGCAACGCCAGTCCAGCCGCTTCGCCCGAAGTTCATGTCGGGCGCTCGAGGGCAGTGCGCCTTTGCGTACGCTTGCAGTGCTCGCTCATCGGGTGCTTCTCCAGTATGCCCCGAGCCTGCCCACCGAAACGCGTGCGCCCAGTCGATGATCTGCTCGCGCCATTGCGTGAAGTACTTCCCCCATGCGCTGCCGTGTCTGGCACTTTCCGGAATTTCGACGCCAGCGCGATTCAGCGATCGGGACAGGCTACGCAACGACGGTTCGCTTAGCGCTCGCTCAGCGATGGCTTTCACGGATTCCCAGGGAAGTCGATGTCGGATTTGCGCGGGCAGAGAGGCCAGCACGTAGGTGCCCAGCACGGGCTGGTCGTCGAAGAGGCGGGCGAACCGATAGACGATGTCGTCGTCGAGCGCTGAGAGATCGTCGAACGACACCCGCTGATTCACGAGCGAAAAGATCAGTCCGAGCGCTGGCGCAGATTCCGGCGATTCGTCGAGCCAATTGAGCGTGGCGTCGGCGCCTTGCTGGAATTCCGAGAGCCGCGCAAAGGTGTCCGGTGGGAGGTTCGGTGCGGCAGTCAACTCGGGGTGCTCAGCCGTACCCGCAACGCCGGACGGACTCGCAGAGATCGAATACATGTGTCTGGTACTCCCGCGCGTGACGCCTTGGGGCGATGGTATCGGCAAGCGCACAGCCACTGGTTCGGGTGGCCGCGCGATTGCGTGTGTCGAGTGCTCGGGTAACTCAGACGTTACCCCCCGGACCTGGAGCGCCTGGGTTGACCTGTGCAACCTCGTTTCGCGGATCGCGGCCAGTGCCAGCCCATCTGAACGCCTGGAGTGCAAGAACGGTGGCCTGGATTGCCGCAGCGACTCGTTCGCGCCCAAGGAGGCCCACCGCCACCAGGCTCGCCACAAAATCTCTCCGCCTTTGGTGCTTAAGACGGTCTTGATAGACCTGCTCATTGCGAGCGAACCACCGCTGGATGTCGCCCAAAACCGATCCACCGAAACGACGTTCGCAAACGTCGGCAACCGACTCTTCGGAAGGGCGGTGATTGATTTCGTGAACGAGTTCGAGAAGTTCGCGCTGTACCTCGGCGTCGGACGACAGCGAGATGAGGCGCACCAGCACGAGGTTCTGCGCGTCATACGCCCTGAGTGCCCTGGCATCGCCTCTGTGCGTCAGTGCGTCGAGTGCGGCGTTGAACGGATCGAGATTCTTCTGCATTCGCTCCATTCGGTCCGTGAACCATTCGCACGTGTAGATCGATTCCGGACGCTGCAGCGCGCCGCGCTCGATCTGTTGAAGCGCCGTGAAGTCTCGTGAGATATCCGTGCGCATAGGACATGTTGGATTCGACATCGGTGTATCGAAAGGGTGACACATAGTGGCGGACGTCGGGACAGACAAGGCCGTAGACAACATGCAATAGACTCCTCTGAAAATGCACTCTTCAAATGTGAAGTGCGATGCGGATCGGGACCGGCTCGGTGAAAGGGCGGACGACACGAATAGTGGCCAGCCAGTCCAAATCGATTTCCCGGGCATTAACGCTCGGCCTGACGCCCTCGAAGAGGGCGCTCAGGTGGTCGCGCATCAGGCCCAGCACCACGGCGGAATCGGGGTGTACGACGATGGCATTCGCCGGATCGAAAAAGTAGTGGGCTACGGCACCTCCGCGGCCGATATGACGGCCTAGCAATAGCGTTCGCGCACCCGCGGTCACTTCGAAGGCGCGGGAGGTACCCTGCTGCCCCGCAAAGAGGTTATCGAGCGTCCGGACGCCTGAGTCGGTCGGTGACAGATCCAGATATCGGATGTCGATGCGTCCCAATTGGCTCAGGTCCGCCACCAGCCACGCCGACAATTCCGGCACCAATCGCGCCTGCTGATTGAAGAGCATCACCATCGACTCGATGGAATATCGATAGGGAACGAGCGCACAGGCGCGTAGCAGCCCCATACGAACATGCCCCACGTACATGCGGGGACTTTGTGTGACGCCGAGGTAGGTGGCACCCAGGCGACGCGCGTCCTCGGCCATTGGGCTAAGCGCGATCGTTTCCGCCGCATCCACGGCGTTTTGCAAGAAGGCGATGCGTCCGGCGAGCTTGCCCAGCACTTCGGGGTCGGATTCCGCGGGGTTCAGGAAGTCGAGCTTGAGCAAGCGCAATTGCCACGACAACGGCATGGTGGTCGCGGACGTGTCCACGGCAGTCACCGCGCGTCGGGCGATGTCGAACGCCGGGGTGCGGGCGTCGCGCAACGTGGCGTAGCGCGAGCGAAACCCCTGGTCGATGCGCCAGGCGGTATGCGGATCTTCGAGGACGGGTGGGGTGGATCCGGATGGCGACACGAGGTGCCAATTTCCCGAAGGCGACATGTGCATGAGTGGAGCATCGGGGGCCGCTACGTCCGACGAAGCTTCCCGCGTCATACGGAAGAAGCCTGTCGACTCATCGAATGTGACATAGGCCCGGGTCTCGGCGTCGATGGCGGCATAGAAGCGGGCACCCACCCGATGCAGCCCGGTAATCGACGCTTCCGCTGCGACCGGCGCCTCCGAGACAAAGTACTTGTAGCGCGGGTCCCCTGTGATAAGAAGCTTAGCCTTGAAATTTGAGGCAGCCAGTCCCTGCGCGCCGATTGCAGACAAGATGGATTGCCATCCTTGCCCAAACAGGTCCTCGTTGTGGGTTGCTGCGCCGACACCGATGCCGGTGAGGCCGATACCTGCGTCCATCATGGAGTAGACGGTGCTCACCGGGCGAGCAAACGGGAGAAACCAGGTGCCCAAGCCGAAAGCGACATCGACTTTCGAGAACATGTCCATGATGGCTAACAAGGGGCGTGCCGTCGGGGTCTTGCCGGGCTCGGCGTTCGGTTGTTGTTGGCGCGCCTCGTACGCTGACACCACGGCGGTGAACGTGTCGACGGTCCGCGCATTGCTCACGCGCTGCGCCTCGAGCTTGACCTGCTCATGCCATGAGGGGGCGGTAGGGCGGGGACCGACGAACGTGCTGGCGATGCGCGCCCGTGAGGCCTCGTCGCTCAGTTGTTTGCGAAACCAGGAAGCCATTCGATCACGGTCGTCGAAGCCATAGACACGCAAGCCCTCGTCATAGGGCGCAATCAGCAGGCATGGCGAGCGACCGGCGATGGAGACTCGCATCAGGCTCGTCGTCACGCCGCCGATGCTCAGCCATTCCCGCTCGACTTTCGGCGCGCCGATCTCGCGTGCAAGCTCATCGCCATCGAAGCGAGCGAGTTCAATCGGCCCCGCGACGCGCGCCGCAATATGTACCTGATCGATGGGCATTTCGCGCTGCTGACGCATTAGCCACACCTGCGCAATGAACTCCGACTTGAGGACCTTGCGCACGTTGGCGCGCGACGTCTCCCAGAATTGCGTGGTGGCATTGTTGAGTGAGCGGTGCAGGCCCTCGGCCCAGGTCTTGTCGATCACGTCGCTGGCCATTGTCGGCAACGCGTGCGACGAGCCCAGAGGGACGATCGTTCTGTACTGGCCGCCAGCATCTCGATCAAGCAGCGGAAAGTCCCACCAGGGCGCTTCGAGCGAGGTCGAGCGCAAGACGGCGTCGGTGAGCGTCACAGCTTCCCGATGGGCCAGTTTGACGTAGATGTGATCGGGATCGTGTGGGTAAAAGCCTACCTGTCCAAGTCGGTTCATGAGATGTCGCCGCGTGATCTGCTTAATCTGCGGGACGGCCATCGACAGGTTGAATCGCAATGTTTCCAAGTGAGCGATTCTCCTGACGTCGTCAAGGGAGATATCGATCGGACGCTCCGGCAACGCAATACCTGCGCGGGCACAGTCGTGCCGAAAGGCGTGCAGCCCCTGTTCCATACCGTCCGTGCTCGCCCCCGATAACCATTTGCCGTATTGCGCGATGCGCGGCGCGGTGTCGGGCTGTATCACCTGGAGGGGGGCGTCAGCCTTGATGACGTCGAGGGTCGCCTGGGATGCGATCTGAAGCGGCAGTTCAACGCTTGCTTCGCGCAACGCTATAAGCGCTACGTCTTTTGCGGCTTGGTCGCGCATCGGAATCGGTAACCTTTCACTGAGCGTGGCGCGCAGCGCGAGTGTGTCGTCGTCGATAGCGTTGAAAAAGGCCTCGTACGATGCATAAGCGCGCCATGCCGGTGCGTCGCCCTGGAGGTACAGCAATGTGACGCCGTTGCCGGACGGCTTACTGATAACGCACGTTCCGGCAGGGGCGGCGACATGATCCTGGCCGTCCTTACGAATGGTTAATTCGAGCCGATGCGCCAGAAATGCGGGCGCCGACGGATCGTTCGAAAGCGTTGCGTTCGAGAGCGCTGCGTGTGCGAGATGAAACGCTTCATGTGAGATCTGCCCATTGACGTAGGTCAGTGCCAGATCGCTGATGGCAAGCGCGGAGACGGTGACGTTGGTGAGGTGAGACGTTGCGATCGTCTCGAATGTGGCGGGGGGTTGCCACGTCCGGGCGGCCCGTTCGCGGCATGCGGTGTCCCACTGCGCGACGATGCTCTCGAAGCGGTCTGCCGTCATGACCGCCGACGATTCGTACACCGCGCCGGGGCGGGTCTCCAGACTGATGTCGAAGCGCTCACCCTGCGTCGGATGAACGATGTTCAGTCGGCGATCACGAACGCGCTGAGCACCGTCTTGGAGGGACCAATGTGTTACCCGCTGGATTCGAGACTGATCCGTCGGTGCGTGGCGTCTGAGTCGAAGATCGCTCAACTCGAAGTCGGAGAACTCCGTGACGTTGGCAAATTGCCTGCGGAGCAATTCCGCCTCGCTTGGAGGCGGCGAAAACGTCAGGAATGGAGAAAATGCGGCGTAGAGCGCCTTGTGCGTCGCTGCGCGATGCCGCCAGAAATGCGCAGTGTTGATCAGACGTTGCAGTTCGGGAGACACGGACATGTCGGGGAGTGCGGGCGGTGCAAGCGCCTCGCTTCTCACTGATGGCGGCGCGGACGTCGCAGGCAAGTCGGCGGCAGTCGTCGGGAACATCAGCGGTGGGGGAAACAGAAGTCGATCGAGCGCGTAGGGTAGGTGCTCGATGACCGGCATGGCGGTCTCCATGACGAAGCGTTCGACGCTGCCGACGATGTGTTCCAGCCGACCGAGGATTGGCTGCGTCGGCTCCGCGACGGGAATGTGGGATTGGCGCGTGCATGTCCCGGCTGCGGAGCATTCGAAGTCAACGTCGATATCGAGCGTCGGCGAACGATACCTGGGCAGCAAGGGCGGTAAGTCGGGACGGACGGTATGGCAGAACGACGAGGCAAAGAGCATCCCGAGCGCGTATCCGGTTGCCCCGGCGCGGCCGAAATCCAACATCCGCGCCTTCGCGGGCGGCGACGAGGTGAGTGTTATTCGAACGATGTCGTTCGACGCACGCGCGCCGCTGCCTAGCAAGAGGAAGTCCTGCCATACGTCGACAATCGACTGACGCCACTGGCAGAAGTGTCGGCCCCATGCACTGCCGTAACGGCACGTTTCCGGTAGTGAACCCTCGGCGCGCGCCACGGACCGTTCGAGATCGCGCAGGGCAGACGAACTAAGGAGAGAATGGCAAATGTCTTCGACGCTTTCCCAAGGGGCGCGCCGTGCAAGTCGACCCGGTAACGTATCCAGAAGGTGGGTCGTCAGCCACGGATGCGTGTCGAACGCGTGCGCAAAGCGGTCGAGGAGGCCGTCGTTCAACGCCGCCAGATCGGCTCGGCAGACACCTTCTTCCGCAAGCCGCAGTAGGAAACCGAGCGCCGGTTGTGTTTCCGGGGACTCGTCCAGAATTGTCCGGGCACCTGTCGCCAGACTGTCGAAATGAGTGACGCTCCTCAGGAGGTTGGCACGCGCAGCGTCGACCATCGCGTCGTCCCGATAGGGAGGGGCAACCGAAACGCCCGATGTGTCGGCGGCTCTTGAATACATGCCAGGACTCCCGTCGAAGAGGGACTACCGTGCAGTGATATGGAACCGGCGCCAAGCGTGAGAGCTTAGGGTGAGATCAAAACGGCCCACCGGTCGCGAGACATCAGTTTGGCGGCGTGGCACGTGGAACGACTTGCAGATTGCGTTCAAAGCCCCGAAGTCGGAAGCGGCCGGAAATCGCGTGCGGGGGAGGTGAGGCGGGAAGGGGGAAAGCGGGAAAGGCGCGGCTGACGCTCAGGCGTGCGGCAGTTCGTTAGCGCAGTACGCGGCAAGCGCCTGAAGCACTGCATCGTCTTCGCCCACGGCGGCGCTAAGACGTAAGGTGACGCCGGGGTGAGCGCTGCGGCAGGCCTCGGCGAGCATCGGAAGATCGCGCCGGACGTGACCGCCCTGGCCCAGAAACACCGGAACGACGGTGACGTCCTGACAGCCTTGCGAGACGAGTTCTGCGACCGCGTCGGCCAGATTCGGCGTCATCAGTTCGAGAAACGCGAGCCGGACGTGCGCGTCCGGGCGCTGCGCGATCAGCTTGTCGCGCAGACGCTGGAACGGTTCGGCCCAGCGCGGGTCGCGCGAGCCATGAGCAAAGAGGACGACGCCGGGTTTGCCGTGCATCGATGCGTCCTCAGTGCTTGTCCACCCAGCGCAACGCCCCGATGGCGAGCACCAGATAGAGCAGGGACGGTAACGCCGCCGTGAACCACGCTGGCCAGGTGTTGAGCAGGCCCAGATGCGAGAACAGATTGTTGAGCAACTGGAAGCTCATGCCGAGCATGATGCCGCCGAACACCTTCAGGCCGATGGCCCCGGCGCGGGCGTGCAGATAGGCGAACGGCAGGGCCAGCGCCATCATCACGAAGACGGCAAACGGATACAGCAGCTTTTGCCAGAGCGCGAGGTTGTAGCGATCGGTGTTCTGCTGATTTTCCTTCAGATGGCCGATGTACTTGTACAGGCTGCCGATCGCCATGTTGTCGGGCGAGACCATCAGCACGGACAGAATTTGCGGGGTCAGTTCCGAGCGCATCTGCACCGAGTCGATGTGCACCTGCTTGCTCTGCACCAGCGCACGCAACGGATCGTTGCTGGCCGAGGTGTCGTCGATGGCGCTAAAGACCGTTTCGGACACATCCGTCAGCTTCCAGGCGTTGGGCGGGGCAAACTCGCCCAGCTTGGCCAGACGCACGCTGTCGAGGCGCAGCTTCGCGTCGAACTCGTAGATGCGAACGTCGGCAATGGTGTTATCCGGGTTGAGCGTACCGACGTTGATGAAGCGGGTGACGCGGTTGCCGTCCTGATCGACGGTGTCTTTCACCCACACGCCTGATCGAAAGCCTGCGGAGACCGAGCTGCCGAGGGCTTCGAGGCGGATCTTCTGTGCAAGCTGTTCGGCGCTCGGGGCGATGTACTCGCCGATGACGAACGTGATCAGCACAATCGGGAAACCGATCTTCAGCAGCGAGCGCAGCGCCTGTCCTGTGGACAGACCCGAGACGCGGAAGATCGTGAACTCCGAATTCCCGGCCAGTTGGGCGCACACGTAAATGGCCGCGATCAGCGAGGCGACCGGAATGATCTCGTACATGCGCTGCGGGGCGAACAGCAGCACATAAGCCAGCGCGTGCTGGAAGCGGTAGCCGCCCCGGCCCACGTCGCCCAGTTCGCTCACGAGGTCGAAGAAGACGAACAGCCCGACGAACGCAAGCAGGACGAACAGGAACGCCAGATAGATCTGGCGCGCGAAGTATTTCTCATAGACGCGCATCAGCGAGCCCCTCCCGATGCGCTCACTGCGCCGGAACCGTTGTTACGGCGCCGGCCGAAAAGACCGCGAAAACGCACGCGTCGCACGTAAAGCAGGACGATGACTGCCAATGCCAGTGCGTGCAGCAGCCACACGCCGATAGCCAGCGGCAGACGTTCCTGCGCGACCCACGCCTGCGACAGACTCAGCAGGTTGGTGTAGCCCAGATAGATCAGCACGGCCATGACGAGGTTGACGGTGCGCCCGTGACGCGGATTCTGATAGGCCAGCGGCACGGCGAGCAGCACGAGCGCCAGCGCGAGCAGCGGCAAGCCCACGCGCCAGACGATTTCGCCGCGGAAGATCGGATTCTTGATTTCGCGGAACAGGCGCGCGGTAGGCACGCCCTTGGTCGGCGTGTTGTCGGAGCTCGCGGCCGCCGGATTGTCGATCTTCACGCCGTAGCGCTCGAACTCCATCACGCGATAGTCGGGCTGACCCGGCACGCCGTCGTAGCGGCGGCCCTTCTCCAGCACGATGTAGCGATTGCCGTCCTTGGCCGTTTCGATGTGACCGTCTTTCGACACCACGACGTTCACCTTGCCGTTTTCCGTGCCTGAGACAAAGACGTTGTGGACTTTGGTGGCGTCCGGCGACACCGTCTCGACGAAGAACACGCGATGGCTCGCGGCGCTCTCGCGGAACTGGCCCGGCGAGATCATGGAAACGTCATCGCGTTGGGCGAAGCGAGCTTCGAGCAGCGAAATCTGCTGGTTCGCCCAGGGCCAGGCAACCAGCGCGCAGAAGGTGATGACGGCCAGATAGGGCGTGGCAAAGCGCAGCACCGGCTTGATGAAGTCGGTGATGGACAGTCCGGAAGCAAACCACACGACCATTTCGGAGTCGCGGTACCAGCGGGTCAGGACGAACAGGATCGAGACGAAGAGCGTCACGATCAGAATGACGGCGAGGTAGCCGATGACGGCCAGACCGATGAGCACGAGAACGTCGCGCGGATCGGCTTTCCCGGACGCGGCGAAGCCCAGGATGCGGATCATCATCGTCGTTAGCATGACGGTGATCAGCACCATGAAGACGGCCCCGGCGGTGTAGTTCAGCTCGCGCTGCAGGGAACGCTGAAAAATCATGTGATGACGGTTGGGTGCTCTCGCGGTTGGGCGAGCGCGGAAAAAAGCGGATAATTGCGGCTCGTACGAATTTTACCCGAGGAAAGCGCGATGGACTTTAGCACAAAAGCCTTCGATTCGACCAAGGCGGGCCAAGCCGGTCTCGCCAATGCAAAGACCGAATGTCTGGTGGTTGGCGTGTTCGAGCAGCAGCCGCTCGCAGGGCTGGCCAATGCGCTCGACGCCGCGAGCAAGGGTTTGCTCGCCCGCATGGTCAAGCGCGGCGAAATCGACGGCAAGCTCGGCAGCACGCTGATGCTGCACGAAGTTGCCGGATGGAGCCCGGCACGTGTGCTGTTCGTCGGTCTGGGCCGCGAAGACCAGCTCTCGCAGAAGGGCTTCAACGAAGCCACCCGTGCCGCCGTGCGCGCCGTGCTCGCCTCGCGTGCCACGGACGCCCTCTGGACCCTGCCGCAAGCCAAGGTCGTCAACCAGGATTCCGCCTGGGCCGTGCGCGGCTCGGTGCTCGCCCTGCGCGAGGCGACCTATCGCTTCACGCGCATGAAGAGCAAGGTCGAAGCCGCCAATACCGCGCTGCGCAAGGTCGTGTTCTCGGTTGCCCCGGACGATCTGAAGGCCGCCAAGCTGGCTGCCAAGCAGGGCGAGGCCATCGCCAACGGCATGGCGCTCACCAAGGACCTCGGCAACCTGCCGGGCAACGTCTGCACGCCGACGTATTTGGCCGATACCGCCCGCAAGCTCGCGCGCGAGTTCAAGCTCAAGTCGGAAATCCTCGGGCCGAAGCAGATCGAGGCGCTCAAGATGGGGTCGTTCCTGTCGGTCGCCCGTGGCTCGGTCGAGCCGCCGCAGTTCATCGTCCTCAAATATGAAGGCGCCAGCGCCAAGCAGGCCCCGATCGTCCTGGTCGGCAAGGGCGTGACGTTCGACACGGGCGGCATCTCGCTCAAGCCGGGCGAGGGCATGGACGAGATGAAGTACGACATGTGTGGTGCGGGCTCCGTGCTCGGTACGATCCGCGCGGTCGCCGAGATGGGCCTCAAGCTCAACGTCATCGCCATCGTGCCTGCCACGGAGAACATGCCGAGCGGTCAGGCGACGAAGCCGGGCGACGTGGTCACCAGCATGTCCGGCCAGACCATCGAAGTGCTCAATACCGACGCCGAAGGCCGTCTGATCCTGTGCGATGCGCTCACCTACGCAGAGCGCTTCAACCCGGCGGCCGTGATCGACGTCGCCACGCTCACGGGCGCTTGCATCATTGCGCTGGGTCATGTGAATTCGGGCCTCTTCTCGAAGAGCGACGCGCTCGCCGACGAACTGCTGGCTGCTGGCCGCACGACGGGCGACACGGCCTGGCGTCTGCCGGTCGAAGACGAGTATCAGGAGCAGCTCAAGTCGAACTTCGCCGACATGGCGAACATCGGTGGGCGTCCGGCCGGTAGCGTGACGGCAGCCTGCTTCCTGGCGCGCTTCACCGAGAAGTACGACTGGGCCCACCTGGACATCGCCGGTACGGCCTGGAAGAGCGGCGCGGCGAAGGGGGCGACGGGCCGTCCGGTACCGTTGCTTACGCAGTTCCTGCTTGATCGCGAAGCCCGGTGACCCGCGTCGACTTTCACACGCATGTGGCGGACCGGCTCGAATACGCGTGCCGGTTCGCGCGCAAGGTCTACGGGGCGGGGCAGACGCTCGTGGTCGTCGGAGAGCCCGACGTGCTGCGGGCGTTCGATCAGACCTTGTGGACGTTCTCGCCGCTGGAGTTCGTCCCGCATTGCTTCACGGCCGACCCGGTCGCGGCTCAGACGCCGGTCGTGCTGGCCGGACCTGACGAGGAAGCCCCGCACCATCAGGTCATGCTCAATCTGGCGAACCTCGTGCCCACGCACTTCGCGCGCTTCGAGCGGGTGGTGGAAATCATTGGCGACACGCCCGACGACCTGTCGGGTGCGCGCGAGCGTTATCGCTTCTACCGTGATCGTGGCTACACCCTGAACAACTACGACCAGCGAGGCTGACCGTGACGAACGAGCCCGAGCGCAACGACCCCGGCATTCCCACGCTGACCGAAGTGCTTGCTGAGGGCGAAACGGTGCCTGCGGGCGCTGTGGGTGATAAGCAGGCTGCCGAACCGGTGGCGGAGCAGGGTGTCCCGGCCGATGTTGCGGTGTTTGCCGAGCGTGTGAGCGCGCGGCTCACGCTGCAACTCGCCGACGAAATCACGACGATGGTGGAGCGTCGCTGTCACGACGCGTTGATCGATCAGACGTCATGGCTGGTGCAACTGATCGGCAAACAAGTGGCGGACGCCTTGCAGGCGCAACTGCCGGATCGTATCCGACAGGCCGTCATCGAAGAGGTGGCGAAACAGGTGCGCGCGCAGGGGTGATCGGCAAAGCCGCTTTACGGTCAGGGGCGGGGCGACGGCGCCATCCCGAGAATCCAGCGTGCAAGGCTGTTCGCCTCACCCGGTGCGAGTTGCAGACCTGCAGGCATCGGAATCTTTCCCCACTTTCCCTGACTGCCCTCTGAGATGGAACGGGCGAGTTCGTCGGCGGCTCCCGGCTGTCCGGCATAACGCTTGGCGATGTCGCGATACGACGGCGCGAGCAGCGTCCGGTCGGTAGCGTGGCAGGTCATGCAGTTGCGCGCGCGGGCAAGCTTTTCCATGGCGCGTGCGTCGAGCGCGTCGGTCTCTGGTGCAGCGCTTGTGCCCGACTGGGCAAAGGCAGTTGCCGCGACCAACAGCCACATACTCATCATCGTCCCGGCGCGTGTGCCGACAAATCCCTTCATTCGATACTCCCCGACCGTGTTGACGGAATCCGATGCGAGGCTGCATGACAGGGACGTCTGTGGGCGACGACTTTGGGCAGATGCATCGACGCGCCATTATACGGTGGCAATTGCGCTACTTCGCGCGGCACGACGACGCATGAAAAACGGCACGCCCGCCGTGTCGCGGGACGTGCCGTTGCTTCAGGTCGATGTGCTTTGTGCTGCGTTGCAGCTTCGTCGTGCCATCCGTGAGGATCAACCCGTCGCGCCGCCCTTATTAGCCGGTTGCGCCAGTGCGGCGTACTTGGCGAGCACGCCACGCGTGTAGCGCGGGGCAGGGGCTTTCCACGCGGCGCGGCGTTTGGCGAGTTCGTCGTCGGCCACGTTCAGTTGGAGCAGCAGTTTGTGCGCATCGATGGTGATCGAATCGCCTTCGTGCACGAGCGCAATGGTGCCGCCCACGAACGCCTCCGGTGCCACGTGTCCGACCACCATGCCCCAGGTGCCGCCCGAGAACCGGCCGTCGGTGATGAAGCCGACTGTCTCGCCGAGCCCCTTGCCGATGATCGCCGAGGTCGGTGCGAGCATTTCCGGCATACCCGGCCCGCCCTTCGGTCCGAGATAGCGCAGCACCAGAATGTCGCCCGCCTGAATCTTGTCGCTCAGGATCGCCTCCATGGCGCTCTGCTCGTCGTCGAACACACGCGCCGGGCCGGTGATCACCGGGTTCTTCAGGCCGGTGATCTTGGCGACGGCACCGTCTTCGGCCAGATTGCCCTTGAGGATGGCGAGGTGGCCTTCTTTGTAGAGTGCCTTGTCGACGGGGAAGATCACGTGCTGATCGGCGCGCGGCACCGACGGTACGTCCTTCAGTTCTTCCGCGATGGTGCGGCCGGTGATCGTCATGCAGTCGCCGTGCAGCAGGCCCGCGTCGAGCAGAATCTTGAGCACTTGCGGAATGCCGCCAGCCTTGTGCAGATCGGTCGCCACGTACTTGCCCGACGGCTTCAAATCGCAGATGACCGGCACGCGGGCACGAATGCGCTCGAAGTCCTCGATGCTCCACTCGACGTCCGCCGCATGGGCAATCGCCAGATAGTGCAGCACGGCGTTGGTCGAACCGCCCGTGGCCATGATCAGCGCAACGGCGTTCTCGATGGATTTGCGCGTAATGATGTCGCGCGGCTTGAGGTCTTGCTTGACGGCCTCGATCAGCACCCGCGCCGACTCGGCGGCCGAGTCGACTTTCTCCTGATCGGGGTTGGCCATCGTCGAGGAGTAGAGCAACGACATGCCCAGCGCTTCGAACGACGAGCTCATCGTATTGGCGGTGTACATGCCGCCACAGGAGCCGGTCGTCGGACAGGCGTTCTTTTCGATGCCCTTGAAATCGGCCTCGGTCATGCGCCCGGCGGTGAATTCGCCCACGGCTTCGAACGAGGAGACGATGGTGAGATCGCGGCCCTTCCAGTTGCCCGGCTTGATCGTGCCGCCATAGACGTAGATGCCAGGCACGTTGATGCGTGCGAGCGCGATCATGCCACCCGGCATGTTCTTGTCGCAGCCGCCGATGACGACCACGCCGTCCATCCACTGGCCCTGCACGGCCGTCTCGATACAGTCGGCGATGACTTCACGCGAGACGAGCGAATACTTCATGCCCTCGGTGCCCATCGACATGCCGTCGGAGATGGTCGGGGTGCCGAAGGTCTGGGGATTGGCCTGATGGGTTTTGATCGCTTCTACTGCGGCGTCCGTCAGACGCTGCAACCCCGCGTTGCACGGGGTGATCGTCGAATGGCCGTTGGCCACGCCGATCATCGGATTATCGAAGTCTTCTTCCTTGTAGCCCAGCGCGTAGTACATCGAGCGGTTGGGCGAGCGTGCCACGCCTTGCGTGACGTTGCGCGAACGACGGTTGAATGCCATGACGTCTCTCTCCTGTGGGGATGCGCCACGCCACGAGCCGTCGCAGCGTCGCACATAGGCGTTGTTGTATCACGCTGTACTGACGGTGGCATCCCGAAAGAGGATGGAACGCCACTTGATGCGATGTTGCTGTGCGACTGCGCGAGCGGGGGGCCTTAGTCCATCGAGGCCACCGCCGCTCACGTTTCAACCTTTCACGCTAGTTCACGCGATTAACCGCCATTAGCCGCGCTTGCCCAGCTTCAGTTGCGACAGATCGCGCACTGCGCCACGGTCGGCGGAAGTGGCGAGTGCTGCGTAGGCTTGCAGGGCTTGCGAGACGACACGCTCGCGGCCGACCGGCTGCCATGCGTCGTCGCCACGCGCTTCCATCGCGGCGCGACGGCGGGCCAGTTCTTCGTCCGACACGGCCAGATGCATCTTGCGCTGGGTGATGTCGATCTCGATCACGTCGCCATCTTCCACCAGACCGATGGTGCCGCCTTCGGCCGCTTCCGGCGAGGCGTGGCCGATCACGAGACCCGACGAGCCGCCCGAGAAACGACCGTCCGTGAACAGGGCGCACGTCTTGCCCAGGCCCTTGGACTTCAGGTACGACGTCGGGTACAGCATTTCCTGCATGCCCGGGCCGCCCTTCGGACCTTCGTAGCGAATCACGACCACGTCGCCTGCTTGTACCTTGTCGCCGAGGATCGCATCCACGGCGTCGTCCTGGCTTTCGAACACGCGTGCGCGGCCGGTGAAGACCCATTGCGATTCGTCGACGCCAGCCGTCTTCACGATGCAGCCCTTGTCGGCGAGGTTGCCGTACAGCACAGCCAGACCGCCGTCCTTCGTGTAAGCGTGTTCCTTGTCGCGGATGCAGCCGACTTCGCGGTTCAGGTCGAGCGACGGGTACGTCGACGACTGGCTGAAGGCGATGGTCGTGGGTACGCCACCCGGAGCGGCGCTGTAGAACGTTTGCGCTTTATCGTTGGCGTTGTTCGTCACGTCCCATTGCGCAATCGCATTGCCGAGCGTGCCGCTGTGGACGTTGCCGCACGACGTGTCGAGCAGGCCGCCACGGGCGAGTTCGCCCAGAATGCCGATGATGCCGCCGGCACGGTGCACATCTTCGATGTGGTACTTGTCGGTGGCCGGTGCGGCCTTGCACAGGCACGGTACATTGCGCGAGATGCGGTCGATGTCGGCCATCTTGAAATCGACGCCCGCTTCTTGTGCTGCGGCGAGCAAGTGCAGCACGGTGTTGGTCGAGCCGCCCATGGCGACATCGAGCGTCATGGCGTTTTCGAACGCGGCCTTGGTGGCGATGTTGCGCGGCAGGACCGAGGCGTCTTCTTCCTGATAGTAGCGGCGGCACAGATCGACCACGAGACGACCGGCCTGCTCGAACAGCCCGCGACGCCAGGCGTGCGTGGCCACGATGGTGCCGTTACCCGGCAGGGCGAGGCCGATGGCTTCCGTCAGACAGTTCATCGAGTTCGCGGTGAACATGCCCGAGCACGAGCCGCACGTCGGGCAGGCGCTGCGCTCGACTTCGGCGACTTCGGCGTCGCTGATCTTCGGGTCGGCTGCCTTGATCATGGCGTCGATCAGGTCGATCTTGGCGATGACCTGGCCATCGCCCGACTTGACCTTGCCCGCTTCCATCGGGCCGCCCGAGACGAACACGACCGGAATGTTCAGGCGCATGGCGGCCATGAGCATGCCCGGGGTGATCTTGTCGCAGTTGGAGATGCAGACCATGGCGTCGGCGCAGTGCGCGTTGACCATGTATTCCACCGAGTCGGCGATCAGTTCGCGCGACGGCAGCGAGTACAGCATGCCGCCGTGACCCATGGCGATGCCGTCGTCCACGGCGATGGTGTTGAATTCTTTGGCCACACCGCCCGCTGCCTCGATTTCCTTGGCGACGACGGCGCCCAGATCGCGCAGGTGCACGTGACCCGGCACGAACTGCGTGAAGGAGTTCACCACGGCGATGATCGGCTTGCCGAAGTCGCTATCGGTCATGCCGGTGGCGCGCCACAGGGCGCGGGCGCCGGCCATGTTGCGGCCGTGCGTGGAGGTGCGGGAACGGTAATGAGGCATGGTCGTCTTCCGTGAAACTACAGCTTGTCTTATGGGGAGGACGTCAAGATTCGTCTTTCCTTGAATGCTTGTCAAATATATTATTTGACTCGGATTGAGTCGAAAAACATATCATGGACCTGCGTCAGTTTCGATACTTCGTCGCCGTGGCCGAAGAACGGCATTTCGGCCGTGCCGCACAGCGGCTCTCGATGACCCAGCCACCGCTCTCGCAGCAGATTCGGGCGCTGGAGGCGTCGCTGGGCGCGCCGCTGTTTGTGCGCACCAACCGCTCAGTCGAACTGACGGCGGTGGGGCGGCAACTGCTGCCGGAAGTGCGCCGCATTCTGGCCGATGCCGACGCGCTGCCCGCGCTGGCACTAGGGCTGGCGCACGGCGAGGTCGGCACGCTCTCACTGGGCTTCGTCTCGACGGCGGACTACGGCATCCTGCCGCCGCTGTTGCGCGAGTTCGGCGAGCGCTATCCGCGCGTGCGACTGCAACTGCTCGAAGCGACCAGCGACGTGCAGGTCGAGGCGCTGATGGACGGGCGTATCGACGCCGGTCTCTTTATTCCGCCGGTGCCCGCGCGCTACGCCAACGAACTGTCGTATCTGCCCATCGTGCGTGAACCGCTGATGCTGGCGCTGCCTGCGGGACGTCACGGTGGTGCAGACAACGCAGACAAGGCGGACGATGCGCCAGCGTCGGGCAGCGACGGCCAGCCCGGCGCGCCGGTGAGCCTGGCAGATTTCGCCGACGAGCCGCTCGTCATCTTCCCTCGCCGCGTGGCCCCGGCGTTCTACGACATCATCATGGGATGCTACGCCGCGCTGGGTCTCACGCCGCGCGTGGGACAGGAGGCGATTCAGATGCAGACGATTGTCAGTCTTGTGTCGGCGGGCATGGGCGTGGCGCTGGTACCGCAATCGCTTTGCCACTTGCGACGCACGGGGGTGACCTACCGGGCGCTGCGCGAGACGAGCGCACTGATCGAGACCGGCCTACTGTGGCGCACGGCCGAAGTCACGCCCGTGCTCGAAGGGTTTCTCGAGACGGCGCGCGGCGTGGCGCATACCCCACCGGGTGCGACGCTCTCGACCTGAGCCGGTCATCCGGGGTGTCCTGAGCGTGAAGATGGCGCGTGCGCATGTCGCGCTGCCGTGTGCTCGTGGTATCGTGCAGCCCATCCCGTGGCGTGCCGGTGGACCGTTTCATCGACCGGCACAGCGCATGGCGCTAACAAGGAGACGGAGGAGACGGCAGCCGCTTTGCGAAGGCAGTCCCCGCGCCCCCTGGCGGAACTTTTGTTCACGAATCGATTCTTCTGATCCATGCTGATTCATCCTCAATTCGACCCGGTCGCGATTCATCTCGGCCCGCTCGCTATCCGCTGGTACGGCCTGATGTATCTGGTCGGCTTCATTCTCTTCCTGCTGGTAGGCCGCTTGCGCGTGCGCCAGCCGTCCATCGCGGCGCAAGGCTGGAAGGCGCAGGATCTCGACGACATGCTGTTTTACGGCGTGCTCGGCGTGATTTTCGGCGGACGTCTGGGCTATGTGATCTTCTACAAGCTGTCGTTCTACCTGGCGAATCCGCTCGACATCTTCAAGGTGTGGGAAGGCGGTATGTCATTCCACGGTGGCTTCCTCGGGGTGCTGGTGGCGATGTGGCTGTTCACGCGCCGTCGCGGGCACTCGCTGCTAGAAGGCACCGATCTCATCGCACCGATGATCCCGTTGGGGCTGGCCGCCGGGCGTCTGGGCAACTTCATCAACGGCGAGCTGTGGGGACGTGTGACGTCGCCCGATTCGCGCTTCGCGATGCTGTTCCCGCAAGCGGCCGCGGAAGACGCACAGTGGATGTTCGCGCATCCGCAAGCGATGGCCGATCACGCGCTGGCGATGGTGTTCGCGCAGTTCCACGGTCTGCCTCGCTACCCGTCGCAGTTGTTCGAATTCGCGCTCGAAGGCGTGGCGCTGTTCCTGCTGCTGTGGTTCTTTGCGCGTCGTGCGCGTCCGGTGGGCGCGGTGTCGGGCATGTTCCTCGTGGGCTATGGCCTGTTCCGCTTCCTCGCCGAATTCACGCGCGAACCGGACGCTTTCCTCGGCTTGCTGTCGTTCGGTCTGTCGATGGGGCAATGGCTGTCGCTGCCGATGATCGTCGCTGGCGTGATCATGTTGGTGTGGTCGTATCGTCGCGCGCGGGTGGGGGCGGCAGCGTAAGCGCGTAGTGACTTGTGGCGCGCTCGCGCCCATCGGTTCTTCGATTCAAAACGGGCCACAGGACCTTGCGTCGGTGGCCCGTTTTTTCGTCTTTCGATGCCGTAAAGGCCCGAGGTAGCGTCCGTGTGCGCCGCCCTCAACCCGCCTTGCGCGAGAGCGCATGCAACGATGCCATCAGGTCGGCAAAACGCTCTCCCTGCACCGTGACGTGGCCGCGCAGATGTTCCGACGCGGCGTCCGCGTCGCCTGCCTCGATGGCACGAAAAACGGCGTCGTGTTCCGAGAACGACTGATGCGGCCGGTCGCGCACGCGCAGTTGCAAACGGCGGTACACACGCAAACGCCGGTGTAGTTGCAGTGCCGTCTCCTGAAGATAGGCGTTGTGACTCGCCTGATAGATGAGCGCGTGGAAGTGCGCGTTGACTTCGTAATACGTGTCGATATCGCGCGCCTCGGCCGCCGCCCGGCTGGCTTCGTGCGTCTGCCGTAGTTCGGCCAGTTCATCTTCGGTAATGCGGCGCGCCGCCAGCCGTCCGCACATCGACTCCAACTCTGCCATCACCTCAAACATCTCGCACAGCCGTTGCGGGTCGATTTGCGCGACGACCGCGCCCCGGCGCGGCCGGATCTCGATCACACCTGACGACGCCAACTGAATCAGCGCTTCGCGCAACGGCGTGCGCGACACACCGAACGCAGTGGCCAGCTCGACCTCGTCGAGTCGCATGCCGGGCGGGTACTCGCCCACCGCAATCTTTTCCTCGATGGCCTGTCGCAGCGCTTCCGATCGCTTCGGTTTTACGGTCATGACGCTCTCGCTCGGTCGGGTTTCGATCCCGTGATCGGGGGTCGTATGGGGTTCATGGTTACCAAAGTAGCGCGCGAATTCCCCGTTGAAGATCGGGGTAAACGCCGAAAGTGTATTTTTTAACCGGTCGATTTGTATACACCGTGACGGATTAACTATACGATTTCATTCCGAGAGCGGCAACTCGCGCACTCGAAACTTCAAAAACAAAGCAGTCATCCGTACATGCAGTGCCGGCGTTTCCGGTGGTGCACCTGGCGTCCGTCTTCGGCGGTTGGCGAAGCGGGCTTCGGGCGATGTCACGCACCGGACTTCGCAGGTTCATCGCTGACAAAAGTGACAGGAGACGCCATGGAGACAACACCTTCCCCGCTGCGGCGGCAACTCATGCTCGGTGCCGCATCGGCGCTGGTCACCGGTGGTCTGGCCAGCCCGTGGGGCGGCGCATTCGCGCAAACCGGCCCACTCAAGATTTCCCATCAATTCCCCGGCGGCACGTTGACCGAAGGCGATTTTCGCGACCGTTTGTGCCGCAAGTTCGCTCAGGAAGTCGAGAAGCGCACCAACGGTGCACTCAAGTTCCAGATCTATCCGGGCAGCTCGCTCATGAAGACCAACGCGCAGTTCTCGGCGTTGCGTCGCGGGGCGCTCGACCTCTCGCTCTATCCGCTGCCGTACGCGGGCGGCGAAGTCCGGGAGCTGAACATCGGATTGATGCCGGGTCTTGTGACTTCGTATGCGCAGGGCAACGCCTGGCGTAACGGCGAGATCGGCAAGGTGCTGACCGACGTGCTCGCCGCGAAAGACATCGTGATCGTGAGTTGGGTCTGGCAGGCAGGCGGTGTGGCCAGCCGGTCCAAGCCGCTCGTTGCACCTGAGGACGCCAAGGGCTTGAAGGTGCGCGGCGGCAGCCGCGAGATGGACATGATGCTCAAGGAAGCTGGGGCTGCGGTCATCTCACTGCCGTCGAACGAGCTATACGCGGCCATGCAGACCGGTGCGATGGATGCGGCGATGACGTCCTCCACCAGTCTGATGTCGTTCCGTCTCGAAGAAGTCTCGAAGCATCTGACCACCGGTCGCAACAAGTCGTACTGGTTCATGCTGGAACCGCTGCTCATGTCGAAGCAGGTCTTCGACAAGCTGCCGAAGGATCAGCAACAGGTCATTCTGCAAGTCGGGGCCGATCTGGAAGCGTTCGGCACGGAAGCGGCGAAGGCCGACGATGCGCAGATCGCGAGCGTCTATACGAAGGCCGGTGCGAAGGTCTATGACCTCGACGAGGCGACCGTGATGAAGTGGCGCGACATTGCCCGGCGCACCGCGTGGAAGGATTACGCGAGCAAGTCGGATACGTGCGCGAAGCTGCTCGCGCTGGCCGAGAAGGTGCCTGCATGAGCGGGGCCGTCGCGAGCGCGGAACCGGCAGTCGCCCGTTCGCGCGCGTTGCGACGGCTCGACGCCCTCTTGCAGGGCGTGAGCCGCCTGCTCATGGTCGTGTGCATGTTCGCGCTCGTGGGGGCCGCGCTGGTGCTCAGCTACAGCGTGTTCGCGCGCCACGTGCTCAAACTCGCCACCGACTGGCAGGACGAGGCCGCCGTGTTCCTGCTGGTCGGCGCGACCTTCGTGTCGGCTGCGCACGTCCAGCATCTGCGCGGGCACATCGGCATCGAAGCGATTACAACACTGCTCTCCCCGCGCGTGAATCGTGTGCGACGCTGGTTCGTCGACATCCTGACGTTCCTGTTCTGCACGTTCTTCGCGTGGAAGTCATGGACGCTCTTCTGGGAAGCCTACGTCGACGGCCAGACCAGCAGCTCGACATGGGGGCCGCCGCTGGCGATTCCCTACGGCCTGATGGCATTCGGCATGACGTTGCTCACTGTCCAACTGCTGCTGCAAGTGGCTATCGGGGCGTGTGAGATGAGAGGCAACACGCAGCACGGCACGGGAGGGCACGCATGAGCGAGCTCACGATCGGATTGCTCTATGGCGGCGCAACGCTCGTCGTCATGTTTTCGGGGATGCCCATTGCGTTTGCACTGGGGGCTGTCGCCGTGGCGTTCATGTTCGGCTTCATGCCAGCGTCATCGCTCGATACGGTGACGCAGAACGTCTACGAGGAGATGGCGAGCATCACGCTGCTGTCGATTCCGTTGTTCATTCTGAAAGGCGCGGCTATCGGCAAGTCGCGCGCGGGACAGGATCTCTACCTCGCGCTGCACGCGTGGATGCGACGCATCCCGGGCGGGCTCGGCATCGCCAACGTCTTCGCCTGCGGGTTGTTTGCGGCGATGGCCGGGTCGAGTCCGGCGACGTGTTCCGCCATCGGCAGCGCCGGGATTCCGGAGATGCGTCAGCGCGGTTACTCGCCGGGGTTTGCTGCGGGCATCATCGCGGCGGGCGGTACGCTGGGGATCTTGCTGCCGCCGTCGATTACGATGATTCTCTATGCCGTGGCCGCCGAGCAGTCGCTGGGGCGTCTGTTCCTTGCGGGCATCGTGCCTGCGCTGCTGCTCGTGGGGCTGTTCTCGTGCTACGCGGCATGGCGCTATCGAAAGGAATACGCCAACGCGCAGCTGGCGCTGGCACGTGACGGCACGCCGTCGCCGTTCCCCAGCGAGCCGCCCGCCACGATGCGCGAGAAGCTGGCGCTGCTGCCACGTGTGCTGCCGTTCGTCACGTTGCTCATCGGTGTGATGGCGGCGCTCTACGGCGGGTACGCAACGCCGTCGGAGACGGCCGGGCTGGGCGGGCTGCTGGCGCTCGCGCTCATCGCCGTGATCTACCGAATGTGGAAGCCGCGTCAACTCGCACCGATTCTCACGGGGACGTTGCGCGAGTCGACCATGCTCATGTTCATCATCGGCATGTCGCTGCTCTACTCGTATGTGATGAGCTATCTGCACATCAGCCAGTCGGCTGCGCAATGGATCGTCGGGCTGCAACTGTCGCGTTGGGTGCTGCTCGCCGCCATTCTGGTGATGGTGGTCGTGCTGGGCTTCTTTCTGCCACCGGTGAGCATCATCCTGATGACCGCGCCGATCATTCTGCCGCCGCTGCGCGCAGCCGGTTTCGATCTCGTGTGGTTCGGGGTGGTCATGACGATTGTCATGGAACTGGGATTGATTCACCCGCCGGTCGGACTCAATATCTTTGTGATCAAGAACACCGCGCCCGATATCGCCCTGCGCGACATCGTCTGGGGTGTGATGCCTTTTGTCGTGTTGATGGTGGTGGCTGTCGTGCTCATTTGTCTGATGCCCGGTCTGTCGTTGTGGCTGCCGGACCGGCTGATGGGATGACGTGATATCGCGTGATATCGCGTGATGTCGCGTGAGTTGGCGGTCGCCGAACCGAGCCCTGTGCCTTGAGAGGAAACCATGAAGGATGAGCCGATCATGTCCGCAATGTCTGTGCCTGTAGCGCTGAATTCGTCGATGGCGGCGTCGCCCTCGTCATCCGCGCCCGGTCGCGGTGCGTCGGAGAGCGTGCCGGACGTAAGCGCACCGGTGCCGTCGCCCAAGCCGACGCTCGGGGAGCGGCTCGGACAGTGGTTCGGACGCGGCAAGTCCGGCGGGCAGGGCGGTGCGCCAAAAGACGGAAAGGACGGCAAGGGCGACGGCAAGATCGTCGCCGCACCGCTATCGGCGCGGGCGGAGAACGCGTTGCGCCGACAACTGGCGCAGTGCTTTTCGGCACGTCTGACGGATTCTTCCGCCAACGAAGCTGCGCGTGAGTTCATGGCGCGCTACGGTGCGGCGTCTGCCGAAGAACAACTGACGTTGCTCACCGTCGTGGCCGACATCTGCGCGAGCGATGGCGAAGTAGGGGGCGACGGCAAGGGCGGGGTTAAGGACAGTGGCAAGGACGCCAGCAAAGACGCCGCGAAGGACGCCCGTCGCGCCGCCAGCACGGCGACCGGTCTCGCCGGGGCGTTGGGGAGCGCGCGCGTGCGGTTCCTCAAGCGCTTCAACGCGCTGCCGGACGGTCTCCCGTTCCTCGTCAACTGGCGCGCCGACATGCTGCGTCATCGCGCGGCGCTGCCCGGACTGGCGGCGCTCGAAGAAGATCTGGGCAGCCTGTTCTCGACCTGGTTCGATGTCGGTCTGCTGGAACTGCACCCGATCACGTGGGATTCGCCCGCGTCGCTGCTCGAAAAGCTCATGCGCTACGAGGCGGTGCACGAGATTTCGTCGTGGGCCGATTTGCGCAACAGGCTCGATTCCGACCGCCGCTGCTACGCGTTCTTCCATCCCCGTATGTCGCGCGAGCCGTTGATCTTCGTCGAAGTGGCATTCGTGCCGGAGATGGCGGCCGACGTCCATTCGCTGCTCGACGAAAAGGCGCCGCTCGAAGACCTGCGGCGCGTGCGGTGGGCCATCTTCTACTCGATCTCGAACACGCAGCCGGGCCTGCGCGGGGTGAGCTTCGGCAACTTCCTGCTCAAGCGCGTGATCGACGAGTTGCACGTCGACTTCCCGAAGCTGCGCAACTTCGCAACGCTCTCGCCGATCCCCGGCTTCAACGACTGGCTGCGACAACTGTCGACGCAAGCACTCGCCGAGGCCCTCGGGCCGAAGCGTGTGAAGTTGCTTGCGCAGGAACCGTCGCTGGCGACGCAAGCGTCTGGGGCGCAGATGATGGCGTGGTTGCAGGCGTCCCCCGATCGCAAGAGCGGGCAGGCGTTGCAGCGTGCGCTGGGCGAAGTGCTGGCGGCGCATTACCTCGCCCGCGAGAACGTGCGCGGACAGCCGCGAGACCCCGTGGCGCGATTCCATCTCGGCAATGGCGCGCGCGTGGAGCGTATCAACTGGCATGCCGATCTCTCGAAGAAAGGCGCGAAGCAGTCGTGCGGGATGATGGTGAATTATCTCTACGAGCCCGATGAACTCGATGCGAACCTGCAACGGCTCATCGACGGCGAGCCTGCGCTGGGGCGCGCGGTGTCGCGTCTTCTTTAACGTTTGCGTAACGACGGATAACCTCATGGAGTCACGTGTGAGCGAAGTAGTGGGCGAAGTACTGCGCGACGACAGTCTGCTCGACGAAGGATTGGTGACGCTCACGCTCTCCAATCCCACCAAACTCAACGCCATCTCGGTGGCGATGTGGCGCGCGCTGCGCACGCATGTTCAGGTGCTCGACGAGGACTCGCGTGTGCGCGCCATCGTCGTTCGCGGCGCACAGGGTAACTTTGCTGCCGGGGCGGATATCGAGGAGTTTCCGGTCGAGCGCGGCAGCTATGACACGTTGCGTCGCTATCACGGCGAGATCATCGGGCCGACGCTCGATGCGCTGGCACGTTGCCGTCACCCGAGCGTCGCGTTGATCGAGGGCGTCTGTGTGGGCGGCGGGATGGAGATCGCCACGCACTGCGATTTGCGCATTGCGGGGGAGGGGGCGCGATTCGGCGTGCCCATCAACAAACTCGGCTTTCCGATGGCCCCGGGCGAGTTGCGCGGCGTGCTGGCGCTGGCCGGTCGTGCGGCGACGCTCGAAATCCTGCTCGAAGGGAGAGTGTTCGGCGCGAGTGAGGCGCGCGAGAAAGGCCTGCTGACCCGCGTGGTCGACGACGAATCGGTCGAGGAGGCAGGCTACACTTGCGCACGTCGCATCGCGGCCGGTGCGTCGCTCGCCGCGCAGTTGAACAAGTGGCTGATCGCCCGGCTCGCGCCGCCCGTGCCGTCGCTGTCCGAGGCAGAGTGGCAGCGGGCCTTCTCCTACTGGGACTCTCACGATCACCGCGAAGGCGTGGCCGCATTTCTCGAGAAGCGGCCGCCCGATTTCCGAGGGCGTTGAGCGTCCTGTGTGCCGCTTGCGCTTCGCCTTCTCTATGCAATGTTTATCGACGCATTTCCCGTTCTGATTGATATCCGGTTCTGTTTATGACGCAAGACGCCAACCTCTATCGACTCTTTGCCGAACGCTTTCCTGCGGACAAATCGGCGTGCGCCATCGAGACCCCCGAAGGGCTTTACTACAGTTGGGGCGATCTTGAGCACGCCAGCGCACGCATCGCGAACCTGCTTGCGAGTCTGGATCTGACGCCGGGCGCCCGCGTTGCCGTGCAGGTCGAGAAGTCGCCTGAAGCGCTGTTGCTGTATCTCGCCACGCTGCGCGCCGGGTACGTCTATCTGCCGCTCAATACGGCATATCGCGAAGGTGAGATCGCCTACTTCGTCGAGAATGCCGAGCCGGATGTGGTGGTGTGCAGTCCGTCGAACTTTGGCTGGGTCTCGAAGATTGCCTTCACGAACGGCGCGAAACACGTCTTCACGCTGGGCGACGACCGCACCGGCTCGCTGCTTGAGCGCGCCGCGTGGTTTGGCGACACGTTCGAGACGGTACCGCGCGCCCCCGACGATCTTGCCGCCATCCTCTACACCTCGGGGACCACGGGGCGCAGCAAGGGCGCGATGCTCTCGCACGGCAATCTTGCGAGCAACACGCGGGTGCTGCATACGTTCTGGGGCTGGGGGGAACGCGAAGGGGGCGACGTTCTGTTGCACGCGTTGCCGATCTTCCACGTGCACGGATTGTTCGTCGCGAGTCATGCGGCGCTCTATTCGGGCAGCAAGATGATCTGGCTGTCGAAGTTCGACGCGCGCGAAGTGCTGCATCAACTGCCGAGGGCCACCGTGTTCATGGGCGTGCCGACGTATTACGTGCGTCTGCTCGCCGAACCCGGACTGAATCGCGACGTGTGTCGCCATATGCGTCTGTTTATCTCGGGCTCGGCACCGCTGCTGCGCGAGACGTTCGATGCGTTCAGCGAACGCACGGGGCACACGATTCTTGAGCGTTATGGCATGTCGGAGACGGTCATGCTTGTCTCGAATCCGTATCACGGCGACGCGGCGAAGGTGCGCCGTGCAGGCACCGTCGGCGTGCCGCTGCCGGACGTGACCGTGCGCGTGGTCGGCGACGACGGCCAGCCGAGTGCGCAGGGCGACATCGGACATATTCAGGTGAAGGGGCCGAACGTCTTCGCAGGCTACTGGCGCATGCCGGAGAAGACGGCCGAGGAATTTACCGATGACGGCTTCTTCAAGACTGGCGACGTGGGTAAGTTCGATGAGGATGGCTACGTGCACATCGTCGGCCGCTCGAAGGATCTCATCATCTCCGGCGGATACAACGTCTATCCGAAGGAGATCGAGGGTTTCATCGACGAGATGGACGGGGTGGCCGAGTCGGCCGTGATCGGCGTGCCGCATCCGGATTTCGGCGAAGCGGTCGTGGCGGTGATCGTGCCGCGCGCCGGGGCGCAGGCACCCGACGAGCGCGCTGTGATCGAGGCGCTCAAGCAGCGCATTGCCAACTTCAAGGTGCCTAAGCGCGTGCATGTCGTCGCGGAGTTGCCGCGCAATACGATGGGCAAGGTGCAGAAGAATCTGCTGCGCGACCGCTTCAAGTGAGACGTCTGCGACACGCTGTCGCATGAGGCAAGAGGTGTGAGACGGCCGCGCGCAAGCGAAGGATGAGGTGCGGCAATGTGACGCGCTGTTCTCGCGGTGTGACGCCTATAACGAACGCATAGGTCGTAAAAAATGCCGCCTCTGATCTTCAGAGGCGGCATTGTTTTTTGCGCTGTCCGCAGGTCTGCGGGACGACGCTCTTACTTCATCTGAACCGTGCCCGAGACCGTGACGGTCACTTGCGTCTTGCCACCTTCGAGTTGCATCGGCGGAGCGGCGTCGGCGCTGGCGCTCATGGCCATCGCCTTCATCGCGTACGGGCGCGGCATCATCGGCGCGTTCGAGCCGACCTGCACCTGACGGATCGTGTAGCCGCTGTAACCGAACGCCTTCACGTTGTTCTGCGCCTGATTGCGGAACGCCTGAATCGCTTGATTCGTCAGCTCGGCCTGCGTCTTCTCCTGCGCTTCACGCGAGAGCGAGAACGACACGCCGTCCATCTGCATCTGGTCCGAAATCTGGCTCGCGAGACGCGACGCCGCGCCGAAATCCTTCGACGTCATTTGCAGTTCGGTACGGCCGCGCCAAGCCGTGATCTTGCCGTCGCGGTTGGTCGTCGGATACAGCGAGACGTTGCCGGTTTGCACGTCGACACCGCTCTGGCTCTTGGCGACGGACATCGCCTTGTTGGCCTTCTGCGTGAGGTTGCGCGACACCGTGGCCGCGTCGGGACCTTGCTCCTGTGCGGACATGGTGATGTGCACGGTGTCCTGTTCGACTTCCTTCGTGGCGTTCGCTTCGAGACCCAGCACGCCGGAGACCTGACGCGTCGATTCGTCGCCCGACTGGGCATACGCGGCGTTGGCGGCAGTCGCAATCAGAAGAGCAGCAGCGAGAGATTTGCGCATAGTTGTTGTCCTTTTTCGAATGTGAGTTCGCATCTTGGCGGCGAACGTTTGACCGGTTGATGCCACTGTGCCAGCGAGTGGGTGCACACTATGCACATGGCGACAACGTTATACAGACGCTATCGCAACAATTTTGGTTCCGCTTTTTGGATACTTTTCCCAAATTAAGCTCTAAGTAAGTGCTTGCTAATGAATTTCCAATGTTCAGGTGACACCGGGGTGATCGAAAGACGATTGCCGCGCGCGAGCACGAGCATGCCGTCGAGTTCGGGCGTCTCACGCATTTCCGTGAGTGGCACGAGCCGTGTCTTGCGATCGAGTTTGACGTCGACAAGTAGCCAGCGCGGTGCATCGGGCTGTGATTTGGGATCGAAGTAGGGACTCTTTGGGTCGAATTGCGTGGGATCGGGATACGCTTTCGAGGCGACGGTGGCGAGTCCGGCAATGCCGGGTACTGCACAGCTCGAATGGTAGAAGAGCACGCCGTCGCCCACTTGCATGTCGTCGCGCATGAAGTTGCGCGCCTGATAGTTGCGAACGCCGGTCCATGGAAGGGTCTGCTGCCGGGCGTTGGCGAGGTCGTCGATGCTCGCCTCTTCGGGTTCGGACTTCATCAACCAGTAGCGTTGGGTCATGAGGTGTCGGTGAAATTGAGCTAATTCCTATACTATGCTTTTGTGACCTTTGCGTGACGTTTCATGTACATGTTCAACCGCCTATGCCGATAGGAGCGTGAGTCATGGCAGCAGAGCCGTCTGTTCGTAGCAACGCGTTCATCTTCTATTCCCTCGCCACGGTGTCGTTCATCGAGACCAGTGTCCCCGAGTTTGTCTCCACGCTCAACCAGATGTATGGCGACGATGACGAGATGCGCACATGGCTTCAAGATACCTGGCTACCTGAGGAAGTCGAGCACGGGCGACTCGCCAAAGACTATATCGCCCGTGTGTGGCCGGAGTTCGACTGGCCTCAGGCTTACGAGGCGTTTCTCGCGCGCTACAAGCCACGTTGCGACGTGCAGTACATGCGCCCGTCGCTGGCGCTCGAAGCGTTGTCACGGTGCGTCACAGAGACGCAGACCGCCATGATCTACCGCTGCCTCGAATCGTATATGCCGGTCGAGGAGCTCAAGCAGATGATGCATAAGCTGAGCAGCGAGGAAGTCGGCCACTACCGCTATTTCCGCAAGACCTTCGACCGATACAACGCGGTGGAGCAGCACGGGGTCATCAGCCGGTTGCGCACGATGGTGGCGCGCAGCGAACTCGTGCGCGACGAAGACATCGCGTTTGCCTTCGAGCCGCTCAACCGCTTCTGGCGCACGCCGCCGCCGTTCGAGACGATGACATGGGATGCCTTCCTTGAGATGTCTGGCGACGTCATGAAGCAGTACATGCCGGTGGAGGCGGCGACGCGCATGATGTTCAAGCCGCTGGAGACCGGATCGTGGTGGCGCGACCGTCCGGTCAAGGCGCTGATGGCGTTCATGGTCAGGCGCCAATACCCGCAGTTGGGGAGTGAGGCCTGAGGTCGGAAGCGCACTGGCGCGCTGTGCATCGTTTGATCCGGTTGTCCTATCGTTTTCACGGGACGAAAAAAAACCCCGCCGAGGCGGGGTTTTTTCGTTGCCGGTAGAGCGTATTACTTGCTCGTGCCGACGACTTCGACTTCCACGCGACGATCCGGTGCGAGGCAAGCCTTGAGCTTGGCGTTAACCGGGCCCTTGCAATCGGTCGTAACCGGGTTGCGCTTGCCCTTGCCTTCCGTGTACACGCGGTTAGCTTCGACGCCCTTGCTGACCAGGTAAGCCTTCACAGCTTGAGCGCGGCGCAGCGACAGACGGTCGTTGTACTTGTCCGAACCGATGCGGTCCGTGTAGCCCGTAGCAACCACGACTTCCAGGTTCAGAGCCTGAACCTTGCCAGCCAGGTCGTCCAGCTTCTGCTTGCCGGCCGGCTTCAGGATAGCCTTGTCGAAGTCGAACAGTGCGTCAGCTTGGTACGTGACCTTTTGCGAAACCGGAGCGACCGGAGCGACCGGGGTCGGTGCCGGAGCTGCGACTTGAGCGATGATCGAACCGTCGCACTTGGCGTTGGCCGTAGCCGGGGTCCAATACGCATCGCGCCAGCACAGTTCGTCCGAGCCGTTCTTCCAAACCCACTCGCCGCTGCCGTTCACCCAGTTGTCGTTCACGGCTTGCTTCGAGGCCGCGATCGGGCCCGGAGCCGTCTGGACGTAGTTTTGGGCCATTGCGGAAGCAGCCATCACTGCGGTAGCTGCAACGATCGCGAGCTTAGCGAATTTATTCATATTTCTCCTCTCGAAATGAGATTACCGCAGGTTTACTGCGAGCCTAGACGACAGAACCAAAGTCTTACATCGCTCGAAGTATAACATCGGCAAATGCGCGAAAGCATGGCCCATGCACTTCGAATAATGTCTAACTTATGCCACGGCATTTTGCCATAGCGATTCGGACGCTCGCGAGAAAAACCCCAGCTTTGCCGCCCGTCGTGGCGCAGTTGTGGTTTGAGCGCAACACCTTTTGAGGCCCCTCGCCAACCGTTTCATTTCTTTCCCTTGTTTGACGTTTTGGCGTGCCAGACGTCTCTTGTGCATCGCATCACGCTCGTTTCGGATGCCTATGGCGGGCATGTTAGAATCGCACGATCATATCGCCGGCAGCCGCCTATCGCGATTAGGGCTTGATAGACACGGATAATGGATCAGTTCGCCAAAGAAACTCTCCCGATTTCGCTCGAAGAAGAAATGCGGCGGTCGTACCTCGATTACGCCATGAGCGTAATCGTCGGCCGCGCTTTGCCGGATGTGCGTGACGGCCTGAAGCCAGTTCACCGCCGCGCGTTGTTCGCCATGCATGAACTGAACAACGACTGGAACCGCGCTTACAAGAAGTCCGCGCGTATCGTCGGTGACGTCATCGGTAAGTACCACCCGCACGGCGACGCCTCCGTATACGACACCATCGTTCGCATGGCGCAGCCATTCTCGCTGCGCTACATGCTGGTCGACGGCCAGGGTAACTTCGGTTCGGTCGACGGCGACAACGCCGCCGCCATGCGATACACCGAAGTTCGTATGGCCAAGATCGGCCACGAGCTGCTCGCCGACATCGACAAGGAAACCGTCGACTTCGGACCGAACTACGACGGTAGCGAAAAGGAGCCGCTGATCCTGCCTGCGCGTATCCCGAACCTGCTGCTCAACGGTTCGTCGGGCATCGCCGTGGGTATGGCCACCAACATCCCGCCGCACAACCTCAACGAAGTCGTCGAGGGTTGCCTATATGTATTGAAGAACCCGGAAGCGACCATCGACGAGCTGATCGAGATCATTCCGGCGCCGGACTTCCCGACCGCCGGCATCATCTATGGCATCTCGGGCGTGCGCGAAGGTTATCGCACCGGCCGTGGCCGTGTGGTGATGCGCGCGAAGACGCACTTCGAAGACATCGATCGCGGCCAGCGCGTGGCGATCATCGTCGACGAACTGCCGTACCAGGTTAACAAGCGCTCACTGCTCGAGCGGATTGCCGAACTCGTCAACGAAAAGCGTCTGGAAGGTATTTCCGACATTCGCGACGAGTCCGACAAGAGCGGTATGCGTGTCGTGATCGAACTCAAGCGCGGCGAGGTGCCCGAGGTTGTCCTGAACAACCTGTATAAGCACACGCAGTTGCAAGACACGTTCGGCATGAACATGGTGGCGCTGGTCGACGGCCAGCCCAAGCTGCTCAATCTGCGCGAAATGCTGGTTCACTTCCTGGCGCACCGCCGCGAAGTGATTACTCGCCGCACCGTCTATGAGCTGCGTCGTGCCCGTGAGCGCGGCCACGTGCTCGAAGGTCTGGCAGTCGCACTCGCTAACATCGATGACTTCATCGCGATCATCAAGGCAGCGCCGACGCCGCCGATCGCGAAGGCGGCGTTGATGGAGAAGTCGTGGGATTCGTCGGTCGTGCGTGAGATGCTGGCGCGCGCCGAGACCGAAACGCAGGGCGGCCTGGCGGCCTACCGTCCGGAAGGCCTCGACGTTGCCGTGGGTGTGCAGCCGGACGGGCTGTACCGCTTGTCGGAAACGCAGGCGCAGGAAATTCTGCAGATGCGTCTGCAACGCCTGACCGGTCTGGAACAGGACAAGATCGTTTCCGAGTACAAGGAAGTGATGGCGCAAATCGCCGACCTGCTCGACATTCTGGCCAGCCCGCCGCGTGTGACGGCCATCATCAGCGAAGAGCTGACGGCCGTGCGCGCCGAGTTCGGCGACGCCCGCCGCTCGACCATCGAACACAACGCGACCGAACTCGATACCGAAGACCTCATCACGCCGCAGGACATGGTCGTGACGCTGTCGCATTCGGGTTACATCAAGTCGATGCCGCTGTCCGAGTACCGTGCGCAGAAGCGTGGCGGTCGCGGCAAGCAAGCGGCAGCCACGAAGGACGACGACTGGATCGACACGCTGTTCATTGCGAACACGCACGACACGATCCTGTGCTTCTCGAACCGTGGCCGGGTCTACTGGATCAAGGTTTACGAGGTGCCGCAGGGTTCGCGGAACTCGCGTGGCCGTCCGATCGTCAATATGTTCCCGTTGCAGGATGGCGAGAAGATCAACGTGGTGCTGCCGGTCAAGGAGTACACCGAAGATCGCTTCGTGTTCATGGCAACGAGCTTGGGCACGGTCAAGAAGACGCCGCTTGCGGCCTTCAGTCGTCCGCTCAAGAAGGGCATCATCGCGGTGAATCTCGACGACGGCGATGTGCTGATCGGCGCGGCGATCACCGACGGCGCCCACGACGTCATGCTGTTCTCCGACGCAGGCAAGGCTGTGCGCTTCGACGAGAACGACGTGCGTCCGATGGGTCGCGAGGCGCGTGGCGTTCGTGGGATGCAACTCGAAGACGGTCAGACCGTGATTGCGCTGCTGGTCGCCGAGAACGAGCAGCAGTCGGTGCTGACAGCCACCGTGAACGGTTACGGCAAGCGCACGTCGATCACGGAATATACCCGCCACGGCCGTGGCACTAAGGGTATGATTGCGATCCAGACGAGCGAGCGCAACGGCCGGGTGGTTGCGGCGACGCTGGTCGATCCGGATGACGAGATCATGCTGATCACGACCGGCGGGGTGCTGATCCGCACGCGCGTCTCTGAGATTCGCGAAATGGGTCGCGCCACGCAAGGGGTGACGCTGATCAGCCTGGACGAAGGTACGACGCTCTCGGGTCTGCAACGCATCGTTGAGTCCGACGCGGAAGTTCCTGAAAATGGCGACGCGCAAGGCGACGATGAGACGCCGGAAGCGGATGTCACGGAGTAATACCGGCGTAACTCGATGTAATCTAGGGGTGCATTGCCCCGAAAAGTCAGTAGAATCTGGCCCGATGCAGTGAAGTGCCCAGGCGAGGATGCATCTATTTATCGTCAGCGAAGGCCGACGAACTTTGGAGTGACTATTACTATGCAACACAACGTCAAGAAGTGGATGTGGCTGCTGCTCGCAGCACCGGCAATGGCAATGGCTCAGCAGAGCGCTCCGCTTGACGCGGACAAGAAGGCAGCCATCAAGGATCTGCTGGATGCCATCGACTCGAACAAGCTCGTCAGCGCTATCGGCGAAGGTGCACAAGGCCAGGCCAAGCAACTGGCCCCGCAAGTGCTCGAGCGCCAACTGGTCGAGAACAAGACGTTGACCGACGCGCAGAAGCAGGCCATCGTGCCGACGCTGCAACAAAACTCGGTGCAAAAGCTGGTCGAAGCCGCAGGCAAGGTCTTCACGACCGACGGCTTCAAGAACGACGCCGTGCAAGCGCAGTACAACGCTTACGGCAAGTTCTACACCACCGACGAAATCAAGGGTCTGACCGCTTTCTACAAGAGCCCGGTCGGCCAGAAGTACATCAAGGTGCAGGATCAGGTTGGCCAGGAAGTCGTTGGCGGTCTGATGCAGAAGTACATGCCGCAATCGATCGACGCGACCAGCAAGCTGGCTGACGCCGAAATCGCTGCGGCTGCCAAGTCGGCACCGAAGGCTCCGGCCAAGAAGTAAATTTCGGTCAGTCCCCTCGGGGATTACCGGATAATGGCCGTTTGCGAGAGATCGCAAACGGCCATTTTGCGTTGGAGGATTCAATGCCGTCAGCCACGCAGACGTCTGATCGGATTATTCCGAGAGGCGGTCGGCTGGCGTCTGAATTGGGACAGGTGCCCGCACCTAATGGCTAACTGGCGGTATAGTGAGTCTTTGCCGCAGCCGCTAAACGAGTCAAGACGTGAAACGCAAGCCGCACGGGTCGAATTCCGCCGGCTTGCGTTTCACTTTTACTGCAGCAAATCCAATATGACGCGCGCTTTCAATTTTTCCGCCGGCCCGGCTGCATTGCCGGCCGAGGTCCTCACCCAGGCGGCCGAGGAGATGCTCGACTGGCACGGTGCCGGTATGGGCGTGATGGAGATGAGCCATCGCGGTCGCGAGTTCATGAGCATCCTGGCGCAGGCGCAAGCCGATCTGCGCGAACTGCTGGCCGTCCCGGACAACTATCGCATTCTGTTCATGCAGGGCGGCGCGCTTGCCGAGAACGCCATCATCCCGATGAATTTGCTGGGCGGTGCGCGTGCCAATGAGCGCCGCACGGCCGATTACGTGGTGACCGGTTCATGGTCCGTCAAATCGGAGAAGGAAGCGCGCAAGTATTGCGACGTCAACATTGCCGTGAGTACCGAGGCCGAGAAGTTCACCCGCTTGCCGAAAGTCGACGAGTGGAAGCTTTCGAAGGATCCGGCGTACGTGCACATTTGCACGAATGAGACCATTCACGGCGTCGAGTATTTCTGGACGCCCGATCTGGCGGCTGCCGGTCTGCCGGACGTGCCGCTGGTTGCCGACGTTTCCTCACACATTCTTTCGCGTCCGATGGACGTGTCGAAGTTTGGTGTGATGTATGGCGGTGCACAGAAGAATATCGGTCCGTCGGGTCTGACGGTCGTCATCGTTCGTGACGATCTGCTGGGCCGCGCGTTGCCGTTCACGCCGAGCGCGTTCGACTGGAAGATCGTGGCCGAGAACGATTCGATGTTCAACACGCCCCCGACTTACGCCATCTATATCGCGGGCCTGGTGTTCCAGTGGCTCAAGCGTCAGGGCGGTCTGGTGGCAATGGAAGCGGCGAACAAGGCGAAGGCCGATCTGCTGTACGGGTATCTCGACGGCAGCGGCTTCTATCGCACGTCGGTCGCGCCGGATTGCCGCTCGCGTATGAATGTGCCGTTCTTCCTGAACGACGACGCACTGAACGAAACTTTCCTGGCCGGCGCTCGCGAGCGCGGCCTGCTGCAACTCAAGGGCCACAAGTCCGTGGGAGGCATGCGCGCCTCGATCTACAACGCAATGCCGCTCGCCGGCGTCGAGGCACTGGTCGACTACCTGCGCGAATTCGAGCGCAGCCACGGCTGACGAGGGCACATCGCCAGTGCGACGCGTGTTCCTCAACTTGATTGGGAACGTCGCGCTGGGAGTTGCCTGACCATGTCACATAGCAAGAAGACAATACGCTCCATGGAAGACGATCTGAACGCATCGCTGCGCCCTTTGCGCGAGAAAATCGATGCCATCGACGCGCAGCTGCTCAAGCTGTTGAATCAACGTGCGGCCGTCGCCCTGGAAGTGGGTGAGGTCAAAAAGCGTTTCGGCGCGGCCGTGTTCCGGCCCGAGCGCGAACTGCAGGTGATTTCGCGCCTGCAACAAGCTAACGACGGCCCGCTCTATGGCGACAATCTCGCGTCTATCTGGCGCGAAATCATGTCAGCCAGCCGCGCGCTGGAAAAGGTGATGACCGTGGCCTATCTCGGCCCGGCGGGAACCTACAGTGAGCAAGCGGCTTTGTCCTATTTCGGCCAGAGCGTGAAGGGCCTGCCGTGCCCGTCGCTCGACGAAGTGTTCCGCGCTGTCGAGGCGGGCAGTGCCGATTTCGGTGTCGTCCCCGTCGAGAACTCGACCGAAGGCGTCGTGTCGCGCACGCTGGACCTGTTGCTGCAAAGCCCGCTGACTATCGGTGGCGAAGTGGCGCTGCCGATTCATCACAACCTGATGTCGCGTACCGGCACGCTCGACGGCGTGACGCGTATCTGCTCGCACGCGCAATCGCTGGCGCAATGCCAGCATTGGCTCACGGCGCACTTCCCGCAGCTTGAGCGTCAGGCGGTGTCGAGCAATGCCGAAGCCGCCCGCATGGCCGCAGCCGATCCGTCCATCGCAGCGATTGCCGGGGAGTCGGCGGCGACGCAGTACGGACTGCAAATCGCTTTCTCGCACGTGCAGGACGATCCGCATAATCGCACGCGCTTCGTTGTCGTCGGTACGCAGGATCCTGCACCGAGCGGTCGCGATCAGACGTCGCTGATTCTCTCCGTGCCGAACCGCGCCGGCGCAGTGGTGGCGTTGCTCGAACCGCTGGCGAACAACGGCGTGTCGATGACGCGTTTCGAATCGCGTCCGGCGAAGAGTGGCACGTGGGAGTATTACTTCTACGTCGACTTCGAGGGACATCGCGACGATGAGAACGTCGCAAAGGCGCTCGAGGCGCTTCGTCAGAATGCAGCCTACTGCAAGGTGCTCGGGTCGTACCCGCGTTCCGCGTGAACGACAGGCGGACCACCATGAGTCTCAATAAACTCGTTATCTGCGGCGTCGGACTGATCGGCGGTTCGCTGGCACGCGCGCTCAAAGCCGCAGACGCGGTGAACGAAGTCGTGGGTGTCGGCCGGACCGAAGCCTCGCTCGCCCGCGCTTGCGAGCTGGGTGTGATCGATCGGGCTGCCACGTCGATGGCGGATGCGGTTTCGGGCGCGGACATCGTGCTGCTCGCCGCACCCGTCGCGCAGACACCGGCGCTGCTCGCGGCCATTCGTCCGCATCTGAGCGGCGAGACGATCGTGACCGATGCTGGCAGCACCAAGACGGATGCCGTCGCCGCCGCGCACGAGGCGCTGGGCGACGAGGCCTGGCGTTTCGTGCCTGGGCACCCGATTGCCGGGGCGGAGCTGTCCGGTGTCGACGCCGCTAAGGTCGATCTCTACCGCGACCGTCGGGTCGTGTTGTGCCCGCAACCTGCCAATCGTGCGGACGATGTCGCACGCGTGCGGGCGATGTGGGAGGCGACCGGTGCGCGCGTCTCGGAGATGACCGAGCGACAGCACGATCGCGTGTTCGCGTCGGTCAGCCATTTGCCGCACGTGCTGTCGTACGCGTTGATCGCGCAGATACTCGACGCACCGGATGCTGCGCTGAAGTTCGGATTCGCTGGCGGTGGTTTTCGGGATTTCACGCGTATTGCGGCGTCGAACCCGGAGATGTGGCGCGACATCTGTGTCGCCAACCGCGACGCACTGCTCGCCGAGCTGGACGGTTATCTCGCCACGCTCGGTTCACTGCGTCAATTGATCGATGCCGGCGACGGTGCCGGTCTCGAGGCCGTATTCGCTCGCACCAGTCAGGCGCGAACGGATTGGGCCAAGCAACAGGAAAAGTAATGGAAACGCTCGATCTCGGCCCTTACGGCCACGCCGAAGGCACGCTTCGTCTGCCCGGCTCGAAAAGTATCTCGAACCGCGTACTGCTGCTCGCGGCACTCTCGCGTGGTACGACGCACGTGCGTGAACTGCTGGCGTCGGACGACACGCAGGTCATGCTCGAAGCGCTGGCCGCACTGGGCGTCAAGTGGACGCAGGTCGGCGACTCGCGCGATTTCATCGTCGAGGGTTGCGGTGGCGTGTTCCCCGTGAAGGCCGCAAAGCTCTTCATGGGGAATGCGGGTACGGCGATTCGTCCGTTGACGGCAGCGTTGTCGCTGAGTCACGGCGACTACGAGGTCTCGGGCGTCGCGCGGATGCACGAGCGTCCCATTGGCGATCTGGTGGACGGGTTGCGTCAGCTTGGCGCGCAGATCGATTACCTCGGTAATGCCGGGTATCCGCCGTTGCATATCAAACCGTCAGAGGTGATCGCGCCTGCCGCACCGATTCGCGTACGCGGCGATGTGTCCAGTCAGTTCCTGACGGCACTGTTGCTGACGTTGCCGCTGTTGCCGTCCGCGACGGGGGAGATCGTTGTGGAGGTCGAGGGCGAGCTGATTTCGAAGCCGTATATCGACATCACGTTGCGCCTGCTGCGTCGATTCGGGATCGACGTGCGCCAGGATGGCTGGTCGCGATTCACGCTGCCTGCGGCGGATGCCGACGGTGCGAAATACCGGAGTCCGGGTGAGGTGCGCGTTGAGGGCGATGCGTCGTCGGCGTCGTACTTCCTCGCGGCGGGTGCTATCGGTGGCGGGCCGTTGCGTGTCGAGGGTGTGGGGCGCGACAGCATGCAGGGCGACGTGCGTTTCGTCGACGCGCTGACCGCAATGGGCGCGCGCGTCACAATGTTCGATGACGCCATCGAAGTGCACGGCATCGACACGCCCTCCGGCAAGCTGCGCGCCGTGGACATGGACTTCAACCACATTCCCGACGCCGCCATGACGATTGCCGTCGCGGCCTTGTTCGCGGACGGTACGACGACGCTGCGCAATGTGGCGAGTTGGCGAGTGAAGGAAACGGATCGGCTGGCGGCGATGGCGATTGAGCTTCGCAAAGTCGGTGCGACGGTGGAGGAGGGGGCCGATTATCTGCGCGTGACGCCACCGGCGAAGCTCACTGCCAATGCCGCTATCGACACCTACGACGATCACCGGATGGCGATGTGCTTCTCGCTTGTGAGTCTGGGGGGCGTGCCGGTCACCATCAACGATCCGAAATGCGTCGCCAAGACATTCCCGACGTACTTCGCGGAGTTCGCGCGAGTCGCGTCCTGAGGTTCGGGTGATGCGATTGCATCACCCTTGTCCGGTCACGGTCTGCCAGAGCAACACGCCATTGAGGGCAACGATCGCACCCGCGATTAGCCATGCGCTCGCAAGCAGTGCCCCGCGCACTCGCCATTGACCCATGAGCTTCGCGTCGCCAGCAAAGCGCACGAGCGGGATGACGGCGAAGGGCAATTGCAGACTCAGAACCACCTGACTGAAGATCAGCAGGTTTGTCGTCTGCGCTTCTCCGCCGTGGCCGACGATCAGTAATGCCGGAATCAACGCCAACGATCGCGTGATGAGCGCCCGTTGCCATGGCTTCATGCGCAGGTTCAGGAACCCCTCCATCGTTACCTGGCCCGCGAGCGTGGCTGTCACCGTCGAGTTCAGGCCACAGGAGAGCAGTGCGACGGCGAACATGACGCCCGCCCATTGGTTGCCGAGCAATGGGGCGAGTAGTTTGTGCGCATCGCCCAGTGATTCCACCGACGTGTTTCCGCTCGCGTGGAAGACAGCGGCGGCAAGGATCAGCAGCGCTGCGTTAATGAGAAAGGCGAAACCGAGCGATAGCGTCGTGTCCCACTGTGTCGTCCGAAGCGCGCGGTCCATAGCGGCTGGAGTGCGCTCGGGCATGGCTTCGCCGCGCATGCGTAGCAGTGCCGAGTGGAGGTAAAGGTTGTGGGGCATGACGGTCGCGCCGAGAATGCCGGTGGCGAGCCAGAGCATGCCAGCCTGCGCCACGATTTCGCTGCGCGGGCGCAGGCCCGCAGCGGCCGCGCCCCAGTCGGGGTTGGCCAGCGCCAGTTGGGCGGCGAAGCATCCGGCAGTAAGAAGGATGAGTGCGGCCACGGCACCTTCCAGTCGATGCTGCCCAAAGCCTTGTAACCCGAGCATCGCAAACGCCAGGGCCCCGGCGAGCACTACGCCCACGGGTAGCGATAGACCGAACAGCAGTTGCAACGCCACCGCGCTGCCGATGATCTCGGCAAGATCGCAGGCGATGATCGCGATCTCGCAAAGCCCCCATAACGCCAGCGAGGTGCGACGGCTATACTGACTACGTGAGAGTTGCGCGAGATCGCGTCCGGTCACCAGACCCACGCGCGCGGCGAGCCACTGCAACAACAATGCCATGACGCTCGAGAGCAACACTACGCTCAGCAGCGTGTAGCCATAGCGGGCGCCACCGGCGATGGCCGTGGCCCAGTTTCCCGGATCCATATAGCCGACGGCGATCAGCGTTCCCGCCCCGGCAAAGCCCATCCACCGCTGCGCGCGGCGCGGCGTACGGTTTTGTTGATCGGGCGGCGGCACCCATTCGGGGCCAGCTAAGGGATAATCGCGGCTTTGCATGGCAGTGACATCTTCCGGCGGCGCAAAATAGCGTCTACATCTAAATGATAATCATTATTATTTGGATGGGAAGTATTATTTTTTAATGTGTTGAATAGACAGAGACGAAGGGATGCCTGATTTGACGGTGGTGGACGACTCGATTCCGGTCATTACGGTGGATGGCCCGACGGCATCCGGCAAGGGCACGGTGGCGCACCGTGTGGCCGACGAGCTGGGCTTTCATTACCTCGACAGCGGGGCGCTTTACCGGCTGACCGCGCTGGCGAGCGCACGCCACGGGATCGATCCGGACGACGTCAGCGCGCTGGCGGTGCTCGCCGAGACGCTCGACGTGCGTTTTCGCGATCAGCGGATCTGGCTGGCCGGCGAAGACGTGACCGACGCGATCCGCGCAGAGGCGATCGGCAACCGCGCGTCGAGTATCGCGGTGCACAAGGCGGTACGCCAGGCGCTTACGGCACTCCAGCGGGGCTTCAAGACCGCGCCAGGCCTCGTGGCGGATGGCCGCGATATGGGCACGGTGATCTTCCCGGAAGCCGATCTGAAGGTCTTTTTGACCGCCACGCCACAGGCGCGTGCCGAGAGGCGGTATAAGCAATTGATAGAAAAAGGATTTTCTGCTAACATAGACAGTCTCATGCTGGATCTTGAGGCGCGCGATGCGCGGGATCGTACCCGTGCGGAAGCGCCGCTAAGGCCTGCAGAGGGTGCGCGGGTACTCGACACATCGGGGCTCAACGTCGATCAGGCGGTGGCTCAGGTGCTCGAATGGTTCGCGCAAGTGCAGTACCCGCAAGGCGCCTGACCGGGTGTTTCATGCAGTCATCCGGCCTGGCTTTGTCTAACCTTTAACCCAACCGTTGTACGTTAGCGTCAACCCCCTCGGGAGACGGACGTCAGCGGCGTAATCCACTTTTATGTCCGACCTGCAAACCTCGACCAACGAATCTTTCGCGGCGCTTTTCGAAGAGTCGCTCTCCCGTCAAGACATGCGTGCTGGTGAAGTCATCAGCGCAGAAGTCGTTCGGGTTGACCACAACTTCGTGGTCGTCAACGCCGGCCTCAAGTCCGAAGCGTACATCCCCATCGAAGAATTCCTGAATGATCAGGGCGAGGTCGAAGTTCAGGCCGGCGATTTCGTTTCCGTGGCGATCGACGCCCTGGAAAACGGCTACGGCGACACCGTGCTGTCGCGCGACAAGGCCAAGCGTCTGGCCTCGTGGCTGCAACTGGAAAAGGCCCTCGAATCGGGCGACCTCGTGACCGGTACGATTACCGGCAAGGTCAAGGGCGGCCTGACCGTGATGGTCAACGGCATCCGTGCATTCCTGCCGGGTTCGCTGGTTGACACGCGTCCGGTCAAGGACACGACCCCGTACGAAGGCAAGACCCTCGAATTCAAGGTTATCAAGCTCGACCGCAAGCGTAACAACGTCGTGCTGTCGCGCCGTGCCGTGATCGAAGCCACCCAGGGTGAAGAGCGCGCCAAGCTGCTCGAAACGCTCAAGGAAGGCGCGATCGTCAAGGGCGTGGTCAAGAACATCACCGATTACGGCGCGTTCGTCGACCTCGGCGGCATCGATGGTCTGCTGCACATCACCGACATCGCATGGCGTCGCGTGCGTCACCCGAGCGAAGTTCTGTCGGTTGGCCAGGAAGTCACCGCCAAGATCCTCAAGTTCGATCAAGAGAAGGGTCGCGTCTCGCTGGGCGTTAAGCAACTCGGCGAAGATCCGTGGGAAGGCATTGCTCGCCGTTACCCGCAAGGCACCCGCCTGTTCGGCAAGGTCACCAACATCACCGACTACGGCGCATTCGTCGAAGTGGAATCGGGCATCGAAGGCCTGGTTCACGTGTCGGAAATGGACTGGACCAACAAGAACGTTGCTCCGACCAAGGTTGTCCAGCTGGGCGACGAAGTCGAAGTCATGGTGCTCGAGATCGACGAAGACCGTCGTCGTATCAGCCTCGGCATGAAGCAGTGCAAGCCGAACCCGTGGGATGACTTCTCGCGCAACTTCAAGAAGGGCGACAAGATCAAGGGCGCAATCAAGTCGATCACCGACTTCGGCGTGTTCATCGGTCTGCCTGGCGGCATCGACGGCCTGGTCCACCTCTCGGATCTGTCGTGGAGCGAAGCCGGCGAAGAAGCCGTTCGCAAGTACAAGAAGGGCGACGAAGTCGAAGCTGTGGTTCTGGGCATCGACGTCGAGAAGGAACGCATCTCGCTGGGTATCAAGCAGCTCGAAGGCGACCCGTTCAACACGTTCGTGGCGATCCACGACAAGGGCTCGATCGTTGACGGCACCATCAAGGCTGTCGATCCGAAGGGTGCTGTCGTTTCGCTGGGCGACGACGTCGAAGGCTACCTGCGCGCATCGGAAATCTCGCACGACCGTGTTGAAGACGCCCGTAACGTGCTGAAGGAAGGCGAAGCCGTCAACGCAATGATCGTCAACATCGATCGCAAGTCGCGCAACATCAACCTGTCGATCAAGGCCAAGGATTCGGCCGAGCAACAGGAAGCGATTAGCAAGATGTCGTCGGATAGCTCGGCAGCGAGCGGCACCACGAACCTCGGTGCCCTGCTCAAGGCCAAGCTGGACAGCCAGAATCAGTAAGGTCCAAGGCCTATGACCAAGTCTGAATTGGTCAACCAGTTGGCGGCGCGGTTTCCCCAGTTGGTGCTCAAGGATGCCGATTTCGCGGTGAAGACGATTCTCGACGCGATGGCCGATGCGCTTGCGCGCGGTCATCGAATCGAAATCCGCGGATTTGGTAGTTTTGGGCTCAACCGTCGGCCACCGCGCGTCGGCCGCAACCCGAAATCGGGCGAAAAAGTGATGGTGCCGGAGAAATTCGTGCCGCACTTCAAGCCGGGCAAGGAGTTGCGAGAGCGGGTTGATCACAAGGCGTCGGACCAATAAGGCCCTTTGGGATCTACTACGCAAAAAAAGCGCCTTCGGGCGCTTTTTTTGTCTCCGGCGTCCGGCGATGCTCCGCGAGTGCGGACAAGCGCCGGAAATGTGAAGGCATTTGCAGGAACGACGCCTCACAGGGCACATCCGGTACAATACGCCCACGTGCCGGTCCGGTATGCGGGGAGGGGCTCGACGCTGTTGTCGTTTCTCCTCGTCACGTCTGGCCGGCCCAAGTCGCAAAACATACGGCAATCCTGCCGCAGGAGCCTTTCGGCATGAAGCTGATTGTTTGGATCGTTCGCCTGATCGTATTCGTGGTGTTGCTGTGCCTGGCGCTCGCCAACACGGGCGAGGTCACGTTGAACCTGTTCCTGGGTCATACGTGGACGGCGCCGCTCATCATGATCGGCCTGGCGTTTTTCGTGGTCGGTGGCGTCATCGGTGTGCTCGCCACGTTGCCGAGTTTGATGCGTCAGCGCCTTGAGTTGCGCCGCACGCGACGCGATCTGGCCCGTGCTCAGCGGGAACCCGAAGCGAGTGATCAGCCGCCGATGCTGCCGCCCGTCTAAGGCGGAGCTGCGGCGCGCGATGCTCGCCATCCTCATCGACTGTTTCAACGACAACACGCATTCATGGAATTCGAGGTCTGGTGGCTACTTGCCATCCCCGTGATCTTCGGCTGTGGCTGGGCCGCCGCGCGACTGGATTTGCGCAGCCTGCTCTCGGAAAGCCGCAATCTGCCGGCATCCTATTTCCGCGGTCTGAATTTCCTGCTGAACGAACAGCCGGACAAGGCGATCGACGCTTTCATCGAAGTCGCCAAGCTCGATCCCGAGACGACCGAACTGCACTTCGCGCTGGGCAGCCTGTTCCGCCGTCGAGGTGAGACGGAGCGCGCCATTCGCGTGCATCAGAATTTGCTTTCGCGAGACGATCTGCCGCAAGCCGATCAGGAGCACGCGCTGTACGAACTCGGTCACGACTTCCTCAAGGCCGGTCTGCTCGACCGCGCCGAAGATGCGTTCAGCCGTCTGCACACTGGCGCGTACGCGAAAGCGGCACAGCACGCGAAGCTCACGATCTATCAGATCGAGAAGGAGTGGCGCAAAGCGCTGGCGGAGGCTGAGACGCTGAGCGATCTCGATCCGGCCGTCTCGTATCGGAAGGAAATTGCGCAATTCCATTGCGAATTGGCGCAGGAAGCGTTGCAACGCAAGGATGTCGACGCCGTTGGCCACGAGCTGGATGCCGCGCTGGCAGTCAACCCGGCGAATGTGCGTGCCCCGTTGTTGCGTGGCGATATGTTGCTCGCCGCCGGTGACGCCGAAGGCGCGCTGCGCGTGTTGCGCACCATCGAAGAACAGAATCCGATGTATCTCGGTCTGGCCGCCAAGCGCGTGATGAAGGCGTATGAAGCGCTTGGACGCGCCCCTGAAGGGCTGGCTATGTTGCGTGAAGCACTGCGCAAGAATCCGTCGGACGACCTGCTGGAAATCGTCTATGAAAAGACGGTTTCGCTTGAAGGTCCGGAGGCCGCGCTCACCTTGATGCGCGAGCAAATGCATCGTGCCCCGAGCGCACCCGGCATGGCACGTCTGCTCGAAGCGCACGCCGCTACTGCACATGGCGACACGCAGTCCGACCTGCAACTGATGGGCAAGCTCATTACGCAGCGCACCAAGTCGTTGCCGCGCTACGTCTGCGATCAATGCGGATTCCGTGCGCGCCTTTTCTATTGGCAATGCCCCGGCTGTAACGGCTGGGAGACCTATACGCCACGCCGTGCCGACGTGCCGGCGGCTTCGTAAGATTTATCACACCCCAATATCATGAAGATCACCATCATCGGTTCCGGCTACGTCGGCTTAGTTACGGGTGCTTGCCTGGCTGACGTCGGCAATGACGTGTTCTGTCTCGACGTCGATCCCCGCAAGATCGAGATCCTGAATAACGGTGGCGTACCGATTCACGAGCCGGGCTTGCAAGAAGTCATCGCGCGTAATCGCGAAGCCGGCCGTCTGCAATTTTCGACGGACGTCGAAGCGTCGGTCGCGCACGGCGACGTGCAATTCATCGCGGTGGGTACGCCCCCCGACGAAGACGGCTCGGCCGACCTGCAATACGTCGTGGCGGCAGCGCGCAACATCGGCCGCTACGCCAAGAGCTTCAAGGTGATCGTCGACAAGTCGACGGTGCCCGTGGGCACGGCCGACAAGGTGCGTGCGGCAATCACGGAAGAACTCGCCAAGCGCAACGCCGACGTGAAGTTCTCCGTCGTCTCGAATCCGGAATTCCTGAAGGAAGGCGCGGCAGTGGACGATTTCATGCGTCCGGACCGTATCGTGATCGGCGTGGACGACGATGCCGACGGCCAGCAGGCGCGCGCGATGATGAAGCGCCTGTACTCGCCGTTCAACCGCAACCACGAACGCACGCTGTACATGGATGTGCGCTCCGCCGAGTTCACCAAGTACGCCGCCAACGCGATGCTGGCCACGCGTATCTCGTTCATGAACGAGCTGGCCAATCTGGCCGATCGCGTCGGTGTGGATATCGAGGACGTGCGTCAGGGCATCGGCTCCGACCCGCGTATCGGTTATCACTTCCTCTACGCCGGCTGCGGCTACGGTGGTTCCTGCTTCCCGAAGGACGTGCAGGCGCTCGTGCGCACCGCCGAAGACTACGGCCTGCCGTTGCGCATTCTGAACGCGGTGGAAGCCGTCAACGAAACGCAAAAGACCGTGCTGATCGACAAGATCGTGACGCGTCTCGGCGACGATCTGAAGGACAAGACGTTCGCGCTGTGGGGCCTGGCGTTCAAGCCGAACACGGACGACATGCGTGAGGCCCCGAGCCGTCGCGTGATTGCCGAGCTGGTGCGTCGTGGCGCACGGGTACGGGCGTACGATCCGGTGGCGCTCGATGAAGCGCGCCGCGTGATTGCACTGGATTTTGCCGACGATGCCGACGCGCATGCCCGTATCGAATTCTGTGCAACGCAAAACGACACGCTGACCGGTTCGGACGCGCTCGTGATCGTCACCGAATGGAAGGCGTTCCGCAGTCCGGACTTCGCTAAGGTGAAGACGGCGCTCTCGCTGCCGCTGATCTTCGACGGTCGTAATCTGTACGAGCCGGAGGCGATGGATGAGTTGGGCATCGAGTACCACGCCATCGGTCGTGGCCTGGGCCATTCGGCCTGAATTTGAAGGAACGACGGATGACTTCGACGGCAACTTCGCTCACGCGCACGATTCAGGCGCCGGGTGTACCCAACGTGCCTCGCGAGGCCTTCAGTCGCGCACGCGTGCTGATCGTTGGCGACGTGATGCTCGATCGCTACTGGTTCGGCGACGTCAATCGCATTTCGCCGGAAGCACCGGTGCCGGTGGTGCACGTCAAGCGCAATGAAGAGCGTCTGGGCGGCGCGGCGAACGTGGCACTGGGTGCAACGTCACTCGGCGCACAAGCCGGGCTGCTGTGCGTGCTTGGTGAGGACGAACCTGCTGAGCGCATCGTCGATATGCTGGACGCGAGCGGCGTGACGGCATTCGTCACGCGCGACGCCGATCTCGCCACGACCATCAAGCTGCGCATCGTCTCGCGTCAGCAACAGTTGCTGCGCATCGACTTCGAAAACCAGCCCGCACGCGAAGTGTTGCTGGCGGTGCTGGATCAATATCGTCAACTGCTCGCCAGCTACGATGTCGTGCTGCTCTCGGACTACGCCAAGGGCGGTCTGACGCATGTGCAGCCGATGATCGAAGCGGCGCGTGCGGCTGGCAAGGCGGTGCTCGTCGACCCGAAGGGCAGCGATTACGAACGCTATCGCGGTGCGACGATTCTCACGCCGAACCGCGCCGAACTGCAGCAGGTCGTCGGCGTCTGGCATTCGGAGGACGATCTGACGTCGCGCGCCCAGAATCTGCGCGAATCGCTCGGCCTCGAAGCGCTGCTGCTCACGCGCTCGGAAGAGGGCATGACGCTCTTTACCGAAAGCGGTGCGCTCCACGTGCCTGCGCAGGCGCGCGAGGTGTACGACGTCTCAGGCGCGGGCGACACCGTGATCGCCACGCTGGCCACGTCGCTGTCGGCCGGGCTGCCGCTGCCGCAGGCGGTGGTGCTCGCCAACCGAGCGGGCAGCATCGTCGTCGGCAAGCTGGGGACGGCGACCGTCGACTACAACGAACTCTTTTCCGAGCTGACATGACCATCATCGTGACGGGCGCCGCGGGCTTCATCGGCGCCAACCTTGTCAAAGCCCTCAATGAGCGCGGAGAGACCGACATCGTGGCGGTCGACAATCTCACGCGCGCCGACAAATTCCGTAATCTGGTCGATTGCGAAATCAGCGATTACCTCGACAAGACGGATTTTGTCGCACGCTTTCAACGCCGCGAATTCGGCCGCGTGCGCGCGATCTTCCATGAAGGCGCCTGCTCCGACACGATGGAGACGGACGGCCGCTACATGATGGAGAACAACTTCCGCTACACGCGGGCGCTGTTCGAGGCGTGCCAGACGCAGACCGTGCCGTTCCTTTATGCCTCGTCGGCGGCAACGTACGGTGCGTCGGAAACCTTCGTGGAGACGCGCGAGTACGAGAAGCCACTCAACGTTTACGGCTATTCGAAGTTCCTGTTCGACCAGATCGTGCGCCGTGCCATGCGTGACGTGGGCGGCAAGCTGCCGAGTCAGGTGGCGGGCTTCCGGTACTTCAACGTGTATGGGGCGCGTGAAGCGCACAAGGGCCGCATGGCCTCGGTGGCGTTCCACAACTTCAACGAATTCCGTGCAAACGGCCGCGTGAAGCTCTTCGGCGAGTACAACGGTTATGCCGCCGGTACGCAAAGCCGCGACTTCGTTTCGGTCGAAGATGTCGTGAAGGTCAACCTGCATTTCTTCGATCACCCGGAGCGCAGCGGTATCTTCAACCTCGGCACGGGCCGGGCGCAGCCGTTCAACGACATCGCGGTCGCCGTGATCAACACGCTGCGCGCTGAAGCCGGTGAAGCGGCGCTTTCGCTTGACGATATGGTCAAGCAGGGCCTCGTGGAGTACATCCCGTTCCCGGACGCCCTGCGCGGCAAGTATCAGAGCTTCACGCAGGCGAACATCGACCATCTGCGTCAGGTTGGCGGCTATCAGCAGCCGTTCTATACGGTGGGCGAGGGTGTTTCCCGCTATATTCACTGGTTGCTGGCGCAGTAAGTGACGGAATAATCGTCGACAAGCGGATTTGCAATGCAGACGGGGAGCCAGACCGCTCCCCGTTGTCGTTTGATGCTCCCGTGTCATCCGGGCGGGCGCTGAGGCGTTAAGTGAGTATCGGGGATGTCTGAGATGTCCGATGTGTCGGTGCGCCACGGCATTGGCCCGAGTGACCTTACAAGGAACAGATCATGCTTCGCAAACTCTTGCTGGCGGTTGTTACCTTCTTCACCCTGTGCGGCCTGGCAATGGCGGCCGTCGACATCAACACCGCCGACCAATCGCAGCTCGAGACGCTCAAGGGCATCGGACCGGTCAAGTCCAAGGCGATCATCGACGAGCGTAACGCCCATGGGCCCTACAAGGATGCGGCCGATGTCGCCAAGCGCGTCAAAGGCCTTGGCACCAAGTCCGTAACGTCGCTGCAGTCCGAAGGCATGACGATCAACGGTCAGGGCGGTGGTGCAGCGGCTGCGGCCCCGGCGACCGCACCGGCCAAGCCTGTCGCGCAAGCTCCTGCGACCGCTGCGCCGACACCCGCGCCAGCAAAACCTGCACCGTCCGTAGCACAAACGCCCGCCACACCTGCCAAACCCGCTCCGTCCGCCGCACAGACGCCTGCTGCCCCGGCACCGGCAACGCCTGCCAAGCCGGTGACCCCTGCGACGCCGGTGCCTGCCACCGCGACGCAAAAGACGCCGACGCCTACTCCGGCTGCCGGTACGACGATGAAGCCTGCATCGCCGGGTGCAACAGCGACGCCTGCCAAACCTGGCGCACCGCTTCCGGCGGCGACCGGTGCGGCAACTGCAACGGGGGCGACGGGGGCTGCAAGTGCATCCGATACCAAGGCGGATACCAAGGCCAGCAAGTCGAAGAAGTCGAAGGATGCGAAGGCTGACAGCGCCAAGGGCGCGGCGGCTACCGCACCGGCCCCGGCATCGGGCACGGCCGCTGCAAGCGGTGACGCCAGCACGGCCAAGGCGTCCAAGTCGAAGAAGGCCAAGGCACCGGCACCGGCGAGCGCGCCGAAGCTCTAACGTTGCCAGCGGCCGGGGGCGCCGGGGGGGAGTTGGTGCATCACCCGGCCGCGAGACCTTACCCTGAGCGCGGTCATGGCCGGTGGATTAGAATGTTTCGATTCCCGACCGAAAAAGCTTAGCGCAATGGCCTACAAGACTATCGAAGACACCATCGGCAATACACCGCTGGTGCAACTGGTGCGTTTGCCCGACGACGAAGTCCGTCGCCGCAACAACGTGATTCTCGGCAAGCTCGAGGGCAACAACCCGGCGGGATCGGTGAAGGATCGTCCGGCGCTGTCGATGATCAAGCACGCCGAACTGCGCGGACGCATCAAGCCGGGCGACACGCTGATCGAAGCCACGTCGGGCAACACCGGTATTGCGCTGGCCATGGCCGCCGCTATCCGTGGCTACAAGATGGTCCTGATCATGCCGGAAGACCTCTCCATCGAGCGTCGTCAGAGCATGGGCGCTTACGGTGCCGAGATCATCCTGACGCCGGTCAAGGGCGGCATGGAGTACGCACGCGACCTCGCCGAGCAGATGCAGCGCGACGGACGCGGCATCATCCTCGACCAGTTCGCCAACCCGGATAACCCCCTGGCGCATTACGAAACCACTGGCCCGGAAATCTGGCGCGACACCGAAGGACGCATCACGCACTTCGTCTCCGCGATGGGGACGACGGGCACCATCATGGGTGTCTCGCAGTATCTGAAAGAGAAGAGTGACGCGGTGCAGATCATCGGTGCCGAGCCCGCTGAAGGGTCGCGTATCCCAGGCATTCGCAAGTGGCCGGAAGCGTATCTGCCGAAGATTTTCGACCGTGCGCGTGTGGACCGTACTATCTCCGTGACGCAGGCCGAAGCCGAAATCATGGCGCGTCGTCTCGCGGCGGAAGAGGGCATTTTCTGCGGCATCTCGGCAGCAGGCGCTTGCCAGATTGCGCTGAATCTCGCGCATGAAGTCGAGAACGCGACCATTGTGTTCGTCGTCTGCGACCGGGGCGACCGTTATCTGTCGACGGGTGTGTTCCCGGCGTAAAGTTTCGTCGGTCAGTACGTAGTCGCAATACCGCAAACGAAAACGGGACCCGAGGGTCCCGTTTTTCATGCTGACGGCAAGTCGCTGCAATCTGCGATGTGGCCGAGATTACGGCGCGCGCGCCGCCTTGATTGCGTCTGCCAGATCGTACACCGCCATGGCGTAGAAGAAGCTTCGGTTGTAGCGCGTGAGCACGTAGAAGTTCGTGAGGCCCATGCGGTACTGCGTGGCTTGTCCTGGCGTCGGCAGATCGACGATCAGCACCGGCGTGTCCACCGCCCCGCCCACATCGAGCTTCGGCTCGTTCATCAGCATGCCAGCCTTGATGAAATCGCCGAGCTTCCAATGCGGTTCGGGTTGTCCGTCGGCCCCCGCTTCTGCCAGCCCCTGACTGCCGCGATCGCCCGCGATGTTCCACACCACCGGCTGACCTGCTTGCCATCCGTGCTGCTTGAGGAAGTTGGCGACGCTGCCGATGGCGTCCGCCACGTCGGTCGTCAGATTGATCTTGCCGTCGCCGCTGAAATCCACCGCGTAGTTTCGGATCGAGGACGGCATGAATTGCGGAATGCCGATAGCACCGGCATACGACCCGTAGATGCTGAACGGATCGACGCTTCGCTCGCGTGCGTACAGCAGCAGGTTCTCAAGCTCCTTGCGGAACAGCGCCATGCGCTCGGAACGGTTGCGCGCGGGCGGGTAATCGAACGCAAGCGTGGTGAGTGCGTCGATGGTGCGGAAGTTGCCCATGTTGCGCCCATAGATCGTCTCGACGCCGATGATGGAGACGATGATCTCTTCGGGCACACCATACTCTCGCGCTGCACGAGACAGCGCAGCAGCATTCTGATTCCAGAAGCGCACGCCGCCGTTGATGCGGGTGTTGTCGAGGAAGTTCTTTTCGTACTTCGTCCAGTTCTTCTGGCCCGGCGTGGCGGGCGGTGCGACAAGACGTGCAGCCGTCTGCGAGAACACGACGCGCGAGAAGATCTTCTGAAGCTCGCCACGATTGAAGCCGTCGCGCGCGACGAGGTCGTTGATGAACGCGTCGACTTCCGGGTTCGCCGCGTAACGTTGCGGCACCACTTCTTCCTCGAACTCCGTCTGTGACGACTGCGCGACCGCCTTGGAGCGCGTCTGCGCGTGCGCGTCGACACTCGTGAGCGCCGTCATCGCGAACGATGCACTCAGGCACAGCGCGATGCCGAGCGAGCCGAATGAGCGAGCCACGCAAAAGGAGCGAGAGGAACGGGAAAATTGCCGGAGCGACGCCGCAGTGAGAGGGCGCGCAGTGTCCGGTCGAGTGTGGCGCGCTTGCGCCAGCGGGAGAGAATCGTACATCCGTACCGGTGATGTCATGCTGTCTGTCAGGCCTGTATGAAGTCCGAATGCGATGCGACGGTTAGGCCGCAATCACGTTAGTCGCGTTGGCGCTCTCATCGATAGCTATCGATGCCGATGGGCGCACTTCCGAGTGACGCAAAGTGCTCACTCAAAGCGAGATGCCATCTAGAGCGTCAACCATTCATGCCAGTTCCTGCCGTCCCGAATTTCGGGAGATCGGCCCTTACCGGCTGACACGGGTCTGCTGGGAGACTGCTTGGCAGTATAACCGAGTGCACCTGTGATACCTTAAGGCCTGTGCACTGTCCGTGACAGTGTTCATGGGGGATGCCGGCTATCGGCACGCGTTTGCAGGTGATGTCGTGTGATGTTTGCGGCACATTTTCGCAGGCGTGAGCCAGGCTCTACGCCCGGCCGCTACCGGACGTGGAGACCACGGCGCGGCGGGCATCCCCCGCCCGTCCCAATATAACGATTCGAAGCGATAGGCGACACAACGAATGGCTACCGGGTTTTATACGCACCCCGATTGCGTGCGTCACGAAATGGGCGAGTGGCATCCGGAATGCCCCGAACGGCTGCGCGCCATCGAAGACCAGTTGATCGCGGGACGCATCGACGGTCTGCTCGAACGCCGTGAAGCCCCGGCGGCCGACGAAGCGAGTCTGCGGCTCGTGCACACGCAAGACCACATCGACTTCATTCGCGACAACATTCCCGAATCCGGGTACTTCCCCATCGATCCCGATACGCTGCTGAACCCGTACTCGTGGCGCGCGGCAACGCGGGCAGCGGGCGCAGCGATTGCGGCGACGGATGCAGTGATTCGTGGCGAACTCGACAACGCCTTTTGCAGCGTACGCCCGCCCGGCCACCACGCCACGCCCACGCGTGCGATGGGCTTCTGCCTGTTCAACAGCGTGGCGATTGCAGCGGCGCACGCGCTCGAAGTGCATGGGCTTTCGCGTGTGGCGATCGTCGACTTCGACGTGCACCACGGCAATGGCACCGAAGCCGCGTTCGGCAACGACGAGCGTGTGCTGATGTGCGGCATCTTCCAGCACCCGTTCTATCCGTTCTCCGGCGCGAACGATCCTGCGCCGAACATGCTCAACATTCCGCTCGAAGCGCGCACGTCCGGTATGGCCGCACGCGAAGCCATCGAGTACGGCTGGCTGGGACGCCTCAATGCGTTCCGTCCGGAAATGATCTTCTTCTCGGCAGGCTTCGACGCGCATCGCGAAGACGATCTCGGTGGCCTCGGGCTGACCGAAGCGGACTTCGCGTGGATGACGAAGGAAGTCAAGGCCATCGCCGATCGTCACGCCAAGGGACGCATCGTGAGCTGCCTCGAAGGTGGCTACAACCTCTCGGCGCTCGGACGCAGTGTCGTGGCCCATCTGAAGGTGCTCGCCGACGTCTGACGGCTGCCCGGCGCCTAACACGCGTGTGACGAATGCGCGATGCCGTCCGGGCAGCGGCGGCACTGGAGACAACATGACGTCATCGGAAGCGACGGCGGCCACCGAGCCGCTGGTACTCGTCACGCGCGGTGAAGGCGATCTGGCAGGCGTGGTCACGCTCACGCTGAATCGTCCGCGTCAGTTCAATGCCCTCTCCGAAGCGATGCTCGACGCGCTGCAACATGCGCTGGACGACGTCGCGCGCGACGCCACGGCGCGCATCGTGGTGCTGGGCGCTGCGGGGGCGGCATTCTGCGCGGGCCACGATCTCAAGGAGATGCGTGCCGAGCCGTCGCTTGACTACTACCGCACGCTGTTCAATCAATGCACGCGCGTGATGTTGACGATCCAGCGCATGCCGCAGCCGGTCATCGCTCGCGTGCACGGTATCGCGACGGCGGCAGGGTGTCAGTTGGTGGCGATGTGCGATCTCGCGGTCGCCGCGTCGGCGGCTCGCTTCGCGGTGTCGGGCATCAACGTCGGTCTGTTTTGCGCGACGCCGGGTGTGGCGCTCTCGCGCAATCTCACGCGCAAGCAAGCAATGGAGATGCTGCTGACGGGCGACTTCATCGATGCGCAGACGGCTTGCGAGCGCGGTCTCGTCAATCGTGTCGCACCGATGGAGCGCCTCGACGGCGAAGTGGCGGCGCTGTGCCGCTCGATTCTTGCCAAGCCTGCGGCGGCAGTGGCGGCGGGCAAGGGGCTGTTCTACCGTCAGGCCGAGACGGGGATCGAAGCGGCTTATCAGATGGCAGGACAGACGATGGCTTGCAACATGATGGACGCGTGCGCGCTCGAAGGCGTGCAGGCTTTCATCGAGAAGCGTCCGCCGGAGTGGACGAAGCCGAAGGACTGAGCACCCGCCGTTATCACCACTGCTTTTCCAGCACGAGCGGCCCGGGTGTCGCCGTGCGGCTCACCGCGTAACCATTGCCGGTGAACCAGGCGCGCAGTTCCTTGATCATGTCCGGATTGCCGCAGACCATGATGCGCGACGTGGCGGGATCGAGTGTCGCGCCGACCGCCTTTTCCAGTTCCCCTGAAGCGAGTAACGACGTGATGCGTCCATAGAGCGCGCCGGGTGTCTGCTCGCGCGTGACGCTCACCGCGAAGTGCAGCTTGTCGACGAGCGCGGGATCGACGTCCGGATGCGAGAAGTGACGGAGTTCCTCGTAATAGGCGAGGTCGCGCTCCCATCGCACACTGTGCACGACGAAGATGCGTTTGAAGCGCTGCCAGACTTCCGGGTCTCGCACGATCGATACGAACGGTGCGAGGCCGGTGCCGGTGGCGAGCAGCCACAGGTCGTCGCCGCCGGTGAAACGGTCGAGCGTGAGGAAGCCGTGGGCGGTGTGATCGACGAACAGTTCGTCGCCGACCTTGAGTTCCGACAGCCGAGGTGTGAGCTGACCCTCAGGGATCGTAATTACATAGAACTCCAATGTATCTTCGGCGGGCGAGTTCACGAAGGAATAGGCGCGCCAGATCAGTTCGCCATCGTCTCCCGGCAAACCGAGACGCACGAACTGCCCGGCGGTGAATTGCAGACCGGGCGGGCGCGTGGTCTTGATGCTGAAGATCGTCGGCGTCCAGAAATGCATGCCGGTGACCGTTTGCGGCGAGTATTTCGTCTGCTGCGTCGTTTGCGTCGTCTGAGCTTGCATGCCGGAGGCTCCTCGCAATTCCACACGGCTTCAGTGTAACGCGCAGTGACGTGTCGCGTGATGAGACCCTGTTCACGAGGCGGGTTCCGGGGCCACCTCGCGAAGGCGTTCGTCAGTGGCTGTGGTGCGTCCCGAGCGCGGGCTTTGCCGTCGATGTCTCGCTCATACGCGGTTCCTGCGCCATGGGCTGGGGATGCTTGCGTTTTGCGGTGGCGGTTTCCGGTACGTGCGCCAGCAGCCAATGCGTCAGCTCCTCGATCACCTTATCGCGATCGAGGTCGTTGAGCGTTTCATGAAAGTGACCGGGATACAGCCGAAGGGTCTTGTCCTGAGACCCGGCGTTGCCGTGAAACTGTTCGCTCGCCCACGGTGCGGTGAGCCGGTCGGCGGTGCCGTGGAAGACGTAGAGCGGCAAATGCAGCGCGTCGGCGTTGGCGTGAATGCGCGCCATTGCGTCGAGCAGTTCGGCGGCGGTGCGTGCCGGGGTGCCGCGATAGGCGTTGAGCGGATCTTTCTTCGCGGCGTCGACCACGGTCTTGTCGCGGGCAATGGCGGCCGGATCGATCTTGAAGACTGGCACCTTCGGTAGCCAGCGCGATACCCAGCGACCGGCCTTCACCATCCACGGCGCGACCGGTTCGCCCGGGGCGAGGGCGGGGCTGCTGAGCATCAGGCCGCTCACGTTTGCGGGCGCGCGCGTGATTGTGTAGAGCGCCGCGATGGCGCCTCCCATGCTATGACCGAGCAGGAAGAGCGGCGTCGGCCCAAAGGTCGTGCGCACGTGCGTGAGGAAGATCTCGGTGTCGTTAAGGTATTCGTCGAAATGATTGACGTAGACACGCGAGCCTTCCGAGCGGCCGTGCCCGCGCAGATCGTAGGTGACGGTCGCGATACCGAGCGACGCGAAATGCGCCGCCAGGCGCGCGTATCGTCCGCCGTGCTCCCCCATGCCGTGCACGATGGCCACCACGGCGCGCAGTGGGGTGTCTGTGTCGCCGTCGGTGTCCGGATACCAGCTATGGACGTGGAGCATCAGTCCGTCGCTGGCTTGCAGGCGCGATTCCGAGTGCGTTGTCATGTCTCCTCCTGGCGCGTTGGCCGGGTGAGCGTCGTACGTGCGACGGCTCAGTGATGATCGGGTGCGCCATTCGATCATAGGCCGTCCTGCGCCGGGGTGAATTCTCTAGAGGAAACGCACCACGAGGAAACTGGCTGCGCGTCACGATTTGCATAAAAATAGCACGATCGTTCGGGGTGGCGGGACGCCGGGTAAGCGCGTCTGGCCTGCCTCCGGAGCCGTGATCGTAAGGATCGTGCATCCGTGGCCTATTGAAAGCGACACATGAACGCTTGCCACAAAATGCCATAAATATGCACATAATGCGTTATCGGCTGAGTGGTTATAATGGCAGCGGATTGACGTAAACGTAACTTTGGAGCGAGTTCATGAAGATCCTGGTACCGGTCAAACGGGTAGTGGATTACAACGTAAAGGTTCGTGTGAAGAGCGACGGCAGTGGCGTCGACATCGCGAACGTGAAGATGTCGATGAATCCGTTCGACGAAATCGCGGTGGAAGAGGCGGTGCGTCTGAAGGAAGCGGGCGTGGCGACGGAAGTGATCGCGGTGTCGGCGGGCGTAGCCCAGTCGCAAGAGACACTGCGTACGGCACTGGCCATCGGTGCGGATCGCGCGATTCTCATCGAGTCGGACGAAGAGTTGCAGCCGCTGGCCGTGGCCAAGCTGCTCAAGGCGCTGGTGGACAAGGAACAGCCGCAACTGGTGATCCTCGGCAAGCAGGCGATCGACGACGATTCCAACCAAACCGGTCAGATGCTCGCGGCGCTGGCAAAGCTGCCGCAGGCGACGTTCGCCTCGAAGGTGTCGGTCGCGGATAACCGTGCACAGGTGACGCGCGAAGTGGACGGCGGTCTTGAGACCGTGTCGCTGTCGCTGCCCGCCGTGATCACGACGGACCTGCGCCTGAACGAGCCGCGTTACGTGACGCTGCCCAACATCATGAAGGCGAAGAAGAAGCCGCTGGAGACCGTGAAGCCTGCGGATCTGGGCGTGGATGTGAGCCCGCGTCTGAAGACGCTGAAGGTGGCCGAGCCGCCCAAGCGCAGCGCAGGGGTGAAGGTGGCGGACGTGGCAGCGCTCGTCGACAAGCTCAAGACCGAAGCCAAGGTTATCTAAGGGAGACGACGAGATGAGCATTCTGGTCATTGCAGAACACGACAACCAAACCATCAAGTCGGCGACCCTGAACACGGTGACGGCAGCGCTGCAATGCGGCGACGACGTGCACGTGCTGGTCGCGGGCAGCAACGCGAAGGCTGCGGCCGACGCCGCCGCGCAGATCGCCGGTGTGAAGAAGGTGCTGCTGGCAGACGCGGCCTACTTCGGCGACGGTCTGGCGGAGAACATCGCCGACGAAGTGGTGTCGATTGCAGGCAACTACTCGCACATCCTGGCTCCGGCCACGGCGTACGGCAAGAACATCGCCCCGCGCGTCGCAGCGTTGCTCGACGTCGCGCAGATTTCGGATATCACGAAGGTCGACAGCGCCGACACGTTCGAGCGTCCGATCTACGCAGGCAACGCGATTGCGACGGTGCAAAGCGCCGACAAGGTGAAGGTCATCACGGTGCGCTCGACGGGCTTCGACCCGGCAGCCGCCACGGGTGGCAGCGCCGCAGTAGAGAGCATCGCCGCGACGCCGGATGCAGGGGTGTCGCAGTTCGTGGGCCGTGAAGTGACGAAGCTGGACCGTCCGGAGCTGACCTCGGCGAAGATCATCGTCTCGGGTGGTCGCGGTCTGGGCAGCGGCGAGAACTACACGAAGGTGCTGGAGCCGCTGGCGGACAAGCTGGGCGCAGCGCTGGGCGCATCGCGTGCTGCGGTCGACGCCGGTTATGTGCCGAACGACTATCAGGTTGGCCAGACGGGCAAGATCGTCGCACCGCAACTGTATGTGGCTGTGGGCATCTCGGGTGCGATCCAGCACTTGGCGGGCATGAAGGATTCGAAGGTGATCGTGGCGATCAACAAGGATCCGGAAGCGCCGATCTTCTCGGTGGCGGACTACGGTCTGGTGGGCGATCTGTTCACCGTCGTGCCGGAACTGACGGGCGCGCTGTAAGCGTCTGACGTAGTACCGAAGTGATGTTGTGCGGCTGCGAGATTCATCTCTCGCAGCCGATTCGCATGAGGAGGCGCGCAGTTGCGTCTTCATGCGAATCGGTCGAGCAGCACCTGCAGTGAAAACAGAAAGAACATAACGATAAGCATCCCGGTAATCGCCACCCATCGAAGGCAATCGGAATCCCTTGGAGGAACGACATGAGTTATCAGGCCCCGATCAAGGACATGCAGTTCGTGATGAACGAACTGGCGGACCTGAACCGCATCGCTGCGCTGCCGGGTTATGAGGAAGCCTCGCCCGAACTCGCACAGGCCGTGCTTGAAGAAGCGGCCCGCTTCAATCAGGAAGTGCTCGCACCGCTGAACGTGATCGGCGATCAGCAACCGAGCACGTGGAAGGACGGCGTTGTTACGACCACGCCCGGCTTCAAGGACGCGTTCCGTCAGTTCTCCGAAGCGGGCTGGCAAGGCGTGGTGCATCCGCAGGAGTTCGGCGGTCAGGGGTTGCCCAAGCTCGTCGCCACACCGTGCACGGAAATGCTCAATGCCGCGAACCTGTCGTTCGCCCTGTGCCCGCTGCTGACCGACGGCGCCGTCGAAGCGCTGCTCACCGCCGGTACCGACGCACAGCGCGCCCTCTACGTCCCGAAGCTGCTCTCGGGCGAGTGGACCGGCACGATGAACCTGACCGAGCCGCAAGCCGGTTCCGATCTCGCGATGGTGCGCACGCGCGCAGAGCGAGAAGGGGACGGCAGCTATCGCATCTTCGGCACCAAGATTTTCATCACGTTCGGCGAACACGACATGGCGGAGAACATCGTCCACCTCGTGCTCGCGCGCACGCCCGATGCGCCCCCGGGGGTGAAGGGCATCTCGTTGTTCATCGTGCCGAAGTTCAACGTCGACGCCGAGGGCAAGCTCGGTGCGCGTAACGACGTGCACTGCGTGTCCATCGAGCACAAGCTCGGCATCAAGGCGAGCCCGACGGCCGTGCTGCAATTCGGTGACAACGGTGGTGCGACGGGGTATCTCGTCGGCGAAGAAAACCGTGGTCTCGAGTACATGTTCATCATGATGAACGCCGCGCGTTTTGCCGTCGGTATGCAGGGCGTGGCCGTCGCCGAGCGTGCCTATCAGCACGCGGTGGCGTATGCGCGGGATCGTCTGCAAAGCCGTCCGGTGGATGGCTCGTCGCGCGACGCCGTCACGATCATTCATCACCCCGACGTCAAGCGCATGCTCATGACGATGCGTGCGCTGACCGAAGGCGCTCGCACGCTCGCCTACGTGGCGGCGGCGCAGGCCGATATCGGTCATCACGCCGCCGACGCTGCCGAGCGCAAGCGCGCCCAGGCGATCTACGAATTCCTCGTGCCGATCGTGAAGGGCTGGAGCACGGAGATGTCGCTGGAGGTTACGAGCCTCGGCGTGCAGGTGCACGGCGGCATGGGCTTCATCGAAGAGACGGGGGCCGCGCAGTACTATCGCGACGCGCGCATTCTTCCGATCTACGAAGGCACGACTGCGATTCAGGCGAATGACCTGATCGGCCGCAAGACGCTGCGCGACGGCGGTGCAGTGGCACGCACGCTGTGCGAGATGGTCGAAGCGACGGAGAACGAGCTGCGCGCCGCGGGTGGTGTGGCGGCATCGGTCGCGGAGCGCCTTGCCAAGGGACGCGAAGCGCTGTCGATCGTGGTCGACTATGTCGTGGCGAACACCCAAGACAACGCCAACGCCGTGTTCGCAGGCAGCGTGCCCTATTTGAAGCTCGCGGGGATCGTGCTGGGCGGCTGGCAGATGGGACGTGCGTTGCTGGCCGCGCAGAAACTGCGCGATCAGGATCCGTCGTTCTTCGATGCCAAGATCGGCACCGCACGTTTCTTCGCAGATCACATCCTGACGCAGGCGCCGGGTCTGGCGCAATCGATCACCGAGGGCGCCGACTCGGCCCTGTCGCTGAACGACGCGCAGTTCTGACGCGCTTCGTTGTGTGAAAAAAGTAAGGCGACCTGCGGGTCGCCTTTTCTTTTGCGCACGAATATCGTCGAACAAACATCGTTGGACGAAAAAAAACGGCACTGCGTGATTCACGCAGTGCCGTGCATTGGGTCCCCGCCTCAGCCGCTAAGCCGGCATCCTGAACCGAAGGTTCAAGGTGGTCGCGGTTAGTAGCGCTTTGGGTTCATCAGACAGAGTGACGCTCACGCCAGCACTACAAACTTCCGCAACCTGCAACAGATCATTGGTTCAAGGAATCTATGACTTTCGCGAACCAGGCAGGGAAAACTAACCTTTCGGACCAGACGTCTGCGGGTGTCTTTCAGTTCTGATACTGATCGATCACTGCGCTCAGCCGTTCGTCCATGAGTTGCATTCTACGCTGAATTTCTTCGGCGGGGAATGCTTGTCCAGCAGCAATACTTTTTTCCAGCGCAAGCAATTCGGATGCCAGGCTCAACGCTGCCATGACGGCAATCCGGTCGGTGCCGCGCACGCTGCTTTGCGCGCGCACTTTGCTCATTTCGGCATCCACGCGCGACACGGACGCGAGCAGGTCGGCTTCGTGTTCCGGCGGGCAGGCGAGTCGGTACGACTGTTCCAGGATATGAACTTCGAGCTGCTTGATCGTCATGCGTTTTCTCCACCGGGGGCACCGAGCAGATCCATCTGACCCTCAGCGGGGTTCTGCGTGGGAAGCTTTTCAAGGATGGCGTTCAGGCGAACCTGTGCCTCGTCGATCTTGGCGGCAAGCTGATCGCGTTGCAGACGCAAGGCGTCGCGCTCCGTGCGCAATTGCTCAATGGCAGCGCGGGTTTCGTCGCATTCGGCACGCGCGCGGTCGAGTTCCGCGAGCAGCGCTTGATTGTGTTGGTGAAAACGCTGGCTGATAACAACCAGCTGTTCCATTTTGTCGGTGAGATTGTCGAGATCGGTGAGCATCGGGCTGCGTCCTCTTGATTGCCCTACATTCTAACGGAATCGGCGGCCAGTGCCCGACGAACGAGCATTGACGCTCGTTCCAATGGCCCCTACACTTGCGGCACTTCGGTGCTCGCGCACGCCCCCCGGCATGCGCAGTTAAACGGGAAACAGGGAGCCGCGTCCCCACACGGGCTGGCCAACCTGTGCTGCCCCCGCAACGGTAAGTCATTCTTTCGGCCCGAAAGGTTTCCGAAAACGCGCCTCGCCTCCATTGCCACTGTGTGCTATCCGCATGCGGGAAGGCCGGTCAGGCGCGACGATGACCAGCCCGGATACCGGCCCAAGTGAGTGGGGAATCATCCATGCCGCCCGGCCCTGAGCCGTAGGTGGCCTGACGTCGTTTTCATGTGTCGATGCTCCGCATCCGTGACGTGTCACCGGCGCTCCCCTTGCGCCGGCGGCCCGCGGGGGAACGGGTCAAGGCTATAAGAAAACTACGGAAGTCACACCTGACCATGCGCACCCACGTCCGCGCGATGACGCCGCACGCGCCTGCTTTTGCACGTCTTGTACCCTCTGCAGCACCCGCTGCCACACCCGCTACCCTCGCTCCGCACCGTCTCGCGATCGCTGCCGCCTTGCTGGCTGCCAGCCTCGGCGCACACGCGCAGTCGAGCGACGCATCGCTCAACACCACCGTCGTGACGGCCTCGCGCACCGAGCAGAAGCTGGCGGACACGCTCGCCTCCACCTCGGTCATCACGCGCAAGCAAATCGAAGACAGCCAGGCGCAGGACATCCCGTCGCTGCTGCGCGGTCAGGCTGGCGTGGAAATTACGCAGAACGGCGGCTTCGGCACGACGGCCAGCATCTTCATGCGCGGCGCGAACTCGAACTCGTCGCTGGTGCTGATCGACGGCGTGCCCGTCAACTCGGCCACGACCGGTGTGACCAACATCGCCCAGATTCCGGTGTCGCAAATCGATCACATCGAAATCGTGCGCGGCAACGTATCGGCCCTGTACGGCTCGCAAGCCGTTGGCGGCGTGATCCAGATCTTTACGCGTAAGGGCGACGGCGGCCCGCCCAAGGCCTACGCCGAAATCGGCTACGGCACGAACAACACCACGCAAGCCAACGCCGGTATCGCCGGGTCGTTCGAAGACGGCAAGACGCGCTTCTCGCTGGATGTCTCGCGTTTTCACACCAACGGTATTTCGGCCCAGGACCCGCGCTTCGCACCGAAGGTCAACCCGAACCGCAACGGCGACGACAACACCAGCGTGACAGCCTCGCTCTCGCGCAAGTTCGGCGACACGTGGGAAGTCGGTGCGCGTCTGTTTCAGAGCGACGGCAGCAGCAGCTACGACAACGCTTTCGGCAAGCCCTCCGATCTGAACGACACCGACGCACGCGTGCGTCAGATCTCGGCGTACGCCAAGGGCAACATCACCGACAAGTGGAACACGCGCTTCACCGTCACGCAGGGCGACGACTACAGCTACAACTACCAGAACGGCAAGGGCAACGGCAACTTCCATACGTCGAACAATCAGATCGACTGGGCCAACGAATACGCCTTCATGCCGGACCACAAGCTGATCGCCGGTTACACGCGTCAGGAACAGACGGTCGAAGGCAGCACGACCTACAACCACAACAACCGCCATCTCGACTCGTTCTACGTCGGCTATGAAGGTGTCTTCGCGCAGAAGCACGAAGTGCAGGCCACCGTTCGCCGCGACATGTATTCGGACTTCGGCGGCGCGAACAGCTACTGGGTCGGTTACGGCTACAAGCTGACCGAACAGTGGAAGCTGATGGCCAACGCGTCGGACGGTTTCCGCGCACCGACCTTCAACGAACTGTTCTACCCGGGCTACGGCAACCCGAACCTGCAACCGGAACGTTCGATCTCGAAGGAGCTCGCTGTCCAGTTCTACGACCCGGCCTTCGGTCTCGCGAAGCTGGCGTTGTTCCGCACGAACTACACGAACCTGATCCAGTCGCTGTCCGTGTTCCCGTACACGGCCGCGAACGTGGCGAACGCGCGCGTCGAAGGGCTTGAGCTGACGTATCAGGGCAAGATTCAGTGGACGGGCACGGACGTTCGCGCGTCGTTCACGCGTCAGAACCCGACCGATCTCGATGCCAACAAGGTACTGGCTCGCCGCGCCAAGCAATACGCGTCGTTCGGCGTGTCGCAGAAATTCCTCAGCAAATACTCGGTCGGTGGCGATGTCTATTACAGTGGCGAGCGTTACGATACGGGCGGCCAGCATCTCGGCGCTTACACGCTCGTGAACTTGCAGGCACGCTACGATATCGACAAATCCTGGTACGTCTCGGCGCATCTGGACAACGTCTTCAACAAGAACTACCAGACGGTCTATGGCTACAACACCCTTGGACGCGCAATTTACGTCTCGCTTGGCTGGAAGCAGTTCTGACGACGTCCCGGCGGGACGTGACGCCGCATGACGCTGCGTCGCGCCCTCGCCATCTGGACGGGACTGGCCGGTATCGCGCTGGCTGTGCTCGTTGCGTCGCTCATGCTCGGGAGCGTGCCGGTTTCGTTGCGTGAGATCGGTGCGCTCGCGCTCGGCCACGACGCTGGTCTCGCTGGCGACGTGGTCTGGCGACTGCGTCTGCCGCGCGCGCTCGCCGCCTTCGCCTGCGGCGGTTTGCTGGCGGTGGCGGGCACACTCATGCAAACGCTGCTGCGCAACCCGCTCGCCGACCCGTACGTGCTCGGTATCTCCGGTGGCGCGGGCGTCGCGGCGCTTGCGTCGCTGGCGCTCATGCTGCCGTTTTTCTGGGTGCAGACGAGCGCTTTTCTCGGCGCACTCATCGCCATCGCTATCGTGTTGGGGCTGTCGCACCGCAGCTTCCTGCGCCCCGGCGATCAGGACAGCAGTACCAAACTGTTGCTCACCGGCGTGATGATGGCCGCCGGTTTCGGTGCACTTTCCACCCTGATTCTCACGCTCGCGCCCGACGCGAGTCTGCGCGGCATGCTGTTCTGGCTGACGGGCGATCTGAATGGCGTAGATCGCGCGTCGCTGCCGCTGATCGCACTGGCCGTGACCTTACTCATCGTGTGCCCGGTCGCCCATCGGCTGAACGTGCTGCTGCGCGGCGAGGCTGTGGCACAGGCCGTCGGTGTTGCCGTCGGCCCGTTGCGTGCGCGCATCTATCTGGCAGCGTCGCTGGCGACAGCCGTCGCCGTGACGACCGCAGGGAGCATCGGCTTCGTCGGACTCGTGGTGCCGCATATTCTGCGTCTGCGCTTCGGCAACGACCAGCGCATGTTGATTCCAGCGGCCGCCCTCGGTGGCGGCGCCTTACTGATGCTCGCCGATCTGGTCGCGCGTACCGTGATCGCGCCCACGCAACTGCCGGTCGGTGTCATCACGGCGATGATCGGCGTGCCCGTGTTCCTGTGGCTGCTCTCGCGACGGGTGATCCGATGACATCACACCCGACAACCAACGCACCGATGCTGCAAACCCACGCGCTAACGCTGCGCGCAGGCGAGCGCATGCTCGTCGACTGGCTCGATCTGTCGATTGCTTCGGGCGAGTGCTGGTGTCTGGCCGGACCGAACGGCGCGGGCAAGACGACGCTGCTCGGCACGCTCGCGGGCCTGCGTCCCATCGACGACAAGCGGCAACGCGACGCCACCATCACCGCCAGCGGACGCGTGGACATCGCAGGCAAGCCGCTCGCGCAATGGCGTCCCGCACCGTTGGCGAAAGTGCGCGCGCTCATGCCGCAGCAGAGCCGTGACGCGTTCGGCGCGACCGCGCTGGAGGTCGTGCTCGCGGGCCGTCATCCGTATCTCGCGCAGGGCCGCTGGGGCGCATGGGAGTCCGACGATGACGTCGCGCTGGCCATCGCCGCGCTCGCGCAGGTCGGGCTGGAAGACTTCGCATCGCGCGACGTCACGACGCTCTCGGGCGGCGAGCGTCAGCGTGTATCGCTCGCGGCGGTGATTGCGCAGGCCACGCCGTTGCTGCTACTCGACGAACCTGTATCGCATCTCGATCTGCATCATCAGATCGACGCGCTCGAACTCCTCGCCCGCCACGCACGGCGCGACGATTGCGCCGTCGTTTTTTCGTGTCACGATCTCAACCTCGCGCGTCGCTTTGCCACGCATGCCCTGTTGCTCGACGGCCGTGGCGGCTGGCGTGCCGGTCCAGTGCAGGAAGTGCTCTCGGCTGAGTATTGCAGCGACGCGTTCGGCTATCCGCTTCGCCTGATTCGCGATGGCGACGACGAGGCGCTAGTGCCAGTGCGGCGCACATGATTGACGTAGACGGTGTACGTCCCCTTATTTCCGTATTCGACTTGATTGACAGGTGCTGTCCATGACCCAGGAAACTCCGAAATCCGACGCGCTCTCCGCCGATGACACGAATGCCGACGACGGCCGCAACGAACGCCATCGCGCGCGCATGGTGCGCAAGAAGGCGGTCGTCGACGAAAAGATTGAGAAGGCGCAGCGCGACTGCGGCGTGATCGTCATTACGACGGGAAACGGCAAGGGCAAATCCAGCTCGGGCTTCGGCATGGTCGTGCGCGCGATGGGGCACGGCATGAAGACCGGCGTCGTGCAGTTCATCAAGGGTGCCATCCCCACGGGCGAGGAGAAATTCCTGCGTCGCTTCCCTGAAGAATGCGAGTTTCACGTGATGGGCGAAGGCTACACGTGGGAGACGCAGGATCGCACGCGCGATATCGCCAAGGCCGAAGCGGCGTGGGAACAGGCACGCCGCATGTTGCAGGATGCTTCCTTCGGTCTGGTGTTGTTCGACGAACTGAACATCGCGCTCAAGCTCGGCTATCTCGACGTGAACACCGTGATTGCGGACTTGCAGGCGCGTCCCGACATGCAGCACGTGGTCATCACCGGCCGTGGCGCGCCGCAGGCGCTCATCGACGCAGCCAACACCGTGACCGACATGACGCCCGTGAAGCACGCGTTTGCCGACGGCATCCGCGCGCAGCCCGGCGTCGAAATGTAATTCCAGTCTCACTGCTCATCGTTTCAGGACGTTCCCGTATGACCGCATTCAGCCCCTTGCTGGCAGAACTCTTCGACATCGCTGCGCCATCGACGGCCATGGATGCCGCGCTTCAGCATGCCATCGACATCAAGACGAAGCCGCCCGGCAGTCTCGGCGCACTCGAGCGCGTGGCGCACCGGATCGGCCGCATTCAGCAGAGCGCGACGCCGGAACTCACGCGTCCCGCGATGCTGGTGTTCGCGGGCGATCACGGCGTGGTGGCTGCGGGCGTGAGTCCCTATCCGCAGGCCGTGACGGCGCAGATGGTGCTCAACTTCCTGCGCGGTGGCGCCGCCATCAATGTCTTCTGTCGCGCTGGCGGCATTGAGATGGAAGTGATCAACGCGGGCGTGGCGGCGGACTTCCCGGCCCATGCGTCGCTCGTGGACATTCCCGTTGCGCGCGGCACGCAGAACTTCGTCGACATGCCCGCCATGACGCGCGAGCAACTGGAGACGGCGCTCGCCGCGGGTGCTGCGCGTGTGGTCGCGCACGCGTCGCGCGGCACGCGCATGATCGGCTTCGGCGAGATGGGCATTGGCAACACGTCGGCCGCAGCTTGCCTGATGCAGCGTCTGACGGGGTTGCCGCTTGCCGACTGCGTCGGCCGTGGCACGGGTGTCGACGACGCCGGGCTCGCTCGCAAGACGGCCGTGCTTGAGCGCGCGCTGGCGGCGCATCCGGCAACCGGTGACACGCCTGATCCGCTCGACACGCTTGCGACTTTCGGTGGCTTCGAAATCGCGATGATGACCGGCGCATACCTCGCCGCTGCGAAGCTCGGCCTCGTGATCGTGGTGGATGGCTTCATCAGCACGTCGGCACTGCTGGTCGCCGCGCGCGTTGCACCTGCGGTGCTCGATTACTGCGTGTTCGCGCACGCGTCGGACGAAACCGGGCATCGCGCCATGCTCGACGCGCTTGGCGCAGAACCGCTTCTGCAACTGGGACTACGTCTTGGCGAAGGCACAGGCGCGGCACTCGCGATGCCGTTGATTCAGGCGGCCGCGGCGTTCCTGCGCGAGATGGCGACGTTCGAGGGCGCGGGCGTCAGCGACCGCGAATGATCGAGAATGACATCGACTGAGTACGAGACGACTCACGAATGACGACCTCCGCCCCTGACCCGTCCGACGACACCGTACCGCAGACGCGCGTGCCTGTGGTGCAGGATCGTGCGCCGGTGTCGTTCGGCGGATTCCGGGGGCAGTTGCGTCTGTTCCTGACCGCGCTCGGCTTCTTCACGCGTGTGCCGATTCCGCAGTGGGTCGGTTACTCGCCTGAGCAACTGAACGCGGCGACGCGTTATTTTCCGCTCGTCGGCGTATTCGTCGGTGCGCTGGTGGCGTTGCTGACGGTCGCGATGGGACACGTCTGGTCGCCGCATCTCGCCATTGCGCTGGGGCTTGCTGTGAGCGTGCTGCTCACGGGCGCGTTTCACGAAGACGGACTGGCGGATTCCGTCGACGCATTCGGCGGGGCGTTCGAGCGCGAACGCGTGCTGGAGATCATGCACGATTCGCGCATCGGGACTTACGGCGCTGTGGCACTGTGGCTGGCGCTGGCGGTCAAGTGGCAGGCGCTCGTCGACATTCAGGCGTCGGTCGGGTGGGGCGGCTTTGCCGTGGTGCTGATCGGCGCACATGCGGCGAGTCGCAGCATGGCGATCAGTCTGCTGCGTGCACTCGACTACGTACATCCCGAAGGCAAGGCGAAGCCGGTGGCACAACGGCTGAGTCTCGGCGGACTGATGTTCGGCGTGCTATGCAGTGCGCCGTGGTGGGTGTGGCCCGATTGGCGCGCCGGTGTGACGGGCGTGGTGGTCTTGATAGCACTGCGCGCTGCATTCATCCGCTATCTACGCCGACGCCTCGGTGGCTACACCGGCGACACACTGGGCTTCGCGCAGCAACTCGGCGAACTTGCGCTCTATCTCACGGTGTGCGCATGGATCTGATTCTGGTGCGTCATCCGCAGCCCGATGTGGCGTCGAACGTCTGCTATGGCCGCACGGACTTGCCGGTCGATGCCTCGCGTTTCGACGCGACCGTGGCGTCGATGCAGGCGAGACTTGTTGCGTTACTCGATGGCCGGACGCCGGTCGCCATCCATAGCAGCCCTTTGCAACGCGCCCGTCGTGCGGCGGATGTCCTGGCCGCGTCGTTCGGGTTGCCTGTGACGCAGGATGCGCGTCTGGCCGAGATGGATTTCGGGGCGTGGGAAATGCAGTCGTGGGACGCCATCGATCATCACGATCTGGATGCGTGGGCCCGCGACGTTTCAGGCTTCTCGCCGCCCGGTGGCGAGTCGGCGCGAAACATCGCAGTGCGCGTGGACGCGTGGGCGAGGGGATTGCGCGGTGACGGGGCCGATGAACATACAGCGAAGGACGCGGTGCATGTTGCCGTCGCCCACGCAGGCCCGATTCGGCTGCACACGGCGACCGCACTACGCCTGCCGACGACGGCGTGCCTGTCGTGGACGCTCGACTTCGGCGGCATCTGCCATCTGCATATCGCCGACGACGCTCAGGCGCGGCTGGTTCGCTGGAACGGCTAGACGTCCGCTGCGTTATTGCATTACAGCGCTCCACGTGCGGATGCGCCACGCGACATCGCGCGTGGCATTGTCTTCGCTATGCCCTTTACTTCGCTGCTGCCGTCCGACGCGACCGAGCGATATCGAGGTCTTCGCACATCGTGCGTGCGCCGTCGAGAATGCGCGGGCTGGGACGGTTGATGAGGTCGCCGTCGATGCCGAACAGATTGTTGTGCGCGACGGCCGGGAGTTGCGGCCACTTGCGCCAGTTATCCAGCGTGGCCAGTGGCTTGTCGGACTTCTTGGCCCCGGGCGTCGCGGTGAACATCGCTTCCGGCGCTTTGGCCAGCACCGCTTCGATGGACACGCGCGGCACCAGCGCCGATTCGTCCGCGAAGACGTTCACACCGCCGCACAGGCGGATCACGTCACTCACCATATGCGTGCCGTTCAGCGTCATGAGCGGCTGCGTCCACACCTGATAGAACACCGGCACCGGCGCACGCGACGCATATTGCTTGCGTAACGCTTCATAGCGCGTGCGGAAGGCCTCGGCCGATACCTTGGCCTTGGCAGGCGTGCCCATCAGCGTCCCGAGCGTCTCAATGGCCGCAGGCAGATCCGTCAGATGCTTCGGTTCCGAATAGAACACGGGCAACTTCAACTGACGCAGCGCCTCGACTTGACGCTGTGAGTTGCCATGCATCCACACGACAAGCAGATCGGGCTTGAGCGCGAGAATGCGTTCGAGATCGAGCGCGCTATTGTCGCCCACGTGCGGCAGGCGCTGCGCCGCCTCCGGATAGTCGGAGTACTTCACGACCCCCACGACCTTGTCGCCCGCACCGGCGGCGAACAGCAACTCGGTGGCGTGCGGCGACAGACTGACCACGCGCTGCGCCGGGGCGGGCAGGGTGACAGTCGCACCGGAGTCGTCCTTCACGGAAACGGCGGCGTGCGCGCCGGACAGGGGCGCACCTGCGAGGCAGGCGAAGGCGAGAGCAAGTGCCTGAACGCGAAGGCGGGTGAGCATGGCCGGGCGGGGCAGCGAAGTCAGCGACATGGGGGCGATGCGTTCGATGAACGCGAAGCGAGGCGGGTGTATGGGCTGGCGGGTGCGAGACGCTCCAACAAAGGAAACGTCTAAAAATGAGATCATTCCCGCCACGGACCCGTCATTTTCTGCGGGTTGAGGCGCGGCGACAAGCGTTTGAAAGACCGTCCTGCGAACCGATGTCACGTAACGACTGTCGAATGATGCGTAGCATTCGGCGGCATGTCAGCCGAGCCGGACAGAACTGAAGGAGTCGAAGTCGTGAAACGAAACTTGGGAATGGTGGGCGCTGCGGCGCTCGTGGTGGTCGCGATGCTCGCCGGGTGCGCTGCGCCGGGTGGCGGTTCTGGTTCGGGAAGCAGTGCAACGAGCACTAGCAAGGTGCAAGCCTATGGCGTGCTCGACGCCGGTGTGGCTGTGGTGAGATAAGGGGTGAGATAGCGCTTGATAACGCGTCGATCCAACGTATCGACACGAACACGTCGACCCAAATGACTGCGCCCCCTGACGCCGAAGCGTTCAGGGGGCGCAGTGTCTAACGCAGTGCTGCGTTAGTTCGATGCCGGAGCCGGGGCTGCGGCACCTGCGTCCGATGCCGGAGCGCTCATGGCACCTGCATCCGATGCCGGGGCGCTCATGGCGCCGCCACCTGCATCGCTGGCAGCAGCCGGTGCGGTCGTGTCGGCGGCCGGAGCGGCCGACTGGTCTTCCTTCTTGGAGCAACCCACCGTCACAACAGTGGCGGTCAGAAGCGTGGCGAGCAACAGCGGCAGTTTTTTCATTTGGTCGTCCTTTTAATTGGGAAAGCCCTTGCGAAAGAACCTTCAGTCTAGCGGCGCCTTTCGGCGATGACTGTGTGCATTTGTTGCAGAAATGCTTCAATTTGTAACGAAAACGGCAGGAATACCCGTTATTTAATACCGCGTAAGCAGTCCCTCGGCAGTCTCTCGGATATCCCCGGGCAACGTACACCCGTTCGGAAGCATAACGGGAAATTTGGATGGGTCCTGTCAGCGCCAGTTCCCGAAAACGTCATTTGGGACGGAATCCGGGACGCAGCGCCGTCAGCGCACCCGCCAGTCGCCGCCATTCGTCTTCGGTCGCTGGCAGGCCCAGACGCAGGCTTGGCAGCGTCTGGACGCCATCCCCCGACGAGATCGGGCGTGCATCGAACAAGCGCGTCCATACGCCTTGTTCAGCCAGTTGTTCGTGCCATTGCGGTGCATGCGCATGTGGCGTCCAGGCAAATAGCGGTGTGCCAACCGTTGGCCAGTGATGGTCGCGCAATAGCGATAACAGTCGTTCACCCTCCTGCAACAAACGTTCCCGCGTCGCGAGTTGCCATGTCGTGTCGCTCAGGGCTGTTCGCACTGCGAACCTTGCCGGGCCGCTGACCGTCCATGCACCGAGCCGTTCGGTCAGACGTTTGCCAAGCCCTTCAGGGCACAACGCGAAGCCCGCGCGGATCCCCGCCAATCCGAAGAACTTTCCGACCGAGCGCAGGATGACGAGGCCTTCTTCGCTCGCGTGGGGAGTCATCGACGCGGCGGGGGATACGTCCGCAAAGGCTTCGTCGACGATCAGCATGCCGCCGCGCGCGGCCAGTTGTGCTTGCCATTGGGCGAGCGTCTCACGCGCGACGGATCGCGTCGTCGGATTGTCGGGATTGACCCAGACGAGGTAGTCGACATCCGGCAAGCCCGCTTCCGGTCCGAGCCACGGGACTAGCGTGTGTCCGGCGTGCGCGAACGCCGGTGCGTACTCGCTGTAGGTGAGCGATGCGACGACGACGCGTCCCGGACGAAGCAGCGTGGGCAGCGTGCGGATGACCGCCTGCGAACCCGCGCAGGGCACCACGGTTTCCACCGGTACGCCGTAATAGCGGGCGGCGACATCGCGCAGGTCGTCGAAGGCGTCGGGAAGATCGCGCCAGACATCCGGCGGCGGCATCGGCACCGGATACCCCACGGGATTGATACCGGTCGACAGATCCAGCCAGTCTTCGCGAGGACGTCCAAACCGGCGGATGGCTTCGCCGAGATTGCCGCCGTGGCGCGGGGCGTCGGAGGCAGACGATGAGGCTGATGGTGCGGGTGCAGCGGGTGATGCAGACATGACGTTCGGAAAGACAGTTACAGCAGTGTGGTGGGCATGGCATCGGCCTGCGACGCAGCGAACAGCGCGAGCGCGCCGGTGACGATCAGCCACATCCACATGGAGCGGGAGATCAGCCGCCAAGCGGCCTTGATGTGTTGTGCGGAGGGTTCCATGCCGCAGCCAAGCGGCGGACGCGTCTCCCACTCGCCGTGATATCGCGCGGGTCCGCCGAGCTGAACGCCGAGGCTGCCCGCACCGGCGGCCATCACGGGACCGGCATTGGGGCTGGACCACGCGCTAGCCTGCGTACGCCAGCAATCGGTGGCACGCGCCACGTCGCCGAAAATCGCGTAGCTCGCGGCCGTCAATCGCGCGGGAATCCAGTTGAGGACGTCGTCGATGCGCGCCGCCGGTCGGCCGAAGTACAGAAACTTGTCGGTGCGATAGCCCCACATCGCGTCGAGCGTATTGGCCAGACGAAACAGCACGACGCCGGGCGCACCGGCAATGGCGAACCAGAAGAGCGCGCCGAAGATGGCGTCGTTGCCGTTCTCCAGCGTCGATTCGACGGCGGCGCGCGCGAGATCGGACGCGTTCGCGTCTTCCGTATCGCGCGAGACGATGCGCGCCGTGAGGGTGCGGGCCTGTGTCAGATCGCCGTCGCGCAGCGCGTGCGCAATGGGCATGACATGTTCGCGCAGACTGCGGGCGCCGAGCGCCGCGTACAACGCCAGTGCTTGCCAGACGATGCCACCCCAGCCGGGCAAGAACGTCAGCGCCCACGCGATCAGTACGGGAATCACGAGCATGATGCACCACGCCCACGCGCCACGCGTCATGGCGCTGAACGGCTTGTCGCGCACTTCGGGATCGTTGAGCCATGCCTCCACACCGTTGGCGATATAGCCGAAGCCGACCAGCGGGTGCCACCGTCGTGGCTCGCCGAGCCAGGCGTCGAGCAACACGCCGATCAATGCGGCGAGCCAGAGCGATTCGGGCGCGAGTCCTGTGAGCATCGGCGAGTGACTCCTTTTCTCTCTTATCCCTTGACGGCCATCGGCAGCCCGGCGACCACAAAGCGCACGTGCGGTGCCAGCGCGGCGACACGCTGGTTGAGACGTCCGAGTTCATCGACATAACGTCGCGTGACCGAGCCCATCGGGATCACGCCCAGTCCGATCTCATTGCTGACGACGACGATCTTGCCAGGCAGCGATAGCAGCGTCTGCGCGAGCGTGTCGACGACGCTTTGCCACTGTGCATCCGTCGCCGGTCCCTCGGGATGATCGTCTGGTGGACACAGCCAGCCCGCGAGCCACAGCGGCAAGCAGTCGACAAGCACGCAATGGCCGTCCCGTGCGGCGTCCCTCAGTGTGCGCGATAGCTCGCGTCCGGCTTCCACCGTTTCCCAATGCCCCGGACGGCTCGCCCGGTGATGCGCAATGCGCGCCTGCATCTCGGGCTCGCCGGTCACGGCGGCCGTCGCGACATAGGTCACGGGCAGGCCGCTCTGCGCGGCGAGACGTTCGGCAAAGGCACTCTTGCCGGAGCGCGCGCCGCCGAGCACGAAGGTGAGATCGGGGGAGTTCGGAACGAGGTCGGTCATGGCGGATATTGTACGAGCGCCCGATGCGATAATCCGCGTCATGAGTGAAATCCCTGTCAAATTCGAAGCGCTTGCCAGCCCGCGTCGCGGCACCCTGATGATTCAGGGGACGTCGTCGGATGCGGGCAAGAGCACGGTCGTCGCCGGACTTTGTCGTCTGCTATATCGCGAGGGCGTGCGCGTCGCCCCTTTCAAACCGCAGAACATGGCGCTCAACAGTGCTGTGACGGCCGACGGCGGCGAGATCGGACGCGCACAAGCGTTGCAAGCGCAAGCGGCAGGCGTCGCCCCGCATACCGACTTCAATCCTGTGCTGCTCAAGCCGAGCAGCGACCGGGGGGCACAGGTCATCATCGGCGGCAAGGTCGTGGCCGATCTCGATGCGCGTGCGTATCAGGAATACAAGCCTCGCGCGATGGCGGCGGTGCTGGCCGCGTACGAGCGTCTGCGCGCGGGGTACGACGCGGTGCTGGTCGAGGGCGCAGGCAGCCCGGCCGAGGTGAATCTGCGCGCGCGCGACATCGCGAACATGGGCTTCGCCGAGGCGGTCGATGCTCCGGTGCTGCTCGTGGCCGACATCGACCGGGGAGGCGTCTTCGCGCAATTGATCGGCACGCTCGCGTGTCTGTCGGACAGCGAACGTGCGCGCATCAAGGGCTTCGTCATCAATCGCTTTCGCGGCGATCCGTCGCTGCTCACGAGCGGGCTGGAATGGTTGGAGACGAAGACGGGCATCCCGGTGCTGGGCGTGTTGCCATACCTGCACGGGTTGCATCTCGACGGCGAGGACATGCTGCCCGGTGAGCGTCACAAGGCCGCAAGCGGCGAGACGCGTCTGCGCGTGACCGTGCCCGCCTTGCCGCGCATCAGCAATCACACCGATTTCGACGCTTTGCGTGCGCATCCGCAAGTCGATTTCCGTTACGTCGGTGCGGGCGAGACTTGGCCCGCCAGCGATCTTGTGATCCTTCCCGGCAGCAAGCACGTGCGCGCCGATCTCGCGTGGTTGCGCGCACAAGGCTGGGAATCGGCGATAGCGCGGCATCTGCGATATGGCGGCAAAGTGCTGGGCATCTGCGGCGGCTTGCAGATGCTCGGTGCCGCGATTCACGATCCGCTCGGACTCGAGGGCGACGCAGGCACGACCTCGGGTCTCGGCTGGCTGGAGATCGAGACTACGATGGAGACGCAGAAGCAACTGCGCGTGGTGGCCGGACATCTCACCGCTGGCGACGCCCCGGTGAACGGCTATGAGATTCACATGGGTGTGACGCGCGGGGCGGCGCTCGCGCGTCCTGCTGTCTGGCTGGAGGGTGACGCACAAGGCGCGCAGGGCCCGGTCGCCGACGGTGCCCGCTCAGCCGACGATCAGGTCATGGGGACGTATCTGCATGGCCTGTTCGACACCCCCGAGGCACTGCAAGCACTGCTTACGTGGGCGGGCGCACGCGATCTGGCGGTGCAGGACTACAACGCGCTGCGCGAGGCGTCGCTCGACCGGTTGGCCGACGCGTTTGCCGCGCATCTGGATTTGCCGCGCGTGTGGGCGTGTCTGCGCTAGCGGGAAGGCGGGTTGGTGTGTGTCTGGACGACGGGCTGAGGTCCGGCCGGAAGTCGATCTGGCCCGGCGGAAGCGGCACCGTCATCGACCCGTTGTAATATTGGCGAAAATCGACCTCGGGGAGTCTGCAATGCCGGTGATTGTGGTGGCGAATCCAAAGGGTGGCGTGGGCAAGAGCACGCTGGCGACGAATCTGGCGGGCTATCTCGCCGCGCAGGGCCATGCCGTCATGCTGGGCGACACGGATCGTCAGCAGTCCTCGCGCGCCTGGCTGGGGCTGCGTCCACCGGCGCTGCGTCCGATTGCCACCTGGGATGTCGATCACAACGAGGTGGCCCGTCCGCCCAAGGGCACCACGCACGCCGTGCTCGATACGCCTGCGGGTTTGCACGGCAAGCGTCTCGATTCGATCCTCAAGCTCGCGGACCACATTCTGGTGCCGTTGCAACCGTCGATCTTCGATATCCTCGCCACACGCGATTTTCTGCAGAAGCTGGGCGAAGAGAAGGCGGTGCGTCAGGGCGACGTGCGCATCGGGGTGGTCGGGATGCGTGTGGACGCCCGCACCCGGGCGGCCGATCAGCTCTCGCGTTACTGCGAGGAGGCGGGCCTGCCGGTGCTCGGCATGCTGCGTAACACGCAGAACTACGTGCAGCTCGCCGCGCATGGGTTGACGTTGTGGGACGTGGCGCCGGGGCGCGTCGAGCGCGACCTGCCGCAGTGGGACGGCATCACCGAGTTCGTGGCGAAGTCTGCGTGACCGTATAGAGACAAAAAAGGGACCCGCGGGTCCCTTTTTCTTTGGGCGCGCCGGTATCCGGCGCGTCGCCTCACTTCGCAGCCTGAGCGGCTTCGAAGGCGCGGGTTTCTTCCCACGCTTGCAGGGGCACGTGATCGCGCTCGCCCTTCTGCACGTTCTTCTCGTCGACGAACACCAGCTTGGGCTTGAAGCCCGCCAGCACGTCCTTTTCCTCGACTTGTGCGTACGACACGATGATCACGATGTCGCCGAGCTGTGCGCGACGTGCGGCCGCGCCGTTGAGCGAGATCATGCCGCTGCCGCGCTCGCCGCGAATGGCGTAGGTCGTGAAGCGTTCGCCGTTGTTGACGTTGAAGATGTCGATTTGCTCATTTTCGACAAGGCCCGAGGCTTCGAGCAGGTTCTCGTCGATCGCGCACGAGCCTTCGTAATGCAATTCGCAATGCGTTACGGTGGCGCGGTGGATCTTCGACTTGAGCATGGTGCGGTACATGGCGTGCCTCTTGTGTTGCGATGTGTTGCGATGCCGCGCACGCAGCGCGACGAACAATGTGCGCGCGGAATCGGCGAAGTGCCGAAACGCGCACGGCTTGCGCCTGGAGCCCTTCGCGTCGGTCGTGCTGGTGGCTCGACCGTGCGCGGTGGGCCCGGCGCTCAAATTTCGAGGTTGTCGATCAGACGCGTTGCGCCCAGCTTGGCGGCGGCGAGCACCACCAGGCTGTCCGCCGGTGCCGCGCCGGGGGCGGGCACGCGCAGGTTGGCGCGCTGGCGAATCGACACGTAGTCCGGCTTCCAGCCGCGCTCGGTCAGCGTCTTCATGGCCGAGGCTTCGAGTGCTGCGTAATCGGTGTTACCGCCGTTCACGGTATCGCGGATTTCGTTCAGGAGACGGTACAACTGCGGCGCCTCAGTGCGCTCGGCGTCCGACAGATAGCGGTTGCGCGAGGACAGGGCGAGGCCGTCGTCGGCGCGCACCGTCTCGGCCGCAATGATCTCGATGGGCAGGGCGAACTGACGGCACATGCTGCGCACGATCATCAGTTGCTGGTAGTCCTTCTTGCCGAACACGGCCACGCGCGGCTGCACACACGAGAACAGCTTGGTCACGACCGTGCATACACCCTTGAAGAAGCCGGGGCGGAACTCGCCTTCGAGAATGTCGCCCAGATCATGCGGCGGCTCGACGCGGTATTCCTGCGGCTCCGGATACATCTCCTTCTCGTCTGGCGAAAACAGCACGTAGACGTTCTCGCGCGTGAGCTTCTCGATGTCGTCCATCATCGTGCGCGGGTACTTGTCGAAGTCCTCGTTCGGCCCGAATTGCAGACGGTTCACGAAAATGCTGGCCACGACCGGATCGCCGTGCTGGCGTGCGAGTCGCATGAGCGAGAGGTGGCCTTCGTGGAGATTGCCCATCGTGGGCACGAAGGCGACGCGATTCTGTCCGCGCAGTTGGTCGCGCAGTTCGTGAATCGAGGGGATGACTTTCATGGGGCGCTCAGTTTGGGGTGTAAGTCAGGCGGACGTAGATCGGCGCAAACGGCTCGGCCTGCGTGATCTCCAGCAGCGACTCGCGCGTGAGTTCGAGCATGGCGATGAAGTTGACCACCACCACCGGCACGCCGCGCGTGACGTCGAAGAGTTCGGTGAACTCCATGAAACGCGCGCCTTGCAGTCGTCGCAGAATCTGGCTCATGTGCTCGCGCACCGACAGTTCTTCGCGAGAAATCTTGTGATGCTGAACAAGCTTGGCGCGACGCAGCACCTCGGCCCACGCGGCGCGCAGGTCTTCGGCGTCTACATCGGGAAAGCGCGGCTGAAGGCTTTGTTCGATGTAGACCTGCGAGCGCAGGAAGTCGCGGCCAAGTACCGGCAGCGTATCGATCTTTTGCGCAGCAAGCTTCATCTGCTCGTACTCCAGCAGACGACGCACCAGTTCGGCGCGCGGATCTTCCGCTTCCTCGCCGGTGTCGGCCTTCTTCACCGGCAGCAGCATGCGCGACTTGATCTCGATGAGCATCGCCGCCATCAGCAGATACTCGGACGCCAGTTCCAGATTGGTCCGGCGGATCTGTTCCACATAGAGCAGGTACTGCTTTGTGACCTGCGCCATCGGAATGTCGAGCACGTTGAAGTTCTGCTTGCGGATCAGATACAGCAACAAGTCGAGCGGGCCTTCGAAGGCTTCGAGGAAGATTTCGAGGGCGTCCGGCGGGATGTAGAGATCGTTCGGCAGTGCGAACAGCGGCTCGCCGTACAGACGTGCACGCGCTACACCGTCGACCGTATCGGGCGTGGAGTCCTGCCCGTCGTGCGGGGCAGGCAGCTCGGTGGCCGAACTGCCGGTGCCACTCGCACCGCCCGAGCGCGGCGTTGCGGCGGGTGTCGCTTCGCCAGTTGCGCCTTCGGGGGCGTCGGCGTGGGCCGTGTCAGCTTCGACAGACTCGCCTTGGGCCGGATTTGCCGACGAACCGTCGTTTCGGCCATCGTCCGGCGCCGGGTCGGCCGCATCGCTCGCTACGGGATCGACGTGCTCAGGCACCGGCGCGATCTCGGGGATCGGGTCGGGCGTGAACGACGGATCGTCGGGCGTACTCGGATTCAATGCGGAACTCGGCCGGAGAGCGGCGATTTACTCGCTTTGGTAGACGTACGGCTGCTGGGCCACACGCGATTGCTGGGCGCGGCTGCGCTCTTCCATATCAATCGGTTGCTTGTCCCACAGCAGGGAACGACCCTTGCGTTGCTCCGCTTCCAGCGTCGGCTTCTCGGTCTTGAGTTGCTTGATGAATTGGGTGATGTCGGACTCGTACATGGTCGATTGCTTGAAAAATAGGCAAAAGCGGCACCGTCCTGACGGTGCCAATCGACGCAGATTCTACCGCAAACCCGTCGGCGTTCGGTGTTTTGGCGTTTTGGGCAATTCGCCCGAATTTACGCCGCATGGGTGAACCGCACTCCCGGATATGTTCAAATACGAGTCACATACGCAATGCGCGGTGTCTCGTTGTGCCATGCTGGCGGGCATCGTGCGTTTGAGCACCCCTCACGGCACGCCGGACCACCGGCGGCGACATTTCCAAGGAAGGTTTTGACCGTCTCGCAGATCAAATCCGGACACGACGCTGGCCGTCGCTTTGGCGTGCGCATTTCAGTACGCCCATTAGTTCGCTCATTAGTACCTCCACTAGTACGCCCATTCCCGCATCTCCTGCGCGTTAGGAGCCTGCCTACCCGGCTGGTGAGCCTGGCGGCGCTGGCTTGCGGCCTGTGCGCACCCGGTCTGGCGCAAGCTGACTATCGGGTGCGTGTCGACGCGCCCAAAGACATCGCCAAGCTCCTGAAGGACAACCTCGACGTCGTGCGCTATGCCTCGCGCGACGACATCGGCGAGGCCCAGTTCGAGCACATCGTGGCCACCATCGGCGAGCAGGTGCAGGAGCTGACGTCCACGGAAGGCTATTTCTCGCCCGTCACCCATGTGGATGTCGCGACCATCAACGGCAAGCGCGATGTCGACATCAAGGTCGAGGCGGGCCCCCGTACGCATATCAAGGACGTCGACCTCAAGTTCACCGGCCCCGTAGCCGAGCAGGATCCGCAGCGCGTCGAGCAGTTGCGCAACGCCTGGGAATTGCCAGTCGACGCCCCCTTTCGCCAGTCCGACTGGGACAAGGCGAAGAACGACACGCTGTTCCAACTGGGCCAGAAGCGCTATCACGCCGCGAAGATGACGTTCTCGCGCGCCGTCGTCGACGCCGACAATGAGGCTGCCTCGCTCGCCGCGACCTATGAGAGCGGCCCGCCGTTCACGCTCGGACCGCTGGTGATCACCGGTACGCGTCGTTATCCCGAGCAGATCATCCGCAACGTCAATCCGCTGTCCGAGGGCGAGGCCTTCGACGCGGACCGCTTGCAGGAACTGCAACGCCAGATTCAGGCCACGCCGTACTTTTCCAACGTGATCATTGCCGTGACGGAAGACCCGTCGAAGGCCGAACTCGCGCCGGTGGAAGTGAAAGTGCGCGAATTCCCCCAGCAGCGGGTGCAAAGCGGTGTCGGCTACACGACGGACACGGGCGCGAGCATCAACGGGCGCTACTCGTACTACAACCTGTTCGGCAAGGCGTGGACGTTCGACACGCAAGCGCGTCTCGAACAGTACCGGCAGGGCGGCTACGCCGAGATCGGCATGCCGCCTGACGAGAACGCGTACACCAACAGCCTGCGCGGGTCGTTCGATCGTACGTATCTGAACGGTCTCGACCAGCGCTCGACGCAGGTCGGCATCAAGCGTGCGCGTTCGCGCGAGCGCTACGACTGGGCTTACACGCTGGACTTCTATCGCACGGACGAGCGTCCGGACGGTGGCGAGCGTTTCCTCAATAAGGCACTCGTGCCCGCGTTCTCGTGGAACCGTCGCGACGTGGACGACCTGATCTTTCCGCGCAAGGGCAACATCATCAACACGCAGCTCGGCTTTGCCGCAAAGCCCTTGCTGACCGATCAGAGTTTCGCGCGGCTCTACGGCCGTATTCGCCAGTACTTCCCGGTGGGACAGCGCGATCTCGTGCTGGCGCGCCTGGAACTCGGGGCGGTACTGACGAACGGCAACAGCAACCGCATTCCGTCGTCGCTGTTGTTCTTCGCGGGCGGCACGTCGTCGATTCGTGGCTACACGTATCAGAGCATCGGCCGTCAGCAGAATGGCACGACCTTCCCGACGAAGTACCTCGCGACGGCAAGCCTCGAATATCAGCGCTGGGTCACGCGCGACTGGGGTGGCGCGGTGTTCTGGGACGTGGGGACGGCGACCGACGATTACCGACATCCAACGCCGCTGTATCACGGCGTCGGTTTGGGGGTGCGCTGGCGTAGCCCTGTCGGCCCGGTGAACCTCGACCTCGGATATGGCGTGCATGATCGGCGCTTCCGTCCGTCGATCTCGCTGGGGGTGGCCTTCTGATGATGACGATGCTGCTCAACACCTTGAGGCCGACGACCGCCATGACCGATGTTCGCCAAGGCGGTCGTGGTGAACAGGAACCCACGTTGAAGCGCCCCGGCGCGCAGGGCACGGACGGTAGCGGGAATCCGCCGCCGGACAACGCGTCCGCATCGCCGCCACCGCCACCCCGACATCGACGTTGGGGACGCACGCTCGCAGGCATCGTTCTCGCACTGCTACTGATCGTCATACTCGCCATCGGCGCGTTGGTGTGGGCGATGTCGAGCGAGCGCGGCAGCCGCTGGCTATGGCAGACGGCCGTCTCGACGCTCGGCGGCAAGCTCTCCGGCGAATGGCGCAGCGGCAGCGTGCTGCACGGCTTCACGCTGAACGACATGCGCTACGTGGATGGCGCGACTCGCATCACCATCAGCCGACTCGAAAGCCGTTGGGACCTTGGTTTGCGTCCGCTGCATTTCTCCGTCGACAAGCTCCGTGCGGGGGATGTGGATCTGGCCTTCGCGCCGTCTCCACCGTCGAACACGCCAACGACGATGCCGACAAGCCTGCGTCTGCCGTTGGGATTGACGCTGAACGACGTACGCGTGGCGAAGCTCACGCTGCACTCGCCTGCACTCGTCCTCGAAGACATTCGCGTCGCAGGTCGTAGTGACGGCACGCAGCACACGGTGCAGATCGAGCATCTCGGCACGCCGTACGGCGAAGCGCAGGCCAGTCTGCAACTGAACGGGCAGCGTCCGTTTGCGCTGAACGGTAACGTTGGATTGCAGGCCAAGGCGGGCGATATTCCCGTCACGCTCAAAGCCGATTTGTCCGGCTCGCTCGATGCCCTCGTTGTCGACCTGACGGCCAGCGGCGAGAAGCTGAACGGGACGGCGCACATCGCGGCGTCGCCGTTCGGTCCAGTGCCGCTCTCACGCGCGCAGATTGCGCTCGATCACCTTAATCCGCGCGATTTCGCATCGGGTGCGCCGCAGGCGGACCTCGCCGTGCAGGCCGACTTGCGACCGCAACCGGGTGCGAAGGAATTTCGCGTGCTGGGGCAGGTGTCGGTGACCAACGCGAAGCCCGGCGCGATCGATGCGGGCTGGCTCCCGGTGGAAAGTTTGCGCACGCAAGTGTTGCTCGATGAGACGCGTCAGGCATTGACCGGCATCGAGTTGAAACTCGCAGGCCGCGCCGTGTTGACCGGCAGCGGCGAGTTGCGACGGGAGAAGGTAGCGGCGACGGCAGGCACGCCCACGCCTGCAACTCCGGCGACGTCTTCCGCAAGCGTAGCCAGTACCGCAAGCGCTGCTATGGCCGCGAACGAAACCACGGCCGATGCCGAAGCGACGGTCGGCGGTTTCGCCTTCACGATGCGCGACCTCGATTTGCGCGCGTTGTACGGCAAGCTGCCCGCGACGAAGCTCGGCGGCCCGCTCGACGTCAAGCTCGACGCGACCGGCCAGCGCATCGTGTTCGACTGGCGCGACGCGGCACGTCGTGTGCTCGCCGACGTCGGTCTCGACGCGAAGGGCACCACGATTCACGCGCTCTCGCTCGACGCCGGTAACGGCAAGGTCGCAGCAACCGGCGTGCTGGAGAACGGTGACACCGGCGCTTACAAGGCGCAGATCAAGCTGACGCGTTTCGATCCCGCCGCATGGTACGACCTCTACGGCCCGCAAAAGCCCGGTGCAAAGACGCCGGTCGCCAGTATCACCGGTCAGTTCGATGCACAGGGTGCGCTGCGTCCCGATTTCGGGCTGGCGTTGAAGTTCGCGTTGCAGGACAGCGTCTACGCTGACCTGCCGATGAGCGGTGCAGGGACGGTAAGGCTGGCTGGCACGCGGCTGTTGCCCAGCGATGCGAACCTGCTCGTGGCAGGGAACAAGGTCGCGTTGCGCGGCAGCTTCGGTGTGCCGGGCGACAAGATGGCGGTGAACGTCGACGCCCCGTCTCTCGACAAGCTGGGCTTCGGTCTGGCAGGCCGTCTGCAACTGGACGGTCAGGTCTCGGGCACGATGGAGCGTCCGGTGGTTGCCGCAACGCTTGCCGCCGACAAACTCGTGTTCGGCGCGCAAAAGCTGGAGCATCTGGCCGGTAAGGTGGATGTCAGCGGCGGTTTCCCTGGCGTCGCGAGCGATCGGCTGAACGTCACGCTCGACGGGCAGGGTTTCGCCAGCAGCGTCGCACGACTCGACAAACTGTCGCTGGCGTTGGCGGGTACGCGTGGCGCACACACGCTGCATCTGAAGGCCGCGGGCAAGTTGCGCGAAGCACCGCTCGATATGAATCTCGACGCCTCGGGTGCCGTGACCAATGCAGGTGGTAAGCCGGGTTGGAAGGGCACGATTCAGACGCTCGAAAATCGTGGCGTGCCGAAGCTGAATCTCGCGTCGCCCTGGCAGATCGAAGCGAGCGCGCAGCGCGTGCATCTCGGTGCGGCGAAGCTCGTGACGGGGGCCGGTGCGCTCTCGCTCGCGAACTTCGACTACGGCGGCGGGCAACTGAAGACGGCGGGCACGATCGACACGCTTGACGTCGCGCAGGTGCTGCGTATCGTGCAGACGTTCACCGGCGAGGCGCTGCCGATTGCCAGCGACCTTGTGCTCGACGGCAAGTGGAATGTGAGCGCCGGTCAGCGCGCGGACGGTTTTGTGGAAATCGTGCGTCGTAGTGGCGACGTCACGCTGCGTCGCGGTGGCGTGAACGATCACGTCAAGGTGACGGTGACGGGCATTCCCGGCTTGAGCGCAGAGAAGGGTGGGGTGGGCGCACGCGTGCCGCTCGGTATCTCGGAGTTGCGCACGCGTATCGATCTGTCGGGGCAGTCGGCGCGCACGACGCTCAAGGCCGTGTCTTCGCTGGTCGGCACGGTCGACGCCGACGTGCAAACCGGGCTGCGCGTGCAGGGTGGCATTCCGGACGTACCCGACGATGCGCCGCTCACCGGTCGCATCTCTGTTGCGATTCCGAACCTCTCGAAGTTCGAATCCCTCGCCGGTGCACAGTTCGCCTTCAAGGGCCGCGCCAACTTGCAGGTGGCACTCGCAGGCACGGTGGCGAAGCCGCGTCCGACCGGGGAACTGACGGCCGACGATCTTTCGGCACAGATGTTCGACACGGGCGTCAGCGTGAAGGACGGCAAGATGCGCATCGCGCTCACGCCGACCGAGATCGTGCTGCGCGACGTGGTTGTCACCGGCGGTGGTGGCGGCACGGCGCGTGCAACAGGCAATATCCGTCTCGACACGCCGGAGCCGACGCTCGCCATCACGCTCGCCGCAGACAAGTTGCAGCTGTTCGCCGCACCCGACCGTCAGTTGTCGCTCACGGGCGAGGCCAAGGCCACGGGCAGCGGCGAATCGATGGCCGTGAACGGCAGCTTCACCGTGGACCGTGCGCGCTTTGCGTTGCCGCCCACGACCGCACCGAAGCTGGGCGACGACGTCGTGGTCGTGCGCGGCGGCGCTCAGGCACGGGCCAAGCCGCTCGATCCGAAGGAGGAAGCGGCGCGTATCAGCGACAAGCCGACCAGTCAGTTCTCGCCGCACATCAATGTCGAAGTGAATCTGGGACGCGATTTCCGCTTTATTGGGGCGGGGGCCGATCTGTTGCTGCGCGGCAGTATGCGCGTGCAAAGCGATCCGCTCACACCGATGCGCGGCACCGGCACGATTACGGTGGCGGAAGGCACGTACGAAGCGTTCGACCGCAAACTCGCCATCGAGCGCGGGGAGATCAACTTCGTCGGCCCGCTGGGTAACCCGAACATCTACATTCAGGCCATGCGTCGCAATCAGGAAGTGGCCGCTGGCGTCCTGGTGACGGGCACGGTGCGTCAGCCGCGTGTGACGCTCGTCTCCGAGCCGAGCGTGTCAGACGAAGAGAAGCTGTCGTGGCTGATGTTCGGACATGGCCCGGATGGCGCGGGTCTCGGTCAGCGTCAGGCGATGGCGGGTGCCGCCACGGCGCTGCTCGGTGCCTCGGGCGGCAAGCGCATCATCAAGGATCTGGGGATCGACGAGTTCAGCATCGGCACCAGTGATTCCGGTTTGGCCGATGACGAGCAGGTGGTCAAGCTCGGTAAGGCGATTTCGGATAACTTCTCGTTGGGATACGAACAAAGTCTGACAAGCGCCGCGAGTATCGTGAAAATCACGTGGCAGGTGTCGCGCCGCTGGCAACTGGCAGTGCGTACCGGTTCGCTGTCCGGCTTCGACGTGCTGTTCAACCGTCGCTTTGACTGATGATGCGGGAGCACGGCCGATCACAGAGGGCAGCAGAGAAAAGGAGGGTAACGATGAAAACGTCGCTCGATTTCGAACTTGGGGCGCGCGAATCAGGTGTGCGCCGGGGCCTTCGTTGGGGAGTCGCTATGGGATTGCTTGCGAGTCTGTTGGGACTGTTCGGCTGCGACCAGCAGCAGATCGACAAGGTGCGTGAAAAGGCGCGGGACACGTTCAACGCCGTCAAGCCAGACGATCTGATGCTGCGCGACCTCAAACCGGGCGTCACGACCGAGGCGCAGGTGCGCGATCAGATGGGCAAGCCCGAGATCGTGTGGGAGAACGACGACGGTTCGCGCCGTCTCGAATATCCGCGTTCACCGGGCGGGTTGCGGACTTATATGGTCGACATCGCCGCCGACGGCAAGCTGCGCAGCGTGACGCAGGCACTCTCGGCGGAGAACTTCGAGCAGGTGCAGCCGGGCATGTCGCAGGACGACGTGCGGCGTCTGCTCGGCAAGCCGACGACGGTCGCGGAATATCGTCTCAAGAAGGAGACGGTGTGGAGTTGGCGCTGGCTTGAGGACGGCGTGAACACGCCGGGCATGTTCAACGCGCATTTCGGCCCGGACGGCCGCGTCACGGTGACGTCGCGCTCGCCGGATCCGGCGTCGGAGCGGCCGTGACCGTTCGGCGCCAATGTTTGGCGTTAAGGTTCGACGTTAAGGTTCGGCGTTACTGAGTCGCCTGCGACGCTTGCGTCTGATGACCGCCTCGGCGGTCGCGATGCGTCACCATCCGGTCGTGCAGGCGCGTGATGATCCGGCTGCCGGTCTTCTCGAACATGAACGGCAGTACGGCATGGACGAGACACGCAAGGCACGCGCCGAGCAGGGGCAGAGCGAACGACAGCGAGGTCCCCATGTGTTGGAGATAGTTTTCGCCGACAGAGGCGGGATGTTGAGTGAAGATTTTCATGGCGAGCGTTTTTTTCAGAATGTTTCTGAAGTCTACTTGCCGTCGCCGGGTAAAGGCTTCCAAATCTTCCCTCGAATGGGGTAGGATTTGGAAAAATTTTCCTCCCGGGTGGCCGTCGTGGACAAAACCGATCTCGCAATTCTCGAAAATCTGCAATCCGATGCCTCGCGATCCCTCGGAGAGCTGGCAGAAGCGGTGCATCTGTCGCCCACGCCTTGCTGGCGACGCGTGCAGCGTCTGCGCGAAAGCGGCGTGATCACCGGGCAGGTGACGCTGTGCGATCCGCAGCAACTCGACCTGCGGGTCACGGCGTTCGTCTTCATCAAGGCGGCAACGCACAGCGAGGAGTGGATGGTCCGTTTCGTGGCGGGGGCGCGGGAATTGCCAGAAATCGTCGAAATTCATCGCATGGCGGGCGAGATCGACTATCTGCTCAAGGTCTACCTGCCCGACATTGCGGCCTATGACCGTTTCTACAAAAAGCTCATTCGCGTGGCCGATCTTCAGGACATCAGCGCCAGCTTTTCGATGGAAACGGTGAAGTTCACCACGGCGTTGCCGGTGGACCACTTGCGGTAAGCGAGCCCACCGACGCCCCAAAACAAAACACCCCGAGGCCGGATCGCCGGCGCTCGGGGTGTTTCGCTTTCTGGACTGCGCGTGTTACTTCACACGCATGCCGGGCTTCGCGCCGTTGTGCGGCTCAAGAATGTAGATGCCCGGTTCTGCCTTCTCGTCGGCGGCCGATGCGGCGAGCACCATGCCTTCCGACAGACCGAACTTCATCTTGCGCGGCGCGAGGTTCGCGACCATCACCGTCAGCTTGCCCACGAGCACTTCGGGCTGCGGATACGCCGACTTGATGCCGGAGAAGACGTTGCGCGTTTGCGCTTCGCCCACGTCGAGCGTGAGTTGCAAGAGCTTGTCCGAACCTTCGACGGCCTTGCAATCGACGATGCGTGCAATGCGCAGATCGATCTTGGCGAAGTCGTCGATGGTGATGATGCCGTCATCGGCCTTCTCAGTGGCTTTCTCAGCCTTCTCGGACTTGGCTGCCTTGTCCTTGCCCTTCGCTGCGGCGGCGTCGGCCACCGGGGCCGTCGCTTGCAGCGAATCGCGGTTGGCGGCGAGCAACGCTTCGACCTGCTTGCCTTCGACGCGCGTCATCAGGTGCTTGTACGCGTTGACGGCGGCATCGGCGGTGAGCGGACGGTTCACGTCCTGCCACGTCTGCGGGGCGATGTTCAGGAACTGCTCCACCGCCTGCGACGTCGTCGGCAGCACCGGCTTGAGGTAAAGCGTCAGCAAGCGGAACGCTTCCAGACACACCGAGCAAGCCTCGTGAAGGGCCGCAGCTTGCGCCGGATCCTTCGCCAGATCCCACGGCTTGACCGTATCGACGTAACCGTTGATCGCATCGGCCTGCTCCATCACCAGACGCAGCGCCTTGCCGAACTCGCGACCTTCGTAATATGCGGCGATCTGCGGGGCGGCGGCACGCACCTGTGCGAGCAGCGGCGCGTTCATGGCGTCTGCCGAGACACGGCCTTCGAAACGCTTGATCAGGAAACCGGCGGCACGGCTGGCGATGTTCACGTACTTGCCGACCAGATCGCTGTTCACCCGAGCGATGAAGTCATCGAGGTTCAGGTCGAGGTCTTCCATCGTATTGCCGAGCTTGGCACCGATGTAATAACGCAGCCATTCCGGATTCAGCCCGGTGTCGATGAAGCTCTGCGCCGTGATGAACGTGCCGCGCGACTTCGACATCTTCTGGCCGTCCACAGTCAGGAAGCCGTGGGCGTACACGTTGGTCGGCGTGCGATGGCCCGAGAATTCGAGCATCGCCGGCCAGAACAGCGTGTGGAAGTACATGATGTCCTTGCCGATGAAGTGGTACTGCTCGGTCGTGGAACCGGGCTTGACCCATTCGTCGAAGTTCAGACCGCGCTTGGCGCACAGGTTCTTGAAGCTGGCGTAGTAGCCGACCGGTGCGTCGAGCCACACGTAGAAATACTTGCCCGGCGCGCCCGGAATCTCGAAGCCGAAGTAGGGTGCATCGCGCGAGATGTCCCAATCGGCGAGCGTCGATTCGCCATCTTCACCGAGCCACTCTTTCATCTTGTTCGCCGCTTCGGGCTGGGCGAGGCCCGACACCCACTTGCGCAGGAACTGCTCGCAGCGCTTGTCCGAGAGTTTGAAGAAGTAGTGCGTCGACGTCTTGCGAATCGGCGTGGCACCCGAGACGACCGAGAACGGATTGATCAGGTCGGTCGGCGCATAGGTCGAGCCGCAGACTTCGCACGAATCGCCGTACTGATCCTTCGCGCCGCACTTCGGGCATTCGCCCTTGATGAAGCGGTCCGGCAGGAACATTTCCTTGACCGGGTCGTAGGCCTGTTCGATGTCGCGCGCCTCAATCAGGCCCTGTTCCTTCAGGGCGAGATAGACGTTTTCGGACAATTCGCGGTTCTCTTCAGAATCCGTCGAGTAGTAGTTGTCGAACGAGATGTTGAAGCTGTCGAAGTCGCGCTTGTGTTCCGTCCACACGCGGTCGATCAGTTGCTTGGGCGTGAGGCCTTCCTTCTCGGCGCGCAGCATGACCGGCGTGCCGTGCGTATCGTCCGCGCCAACGTAGTAGACCTCATGGCCCTGCATTCGCATGAACCGTACCCAGATGTCTGTCTGGATGTATTCCACCAGGTGACCGATGTGAATCTGGCCATTGGCGTACGGCAGTGCGGATGTGACAAGAATGCGGCGGGACATGTGGTTTGACTATGTGGGTTGAGGGTTGCGGGAAAGGACGATTCTAGCAGGCGGGCGACTTTGACGCCCAAACGGACGCTCGGGCAGTGGCGTGTCGTGCAAAAGCGTGCGGCCAAAAAAAAGCCGGAACGAGGTTCCGGCATAACTAGGCACACGTAACGTCAATAACAAAGAGGAGATGAAAGCGCCCACGGTAGGCACTTCCGAAGGGTCTGAGCGATGAGGCAGGGGATTAGTTCAACCGATGTGCCGACTTTCGATGCTGCGTTGCAGCATGCGGCTCGATCGAAGCGCAGAAACGCGCATGCCCGGCGGACCGGGCATGCGTTTGGATGGACTGATCGGATGTCAGTCCGGTGTGAGCTTAGCGAGGCGCTTGCTGTTGCTGCTGAGGTGCTTGCAGGAGAATTTCCACGCGACGGTTCTGCGCGCGGCCCTCTGCCGTAGCGTCCGAGGCGACCGGCTGGCTGGAGCCGACGCCCACCCCTTGCAGACGGCGAGCATCGACGCCGCGCGAGGTCAGGTACTGGATGACCGCATTGGCACGATTTTGCGAGAGCGGGATGTTGATGCGATCGCCACCGGTGCTGTCGGTGTGGCCGATCACACGGGCCGTGATGCCCGGATTCTGGTTAAGCGAGTTCGCCAGATCGGTGAGCACGGCGGCAAAGTTCGGCTTGATGGCGTACTGGTTCGTGTCGAACGTCACGTCGCTGGGCACATTGACCTGAAGCTGACCGTCCGGACGCTCGGAGATCTGGGTACCCGTGCCCGCCGTGTGACCGCCCAGCGTGTTCTTGATGGACTGCCAGTTGTACCCCGTGGCACCGCCTGCGGCTGCACCGACCGCCGCGCCGATCAGGGTGCCGGTGGTGTTGCCTCCGATGAGGTTGCCCAGCCCCGCCCCGACCGCTGCACCGACACCGGTGCCAACGGCAGTGTTGGTGCCCTGCTGCGTCTGGCACCCGGCCAGCATGGCGGCCGAGACCAGGACGAGCGCGGAAGCGCGCAGAGTGTTCTTGTTCATTTGAGGCTCCTTATCGATTAGCTAGCTGTGATGAAACACGCGTAAGCACTTCGTTGAAGCACGCGCGCGCCGCAGGGGTTTTGAGCCTGACGGCGCGACGTCTTTTACAATAGCGCTGAGCTTCAACCGCAGGCAAGGACATCTTGCCGCGTCGGCTGGTTCCCCATAACACGCGCGCCTCGAATGCTAGTCGAGAGCGTGCGCCACGGTTGTTACAAGTTGTTAGCGCTACGCCGGGTTGTCCCGGTGCGCCCCGACAGAGCGAGAGAGCCATATGGAAGTCGCCCAAATCAATGAAGTGCTGCGTGGCATCGTCGACCCGGATACGGGCCTGGACCTGATCGCCGGAAAGTACGTGAAGCAGGTCGCGGCCGAGCACGGCCACGTCGGTATTCAGATCGAGTTCGGTTATCCCGCCAAAAGCCAGTTCGAAGCGATGCGCACGCGTATTACCGAAGCCGTCGGCAAGCTGCCCGGGGTCGAGCGCGTGGCCGTCGAAATCGGCCAAAAGATCGTAGCGCACACCGTACAACGCGGGGTGAAGCTCCTTCCCAATGTCAAGAACATCGTGGCCGTTGCCTCGGGCAAGGGCGGCGTGGGCAAGAGCACCACGGCCGTGAACCTCGCGCTTGCGCTGGCGGCCGAAGGCGCGAATGTCGGCATTCTCGATGCAGACATCTACGGCCCGTCGCTGCCGACGCTGCTGGGTATTCACGGCAAGCCGGAGTCGAAGGACGGCAAGACCCTCGAACCGATGAGCGGTCACGGCCTGCAGGCGAGTTCCATCGGCTTCCTGATCGAGCCGGACAATCCCATGGTCTGGCGTGGCCCGATGGTCACGCAGGCGCTAGAACAACTGCTTAACCAGACCAACTGGCACGATCTCGACTATCTGATCGTCGACATGCCGCCGGGCACCGGCGACATCCAGCTCACGCTCGCGCAGAAGGTGCCGGTCACGGGCGCGGTCATCGTGACCACGCCGCAGGATCTGGCGCTGCTCGACGCGCGCAAGGGTCTCAAGATGTTCGAGAAGGTTGGCGTGCCGATTCTGGGCCTGATCGAGAACATGAGCCTGCATATCTGCTCGAACTGCGGTCACGAGGAGCCGATCTTCGGCGTGGGCGGCGGCGAACGCATGAGCCATGATTTCGATGTCGATCTGCTGGGCAAGTTGCCGCTGGAGATGAGCATCCGCGTGCACGCGGACGCCGGTATGCCGAGCGTGGTGGGCGACCCGGACGGCCGTGTGGCCGAGCTGTACAAGGCCATCGCCCGCAAGGTCGCGGTGAAGATTGCGGCGCGCCAGAAGGACATGACGAGCAAATTCCCGTCGATCGTCGTGCAGAACACGTAAGGGAGGCATGAAGGCGGGGTAGGCACGTCACAAAGCCCGTCGGGCCGGGCTGGAAGGCCCGGCGCGGGGCGCTGCGAGTGAAAACATCACCGCACCGCAACATTCGCGTAAAATATGCCCACTTTTTACGTACTACCCCAATTCAGGCCCACACATGAGCATCAAGTCCGATAAATGGATCCGTCGTATGGCCGAGGAGCACGGCATGATCGAGCCCTTCGAGCCGTCGCAGATCCGGTATTCCCAGGACGGGCAAAAGATCGTCAGCTACGGCACGTCGAGCTACGGCTACGACATTCGCTGTGCGCCTGAATTCAAGGTCTTCACGAACATCAACTCGACGATCGTCGATCCGAAGAACTTCGACGAGAAGTCCTTCGTCGACGTCGAGAGCGATGTCTGCATCATTCCGCCGAACTCGTTCGCGCTCGCGCGCACCGTCGAGTACTTCCGCATTCCGCGCAGCGTACTGACCGTGTGCCTGGGCAAGTCGACGTATGCCCGCTGCGGCATCATCGTGAACGTAACGCCGTTCGAACCCGAATGGGAGGGCTACGTGACCCTGGAATTCTCGAACACGACGCCGCTGCCGGCCAAGATCTACGCCAACGAAGGCGTGGCTCAGGTGCTGTTCTTCGAATCCGACGAAGTCTGCGAGACGTCGTACAAGGATCGCGGCGGCAAGTATCAGGGACAGCGTGGTGTCACGCTGCCGAAAACCTAGCCTGATACGTTAACTCGCCGCCGGTGAGCACCCCACACATCGCAATGCCCCAGAGCCACGGCCATGTCGGACCGTGGCTCGTTCTTTTGTCGAAGGAACGCCAATGAAATTCCGTTTTCCGATCGTCATCATCGACGAGGACTTCCGCTCCGAAAACATCTCCGGGTCCGGGATTCGCTCTTTGGCGGAGGCTATCGAAGCCGAGGGCATGGAGGTCAACGGCCTCACCAGCTACGGCGACCTGACCTCGTTTGCGCAGCAGGCGAGCCGCGCGTCGAGCTTCATCCTGTCCATCGACGACGACGAGTTCGGCACGTTCTCGAGCGAAGCGGGCGGTGAAGGCGAGGGCGAACTCGCGCTGGCCATCATCAACCTGCGTGCGTTCGTGCAGGAAGTGCGCCGCCGCAATCCGGATATTCCGATTTTCCTGTACGGCGAGACGCGCACGTCGCGCCACATCCCGAACGATATCCTGCGCGAGTTGCACGGCTTCATTCACATGTTCGAAGACACGCCGGAGTTCGTGGCGCGTCACATCATCCGTGAAGCGAAGTCGTACCTGGACTCGCTGCCGCCGCCGTTCTTCCGCTCGCTCACGCACTACGCGGCCGACGGTTCGTACTCGTGGCACTGCCCGGGACACTCGGGCGGCGTGGCGTTCCTCAAGAGCCCGGTCGGTCAGATGTTCCACCAGTTCTTTGGCGAGAACATGCTGCGCGCCGACGTCTGCAACGCCGTGGAAGAACTCGGCCAGTTGCTCGACCACAACGGTCCGGTGGGCGCGTCCGAGCGCAACGCTGCGCGCATCTTCAACGCCGATCACCTCTTCTTCGTGACGAACGGTACGTCGACGTCGAACAAGATCGTCTGGCACGCCACGGTGGCGCCGGGCGACATCGTCGTGGTCGACCGTAACTGCCACAAGTCGATCCTGCACGCGATCACCATGACGGGAGCCGTGCCGGTGTTCCTCACGCCGACGCGTAACCACCTCGGCATCATCGGTCCGATCCCGAAGTCGGAATTCGAGCCGGACGTCATTCGCGCCAAGATCGAAGCCAACCCGTTCGCCCGCGAAGTGCTGGAACGCGACCCGAACGCCAAGCCGCGCATTCTGACGATCACGCAAAGCACGTACGACGGTGTGATCTACAACGTCGAAATGATCAAGGACGTGCTGGGCAACAACATCGACACGCTGCACTTCGACGAAGCCTGGCTGCCGCACGCGGCGTTCCACGAGTTCTACCGCGACATGCACGCTATTGGCGAAGGTCGTCCGCGTTCGTCGGAAGCGACCATCTACGCCACGCACTCCACGCACAAGCTGCTCGCAGGGATTTCGCAGGCGTCGCAGATCGTGGTGCAGGAATCGGAAGCGCACAAGTTCGATACGTACCGTTTCAACGAAGCGTATCTGATGCACACGTCGACCTCGCCGCAGTACGCGATCATCGCGTCGTGCGACGTGGCCGCCGCCATGATGGAGCCGCCGGGCGGCACCGCGCTGGTCGAAGAGTCGATTGTCGAAGCGCTCGATTTCCGCCGTGCCATGCGCAAGGTGGACCTGGAGTACGGCGATTCGTGGTGGTTCTCGGTCTGGGGCCCGGAGAATCTGGGCGACGAGGGCCCGATCCAGCGCGAGGACTGGGTGCTGCGCGCGAACGACCGCTGGCACGGCTTCGGCGATCTGGCCGACGGTTTCAACATGCTCGACCCGATCAAGGCGACGATCATCACGCCGGGGCTGGACGTGGGCGGTGAGTTCGGCGAGAGCGGCATCCCGGCCGCCATCGTGACGAAGTATCTGGCCGAGCACGGCATCATCGTGGAGAAGACCGGCCTGTACTCGTTCTTCATCATGTTCACGATCGGCATTACCAAAGGCCGCTGGAACTCGATGCTGACCGAGTTGCAACAGTTCAAGGACGACTACGATCACAACCGTCCGCTGTGGCGTGTGTTGCCGGAGTTCGTGGCGCAGTTCCCGCGTTACGAGCGCATCGGTCTGCGGGATCTGTGCGATCAGATCCACAGCGTGTACAAGGCGGCCGACGTGGCGCGTGTGACGACCGAGATGTACCTCTCGGATATGCAACCGGCGATGAAGCCGACGGACGCCTTCTCGAAGCTGGCGCACCGCCAGATCGACCGGGTGCCTATCGACGAACTCGAAGGCCGCGTCACGAGCGTGCTGCTCACGCCGTACCCGCCGGGCATTCCGCTGTTGATCCCGGGCGAGCGCTTCAATGCCGCGATCATCGAGTACCTGCGTTTCGCGCGCGACTTCAATGAGCGCTTCCCTGGCTTCCACACCGACATTCACGGTCTGGTGGTCGAAGAAGTCGACGGCCGTCCCGAGTACTTCGTGGATTGCGTGCGACAGTAAGTCCGGCGCGGCCGAAGCCTTCGGCCGACAAGCGTCATAAAGAGACGGCCCCATGTGAAAGCATGGGGCCGTTTTTTTCGGGCCCGACGAGTAACGTCGCGGTGGTCTCGTCGCATACGCCGATTGGCGATGTGCAACTTACGTAATCCGCTCATACGCGATGCCGTCGCAACCTCAATTGCTGCAATTCCCCATAAACATCTGTGAATTCCCGCGAAAATCTCGCAAACGTCCGTGGTATGGCCTAAAACGATAATTTGGTGGTTGGACTCGAACACGTCACTTTTGGGATTTTTCCCATCATTTTCTTGGGATGTCATTGCTACACTCGTCGCATTTTTCGAGTGGGAGGAGAGGTCATGGACGTCACGAGGGAACTGGTGTTCAGCACCTACGGCACACTCGTCTGCGCCACGCTGGTGTTGCTGCTGGGGCGCAAGCTTGTCGAATGGATCGCGCCGCTGCGCACGTACAGCATCCCCGAGCCGGTGGCGGCGGGCCTGCTGGTGGCGCTCGGCACGCTGGCGATGCGCCAGTTCGGACATTTCGAGCTGCGGTTCGACACCTCGCTGCAAGGCCCGCTGATGCTGGCGTTCTTCGCGACTATCGGCCTGTCGGCGAATCTCGCGAGCCTTCGGGCGGGCGGTAAGCAACTGGTGCTATTCGTGGGTGTCGTGGCGGGCATGCTGATCATGCAGAACGCCATCGGCGTCGGGCTGGCGGTCTCGATGGGGCTGGCACCGGGCATCGGCTTGCTGGGTGGTTCCATCACGCTCGCGGGCGGGCATGGCACGGGCGCAGCCTGGGGCGCGACGCTCACCACGCGCTACGGCGTGCAGTCGGCACTCGAAATTGCGATGGCGTGTGCCACGTTCGGGCTGGTGATGGGCGGTTTGTTGGGCGGGCCGGTGGCGCGCTATCTGGTCGGACGCCGTCTCGGCGGCAAAGTCCCCGACCTTGAGGCGACGAAGGATGCTGCACCTGAGGGCTTCGAGCAACCGCATACGGTGCGTCTGATCACGGCGCAGGCGTTGATCGAGACAGTGGCGATGATCGCGATCTGTCTGCTCGGTGGCGAGCTGATCGCGACAGGGCTGTCGGATACGCCGTTCGAATTGCCGACGTTCGTCTGCGTGCTCTTTACGGGCGTGCTCGTGCGCAACCTGCTCTCGCTTGTCCGCTACGAAGTCTTCGACCGTTCGCTGTCTGTGCTGGGGAACGTGAGTCTGTCGTTGTTTCTCGCGATGGCGCTCATGGCCCTGCGACTGTGGGACTTGTCGACGCTGGCCGTGCCGATGATCGTCATTCTCGTGACGCAGGCAGTGGCGATGGCGGCGTACGCGATCTTCGTCACGTTCCGCGTGATGGGCAGCAACTACGACGCGGCTGTGCTCGCAGCAGGTCACTGCGGCTTCGGGCTGGGCGCGACGCCGACGGCGATTGCCAACATGCAGGCGGTGACGGAGCGCTTCGGCCCGTCACACCTCGCCTTTCTGATCGTGCCGATGGTGGGGGCGTTCTTCATCGACATCCTGAACGCGCTCGTCATCAAGGGCTTCCTGTCGTTGCCGTTGTTCTGACGACGCGATTCGTCCGGTTCATAAAAGATGGCCGCCACCGAGTCATTGGTGGCGGTGTCTGACGCCTTCGCAAACACGCCTTTGCAGACGTTTCCTGCAGAAATGTGCTAAAAAACGAAAACGTTTTCGAATAATAAAGAAAACAATCCGGCGTGTAGAACGCAAGTAAGTGCTCCTCCCCAACGTGGATCAAAAGAGCGTGCTAAGATTTGCGAATATCGAAAACGTTTTCGAGAATTGAAACATGACCCCCGATGCTCGCCAAACAGGCGAACGCTCGGACACAGTTACTGGAGGTAGGAACATGGCCTGGATCGGACGCGAATTGCGATCGACGATCGACGAGAGCGGCACGCTCGTTCTCTCGTTGGATCAAGTTGAATTGACGGAACCTGGTGATGATGAAGTCGTCGTGCAGGTCGAGGCGACGCCAGTCAACCCCAGCGACATAGGGCTGCTGCTGGGACCGGCAGATTTGTCCCACATCGAGCCCCCGGTTGGCTCGCCATTGACGACCCTCAAGCTGACCGTACCGCCGGCGCGGCTCAAAGCAGTCGCTGGACGGATCGGCCAGTCGCTGGCCGTAGGGAATGAAGGTGCGGGTACGGTTATTGCGGCGGGCAAGAACGCAGTCGCTCTCCAAGGCAAGCGGGTCGGCATGTATGGCGGTGCGATGTACGCCGATTACCGCAAGATCAACGTGAGTGATGTCATCACGCTTCCTGACGGTGCTAGCGCCGCCGATGGCGCCTCAATGTTCATCAATCCGCTCACCGCGCTCGGCTTCGTCGAAACCGCTAAGCGAGAAGGCCACAAGGCCATTGTCCACACCCCTGCAGCATCCAATCTCGGCCAGATGCTGCAACGGATTTGCCTCGCCGACGGCATCCCGTTGGTCAACATCGTTCGTTCCGAAGAACAGGCCGCACTTATGCGGAGCATTGGTGCAACGCACGTGCTGAACAGCAAGGACGAGGATTTTGTTGCGCAGCTGACTGAAGCAGTTGCAGAGACAGGTGCCACCATCGCTTTTGACGCGATCGGCGGCGGAAAGCTCGGAAGTGACATCCTGCGGGCGATGGAGCGTGCCGCCGCCCGGACGCCAGGCGCATAAAGCCGCTACGGCACCACGGTGTTCAAGCAACTCTACATTTACGGCAGCCTCGACACTGCGCCGACGATGCTGGACCGCTCCGCGCTGGGCTATGCCTGGAGCGTTTCGGCATGGCTGCTTTTTCACTATTTGCCAAAGGTCGGACCGGAGGTCGCTCAGCGTTTTCGCCAGCGTGTGGCCAATGAACTGACCACCACTTTTGCCAGCCCCTACACACGCACCATCGGCCTGGCTGAAGTGTTACAGCCCGAGATGCTGCGCGCCTTTGACCGCAAGGCGACGGGCGAGAAATTCCTGATCGATCCCAGCCGGGGCTGAATTCTCTTTCAAGCGGAACCGGCCTTCTTATTTACATGAAAACCTCGCTAGCGAGGTATGGAGAATCAATATGACGAATCTGGTGAAAATCGTGCGCTTTCATGAGAAAGGTGGCGCGGACGTACTGCGTATCGACGAACTGCCGCTGCCTGAGCCTGGCCCCGGCGAGGTGCGCCTCAGGGTGAAGGCGATCGGCCTGAACCGTGCCGAAGTGATGTTCCGCGAAGGTCAGTATTTCCTCGAGCCGAACTTCCCCTCGAAGCTCGGCTATGAGGCATCGGGCATCGTCGAGGCTGTAGGCCCGGGCGTCGATGCGGCTCTCGTCGGCAAGGTACGCTCGACAGTGCCTGCCTTCCCGCTGAACCAGTACGGGGTCTATGGTGAAGTGGCGATTGTTCCCGCCGCTGCGCTAGCGGCTTACCCGGAGTATCTGTCCTTCGAGCAAGGTACGAGCCTCTGGATGCAGTACATCACCGCCTACGGCGCGATCGTGCACAACGGCCGCGTAGCTAAGGGGGACTATGTCGTTCTGACCGCAGCTACAAGCTCGGTCGGCATCGCCGCGACGCAGATCGTCAAGGCCGAAGGCGGTATCGTGATTGCGACCACTCGCGGCGCCGACAAGCGCGACGAACTCCTGGCCGCAGGTGCCGACCATGTGATCGTGACCGATGAAGAAAAAGATGTCGCTGCACGCGTTCTGGAAATCACCAACGGCGTCGGCGCGAAGATCGTGTTCGATGCCGTCGCGGGTTCCGGCATCCTCGAACTCGCCAAGGCCATGGCGCGCGACGGACTCATCATGGTCTACGGTAATCTGGCTCCCGAACCGACCCCCTTCCCGATCTATGAAGCCTGGGGGCAGGGTGCCCAGGGCAAGCCCTTCAAGATGATGGGTTATACGATGTTCTCGATCACGGGCGATCCCGAAGCGCTCAAGAACGCCGAGCGCTACGTGTATGAAAAGCTCGACAGCGGCCAGTTGAAACCGCGCATCGATCGCACATTCCCGTTCTCGCAAATTGCAGATGCACATCGCTACATGGAGAAAGGCCAGCAAGTCGGGAAAATTGTGGTTGTGCTCTAACGCACAGCATCGCCTTTAGAACTCGTGAAATAAAAAATGCCACCCGAGGGTGGCATTTTTCATTGCTGAGCGCCGAAAGACGCCGAAGCCGCTTACTTCGCGAGCTTCGCACGTGCTGCGGCAATCGCACGCTGCACCTGCGCCGGGGCGGTGCCGCCGATGTGGTTGCGGCTGGCGACGGAGCCTTCGAGCGTGAGGTATTCGAAGACGTCTTCCCCGACGAGCGGCGAGAACTTCTGCAGTTCGGCGAGCGAGAGATCGGCCAGATCGATGTCGCGATCCGAGCAAATCTTCACCGCGTGGGCGACGATCTCGTGGGCGTCGCGGAACGGCAGACCCTTCTTCACGAGGTAGTCGGCCAGATCGGTGGCCGTGGAGAAGCCTTGCAGCGCTGCGTTACGCATATTGGCTTCGCGCACCTTGATGCCCGGCACCATGTCCGCAAAGATGCGCAGCGTGTCGATCACGGTGTCGACCGTATCGAACAGCGGCTCCTTGTCTTCCTGATTATCCTTGTTGTACGCGAGGGGCTGGCCCTTCATCAGCGTAAGCAGGGCGATCAGATGGCCATTGACGCGGCCGGTCTTGCCACGCGCCAGTTCCGGCACGTCCGGGTTCTTCTTCTGCGGCATGATCGAGCTACCCGTGCAGAAACGGTCGGCCAGATCGATGAAGCCCACGCGCGGGCTCATCCACAGCACCAGTTCTTCCGAGAAACGCGAGACGTGCGTCATCACGAGCGCGGCGGCAGCGGTGAATTCGATGGCGAAATCGCGATCCGACACGGCGTCGAGCGAGTTCGTGCAGACTTCTTCGAAGCCCAGCGTTGCGGCCACGCGCTCACGGTCGATCGGATAGCTCGTGCCTGCGAGGGCGGCAGCGCCCAGCGGCAGGCGGTTCACGCGACGACGCACGTCGAGCATGCGCTCGGCATCGCGGCTGAACATCTCGAAGTAAGCCATCAGGTGATGACCGAACGTCACCGGCTGTGCGACTTGCAGGTGGGTGAAGCCCGGCAGGATCGTGGCGCTGTGCTGTTCGGCCAGATCCAGCAGCGCACGGCGCAGATCGCCGAGGTGCGTGCCGATGTTGTCGATCTCGCTGCGCAGCCACAGGCGGATGTCGGTCGCGACCTGGTCATTACGCGAGCGGCCCGTGTGCAGGCGCTTGCCAGCATCGCCGATCAGCGCGGTCAGGCGGGCTTCGATATTGAGGTGGACGTCTTCGAGATCCAGTTGCCACTCGAATTGACCGCCTTCGATTTCGCCGCGAATCTGCGTCATGCCGCGCTGAATGTCGGCCAGATCCTGTGCGCTGATGATGCCTTGCGCCGCCAGCATGTCGGCGTGGGCGAGCGAGCCTTCGATGTCGAACAGCGCGAGGCGCTTGTCGAAGAACACCGACGCGGTATAGCGCTTGACGAGATCGGAAACGGGTTCGGAAAAGCGTGCCGACCAGGCTTCGCCTTTCTTGTGGAGTTGGGAGGTCATTGTCGTAGCGTGGCCAAACGTGGAACGTAGCGGAACCGTGGCAAAGCACGGCAAACCGCGATTATACAACCGCCGCGCCCGGGCTACGACTGCCGGGCGCGGCGATCTTGTCCGTGCGGTTTAGTGGGACGCGGCCGCCATCGAGAGCGTCCAGATACGCGGCGGGGCCGACAGGCACAGGCCTGACGTCGCTTCGTCGAACGCCGCCCGTTGCAGCGCTTCGAGCTTCGCCGCGCGGGCGATGCGCTCGCGGGCCTGATGAATGCGCGCCAGACGTGTCGGGTCGTCCGGCAGGGCGCACAGACGGCCGAGGTCGTGCAGCAGCGACGTGCCGAGCTTGTCGAGCGCCGGACGCAGGCGCGTGCCAAGGTCCACCGGCTCGCCCGGCGCATGGCCGTCGCGCGTCCAGCGGGCCAGCAACGCCGTCTGCACGAGCTTGCCAGCGTCGATCTGGAGACGGAAGAAGGTACGGGCCTGAGCAGGCATGAGGCCGTACTGCGGGGCCTGCTCGCCCATGCTATCGAGCAATGCCTGCTCGCGCGCCGTGTCTTGCACGGCTTTGCCCGAACCGTACTTGTTACGCGCCACGGCTTCGCTGATCGCCAGCCGCTTGAGAATGCCGTTCATCAGCGGATCGAGCACCGGGTCGACGACAGGGCGCGGCTTTGCTTCGCGTGACGGATGGGCGGGTGCACCCGCCATCGCCTGCGACACCAGCCGCACCGCGAAGCCGCGTACGCCATGCGGCGCGGCTGCCAGCGTGTGCGAGGGCGGGGCGTTGACATTCGGCTCAGCCGACGATGGCTCGGAGGTTTCGGTCGCTAGGGCCGGGTTGGCATACGCCACATGCGTAGCCGCACCCAATCCCAGCAGGGCAGAAGTGACGAACAACGTTGCCCGTCGTGTGAAGGTTGCGTGTCTGGATCGCCCGATCGAATCGGTATGCATGATGGTTGCCCCCCGGCAATCTGGTCGAATGGGTCGAAATATAACGTCCTATCGGACAACTGTCGTTGGGGAGATTCCCAAGGAGCGGCACGCCGCCTGGCCGTGCACCCCCACGCAAACTGCCTGCACCGGCGCGCAGACGGGGCCGGTGCAGGGGACATCGACGTCGGATCAGCCCGTGTTGCGAAGGCCCGCTGCGATGCCGTTGATCGACAGATGGATGCCGCGACGCGCCCGCTCGTCCGACTCTCCGGCGCGGTGACGACGCAGCAGCTCGACCTGCAAGTGATTGAGCGGGTCGAGGTACGGGAAGCGGTTCTTGATCGAGCGCGCGAGCATCGGGTTGTCCGCCAGCCGCTCGTCGTGACCGGTAATCAGCGCCAGCGCCTGCGACGTGCTCTGCCACTCACCGACGATCCGGTTGAACACACGCTTGCGCAGCTTTTCGTCGGCCACCAGCTCGGCGTAACGCGATGCCACGGCCAGATCCGTCTTGGCGAGCACCATGTCCATGTTCGAGAGCAGGTTGGCGAAGAACGGCCAGCGCTTGACCATCTGGCGCAACGTCTCGAGACGCTTGTCGCGCCCGGCGGCGTCCGCCTTGCTGCCATCGCCATCCAGATATGCGCTCACAGCGCTACCGAACCCGTACCAGCCGGTGAGCAGCAAGCGGCACTGCCCCCACGAGAAACCCCAGGGGATCGCACGCAGGTCTTCGATCCGACGGTTCTTCGGATCGGAGAACTTGCGCGACGCCGGACGCGAGCCGATGTTCAGCTCGGCGATTTCGGCAATCGGCGTGGCCGAGAAGAAGTAGTCGGTGAAGCCCGGCGTTTCGTAGACCAGATCGCGATACGCGCTGAAGGCCGTATCCGAGAGCGCCTGCATGACCTGCTCGTACGCGGCCAGACGCGGCGGTTGATTCAGACTCGGCAGCAGCGTGGCCTCGAGCGTGGCGGCGACGATGGTCTCCAGATTGCGGCGTCCGATCTCCGGGTTCGCGAACTTGCTGGCGATGATCTCGCCTTGCTCCGTCAGACGGATCTGACCGTTCACGGTGCCCGGCGGCTGCGACAGAATGGCCTGATAGGTCGGGCCACCGCCACGGCCGACGGTGCCGCCACGGCCGTGGAAGAGGCGCAGACGAATGCCCTTTTCCTCGAACAGATGCACCAGCGCCAGTTCGGCCTTGTACAGCTCCCAGTTGGACGTGAGGAAGCCGCCGTCCTTGTTGCTGTCGGAGTAGCCGAGCATCACTTCCTGCTCGCCGCCTTGCTGGGTCACGACGTTCGACATGCCGGGGATGTCGAAGAACTCCCGCATGATGACGGGCGCGTTGCGCAAGTCGGCAATCGTCTCGAACAGCGGGATGACCATCGGGCCGACCTTCGACGCGATGGCCTTCGCACTGTCGCCGTCGCTGTCGAGCGCGCCCTGAAAGAGTCCCGTCTCCTTTTGCAGCAGCATCACTTCGACCAGATCGCTCACGGTTTCCGTGTGCGAAATGATGTAGTTGCGCACCGCGCGTGCGCCGAAGCGGGCGCGGATGTCGCGCGCCGCCGAGAAGACGGCGAGTTCGTCGCGGGTGCGCTGCGAGTAGTCCAGGTACGGCGAGAAGAGCGGACGCGCCTCGCGCAGTTCACGCAGCAGCAGCGCAAGCTTTGCGTTCTCGTCGAGTTTGGCGTAATTGGCTTCGACGCCAGCCTTCGCGAACAGCTCCGCAATGACCGCTTCGTGAATGTCGGAGCTTTGACGCAGGTCGATGCTCGCGAGATGGAAGCCGAACACTTCGGCGGCACGCACGAGCGGCCCGAGCCGCTGCGAGACCAGCGCGCTGCCGTGGTGGGCCATGAGCGAGGCGACGACCGTATTCAGGTCGGAGATGAACTCGCTGGCGTCGTGATACGGGCTGGCGTTGCCGACGGCGCCGCGATGCGGCACGTGGCCGACCCAGTCGCGTGCGGTCGCGGCCAGTCGCGCGTACACGCCGATGAGGGCGCGTCGATAGGGCTCGTCGGTGCGGTGCGGCGAGTCGTCCGGCGAGCGTCGGGCCAGCGTGAGCAGGGCGTCGCTGGCACCGGCGAGCAGTTGCGAGACGGACAGCTCCGCGCCCAGCAAGTGCACCTCTTCGAGGTAATGCGCAAAGATTTCCGTGGCCTGACGCGTGATCGCCAGTTGCAGCGTCTGCGCCGTCACGTTCGGATTGCCGTCGCGGTCGCCGCCGATCCAGCTCCCCATTTGCAGGAAGCGCCCCAGTCCCTCTGAGCGCACGCTCGGCACGGCGTCGTGCAGTTCGGCGGCCACGTCGTCGTACAGCGCAGGGATTTCGGACAGGAACGTGCTGCGGTAATACGACAGCGCGTTTTCGATTTCGTCGGCCACCGTCAGACGAGAGCTACGCAACATGCGGGTCTGCCACAGCGTCGTGACGTACGCGCGCATCGAATCGGTGTTGCGCGACGACTCGCGCTCCGTGAGGGCGTCGTCACGATGTTCCAGCAGACGGGCGATTTCGCGCTCGGCGTCGAGAATGCTCTTGCGCTGAACTTCGGTCGGGTGCGCAGTGAGCACCGGCACAATGAGCGCGCTGGCGAAGAAGGCTTGCAGCGTGGCGGGGTCGTCGCGTCCGGCGTCTTTCAGGCTTTGCAGCGCGGCGCTCAGGCTGCCACGCTGGGCGCGGCTGCCCGCCAGCGCATGCACGCGACGGCGGCGATTGTGGTGGCGGTCTTCGGCGATGTTTGCCAGGTGCGAGAAGTAGCTGAAGGCGCGCACGACCTGAATGGCCTGCTCGTTGGTCAGCCCGTTGAGTAGCGAATCGAGCGCTTTGGCGGCGCTGCGGTCGCCTTCGCGGTGAAAGCGCACCGCATTCTGGCGGATGGTTTCGACCAGATCGAAGGCGTCGCTGCCTTGTTGCTCGCGTAGCACGTCGCCCAGCAGGCGGCCGAGAAAGCGGATGTCCTCACGCAGCGGCGCGTCCTTGTCCTCACGCGAGCGGCGCGCTTTGGGCGCCGTAATCGCGAGTGAGGTGGAGATGGACTTGTCCTGCCCGTTGGCCTTCTGGCCCGAGCGCTTGGATGGGGGGGATGAAACCGCGGCTGCTGCCTTCGCGGGGGACGTCTTGCCGACCGACTTGGCCAGGCCCTCTTTCGGGGCTTTTGCCTTTGCGCTGCTCTTCATGTCGCTCCTCTCGAGACCAGCCGTTCGGGCCGGTCAAGCGTGTTACCATTTTTTCTTTTGGTCTTCACGCGGTTGCTGAATGAACTTCGCTTCTCCTGAAACCCTGGTGATCGCATCGCGCGAGAGCCGTCTTGCCATGTGGCAAGCCGAACACGTGCGTGACGCGCTGCACAAATTATATCCGCAGTGTCACGTGAGTATTCTCGGAATGACCACTCGCGGTGACCAAATTCTCGACCGTTCGCTCGCGAAGGTCGGCGGCAAGGGCCTGTTCGTCAAGGAACTCGAACTGGCGCTGGCCGACGGCCGCGCCGATCTCGCCGTCCACTCCCTGAAAGACGTGCCGATGCAACTGCCGGACGGCTTCACGTTGGCCGCTGTGCTTGAGCGCGAAGACCCGTGCGACGCCTTCGTCAGCAACGATTACGACAGCCTCGACGCATTGCCCGCCGGGGCGGTGGTCGGCACTTCGAGCCTGCGCCGCGAGGTGAGCCTGCGCGCACGCTATCCGCATCTCCAGGTCGCGCCGTTGCGCGGCAATCTGGACACCCGTCTGGGCAAGCTGGACCGGGGCGACTTTGCGGCGATCATCCTTGCAGCAGCAGGCCTGAAGCGCCTTGGGCTGGGTAGCCGCATCCGCGCCATCATCCCGACCGAAGCGAGCCTTCCAGCCGCCGGTCAGGGGGCACTGGGCATCGAGGTGCGCGCCGGACGTCCCGAAATCGTGCAATGGCTCGCACCGTTGCACGATGCCAACACTACGCTGGCAGTCAGCGCCGAGCGCGCCGTCTCGCGTGCGCTGGGCGGCTCGTGTCAGGTGCCGTTGGGTGCTTACGCCGAGTTCTCGCCGCAGGGCGAGCTGGCGCTGCGTGCCTTCATTGCGTCGACGGACGGGGCGACCGTGCTTCGTGCGCAAGGCGCCGGGCGCATCGCACAGGGTGACGTGGCAGGTGCCGAGGCGCTGGGGCAGCGCGTGGCGCAGGAACTGATGGACGGGGGCGGGTTGGCGTTGGTGCCGCCGTCCGAGCCGAAGGACGCAGCCGTTTGACGTCGCGCGCGCCGCGTGCGGCGGCTCCGTCCTCAGTTGTCGATGCCGCTGCTGGCACCGACCTTCGGGCCGTCGCATCGCCGGTCGCGCCGTGCGCGATCCTGACGCGGCCGGACGGACAGGCGCAGTCGCTGGCCGCTCGGCTGCACGCCGAGGGCATCGATACGCGCGAATTTCCGCTGTTGCACATTGCGGCGCAGGCCGATCCGGCCGCGCTTGCGGCGCTGGACGATGCGCTGCGGTCGCTGACGTCGTACGCGCTGGCCGTCTTCGTCTCGCCTAACGCCGTTGTGCACGCGCTGTCGCGGCGGGTGCAGCTGCACTCCCCTGGCGGTAGGGCAGACGGTGGCGAGACCACCGTCCGCTGGCCCGAGACGCTGCCAGTGGCCGTCGTCGGCCCGGGCAGCGCGCAGGCGCTGGCCGACGCGGGTATCGCGGCACCGGCGCATCGCGTGATCGTCCCGCCGGGCGGCCCCGAGGCCCGCTTCGACTCGGAAGCATTGCTCGAACAACTGGATCTGCCAGCATTGGCCGGTCGTCGTGTGCTGCTGGTGCGCGGGGACGGCGGGCGCGAGTTGCTGGCCGACACGCTGCGGGCCAATGGCACGCAGGTCGATATCGTGAGCGCGTACACGCGTCGGGCCCCCGAACCGGACGCCGCCACGTGGGCCGCACTCGAAGCCCGGCTCGTCACGCCACAGCGGTGCGCGTGGGTGCTGACCAGCTCCGAAGCGGTCCGGCATCTGAGCACACTGTTGGCTGCACGCTACGGCACCCGCGACGGCGTGCATACGCCGGGCACCCCGCAGGTGCTCGCGCAGATCCTCAGTGCACCGTGCTTTACATCGCATACCCGTATCGCGGATGCCGCGCGCTCCGCGGGGTTTGATAGGATTACGCAGTGCGCGCCCGGCGACGACAACTTGCTGGCCGCACTCAAAACATGGGCGGATCCCATTCAAGTCAAGCATGACGACAGATAATCGCGTTCCAGAGTCTTCCCAGAACCCGTCGGCGTCGACCGGCCCGACGGCCCATTCCACAGCGACCGGCGGTGCTACGTACAGCACGGCTGGCAGCCCGCCCGCGTGGCAGCCACCCGAGCCGCCGCAGAAGCGTCGCGGCTCGGGGGCGGCGCTACCCTGGCTGCTCTTCGTGCTTGTCGCGGCGGGGGCTGGTATCGGCGGCTGGTCGCTCAACCAGAAGCTCGACCGCGTGCAGCAGGAAATGGCGCGCCGTCAGCAAACGGGCGACGCGCAGGTCATGCAGGCGCAGGTACGCACCGCGCAGGCGCTCGATAATCAGCGCGATCTCCAGAACCGCCTCACGGCGCTGGAGGGACGTGTTTCCGACGCTCGCGGCCAGCAGGCCGCGCTCGAACAGCTCTATCAGGAACTCGCGCACAACCGCGACGAATGGGTGCTGGCCGAGACCGAGCAGATCGTCACGAGTGCGAATCAACAGCTTCAACTGACGGGCAACGTGCGCGGTGCGCTGATTGCGCTCGAAGGGGCGGACGCGCGTCTGGCTCGCACGGGCGCACCGCAACTCGCCGGTGTGCGTGATGCGTTGAAGAAGGACATCGACCGTCTGAAGGCCGTACCGGCCGCCGATCTGCCGCAACTCACGGGCAAGCTCGATCAGGCCATCGCTATGATCGACACGCTGCCGTTGCAGGCCGAGGAGCAGCGCGTGGCACCGAAGGCCGATGGCACCGGCCCTAGCGGCGCGGGCGAGACCGGCTGGACGGCGACGTGGCACCGCCTGAGCGGTGAAATGCTCGGCAGCCTGAAGCAACTGGTACAGGTGCGCCGTCTTGACGATCCGGACGTGATGCTCGTGGCGCCTGAGCAGGGCGCGTTCCTGCGCGCAAACCTGAAGCTGCGTCTGCTCAATGCGCGTCTGGCGCTGCTCGCGCGCAACGCGTCGGCCGTGCACAGCGATGTGCTGGTCGCGGAAGCTGCGCTCGACAAGTATTTCGATGCCAAGTCGCGTCGCATCGCCGCCGTCAAAACGCTGCTCGATCAGGTCGATTCGGGCTCGCGCACCATCGAACTGCCGACCCTTGACGCCAGCCTGACCGCCATCGGTCAGGTCAAGGACGTCAAGGAAAAGCCGTAAGGAGCCGGGCATGCGAGGACTGATCTGGTTGACGCTCCTATTCGCGGTAGCGGCCAGTTTTGCGGTGCTGGCGACGTTCAATCACGGACAGGTGGTCATGCTGGTGCCGCCGTACCGTATCGACGTGTCGCTGAACCTGTTCGTGCTGGCGTTGCTGGCCTTGTTCGTGGCGCTGTACGTGATCATTCGCGTGCTGCGCAACATCTACAAGATGCCGGAACGCGTGGCTGCATATCGCAATCGCCAACGCAGCCGTCGTGCGAACATCGCACTGCGCGACGCCGTGGCGAATCTCTTTGCGGGACGTTATACACGTGCAGAGAAGGCAGCGCGCGAAGCGGCCGAGCAGGACGACAATCGGGGCGTGGCCGCGATCATCGGTGCGCGTGCGGCGCATCGCATGCGCGAGTTCGCACGACGCGATGCGTGGCTGACGGAAGCGCAAGGGGCCAATCTCGAAGAAGCGCGCTTGTTGCAGACGGCCGAATTGCGCGTCGACACGCGCGATGCCGAGGGCGCGCTCGAAGCGCTGACGGAAATGCGTGCGCAGGGCGCACGCCGCATGCAGGCGCAGCTCGTCGCGCTGCGTGCTCATCAGCATCTCAAGCACTGGCCCGAGGTGCTGAATCTGCTCAAGGTGCTGGAAAAGCGCGAGGCGCTGCATCCGGCATTGGCCGCGAAGCTCAAGCAGACGGCCAGCGAGGGCATTCTGCGCGACCATCGTCACGATGCGGACGCATTGCTCAAGTGCTGGCAAGAACTGCCTGCCGACTCGCGTACGTCAGCGCGGACTGCCGACGTTGCCGCCGAACTGCTGATTTCGCTGGATCGTCCGCGTGAAGCGCGCGACATCGTCGAAGCTGCGCTGGCCGAGCATTGGGATGGCCGTCTGCTGCGCCGTTATGCCGAGTGCGCCGGTGCCGACGCCTTGCCGCTCATCCAGAAGGCGGAAGCGTGGCAGCAGCGTCATCCGAACGATCCCGATCTGCTCTACGCGCTGGGCAAGCTGTGCCAGCATCAGCGTTTGTGGGGCAAGGCGCAGACGTTCCTCGAAGGGGCGCTGCGTCACACGGACGACCGGCATCTGCAACAGCGTCTGCATCTGGCGCTCGCACAGCTCTTCGAAGGGCTGGGGCAGATGGATCAGGCGAATCGTCACTACCGGGCTTGCGCCACGGCGTGAATATTACCGGGCCTGTAACGGCCCGGTTCACACAGCGTTTCCTAAGCGCCCGCGTACAGCGGGCGCTTACGTTTTTGATGCCGCCTACGCACCGGCAAGCGCATTCAAGGCGTTGCGGATTCTCTCCTTGTTCTCGGCATTAAAGAGTGTTGAGACGCTATTCGTTACGGTGACGATCGCGCCTTTCCAGCGCTTCCCTTCGATCGTTGCCAGATCTATGTGCGACGTCAGTTTTTCGGTGACGGACGCACGGGCCTCCTCCGTCGCTATGCCTTTCAGAAATCCTTCCAGTGCCCTTAGCCGAATCTGATCGTCGTCGCGCGAGACGATGCGAGGGTAGGCATACAGGATCTTAGCGATGTCGGCATGGGCGCTCGCTATATCCTCCGCCTTATCGGGAGGGTTCGACGAGAGCGCGTTGACGAACCTCGACATGTCGCTAGGGGAAAAGGATGGATTGCCTTGCCCCACCTCGCCGAGCGCGTGCTTCCAGACGTTATAGCGATCGGCTTTCGGCACCAACGACATCTCGAATGCCACGATCCGAGCGGCGAGTTCGGGGGCGAATGTCGATTCGATGGCGCTGTACTTTCCCCATAGTCCCGTGATGAGCGCGAGACAGGTTTCCGGGCGATCCTTGATTTCGCTTGAGGCGAAATTGAGAATGTGATTCGCCGTTTCTAAATTGACGGCCTTGTCGTAGATATTGCTAAAGAACTCTCCGACTCTACCTTTCACCGTACCTTCATCGAACGGATTGCCCTTAGGAGACACAAGTTCTGCAAAGACCTTCTCGGTCGCGATCATCGATGACTTTGCGTCCTTTTCCTGCTTGGTGCGCGGGAAATCCTGTATCGCATCAAAGAATACGCCCAGTGTTTTCGGGGAAAGTGGGGACGCGGTGTTGAGCTTCATGAGAAAGAGTTGCGTCCATTCTTTTGACAGGCGATCTGGTATTTGCATTTTTATCGCCTTCAACGTTTTTCGAAGCTGGTTCAGATCGGCATTTGTTGGCTCGTCTGCGTTGGCGGTGATCGGCAACGCCTTCAATTGGACGGGCGCGTCGGTGCGGCTCGCCGTGCGAGTGTCCGAATGCCCTGTTTCGATACTACTGCCGGTCTGGGACGCCCGAGTCAGCGAGGCGGAGATCTCAGCGTGAGTCTGGTTTTGAGGCGTGGTCGCGCCGGTGTTCGTTTCCGTCTGCGCAGCAAGGGTGTTCGGTGAGGTGGCCGTCGGGGAAATTTCCATCATGAACTCCTTGAGTTCGTTGGGAGGGATTTCATCGTGCGCTCCATCGTTGGTGAACACCTTTGCTTTTCGACCACGATCCTGACCAGTTTTCGACGCGGTGAGCGAATCCTGCAAAGCCACGTGGCGGCCGCTCAATCCATCATCGTGACCTTGTAGTCGTCCATCACTTCCGCAAGCGCTTCGGCCATCGTTCCGGCCAGATCGTCGAAGCCACAGCGACGGCATGTCGAGCGCAGATCGTCGAGTAGCTGAGCGGATTCGTCGGGCGAGAACGTGAGATACGCGAAGTCGGCGCGCGCCATGACGATCTCGATCAGATGTTCGAGCAGTGCTCGCGCATCGCGCTCGGGCATGCTGTCGACGCGGTCGGAAATCGCATCGATGGTGTCGTACATGTCGCCGCTGTGCAGCCGTTGATCGGGATGCACGATGGCCCGCGCGACGGTAGCCATCGCGTTGCTGGGAACGGATTTGAGCAATGCGTCCGTGAGGTCGCGCCATCCGCCGTTAATGACGAAATTGCGCGAGGCGCTCACGACTGCCAAAGCGGCGGGTCGCTGTTCGGCCTCCGTCAGCAGCGCGATGAACCTGGCCATCGGCACGAGACGCTGCGCGCGCGGACAAGCCTTCGAACGTTCCACTGCCGCGAGCAAATCGCCCCACGCGGCGGCGCGTGTGTCGACAGGCATATCGGCAATCGCGTGCAGTCGATGCGCAATCAGATGCTCGATGCTGGCGGACGTCGACGTTTGCGCGAGCGCTTGCGCACCGTCGCCGGAGAGCTCGTCGAAGGTCAGGAGCATCGCGCGCGCCGCAATCGCTGTCCGGTCTTCAAAGCGATACGTCAGGGCGACGACGCGCTCGAAGGCCGTCGTCCAGCTCTCTTGCGACTGCTCGGCTTCCAGACGTCGCAACAAGCCTTCCATCACTTGATGTGCATCGGCGTAGGGACTTTTGTCGAGCACCGCTTCAATGGCGCGAGACTCCAACGTTGCGAACCAATCCGAGGCCTGCGCCGCCGGATCGCCAAGAATCAGCAGTGCTTTGCGCAATACGTGATCGGGAACCGGTGGGCTGATGCGATACGAGATGCCGGACATCGACGGCTTAGGTTCGAGCGCCGGAATCTCGTGCAGTGCGGCACGACGCTTCCAACGCGATAGATGGGAGGACTCGTCAACGCTGCCGAACGCTGTGGAAGCATCTCGCTTTCCTATGGCGCGTGTCGGCGTCGTTGTTTCCTCGTTCTCCGTTGGAACGACATCGAATACGCCGGAAAGATCGCAGGGCCATTCCGATCGCGCGATGACAGACGACGGCAACGAAGGCGGCGCTGAACTCGGCACCATTGGCCGCATGAGCCAGGGTGGGCTAAGCGGTCGCTGTAGCGTCTGCCAGAAATCGCGGACGAAGGTCTGTGTAGGCGTGTCGGGCGCGGTCGTGCTGGACGACGCGCCTGTGGCGAGGGTTGCGGACGCCGTCGTTGTCGTATCGCCGTTGACGCAAGCGTGGCCGGACGGCGCGGTAGGGCTGTGACGCTGTGTAGGGAACAAGCGCGGACTCCTTGTCTGGAAAAAGGCAGCCCGCACTGTGCCGCATTGCCCGGCGTAGCACTTTGTCGCTGTGATCAGGACTTTGCGGAATGAGCCGCTTAGGCGAATTGCACTACGCGTTAGCGGCAAACGACGCAGATGACTTACTCGATGGCGGTCGCCTCGTTGCCCGAGCTTTGACGCAACGGCAATTCCGGCAGTCGCGCGAGGGCGACGATGGCGAGTGCTGCGATCAGCGCACTACCGCCAAAGAATGCGCCGAACGCCAGTCGTAGATGATCCTCCATCCCGGCGGGGGCACCGCCCGGGCGCAGGAAGTCGGTCAACTCGCGCGGTGCGCTACCGTTGTCGCCTGCCACCAGCAGGCCGACGATTAGCGCGCCGAACATCGCCACGCCGATCATCCCGCCCAACGCGCGGAAGAACGCATGCGCGGCGGTGGCAATGCCGATGTCGCGCGGCGCGACGGCGTTTTGCGTCGCCACGGTCATGACCGGCATGGCCGAGCCGAAGCCGATGCCCACGAGGCCGAGGCAAATGCCGATCACCGTGAGCGGCAGCGACTGCACGCCGAGCGCGATGATCGCGAGCCCGGCGAACGCCACCGGCAAACCGATCTGCGGCGGACGCTTGTAATGCCCAGTCTGACGCATGTAGTGACCGGAACTCAGCGCACCGACCACAATGCCCAGCAGCGGCAGGATCAGCATCAGGCCCGAGCTACTGGCCGACTCGCCACGCTGCAATTGCAGATACAGCGGCACGTAAATGCCGATGCTGATGTTGACCATCATCACCAGCACGGCCATCGTCGACGTCATACGAAACACCGGGTTGGCGAGCAGGGCGACCGGCAGCAACGGCTCGCGCACCGTGCGCTGATGGCGAAGGAATACCGCGCCGACGATCACCGTCGCGGCGACCAGCCCGCCGATCTCCGCCGACAGCCATGCGTAGCGGTGTCCGCCCCATGTGAGCGCCAGCAGCAGACAAACCGTCGACACGATCAGCAGCAGTGAGCCGAGGTAATCGATGCTCGGCTTGCCGACGCGTCGCGGCAGGCGTCGCAGCGCACGGTCGCTCAGATGGATCGCGAGCAGGCCGAGGGGGATGTTGATCCAGAAGATGAGCGTCCAGTTGAGGTACTGGGCGAACACGCCGCCGGTGACGGGCCCGGCCACGCCGGAGACCGCGAACATCCCCGAGATATAGCCCTGATAGCGACCGCGCTCGCGTGGCGAGACGATATCGGCGATCACCGTGTTCGATAGCGCGATCAATCCGCCGCCGCCCAGCCCTTGCACACCGCGCGCGACGATCAGCGCGAGCATCGAAGGGGCGAGTGCGCACAATACCGATCCGACCAGAAAGACGGCGACGCTCGCGGCGATGACGACACGGCGTCCGAACAAATCCGAGAGCTTGCCCACGACGGGCGTAATGGCGGTGGACGAGAGCAGGTAGGCGGTGACGACCCACGAGACGGCATCGAAGCTACCCAGATCTCGCGCGATGGTCGGGAGTGCGGGCGCGACGATGGTCTGGTCGAGAGAGCCCAGAAACATGATGAGCAGCAGGCCGGTGAGGATCGATTTGACCTCGGCGGGAGTGAGCGAGACGCCGGCCGGCGGCGTCTGTGAGTCGTTGGCGGACATGCGAGCGGAGAAAGACGAATGCTTGGGGGAGCAAAAAACAAGCCGCCCCGGCAGGGACGGCCTGATTCACGCGAAACGTGCCAAACATGTTACTCCCGCGAGCGCCACGCGGCCAGAAGCCCCGTAGCGCCTCGGTCTCGACGATTGAGACGGCGTTTTGTCAGATGATCTGTCTCACCTGCTACTGGTTCACCAGCCGCGCAGGCACTGCGAGCGTGAGCAAGCCGCCCAGAATCATGAAGACGGTGAGCAGGAACATGCCGCTGTTGGTGCTCTGCGTGGCGTCCTTGAGGAACCCGATCAGATACGGGCCGACGAAGCCCGCCAGATTGCCCAGCGAGTTGATCATCGCAATCCCGGCGGCCGCTGCCGTGCCACCGAGGAACGCCGTCGGCAGACTCCAGAACAGCGGCAGCACGATCATGATGCCCATCGTGGCGAGCGTGAGCGCGACCATGGCGAGTTGCGTGTTGTGGCTCCACACCGTCGACAGGAACAGACCGATTGCGCCGAGGAACGCGGGAATCGCGATGTGCCAGCGACGCTCGCCCTTCAGGTCCGAACGGCGTCCGACCGCGACCATCGCAATGACCGCGAAGAAGTACGGAATGGCCGTCAGCAAACCGATCTGCAACGGATCGGTCACGCCGGTCGTCTTGATGATCGTCGGCAGCCAGAAGCCCACACCGTAGAGGCCGATCACGAACGAGAAGTAGATCAGGCTCATCATCCACACGCGCGGGCTCGAGAACACCTGGCGCAGAGGCAGGTCTTCCTTGGTGAGCACGTCGCTCGCGATGTTGCGCTCAAGCATCGACTTCTCGGCGTCGTTCAGCCACTTGGCGTCGCGAATCCGGTCATCGAGCACGAACAGCACCGCAATGCCGATGATCACCGACGGAATCGCTTCGATCAGGAACATCCACTGCCAGCCCGCGAGGCCGTTCACACCGCTCATGTCCTTCAGGATCCAGCCCGAGAGCGGACCGCCGATAAGACCCGAGAGCGCCACGGCCGTCATGAACCATGCCGTCATGCGCCCGCGCCGCGAGGCCGGATACCAGTAGGTGATGTAGAGAATGATGCCGGGGAAGAAGCCCGCCTCGGCCACGCCGAGCAGGAAGCGCATGACGTAGAACATCGACGGCGTGGTGACGAACATCGTCGCGCCGGAGATGATGCCCCACGAGATCATGATCCGCGCGATCCACACGCGCGCGCCGACGCGATGCAGGATCACGTTGCTCGGCACTTCGAAGATGAAGTAACCGATGAAGAAGATGCCCGCGCCGAGACCGAACACCGTCTCGGAGAATTGCAGGTCGCCCACCATCTGCAACTTGGCGAAGCCCACGTTCACGCGATCGAGATAAGCGACGACATAGCAGAGCAGCAGAAACGGAATCAGCCGCCAGCCGACCTTGCGGTAGGTGGCCGCTTCAAAGTCCGCCGAGGCCGCATCGGCCATGGGCGAGGGGGGCGTCGGAACGCTGTTCATACGGATCTCCTCCGGTTTGACGTTGTGTTGTCTATCGTTATGTTGTGGTGCGACAACTACGGGTGCTACGGACTACTGGAAACGGTATGGGCGCAGATGGATGGGGCTGCGCTAGATGCAGCGGCCGCCGTCGACTTCGAGACATACGCCGGTGATGAAGGCGGCGTCGTCGCTGGCGAGATAGAGGCACGCGTTGGCGATGTCCTGCGGCGTGGAGAAGCGGCCGAGCGGAATGCCTGCGAGGAATTTGGCGCGGTTCTCGGGCGTATTCGGCACGCCCATGAATTCGGCGGTCAGGCCCGTGTCGCCGATGACCGGATTCACGCAATTGACGCGAATGTTCTGCGGGCCGAACTCGGCGGCCATCGCCTTGCTCGCGGTGATCACCGCACCTTTGCTGCCGTTGTACCAGACGAGGCCCGGGCGCGGGCGCACGCCCGCCGTCGACGCAATGTTGATCATCACGCCGCCGCCGTGTTGCTGCAAGTAGGGGATGACGGCGCGTGCGCTCCAGAAGATGCTTTTGACGTTGACCGCATAGACGCGGTCGAACTCGGCTTCGGTGACTTCGAGCAGTGGCTTGTTGCGGTGCGTGGTGCCCGCGTTGTTCACGACGACATCGAGTTTGCCGAAGCGCGCGACGGCCTCGGTAAGCAGCGTGACGTGATCTTCCTCGCGCGACACGTCACCGTAGACGAACACCGCACGTCCACCCGCCTCGACGATCTCCCCGACCACACGCTCGCCCGCTTCACGATTCAGATCGTTCACGATCACCGCCGCGCCTTCGCGCGCAAACGTCTTGGCAATGCCTTCGCCGAATCCCGATCCGGCGCCCGTCACGATAGCCACTTTCTCTTGCAAACGCATGCCTTGTCTCCGAAGTACGAAGTAAACGGGAGGGAAGCGAATTACCCGTGCCGGATGGCGACGGTCTTGAGCGTAGTGAATCCGTAAAGGGCTTCGAACCCCTTTTCGCGGCCGTGGCCGGAGTGCTTCATGCCGCCGAAGGGCAGTTCCACACCGCCGCCCGCGCCGTAATTGTTGATGAAGACCTGACCGGCGCGAATGTCGCGGGCGAGGCGCATCTGACGTGCGCCGTCGCGCGTCCAGACACCGGCGGCGAGGCCGTAGAGCGTGCCGTTGGCGAGTCGTACGGCGTCCGCTTCGTCGGCAAACGGCATGGCCGCGAGCACCGGACCGAAGACTTCCTCACGTGCGAGACGGTGCGTGTCGGGGACATCGCGCAGCAGCGTGGGGGCCTGATAGAAGCCCGCCTCCGGTGCGCTACCGACGACTTCGCCCTGCGACATCACGGCAATCCCGTCGTGCTGTGCTTCGGACAGGAAGTCCCACACACGTTGTTGCTGCTTCGCGTTGATGAGTGGACCGAGGTCGAGGTCGTCATGCGACGGCCCGACGCGCAGATGCGCGAACGCTTCGGCCAGTCGCGCGAGGACGCTCTCGTACATGTCGCGCTCCACCAGCAGACGACTGCCCGCAGAGCAGGTTTGCCCTGCGTTCTGCACGATGGCGTTGACGACGACCGGCATCACGGCGTCCAGATCGGCATCGGCGAAGATGATCTGCGGTGACTTGCCGCCGAGTTCGAGCGTCACCGGCGTGTGGTTCTCGGCGGCCATCTGCGAGATCAGCGTGCCGGTGGCTGGCGAGCCGGTAAACGAGATGTGATCGATGCCCGGATGCCTTGCCAGCGCTGCCCCGGCTTCGGCCCCGTAGCCCGTCACGATATTGAGTGCACCCGGCGGCAACCCGGCTTCGAGCGACAGCTCCGCCACGCGCAGTAGCGAGAGACACGCGTCTTCCGCCGGTTTGACGACGCAGGCGTTGCCCGTCGCGAGCGCGGCGGCCACACTGCGTCCGAAGATCTGCAACGGGTAATTCCACGGAATGATGTGACCGGTCACGCCGTGCGGCTCGCGTACCGTGAACACGGTGAATCCCTGCTGATAGGGAATCGTCTCGCCGTGCAGCTTGTCGGCGGCCCCGGCGTAGAACTCGAAGTACCGCACGATGGCGGCGGCGTCGGCGCGGGCCTGCTTGAGCGGCTTGCCGGTATCGCGGGCTTCGAGTTGGGCGAGTTCTTCCTGATGACGGGCGAGAAGACTGGCGAAGGCGTAAAGCGTGCGGCCACGCTCGGCGGCGGCGGTACGGCCCCAGTCACCGTTGAAGGCGGCGCGCGCCGCGCTCACGGCGCGGTCGATGTCTTCGGCGTCGCCACGGGCGATTTCGGTGAAGGGCTGGCCGTCGGAGGGATCGATGACGGCAATGACGGTGTTGGCCGTATTGGCAGACAGCGGGGACATCGCAGAAACACCACCGCGCTTGGCGGGGGCGACCCAGCGATTGCCGATGAAGTGTGTAGCTTCGGGCATGTCGACTGCACCTCGTGTGAAGGGTGGGGCCATTATCACTTAACTCACGAGGGCGTTGACCGTCGTATAGGTCGCATCCGCATAAACACCTAAAATGAGCGCATTGCAATTAAAGATATTTTATTGCAATTTTTTCTCGCCTATCCTTGATCACATCGAATCGCCAGACGGGCGTCTGGCATGGCACTACAGCTCGCTGCGGACCGTTGGTTTCTATGATGGACAGACCCGGCGAGGCAGTCGAACCGAAGCATTCAGGAGCAGGCAGGCGATGAACGACGCTGTGACTCAAGAGACGCTGTTGACCCGGTTACAGGAAGCGCTTGGCGCGGATGCCGTGCTCACGAGTGAGTCGGATACCGCTGGCTATACCGAAGACTGGCGCGGCCGTTATCGGGGCGAGGCGCTGTGCGTCGTGCTGCCGTCGTCCACCGAGCAGGTGAGCGACATTGTGAAGCTGTGTGCTGCGGCAGGTGTGTCGATCCTCCCGCAGGGCGGGAATACCAGCCTGTGCTGTGGCGCAGTGCCGCCGACCCACGGCCCGGCACCGGTCATTCTGAATCTGGCGCGCATGCGCCATATCCGTCAGGTTGACGCCGCCAACGGCTCGATGGTGGTCGAAGCTGGGTGCATTCTGAAAACGGTGCAGGATGCGGCGGCCGACGTCGGACGTCTGTATCCCGTGAGTCTCGGGGCGGAAGGATCGTGCCAGATCGGCGGCACGCTCTCGACGAATGCGGGCGGCACGAGTGTGCTGCGTTACGGCAACACGCGCGAGAACGTTCTGGGTCTCGAAGTCGTGCTGGCCGACGGCACCATCTGGGACGGTCTGCGCGCGCTGCGCAAGGACAACACGGGCATCGATCTCAAGCATCTGTTCATCGGCGCGGAAGGCACGCTCGGCATTGTCACGGCCGCCGCGCTCAAGCTGCATCCGCTGCCCACACATCATTCGCTCGCGTGGTTCGCGCCGCGCGATCCGGCCGCTGCGCAGCAGATCCTGGGCATGTTCCAGAACGCCTGTGGCTCGCGTCTGTCCGCGTTCGAAATCATGAACCGCCACCAGCTCGATCTGGTGCTGGCGAACGTGCCGAACCGTCGCAATCCGCTGACTGCTGCCCATGCGTGGCACGTGCTTGTCGAACTGGGCGACACGCGCGATGCCGAAGGGCTTGAAGCGGTGCTCACCGAAACGCTGGGCGAAGCCATCGAACAAGGGCTGGTCGAAGACGCCGTCATCGCCGCGAACGAAACGCAGCGCGCCGATCTCTGGGAAGTGCGCCACAGCGTGAGCGAGGCGAACAAGAAGGCCGCCATCGGCCTGACCACCGACTGTGCCGTGCCGGTGTCGAGCGTGCCCGAATTCATCGACGCGTCGACGCGTGCCGTGCACGCCATCGTGCCGGGACTCGACATCGCCATCGTCGGCCACATGGGCGACGGCAACGTCCACTTCATTCCGATGTTCTCGTTCGACGCATGGGCGGCGCTGACCGACAGCGCGGCCATGGGCGACGCGATGCGCGCTGCGGTCAATGACGTTGCCGCGCGTCTGTCGGGCTCGTTCAGCGCCGAGCATGGTGTCGGGCAAACGGGCCTGCCGCTGATGCAGCGCTACAAGGCCCCCGCCGAACTCGCACTGATGCGCGCGGTGAAGGCGGCGCTCGATCCGAACCAGATGTTCAATCCGGGGCGTCTCGTTCCGTAAGCATCGCGCACCGATTCACGCACACACGTTTTTCAAGTTTTGCTGTTTGTTTTGCCATAACTGCGCGCGCGGCGGCTGTCTTTCGGTACGTCAGTCCACCATCCGTCGCCGCGCCCACCCTCCCAGTCAAGACCGGAGACCATGATGAAACGCAAGACCTCCGCAAGCCCGCTCGATACCACCAAGAAAAGCGAAGCGACGCTCGCACAACCGGGCCGTCGCACGGCCATGAAGACGGCCATCGTCGGCGCGGCCGCCGTCGCCTTCCCGTTCGTGTGGACGCCCTCGCGCGCCGCCTCCAAGCGCATCGTGGTGCGTGACGACGGCGGTATCTACACGAAGGCGTACGACGCCGTGTACTACAAGCCGTTCGCCAAGGCGACGGGCATCGAGGTCATCGGCGTGCAGGCCAATGCGGAGCCGACCGCGCAGATCAAGAGCATGATCGAAGCAGGCAGCTACACGTGGGACATGGCGAAGATCAGCCAGCCCGCGATTCTGCTGTTGACGTCGGGCGGCAAGGAATATCTGGAGCGTCACGGTCTGGAAGCGGACCCGACCATCGCGAAGATTCCGAAGCAATACATGTCGCCGTTCGGCGTGGGCACCAACGTTTATTCGACAGTGCTGGCCTATCGCACCGACGCGTTCAAGGGCCGCAAAGCCCCGACGTCGTGGGCCGATCTGTGGAACGTGAAGGACTTCCCGGGCCGTCGCTCGATTCGCAAGTATCCGTTCGACACGATCGAGCAGGCGCTGCTCGCCGATGGCGTGGCGCCCGGCTCGGTGTATCCGTGCGACTTCGACCGTGCATTCAAGAGCCTGGACAAGATCGCCAAGCAGGTCGCCGTGTGGTGGACGACCGGCGCGCAGGTCGAGCAGATGCTCGGCTCGGGCGAAGTCGACATGGTCGCCACGTGGGCCTCGCGTGCGCAGTCGGCACAGGCCAACGGCGTGCCGGTCGAGATCGTCTGGAACCAGAACATCTGGGGCGTCGATAACTGGTCGATTCTGAAGGGCACGCCCAACGCTGCCGCTTGCCGCGAGTTCATCAAGTTCGCGAGCGATCCGAAGCGTCAGGCGGAACTGGTCAAGTACTTCCCGGCAGGCATGACGCAGCCGGAAGCCTTCAATTACGTGAAGCCCGAGATCGCCAAGAACTGCCCGACGTTCCCGGACAACATGAAGAGCGGCGTGCACATCAACGCGCAGTTCTGGCAGCAGAACCAGAGCGTGGCGCTCGAACGCTTCAACCGCTGGATCCTGACCTGATCCTCACCTGCTGTTCCGTTTCATGTTTTTGGGGGTGCTGATCTCATGACCGTTGCCAATCTTCAAGTTTCGGGCCTGTCCAAGCGTTACGGCGATTTTGTCGCCCTCGCGCCGACCGACCTCGATGTCGCCCAGGGCGAATTCCTGACCTTGCTCGGCCCCAGCGGCTCGGGCAAGACCACGTTGCTCTCGCTCATCGCCGGTCTGTCGCAGCCCGATGCGGGGGCCATCCGCATCAATGGGACCGATGTCACGTACGGCGCGCCGTATGAGCGCGACATCGGCATGGTGTTCCAGAACTACGCGCTGTTCCCCCACATGACGGTGGCGGAGAACATCGCGTTCCCATTGCAGATGCGTCGCACCGACGCACAGGCCGCTCGCAAGATGGTCATGAACGCGCTGGAAATGGTGCATCTGCCGCACGTGGCAGAGCGCTATCCGCGCGAACTCTCCGGTGGTCAACAGCAGCGCATCGCACTCGCGCGCTGCATGGTCTACCGACCGTCGATCATTCTGATGGACGAGCCGCTGGGCGCGCTTGACAAGAAGCTGCGCGATCACATGCAGCTCGAAATTAAGCGCATCCACCGGGAGTTGGGCACCACCATCGTCTATGTCACGCACGATCAGGAAGAAGCGATGACGATGTCCGATCGCATCTGTCTGATGAACGCGGGTGAGATCGCGCAACTGGGTACGCCTGACGACCTGTACTTCCGTCCCAAGAGCGTGTTCGTGGCCGACTTCCTCGGCGAGTCGAACCTGCTCGATGCGACGGTACTCACGCGCACTGGCGATCAGGTGCGCGTGGCTATGCCGGGCGTGAATGCTGCGAACGGCGCGGGTGCGATGGTCTACGACCCGCAAGTCGAGCAGGGGCGCACGGTCAAGCTGATGTTGCGTCCGCAGAACCTGCATCTGCACGACACGGACGCTGCCGGTGAAGGCATGGCGACGATCTCGGCGAAGCTGACCGACATCATGGTCACGGGCGGCATGACGAAGCTGTATCTGCAATCGACCGTGACGGGGGGCGACGCGAGCAAGTCGCTCGTGGCCGCGTTCCCGACGCGCCGTCAGGGCAATCGCTTCGAAATCGGTCAGACGCTGGGCCTCGCGTGGCGTGCCGACGACGCCGTGGCGATTGCGGGGTAAGCCATGAGTGCATCTGCCGTGGTCCGTCCCTCGTCCTCCCAACCCGCTCAACCGGCGCCGCGCCGGGCGCGCTGGCGCTCGCGCATGCGTCCGCTGCTGATGGCGGCACCCATCGTCATCTTGCTGGCCGTCATGCTGATCTATCCGGTCGGCCAGTTGCTGCTGCTGAGCATTCGCGGTGAAAGCGGCTTCACGCTTGCCGAATATCAGCGGCTGTTCGCCTCGTCGGTGTACGTCGAGGTGTTGCTCATCACGCTCAAGGTCTCGCTCTACACGACCTTCTTCGCGGTGCTCACCGGGTATCCGATTGCCTACCGGCTCTCGACGCTTAGCGGCGCGCGCAAGCAACGTCTGCTGTTCTGGCTGCTGCTCTCGTTCTGGACGAGCTTTCTCGTGCGCACGTTCGCCTGGGTCGTACTGCTCGGCCGTAACGGCGTCGTGAACCGCACGTTGCTCGATCTCGGGCTGATCGATCAGCCGCTGTCGCTGCTCTACAGCTTCCCCGCCGTGGTGTTGGGGATGGTGCATGCCCTCATGCCGCTGGCTGTGCTGACGATGCTCTCCGTCATGGAGAACATCGACCGGCGTCTGCCGAGCGCGGCCTCGACGCTGGGCGCGCGTCCCGGCACGGTGTTCTGGCGCGTGTACTTCCCGTTGTCGTTGCCGGGCGTGGCCGCAGGCGCGCTGATGGTGTTCGTCACGTCTATCGGCTTCTTCATTACGCCGACGCTGCTCGGCGGTCGTCACGAAACCATGATCACGCAGCTCATCATCGATCAGGTGATGCAGGCGCTGAACTGGGGCTTTGCCGGTGCGATCTCGGTGCTGTTGCTCGCCGTGGTTCTGGTGGTGTTCTTCGTCTACGACCGTATGGTCGGTCTGTCGACGATGGCCGGTGGCGCAGGGGATGCGAAGGCTGGCAAGCGCCGTGGCGGATGGACACGCACGCTCGGTGAGAAGGTGCTCGCGACGCTCGGCACCGCGACCGATCTGTTGCTGCGCGCGTTCCCGAAGGGCCGGGGCGCACAGGCGGAGCAGGGCGACGGTCTTGTGCTGCGTGTGGTCGTCTTCCTGCTGGTCGTCTTCCTCGCCGCGCCCGCGCTGCTGATGATTCCGATGTCGTTCGACTCGGCCTCTGGGCTAGCGTGGCCGCCGAAGGGCTTCTCGTTGCAGTGGTACCAGCAGATCTGGGATTCGCCGTTGTGGATGCAGGCGGTCACGCGCTCGATGCTCGTGGGTATCGGTGCCGGTTTGCTGTCGATGCTGATCGGCACCCCGGCAGCGTTCCTGCTGGTGCGTGGCGGCATGCGCGGCAAGTCGGCGATGCTCGCCTTTGTGCTCGCGCCGATTGTGGTGCCGCGCATGATCCTCGCCGTGGGCGTGTTCTATTTCTTCGCGAAGATTGGTCTGGTCGGCTCCAGCGTGGGCCTGACGCTCGCGCACACCGTGGTGGCCGTGCCGTATGTCGTCATCACGATGATGGCGGTGCTGCGCAACTACGACACGCGTCTCGATCTGGCGGCGTACAGCCTGGGCGCGCGCCCGTGGGCGACGCTGCGCCGGGTGACGTTCCCGATTCTCGGCGCGGGGCTGCTGTCGTCGTTCCTGTTCGCGTTCGCGACGTCGTTCGACGAACTCACGATTGCACTGTTCACGTCGGGCGGCCTGTCGACCACCTTGCCCAAGCAGTTCTGGGACGAGATCACGATGCAGATCTCGCCGGTGATCGCCGCAGTCTCCACGTGCCTGTTCCTTTTCATCGCCGCACTCATCTGGGTGGCCGAGCGACTGCGCCGGCGCAGCCTCGCGACCTGAAGCCCGGATGCGGTATCCGCCCCAACAAACTTACGATTCACGGACGTTTAACTCATGCTTCGCTCCGAACAACTGAAGGGCATTTTCCCGGCCATCCCCACGCCGGTCCACACCGACGACACGATCCACATCGAAGGTGCACGTGCGCTCATGCGTTACCTGCTGGCGCAGGGCATCGACGGTGTGGTGCCGCTGGGCGGCACGGGCGAGTACGGTGCACTCTCGCGCGCCGAACGCGTGCGCATGGCCGAACTCACGGCGCAGGAAGTGCGTGACCACGGCCGCGACGTGCCGGTGATCGCCGGTGTGCTCGACCCCGGTTATCACGACGCCATCGAAGCGGGCCGTGACTTCGCCTCTGCTGGTGCCGACGGTCTGCTGGTCCTCACGCCGTACTACACGAACCCGACGCAAGCCGGTATTCGCGACTACTTCCTGCGCTACGCCGACGAGTCGCCGCTGCCGATCCTCATCTACGAAATTCCGTATCGCACGCGTATCGCGATTGCGCCGGAAGTGCTGCATGAGCTGTCGCGCCACGAGAACATCATCGGCATGAAGGCCTGCAACGCCGACATGTGGCATTTCCTGCGCACCATCGCGGGTGTCGACGAATCGTTTGCCGTGCTGAGCGGCGAAGACACGCTGTTCCCGCTGCATGTGGCGGCCGGTGCGCGTGGCGGAATCGTGGTGACGGCGTCGCTGCTGCCGACCGCGTGGCAACGCATCTTCTCGCTGGCGTCGGAAGGCAAGACGGCCGACGCGCTGGCACTGCACCGCTCGCTGATTCCGCTGATGAATCTGGCGTTCGCCGAGACGAACCCCGGTCCGATGAAGTCGGTGATGGATCTGATCGGCGTGAACGCCCCGGCGATGCTCGCGCCCCTCGTGCCGCCCGCACCGGCGCTGTCGACTGAGCTGCGCGAAGAACTGGCGCGTCAGCTGGCGATTTTCGAAGGACGTTGAAGTGTGATGGCGGTGACGCGTGTCACCGCCTGATAGCACTTGATGGCACCTGAGCGTGCTTAGCGTCGGAACGTCGAGAGTCGCGACTTCGAGATCGAGGTCGCGGCGACCTGAATGTGCGGGGCGAGTTCGGCTTCTGCGCGCTCACGCGTCCAGCGCGAGGTCGGCACCGAGATGTTGATGGCCGCGACGGCGTGACCGTCGTGATCGGTGATCGGGGCGGCGACCGAGATGTCGCCCATCACGGTTTCGTTTTCGACGATGGCGTAGCCGCGTCGCGTGGTCTGTGCAATCCGTTCGAGCAACTTCTTCTCGTCGATGAGCGTGTACGGCGTCATCGGTTCGAGCGCCGTGCCCGAGAGAATCTCGCGCACGCGTGCTTCGGGCAGACGCGACAGGATCGCAATGCCCGACGCCGTGAACATCGCGGGCAGACGTGCGCCGACCACGATGTCGATGTTCACCAGATGCTGTCCGGGAAAGCGCGCGACGAACACGATCTCGTGGCCGTCGAGCTCTTGCAGGTTGGTCGTCTCGCCCACACGGCGGCTGATGTCGAGCAGATACGGCGACGCCTTGTCGACCAGCTCGTTGGCGCGAATGTAGTTGTACGAGAACTGCAACACCTTGGTCGTCAGCCCGTAGGTTCTCGTCTCGGGCACCCGGAAGAGATAGCCGAGCGCTTCGAGCGTGTGCACCAGCCGCTGCGTGGCGCTGCGATCCAGATCCGCGGCTTTGGCGATGTCGCCCAGCGTCATGTACCGTGCAGGACCGTCGAAGGCGTGCAGCACCTGAAACGTCTTCTCGGTCGAGCCGACGAAGAGCGAGGAACGCGGCGCGGCGGCGCTCGAAGCGGTGTCGCTGGTGGATTGGGTGGCGTCTGTGGCAGAGCGCGATGACCCGGCGGATGAGCGCGGCATGGGTGTGCGGGTTGTTCGGATTGTAATGATTATGATTGTAATACAATTGTTTGTGCCCAAGTGGCGAACTTTGCCCGATTTCGGGGCATGCAGACGGGGATGCGGCAGGGCACGCCAGAACATCAAGACAGGGGGAGCAATGCACGCGTTTTCCTGCGTGGAGGATTACCGTCGGGCGGCGAAGCGTCGTCTGACGAAGCTGGCCTTCGATTATCTGGAAGGCGGTGCGGAGGATGGCGAGGCGCTGCGGCGCAATCGGGACGCCTTTGGGCAGTGGGGCTTTGCGCCGCGCGTGATGACGGATATCTCCACCACATCCAGCGAGACGAATTTCTGGGGGCGGTCGGCCGCCGCCCCGATGGTCGTCGGCCCGACGGGCCTGAACGGCTTGTTCTGGCCGCGCGCAGACGAACTGCTGGCCCGCGCTGCTGCGGATGCGGGGCTGCCGTTTGTGCTGTCGACGGCGTCGACCTCGTTGCTCGAAGACGTGCGTGCGGCGGTGCCGAACGGCGAGCTTTGGCTGCAACTCTATGTGCAGCAGGATCGACGCATTGCCGAGAGCATGATGCGCCGGGCGCGCGAGGCAGGCTTTCGCACACTCATGCTGACGGTCGATACCCCTGTGCACGGCAAGCGCGATCACGACACGCGCAACGGCTTCAAACTGCCGCTGCGCTTCACACCGCGACTCGTGGCGGACTGCATGCGGCATCCGCATTGGAGCTGGCAGATGCTGGTGGGCGGTGCGCCGCAGCTTCGCAACATCGCACAGAGCGTGGGCGAGCGGGCGGATCTGGCGCGTCACGCGGCGATGCTGAGCCGTCAGATGGACTTGTCGCTCGGTTGGCACGACCTGGAATGGGTGCGTAAGCACTGGCCGGGCGAAGTGCTGGTCAAGGGTATTTTGACGGTAGAGGACGCGCGTCAGGCGCAGGCCCACGGTGCGGACGGCATCATCGTCTCCAATCACGGCGGACGCCAACTGGGCAGCACGCTTGCCCCGGTCGAAGCGTTATCTAAGATTGTCGACGCCGTTGGCGCGTCAGGGGAGGGCGGTCCTGCCATGTCCGTGTTCATGGACGGTGGCGTGCGGCGTGGGGCCGACGTCGCCAAGGCGGTGGCGCTGGGGGCGAAGGGCGTGCTGCTGGGACGCGCGCCGTTGTACGGCGTGGCCGCGCGCGGCGGGCCGGGTGTGGATGGGGTGCTGGCGTTGCTGCTGAGCGAATTGCGCACGACGATGCAACTGCTCGGCTGCGCAAAGGTGGGCGCGTTGACGGCTGAACGGCTGGTGAGGCTGGCAGAGCTGCCGTCGTTGCACGAGAACCGTTCCGGCGGGGCAATTCAGGCAAACCCGCTATAATGTTTCGCGCCCGATTGCCGTCGGGCGGCGTGGCATCCGGCCGGTTGGCGGGGCATGCGCGCCAACCGGCGGCATGCCAATTTTCATTCACAGGAATGCCATCATGAGCTTCAACCACGTGCCTGCCGGTAAGGACCTCCCCAACGATTTCAACGTCATCATCGAGATCCCGGCGCAAAGCGACCCGGTGAAATACGAAGCCGACAAGGATCTGGGCCTGCTGGTCGTTGACCGCTTCATCGGCACCGGCATGCGTTACCCGGCCAACTACGGCTTCATTCCGCAAACGCTGGCTGGCGACGGCGACCCCGTCGACGCGCTGGTCGTCACGCCGTTCCCGCTGCTGGCTGGCTCGGTCGTTCGTTGCCGCGCACTGGGCATGCTCAACATGACCGACGAGTCGGGCGTGGACGCCAAGCTCGTGGTCGTGCCGGTCGACAAGATCTGCCCGATGACGGCACACATGAAGTCGATCGACGACGTGCCGGGCTACCTGAAGGACCAGATCAAGCACTTCTTCGAGCAATACAAGGCGCTTGAGAAGGGCAAGTGGGTCAAGGTCGAAGGCTGGGAAGGCATCGAAGCCGCCCACAAGGAAATCACCGAAGGCGTGGCGAACGCGAAGAAGTAACTCCACTTCGCCAAGCTTGCCGCGTCGTTCTTCGACGCAAAGAAAACCCGGCCGTGTGCCGGGTTTTTTTATGGATGCGAGCGCTGCATTGGCATCACGGCTTGTGACGCTTCACCATCGTCAGAATGACCTGATGCAGTTCCGTTTGCGCCTCAATGGCAGTGATCGCGCCGGTGACCGCGGCATCGGACAGCGCGTCGGCCGCCCCCAGCATCGCCCACATGGCGGGGGCGGGAATGCCGCCGGGGCCCGCGAACGGCGCGAAGATCGCCGCGCATTTGGCGATGAACGATTGTTGGTACTCCCGCTTCACGGCGGCCAGCTCCGTGGAGCCGCCGAGCGCCGCGAGAACGCCCGGGATCTCGCGGCCCTGCGTCACCACGCACGTCACATAGCTCGAAGCAATCACGCGCGACTTATCCTGCAATGTCGGCTTTGCCGCCGCGACGGCCGCATCGAAGATGGCGGTCTGACGCGCGTCGAAGTCCCGATACAGCGCGGCGAGCAACCCATTGCGCGAGCCGAAGTGGTCGTAGACGACCGGCTTCGTGACCCCGGCGTCCTCCGCCAGACGGCCGAGCGTGAGCGCATCCGTGCCCTCGCTGCCGACCAGCGTCCACGCCACGTCGAGCAGTTGTCGTGTGCGGGCTTCGCGGGGCATGCGTCGGCGCGATGAGGCGTCTGCGGATGAGGTCATGGTTTGCTTACGAGAAAACTAAGGCCCCGGACCCGAGGTCCGAGGCACGAGTGGATACGTCGATATCAGGCCGGAGACGGGAAGACCTTCTGTCCGATGGCGCGCGCCGTCTCAAGATGCGCTTCAGGGTAGCCGGTGTCGGAGGCAAGGAGCAACTCCGACGTGACCACCTGCGCACCGCAGTAGTCGAAAATCCCGTGATCGATCTGCGTTTTCATCGCACCGAAGTAGCCGTGCCGGGCCATCGTGCGCTGGTCCGCGCCGCCGATGGCGACCAGATGCACGCGCAGACGTTGCAGCTTTTTGAGCGACTTGCCGAGCGCCACATCTTCGTACGCCCAACCCTGCGAGAACACACGGTCGATCCATCCCTTGAGCAGTGCGGGGAACGACCACCAGTAGATCGGGTAGACGAGCACCAGCGCGTCGGCGCGGTCGAGGCGGGTATGCTCGGCGGTCACGTCGGCGGGGGCCGCGAGCGTCTTGTTGAACAGCGCGAGGTCGGCTGCGTTAAAGCGGGGATCGAAACCTTCTGCTGCCAGATCGGCTATCTCGGTAGAGTGTGCGACGCCGTTGGCGGTGGGCGTTGACGCAATCGTCTCGGCGACGCGTTGGGCGATGGCATGGGTGAGCGAGTGCGGGTCGGGATGGGCGACGACAATGACTGCATGCATGACTGAGTCCTCCTCAAAGAATAACCTACTAATGGTAACTTACTTTTAGTAAGTTATGCTTTCGTCACATCTTCGTCCTGAAGCAGAGGGCAAGTTCGGCGACAATGTCGGCCTAAGCGGTAGGAAGTAGGAAGCAAGCGGCAGGCAAGCCGCCGGTTCGCAAACGAGGTGTGAAGTGAGCAGCGACGTAGTCATCCGTGTAGTGCAATCGATTGAAGACGTGCCGTCCGACGCGTGGAACGCGCTCGCGGGCGACAACCCGTTCGTGCAGCACGCGTTCCTCCACGCGATGCACGAGACGGGGTGCGCCGCCAAGCGGACGGGCTGGCAACCGGCCTATCTGCTCATGCATGCGGAGGAGGTGCTCGTCGGCGCGATGCCGCTCTACGTCAAGTCGCATTCCCGGGGCGAATACGTTTTCGACCACGCATGGGCCGATGCCTTCGCGCGTCACGGTCTCGAGTACTACCCCAAGCTGTTGTGCGCCGTGCCGTTCTCGCCTGTGACGGGGCCGCGTCTGCTCGCCCGCACGCAGGCGGATCGCGTGGCACTGGCGCGCGGTGCGATTGCGTTTGCCCGGCAGCTTGAGCTGTCGTCCATCCACGTGCTGTTCACGCATGACGACGATCTGGCTGCGCTGACCGAGGCCGGGTACATGCTGCGCGAGGGCGTGCAGTTTCACTGGGAAAACCCGGGCTTTGCCACGTTCGACGACTTCCTCGCGCAGATGAACCAGGAGAAGCGCAAGAAGCTGAAACAGGACCGTCGGCGCGTGCGTGAGGCCGGGGTGACTTACCGGTGGCTGTGCGGCGAGCAGATCGACGGCGCAGCGCTCGACTTCTTTTACCAGTGCTACGAAAACACTTACCGTGAGCACTGGAATTCGCCTTACCTGAGTCGCGCGTTCTTCGGGCAGGTGCACGCGACGATGCCCGACACGCTGCTGCTCGTCATGGCGGAACGTGACGGCCAGCCGCTGGCGTGTGCACTCAATGTGGTGAGCGGCGACACGATGTACGGACGCTACTGGGGGACGACGGACTTCGTCTCCGGCATGCATTTCGAGACCTGCTACGCGCAGGGCATCGAGTACTGCATCGCGCACGGGCTGCGCAGCTTCGAAGGCGGCGCGCAAGGCGTGCACAAGATGTCGCGCGGTCTGTTGCCCACGCCCACGTGGTCCGCCCATTGGATTGCCGACGAACGATTCGCTCAGGCCATCGAGGACTTTCTCGACCGGGAGACGTCCGCGATGGACGAGCACATCGGCGAGCTGGAAGCGCATACGCCGTTCAAGCGACCGGAGTCCTGAGCGATTTCGGAATGTATTCGGGACGTAATCGGGACATGAGGCCGTCGAACGCAGGCCCCGGCAAGGTGGGGCCTCGCGTAATATACTGACGATTCTTACGCCCGCTTCATCGCTGCAAACGCCCGACAGGTATGCCTGCCGACGTCGCGGCACAAGGGCGATGCATGGTAGCCGCCGACATGACCAACCGATTTCTCAATCTCTACAATCACGATTTCGCGCGTGTGGCCGTCGGAGTGCCGCAATGCCGCGTCGCCGATCCCGCTTTCAACGCAGCTCAGACCATCGCGCTGGCCCGTCAGGCCGATGCCGAAGGTGCGGTGCTCGTCGCCTTCCCCGAACTTGGCATTCCTGCCTATAGCTGCGAAGACCTGTTCCAGCAGCGCGCCTTGCAGGACGCCTGCGACGCCGCGCTGGCCGAGATCGTGGCTGCGAGCCGGGAGCTGGGCATCGCGATGATCGTCGGTATGCCGGTGCGTGTGCAGCAGCGTTTGTTCAACTGCGCGGTCGTGGTGGCGCGCGGTCGCATTCACGGCGTCGTCCCCAAGACGTATCTCCCGAACTACAGCGAGTTCTACGAAGCGCGCCAGTTCAACGCGGCCGATGACGCTGGCGTCGATACCGTTACCCTGCTGGGCAACGACGTACCGTTCGGCGCGCTCATCTTCGAAGCGGCCGATCAGCCGCTGTTGCGCTTTCACTGCGAGATCTGCGAAGACGTGTGGGTGCCGGTGCCGCCGTCGTCGTTCGCCGCGCTCGCGGGCGCAACGGTGCTCGTCAACCTGTCGGCATCGAACGTGGTCGTGGGCAAGTCGGCGTACCGTCATCAACTGGTCGCTCAGCAGTCGGCGCGTTGCCTCGCGGCGTATCTGTACACCTCGGCCGGGCAGGGCGAATCGACGACCGACCTCGCGTGGGACGGACAGGCGCTCATCTACGAGAACGGCGACATGCTCGCCGAGTCGGCGCGCTTTGCCAGCGAGTCGCATCTGATCTTCGCCGACGTCGATCTGGAGCGCCTCGCCCGTGAGCGCATGCATCAGACGACGTTCGGTGTGTCGGTGCGGCGTCATGCCGACGAAGTGGCGCGCTTTCGCACGATCAAGGTCGACGTCACCCTGCCGCGTGACGCCGAATTGCCGCTCGCGCGCGCGATTGCGCGTTTCCCGTATGTGCCGTCCGATGCGGCGCGTCGCGACGAGCGCTGCCACGAGGTCTACAACATTCAGGTGCAGGCGCTGATGCAGCGTCTTGCGTCGTCGAAGATTCAGAAGGTCGTGATCGGTGTGTCCGGCGGGCTGGACTCGACGCATGCGTTGCTCGTCTGCGCCAAGGTCATGGACCGGCTCGGCTTGCCGCGTACGAATATTCTGGCGTACACGATGCCGGGCTTCGCGACGAGCGAGCGTACGCTGCGTCAGGCGCGCGAGCTGATGGACGCCGTCGGGTGTACGGCGCGCGAGATCGATATTCGTCCGAGTTGCATGCAGATGTTGAAGGACCTCGATCATTCGTTCGCGAAGGGCGAGGAAGTCTACGACGTCACATTCGAGAACGTGCAGGCGGGCGAGCGCACCAATCACCTGTTCCGACTAGCGAACCACCTCGGAGCGATTGTGATCGGCACGGGCGACCTGAGCGAGCTGGCGCTGGGCTGGTGCACGTACGGCGTGGGCGATCATATGTCGCACTACAACGTGAACGCCAGCGTGCCCAAGACGCTCATCATGCATCTCGTGCGCTGGGTCGCGGAGACCGGGCAACTGGGTGGCGCAGCGTCGGCCAAAGCGCAGAAGGACGCGAAGGACGCGAAGGACGTTAAGGATGGCAAGGGCGGCAAGGAAGGACAGCGCCGCAACGTCCTCATCGATATTCTCGAGACGGAAATCAGCCCGGAACTCGTGCCGGGCAAGGCCAACGGCGCACCCGAGCAGCGCACCGAGCATTTCATCGGCCCGTACGAGTTGCAGGACTTCAACCTCTACTACACGCTGCGCTTCGGCTATGCGCCGCGCAAGGTGGCGTTCCTGTCGTGGAGCGCGTGGCACGATGCGTCGCAGGGGCGCTGGCCGGACGAGGGGCATGCGTCGCGCAACGCGTACGATCTCGTCGCGATCAAGCGCAATCTGCGCATCTTCCTGGACCGGTTCTTCCGTACGAGCCAGTTCAAGCGTTCGTGCATTCCGAATGCGCCGAAGGTCGGCACGGGCGGATCGCTCTCGCCGCGCGGCGACTGGCGCGCGCCGAGCGATTCGGAGTCGGTGGTGTGGTTGGCGGATCTGGACACGGTGCCGGACGATCCGCACGCGTAAGTCGATAAGCGGGGCGGGCGGGGTGCGCTGTCATCGGCGTGCCGTTCCCGGCCCGGTACAATAGCCGGGCGAAATTGCAGAACATTCCAATCAAGATATCGAGGCGACAATGAAACGCGTAACTGCCATCATCAAACCCTTCAAGCTCGACGAAGTCCGTGAAGCGCTGGCCGAAGTCGGCGTGACCGGTCTGACCGTCACGGAAGTGAAGGGCTTCGGCCGCCAGAAGGGCCACACCGAGCTGTATCGTGGTGCGGAATACGTCGTCGACTTCCTGCCGAAGATCAAGATCGAGGTCGTGGTGAGCGCAGCGCAGGCCGAACAGGTCATCGACGCCGTGCTGGGCGCGGCCCGCACCGGCAAGATCGGCGACGGCAAGATCTTCGTGACCGATGTCGAGCGCGTGATCCGCATTCGCACGGGCGAAGAGGGCGAACAGGCGGTCTGATGGCAGGTTGATCGCCGCAGCGATGCTGCGGTGAGCGCGTCAGAAAAACGAAGGGCGACGACTGCGAGAGCAGCGTCGCCCTTTGGCGTTTGGGAAGTGCCGGTGCCGTATCGACTCAGGACTTGAGACGCACGTCGAATGCGACGGTGATCAGCCGCACGAAAATCACGGAAAACGCGCTGATCGACAAGGTGTAGACGGGATCGAGGTCGGCATATGTCAGCGCGATGTAGATCCATCCGCCAATGAACGCACACACGGCGTACGGTCGTGTGTCGCGCAGTACCAGTGGAACCTCATTACAGAGGATGTCGCGGATCACGCCGCCACCCACGCCGGTAATCACCCCCATCATCACCGACATGAATGCAGACATATCGGTCTGCAACGCGAGCGATGTGCCGGACGCGCTGAAGAACCCGAGACCGATGGCGTCCGTAATGAGCAGCACGCGCTCCGTCGCCACGCGCGAGACGAGCTTCAGCACGACGCCGGTGGACAACGACAGCACGAGGATGATGACCGAGTACCACTGATGCTGGACCCAGTAGAAGGGACGGTGGTCGAGCAGCACGTCGCGCAACGTACCGCCGCCGAAGGCGGTTGCGAAGGCCAGCACGAATGCGCCGACCGGATCGAGATGCTGCTTGCGGGCTTCCGCGAAGCCGGAGATGGCGCACGACAATACGGCGATGGCCTCCATGACGGCCAGGATCGTATGCAGCTGAGCGCTCATCTCGTGAATCATCGGCGAATCCTGTTGGGGACGGTGGACAGTCCCTCGTCAATACGTCGTGATCGGCGGTGAAATCGTCGGTGCCAGCGGTGGCTGGCGCGGATCGGCATCCGGCGCAGGATCGCCGACGCGCGCGTCAGTCGCCTGCGCGTGAGCCCCGGGCCTGCGAAGCCTGGAGCAATACTACCAGCGCACCGCCCCCGCCGTCGCGTCCTTGCGCTTGCGCCCATGCCAGCACTTCGTTCTTCTGGGCGAGCCAGCCGCGCACCTTGTCCCTGAGGACCGGTTCACGGTTCACCGAGCCCAGGCCCTTGCCGTGAATCACGCGAATGCAGCGCAGGCCGCGCTTGACGGCGTCGTGAAGGAAGGCGGAGAGCGCTTCGCGGGCTTCGTCGCGACGCATGCCGTGCAGGTCGATCTGTGCCTGCACCACCCAGTCGCCGCGTTGCAGCTTCAGCACGGCATCGTGGCTGATGCCGGGACGGCGGTACGACAGGCGGTCGTCCGTATCGAGCAGCGCTTCGGGGTCGAATTCGTCGGACAAGGATTCATGAAGCACGGCGGCTTCGTCTTCCTCGGTCTGACGCGCCACCGGCTCGGGCGGGAAGCGCGGGTGCTCGACGCGATTGGTCGAGCCCTTGCTGGCGAGCGGGGCGATATCGCCAATGCTATCGCGGAACACGTTGGCATCGCGTTTGGCCTGCGCGGCGCGCTTGGCGGCGGCGACGCGTTCGGCTTCGCGCGCGGCGCTCTCGGTCGCGAGTGCGTCACGGAAGTTGGAGAGGTCGCTGAGGCTGAGTTTCGGTGGTTTCTTGCTCATGATCGTGCGAACAAGGACGTTCAGTGGGAGGGCAAATGGTGTATTGCAGCGCGTTGCGTCTGCGCGGTTGCGAAGGCGCGTTTCCGAATCATAACGGCTCATGCCATCACATAGCGACGACACAAGCGAAGACGGCGTCCCGGCTGCATGAAACATCACGCAGCCGGGACGCCGCCGTCAGGCGCTAAAACGCGCGAGAGCGATTACTGGTCGAGGTTTTCGAGGTAACGCTGAGCGTCGAGCGCGGCCATGCAGCCCGTACCGGCGCTGGTGATGGCCTGACGGTAGATATGGTCCTGCACGTCACCGGCGGCAAACACGCCCGGCACGCTGGTGGCCGTAGCGTTGCCGTTCAGGCCGCTGTGCGTGACGATGTAGCCGTTCTTCATTTCGAGCTGACCGTCGAAGATATCCGTGTTCGGCTTGTGGCCGATGGCGATGAACACGCCGTGCAGCGAGATGTCTTCATGCGCGCCCGTCTTGGTGTTCTTGATGCGAACGCCGGTCACGCCGCTGTCGTCGCCCGTCACTTCGTCGAGCACGCTGTCGTACTTCAGTTCGACCACGCCTTGCTTGGCCTTTTCCAGCAGACGGTCGATCAGGATCGGCTCGGCGCGGAACTTGTCGCGGCGGTGGATCACGGTGACCTTGCTGGCGATGTTCGAGAGGTACAGCGCTTCTTCGACTGCGGTGTTGCCGCCGCCGACCACGCAGACTTCCTTGCCGCGATAGAAGAAGCCGTCGCACGTGGCGCAGGCGGAGACGCCGCGACCCGAGAAGGCTTCTTCCGACGGCAGGCCGAGGTACTGTGCCGAGGCGCCGGTCGCGATGATCAGGGCGTCGGCCGTGTATTCGCCGGAGTCGCCGATCAGACGCAGCGGGCGCTCGTTCAGATGCACCGTATGAATGTGATCGAAAATCATCTCGGTGTTGAAGTGCTCGGCGTGCGCTTGCATGCGGGCCATCAGTTCCGGGCCTTGCACGCCGGTCGGGTCGCCGGGCCAGTTCTCGACGTCCGTGGTGGTCATCAACTGACCGCCCTGGGCGATACCGGTGATCAGCACCGGGTTGAGGTTGGCGCGCGCGGCGTACACGGCGGCGCTATAGCCGGCGGGGCCGGAACCGAGAATCAGGACTTTGGCGTGCTTGGCAGCAGACATGGAACTCACCGGAAAGGGGTTGGGTGCTGGCGCCGGATTCCCGAGCGCGCACCGCCTGGCGCGCGACCGGGGGTCCGGCGCAAACCGACATTATAAAGGGCCGACGATGTTTCGTTGATGGAGCCTCACAATCGAGGCGATAGCCTTCGGGCGGTCTTTGGAGGTCGGCTGACTACACCGGTCGTACATTCGAAGGCCCCACCCCGGGACGTCTCTCAAATTTGGGGGCAGATGCATCGGATGCAAGTGCGCCGGATGTGGGCGAGGGGAGCGGCGGCCTGTTCACCGACTTCGCTTTGCCACCGGGCGTCCCGGCGTCCGGCAAATCCCTCGGGAGTGGCGCCGTTACGGCTTGTCACGCTTTCCTGACGTGCTCATGCGTTAATCGATGTAATAGTTGTTTACAATGGAGCATTGCTGCGCGGCAGGCCGCCCGTCTGCCCGCCCAACCGCATGGCTTGATGACGACGAAATCTTCCTACTCTGCTGGTGCCGGATCGTCGTTACCCAATCGGGTGACGCACCTCTTCCATGAAATCCGCTGGATGGCGCAGGTCGCGCTGATGGTGTTCCTGTTGATGGCGTTGTTCTCCTACAGCCGTCTGGACCCCAGCTGGACGCATGCGGCGCATGTGGAGCGTATCGCCAACTGGGCGGGACGCGTCGGCGCGTGGGTCGCCGACATGCTGCTGCTCATGCTTGGTCTGTCCGCCTACTGGCTGGTGGTGTTCATCGCCCGCCGCGTGATCTCCGGCTACCGCCGCATCTCCGCTAAACGCGAAGCGCCTCCGCTGCGCGAACGCCTCGCGAGCGGCGGCTGGGTGGAGATCGTCTCCTCTCTTATGGTGCTGCTCTCGAGCGCTGGCATCGAATCCCTGCGTCTCTACCGTCTCAAGGCCCAGTTGCCGCGGGCATCGGGCGGGGTCATCGGTGAGACCGTCGGCGGCTTCTTCCAGCACGCGCTCGGTTTCACCGGCGGCACGTTGGCCTTGCTGCTGATCTTCGCCTTCGGCCTGTCGCTGCTGTTCCATTTCTCCTGGTTGTCCGCCGCCGAAAAGGTCGGTGCGCTGATTCTCGATACCGGCACGGTGATCCGTCGTCGCCGCGAGGCGCGTCAAGACCGTCGGATGGGTGAGGAAGCGGCGATCGCGCGTGAAGGTGCTGTCGTCCAGAACCGGGTCAGGGCGGAAGTCCACGAGCCGGTGCAGATCGTGCCGCCGGTCAAGGTGGTGCCCAAGAGCGAGCGGGTCGAGAAGGAAAAGCAGGCGCCGCTGTTCGCCGATCTGCCGGATTCGATCCTGCCGCCGCTGGCGCTGCTCGATCCGGCGCCGGTCGCCCAGGAAACCGTATCGGGCGAGACGCTGGAATTCACGTCGCGCCTGATTGAGAAGAAGCTCAAGGATTTCGGCGTGGAAGTGAGCGTCGTGGCCGCTTATCCCGGCCCCGTCATCACGCGTTACGAAATCGAACCGGCCACGGGCGTGAAGGGCAGCCAGATCGTGAATCTCGCGAAGGATCTGGCGCGTTCGCTTTCGCTGGTGTCGATCCGTGTGGTCGAAACCATCCCGGGCAAGAATTTCATGGGGTTGGAGTTGCCGAATCCGCGTCGTCAGACGGTGCGGATGACGGAGATTCTTGGCTCGGAGGTCTACAACAGTTCGTCGTCGCTGCTGACGCTCGCCCTCGGTAAGGACATCGGCGGCAAGCCGGTCGTGGCCGATCTGGCAAAGATGCCTCACTTGCTCGTGGCCGGCACGACCGGTTCGGGCAAGTCGGTGGGGATCAACGCGATGATTCTGTCGCTGCTGTATAAGGCGACGGCCGAGCAGGTCCGGCTCATCCTGATCGATCCGAAGATGCTCGAAATGAGCATGTACGAGGGCATCCAGCATCTGTTGTGCCCGGTGGTGACGGATATGCGTCAGGCCGGTCATGCGCTGAACTGGGTGGTGGCCGAGATGGAGCGCCGCTACAAGCTGATGAGCAAGCTGGGCGTTCGCAATCTGGCGGGCTACAACAACAAGATCGACGACGCTGCCAAGCGCGAAGAACACATTCCGAATCCGTTCTCGCTGACACCGGAAGAACCCGAGCCGTTGCAGCGTCTGCCGTACATCGTAGTCGTGATCGACGAACTGGCCGACCTGATGATGGTTGTCGGCAAGAAGGTCGAAGAGCTGATCGCGCGGATTGCGCAGAAGGCGCGCGCGGCGGGCATTCACCTGATTCTGGCGACGCAGCGTCCGTCGGTCGACGTCATTACCGGTCTGATCAAGGCCAACGTGCCCACGCGGGTGGCGTTCCAGGTGTCGTCGAAGATCGATTCGCGCACGATTCTGGATCAGCAAGGCGCCGAGACGTTGCTGGGCATGGGCGACATGCTGTACATGCCGCCGGGCACCGGGTTGCCATTGCGTGTGCACGGTGCGTTTGTCGCCGATGACGAAGTGCATCGTGTGGTCGAGCGACTCAAGGAGCAAGGCGAGGCCAACTACGTCGAAGGTCTTCTCGACGGTGCGGTCGAAGGCGAAGAAGGCGCTCTTGATGGCGCGGGCGGCGGAACTGGCGAGGGCGGCGGCGAGTCCGATCCGCTATACGATCAGGCCGTGGCCGTGGTGCTCAAGCAGCGCCGTGCGTCGATCTCGCTGGTGCAGCGTCATTTGCGCATCGGCTACAACCGGGCGGCGCGCCTGCTCGAACAGATGGAACAGTCCGGCGTCGTGTCGGCGATGGCGAGCAACGGCAACCGGGAAATTCTGGTGCCGAATCGCGAGGGAGAATAAGGAATATGCTGGGATTCAAGCGCGGCTTGCCGCTCATGGTGGGTGCCGTCGGTGTGACGCTGGCGGCGCTGGTCGCGCCGGCTTATGCGAGCGGTACGGCACAACTCAAGGCGTTCGCGGCGCAGGTGAAGTCGGCGCGCGGCGATTTCGAGCAGAAGCAGGTCAAGGGGCAGCAGAACGGCGAGATGAAGGTGACGAACAATGCCTCGGGCACGTTCGAGTTCTCGCGTCCCGGTCAGTTCGTCTGGCATTACACCAAGCCTTACGATCAGTTGTTGCAGGCGGACGGCACGACGCTCTACGTCTACGACAAGGATCTGAATCAGGTGACCGAGCGCAAGCTGGGCGACTCGCTTGGCGCGAGCCCGGCGGCGATCCTGTTCGGTAGCAACGACATCGAAAAGAGCTTCACGCTCAAGGATGCTGGCGTGAAGAACGGCATCGACTGGGTCGAGCTTAAGCCGAAGGCGCAGGACACGCAGTTCCAGCGCGTGGGCATCGGTTTCCGTGACGGCAATCTCGCCGCGATGGAGCTGTACGACGCATTCGGCAACGTGACCTTGCTCACGTTCAGCAACATGCAGAAGAACCCGCCGCTGCCCGCGGGCAACTTCAAGTTCACGGTGCCCAAGGGGGCGGACGTGATCAAGGGTTGAGCTTGCGCTGACCTTCGTCCCCGTCGCCCGACATCGTCTGAGAAGCGCTTTGCGGGCGAGCCTGTCATCGGGCTGGCATAATGGGGACATCTGATTATCTGACTGCGGCCGGGGACATCCCCGGCCGCGCTGCTTGAGAACATGCCAAACGACGCCCCTTTGTCGGCTTCGGTGCCTTTGGCCGAGCGCCTTCGCCCCCATACCATCGACGATGTGATTGGCCAGCGTCACCTGCTGGGCAAGGGAAAGCCTTTGCGCGTGGCATTCGAGGCGGGCCGTCCCCATTCGATGATTCTGTGGGGCCCGCCGGGTGTCGGCAAGACGACGCTCGCGCGCCTGATGGCAGACGCCTTCAAGGCCTACTTCATTGCGCTGTCGGCCGTGCTCTCCGGTGTGAAGGACATTCGCGACGCCGTCGAGGCCGCGCAGATTCAGCGCGGACAGGGCAAGCAGACGGTTGTGTTCGTCGATGAGGTGCATCGCTTCAACAAGGCACAGCAGGACGCCTTCCTGCCGCACGTCGAATCCGGTCTGTTCATCTTTGTCGGTGCGACGACGGAAAACCCGTCGTTCGAAGTCAACGGCGCATTGCTCTCGCGTGCGGCGGTGTACGTGCTCAAGAGCCTGAACGACGAAGAGCTCGGCGAGATGGTCACGCGCGCCGCGCATGAGCTGGGCGATATCGGATTCACTGACGAAGCGCGTCAGGGGCTGATCGACTCGGCGGATGGCGACGGCCGCAAGCTGTTGAACAACGTCGAAATCGTGGCGCAGGCCGCGACGTCGCAAGACATGGAGACGATCGACGAGGCGCTGCTGGCCAGCGTGCTCGCCGAGAATCTGCGTCGCTTCGACAAGGGCGGCGACGCGTTCTACGATCAGATCAGCGCGCTGCACAAGTCGGTGCGCGGCAGTTCGCCGGACGGCGCGCTGTACTGGTTCTGCCGCATGCTCGACGGCGGCGCCGATCCGCGCTATCTGGCGCGCCGGATCGTGCGCATGGCGTGGGAAGACATCGGCCTGGCCGACCCGCGTGCGGCGCGCATCGCGCTGGATGCGGCGGAGACGTACGAGCGTCTCGGCACGCCCGAGGGCGAACTGGCGTTGGCGCAGGCGATTCTGTATCTCGCGTCGGCCCCGAAGTCGAATGCGGGCTACAACGCGTACAACCAGGCGCGGGCGTTCGTCGGCAAGGACAAGTCACGCGCGGTGCCCATCCATTTGCGCAACGCACCGACCAAGCTGATGAAAGAACTCGGCTATGGCCACGAGTATCGCTACGCGCACGACGAGCCGGATGCCTATGCCGCCGGTGAGACGTATTTCCCCGACGATCTGCGTGCGCAGAACTGGTACCGTCCGGTGCCGCGCGGTCTGGAAGGCAAGATCGGGGAGAAGCTGAACTGGCTTAAGTCGCTCGATGCCGAATGGCGTCGCGCGAATACCAAGGGACGCAAGTCCGATGCCCCGGCGAAGACGCCGACGGCTGGGAAACCGCCGTCTCCGTCCGCTTCGTCCTCATCTTCCGAGCAATCGCCGCCTGCCGAATCCGGGGACGACGAGTCCGCGTGAGTCTGCGCGCTGCCGGACGGGGCGGGCAGCCGTAGTGGGCCTCCGCACTCGCCGACGCGTCAAATCGCGTCACAGCGCCGCGCGTTTGGTAAAATCCCGCCATTAGTGCCGTCGTCGGCGAGAAACCACTGGTAACGCCGCCGTCGGCCAATACCCAATTCATGGTCCACCCACGTGGGCCGCTCACAATAGATTTCCCACCATGCTCGACATTCAACTTCTTCGCAAGGATCTCGACGGCGTTGCTGCGCGACTCAAGGCGCGCGGTTACACGCTGGACGTGGCGGCGTTCGCTGCGCTCGAGGCGGAGCGCAAGCAGATTCAGACGCAAACCGAGGAGCTTCAGGCGCGTCGCAATGCGTTGTCGAAGCAGGTCGGCATGAAGAAGGGCAAGGGCGAGGACGCCTCGGCCGAGATCGCCGAAGTCGGCGGCATCGCTGACACGCTCAAGGCGTCGTCGGTGCGTCTGGAAGAGATTCAGACGCGTCTGTCGGATTTGCTGCTGGGCGTGCCGAACCTGCCGCACGAGAGCGTGCCGGTCGGCAAGGACGAAACGCAGAACGTGGAAGTGCGCCGCTGGGGCACGCCGCGTGAGTTCGACTTCACGCCGCGCGATCACGTTGATCTCGGCGCTGCGCTGGGTCTGGATTTCGACGCAGCGGCCAAGCTTGCAGGGGCACGTTTTTCGGTGATGAAGGGCGGTATTGCGCGTCTGCATCGTGCGCTCGCGCAGTTCATGCTCGACACGCACACGAGCGAGCACGGCTACACGGAAACGTACGTGCCGTACATCGTGAATGCCGCGTCGATGCGTGGTACGGGCCAGTTGCCGAAGTTCGAGGACGACCTGTTCAAGGTGCCGCGCAAGGTCGGCGGTGAAGAGGGCGAGCGCATCGAGAACTTCTATCTGATTCCGACGGCGGAAGTGTCGCTGACGAATCTGGTGCGTGACGAGCTGCTGCCGAACGACGCGTTGCCGATGCGCATGGTGGCGCATACGCCGTGCTTCCGCTCGGAGGCGGGGAGCTATGGCAAGGACACGCGCGGCATGATTCGTCAGCATCAGTTCGACAAGGTCGAGTTGGTGCACGTGGTGCGTCCGGAAGAGTCGTACGACGCACTCGAGACGCTGGTGGGTCACGCGGAAACGATTCTGCAAAAGCTTGGCTTGCCGTACCGGACGCTGGTGCTGTGCACGGGTGATATGGGCTTCGGCAGCGCGAAGACGTACGACATGGAAGTGTGGATTCCGGCGCAGAACACATACCGCGAGATTTCGTCGTGTTCGAACATGGAGAGCTTCCAGGCACGCCGGATGCAGGCACGTTTCCGCAACGCGCAGAACAAGCCGGAGCTGGTGCACACGCTGAACGGTTCGGGTCTTGCAGTGGGACGCGCACTGGTGGCGGTGCTGGAGAACTATCAGAATGCCGATGGTTCGGTGACGGTGCCGGACGTGCTGCGTCCGTACATGGGCGGCATCGAGCGCCTTGAGCCCGCAGCGTAAAAAACTTTGAAAAAGGGGTTGCCGGAAAAAGAAATTCGGCTATAATCTCTTTCTCGCTGCTTGAGGCCACTCAGGTAGCGATCCAAAGCAGAAGAAACGCTTGGAGAGGTGGCAGAGTGGTCGAATGCGCCAGACTCGAAATCTGGTGTACGGTTATACCGTACCGTGGGTTCGAATCCCACCCTCTCCGCCAAGCATCTTGCTTTGAACGAATCAGCCCGCTAATTAGCGGGCTCTTTTGTTTTGTACGTCAGCCGATCATGCTCTCAATCCACTCGCGGCATTCGCAACGCTGTTTTCAGCACCTTGCCGTAGTGATTCTTCGGTAGCGCGTCCACGGCGATGTAGCGTTTCGGTCGCTTGAATCGCGCGATGTGTTCGAGGCAATACGCATCTAGCACGGCACTATCGAGCGTCGCACCGGGCGTGCAGACGACATACGCCACGACCACCTCGCCCCATTCGGCGTCGACTTCGCCGATCACGGCCACCTCAGCCACGCCGTCTGCACGGAGCAGCACCTCTTCAACCTCGCGCGGGTAGATGTTCGTGCCGCCGGAGATGATCACGTCCTTCGAGCGGTCCTTGAGCGTGAGAAAGCCGTCGTCATCCAGCACACCGATGTCGCCTGTCCACAGCCAGCCGTCGCGCAACGTTTTTGCGGTCGCTTCCGGATTGCGCCAATAGCCTTGCATTACGACATCGCCACGCACCACGACTTCGCCCGGTGCACCGGTGGCCACCGGTACGCCATCGTCATCGACCACCGCCACCTCTACCATGGCGTGTGCATGGCCGACCGATGCCAGTCGTTGCGACCATCGGGGGTGGCCCGTCGCCGCGATCTCATCGCGTGGCAATACCGTGATCGTCATCGGCGACTCTCCCTGTCCGTATATCTGCACGAACCGCGAGCCCATTACTGATAGCGCGCGCTCGATGTCGGCCGAATACATCGGGCCGCCGCCATAGACGAGGGTCTTGAATCCTGCCGAAGAAGCACCGTAGGCCTGCGCATGCCGCACCAGCCGATTGACCATCGTCGGCGCTGCGAAGCAGGAGACATTGCCGAGCGTCTCAGCCAGCGCAAACATCTCCGTCGCATCGAAGCCACCCGACGCGGGGAAGATGTGTCCCGCCGCCTGCATCATGAATACGACGCTGTACAGCCCGGCGCCGTGCGACATAGGGGCGGCATATAGCGTGCGGTCGTCGCGCTCGACGGCGTCGACGTCCGTCATATAGCAAGCCGCCATCGACCAGAGGTTGCGATGCGAGAGCATCACGCCCTTCGGACGCCCCGTTGTCCCCGACGTATAGAAGATCCATGCCAGATCCGTGCTCTCGCGGGACGACACCCCGACGCTCGCATCGCCTGCCAGCCAACGGGCAATCTGCGTGTCTTCCGGCGCGAACCCTGTCACCTGGCTGTCGATATGGTCTCGAATCGCTTCCAGATCTTCCGCCTCCGCAAGCAACACCGCAGCTTCGGCATCGTTGACGATGAAAGCGGCCTCACACGGATGCAATTTCGCGTTGATGGGCACGGCCACCAGCCCGGCCCACCAGATCGCATAGAGCCATTCGAGATACTCCGGACGGTTGCGCATCCAGAGCGCGACGCGTGCGCCGTCGGGCAGACCCATCGAGCGCAATCCGGCCGCGATAGCGGCACACCGTCGCGCGAGTGTCGCGTAGTCGTGCTGCGGCGCGTCGCCTACATAGGTAGCGACATGCCCGGGGTGTCGCTGCGCCGCGCGGGCGAGCGTACTGGCAATATTCATGACGACCTCGCAATACCCGTGGTGCTCGCATCGACGCTATCTACACGCCGTGCACTCACGGTCAGGAAAACGAACAGCAACACGCCGTAGGCCAGCACCATCACACCCAGCGTGGTCATGCTCGCGCCGTATCCGCCGAAAGTGTCCTTGGCCCAACCCGTCAGATACGGACCGACGAAACCGCCGAGGTTGCCCACGGAGTTCACCAACCCGATCCCGGCCGCGGCTGCTGCGCCCGTCAGGAACATCGGCACCATCGGCCAGAACAGAATGTTCGACGCCAGAATCCCGGCCGCCGCGATGCACAACCCGAGAATCCCGACGTAGGGCGACGCCGCATTCCCCGCCATCACCAACCCGATGGCGCCGATGGCTGCCGGTAGCAGAATGTGCCAGCGGCGCTCCCCCGTCTTGTCCGAGTGCCGCGCGTTCGCGACCATCGCCACGCCTGCACACACGTACGGCACGGCGCTCAGCAAACCGGCCTGCGTGTTATCCAGCCCGCCAATGCCCTTGATGATCTGCGGCATCCACAGCGTGATACCGAACAGCGCCGTGATATTGCAGAAGATGGCGAATGCCAGCAGCAGCACCTTGCCCGAGAGCAGCGTCTCCATCACACCATACTGGCGAGCGCGTTCTTTGGCCGCCTTCTCTTGTGCCAGCGTGTGAACGAGCCACTCGCGTTGCGACTCGTTGAGCCACGTCGCTTTGTCCGGGGCATTGCCCAGCTTGAAGTAGGCCACAACGCCCACCACCACGGCGAGCCCGCCTTCGAGCAAGAACATCCATTGCCAGCCGCGCAGCCCGGCAAACTCATGGAACGATGTGAGGATCCACGTCGAGAGTGGGGCGCCGATCAGCACGGCCAGCGGCAACCCGAGAATGAAGATCGCCGTGGCGCGCGCCATCGCGCGTCCGGGGAACCACAGGCTCAGATACAGCACGATGCCGGGGAAGAATCCCGCCTCGGCAACACCGAGCAGGAAGCGCATGACGTAGAAGGATGCCTCGCCCGAGATGAACGCGAAGCCCGCCGAGACGATGCCCCACGTCACCATGATCCGGGCAATCCAGATGCGCGCGCCCACGCGGTGGAGGATCAGGTTGCTCGGCACCTCGAAGACGAAGTAGCCGATGGAAAAGATGCCCGCGCCGAAGCCGTAGACGGTGGCGGTGAACCCGAGGTCGCCGTTCATGTGCAGCGCCGCGAAGCCGACGTTCACACGATCGAGAAAGGCCACGATATAGCAGAGAATCAGGAAGGGCAGGATGCGGCGAAATAGTTGGCCGATGGTTTCCTGCGCGATGCGCGAGTCCAGTGCGGCAGCGTTATCGCTGCCCGCCACGGGTCGACTCGCCTTTGGTGCGATGGTCGGGTTCAAGGGGTGTCTCCGTCATGGTTCTGTTTTTGGGTGCTGATGACTACCAACTGCCTGATACGTACTACCTGACGCCACTTCGCAAAGCTATCCCGTTGCTGTTGGTCTTACCGGGGCATTACTGTTTGTAATCGTGTCCGTCGCGGGCCAGTTGGCGCAGCAGCGACGGCCACTCACGATCGCCCGAGCCGCGCATATCCGTCACCCACTGCTGCGCGGTCAGCACCGCCACGTGATGCGGCGGAATGCGCAGGCGCGCCCCGGTGCTCTGCGCCAGCAATTGCGCGCGCGCGGCTTTCTCCAGATAGAACATCTCGACGAAGGCATGCCCCACCGAGCGGCCGACCGTCAGCGTGCCGTGATTGCGCAGGATAAGCGCCGCATGATTGCCGAGGTCGGCGAGCAGGCGATCCCGTTCGTCGATGGTGAGGGCGATGCCCTCGTAGTCGTGGTATCCGAGCCGTCCGACGAAGCGCATGGCGTGCTGCGTGATCGGCAGCAGTCCGTCTTCGAGCGCGGACAACGCCATGCCCGCTTCGGTGTGCAGGTGCATCACGCAGGCGGCGTCTTCACGCGCTGCATGAATGCACCCGTGAATCACGAAGCCCGCCGCATTGGGGCGGTACGGCGATTGCCCCACGACGCGCCCGTCCAGATCGATCTTCACCAGGTTCGACGCGGTGATCTCATGAAACGACAGGCCAAGCGGATTGACGAGAAAGTGGTGCGAAGGGCCGGGCACCCGTGCCGACAAATGCGTGTAGACGAGATCGTCCCAGCCGTTGATCGCACACAGCCGGTACGCCGCCGCGAGATCCTCGCGCACGCGTTGCTCTTCCGGCGTGATGCCGGTGTCGGCAATCGTCTCGCCGACAGGCAGGTCAAAGGAAGAAAAAACTGTGTCAGACTTCAGCATTCCGTTCTCCGATCCGACGCACCGTTGGCAGAGTCGCCTGCCAGTGTGTTTCAATACGGTGTCGTTATTTATAAACTAAACGTTTAGTTTAGTATTTGTCCGGACACAACGAATGTCAAGTCAGTCGAATCCCGAATCTCCCACGCCAGGCCGACGCGGTCGCAAGCGCAGTGTCGAGGCCGAGCGTGCCGTGCTCGACGCCGCCTATCGCCTTCTACTCGAGCAGGGGCTGCACGCCACGACGATGGAAGCCATCGCCACGGCGGCAGGGGTAAGCAAGGCCACGATCTACAAGTGGTGGCCGAATCGCGCGTCCGTGATCATGACGGCGTTCCTGCGCGAAGCCGGGCAGGCGCTGCCGTATCCAGAGGAGTTGCAACTCGACAGCATCTTCTCGCGTCTGCTCAAAATGGCCGAGGAATTCTGTGGCCCGATGGGCACCATGATCAGCGCGCTGATTGCCGAGGGGCAGTCTGATCCGGAGATTGCGCAAGCGTTTCGCGACGGCTATGTTTCCGCGCGACGCGAGCAGGGCGTCGAGATCGTACGCGACGCGATCGCTCGGGGCCTCATCAAGCCAGGCGATCCCGATGTCGTTCTCGACATTCTCTACGCGCCGCTTTACTACCGGTTGCTAGTCGGTCACAAGCCGCTGACCCGGGCGTTCGTGCGTGAGCACGTCGACCTCGTCATGCAAGGTTTGCTCGGCCCCAACGGAACGGTGCCTGCGCTGACCCGGTCGCGTTCAGGCGGTGCGAAATCCGGTGCAAGGAAAACGACACGCGCAAGGGCGTTGGCAAAAAAAGCTTGACGCCGCCGATAGGGTTGTGGATAAACTAAACGAATAGTTTAGAAAATAAAACGACAACACAATCCGACGGAGACGCCCTGTATGAACACATCCTCCCACCGTGCCAAGCGCCGCTCATTGAACGCGTTACGTGACGCAGGCAAGGCTGTCGTGGTGACCGGTGCGAGCGGTGGTATCGGATTGGCAGTGGCCAATCGTCTTCATGACGACGGCTGGCATGTCGTGGCCACGGACCTGGATCTGGCGCGACTGAAGGGTGTTTTCGGCGAGCGGGCGGCCGATGCGCGCATGCAACTGGCGGCGCTCGACGTGACCGATCACGCGGCGGTGAATGCGTTGGCGGCATCGCTGCGCAATCCGGGCGTGGCGGGACTGGTGAACGTGGCGGGCGTGTTGCAGGATGTGATGCCGATGCTCGACATGACCGACGACATGCAGCGTCGCGTCTGGGAAGTGAACTACTTTGGCGCGCAGCACTGCCTGCGCGCTTTCACGCCGCTCATGACCGAGGCTGGTACTGGTGCGGTCGTGAACATTACGTCAATCAACGAGCTGCGTCCATTGCCGCTGCACGCCTATTCCCCGGCGAAAGTGGCTTTGGGCGCGCTCACCCAACTCGCCGCCGGTGAACTCGGCGCGTCGGGCATCCGGGTGAATTCGGTCGCACCCGGCTTTACGCTCACGCCGATCTTCGAGGACAAACTCAACACCGGAAAGCGCAGCGCGACGGCCATCGAATCGCACTCGGCGCTCGGGCGTCTGGTCGGGACGGACGAAATCGCGGCCGCCGTGAGCTTCCTGATGAGCGACGAATCGAGCGCGATCACCGGGGTGAGCCTGCCGGTCGATGCAGGCTGGCTCGTCAGTTCCCACTGGATGAATTTCCGCGAACTCGCGCACGCCAGCAACGCCTGAGTGACTCGCTCGCGGTGTGGCGTCATTGGCCCATTAGCCATTAGGCCGCTGTCTGACAAGCGCCGCGGATGTCGCGGCGCTCGCACTTGCGCATACCTCACGCCTCTCCCAAACCCCGTCGCATACGCACGCTAAGTAGTAACGCTAATATTCGAAGCCATAACACGCATATAGTATGGTCGTTATGGTGGCGGGCAAACCTATCAGTACAGGCGAGCAAGCATACCCGATTCCCCTGAGCTGGATTTGGCTCCGCAGTGCAGTACCGGCGCGCGATACATACGACCGGACGCACATCCCCCCGGAGCACGTTGTCGGTCCGGCCAGAGGGTGACGTTTCACGAGAAGACAAGAACCCGGCATCACGACGGCGCAAGACTGTCGCACTGCCCCGGAATTCGCGCTTAAGGAGACATCATGCGGTCCTCTGGCCACTCGCCCTGAGCCTTCTCACATCCCCCGTATTCGTTCGCTGAAGCGCTACATGCGCTCAAGGGTTGCGCTCGTCCGCAAGGTCGCGTCACACCCTTGCACATTGCGCGCACGGCGTTGGCATTCGCGACACGTTTCATCATTCAAGAGTGAGGAGAGTCATGTCAGACGTGCAACACACCACGGGCAAGTCATTGGGTTCTTTGGATTCTGTGGGCGTCGGGAGCGGGCTGCGCCGCCGCGATTTCCTGATGCGTACACTCGCGATCGGCGGTAGCGGTCTCATGCTGGCGACGATGAAGGCCTGGGGCGTGGATCTCGCCTCGGTGCGCACCTCGCCGCCGCGCCTCTCAGGTAGCGGTCGCGGCAAGCGCGTGGTCATTCTTGGCGCGGGGCTGGCCGGTATGACGGCCGCCTACGAGCTGTCGAAACTCGGCTACGCGTGCGAAATCATCGAGGCTCGCGGTTTCGCGGGCGGCCGTTGCCAGACCGCACGTCGCGGCTTCGAGCTGACCGAGCTGGGCGGCGAGCGTCAGGTCTGCAACTTCGACGAAGGCCAGTACATCAACCACGGTCCGTGGCGCATTCCGTTCTGCCAGCAGTCCACGCTGCATTACACGCGCGAATTCGGCGTGCCGCTCGAACTCTTCAACAACGATAACGACGCGGCCTACGTCTACAAGGAAAACATCGACGGTCCGCTCGCGGGCAAGCGCCTGCGCCAGTTCGAGATCAAGGCCGATATGCGCGGCTACACCGACGAACTGTTCGCCAAGACGCTGCGTGCAGGCAAGCTCAACGACCAACTGAGCGAAGGCGACAGGGCACTGTTGCTCGACTACCTCGTGCATGAGGGTTACCTGAACAAAAAGGACCTCGACTACAAGGGCACTACAGCGCGCGGCTACAAAACCTATCCCGGCGTGCAGTCGGGTGTGCAGACCGATCCGCTGCAATTCGGCGATCTGCTCAAGTCCAAGCTCGGCAACATCTATCGCTCGACGAACGACATCGAACAGCAGAAGACGATGTTGCAAGCCGTGGGCGGCATGGATCATGTGGCGAAGGCCTTCGAGCGTCGCACCAAGAAGATGATCCGCTACAACACCGAAGTCGTGAGCCTGCGCAACACCGACAGCGGTGTAGTGCTGCAATGCAAGGACACGCGCACCGGCGCCGGTCGCACGGTCAAGGGCGACTTCTGCCTGTGCACGATCCCGCTGTCGGTACTGAAGCAAATCGACACCGACTTCTCCGACGATTTCAAGGATGCGATGCAAGTCGCCTACGAGCCGGTCGGCAAGCTCGGTGTGCAGATGAAGCGCCGCTTCTGGGAAGAGGACCACTTCATCTACGGCGGTCACATCCAGACCGACATCAAGGGCGCCACGCTGATCTCGCTGCCGTCGACCAACTGGCAAGGGCAGAAGGGCACGCTGCTGTCCTATTACAACTTCGGCGCGATGGCCGCACAGGTTAGCGCGATGTCGCTCAAGGAGCGCGCCGACTTCGGCCTTGCCGCTGGCGAGAAGGTGTTCCCGGGGCAGTATCGCGACTCGGCCGAGTCGTCGTTCTCGGTGGCGTGGCACCGCGTGAAGTACAACCTCGGCGGTTGGGCCGACTGGAGCGAGGCAGGTCGCCGCACGGCATACCCGCGTCTGCTCAAGGGCGAAGGCCGCACGTTGCTCGCCGGTGAACACATGAGCCACCTCAACGGCTGGCAGGCCGGAGCCATTGAATCGGCCTGGCACCAGATCGAGCAGCTTCATGCGCGCCTGAGCGCGTGAGCCCCACGAAATTCAGCATCATCGTCAGTCGCAGTCAGTAGAACGGTAGAGGAGTAAAGCAATGAAAAAGTTGTGGTCGATCGCGTTGCTCGGTCTCGCGGCCGGTGTTTCGCACGCGCAGACGCCTTCGGGCAAAACCATCTTTGGCAATAACTGCGCAGCGTGCCACCAGGCAGGCGGGCAGGGCATTCCCGGCGCGTTTCCTGCGCTCAAGGGCGACAAGTTCGTGCTGGGGGACGCCGCCAAGGTCGTTGAAACGGTGATCGGCGGACGCGGCGGCATGCCGACGTTCAATTCGTCGCTCAACGACAAGCAGATCGCGGATGTCGTGACCTTCATTCGTGGTGAATGGGGTAACAACGCCGCGCCGGTGACGACCGAGCAGGTCGCGTCGATTCGCAAGACGATCGCCGCGAAGGAAAACGAGGGCGGCACCAAGGGCAACTGACCGCGACGGGCGCGTCGTTGCGGATAGATGCCGCGCGGCGCGTCCGGTCGGGGTAGCCGCACCTGGCAGGAACGACAGTCACGCGTCGGTAAGACCGGCGCGCGTGGGCACGCGCGCGCCTCGATTTCAACAACCTTCAGGAAAACGAGATGACGAAGTCAACGAAAGGATGGTGGAAATTCGCGGCCCTCGGGGCGGCCATGTGCTTCGCGCATGCCGCCGGGGCGCAGGAAGTGGTGCGCCATCTGCCGAAGCAGCCGGGTCCGCTGGCCCTTGCCGTCGAAGTACCGGCCAGCGCCACGACCGTCTATCTGAGCGGGCAGGTGCCGGAGAAACTGGAGGGCGGTGGCTATGGCAATACCGAGCAGCAGACGGTGAGCGTACTCAAGCGTATCCAGGCGCTGCTCGCCACGATGAATCTCACCATGAAGGATGTGGTGAAGATGCAGGTGTTTCTCGTCGGCGATCCGGCGAAGAACAACGTGATGGACTTCGGCGGCTTCATGAACGGCTACTACCAGTTCTTCGACAAGAACGGTCCGAACCTTCCCGCACGCTCGGTGCTGCAGGCGGCACGTCTGGTCGACCCGGGCTGGATGGTGGAAATCGAAGTGATTGCCGTCAAACCGGCGGGCGCGAAGTAAACGTTACGCGCCGAGTCTGGTAGGCAAGAAAGGTGAGAGGAGGTGCGTACTGCACCTCTCACTTCGCGAGAGTTCTGGAAAATGCGGCGCTCCGTCCAGGGAGCGCCGCGCCTCCGGACAACTTCAACGGCGTGCAAGACGCTTTGCCATTCGGGAGGGGACTGCGACGAAAATAATACATCAAAATAGTTAGGTATACAAATTTCTAGTCGCGACACGGGAGGCCGTCGGCGTGTTGTAGCGCCGCGTGGTTTGGAGAGCGTCATCGTCCGTCAGTGACTTCGCCAACGCTTGGAGGCAGGGCGAGGAAGAGGTGTGTCCGCAAATTCATATCAAGTTATTAGTCATCCTAAATATACGATCAGAATTCGCGGAATGAACGGCGGTGACGTGCGTCGCGGCGGTGCTATCATGGCCGGCCGCTGCAGGGCGGTTGGCGCATTGGGGAAGGCATTAAATGAAGACTTGGGCATTTCCTCTGGCCGCCGGGGCGCTGATCGCCTCGCCGGCGTTCGCGCAATCGAGCGTGACGATGTTTGGCGTGGCGGATGCGAGCCTTCGCTATCTGTCCGGCGCCACCAGTGACAACAAGAGTTCCTTCGCGCTCACCGACGGCGCCATTTCGCAGAGCCGTTGGGGCATGTACGGCAAGGAAGATCTGGGGCAGGGTATGAAGGCCATCTTCATGCTCGAAGGTGGTTATCACCTGAACAACGGCACGTCACAGCGTAGCGGCAAGATCTTCAACCGCAAGGCCTACGTCGGTCTCGACGGCGATTACGGCAAGCTCACCCTCGGCACGCAGGATAACCCCGCTTGGGAGCTGCTGATCGAGGGCTGGGATCCGCTCACCGTGGGTAACTACGATCAGAACGAGTGGATGCCGGTCGTGTTCGGTACCAACGGCCCGAACGGTGGCAACAACGCCGTGAAGTACACGAAGCGGTATCAGGACGTACAGGTCGGCCTCGAGTACATCGTGGGCGGCGTGGCAGGCAGCACGGCGCGCAACTCGGGGTATGTGCTGTCGGTGGCCTACGTCGGCAAGCCGTTCGGTGTGATGGCCAACGTGCTCCAGAACCGCGACATCAACGCCAATACCCAGATGATCTACAACCTGGGCGTCAAGTACGAGTGGGGGCCGGTGACGGCAACGCTCGGCTACTACAACAGCAACGACAAGACCGGTTTCGTCGACGGCTTCCTTTCGGGGCGCGGTGTGACGGGCGGCGCGAATCCGCGTAAGGACAATGCGTTCTATGGCGGTGTGGCGTATCAAGTGTCGAAACCGCTGACGATTACCGCCGCCGTGTACTACGACCGCGCGAGCAATGTGAACGGCGTGTCGGGCGATGCTGGCGATGGGTCGCGCGAGACTTACGTGTTGCTCGCCGAGTACGGCTTCTCGCGCCGCACCACGCTGTACGGCACGGTCGACTACAGCGTCGGTCACGGCGCGCAACGTGCCGAGTTTCCGAACAACCGCGACCAGACCGGTGTCGGTATCGGCCTGCGTCACAGGTTCTGACAGTATCCCCTGAAGGCTTCATGCGTCGTACTTTGACCACCGCGAACGTTGCGGTGGTTTTTTTATGGGCGCTCTATTGACGCCCGCGCAAAAGCAAACGCGCCGCGAGCCCGAAGGCTGGCGGCGCGTGATGAAGCGGGGAGATCGAACTGGGTGGGGCGCTTACTCGAAGTTGCGGCGTCGCACCTGTGCGGCGACCAACCCGTACATGACGGCGGCGATGGCGGTGCAGACACAGAACGTCGTGACGATGGCGTATCCCATCGCCATCGGGCCGTTATAGAACACATGGGCGATGGTGGCTGCCACCGTCGGGCCAAGCGCCAGACCGAGCAGGTTTTGCACGAGGAAGAACAGCGACGAGAGCTTGCCCATCATGCGCCCCGGCGTGATCTGCGCCATCGTTGCACCGGCGGACGACGGAATCGGACTCGCGAAGAACGTGTGGCAGACATACAGCACGACGGCCAGCGCGTGATTGTCCGTGAACGCCAGCAGAAACGTCGCCAGACACGACACGAAGGTCGACACCATCGCAACTTCCAGTGGGGCCGCACGGCGTCCGCGACGCGAGAGCCGGTCCATGACCGCACCGAGAATCACGAGACCGGCGGGCACCGACGCCATCATCAAGGGCCCGAGCATGCGGCCGATGCTCGGCAGCGGCAGATCCCAGGCACGTGAGATGACGGTCGGGAGCCACGCGTTGAAGCCGGAGATCGCCATCGCGTAGAGGGTCGCGGCAATCCACAGCGGCACGTAGAGCTTCCATTCGCTGCGGATGAAACGCAGCGCGTCGCGATAGCCGGGCGCGTCGGCGCTCTTTTGTTTAGTCGCGCGCTTCGGTTCGCGCAGCGTCAGCATCAGCAAGGCGAGCGGAATGCCGACGAGCCCCGGCACGACGATCACGAACTGCCAGGGCTTGAGCGCGCCGAGAATTGGCCAGTGCGCCACATCACCGCTCTGCGAAAGACTGAGCAACGTGCCCCCGACGAACAGCGAGAAGCCCACGCCGAGCATGGGGCCCATGTGATAGATGCCGAACGCCCGTCCGCGCCGGTCGGGTGGGAACGTATCGCGGATCATCGAGTACGCGGCCGGTTGCAACGCACCTTCACCGATGCCGATGCCGGTCCGTCCGAGGAAGAGCTGGATGTAGTTGGTGGCGAAGCCGCAGAGCACCGTCATCGACGACCAGACGAACACGGCCCAACCGATGATGCCGCGTCGGCTGAAGCGATCGGCCAGGTAACCGGCCGGAATGCTGAAGGTACTGTAGAGCACCACGAACGAGAGACCGAGCAGCAGGCTCATCTGGAAGTCGCTGACACCCAACTCCTTCTTGAGCGGCACGACCACGAGCGAGAGCGACGAACGGTCGATGAACGACAGCACGAAGATCGCCGTGAGCACGATCAACATGTACCAGTCGCGGATGCCGACGCGACGCGTCTCGTTGGCGGCTGCGAGTGTATCCGAGGCGGACGCCTCCGGCGAAGCGGCCGGACTGTCCGATGCGGGGTTGTGCGGGGGCGCGTTCGCCGGTCGGGCGTCCATCGCGTGTTGGGTCATGCCTGCCTCCAGTATCGTTATCGTAAGAGTGTTACGCGCGACATGCGGCTCGTGAACTGGTGCCTGCCCGCAGAACAGCGCGACATAACACGCATACTATATGTCTGTTATGACGAGTGTCAAACACGACGAAAAAAATGCGGCGGGTCGTTGACAACCGAAATGCATCACGCCTATTCTTCGTCAAAACACGCATACAGTAATACTTAATATTTGGAGGAAACGCTGATGGCGCGAATCGTTTTCGCGATGGGTTGTTCGCACGGGCCGATGCTCGCGACGCCGCCCCAGATGTGGCATTTGCGCGCTGGCGCAGATCGCAAGAATCCGCAGCATTGGTTCCGTGGCGAGGCGATGGCCTTCGACGCGTTACTGGCGGCACGCGCCGACGAGTCGCCGCGTTTCGCCGAGGCCATCGCGCCCGAGGCCATGCAGCAGCGGTTCGACGCTTGCCAGCGCGCGCTCGACACGTTGGCCGAGCGCTTCAACGAGGCGCGCGCCGATGTAGTGATCCTGCTCGGCAACGATCAGCGCGAAGTCTTCAAGGAAGATCTCACGCCGTCGATCACCGTCTATGCGGGGGAGCGCATCGAGAACATTCCGCTCACCGAAGCGCAAGTCGCACGTCTTCCGCCCGGCGTCGCTATCGCGGAGGAGGGGCATTGCCCGCCCGACGGTGCGACGTATCCCGGCGCGCCCGATGTGGCCGACGCGCTCGTCAGGTCTCTGTGCGACCGGCATTTCGACGTGGCGAGATCGGTCCGTCTGCCCGGTGGCGAAGACCGTCAGCACGGCATACCGCACGCGTTCGGCTTTCTATATCGCAGGATCATGCGCGACGCGCCGCCGCCGAGCGTTCCCATCTTCCTCAACGTCGGTGTCGCACCCAACCAGCCGCGCGCGGCGAGATGCCTCGCGTTCGGCCATGCTTTGCGCGCTGCAATCGAGCAATTGCCGAGCGACTTGCGCGTGGCGGTGCTGGCCTCTGGCGGCATGACGCATTTCGTCATCGACGAAGCGCTCGACCGACACGTGCTGAATGCCTTCGCCGAACACGACGAGGCGGCACTGGCCGACATTCCGGAGCCGTACTTCAACGGCAACACCGCGGAGATCAAGAGCTGGTATCCGCTCGCCGCTGCGATGCACGACATGGACTGGCGCATGACGCTCGTGGACTACGTGCCGTGCTATCGCACAGAAGCCGGAACCGGTAACGCGATGGCGTTCGCCTACTGGGCGCCTGCGCAATAGCGCGCATTCGATGCCACGCGTATTGCCGCATCACACATCACTCTGCAAGGGACTTGCCATGAACGTTTCTGCCGACGCCGTCTCCCGACTGCGAAAACTCGATGCCTGTGCCGTATCGGATGCTCTCGACAAACTCGGTCTACCCAGCACCGTCTGCCATTTTCCGCAACGCTCCGGCGCACGCCGCATTGCCGGACGTGCGGTGACGATGAAGCTGGTGGCGGCTGCCGACGCACCGCCGACGACCGGCACACCGCGCCACCTGGGCACGACGGCGATCATGCAAGCGGGCACGGACGACATCATCGTCGTGGAGCAACGCACCGGACTCGACGCGGGGAGTTGGGGCGGCATTCTCTCGCTGGCGGCCGTGCAGCGCGGCGTGGCGGGTGTGGTCGCCGACGGTCCGGTGCGCGACATCGACGAGGCGCGCGACTACGACCTGCCGGTGTTCTGTCGGGCACTGACGGCACGCACGGCGCGCGCTCGTGTGGCCGAGGCGGGCACCAACGTGCCCATTTGCGTGGATGGCGTGGATGTCCAACCGGGCGACTACGTGATCGCCGACAACAGCGCCGTGGTTTTCGTCGCGGCGAGCGACATCGAGCGCGTGCTGGCGGCTGCCGAGCAGATCGCCGCACGCGAGGCCGCGATGGCGAAGGCACTGCTCGCCGGTCAGCCCGTGACCGATGTCATGGGGGCGAGCTACGAGCACATGCTGCACGACGGCGCGGCATGAGCGGCATGAGCGGCATAAGCGGCATAAGCGGCATAAGCGGAATAAGGGGCACAGGCGCCATGACCGCCACCACCCAACGAACCATTCATCAGGAGACACGTCATGACACAACAAGATAAGAACGTCGAACGCGCGGCCGCGCTCGACACCGCCACACTCAGTGATGCCCTCGATCGTCTCGGCATCGCCGGGCAATGCCATCTCGTCAAGCCGCGCGACAGCGCATACCGCATGACTGGGCGCGCCTACACCCTGCAGTACGGGCCAGCAAGCACGCCGCCGGGCACGGTCGGCGACTACATCGATGACATTCCGCCGGGCACGGTGCTCGTACTCGATAACGGCGGCCGCGAAGACTGCACGGTGTGGGGCGACATCCTCACGGAAATCGCCCATCGCCGAGGCATCGCAGGCACCGTGATCGATGGCATCTGCCGCGACGTTTCGCTGGCCCTCGAATTGGGCTATCCGCTCTTCAGCCGAGGCAACTGGATGCGCACGGGCAAGGATCGGGTGCAGGTCGAGTCGGTGGGCGTGCCGGTCAACATCGGCAATGCACGCGTGAATCCCGGCGACATTCTGCGCGGCGATGCCGACGGCGTGATCGTGATTCCCGCAGAACACGAAGCGGCCGTGCTCGATGCTGCCGAAGCGATCGACGCCGCTGAGCGCCACATCCGCGACGCCGTGCGCGGTGGCAAACGCCTCGACGACGCGCGCAAGGATCTGGGCTATCACCAGTTGCAGACGCGTCAGCGATAAGGAGACGAGTCATGGACGCCACTTCCCGAAAGGCATCGCTAGCAACGCAGTTTCCATTCGCCGGACTGCCGACGGTCGACGTCGACTTCGTGCGGCCGGACCCGGCGCTCCTCGCGCGCGTCGCCGAACTGCCCGTGGCCACGCTGCACGAGGCCGCAGGCAAGATCGGCGCGCTACCCGCAGCGATTAAGCCGATGGCGCCGTCCTTCCGTATCTGCGGGCCTGCGTTGACGGTCGACGCACCCCCGGCCGATAACCTCTGGCTGCATCGGGCGCTGGCACTTGCGCGTCCGGGCGACGTGCTGGTGGTCCGCGTCGCAGAGCATTACGACGCCGGTTACTGGGGCGAGGTGATGTCGACGATGGGTCGCGCACGCAAGCTAGGCGGCCTGGTAATCGACGGCTGCGTGCGCGACGGCGCGATTCTGGAGCGTTTCGGCTTTCCGGTATTCGCGCGAGGGCTGTGCATTCGCGGTACTGGCAAGGACTTCGCGGCACGCGGGTGGATCGGCTATCCGGTGCGCATCGAAGACATCGTCATTCAACCGGGTGACGTGATCGTCGGCGATGCCGATGGTGTCGTGGCGCTGCCGCAGGCGTCGCTCGACGCGGTCGTGGGTGCCGCGCATGAACGCGAAGCCAAGGAGGCGGACATCATCCGGCGTCTGGAGGCGGGCGAAGCCTCGCTGGACATTTACGGCTGGAATCGCTGAGGGATTTTGTGCGTCGTCGGGTTCGACGACGCGCTATCGAATCGGGTGCGCCGCCACCGCGCCCGATGTGAGGCAGTGCTGGTCCGCTTGGGGGTGGACCGGCTTTTGCGAACCGCGTCGGGGGACGCGGTTCTTTTTTGCGCCGCGTAGTGCCTTAGCGCTTGGTGGCAGCCTTGGCGGCGGCGTCGCGTGCGGCCAGATACTTCTCGCGCAGCACATTGAGGTTTTGTGACACGACCTGGCGTGCGGCTTCGTCGTTGCGCGCGCGAATGGCGTTGAGCAGTTCGCGGTGACGCTTGATCACGCCCTTGGCGACGGTCTCTGTCGTGTACGGAGTGAGCGAGCGATACAACACGTGCACGATTGCCTGCATCATCGCTTCGAGGAAATGGTTGTGCGACGCGTGCGCCACCGCGTTGCGGAACGCCATCGACGCCTGCGTGAATTCATGCTGCGTGCCGACCAGCGCCTGCGCGTTCTCGAGCGCGACTTCGAGCGTCTCGATGTCTTCGGCGGTCGCGGCTTGCGCGGCCAGCCCGGCGACGGCGACTTCTATCGTGTACTGCGCGTCGAAGATCTCTTCGGCGGACATCCCCACCAGCTTGAGCTGAATGGCGAGCGCCTCCGAGAAGAGCGAAGGATTGCCTTGCGCGATGCGCGCGCCGCCACCGGCACCCGTGCGAATGTCGACGACCCCCAGCGCTTGCAGACGCCCCAACGCTTCGCGAATCGGCAGACGGCTCACGCCGAACTGCGTGGCGAGGTCGTTCTCCGAGCCAAGGAAATCACCCGGGGCGAAGTGCCCGTCGAGCAATGCCTCCTTGATCTGACGTTCGACGCGCATGGCGGTCGATTCGGCGCGGCCGAGTTTCCAGACGGGTGTTTCTGCTTTTTCGCGTGACATGGGAATCCTGGTCGTTTAATCGGCAACAAGATACTACATTGCGCATAGCCTATGTGGGTACGCGCTGCGCTTCATGAAGGTGCGCGAGCAAGGCGTCGCGGGGCACGTTGCGCATGATGAAGACGAAGCGTGAGCATCGTTCGGGATGGGCGTCGGCCGCTTGCGCAGGCCATGACGAAAGTGTTTCGGGTGGGTGCAGCCGGTGCTGCACGCCGTGTATGACCACCGGGCCGGATTCCCCGGCTACGTCCACCAGCGCCTTCAGGCGCAGCAGATCGTCGCCGTGATGGAACGTCACCGCGCCGAGCCAACTGCTCAGGACATCCCATTCGAGCGGCGCCTCTAAAGTGATGCAATGTGCGGCGACATCACTACGGTGAGGGGTTTCATTGCCGGGCAGTAACGTGAGTGGCCCGCAGTCGACGCAACCCTGCGCCCCGTGCGTGGTGCAGATCGGTCGGTACGTGCGCGGCGTTCGCGTTGGGTGCTGCTCATCGGCGTGGTGCCAGCGCAGCGTCACATCCGCGACGTTCTGTGCCGCGTGCATGCCGAGCCCGAACACGTCCGCCGGAGAGATGCGGCCGTGATCGCACATGTGCTGCGTCGCTGCGGGGTTACGCGCAGCGAGCGCTGCGCGCAGGTCGTCGAGGGCGGCCTTGTCTACAAGGTCTGCCTTGGTGATCAGCAACCGGTCCGCCAGCATCACCTGACGCTGCGCCTCGGGTTGCTGTGCGAGCTGTAGCTGCGCATGGGCGGCGTCGACCGTCACGATGACGGCGTCGAGTGTGAATCGCGCCGAGAGCGCCGGATCGCGCAACAACGTCGCGACAACCGCACTCGGATCGGCCAGGCCACTGGTCTCGATCACCACGCGCGAGAACGGCGCGATCGTACCCGCATGAAGCTGTGCTTGCAGCGACAGCAGGGTCTCGCTCAATTCGTCGCGCACCGCACAGCACACGCAGCCACTTTCGAGCAGCACGGTGTGTGCATCGAGGGACTGCACCAATAGATGGTCGAGACCGACCTCCCCGAACTCATTGACGATCACTGCCGTATCGCTCATCCCCGGATGTGCGAGCAGCGCGCGCAACAGCGTGGTCTTGCCGCTTCCGAGAAATCCTGTGAGGAGCGTAATCGGTAGGCGACAGGGCGGGCGAGGCGGCGGCGCTGTCATGGCGGGCTGGTCGGATTCGGTACGCGAGGTGCCGGGAAGAAAGTCGGACGTTCGGAACATGGTCGTCGCAGCGTAGGGCACGTGTTGTCGGCTGACCTTGACGCTGATCAAGCGACGCACGCATCGTAGTAGAATGCGCATACAGTATGTTTGTAAGCGTGTCTCGTCAATAGGCGAAAGTGCTTAAATCGCTGCAATTCCCTTGGTGGGTGGGGATTTGGCGGTGATTTCCGAATATCTGGGACTGTGTGAAGACACCATCGATTGCCCGATAAAGGGCGTTGACACGCAAAATAAACACGCATACAGTATGCGCAAATGCATTGTCGAAAGCAGTGCGCATCCCACAAGAAACGGACGGAGACATCCATGCTCAGCGAGGCAAAGAACCAGTTGTTGACGCAGGTCGGACCAGGCACGCCGATGGGGGAGTTGTTGCGGCGCTATTGGCATCCGATCGGTGCCGAGAGCGAGTTCGACGAGATCTCGGTACGACCGGCGCGCCTGTTCGGCGAAGACCTGGTGCTTTACAAGGATCTGTCCGGCAACTACGGGTTGGTGGATCGTCAATGTCCGCACCGTCGTGCCGACCTCGCGTATGGCTTCGTGGAGAAGTGCGGACTGCGCTGCAACTATCACGGCTGGCTTTACGACGAGAAGGGGCAATGCACCGAGCAGCCGTATGAGGACATCGCGAACCCGCAGGTGCGCCTGAAGGACCGGATCAAGATCAAGTCGTATCCGGTGCAGGCCAAGGCGGGCATGCTCTGGGCCTACATGGGCCCGTTGCCTGCGCCGCTCGTGCCGACATGGGAGCCGTTCACGTGGACGAACGGTTTCCGTCAGGTCGTCATCTCGGACGTGCCGTGCAACTGGTTCCAGTGTCAGGAGAATTCCATCGATCCGGTGCACTTCGAGTGGATGCACTCGAACTGGAGCGTGCGCTTGCGCGGCGACACCGGCCCCTATGCCCCTACGCATACGAAACTCGGCTTCGAGGAATTCGAGTACGGGCTGATCTACAAGCGTGTGCGTGAAGACACCGACGAGAAGCATCCGCTGTGGGCCGTGGGCCGTCTCGCGCTGTGGCCGAACGTGTTCTGTCTCGGCGATCACTTCGAATGGCGCGTGCCTATCGACGACGAGAACACCCTCTCGATCACCTGGGCATTCAACCGTGTACCGCGCGAGCGCGAGCCCTACGTGCAAGAGACGATTCCTGCCTGGTATGGCCCGGTCAAGGACGAGGCGACGGGGCAATGGATCTCCAGCCACGTGATGAATCAGGACTTCGTCGCGTGGGTGGGCCAGGGTCGGATTGCCGATCGCACGCAGGAGAATCTGGGGGCGAGCGACCGTGGCATTGCCATGCTGCGTCGTCACTTCTTCGACGAGCTCGATGCCGTTGCACAAGGCCGCGATCCGAAGGGGCTGGTGCGTGACGAAGCCAAGAACGACTGCATCGATTTGCCTGTCGCCGCCCGGCGTCTCTTTGTCGACGGACTGACGCGAGAGGAACTCAAGGCGCATCCCATCATCGGCAAGCATCTCAAGGAATACGCGTTCCAGTACGGGCAACCGGAAGCGGTGAAGCGCGCGTTCCACGACGCGATGGGCGTGCAGATCGACGAGCACGGCAACGTGGTGGATGCGCCGCTCGGGAGCACGCAGCATGGCTGAGATCGTGTTGTGCATGGGGACCTCGCACGGGCCGATGCTCTCGACGCCGCCCGCCGATTGGGATCTGCGCGTACGCGCCGACCGTGCCGAACCGGCGCATCCGTATCGCGGTGCGACTTACAGTTTCGACGAACTGATGGCATTGCGCACCGGCGAAGACATCGAGGCGAAAGTGACGTTGCCCGCGCGTGAGGCGCATGCCGCGCGCTGCGCGGCGGCGCTCGGCGTGATGTCGAAAGCGCTCGCCGACGCGGCACCGGACGTCGTCGTGATCGTCGGCAACGATCAGCGTGAAGTGTTCGGCCCTGCGATCACCCCGGCCCTGTGGCTGTTCGGCGGCGAGACGGTATTCGACGAACCGGTCAGCGCCGCGCGACTCGCGAAGATGCCGCCGGGCATCTCGATCTCGTCGGCTGCGATCAAGCCGGGGGCGCGCACGGAGTACCCGGCGCACGCGCCGCTCGCACGCCATCTGGCGACGGCGTTCACCGGCAGCGGGCATGACATCACGATCTCGACCGAAGTCCCGCAGCGCGGTAGCGACGGTCCGACCGGCATGCCGCACGCGTTCGGCTTCGTCTACCGGCGGCTCATGCACGGCAACGTGCCGCCGCATGTGCCGATCATGCTCAACACCTTCTATCCGCCCAACCAGCCGCGCGCGACGCGTTGCGTCGATCTCGGGCTGGCGTTGCACGACGCCCTCGTGGCCTGGCCCGACGACGTGCGCGTCGCCGTGATCGCCTCGGGCGGATTGAGTCACTTCGTCATCGACGAGGCGTTCGACCACGCACTGCTCGACGCCATGACGCGTCGCGACACCGCGTACCTGCGCGAGATCGACGAGTCGCTGCTGCAATCGGGCACCTCGGAAGTGAAGAACTGGCTGCCGGTCATTGCTGCGGCCAATGCCGGGCAGATGACCATGCAACTGGTCGACTACGTGCCGTGCTACCGCTCGGCGGCGGGCACGGGCAACGCTATGGGCTTCGTGCTCTGGCATCCGACGAAGTAGCGGCTGCGCACGTCCCAAAGAGGACGACGCACCGACTCCACCTGCAAGGAGGCAGGCATGCTTTCCAGGCAAGACAACGAAACACTCACGCGCGTTGGACCGGGCACGCCTATGGGCGATCTGTTCCGCCGCTTCTGGTTGCCCGCGCTGCTCTCGGAGGAGATTGCCGAGCGTGACGGTGCACCGGTCAGGCTACGCCTGCTGTGCGAAGACCTCGTCGCGTTTCGCGACACGGAGGGACGCGTCGGCATCGTGGACGCCTACTGCGCGCACCGTCGTGCCGGGCTCTTCTTTGGACGCAATGAGGAATGTGGCTTGCGCTGCGTGTATCACGGCTGGAAGTTCGATGTGAACGGCCAGTGTTTGGAGATGCCGTCCGAGCCGCACGAGAATCCGCAGACACATAACGTTCGCATCAAGGCTTATCTCACTGCCGAGCGCAACGCGGTCGTGTGGGTCTACATGGGGCCGCGCGAATCGGTGCCTGCGTTGCCCGACTTCGAATGGTCGCGGCTGCCCGAGCGTCAGCACACGGCGACCAAGCGACTGCAATCCTGCAACTGGGCGCAGGCGGTCGAGGGCGGCATCGATTCGAGCCACATCTCGTTCCTGCACAGCCGCACGGAACCGGTCGCCGGTGCGCCGAGCAATCCGTATCACGCGTCGGACCGTCATCCCGTGTTCGAGGTGAGCGATGCGGATTACGGGCTGGTGATCGCGGCGCGGCGTCATGCCAGACCGGGCACGTATTACTGGCGTGTCACGCAGTTCCTGCTGCCTTGCTACACGATGATTCCGCCCGTTGGCAATTTCGACGAATCGAGTCAGGAGCCCTACGACGGCCACGCGTGGGTGCCCATCGACGACGAGACCACGTGGACGTGGTCGTTCAGCGCGAGTCCCGCACGCACGTATCGCGACGAAGAGATCGCGTTCCGTGGCGGACGCAAGGGCTTCTGGGGGCCGGTGGACGATGGCTATCAGCCGTTGCTCCATCGTGGCAACGACTACGGCATCGACCGCGCACGTCAGCGCACCTCCAACTTCACCGGCATCGAGGGCATTCCGAATCAGGACGCCGCCGTGCAGGAAAGCATGGGGCCGCTCGTCGACCGCTCGCAGGAGCGTCTGGGCGCTTCGGATCGCGGCATCGTGCGCTTTCGTCGGCTGATGCTCAAGCTCGCCCGCGATCTGGCGCAAGGGCAGGTGCCTGCCTGTGCGAACGACGCGACGCTCTACAACGTGCGTCCCGTCTCGATGCTGCTGCCGCAAGACACGCCGGTGCTCGACGGCGCGGCGGCGCTGCTACGCGGCGCATCGACACCCATGCACTGATACCGCAGCAAAGCCACGCACGTCTTCATCTCATTTCATCAAACCCGAATCAACCTGAAACCGGAGTCCAGCATGATCATCGATTGCCATGCCCACGTGAGCGCACCGACCGAACTGTGGGCCTATAAGGCCAGCCTGCTGGCCAGCCGTGGCTCGCACGGGCGCGGACGCATCAATGTGTCCGACGACGAAATCCGCGCCGCGGCCAATCGCGCCGAAACGTGGCCCAAGGGGCACCTCGACTACATTCGCGAACACGGCACCGACCTGCAACTGGTCTCGCCGCGTCCGTTCCAGCTGATGCAGTCGGAAAAGCCGTCGAAACTGGTGCATTGGTTCACGGAAGAGTGCAACAACATCATCTATCGTCAGACGCAGCTTTTCCCCGAGACGTTCGCGGGGGTCGCCGGTCTGCCGCAAACCGCCGGGGACCCGATCGAGCAGGCGTTGCCGGAACTCGGACGCTGCATTAACGAACTGGGATTCTCGGGCTGCCTGCTCAACCCGGACCCGTTCGAGAACGGGGTGGCCGAGGCGCCGCCGCTGGGTGATCGCTACTGGTATCCGCTCTACGAAAAGCTGTGCGAGCTCGACGTGCCCGCCCACATCCACGGCACGGGTTCGCGCTCGGAGCGCGTGCCGTACTCGCTGCACTTTATTAACGAAGAAACCATCGCCGTGTTCGGCCTCGTGAACTCCGACGTCTTCAAGGACTTCCCGGATCTGAAGATCGTGGTGAGCCACGGCGGCGGGGCGATTCCGTATCAGATTGGCCGCTTCGACGCCCCGTCGCTGCGCCGTCCGAACGGCCAGCGCTTCTCCGATCGCCTGCGCAATCTGTACTTCGATACGGTGCTCTACACCGAAGAGGCGCTGTCGCTGCTCATCAAAACGGTCGGCGTGGATCGCTGCCTTTTCGGCACCGAGTGCCCGGGCGTGGGTTCGGCGGTGAATCCGAAGACGGGCCGCTCGATGGACGACGTACGTTCGCTCATCGACAACCTCGACTGGCTGAGTGCGCAGGATCGCCAGAAGATCTTCGAAGACAACGCGCGTCATGTCTTCCGTCTGCCTGCCAAGGCAGCATAAGCGACGGCCCGACCGGTCCACCTGACTGTGTGACGACTCATGAACATGTCCGATTTCACCGATACGCTGCTCGTTAACGTTGCGCGGCGTGAGCAGCAGACGCAGACGATTGCCGTCTTCGAGCTGCGCGCGCCCGACGACAGCCCGCTGCCGCCTTTCACCGCGGGTGCCCACGTCGAGCTGTATCTGCGCGACGGCCTGTCACGCTGCTATTCGTTGCTCAACGATCCGGCCGAGCGACATCGCTATGTCATCGGCGTGCATCTTGATGCAGCGAGTCGGGGCGGATCGGCCTTCGTTCACGAGCATCTCGTCGCGGGCGCGGCGCTCAAGATCAGCGCGCCGCGCAATCACTTCGCGCTCGACGAGGGCGCGGCGCGCACGGGACACACGGTGCTCGTTGCGGGCGGCATTGGCATCACGCCGTTGCTGTCGATGGCGGCACGGCTCGAAACGCTGGGCCGCCCGTGGACGCTGCACTACTGCGCACGCAGCGCCCAGACGGCGGCGTTCGCCGATCGTCTCGATGCTGCGTCCTTCACGCACGGCCGTGTGCAGTGGCACTTCGACAGTGCGCCAGGGCGGGGCTCGCTCGACCTCGTGCGCCTCGTCGATGACGCGGCACCGGGCACGCACCTCTACTGCTGCGGACCCGTGCCGATGTTGCAGGCGTTCGAGGCGGCGGTGGCGCGCCGCGCCGATTGCCACGGGCATGTGGAGTATTTCGGCGGGGTGGGCACGCCCCAGAGTTCCACAGGGCAATACGACGTGGTCCTCGCACGCAGTGGCAAGACGGTCCACGTGGCGGCCGGGCAGACGATGCTCGACGCATTGCTCGACGCTGCCGTGGACGCCCCGTATTCTTGTCGCGAAGGTGTGTGCGGCACGTGCGAAGTCGCAGTGCTCGACGGCACGCCGGAGCATCGCGACCTCGTGTTGAGTCAGGACGAGCGGGCCAGTGGCCGCACCGTCATGATCTGCTGCTCCGGCTGTCGCGGCGACCGGCTGGTGCTCGACCTCTAGTCACGTGCATCACGTGCTTCACGTGCACCACGCCTAAACACTATCAATGCGCTCGGCACAGAGCGCTGGAGGAGACGACATGCAACAAAGCGGTTTCACTCACACCATCGACGGTCGCGGCGAGTCCAGCGATGCGTCGTTCGCCGTCATCAATCCGGGCACGGGCGCGCCGTTCGCCGTGTGCCCGGACGCCTCGCAAGATCAACTTGATCGCGCCGTGGCTGCGGCCCGTCGTGCATTCACGGCCTGGCGCGAGACGACCCCGACGCACCGCCGCGAGCGGCTGCGTAGCTTTGCAGAAGCACTGAAAGCGCGCAGCAAGGAAATCGCCACGCTGCTCACGCGCGAGCAGGGCAAGCCGTTCGCCCGCGCGCAGGACGAACTCAATCGGGCGTTCGCCAACCTCGAAGGCCTGCTGGCCATTGAGCTGAAGCCGGAACTCCTGCGCGATAACGAGCGCGGGCATGTCGAGCTGCAATACCACCCGCTGGGCGTCGTGGGCGCGATTACGCCCTGGAACGTGCCGGTCCTACTCGCACTGCCGAAGATCACGCAGTCGCTGTACACGGGCAATACCATCGTGCTCAAGCCGTCGCCCTATACGCCATTGACGACGCTGCTCATCGGTGAAATCGCGCGCGAGCACTTCCCGCCGGGCGTGGTGAACGTCGTCGCGGGCGGCAACGATCTCGGCGCGTGGATGACTAACCATCCCGGCATCGACAAGATCTCGTTCACCGGTTCGGTCGCCACGGGCAAGCGGGTGATGGCCAGTGCGGCCAGCACGCTCAAGCGGGTGACGCTCGAACTCGGCGGCAACGATGCGGCCATCGTGCTCGACGACATCGACGTGAAGGCCCTCGCGCCGCGTCTGTTCTGGGCGTGCTTCGGCAACAGCGGTCAGATCTGCATGGCGATCAAGCGTCTGTATGTGCATGAGAAGGTCTACGACGCGCTGTGCGACGCACTTGTCGAGATCGCGAACAAGGTCAAGGTCGGTGAGGGGTTCGAAGAGGGCGTGCTAATGGGGCCGGTGCAGAACCGCATGCAATATGAGCGGGTGCTGGAACTCATCGACGATACGCGTCGCCAGAGCGCACGCATTCTGTGTGGCGGCGAAGCGCTCCCGCGTCCCGGTTATTTCATCGCGCCGACCATCGTGGCGGATATCGCGGAAGGGACGCGTCTCGTTGACGAAGAGCCGTTCGGGCCAGTGCTGCCGGTGATTCGCTTCAGCGATGTGGACGACGCGGTGCGTCGCGCCAACGACAGCCGCTTCGGACTGTCGGGGTCGGTGTGGAGCGCCGATCCGGCGCGTGCCCGCGAGATCGCACAGCGGCTCGAAGTCGGCACCGCCTGGATCAATCACCACGTGGGCGTCGAGTACGACGTGCCGTTCGGCGGCACGAAGGAGTCCGGCATCGGACGTGAGTATGGCGCGCAGGGGCTGAAGCATTACACGGAGATTCGCGCCGTGAGCGTGCCGGTACTCCCGCCGATGGCGCCGCCAGCCGGTGCGGCGAAGCGCTGAGTCGCGCATTGCATCCGTCCCCTAAAAATCGTTTCGGAGAGACCTTATGTCCACCACGAAAACACAGGAAATGCCGGGGCACGCTGGCATGAGCCTGTCGGCGCGCGCCGACGCGCTCGAACATCACATGATCGAGGAGCTCGACCGCAAGATCGTGCGCTCGGTGCTGTTCACGTCGGGCGATCGCGACCCGACGGCACCGATCATGCCGCCGCCGGGCGGCAAGCCCGATCCGCGTCACTTCCTCATGGGCGACGATCCGCGTCTGCAGAAGATGCCGGAGCGCCCGACGCTGCTCGACTTCTTCAAGCACCGCTTCGCGCCCGCGAACCATTTGCTGCAAAGCGCCACGCATGCACTCAAGGCGGGCCACGACGAGAAGACGATTCTCGCCTGCCTGTTGCACGACATCAGCGTGTCGGGCTTCATTCGCGCCGATCACGGCTACTGGGGCGCGCAACTGCTGGCTCCCTACGTCGACGAAGAGGTGAGCTGGGCCATTCGCTACCACCAGGCGCTGCGCTTCTTCCCGGATGCCTCCGTTGGCTACGACTATCCCGAAGCGTACATCCGCTACTTCGGTGCGGATTACGCGCCGGAGCCATACGTCACGGCCGACTGGGAATACGCACGTAATCACAAGTGGTACATGACGAGCCGTCTCATCACGCTCAACGACATCTACTCGTTCGACCCGAACGCGCAGGTGAGCTGGGACCCGTTCATCGACATCATCGGGCGCCATTTCAAGCAGCCGAAGGAAGGGCTCGGCTTCGACGGTTCGGCCTCGGCGCACATGTGGCGCACCATCATCTGGCCGACGAAGTTCCTGTGAGACAGGCGGCAGGCGATCGCCGTGAGGCGGTTGCCTGCCGTGGCGAGACGGGCCAGCGGCATGGCCGACTTGGGGTAAACGCACCTTCCCGACGCGGATTTTGTCCTGATATAAAAACGGGACCGTCGCATCGACGAAATCCCTGAGCCAACGCCGCCGACTGGCGCGCGCGTAGCCGCCGCCGGAGTGCATTTGCATGTCGCGCAATCTGTATTCGCCGTATATCGATTCACCGTATCTCGACTATGGCAACCTGAGCGACGACCTCACGGCGGCGCCCGGCACACTTCTGTTCCCCGATTCGGCGGCCGCACGTGTCGAGCAGGTCGGCAACGGACACCATTACCGGTTGGAATACTGCAACGGTTACGCAGACGGGCGGACCGAGTTTCACGCGCAGTCTCCCGCCATGTGGATGACCTATGCCGACGTCAGCTTCAAGAACGTCGTAAGACGGCGCACCCATGGACGCAACACGCTGCGCATCCGCATTTCCCGGCGCGGTGCCTGTTCCTATTCGATTGACGGCAAGCACCTGAGCCTCGACGGTCCGAACGTCGGCATCGTCGCGGAGCCGGAGAACATGTTGCCCGGCGACGTCAGCGAGCAAGGCCACCATCAGGTCACCAGCCTGTGCATCCACCGCGACGCGCTGCGTGGCTTGTACGCCGGGGAGGAGGCGAGCCTGCCGGTTCCCATCCAGCAGTTTCTCGACGGCTCGCTGCGCCAGAGCTTCATGCACTCGGCACCCATCGCGCCGGATATGCTCGACTGTCTACAACAGTTGGCCGACTGCTCGATGGAAGGTCGTCATCGCTCGCTTTTCCTGCAAGCCAGAAGTCTGGAAATTCTCGCCCGTGCGATGGCGTCGATCAGCGACGGCACGAATCCGTCGGACGACGAACACGCACACCCGGAGGTGAGCCGCATGACGCGGCGCGCAGTATCCAAGGCGCAGGTGATTCTTCAGGAGAATTTCGTCACGCCCCCGTGCCTCGATACGCTTTCGCGTCAGGTGGGTCTGAGTCGCAGCAGCTTGTGCGCAGGTTTTCGTACCCTGATGGGAAAGAGCATCTACGAATACGCGCACGAGTTGCGCATGCAGCAAGCGTTACGGTTGTTGCGCGAGCCGGGCGTGCCGGTGACCGATGTGGCCTATGCCGTCGGCTACCAGCATCCGAGCAGCTTCTCGGTCGCCATTCAGAAGCGCTTCGGTCTGTCGCCCCGGGCACTTCGCTCGCGCAGCGCCGGTGGCGGCGTGAGCTTTCCGGACTGACGCCGTCGGCTGCGTGTCAGACGTGCCGGAGCGAGATCGCGGCGACGTGTAGCATCCGGTCGACGACATCTTCGACGAACGCCGGTGATTCATACGGGAAGTTGTGCCCATTGCCAGCGGGCGCGAAGATTTGCTCCGAGTGTGTCGACGTGGCTAGATAGCGGCGGCGAACGGCCGTCATGATGGCCAGATACCGCTCGAACCCCGCTTCATCTACACCCATGCGAGAACGCAGCTTCTGCGCTGCCTGCGCGGTGCTGGGTCGCATCTCCGACGCGTCCTGTGGCGTGACGACGAAGACCGGTAACCCATCCAGTTCGCCGTCGTGAACGAGGGCGTCGAACCCAGCACGCGCACTCCCTGTCACGCTTAGCTCCGAGAGCGCCGACGCGGAACTGAACCCCGCGCTGGCTCGCCACTCGATCGTTTCGAAACCCATCGAAATCGCATCGGTAAGCCGACTACGCACCAATGCATAAAGCCGGGCGACGTCCGGCTGCCAGCGTCCGACCAGCGCGAAGAGGTCTGCGTGGATGCCGAACAGGTGCAGCAGGCCTGTCAGGTTGCCGACCATGCACATCATGGTCGGGCGCATGCAGGCCGGTCCGTAGTTGAAGAAATCGAAGTGGGTGGCGTCGAGCAGCACGAGCCCGCAGACGAGGTCGGGACGCCGCCGCGCGATGTTCGCGACCAGCAGTCCACCGAACGAATGTCCGGCGAGCACGAACGGCCCGCGTTCCCCGGCGTTCTCCAGCGCGGCGACGATCTCCTGTGCCTCCAGCGCGGTGCTACGCGGGAACGGGCCAACGTCGCTCCAGCCAGTGCCCGCACGGTCGATCAGAATCGAGCGCGTACGACCGCGAAACGTCAGGTGCAGATGATGCAGGGCGAGCCCGCCGCTGTGCGCCCCCGGGATCCATACGATGGCGGGCAGGTGCCTCGCCTCGCCTTCGGCGAGCACGTGCAGGCGATAGCCGCCCACATCCACAAGCTTGCCGGGTGGTGCGAATTTGGCACGAATACCGGCGATCCGAACCATGTGATAGAGCGCACCGGCCAGGAGCAGCAGGCCGATGCCGAGCAGCCCTGCGCCCACGGCGGCGGCGCCTGCAAGACGGCATGCCAGGCCCGCGAGCAAGATCAGCGCGGCGATGGGGACGCCCGCCCAGTCGCGGCTCAACAACGCCGGTATCCAATTGCGCATGTCTCTGTTTTTCCCTTGTGTAGGCCCCGACCGAGCGGGGCGGCAATCGTTGCGATGAGGATACCCGGCTGGTGGCGCTACGGCGCAAGTGGGTAGCCGGGATAAAACGATACCGGCTACCGTGCTTGCGCGCTTAGTCTCGCGTCCGCAAGACTGTTGCCCCGTGCCGAACGGCGTCCCCCGTTTGCCGGACGCGCGCAAAAGCATTCCGGTCGGCGGCAAAAGGATACGATGCCGAACGCCACTACATTGATGTCATGCTGCCGTTTGCCCGTCGCGCCGTGGTGACAACGTGTGCCGGGGCCCGACAACGGCCGGGTGATCTCTCAACGATGGAACGTTGCTATGCAAATCCTGAAGGACCGGCTCGACGAATTGCTTGAAAAAGCCGTGCAAAGCGGTGCCGTGGCCGGTTATGTCGCTGGCGTGAGTCGCGGCGGCGAGTGCATCGCCTTGGCGCGCGGTACGGCCAATCTGAACACGGGCGCGCCGATGCGCGTCGACACCCGGTTTCACATCGGCTCGGTGACCAAGATCCTCACCACGCACCTGCTACTGAACTACGTCGATGCGGGGCGGCTCGATCTCGACGATCTAGTCGTTACGCATTTGCCGTCGTTTCGCCTGCGTGAGCCGGGCGCAGCCGAGCGTCTGCGGGTGCGTCATCTGCTCAATCACACCAACGGCATCGACGCCGAATGCTTCAGCCCGATGGACGAGAACGGTCCCGGCGCGACACGCGACTATGTGGAGAAGCTGCGCGACTTCGGCACGCTTTTCGGTCCGGGCGAGGCCGTCCACTATTCGAATCCGGGCTTCGTCGTTGCCGCGAGGCTGATCGAGAAGATGTCCGGCAAGACGTTCAATCGCGCGCTGGAAGACGAGCTTTTCGCGCCGTGCGGCATGACGCAATCGTGTACATCGGTTGAGCAGGCCGTTCTGCATTCGCATGCGGTGGGCGCATTCCCCGACCCGGCCACGGGCAAGCTGCGCGCCACGTTGTCGTTCATGTTGCCCGCGTCGCTCGCCGGGGCTGGCGCGACGCCGATGTCGACGGTGGCCGACATGCTGCGCTACGGCGAGATGCACCTTGCGGGCGGACGCACCGCGTCGGGGCAGCAGGCGCTGGCGACCGAGCAGATCGAGGCAATGCGTGCGGTGACGTTCGACATGAGGTCCCCCAACGTTCCTCCCGTCGGTCTGGGCTGGTGGAAAGTACCGGTCAGCGGCGTCACGGTCTACTGGCATGGCGGCACGACCATCGGAACGACCAGCACCTTCGTGGTTTGCCCCGAATTGGATCTGGTCGTCGTCGCTGGGGGAACGGGGCCGGGCGCCAACGCACTTCACGATCGTGTGTTGCTCGAAACGCTCGCCCATCTGGGCCATGAGCGCGTCGTGCCGTATCGCCGAACACCGCTCACTCGCCCGATGTCCGACTATGCGGGCGACTATCTGCATTACCCGATGCATCTACGCGTGGTTAACGTCGCGAACGAGCGACTCTCGGTACAGGGCGATTGGCGCGTGATGGACGAAGCGATGTTCCGCTCACTCGTCTGGCCCGCGACCGGCGAGGCGCTCGACAAGTTCAACAGACGCTTCGCGTTCGATGGCGGCTCGCTGTATGAAGTCGGCCTCTCGCCCATCGCCGACGGGTTGTTCCTCCCGGACGGTCTCAATGATGAGGCCATGTGTGGCATCCACAGCCGGATCGGATTGGTGTCGTTCCACGACGCCGAAGGACAACCGGCCGGTGCTCACACGCGGCTTCGCTTTATGCGCCGGGCCGACTGACACGCGGCGCTTCCGGCAGGTGAGGCGAGATGCCGGAACTTGCCGGACAGGCATCCTGGATATTTAACTGATTCTCGGCGTTTTTCGGAAATGACGACAATAATATTTCGGAATGCTAATGTATTTGACGGTTGGTCGGAAGATTTGCGACCTGGCTGCGACGTGCTGGTAGTCGATGGTGAAATCAGTGACGTCAGCGAGACCGCTTTGAAGGTGCCAGTTGGGGCCGAGGTGATCGATTGCGCCGGGCGCGTGCTGATGCCCGGATTGATCGACGCCCACGTACATGTCTACGGCGCCGGGCTCGACGTATCGAAAGCCGTCAAGCGTCCGGGGACCTATCTGGCCCACTACGCGGCGCGCTTTCTCGGCGGCTGTCTGAATCGGGGCTTCACCACGGTGCGAGACGTTGGTGGCGGCGATGTGGGTCTAGCCACCGCATTGCTGGACGGCCTGTTGCAAGGCCCGCGCCTGATCTACGGAGGGCGAGTGCTTAGCCAGACAGGCGGGCACGGCGATATGCGTCCCGGTGACCACGATCTGGATGCGGCGCACGCCATGTGTGGCTGCGCAAGCCACATGGATGGCCTTGCGGTACTCGCAGACGGGGCCGACGCCGTGCGTCGGGCGGTTCGCGAAGAACTGCGTCGCGGGGCGTCGCACATCAAGATCATGGCGTCAGGCGGTGTCGTATCGCCCACCGATCCGCTCGATTGCAGTCAATACTCGGACGACGAAGTGCGCGCTGCGGTCGACGAGGCGACGCGCATGGACAAGTACGTAGCGGCACATTGTCATCCGACGGCGGCGATTCGCCGATGCGTCGAGCTGGGCGTGCGCTCCATCGAGCACGGAACGATGATCGATGCCTCGACGGCGGCACTCGTTGCCGAACGCAACGCATTCGTGGTGCCGACGATGGCGATTCAGCATGCATTGCATGCGCACGGGCGGCGCATGGGGATGCCGGAGGCGAACCTCGCCAAGATGGAGCGTGTGGTGGCAGCCACCATGCAGGGACTGGACATCATGCACCGCGCCGGTGTGAGCATGGGCTTCGGCACGGATCTGCTGGGTGCGCTGTGCGATCTCCAGTCGACTGAGTTCACGCTGCGTGCGCGCGTGCTGCCTGCCATCGAGATCCTTCGCTCCGCTTGCACCGTGAACGCACGCCTGCTGCGGCAGGAAGGGCGGCTGGGCTGTATTCGCCCGGGCGCTTGTGCCGATTTGCTGGTCGTCGAGGGCAACCCGCTGCGCGACATCTCCGTACTCGAACGCAGCGACGAAACACTACGGGTGGTCATGGTCGCTGGTCGCTTTCACAAGCGGGCGCTGCCGTAACGCGTTCGCCCGTCTTCCGTCTTCTCTTCTCTCTCAATCGAACTTCTTACCGATCAGGATTGATCATGCGTATTTTTGTCGCCTCGATGGCGCACGAGACCAACAGCTTTTCCCCGATTCCGACGAGCCTGCATTCCTTCGAGGAGCGCATTCTCTACCGCCCGGAAGGCGGTGTGCCCGATGCCCGCGCGAACGATCTGCTCGGCTACGGCGTGTTTGTACGCGAAGCGCGCGCCCGGGGGCACGAGGTCGTCGGTTCGCTCTTTGCGTTCGCCGAGCCCGGCGCGCCTTGTGGCAAGGCGGACTACGAGACGTTGCGCGACGAGATCCTTCGCGATCTGTCCGCGGCGGGCAAGATCGACGCGGTGCTCTACCTGTTGCACGGCGCCCAGATGGCGCAGGGCTATAACGACTGCGAAGGCGATCTGCTCGCTCACACGCGCGCCATCGTGGGTCCGGACGTCGTGATCGGCGTCGAGCTGGACCTGCACGCGAACGTGACCGAAGCCATGACCGCGAACTGCGACATCCTGCTCGCCTGCAAGTATTACCCGCACATCGACTTCGACGAACGTGCAGTCGATCTCGTGAACCTGACCGAACGCGCGGTACGCCGCGAGATTCGTCCGGTGGTGCATTTCGAACGCGTGCCGATGCTCGGCATGTTCTTCACGACGGAGCCACGCATGGCCGAAGTCAATCAGTCGGCGATGGACCGGGAGGGCCGTGACGGCATCCTGTCCGTGTCGCTGATTCATGGCTTTCCCTGGTCCGATTTTCCGGAGACGGGCGCAGGCGTGCTGATCGTGACTGACGGCCAGTCTGAAACGGTGCGTGTGCACGCGCAGGACCTTGCCCGGCGCTTCGCCGCAGTGCGCGACGAGACGGCCGCGCTGCACGCGTCGGTGCCGGAGATCCTCGACCGCATTCAGGCAGCACCGCCGTCGAACGGTCGCGGTCCGTTCGTCATCGCCGACGTGGCCGACAATCCGGGCGGCGGCGCAGGCTCGGATTCGACGTTCATCCTGGAAGCGGTGCTTGAACGGGGTTTGCGCAACGTTGCGGTGGGCATGCTGTGGGACCCGATCGCCGTCACCTTTGCCCGCGACGCCGGTGTAGGAGCGATGGTGCGCTTACGTCTGGGCGGTAAGACCGGACCGCGCTCGGGTCGTCCGCTGGATGTGCTCGCGAGGGTGGTTGCCGTCAACGACGGGTTCTCGCAGCACGACGACGACTTCCGGTTTCCCGGCCCGGCGCTCGGACTTGCCGCTGTGCTCGATATCGACGGCGTGACGGTCGTGGTGAATTCCACGCGCCAGCAGACCTACAGTCCGAGTTGCTTCACGGACTTCGGCATCGATCTCAAGCGTTTCGACATCGTTGCGGTGAAGTCCAGTCAGCACTTCCGCGCGCTGTTCGGCCTGTTCGCCCGCGAGATCTTTTATTGCGAGACGCCGGGTTCGCTCAACCTCGACTTCCGCGCCGAAGACTACGGCAATCTGCGCCGTCCGATGTGGCCGTTCGACGAGAACGCCATCTGAACGAGCCAAGCGAGGTTCCCCATGCGCAGGATGTCGGATGAATCGGATATGAACGAGCCACGTTGGACGCAAGACAAAGCATGGGGCACGCCGTTACCAGGCACGCCGTCGCTGCGGCGTGCCTGGTATGCGCTGGTGGTCCTTTCGCTGATCGCGATTCTCGGTATCACCGACCGGCAGATGCTGACGCTGGCCGTCGAGCCGCTGAAGCAGGACTTCCAGCTAAGCGACACCGAGCTGGGGCTGATCGTAGGATTCGGGCCGATTCTCTTCAGCGCGATTGCCTCGCCGCTACTCGGTTGGCTGGCCGACCGCGTGGATCGACGGTGGCTGATGGTGGTGTGCATTCTGGTGTGGAGCGCGGGGACGGCGGCTTGTGGGCTTGTCACGCAAAGCTGGATGCTCTTCCTGTGCACGCTCACGCTGGCCGTGGGCGAGGCGGGGCTCGGACCGGTCGTCTACAGTCTGCTCCCCGATCTGTTTCCGGCCCGACTGCGCACGACAGCGAACACGATCTTCTTCGCGATGTCGCTCTTCGGCGCGGGGCTCGGCATTGCCGGTGCGGGCGCGATCTTCCGTCTGGCGGAGCCGCTGGCGCGGGAATTGTCGATGGACACCTGGCGTCTCGCGTTCCTCATCGTGGCAGTGCCCGGTCCGGTCATCGCGGCCCTGTTCGTGCCGATCGGGCATCCGCCGCGTGGGGGCGAGGGTGCCCGAACGAGCCACGTCGCACCGGAGACCGTAGCCCAGTACTGGCGTCGCTCGGGCCGAATGCTCACCTGCCTGCTGTTCGGTTACGCGCTGTCGGCGTTCTATGTCGGCGCCATTCTCGGTTGGGCACCTGTGTCGCTGATTCGCTATTTCCATGTCGACCTGGCGCAGGCTGGCGTGTATAGCGGCATCGCTATCGGCGGTGGGTCGGTGATCGGGGTGATTGCGGGAGCGCTGATGGCACGCGGCCTGCGACCTCGTTTCGGGCATCGCATGCCGGTGGTGGTGGCGTGCGCGATGGCATTGACCGGTGCGGGGCTGCTGCTTTGCTTGTCGGCGGCCACAACAACAACGTGGCTCGTCGCCGTGATGACCGGCATTCTGGCCGCCTACATCACCGGCGCGGCGCTCACACCGACGCTGCTTCAGGACGTTGCACCGCCACATCTGCGCGGACGCGTGATCGGCGCGTCCTCGCTCATCACCTACATGTTCCAGGCCATCTCGGTCCCGGCCGTCGGCGCCGTCTCTGACGCCTTGCACGGCACACCCCATGCGCTCCTGAAAGGCACGGCCTGGCTCGGCATTCCGGCCGCGCTCGCCAGCGCAGTGCTGTTCGCCGTTTGCCTGCGTGCCATGCAGGCACATGCCCAGCCACAGGGCGACACGCGCCACGGCGCAGCCACGCTGTAACGGCCATGTGACACGCCGTCGCTCAAGGACGGCAGCCAACGTTTTCCGGCGACCAGCAAAAGCGCCCCGAAATTTGGATCCCTACATTGGTGTCAGTGCGACGGCAACCGGCCATACCGCAGTTGCCGCATCGTCGGCGCATTCATGTCAATCGGCGGGAAACCAAAATCACGAGGGGATGGGGAAATGGGAAGCAAGCGACGCCGTGTCGTACCGGGATCGATTTTCGTCAGACGCACCTGGGTTGCGGCCTCGGTCATGAAGTTGTTCTTCATCGCAGCCAGCGCGAGCGCCCAGACGGCACCCGTCGCGCCAGCGGCACCTGCCGCACCGGTGCAGACCAATCCGTCGGGCGAGCAGAGCGCAGCGGGGGCAGGGGGCGCGGTCACGCTCAACTCGGTCGAAGTGACGGCCAATCGTCGGCGCGAACCGGCACGCGAAGTGCCGATGAAAGTCGACTCGCTATCCGCCGACGCGCTGCAAAAGGCCGGTGCCACCAAGCTTAGCGACTACATCGCCACAGAACCGGGCGTGGGGTTCAACAGCGCAGGCGGTCCGGGCCAGGCGACCATCTCGATGCGCGGCGTCACCGCAGGCAAGGACGTCGGCCCGACCGTAGGCGTCTATGTCGACGACGTTCCACTGGGATCGAATACCGTGTCCGGCGGTGGTGCTTCGCTGGCGTTCGACATGGCGTTGCTCGATCTGAATCACATCGAACTGTTGTTCGGCCCTCAGGGGACGCTCTACGGTGCCGGTGCGATGGGCGGACTGCTGAAGTACGTCACCAATCAACCCGATACGGAGAGCTTCTCGGGCAACGTCGGCACGACGATGTCGTCGACGTGGCACGGCGGGTTCAACAACACGGTCAACGCAGTCATCAACCTGCCGATCAAGACGGACGTCGCTGCGCTGCGCATTGCGGCGTTCAACACCCACGATGCGGGTTACGTCGACGCGGTCGGGGCGGCGGGCGGTTCGCGCATCAACAAGAACGACACCACCGGCCTTCGCGCATCGCTGCTGGTCACGCCGACCAGCAAGCTCACGTTTCGCCTGACGGCGACCGTGCAGAACATCAATGCGAGCGGCCAGAACTATGTGAACTACGACATGAACGGCCAGCCGGTCTACGGCCGTCTCACGCGCCAGCTCGATCAGGCCGAGCCGTACCATCAGAGCAATCAGTTCTTCACGGCCAATGCCGAGTACGACTTCGGATGGGCACGGTTGAATGCCATCTCTGCCTATCAGTCGCTGCGCACGGTCTCGAACGCGGACTTTACGTCTTTTTACGTGCCGATTCTCGCGGCAGGCGGCGTCAACGCGAGCACGGTGGGCGCTCGCTCGGATGTCAACACCAACAAGGTGACGCAGGAGTTTCGTCTGACGTCGCCGGGCAATCGCACTATCGAGTGGGTCGCCGGTGCGTATTACGACCATGAGCGCAGCTCGCAGCAGCAGGTGTACAACGCGACGCTGGTCGGCGGCTTCACGCCGCCGCCGCTGGAAAACCTCGGCTATTCGACGACGTACCAGGAGATCGCAGGTTATGGCGATATCACCTACAACGTGACGTCGCGCGTGGCGCTGACGGCGGGCGTTCGTATCGCCCACAACAGTCAGGACTATCGGCAGAACACGTCAGGGTTGCTTGTGCCGATGCCGCTCTCGTCGCCGGGCGAGTCGTCCGACACGAGCAAGACCTACATGTTCACCGCGAGCTACAAGCTCACGCCCACGAGCAATGTCTACGCGCGCGCAGCCAGCGGGTACCGCCCGGGTGGCCCGAACAGCATGGCCGTGAGTGCGGTGACCGGCACGCTCGTGTCGGGGAGTCCCACGTTCAAACCCGACACGTTGTGGAATTACGAATTGGGGTACAAGGCCGATCTGTTCGACAAACGGCTATCGGTGGCGCTGTCTGCCTACGACATCGAATGGCGCAACATCCAGCAGTACGGGGCGATTGACGGCGTGGGACAACTCGTCAACGCCGGTAATGCCCGCATCAAGGGGCTGGAGCTCTCCGGCGCGGTGCGCGCCACGTCGGCACTCTCGTTCAATGCGTCGATGGCGGCGATCCGCGCGTACCTGACGGATGGGAGCGCGGAAGTCGGTTCTCGCACGGGCGATCTGCTGCCGAACACGCCAAAGTTCGCGGCCTCCATCGGCGCGACATACCGATTCCAACTGGCGGGCAATCCGGCATCCGCGAGCATCAGCGAGCGGTTCGTGGGCGAGCGCCATTCGAGCTTCTCGGGATCGACGGGCACGCCCGACTTCGTGCTGCCGTCGTACGCGGTTACCGATTTGCAGCTCGGGGTCGACCTGAGGTACGCCAGCCTGTCGTTCTTCGTGCGCAACCTCTTCAACCGCAACGGTCTGCTGTCGGCGAATACGAACTTCGTGCCGCTCGGCGGCAGCGCGCTGGTCTCCGTCATTCAGCCTCGCACGATCGGTATGCAAGTGAGCGTTCCGTTCTGAGCATGACCGACACTCACGCACACGGAAGTCAAACCATGCTTGGCGAACTCTCTCCCGAGCGGGCCGTCACCGGCCACGCACACGGTTCATACCGCCCACGTCGCTTCGGTGGGCGCGCGCAAAGTCCTCTGCGCCGGTTCGGCGGCATTGCCTTGGTGCTGGCGTTGCACGCCGCACTGATCTACGGGTTGTTGAATGGTCTGGCATCGCAGGTCGTGGCGGTCATTCAACAACCGATTGAGGCGCGTCTCATCGCGCCCGTGAAGCCACCTCCGCCCCCACCGCCGCCTCCGGTGGTGAAGCTGGCACCGCCGAAGGTCGCGCCGCCGCCGCGGCCGTTCGTGGCGCCGCCGGAAGTGCCCGTGGTGAGCACGCCGTCGACGGTCTCGATCCAGTCGACGCCGGTGGCCCCGACCAACCCGACCCCTGCGCCAGTGGCGGCACCCGCGCCTGCCACGAAGCCGGTCAATCGGGAAGTCGGCGTGGTGTGCCCCAACTCGGACCAGGTGCGGGCGTCGCTGCGCTACCCGCGCGAGGCACTGGAAAACAACATCACGGGGGACGTGCTCGTGGAATTTTCCGTCGACACGGACGGGCGCGTATCGGGCGAGCGGGTGATGCGTTCGGCGGACCCGGTGCTGGACCGCGCTGCGCTGAACGCCGTCCGGCGCTTCAGTTGCATTTCGCAAGGCCAGTCGGTGCGTGTGCAGGTGCCGTTCTCGTTCAACCTGAACTGACGGCGAGTCAAACCAACTGCGCTGGCAGACCACATTCGTCAAGACAACGATTTCGTTAATTTTCGGTAGTCATGGAGTCTCTATGAACATGCGTTTCTTTGCCGCACTGGCGGCCAGTACGACCATTGCGATGGCCAGCGCCGGTGCGCTGATCGCACCGGACACTGCACATGCGCAGGCCGCAAGCGCTGCGGCTACTTCGCCCGCACAGCCCGTGCTGCCCGGCGCGTCGCAGAGCGCGCAGCCGGTGCCTCCTCCTTCGCCTGATGCCGTCACGAACGTGACGAATCCCTATGGCCTGAGCGCCTTGTGGGAAGGAGGCGATTTCGTGGCTCGCTTCGTGCTCGTGTTGCTGGTGATCATGTCGATGGGTAGCTGGTACATCATGGTGACCAAGTTCTTCGAGCAGTTCCGTGCTAACCGTCGCGCCAGTCGTGCGGATGAGCAACTCTGGAGCGCACCCTCGCTGGCGGCCGGTGCGGCGCAACTGGAGGAAGCGTCGCCGTTTCGCTTCATCGCCGAGGCCGGTATCGAGGCGAGCGAGCATCACGAAGAGGCGTTGCTCGAAGCGGTCGATCGCAATACCTGGATCGACGTGTCGATCGAGCGCGCCATTACCAACGTTTCCAATCGTTTGCAGGATGGACTCGCATTCCTCGGTACGGTCGGCTCCACGGCACCATTCGTCGGCCTGTTCGGCACGGTGTGGGGGATCTATCACGCGCTCACGGCCATCGGCGTAGCCGGGCAGGCGTCCATCGATAAGGTGGCCGGGCCGGTCGGAGAGGCGCTGATCATGACGGCTATCGGTCTGGCCGTGGCGGTCCCTGCCGTGCTCGGCTACAACTTCCTCGTGCGACGCAACAAGGCGGTTATGGAGCGCGTGCGCGGCTTCGGTGCGCAGCTCCATACGGTGCTGCTCGCTGGCGGCAAGCGACCCGGGCGCAACGGCGTGCGCGCGGCCGGTTGAACGTACGGAGCCTGTCATGGCCATGAGTACCAAGTCCCGCGAGGACGAAGACGAGGTGATCGCAGACATCAACACCACGCCGTTAGTGGACGTGATGCTGGTGCTGCTGATCATCTTCCTGATCACCATTCCGGTCGTCACGCACACCGTGCCGCTCTCGTTGCCCAAAGAGACCGTGCAGCCGCTGCAGACGCAGCCCAAAAGCATCGAGATCGCGGTAAACCGGCAGGGTGATTTCTTCCTGGGCGAGACACCTATGGATGGCCCGGAATTGCTGGCGGCGCTCAAGCGTGTGTCGGTACAGACGCCGCAGCCCACCGTGCATGTGCGCGGCGACCAGATGACGCCGTACGAATTCATCGGCCGCGTCATCACGCTGTGTGAGCGCGCGGGTATCGACAAGGTGTCGTTCATCACGCAGCCGCCCGCGCGCGGTGGCTAAGCACCTGCTATGGAAATGAACCTATGGAAATGAACCTATGGAAATGAACCTATGGGAATGAACGTATCGCAGGGCAAGGCCGGGGGCGAGCCGGAGGTGATGGTCGACATCAACACGACGCCGCTCATCGACGTCATGCTGGTTCTGCTGATCATGCTCATCATCACGATCCCGATCCAGATGCACGCCGTGAAGATGAATCTGCCGGTGGGCAATGCGCCGCCCGCCGCACCGCCTGAAGTCGTACGCATCGATATCGGTGACGACGGCGTGACGCTATGGAACGGGGCTGCGGTGCCCGACGGGAGGGCGTTGGAGAATCAACTGACGGCGGTGGCCCGCGCCCCGGTGCAGGCCGAGATCCACTTGCATGCGGCGCGTCGCGTGCCGTATCGCGATGTGGCGGCGGTCATGGCATCGGCTCAGCGCGTGGGGGCGACGAAGCTCGCGCTGATCGGCAACGAGTGAAGGTGATCCGGTGCGTCGGTCGGGCTTATGCCGCAATGCCATAACCTTGTGTGATTCGCTTCGTTGACCTGCGCCGGGCGCCGCCGCTATTTTGGGTGTTTCTCCGGTTCCTCTTAGGTCGACGTCGCTCATGCGCTTTGCTCTGGCTTCATTGCTTCGCCATCCCCCGCGTCTGACACGCGTGCTGTTGGTGGGTCTGTCCTGCGTATTGGCGGCACCGGCCGCGCATGCCGAAGGGCGCATCCGGATCGCCGAACAGTTCGGCATTGTGTATCTGCTACTTAATGTCGTACGTGATCAGCAGCTCATCGAACAGGAAGGCCGCAAGCTGGGCGTCGACGTCAAGGTCGACTGGGCGAGGTTGTCCGGCGGTGCGGCCATCAACGACGCCTTGCTCTCCGGGGCCATCGACGTTGCTGGCGCTGGCGTGGGACCGCTGATTACCGTGTGGGATCGGACCTACGGGCGTCAGAACGTGCGGGGTGTGGCGTCGCTGGGCAGCTTGCCGTATTACCTCGTGAGCAACGATCCGAAGATTCGAACCATCGCCGACTTTACGGAGAGGGACCGTATTGCGCTGCCAGCCGTGGGGGTCTCCGTGCAATCGCGGGTGCTTCAGTACGCGTCGGCCAGACTGTGGGGCGATAGTGCCTTTGATCGACTGGACAAATGGACGCAGACGATGTCGCACCCCGATGCCGCGGCGGCGATCATTGCCGGTGGCACGGAGATTACGGGGCACTTCGGCACGCCGCCGTTCCAGGAACAAGAGCTGACGGCCAATCCGCGCGCACATATCGTGCTCGATTCCTATGAAGTCCTCGGCGGCCCCAGTTCAGCCACGGTGCTTTACGCCACGGAAAAGTTTCGCAACGACAACCCGAAGACGTACCGGGCCTTCGTTCTCGCGCTTGCCCGTGCGGCGGACTTCGTCAAGCGGCAGCCGGACGCCGCAGCCGATACCTATCTGCGCGTGAATCAGTCGAAAACCGACAAGAAGCTGTTGGTGAGCATCATCACCGACCCAAAGGTCAATTTCTCGATTACGCCCCAGAACACGCTCGGACTCGCGCAGTTCATGCAGCGCGTGGGGGCGGTGCGTCACAAACCCACGTCCTGGAAGGACTACTTCTTCGACGAGCCTGCGCTGGGGCAGGGTAGTTGAGATGAGAGCGAGGAGCGCCCTACAACCCCTGCAGCAAGCGGGCGGTGACGCCGACGTTGCCTCTACCCCCGGAGAAGTCCTCGGCGAGCGTGTGCTCGAGGTGCGCGAACTAGATATCGAGTTTCGTACGAAGGGTCGCCATGTCGCAGGCGTGAGCAACATATCGTTCGATGTCTATGACGCCGACCGTTTGGTGCTTCTTGGTCCGTCGGGTTGCGGAAAATCGACTTTGCTCAAGGCCATCGGCGGCTTCGTCAAGCCGACACGCGGTGAAATAGTGCTCGACGGACAATCCGTCGCCAAGCCGGGCATCGACCGGATGGTGGTTTTTCAGGAGTTCGACCAACTCGCGCCGTGGAAAACGGTCGCGCAGAACGTGATGTTTCCGCTGCGTGTCGGCAAAGGACTTTCGCGTCGCGAAGCACGTGAGCTTGCCCTCGATACTTTGGAAAAAGGTCGGACTCTCCCGATTTGCCGACGCATTCCCGCACACGCTCTCCGGCGGTATGAAGCAGCGCGTGGCCATTGCCCGCGCACTGGCGGTGCGACCCCGCGTGTTGCTCATGGACGAACCCTTCGCCGCCCTCGACGCGCTCACCCGTACACGCATGCAGGAGGAACTACTGCGTTTGTGGGAAGACACGCGTGTCACGCTCCTGTTCGTGACGCATTCCATCGAAGAAGCGCTTGTCGTCGGCACCCGGATCGTGCTGCTCGACGGTCAGCCGGGACGTCTACGCGCCGAACTCGACGCCGGAACGTTCGGACTCGACGAGGTGGCATCCCCTGACTTCCGGCGTGCGAGTGCACGTATTCACGATCTGCTTTTCGGCGAACCACTGCCTTCACAAAGCACAGGAGAGGCGGCATGAGCTCGCTTTTGCCCAAGACGGTCCCAATTCGGGCACCGCGCCGTCCCGAAAGAATTTTTCCGAGGACGCCACGCGCGTCTGACGAAGGGCGGGTACGTGCGGCCGATCTGCCGACTGACGGAAAAGACAACGAAGCGGCGGGCAGGCAAGTTCGTTGGCGGGCGGTGAGTCCGAGTGTCTGGAGAAAGCTGATCATCGGTGTTGTGCTGCTCGTGTTGTGGGAAATCGCGGCCCGATGGGTCGACAACGATCTGCTGCTGCCCGGCGCCAGCCCCACCGCGCGTGCCTGGTGGGAGAGTGCGGTAAGCGGGGAGCTATTCGCGCGTACAGGCACGTCGCTCTGGATGTTGCTGCGAGGTTACGGCCTAGGTGTGCTGTGCGCATTCGCCCTGACGTCACTGGCCATGTCGAGCGCCGTCGGGCGCGATCTGCTCTCGTTGCTAACAGGAATGTTCAACCCGCTTCCGTCGATTGCACTGCTGCCGCTGGCGCTGCTTTGGTTCGGGCTGGGTACGGGTAGCCTGCTGTTCGTGCTGGTGCATGCCGTGCTATGGCCCCTGTCGCTGAGCATCTACACGGGGTTCGAATCGGTTTCACCCACGCTGCGCATGATCGGACGCAACTACGGCCTGTCGGGATTGCGGCAGGTCGCCTGGATATTGACGCCCGCAGCACTGCCGTCGGTGCTTTCCGGGCTGCGTGTGGGCTGGGCCTTTGCGTGGCGTACGCTGATCGCCGCCGAACTCGTTTTCGGGGCGAACACCGGCGCAGACGGACTGGGCTGGTACATCTATCAGAACCGCAACGAGCTATACACCGACCGCGTATTCGCTGGTCTACTGACGGTTATCCTGATCGGCCTGCTCGTGGAGCATCTCGTCTTCGATACGCTCGCCCGATGGACGGTGCGGCGCTGGGGGACGCAAAGCGTATGAGGTGTGGCAGAGGATATTCGTCTGCCACATCTGGGCAGCCAGCGCTCTTCGCTTCTCGGTATCTCCACCGAGGGTCGTCAGCCAAACAGATGCCAATGGCGAACGAGCATCGCCAGACCCAGTGCCAACGCGGACACGATCGCGCAGACGAGCGTCAACCCCAGCACATGCGCAATCGCATATCGAAGCCGGTTCATGACGACCGCCCCTCCGAAAGAGTGTGTAGCAACGGACTGGACAAGTGCACCACTTCGTACGCAATCGCGGCGTCGCTGGGTCTGGCGTCATAGGACTCGGCCAGAACGTATCGCGAGACGCGCCAGTTCAGTGTGTCCAACGCCGTCACGGACGCGACGCGCCCCGGCCGGACCGCCGCCGCTGCGTTGCGCTCCACTTCACGCAGGAAGGCCTGTCCCAGATCGGCGTCGCGCGTAATGTCGACCGTCTCCTCGAAGACAAACCGTGTCTGCGGCGCGTGGCCTCTGCGTGCATCGAGGACCACGCGGGTCTCGATGGCTGCCCGGCCAAAGCTGGCAGTCACGTTGCGGTAGCGATCAGCCAGCAGGAAGTCGGCGAAAGCTTGATCCGAGCGCCAGAGATAGAGCGACGAATAGCTGTTCTCCGTCGCGCCGTGCTTGCCCGCTTCGCGCAGCAGGAAGCCCTTGAAATACAAGTCGGGCGCATCGTCCCATAAGGCGCCGCGCGTCTTGCCGCGCGCGCGGATGGCGTTCAGATCATAGTCGGCGGGCAGGCGGTGCAGATAGTGAGCGGTCAGCATGGAGGAACCCGAAAAAGGGAAGGTCGAGTCCTCACCATAGCGAAAAGCGAGTCATTGAAAAATAGAATGATTTATATTTCAGTGATCGTGTTTCGAAATGATTGATCCGATGAAATCCCTCGACATCGAAGCGGTGCAAGCCTTCGTCCTGACAGCGGATCTGCAAAGCTTCACCCGCGCGGCCGAAGTGCTCGACACGACCCAATCGGCCGTCAGCGTGAAGATCAAGCGTCTGGAAGAGGCGCTGGGACGCAAGTTGCTGGAGCGTACGCCAAGACGCGTCCGACTGTCTGCGGACGGCGGTGTGTTCCTTGACGGCGCACGGATGCTGGTCGCCGCGCACCAGGGGGCGATGGACGTGTTCGCGCCCAAACAGCGACGAATGTTGTTGGGCATTAGCCACCACATCGTGGGCGCCGAGCTGCCGCAACTATTGCGGCACGTTGGCCGGGCCGACCCGGGCCTGACGCTCGACATCCGTGTCGCGCCATCGCGCGAATTGTTGGTGGCGTTCGACGATGGCGATATTGACGTCGCGGTTGTTCTGCGCCACGACAGCCGACGTCACGACGGCAAAGTGATCTTGCAGGAGCGCTTTGGCTGGTTCGGTGCGCCGGATTTCGAGCACCGGGCCGGTGAGCCGATCCGTATCGCGACACAGCCGCAGCCGTGCAGCGTTCGCGCGATGGCGCTCAGATCGCTCGAAGCGTCAGGCGTTGCGTGGACGGAGGCATTCGTCGGCGGTGGCGTGAACACCATCGGCGCGGCGGTGTCGGCCGGTCTGGGTGTCGCGGCGCTGGGCCGTCGGGTGGCGCCGCGCGGCACGGTGGACATGGCAGCGCGTCTGGGGTTGCCTGCGTTGCCAGAGCGAGATGTTGTGTTGTACACCCATCTGAGAGACGCGCAATCCAAAGCTGCCATTCAATCGCTGACGGCGGCGCTGAGATCTACCGTCGGTCGTTAGACACCGTCACATCGGTCATACCGGCCACCACCGGTAAAGTGCAGTTCGATATCTCCATTCGCTAACAACGAATAGCGATAAGCATTTTCAAAATTCGCCAAAGCCGTTATCGAATGGCCCCGCATAATCTGCTGCCTTCCCTTTGCCAACCGCTCACCATGCAACCCCTTTTCCTGGCAACAGCAGATCAATTTTCGAGCGTCAGATTCGTGCTTACGGACATGGACGAGACGTTGACCTATCAAGGCCGCCTGCCCGCCGAAACGTACACCGCGCTGGCGCAACTGGAAGCCGGTGGTATTCGTGTGGTGCCGGTCACTGCGGCCCCGGCCGGGTGGTGCGACCAGATGGCGCGTATGTGGCCCGTTGACGGTGTAATTGCCGAAAATGGTGGTTTGTTCTTGCAGCGAAGTCCGGACGGGCACCAGGTCGAGCGGCATTTCTGGCATTCGCCCGATAGCGTCGAACAGGTGCGCGAACAACTGAAGACCATTGCACAGGCCGTCGAAGCCGCAGTGCCAGAGGCACAACAGGCCGACGATCAGGTGTTTCGGCTTACGAGCCTCGCCTATCGCCGTTCGGGGACGGATACCGATGCACGTATCGTCAAGGCGCTGAGGCAGGCAGGTGCCGATGCGACGATAAACAACCTGTGGGTGCTCGGCTGGGTTGGCGGCTACGACAAGTTGACGATGTCACTGCGCGTTCTCGCCGACACATACGGCATTGATGCCGAATCAAGCCGCGAATTAGTCGCCTATTCCGGCGACTCCACCAACGACGCGCCCATGTTCGAGTTTTTCAAACACACGGTGGGCGTGAGCACGGTGACGGATTATCTGCCGCAATTACCGGTTTCTCCGCGATGGATCACGCGTGGCCCGGGGGGCGCCGGTTTTGTGGAATTCGCCAACACCATTCTCCAGTCGCGTTCCGCGCTACGTGGCTAGTGGCGAGCACTCACAACACCGGATGCGCCACATTCATATCCACACAGCAGACGACAGCGTCGACGCCGTCCTCGTGCTCGCTCAGGTACACATGCCCCACGCCGCTGTCGAAGTAGAGGCTGTCGCCGGGTGTGAGCCGGAACGCCGTACCGTTCTCAAACTGCAACAGCAAGTTGCCCGATAGGACGAAAACAAACTCCTCACCGGCGTGACGAATGTAGTCGGGAAAGTCTTCCAGCTTTCGGGCGCGGATGTGCGCACGCATCGGCACCATGCGTTTGTCGTGCAGATCGGAGGCGATCATGCCGTAACGATAGTTCGGCGTCTCGTAGATCGCCTGCTTTCCCGCCGCAGTAAACGACGGACTCATCGCGCCGCCGGGTGCTGCCTCCTCGTCGCCGAAGATTGCCGAATAGTCCAGATTCAGCGCGCGTGCCAGCGCACCGAATTTGTCGTACGTCAGCGCGATGTCGCCGCGCTCCGCCTTTGATATGGTGGAGACGGCCACGCCTGAGCGCTCGCTCAGTGCCTTGAGTGTCAGTCCAAGGGCGCCACGCGCATTGCGCAGCCGTGCACCCACCGTCTGATGGCTGATCTGACTGACCTGTCCGTCTTCCCTGCGGGCCTGATTCCGCTTAGCCGACGTCGGCGTCTTCTTTCGTGTAGGTGGCGTCATAGCACTTCACTGACCATGTCCCGTTCATATCCTCCGAACAAAACACAGCGTCATTGATCTCGTTACGGTGTCGGTGTTTTCTCGTATACGAGAATGTTAGTTCTCATATATGATAATTCGCGCCGCCGCGAATCCGTCGAGTCTACGTTAGCGGCCGTTCATTCACTTCTCTTTTTCGAGTTCGAACCATGAAGAAAGACATCACGCGCATGCAAACCAACGGCCGCATGAGTCAGGTGGTTGTGGCTAACGGGGTTGTATATCTCGCCGGTCAGGTACCGGATACGGCGGGCGCGACGATTACCGATCAGACCATCGAAGTGCTCAAGCACATCGACGCGCTGCTGGCCGAGGCGGGGATCGAGAAGACGCGTCTCCTGACCGCCAACATCTGGCTGTCCGACGCGCGTCATTTCGACGAATTCAACCGCGTGTGGGACGTATGGGTCCCGGACGGGCATGCCCCCACGCGTGCGTGCGTTCAATCGCTGCTGATGCGCGCCGGTTTCGACGTAGAGATTGCCGTGACGGCGCTGGCATGAAAGTCGACGTGCTTGTGCTCGGTGCAGGCATTGTCGGCACCTCCACCGCGATCCATCTCCAGCGTCGGGGCCTCAACACGGTCCTCGTCGACCGTGCCGCGCCCGGACGCGAGACGTCCTACGGGAATGCCGGGCTGATACAGCGCGAAGGCGTGTATCCGTATGCGTTCGCCAGAGACATCGGAACGCTGCTTCGTTATGCGCGCAATCGGTCCACGGACGTGCGCTATCACCTGGCGGCACTGCCGGGGATCGCGCCATTTCTCGCGCGCTACTGGCACCACTCAGCGCCGCATCGTCATGTGCAGATCGCCCGTCATTACAGCACCCTCATCGAGCATTGTCTGACGGAGCACAACGCCCTGATCGAACGTGCGGGTGCGCAAGATCTGCTGCGCGACGGCGGCTGGCTGAAGATATTCCATACGGCAGGCGCGTTCGACGCGGCATCCCGCGAAGCCGAGCGCTGGCGAAGCGAGTATGACGTACCGTTCGAGCGGCTCGACGCCGCGCAGCTCCAACGCGACGAACCGTCGCTTGCGACAACGTTGGCAGGCGCGATTCGCTACACGGCCTCCGGCTCGATACGCGATCCTGGCGAACTGGTGAGTCGCTATGCGCAGCACTTCACGTCGCTCGGCGGACGCATCGTCCGGGGGGACGCCACCACGTTGAAGCCCCACTGGCGCGTGCAAACGGAAGTCGGCGAGATCGAAGGTCGACACGCGGTCGTTGCGATGGGGCCGTGGTCCGATGCCGTCACGAATGCGCTGGGCTATCGACTGCCGTTAGTCGCCAAGCGCGGCTATCACCGGCATTTCCGCCCCGAGAACGGTGCAACGTTGAACCAAACGGTATTGGATGCCGAGCGTGGCTTCGTAATGGCACCGATGAATCAGGGCATTCGTCTGACGACCGGCGTTGAACTTGCGTTGCGTGACGCCCCTCGCACACCGGTTCAACTCGCGGCGGTGGAGCCGTTGGCCAGAAGCGTGTTCCCGCTCGGCACGCCTGTCGAACCGCAGCCGTGGATGGGCAGCCGTCCTTGCACGCCCGATATGCTGCCGATCATCGGCCCGGCGCTGCGGCATCGCGATCTTTGGTTCGCTTTCGGTCACGCGCATCACGGTCTGACGCTCGGGCCGGTGACGGGCCGTCTGATCGCGGAGATGATCTCGGGTGAGCGGACACTGGTCGACCCGACGCCGTTTCGTGCCGACAGGTTCTGACAAAAAAATGCCCTTCGCGAGGAAGGGCAAAAATTTGCCGGAGTTTTGGCGAAGCCCGGCAAATCGTCAGACGAATCGTCGAATCAAACAAACGGGTTCTCGACGCGAGGCCAGTACTTGAGGCTGCGGTGTCGATAGGGAAGCGCGGCGAAGTCGGGCGTCAGTGCGCCCGGTGCCGCGAGATGCACGATGGCCTTCGCGCGAGGCGCAAATTCGGCCTGAAAGTGCTGCGTCGATTTCACGACGACGAGACGCTTGGCATCCATCGCAATGCCGAGACCGGTGAACGCGTCGACGCCAATGACTTGTGTTCGTACGGAAACGAGCACGATGTCCAGCCCATTAGCGCCTTCCACCCAGACCGAACGTCCCAACGGAATCGACATGCCGCGAATGCTTTGCGAGTGCGTGTCGTGCACAGCGCGTACCGTGACCCGTAGATCGATGGGATCGCCTGAGGCAGTGCCGCACTTCCCGCCAATCCGAAGATCGAGCGTGGCACCGACACCGGCGTCCGCACAGATCTGAATAGCGCCGAGATCCCAGAAGCAACCCAGTGCGACGTTGGGGATGTCCCGCTCGACAATCCTTCGAAGGATGAAGGTGCTGTCGCCCGGCGCACCGCCGCCCGGGTTGTCCGCCACATCCGCTACAACCACCGGGCCGGTGTCGACGGCAAGCGCCACATCGAGTCCATGATCGAGGTCGAGCCACTTGGGCTGCACCTCGTGACGCAACGCCCAGAACTCGTTACCCAACTGATGCGCCAGCGCAGCGGCACGCGCCGGGTCGCCGTCCGCCACGACCCAAAGCTTCGCCCCGGCCTCGGGCACATCGCCCCACGGAAAGCCGTGACCCAACGAGACGGACAGAATGCCGTCGTTCCCCTCAAACGACTTCATCCGCCGAACGAAGCCCGCCATCGGCTCCGTCGTCGTGTGCCATGCGCCGACCATCCGGCAATCGTGCACTGCGGTGACGGGGGAGATTTTCCGCTCGGCGGCTTGCGTCACGAGTCGATAGACCTCATGCAGTCGGTCGATGCCGTCGGTGTGGGGATATTCCTTGTACGCGATGAGAACATTGGCCGCGTACTGCATCAGCTCGGTGAAGTGGCAGTGCGGGTCCAGTGTCGCGGCAATGGGGACATCCGGGCCGACCACTTCGCGAACGCACGCGAGCAGATCGCCTTCGCAATCGTCGTGGTTCTGCGCCACCATCGCGCCGTGCAGCATGAGTACGACAGCGTCGAGCGGTAAGGCGGCTCGTACACCGGCGACGATTTCGTCGCGCAACGTTTCGTAGACTTCCCGAATCACCGGGCCGGACGGCTGCGCCTCTGCACTCAGCCCTTCGGCCAGCGTGTGGCCGTCCGACTCGGTGAGACGACGCAGCTCGGCCATCATGTAGCCCACGCTATCGGACGCGCGGATGCTGGCGTCGCCCCGGTAGATCCCGTTCTCCTGAAATCCACCCCATCCCGTGGGGCACGGCGCGAATGTATTTGTTTCGGTAGAAAGGTTTGCCGCGAAGATCTTCATTGCGAGTCCAGAGGTGTGAAGAAAGCCATTCAAGCCATTTCACACACACTCTATGGGGACCGCATTGCCTGATTGTGAGCAGTGTGTATCGACATTGACACACACGACGGCGCTAGCGCTCACGCTCGTGCGACGACTATCGCCTCGGTAGCACCACACGCGCGATTAGCCCGCCGTCTCGCGCGTTGAGCAACGTCAGCGAGCCCGCGTGACGTTTGACCACGTCGTTCGCAATGGCCAGCCCGAGTCCGGTGCCGCCCGTGTCGCGACTGCGAGATCCCTCAAGCCGGAAGAACGGTTCCAGGACCCGTTCGAGATCGCGTTCCGGAATGCCGGGGCCGCGATCCACGATATCGATCTGCACTTCCTTCTCGCCGTCGATCAGATCGATGCGCGCCTCGCCGCCATAGCGGATGGCATTCGCGACCAGATTGGTCAGGCAGCGTTTTAACGCGAGCGGCTGTGCGGACAGCGGTGCGATGGCACCGTGCACCGAGACCTTCTGCCCGCGCTCCAGCGCATCTTCGGCAATGGCATCCACCAGCGCATCGATATCGATGGGGCTCAACTCTTCGGTAACGGCTTCGTTACGAAGAAACGAGAGCGTCGCGTCGAGCAACTGCGTCATCTCGTCGATGTCGGCAATCATCCGGTCGTTGAACTCCGAGCCTTCGAGCGTGCGTACCCGCAGACGCATGCGCGTGAGCGGCGTGCGCAAGTCATGCGACACCGCAGCCAGAAAGCGATTGCGGTCATTGACCTGACGTCGGATTGCCGCCTGCATCGAGTTGAAGACGCGCGCTGCCTGACGCGCTTCGATCGGACCCGCTTCGGGAATCGGCGGCGCGTCCATATTGCGCGACAACTCCGCCGCGCCTGCGGCGAGCGACCGGAACGGGACCGACAACATGCGCGCGCCGATCCACGAAGAGATGAGCAGCGGCACGGTCTGCACGGCGGCCGAAAGCCCCCACTGTAGCCCCGTCGACATCCCCGGAGGCGGTTTGAATGCCGCCGATGAGTAGAACGTGTAGACCAGCAATCCGCTGCCGATCTGTGTCATCGCCACCATGACAAGCATGACGAACAGCAGCCGATAGAACGCGGAATCGAACGATGGCTTTTGCATGGGGATGGCGGCCGGTGCAGTAGAAGAGATCTCGAACATGCGGGCCATTATCCCGCGCGCATGTAGCGGCTTCGTCAACAGATTGTTTCAGGACGGAAACATCCGGAGGCACGTGCCGTCCGCCTGAAGCCCGGACGGGCGAGACGCTGCGCTCAGGGGATCTATGTTTCACGCGCGATACAAAGTCCACATGAACCAGAAATATCGCACAAATAACGTTCATGCCAGAGCTAAGACTCTGATGAGCGTGGACGCACCGCGCAAACGATCCATACCGCGAAGGCATCGACGATGACCGAAGCGCGGAAACCCCCGGAGGAGACGACAGTGGCAATCAGACAGCATCGCAGGCAGACCGCAGGCACTTTGCACCGATTCAGACTTCGACCCAACGGCGGCACCTGGCTGGTCGGTTCACTGTTGGGGCTGGCATCGGCCTATGGCCATGCCCAGACCGTGACGCTGCCCGGTGCCGCGTCGGCGGTCAGTGCTGAGGCGGAGAGCGCCACCGTGACGGCCAACCCGTCGGCCGACGCAAATGCAGTCGCCCCCGGCGCAGCGCAAACCGTGACCCCGGCCACGGCCAAGGACGGCGCGACGCTCAACACCGTCGTGGTGACGGCCACGCGTCGCCGCGAACCGGCACGCGAAGTGCCGATGCAGATCAACGTCATCTCGGCGGAGGAGTTGCAGAAGAGCGGCGCAAAGACCATGTCGGATTTCCTCTCGTCGGAGCCTGGCGTCGACCTCAATACGCAGGGCGGCAGCGGTGCGGGACAGATCAGCATGCGCGGCGTGACGACCGGCGAGCAAACGGGACCGACCGTGGGCGTCTATGTCGATGACGTCGCTTTCGGCGGAAGCACGCTGTTCTCGCAAGGCGCGACGTTTGCGCTGGACATGAGCCTGCTGGATCTGAACCACATCGAAGTGCTGCGCGGGCCGCAGGGCACGCTCTACGGCGCAGGCGCGATGGGCGGGTTGCTGAAGTACGTCACCAACGAGCCGGATACCAACACGTTCTCGGGGCAGGCGAGCGCGGGTTTGTCGACGACCAAGCACGGTGGCATCGGCAATACCGCCAGCGCAGTCCTCAACATCCCCATCAAGAACGATGTGGCGGCCGTGCGCGTGTCGGCGTTCAGTCAGCACGATGCCGGATATATCGACGCCGTCGGGCCGCAGGCGGGCACGCGGGTCGACCGGGGCGACACATACGGTGCGCGCGCCTCACTGCTGCTGACGCCCACGAGTCAGTTCACCGTGCGGCTGAGCGCGATCACCCAGAACATCAACCGTAACGCGCCGAACTACGTCGCCTATGACAACAGCGGCAAGCCTGTCGATGGCGATTTGACCACGCGCATCTATGCGCCCGAGCCGTTCCATCAGAACGTGCAGCTTTACTCGCTCGGCCTGGAATATGACTTCGGATGGTCGCGCTTCAACTCGATCACGTCGTATCAGTCGGTGAAGACGAATGCGCCGCAGGATCTGTCGGTGGTCTACGTGCCAGCGCTGGCCGCGCAGGGACTGAATCTGAACTCGGTCGTAGCGGCGAATATTGCGTCGACGAACAAGGTGACGCAAGAGTTTCGTCTGACGTCGCCCGGTAATCGTCAACTCGAATGGATTGCGGGACTCTTCTTCACGCGTGAGCGAAGCGAGTCGGATCAGGGGATCGTGGCGGGGTTTGCCGATGGATCGTCGGGATATCTTTCGTCGCTCACGGCACCGAGCACCTACACCGAATACGCGGCGTATGGCGATCTGACGTATCACGTGACACCGCGACTGGCGCTGACTGGCGGCATGCGAATTGCTCACAATAACCAGAACTTTGAACAGACCACCGGCGGGCTGCTGGGCGGACCGATGCAGACGATTTCGGCACCCTCGTCGGACACCAGCAAGACCTACATGCTGACGGCCAGCTATGGCCTGACCGAGAACAGCAACGTCTACGTCCGTGCGGCCAGCGGCTATCGCCCGGGCGGACCGAACGCGCAGCTCGTCAGCCCGATCACCGGGTTGCCCGGCAACGGCAACGCCACATTCCAGCCCGACACGCTCTGGACGTACGAAGCTGGCTACAAGGCCGATCTGTTCGATAAGCGTCTGTCGCTGTCGGCCACTGTCTACGACATCGAGTGGAAGAACATACAGCAGCTCGGCGCAATCGAGGGTGTCAATCAGGTGCTCAATGCAGGTAATGCGCGCATCAAGGGCTTCGAACTGGCGAGCAGCTTCCGCCCCGACCGACACTGGAATTTTGGCGTCGGCTTCTCGTACATCGATGCCAAGTTGACGCAGGGCAACGCGTCGACCGGCACGCAGTCGGGCGACCCGCTGCCAAACTCGGCGAAGTTCTCCGCCACGCTGACGGGGACGTACCACTTCTCGCTCGGCTCGTATGCCTCGTACGTCGGCATTGCGGAGCGCATTGTCGGCCGTCGTCACTCGGGCTTCAGCAACAGCACAGGTCGCCCCGATTACCAGCTCCCGGGCTACGCCGTCACCGACCTGCTGGCGGGGATCGACTTCGGCAAGGCGAGCCTGAACTTCTATTTGCGCAACCTGTTCGACCGTCGCGCGCTGCTGGCCGCGGGCACCGCCCTGATGCCGATGGGTGGCCCGGCGCTGGTCAGCGTGGAGCGTCCGCGCACGTTCGGTGCCGTGCTGACGGTGCCGTTCTAATCCTCGGAGACCTTCCAATGACTTTGCAACAACAAGACCTGCACGCTCGCCTCGACGCGCATCTGGCGCGATTCAACAAAAGCGATGCGCCGGGGCTCGTGGTCGGCGTCGCCCGTGACGGGCGAGCGCTGTACCGCAAGGGGTTCGGCATGACGAGCCTCGAACACGGGGTGGCTAACACACCGGCCACCCGCATGCGAATCGGGTCGACCAGCAAACACTTCGCCTGTCTCGCCGCGCTCCTGCTCGCGCAGGACGGCAAGCTGGATATCGACGCGGGGGTTCGCACCTATCTGCCGGAAGTCCCGGTGCCTGCGGGCGAGCCGACGCTACGTCAACTGATGACGCACACCAGCGGCTATCGCTGCTATCTCGACCTGTCCGTCATCACACAGGGCATCGCTGCGATCGGACGCGGCATGCCGCTGGAAATCGAACTGCGCCAGCAAGACGTCAATTTCCCGCCCGGCGAGCGCATGATGTATTGCAACGGGGGCTATCACCTGCTGTCGCAGATCGTTGCGCGCGTCAGCGGCATGTCGTTCGAGCAGTTTCTCGATGCGCGAATCTTCCGCGTGATGGACATGAACGATACGGAGTCCGTCGGCGACGACCTGCGTATCCGTCCGCGTATGGCTACGCAGCATGTGCCCGACGGCGAAGGCGGCTATTTGCGCGGACTCTTCCCGAGCCTCGACGTGCTGGGGGAGGGCGGCATCGTCTCCACCATCGACGACATGCTGCGCTGGGCTGCGCATCTGCGTCGGCCTGACCGACTGGGAAGCCCTGAAACGTGGCGTGAGATGTTGACGATGCCCAAGTATTCGAGCGGCGAGACCGGTATCTATGCGTTGGGGTTGATGCGCACGCCGTATCGCAACGTCGAGACGATTCATCACGCCGGGGGCGTCTTCGGCGGCACCTGCCAGATGCTCACGGTGCCGTCGCATGCGCTCGATATTGTGCTGATGAGCAACGGCGCGTCGGTCGATCCCGTGGGGCTGGCGACCGAGATTGTCGATATCGTCCTTGGCGACGAAGTGCTCGGCCCGCCGCGACAGGCAGCGGAGCCGGTTTCGGCAAACCCTGGTCTGGTCGGCAAGTATTTGTCCACCGAGCCGCTTCAACTGGTGGAAATCGTGGAAAGGGACGGTGCGTTCTACGCGGCGCCGTACAACCAGCCGCACCCGCCGCAACCGTTGATTGCCGACGAGCGCGGATACCGTATCGACGACGGTGCCGGTGCCCGGATGCGCATCGTGCCTCACGAGCGCTCGGCGTCCGGCGACGTGCCCGCCATCGATTTCGTCGAGAGCGGACACGTCATTACGCTCAGCCGCCATGAAGGCACGCCACCCGTGGAGACGTTGGGGATCGACGGGATGTGCGGCCGGTATTTCAGTCACGATGCCGACGCACACGCGGTCGTCTCGATGGAGGACGGAACGCTGACGTTGTCCATTCGCGGTGCAACGGGTAACGTGCGTTATCGCCTCAATGCGCTCACCCGCGATGTCTGGACGTTCGAACCGGCCGATGCGTCCGCGCTTAGCGCTGGCACAGTACTGGTTGAGCGCAGTGAAGACAAGGCCTCGCGGCTTTCGCTGAGCACGTCCCGCACGCGGGGGCTGGCGTTCTCTCGTATCGGGTAACGATGAAGTGGGGAGGGGCCTCGGCTCCTCCCCGGCTGATGTCAACGCTCAGGACTTTTCGAATCGAAGGTTTCGCGTTCGGAGGGTACTGACGGAAATCCCCGCCACAAGCCCGGTGTCCGGGTGCCTGACGATGGCGATCGTTCCCGACAGCATGGCATTCGGCTCGCGCGGCGAGAAGCGGAAGAGATCGATGTCGACGGGGAAGACGTCATAGCGGCATTCCCCAGCCTTTCCCGCGATCACCAGCGACATGACGACGCTAATGTTGGCGTCCATCGGCTCATCCAGCGCCGAAGCGCGCAACGTCGCGCAAGCGTCCGCTTCTTCGCTGAGATAAGCGCCGCTCAAAGACTCGATGTCTTCTGCGCCGATCCCCGCTGTCATTTCGACGCGGCGATAGACTGCCGTGTGGCCGCAATGCGTGATGCGCAGGTGTGAGGGATCGTTGCCCCACTGCAACCGGAATGTCCCGTCACCCTTGGCGTCCAGTTCGTACAGTGACGAGATGCTCGGTTCGAGCGGCCCGCCGAGCGTCATCGCGCCGCTGCGCTCGACGATGTCGTACACGACGTCTCCATTCACTTCGCGATAGATGCCCGCTAGCGCGGAAGATGAGGGTATTGGCGCGGGCGTTGGCACCGGATACGCCTGCGTCCGGTCGGCCAGCAAGATGTCGAGCATGCGCAGCGAAAGTGCTCCTGGTGCAGGAAGCGCACCGTTACTCAACAACACGATGTCGACGCCGTATTCGGGCACCGACAACATCTGACACGTCCCGCCTACGACACCGCCCGCATGGTGGATCAGTTCACATCCGCGATACTGCGTGCGCTTCAGACCCATCATGTAATCGCTGCGCAGCCCGCTGGAGAACGTTGGGGATGAGAACATCGCTTCCCACGTGGCGCGACTGCCGACGATCTTCTCGCCGCGCAGGTGTGCACACCATCGCAGCATGTCGTCCACGCAGGAGACGACACCACCTTCGCCGAGTATTTCGCGCGAGGGGAACAAGCCTCGCTCGTATGCGCCGTCGCTGCGCCTTACATGGCATGCGGCCATGCGGTTTCGAATCTGGAAATCGTCGGACAGACAGAACGTGTCTTTCATCCCCAACGGTTCGAAGACTTCCGACGCGACGAACGACGCGAACGATTGTCCGCTGACACGTTCGATGGCCAGCGACAGCAGGTGATAGCCGCCGTTGCAGTACATCATCCGCTCCCCGGCCGGGAAGTTGACGTGGGTCTGCCGACGCTGAATGTCGAGTAGATAGCCCGCCTGCGGCACTGCCAATCCATTGGTGAGGAGCGAGATGTCGAGCGCGCAGCGTTGGCCGCTGGTGTGGTGCATGAGCGAGCGCAGCGTCGGCTCACCGGCGATGCCTGTCAGTTCCGGCAAATACCGATGGATGGGGAGGTCGATATCCAACGCCCCGACCTCCTGAAGCAGCAGGGCGGCAAGGCAGGCCATGTGCTTCGTCGTCGAACCGATGCGCAGTCGGGTTCGGGCATCGAGGGCGATGCCTAGCCCGGTGTTCGCCATCCCGAAGGCGCGGCGCAGCACGACCTTCCCGTCGATGGCCGCGCCGACGACGACACCGGGCGCGTCGCTTCGATTGAACGGTTCAAATAGCGCGACGAGAGCATCGTCAAATGGCACCCGTGCTGACACGGCAATCCTCCTGAGTCACGTTGCGATCCGCTCGACATCGTCGACGCCCCACAGGCTGTCTGGCCCGAATACGTACCCGTTCCGGTACTGGAACGAGGGCGAGCGATCCTCGGCCAGAAAGCAGGGGCCGTCGAGATCGACGCGGTCGCAGACCTGCCCGAGGAGGTAGGCCGGTGCCAGACCGAGCGAAGTGCAGGGCATGCATCCGACCATCACCGACAGGCCGAGATCGCGAATCGATGCGACGAGCGAAAGCGCACGGGTGAGGCCGCCGCATTTGTCGAGCTTGATGTTGACGACGTCGTACCGGCGGGCGACGTCGGTAAGGTCGTTCAGATCCTGAAACGATTCGTCGGCCGCGAGGCGAATCGGGTACGACATCGATTCGAGGCATGCGTCCTCGCCTACGGGCAAGGGCTGCTCGAGCAGGTCGACGCCGACTTGCTGCAAGACCGGCAGCATCCGGTGCATGTGGTCTGTCGTCCAGCCCTGATTGGCGTCCACCGCCAGTGCAACGTCGGGGCAAGCCTTGCGAATCGCAACGAGGCGGTCCACGTCGAGTGCGTTGCCGTCCAGCTTGATCTTCAACGTGGTCGCGCCCGCATAGCGACAGGCCGCAGCGGCCATCGCATCAGCCGTATCGACACCGACCGTGAGCGAGGTGCGCAGCGGGCGCAGGCGTGCGCGTCCGGACAGTCGTGCGACGGTCATGCCGCAGCGCTGGGCGGCCAGCGACCACAGCGCCGCATCGACGGCGTTTCTCGCGCCACCAGCAGGCAACAGCGAGATGAGGTCTTCGCGGGAGATACCGCGCTCGATGTCGCCACGCACGGCAGCAATTTGTTCGGCCATGCTCTCCGGCGTCTCGCGCCGGTAGTAGACACCGGCGGCTTCCCCCCGGCCTCGGCATTGTCCCGACCTCAGTGAGACGACCAGGACTTCGGCCGCATCGACCGTGTAGCCCGAGATGTGAAAGGGCGTGACCAGCGGCCACCGTTCGATGCGAACGGAGAGGGTGCAGGGAATCGTCATAGGCGTTCAAGCATAGCGTTCGATGGCGAGGCGCACGGCGTTGGCCGCGTTGCGCATCAGAAGACAGGCGACGATGAAGCCGGACAGCGATACGGCAACAATGGCCCAGATCAGACCGGTGGCGGTGCCATGCAGGTGATCCGACATCAGGCCGATGGCGACGGGACTGCCGGATTGCATCAGCACCGTCGTCAGCACGCCGATGGCTGCTACGCGTGAGCGCAGATACGGCGGACAGATGCTCTGCATCAGACCCGGGAACATGATCATCCCGGCCACGACGCACATGAACTGAGCGCCGAAGAGGAGGTAGACGTACGACACAGACGGCGCAATCAGATAACCGAGGCTGACGACGCAGGCCCCGAGCGCGCCCCACTCGCATACGCGCAGCGGTGCGAGCACACCGAGTCGGGTGGTGAGGCGGCGCGCCACGAGCCAGCCGAGCACGCACCCGATAACGCTGCCGACCATCGCGGCGCTGCCGAGTCCGGCACCGGCCGTCGCGGGCGTCGCACCGAAGAAGCGCACGGCAACGACCGGCATCCAACTCGTAATACCGGCGAAGGCCATATTGATCAGCGCGATGGCCCCGAAAAAGCGAAGCATCATCGGCATCTCTCGTCGGAAGTACTCCCCGGCCGCCAGCCCCGGCGCTGCCGCCTCCCCGGACGGGGAGGGGACGTCCGAGTGCGCGTAACGCGGACGAATCATCGCGACGATCAGCACCAGCAGCGGCGCAGGGACGGCGACGGCGAAGAACGCAATGCGCCACGCAGACGTGCCTGCCAACCCGAAGGGCAGCGTGGCATGCAGCGTATCGATCCCCTGAATCAGCAGCCCGCCGAGCGCCATGCCTGCGCCGGCGCTCAACAGATTGACCATCGCAAAGACGGAGTTGGCGAGGATGCGCTGACGCGCAGGGAACAGGTCGGGCAGCAAGCCGTAGATGATCGGCATGAGTCCCGCTTCGCCGATGCCCAGACCGATGGAGGCGATAAAGAGCGTCCAGAAGCCGGTCGCCAGACCGCATGCGGCCGTTGCCGCACTCCAGAGCAGGATGCAAAGCGCCAGCACGGCACGTCGGTCCACCCTGTCCGCCAGCCACCCGATGGGGATGGCGGCCGCACCGGCGAAGAGCGCGATACCCGCCCCTTGTAACAGCCCGACCTGAATGTCGGCAAGGCCGAATTCGGCGCGGATGAGTTCGGCCAGAAGCACCAGCATCTGGCGGTCCACGTTGGCAAAGAAGGTCACGACGACGAGGGCAAGCAGCCCGAGCCACGCGCCGACCCCCGCGTAGCGGGCGCGGCGCGTCCTGGCGGCATACCCCGGCGTACCCGGTGTATCGGTGTTCGTTTCCAGCATTTGTAGTCCAGTAGTAGGGCGAGTGAGGCGTCTGACGCGTCAGCGCGCGAGGCCGCTGGCGAACGCTCGGGCGGTCATTGTGCGAACCGCTCGTTGCCGACGAGGCCGATGCGCGTCACGCCCAGCTTCTGCGCGGACGCCATGACCATCGCAACCGCTCGGTAGGGCGCTTGTGCGTCGGCTCGCAGGTGCAGCTCGGTGGGCGGCGTGGACGTCGCAGCTTCGGTGAGATGGGTTTCCAGTTGGGCGCGGTCGGCAAGCGGCGAGCCGTCCCACGCCACGACACCGCTTGCGTCGACGTCGACCTGCACGACGAGCGGCGGCGCTGGCGGCGTGGCATTGGAAGGCGTGGGCATGTCGAGTTTGACGGCATGCGTCTGGATCGGGATGGTGAGGATCAGCATGATCAGCAGCACCAGCATGACGTCGATGAGCGGCGTCGTGTTGATCTCCACCATGATGTCGCTGTTCTCGCCAGCGCCCGATGGCATGGTCATGGCCATGGCAGTCTCCTGGGGTGGTACGCGCCTCGCGCTATTGGCGCGGCGGCGCTTCTGTAATGAAGTCGACCTTGGCGATGCCTGCTCGCTGGCACATGAGGACAACGCGTCCAATGGCCGCATAACGCGCATCGAGGTCGCCACGAATGTGGACTTCGGGCTGCGGGGTCAGCACGGCGACCGCCTTGAGTTTGTCCAGCAGCGTCGCGGCGTCGGGAATGCGTCGCTCGTCCCAATACACCTCGCCATCGTGGGTGACGGCGAGGACAACGTTCTGGGGCGTGGTCTGCAGCGGTTGAACCGCTTCCTTCGGCAGCGTGACGGGCACGGTGTGCGAGACCACGGGAATCGTGATCAGGAAGATGATGAGCAACACGAGCATCACGTCGACGAGCGGCGTCGTGTTGATCGTCGCCATGACCTCGTCGTGCTCTGCGCCACCATTCCCTTCGGATACGGTCATCGCCATGACATCACCCGACGCGAGCGACTTGCGAGGTGCGCGTCGCCACGATGGCCGACGCGGTCGTCTTGCCCGTGAGCAGCACGTTGTGCAGTTCGCTGCCGAACTCGCGCACGCGTTCCATGACGGCCTTGTTGCGACGTACGAGCCAGTTGTAGCCCAGCACCGCAGGCACGGCCACGGCCAGACCGATGGCCGTCATGATCAGCGCTTCGCCGACCGGCCCCGCCACCTTGTCGATGGACGCCTGACCGGCAATGCCGATGGCGGTGAGCGCGTGATAGATGCCCCACACCGTGCCGAAGAGCCCGACGAACGGTGCGGTCGAGCCGACCGTGCCCAGGAACGACAGCCCGTCCTGTAGGCGATTCGAGACGCCCGTCATGGAGCGTTCGATAGCGGTGGCGACCCAGGTATTCAGATCGACCTGTTCGAGCAGCGCGCCGTGGTGATGATCGCGTGCCGACAAGCCGGTTTCGGCGATGAAGCGAAACGGGCTGCCCTCATCGAGCGAGCGCACCCCTTCCGAGAGCGACGACGCACTCCAGAACTTCTGCTCTGCTGCGCGCGCCCGGCGCAGCACCTTGGCCTGTTCGAGCAGCTTGGCGACGATGATGTACCAGCTCCCCATCGACATGATCACGAGGATCAGCAGGGTCCCGCGAGCGATCATGTCGCCGCCTTCCCATAGGGCCTCCAGACCATAGGGGTTCGTGACCGTGGTGGCGGCATGCGCGCTGAGCGACGCAAACGCCGTCATCATCGATACCACGGCCATCGGGACCGTGAGGCCGCGTGCACGCGACGTGACGCGAGATTGGAACTGAAACATGGTTGTCTCCTTGACGTAAATCAGGGTGGAAGATGGGCTGTTGAGCACAGCCTCAATTGAGTTGGAAATCGAACGGGACTTGCACACGGACCTCTTGTCCTTGTGCAACGCACTGGAACTGTCGCACTGCGTTCTCGGCCGCACGGTCGAGCACTGACGCGGCGGAACGGGCGACGCGAAGCTGCTTGATCTGCCCGTCGGTGCCGACCACGAATTCGACGAGCACGCTGCCCGTGATGTTGTCGCGCTGGGCTTCTCGCGGATAACGGATCGCGGCACGCACTTGCGCTGAGTTCGGGCAGACGACGCCGACATTGGCGGGCACGGGCTTGCTGGGCGGTGCGGGCGGCGCGACCGGCGCGGTCTCGACGGGCTTGTCGGCCTGCGCGGCGATGGCGTTCGGCTGCGGCGCGGTCTGCACCTGCACTTCGGGCGGCGGCACGTAAGCCTTGGGCTGAACGACGGGGCGCGGCGCGGGCGCGATCTTCTTCACCGGCGGTGGCGGGGGCGGCGGAGGAGGCGGTTTGATCTCCTCGATGATTCGTGTCTCAATGGGTGCCTGGATGATCGTCGCGACCCGGGTGGCGAGGCCACTGAGCAAGGCGTACAGAATCAGGGCGTGCAGCAGCAGTGCAACACCGATACCGAGCATTCTCCGGGCGGGCGGTTTGGGTTGGGCGTAATTCATGGACTACGTGTCTCCTGCCTGCTTATGTCTTGTGTGGAGTCACGTTACGGCGCGGGTATTTCTGGTTCATCTCGACTTTGTATCGGGTTTGATACATAGCGCAGACGATGCGAAGACGACGCGTAGTCGACGAATGGGCTTGCCCACCAAATGTTTCAGGACTGCAACAATGCAGCAAGAATGCCTGCACGTTCCTCGCGGATAATCAGGGTGTGGAGACGCCCGGCGAGGGGAAGGGAAGGGGGATACCTCGACGTGCCGGAGACTAAAAGGGGAAAATAAACATGGCAACGCATGTACTTGTCGTCGACGACGACGCGCAGATCCGCAGTCTGCTTTGCGATTGCCTTGCCGATTTCGGCATGACCTGCATGCAGGCGGCCAACGGCGAGGAGATGCACCGGGTGCTGGAGCACAGCGACATCGATATCGTTGTGCTGGACCTGATGCTGCCGGACAGCGACGGCCTGACGCTCTGCCGGGAACTGCGCACGACGTCGGACATCCCGATCATCATGCTCACGGCACGCGGTGAGATGACCGACCGCATCGTGGGGCTTGAACTCGGCGCAGACGACTATGTGGTGAAGCCGTTCGAGCCGCGTGAGCTGGTGGCGCGAATCCAGACGATCTTGCGTCGCACGAAAGCGCAGGCGAGGTCGGCGACCGAACAGAAGGATGAGCGGAAATTTGCGGGATGGCGTCTGAGCCTGATCGGCCGCCATCTCATTGCCCCGGACAACACCGTCATCCCGCTCTCGAACGCGGAATTCCGGCTACTCAACGCGTTTCTTTCCGCGCCGGGGCGTGTGCTCAGTCGGGAGTACCTGATGGATACGGCGCGGGGGAAGTCCATCGACGCGTTCGACCGCAGCATCGACGTCCAGATATCGAGGCTGCGGCACAAACTGCGCGAAGACATCAAAGAGCCGCGCCTGCTGCGTACGATTCGCGGCGAAGGCTATATGCTCGACGTGCGCGCGCAAACGGAGATGGAGAGGTAAGGGGCGTGAGCGCCTCGGCCTCTGTCTACGGCAAATTCTCCCGAAAGATCACCTGGCTGCGGCTGGCTTCCACACCGGCGGACAGGTCGCGCTTTTCGCGCAGGTTCGCGAAGATGCGCACGCAGTTCATGATGGCACTCTGGGGGCTTTGGGTGATGACGGCGTCCATCGTGCCGTCGATCAGCATGGCGCGGGTATCCGGCGTGAGACCGTGGCCGATGAACACCACCTTGTGTTCCTTGCCCACTTCCTTGAGTGCGCGTCCCACACCTTCCGATCCGCCGCCGATGTTGTAGATCGCGGAGAGCTCGGGGTGCTGTTCGAGTAACGCGCGCGTCTGGCGATAATTGACCTGCTCGTCGTCGTAGCCTTCGCGTAGCCCGACGACCTGCATCTGCGGGTATTGCTCGGAAAACAACTGCAAGAACCCGGCCTCACGCTCTACGTGCGCTTTGTAGCTGAGCGACCCGGCAATCAACGCCACTTTTGCATGTCGCTTCTGACCGACGAACCGGGCAATCAGATACGCCGCTGTGCGTCCCGCCGAGCCGTTGTCGAGTCCCACGTACGCGATGCGCCGTGAGTGCGACAGATCGGAGACCAGCGTGACGGTCGCGACGCCTTCGTTGGCCAGCGTGTCGACCGCTTCGCGCACCTTCGGGTGTTCGAGCGGCATGAAGGCCACGCCGTCGCAGCCGCGTCCACGACCCAGCAACGCGGATGCCATCGCATCCGGATCGAACCCCTGAATGAATTGCACTCGGCAATTGACGTTGTACGGTGCCCATTGCGTTTGCGAGCACTGCACCCACTCGCCGAGCATGCGCAGAAACTTGCTGCTCCGGTCGGGGAGCACGAACAGCAACTGCGTTGGCGGCGACAGGCGTACTGCTTCCAGGTCCTGCTCCGGCAAATACTTCAGCTCGCTCGCGGCGAGCAACACGCGCTGAACCGTCGTCTGACGCACGCCCTCCCGGCGATGCAGCACCCGGTCGACCGTGGCGGTCGAGACGCCCGCCATTCGGGCGATGTCCGCCAGATTGGGCATGTTTCGTCGCATGGAAGTGAGTCCCTCTGAGTGTTTCGATGATCGTACCAAACGCAGCATACTTCATCAAAGCACATCAAATCGCATCATGAAATCGGGTTGGTCGATTGCCGGTTTGCCGCCTATCGTACGACTTCATAGCGCATTGAAATGCATCGAAACGCATCGCAAGACCGGTGCGAAGAGAACGAAAAGAACAGGAGACGGGAGATGGCAGGAGCAGACGTGTCGACGTCGCGTCGGCTGGAGGGCCGTGTGGCGTTGGTGTTCGGCGCCGGTTCGGTCGGCGACGGCTGGGGCAACGGCAAAGCCGCCGCAGTGGCTTATGCGCGACAGGGCGCCAGAGTGGTCGCCATCGATCGCGAGGCGCAGGCGGCCGACATCACGCGCGAGGTCATCGCCGGTGAAGGCAACGACGCCATCGCCGTGGCCGCCGACGTCACCCGCTGGGCGGACGTCCAGCAAGCGGTCGCCGCCGCCATCGAAACCTACGGCCGCATCGACATTCTTCATAACAACGTGGGCATCACGTCGCAGGGCGGCCCGGTGGAAACCACCGAGGAAGTCTGGGACCGCGTGATGGCGGTCAACGTCAAGAGCATGTTCCTGACGTGCAAGGCCGTGCTGCCGACGATGGAAGCGCAGGGTAGCGGCGCCATCGTCAATATCGGTGCGCTCGGTGGTGTTCGCTGGACGGGGTATGCCTACTGTGCCTATGCGGCGTCCAAAGGCGCGGTCAATTCGCTTACGCAAAGCGTGGCGTTGCAATACGCCGCCAAGGGTATTCGCGCCAACTGCATCCTGCCCGGTGTGATGGACACGCCGCACATCTACCAGCAGATCTCCGGCTTCTACGACAACACACAGGCGATGGTCGAGGCGCGCAATCGCCTCTCGCCGACCGGGCGCATGGGCGACGGCTGGGATGTCGCCAACGCCGCCGTATTCCTCGCGTCCGACGAGGCGTGCTACATCAACGGCGTAGAGCTGCTGGTCGACGGCGGCATGCACGTACGGTGCAATTGACTGCGGTGCAATCGACAATAGTGACGAGACGAAAACCACAATATCAGGAGACATGCGGATGACCAGTTCAACTTCACAAGGCCGACGCAACGTACTGCGCGCGCTTTCTGCTCTGCCCGCACTGGGCGTGGCCGGTGTTGCCGGAGTGACGGGTGTGCTGCCGCGCACCGCACGTGCCGCTGCGCCGCAATACGTGTTCAAGTACGGCAACAATCTGCCCGTCAGCCACCCGCTGAACGTTCGTGCGCAGGAAGTCGCGGCGCGTATCGCCGCTGAAAGCAAAGGACGCATGGAGCTACGCGTGTTCCCCAACAACCAGTTGGGCGGCGACACGGACATGCTCGCGCAGGTGCGCAACGGTGGCATCGATATCTTCAACGCAGGCACCATGGTGATTGCGACGCTCGCGCCGATCAGCGCCATCACGGCCGTCGGCTTTGCGTTCTCCAGCTACGACCAGGTGTGGCATGCCGTGGATGGCAAGCTCGGCGACACCATCCGCGCGGCCTTTGCGAAGACGGGCCTCTACACCTTCGAGAAGATGTGGGACAACGGCTTCCGTCAGATCACGAGCGGCAACAAGCCGATCACGAAGGCCAACGATCTTTCCGGCATGAAGATCCGTGTGCCGGTCAGCCCGATGGGCATCTCGCTGTTCAAATCGCTGCAAGCCTCCCCGACGAGTCTGCAATTCAGCGAGGTCTACTCCGCACTGCAAACGCGCGTGGTGGACGCACAGGAAAACCCGCTCGCCATCGTGCAGACGGCGAAGCTCTATGAAGTGCAGAAGTTCTGCTCCATCACGAATCACAGTTGGGACGGCTATCACCTGGTCGTCAACGGCCGGTCGTGGAAAAACCTTCCGGACGACCTGAAGACCATCGTCGCACGTGCGTTCAACGAAGCCGCCATCAAGCAGCGCGAAGATGTCTACGCGCTCAACACCGGGCTGCAAAACGAGCTGGCGAGCAAGGGGCTGGCCTTCAACTCGGCGTCTCCGGAAACGTTCCGCACGCAATTGCAGAAGTCGGGTTACTACGCCGAATGGCAGAAGAAGTTCGGTGCAGAAGCCTGGGCGTTGCTCGAAGCGACCGCAGGCAAGGTGGCCTGAGATGACGCCGCGTCCCGCGCATCCGTCTGCCGCGTCAGGGCTGCATGCCGCTGACGTCGATACCCCGGCACACGGCTGGCGCGCGTTCGTGTCGGGGTTGGATCGCGCCATCGGCTGGCTGACGGAGATCCCTGCGGCACTGCTCGTGCTGGCGGACATCGTCGTCATGCTCGCGGGGGTGATTGCGCGTTACGTGTTCCATGCGCCGCTCGTCTGGGGGGACGAACTCGCTGGCATCCTTTTTCTCTGGATGTCGATGCTTGGCGCGGTCGTAGCGTTGCGGCGTGGCGAACACATGCGCATGACGGCGTTCGTCGGCAAGGCGTCGCCGGGGACGCGCGCGTTTCTCGACATGCTGGCGGTCGCCGCCGCGATGGCGTTCCTTCTACTGATCGTGCATCCGGCGTACGAATACGCGTCGGAGGAAGCGTTCGTCGTCACACCGGCCATGGAAATCAGCAACGCGTGGCGTGCAGCCGCCTTGCCCGTAGGCATGGCGCTGATGTTGCTCGTGAGCGTGCTGCGACTGCTGCGCGCAGCGCCTGCGTGGCGCACGGTACAGGCGATGGCGGTCGTCGCGCTCGTATGTGCGGGCTTCTGGCTGCTGGGGCCGTCGCTCGAACCGCTCGGTCGCTGGAATCTGGTGATCTTCTTCGCGGGTGTTGTCGGCGCATGCGTGTTTGCTGGCGTGCCGATTGCCTTCTCGTTCGCACTGGCGACGTTCGGCTTTCTTGCGCTCACCACGACTACACCCCTGGTCGTGCTCGTCGGTCGCATGGACGAGGGCATGTCGCATCTGATCCTGCTGGCCGTGCCGTTGTTCGTCTTTCTCGGGCTGTTGATCGAGATGACCGGCATGGCGCGCGCGATGGTGCAGTTCCTCGCGAGCATGCTCGGCCACGTGCGCGGCGGGCTGAGCTATGTGCTGATCGGCGGAATGTACCTGGTCTCGGGAATTTCCGGCTCGAAGGCTGCCGACATGGCCGCCATCGCGCCGGTGTTGTTCCCCGAGATGAAAAAGCGTGGGGCAGATCCGGGCGATCTCGTGGCGTTGCTCTCGACCACGGGCGCACAGACCGAAACCATTCCGCCGTCGATTGTGCTGATCACCATCGGTTCGGTGACGGGCGTGTCGATCTCTGCATTGTTCACGGGCGGCTTGTTGCCGGGTGTCGTGCTGGGCGTGGCGCTGTGCTGCGTGGTCTGGTGGCGCTATCGCCATGAAGATCTGTCGGGCGTCGAAAAGGCGAAGAAGGGCGCTGTGATGAAGGCCTTCGTCTACGCGTTGCCAGCCGTGGCATTGCCGTTCGTGATTCGCGCGGCGGTGGTCGAAGGCGTGGCGACGGCCACCGAAGTGTCGACCATCGGCATTGCCTACTCGGTGCTGGCGGGATTGTTCATCTACCGGCAGTTCGACGCGCGGCGTCGGTTGCCGATGCTGATCGAAACGGCGGCGCTCTCCGGAGCCATCATCTTCATCATCGGGGCGGCGACGGGCATGGCCTGGGGGCTGACACAGTCGGGCTTCGCACAGGATCTCGCGTCGGCGATGGAGCGCATGCCGGGGGGCGCAGCAGGCTTTATCGCGGTGTCGGTGGTCGCGTTCATCGTGCTGGGCAGCGTGCTCGAAGGGATTCCGGCCATCGTGCTGTTCGGGCCGCTGATGTTCCCGATTGCGCGCGCCGTCGGCGTGCACGAGGTGCACTACGCCATGGTGGTCGTGCTGTCGATGGGGCTGGGGTTGTTCGCACCGCCGTTCGGTGTCGGGTACTACGCAGCGTGTGCCATCGGCAAAGTCGATCCGGCGAAGGGCATGCGCGCGATCTGGGGCTACCTCGTCGCACTCGTCATCGGGCTGATCTGCGTCGCAGCGATTCCGTGGATCTCGACGGGCTTCCTGCACTGAGCAGCAGTACAGAAGAGAGCGCAGCCCACTCGGCTGTCACACAAAAACACATTCAACACAATCGCGAATCCGGTGAGCGAGGGAGATCCTCGCGCGCACGGCGACGCACGCATTACGAACGTCACAGCAAAGAACAAGGGACGACCCATGAGCAGATTCTTCGGCGAGATTCGTCAGGTGGCATACCTCGTGCCCGATATCGAGGCGGCAATGACCTACTGGTCGGACGTCCTCGGCGTCGGTCCCTGGTACTACAACCCCAAGGTGCCGATCCGCAACTACACCTATCGCGGCGAGTCGTTCGAGCCGCACAATTCGGTCGCGCTCGCCAATGCGGGTGGCCTCCAGATCGAACTGCTGCAAATTCGCAACGATGTGCCCTCGATGTACCGCGACTTCCTCAGTGCAGGGCGCACCGGCGCGCAGCACGTGGCGTACTGGACGGACAACTTCGACGAGGATCTGGCGCGCGCGCAGGCGGCAGGCTTCAAGGTCTGCATGAGCGGCGAAGTGGGCGCGAACGGACGCTTCGTCTACTTCGAAGATCGCGACGCGGACCCGGGGTGTCATCCGGGAACGACCATTGAGCTGTCGGAAGTGGCTGGCCCGAAAGGCACGCTCTTTCGCATGATTCGCGAGGCCGCCGCCGATTGGGACGGCCGTGACCCGGTGCGTGTCTTTCCTGACCTGTCGAAGCTATGAGTCCGATGCTGAATGCGACCTATCTGATCGAGACGCCACTCGATCCGCGCGCGGTGGCCGAAGTGATGGCGGGCGAGCAGTCGTGCGGCACGTTCACGCGTGTGGAGGGCGAGACCGATGCGCTGCGCGAGCGCGCCCGCGCCATCGTCGAGTCGGTGGAGACGGTGGAGACGGTGGGCGAGGTCGCGACGGCGTCGCTGCCCAACGCCTATCTTGAACGCAAGGGCATTCGCGGCCCGTGGCACCGGGCGCGCGTGCGTATCGCGTTTCCGACGGACAACGTCGGCGCGAACCTGCCGACGCTGGCGGCCACGCTCGCGGGCAATCTTTACGATCTCGGCGAAGTGACCGGCATGCGGCTGGAGCGGGTTTCGTTGCCTGCGACATACCGTGACCAGTTCGATTTCCCGCGCTATGGCATCGCAGGCACACGCGCTGCAACGGGCGTGTCGAGCGGTGCGCTGGTCGGCACGATTCTCAAGCCGAACGTCGGCATGAGCGCCGAGGACACGGCCGCGCTGGTGGCGCGCCTGTGCGCGGCGGGTGTCGATTTCATCAAGGACGACGAGGTCTGCGCCGACCCGATCCATGCGCCGCTCGCGAAGCGCGTACCGGCGGTGATGGCTGCCGTGCGCGAACATCGCGAGCGCACTGGCAAGCAGGTCATGGTCGCGTTCAACATTACCGACGAGACGGATGCGATGCGTCGTCATGCCGATCTTGTGAAGCGAGAGGGCGGTAACTGCGTGATGGTGAGCCTGAACTGGTGCGGCTTTTCGGCCGTGCAGACGTTGCGCCGTCACACCGATCTCGCGATCCACGCCCATCGCAACGGCTACGGCGCGATGTCGCGCGACCCGTCACTCGGCATTGGCTTTCAGGCGTACCAGACGCTCTGGCGACTCGCGGGCGTCGATCACATGCATGTGCACGGCCTGCAAGGCAAGTTCGCGCAGGCCGACGAAGAGGTCATCGAATCGGCGCATGACTGCTACCGGCCGTTGGCTGAGGGCAACGCCGCTGGTCAGGCGGACACCGTCATGCCCGCGTTTTCCTCGGGCCAGTGGGCGGGCACCGTCCCGGCGACCTGGCGCGCAGTGGGACGCGACGATCTGCTGTTCATGGCGGGTGGCGGCATTCTGGCGCACCCGGACGGTCCTGCGGCCGGTGTGCAAAGCCTGCGCGATGCATGGCGAGCCGTTCGCGAGGGGCACAGCCTTGAGGACGCTGCGATGCACTCGTCGCCGCTCGCGTCGGCATTGCGCTTCTTCGGTCGCTGATCGGTAGGACGACATGGCCCTCGAATCGAAAGCGACCGCGCGGCATCGTCCGCATCTGCTCTATTACGGCGATGACTTCACGGGCGCGACGGACACACTCGCGACCGCTGCGCAAGCCGGACTGCGCAGCATATTGCTGCTCGCGCCGCCGACTGAGGTGCGTCTGGCAGCGCTGGGCGAGATCGACTGTCTGGGCATCGCGGGCATCGCACGCTCGCTGGCCCCTGCGCAGATGCGCGACGAGCTCGCGCCGGTGGCCGACCTCGCGCGACGCCTTCAGCCGCGCGTGCTGCACTACAAGACCTGTTCGACGTTCGATAGTGCGCCGGAAGTCGGCAGCATCGGCGAGGCCGTGCGTCTGCTGTCCCCGGCGATGCCCAGCCGGTGGGTGGCGATTGTCGGCGGTCAGCCGAACCTGCAACGCTTCTGTCTTTTCGGCAATCTCTTTGCAGCGGCAGGTGCAGGCGGCGACGTGTTCCGGATCGACCGCCATCCGACGATGAGTCGACACCCGGTTACACCGATGAGCGAAGCGGATTTGCGGCGGCATCTGGCGGGGCAGGGGCTGGAAGGCATCGGGCTGATTCCGTGGACGAGTTATGACGCCGATGCCAAGCATTCGTCGTCCGCGCGGTTGCTCGCGTTGCGCGAGGCGGGGGCGAGGTACGTGTTGTGGGATGTTGCGCGACAAAGCGACTTGGTTGAAATCGGGGCAGCGCTTTGGACGGCCGCCGAACACGCGCCGCTACTGGCCGTCGGCCCGAGCAGCGTGACGCAGGCGATGGCGAGCGCCATGCCGCAACGCGCAACGCTAAAGTCGGGGGGTGTTGCGGCGGCTTCCGGGCCGGTGCTGGTGTTGGCGGGGAGTCTTTCTCCCGTGACTGCTGCACAAGTGGCCGCAGCAAAGTCGTTCGAGATCGTACGCCTCGATGCCGTGCGACTGACGGAGGCGGGCGGGCAATATTGCGCGTCGGCAGCCTCGGAGATTGCGAGACACCTCCGGGCTGGCCGTCATACGCTGGCTTGTACCGTCCCTTCTCAGGGAGCTACGGCGAACGAGGGCACGATCAACGCGCTACGTCTCGCGCAGGCCGGAGGACGATTGCTCGCACAAGTGCTGCGCGAAGTGCCGGTGTCGCGCATGGCCATCGCGGGAGGCGACACCTCCAGCCACGGCATGCGTGCGCTCGATGCCTGGGGGCTAACCTATGCAGGGACACTCGCACCGGGTGCGCCGCTGTGCGTTCTCAAAAGCGATGTGTCGACGTTCGACGGCATGGAGATTCTGCTCAAGGGTGGGCAGATGGGCGGGGAGGATCTCTTCGAGCGGCTGGTGCACGGTGCCTGACTTAGGCCACATAGGTCAGACATGCCGCGCATCGCATGGCGACGCGCGGCATGTCTGCGATCACGCCTGCTGACGCGTCGCGGCCAGCACGATCTCCCGGATGCACACGCCATCCGGCTGCGAGTACGCGAAGTAGATGGCATTGGCCACATCTTCCGCGGCCAGCACCTTACCGCCCATGTCCGCTTTCCACGCTTCGTAACCCGTCTTGATGGCGTCGTCGGTGGTATGGCTGAGCAGGTCGGTGTCCACCGCCCCCGGGGCGATGGTCACGACGCGCACGTTATGCGCCGACAATTCCTCGCGCAGATTCTCCGACAGCCCGTGCACGGCGAACTTCGTGCCGACGTACGCGACGTGATTGGGGAACGTCTTGCGACCCGCCACCGAGCTGATGTTGATGATGGTGCCGTGCTTGCGCGCGACCATGCCCGAGGCGACGGCGTGCACGCCGTTGAGCACCCCTTTGATGTTCACGTCGATCATGCCGTCCCATTCCTTCGGATCCTGACGCGTCACGTCGCCCAGCAGCATGACACCGGCGTTGTTGACGATGGCGTCCGCCGGGCCGAAACGGTCTTCGGCTTCGCGCACGGCGGCGTCCAGTGCATTCCTGTCGGTGACGTCGACCGAGCGAGCCAACGAGTTCGGCAAATCCAGCGACTGCATCTTGTCCAGCCGACGCGCGAGCAACAGCAGCGGATGGCCGTGCGACGAGAAGAGGCGGGCGGTCGCGACGCCAATGCCGGAACTGCCACCGGTAATGACGACGAGGGGCTTTTGCGATGCAGTCATGAGAGACCTCCAGATATCGGTTCGATTTATGTGTAAGCGTTGAATCAAAGTCTAGACACAAATACCGACGGCGAAAAATGCATTATTCTTTTCGCAGGAATCGGAGAAACTTATGGATGGCCGTCAGCTAAAGGCGTTTATCGCCGTCTTTGAAGAGCGCAACATCACGGGGGCCGCGCGCCGTCTCCATCTTAGTCAGCCCGCGTTGTCCGGCACGATCAAAAGTCTTGAGGACTTGCTGGGCACGCAACTCTTTCTGCGCGAAGCGCGCGGCGTCGCCGTGACCGAGGCCGCCCGCATTCTCTATCCGCAAGCCCGCCGGATTCTGTCTCAGACCGATTCCATGACGAGACAATTCCGTCAAAGTGGGCATGCATCGGGTATCGATATCGGCATCGAAGCCGATATTGCGGCGCAGGACGTCGCGCGATTCATTGGCCTTGCGCAGCGCGCAGTGCCCGCGCTGTTCGTCAGTCTGCTCGACGGCTGCAAGGGCGACGCGCGCCTGTCCACCGAGGACGCGCGCTGTGAGGACGAACTGTTCTTGCCGCTCTTCGTCGAGCCCTACGTGCTGGCGATCCCCGAGGGGCGCGTTGCCGATGCTCTGCCGTGGATCGTCTGCCCGACGCATCCGACACACCAGCGCTTGCTGCCGTACTACGGCGCGGCGGCGGGCGCACCGGCTGCGCACGCGGAAACCCTCGGGCTTGCGCTGAATCTGGTCGCGGCCGGGTTGGGGGCTTGCGTCGCGCCCGAGTCATTGGCGCGGGGGCATGCCGGAATTGCCGTCCAGCCAATCGACGGCTTCGAAATGTCTCGCCGCGTGGGCCTTTGCTACGCCGTGCAGGCTTTGGACAAACCCGTTCTGGCGACGCTGGTCGAGCAACTGCGGGCCGACGCGTCGGCGGTGGCGGCCTGACGTCCAGGCGTCTCCCTCGAAGGGAGGGCACTTGACGCACAACCAACCAACTAGTAGATTGGCTGCCATTGGATGCTGTCATCGGCGTCAAACCCGCGCGTGAGGTTGAGTTTCACGGGCCATTTCGTCTTATTGAGTTGAGGACTATGAGCGTCGAGCTGTCTCCCCGGGCGACCGAAATCGCAGAGCACACGAAGCGACTGCTGGCGGCGGGTGGTTATCACGGGTTCAGCTACGCCGATCTGTCCGAGCGGGTGAACATCGGCAAGGCCAGCATTCACCACCATTTCCCGAGCAAAGCGGATCTGGTGCTGACGGTGGTCAAGCGGCATCGCGAGCAGGCGCGCGATGGGCTGGCGGCGCTCGATCAGCACGTGGCCGATCCGACGGCACGTCTCACCGCCTACACGAACTACTGGGCGGAGTGCATTCGCGATGGTTCGATGCCGATGTGCATCTGCGCCATGCTGGCGGCGGAACTGCCGATGATCCCGGCGGAAATCGCCGACGAGGTGCGACGCTATTTCGACGATCTGACTACGTGGCTCGCATCGGTGCTAGAAGCCGGTGTGGCGCAGGGGCAGTTCCGGTTGAACGGCAGCGCGCTGGTCGAGGCGCAGGCGTTCATGTCTACGGTGCACGGGGCGATGTTGACGGCACGGGCACTCGGCAGCGCCGATTCGTTTCAGGCGATCGCACAGGTGGCGATCAGCCGCTTGAGCGTGGCGAAATGACGGACGAATCATCGTTCGGACGAGCAGGTAGCAAGGGCGCATTCGCGCCCATTTTTTGAAGCATCAAACCAACCAACTAGTCGGTCGAAGGAGTCCCCTCCATGCCTCATCCTATTTCCACCTTGGGCGCGTTTCATACCGCCGTCAGTGTCGTGACGTTCGCGGCGGGTATCTCCAGCTTCGTCCGCTATCGAAAGATCGCTCCGGCCAGTCGTTCCGGCCGACTTTATCTGATCGGGATGTTGATTTCGGTGCTCACGTCGTTCGGGCTATCGAGCACCGGCGGATTCAACGTCGGCCATGCGCTGGGCATCCTGGCGTTGCTCGCGACGCTGGGCGGTTTGCTCATCCCGAAGATCGATTTTCTGGGACGTGTGCGCCCGTACCTCTCCCAGTTCGCTTTCGGGTTCAGCTTCTTTTTGCTGCTGGTGCCGGGGATCAACGAGACGCTGACGCGATTGCCTGCGAGCCATCCGCTCGCGAGCGGTCCGGATTCGCCGCTCGTGCGCGGCGCGCTCGGCGCGTGGCTGGGTATCTTCGTGCTCGGCTCGATTGTGCAATTCTTGTGGCTTCGTTCGCAACGTAGCCGCGCGTAAGCGACAGCGTGACGGTGCGTGCGGGAGGGCGTCGACATCGATTCGACGCTCTCCCGTTTCGAAGCAATATCAGGCGACGCCGTCGAGCGCGAAGTCGACCGCTGCCATCGCATGCAATTCGGTGGTGTCGAACAGCAGCAGTTCAGTGTGTTCCGGCTTCACGAGCAGCGAAATCTCGGTGCAGCCAAGGACGATGGCTTGTGCGCCGCGTGCGGCGAGCCGTTGCATCACGTCCAGATAGACGGCGCGCGATGCGTCGCTGACGATGCCGACGCAAAGCTCATCGTAGATCACACGATGCACGGCGGCGCGGTCGTCGCTGTCCGGCACGAGCACGTCGAGTCCGAACTTCTGGTGCAGTCGTGACTTGATGAAATCCTGCTCCATCGTGAACGCCGTCCCCAGCAGGCCGACGCAGCTAATCTCGCGTGCTTTGGCCGCATGTCCGACCGGGTCCGCGACGTGGATGAGCGGGATCGAGACCGCGTCTTCGATGTAGTTCGCCAGCTTGTGCATCGTGTTCGTGCACAGCACCACACAGTCAGCGCCCCCTGCTTCCAGACGCTTCGCCGCCTCGCGCAACATCACACCGGCGTCATCCCAGCGGCCCTCATGCTGGGCACGCTCGATCGGGCCGAAATCCACGCTGAACATCAAGGTCTGCGCAGAGCGCAGCGGGCCGAGCTTCGCCTGCACCGCCTCGTTGACGATGCGGTAGTACTCCACGCTGGATTGCCAGCTCATGCCGCCGATCAAGCCAATAGTGCGCATGAATATTCCTTGTTCGGTGAAGACGATGTCCGCTTGATGTGGGCGTGACTTCCGCTTTATTTACTTAACGACGCACCAGCGCCACAACGTAGACGCAAGGCTGCTTGCCTGCGTTGAGGAAAGTGCACGGGGCGGGTGGTCCGAGCTGAAGGCAGTCGCCTTCCTTGAGTTCGTACGTCAGCTCACCCTCTTCGAACGTGAGCGTTCCCTTGCGCACCCAGATCTGCTGATGCTGAAACGTGAAGGCCGACGACGGATACGACACGTTCACGCCCGGCGGCAACGTCACTTCCAGCAACTCCAGCATGCCGCCATTGCGCGGTGAGACCGCACGACGCAGATAACCCGTTTCCGGGTCCTGCCAGACCAGTTGCTCGGCTTCGCGGCTCAGTCGTTCGCCGGATTGTTCGGCGAGCGAAAGCAACATCGACAGTTGCAGACCGAATGCGCCCGAGAGACGGCCGAGCAGTGCGGCCGTCGGGCTGGCTGCGCCACGTTCGATCTTGCTGATCATCGCCTTCGAGACACCGGAGCGTTCGGCCAGATCGCCCAACGACCAGCCGCGGGATTCGCGCTCGATACGGATGCGATGCGAAATCGCGGGCGTCGGGTCCACCATCGGGGGAGTCATGCAGAGATTCCAAGGGTTTCGGGTTGCGAAATTATACAAGTCACCTCTATCACGACCCGGAAATTTAGCGTTTACCCCCATCCGAAATATTTTTGATCGTAGTCAAACGTCTACTATAGTAGACGGCAACAACGGATCGAACCGCATTGGTCCCGCCCCTAATTTGTTGCAGACAAGGAGTCAACATGCCCCGTGAAATTCGACTGAACGCCTTCGAGATGAACTGCGTGGGTCATATCCAGCAAGGTCTGTGGACGCACCCCCGCGATCAATCCACGCGCTACAGCGAGTTGCAATACTGGGTCGACTACGCGAAGAAGCTGGAGAAGGGTCTTTTCGACGGGATGTTCTTCGCCGACGTGGTCGGTGTGTACGACGTCTATGGCGGCAACGCCGACGCCGCGCTGCGCAACGCCGTGCAAGTCCCGGTCAACGATCCGCTGATGCTGATCCCGGCCATGGCCGCTGCCACGCAACACCTTGGCTTTGGCGTCACAGCCAACCTGACCTACGAACAGCCGTTCCTGTTCGCGCGCCGCATGTCGACGCTCGATCACCTGACGGGCGGGCGCATCGGCTGGAACATCGTGACGGGCTATCTCGATAGCGCTGCGCGCGCCATCGGCATCGAAGGACAGATCGCACACGACGACCGCTACGACCTGGCAGACGAGTACATGTCGCTCGTCTACAAGCTGTGGGAAGGCAGTTGGGACGACGACGCCGTGCTGGCCGACCGCGCCGGTGGCGTCTACGCCGATCCGTCGAAGGTGCGCGTGATTCATCACCACGGCAAGCAATACAAGGTCGACGCGATGCACCTGAGCGCGCCGTCGCCGCAACGCACACCGGTGCTGTATCAGGCCGGTTCGTCGCCGCGCGGTTGCCAGTTCGCGGCCACTCACGCCGAGTGCGTCTTCGTGAACGGCCAGAAGATGGAAGGCGTGAAGGAGATCGTCGACACGATCCGCGCAGAGGCTGTGAAGTACGGCCGCCAGGCGAGCGACGTCAAAGTCTTCATGGGCGCGACGCCCATCGTGGGCCGCACCGACGCCGAAGCAAAAGAGAAGTTCGAGGAGTATCGTCGTTATGTCAGTTCGGAAGGCGCGCTCGCACACGCGGCTGCGTCGCTGGGCATCGACTTCGCCAAGTACGACATCGACGAGCCGATCGATACCGGCAAGAGCCAGGCCATCGTGTCGAACGTCACGGCCATGACGCGTGCCGCCGGTCCGCAATGGACGCGCCGCAAGCTGCTCGAACAGATGGTGCTCGGTAGCCGCCAGACGCCGTGGATCGGCTCGGCGCAGACCATTGCCGACCAGATGATGGCGTGGAGCGAGGCAACGGGGATCGATGGCTTCAATCTGTCGCGCACCGTCGTGCCTGAGTGCTTCGAAGACGTGATCGATCTCGTGGTGCCGCTGCTGCAGGAGCGTGGCGCGTACAAGACCTCGTACGGCGACGGCACGTACCGCAAGAAGCTCTTCGGTCACGACCGTCTGCCGCAAACGCACAGCGCTGCGCAGTACCGCTCGGGCGCGAAGTAAGCGTCCCCGTCAAACCGAACCGACACGTAGCATCGAACGAGGTGAAGGAAATGGACAAGAGCACGGTGGACAAATCGATCTTCCGCGAAGCGATGGCTGGCCTGGGCGCTGCCGTCAACGTCATCACCACCGACGGCCCCGGCGGGCTTGCCGGATGCACGGCCTCTGCCGTATGCGCCGTCACCGACGATCCGCCCACGCTGCTCGTCTGCATCAACCGGGCGAGCCGCAACAACGCCGTGATGCGCGAGAACGCACGCCTGTGTGTGAACGTGCTGTCGGCCGACCAGCGCGACATCGCCATGCAGTTCGCGACGAAGGATCTGTCGATCGAAACGCGTTTCGCCAGCGGCGACTGGGACACGCTGCATACCGGTGCTCCGGCGTTGCAAGGCGCGGTGAGCGTGCTCGACTGCGAAGTGTCGTCGATCACCGAAGTCGGCACGCACACGGTCTTCTTCTGCGAAGTGAAGGCGGCGCGTTCGGCCGGGGCGCTCGACGGCCTGATCTATTTCGCACGTGGCTTCCACCGCGTCGGCATGGTCGCGCAAGCGGTCTCCGCCTGAGGACGTACTGCGCATGAAGTCTCCATCCACCCTGCGCACCCTGCGAGAACACGGCGCACCCGACGGCAAGCTCGCTTCACTGGTGATTGTGCTGTTGGCGCAAGTGGCGGCGATGGGCGTCTGGTTTTCGTCGTCGACCGCCGTCGCGCTCATCAAGCGCACGCAGGCGATTGCCTCGGGGGACGAGGCGATGCTCACCGGTGCGGTGCAGCTCGGGTTCGTGATCGGCACGGTCGTGTCGGCCACGCTCGCGCTGCCCGACCGGTACGACCTGCGCCGGATCTTCGCGGCGTCGGCGCTGATGGCGGCGCTCTCGACCGGTGCGCTCGCCGTGCTGCCGCCGACGGGACCGGTGGTGATTCTGCTGCGACTGATCACGGGCATTTGCATGGCCGGTGTCTACCCGGTCGGCATCCGCCTTGTCGCGACGTGGGCCAAAGCCGACCTCGGTCTGCTGATCGGCTTGCTGGTCGCCGCGCTCACGCTGGGCTCCGCGAGTCCGCATCTTGTCGGTGGCTTGCAGGATCTCGACTGGCGCTGGGTCTATCTCGCGGCAGCCACGCTGGCGGTGGCGTCGGGCGTGGCCATCGGCTTCGCGGAGATCGGACCGAACATCAAGCGGGCGGCGCGCGTCGACTTCACGAAGGTCACGCAGGCGTGGCGCGACCCGGCGGTGCGACTGGCGAATCTGGGCTATCTCGGCCACATGTGGGAGCTGTATGCCATGTGGGCATGGCTCGGCCTGTTCTTGCAATACACGTTGAATTTGCACGGCGTGACGGACTTCCACGAGAAGGCCGAGATGCTGACGTTCGCGGTGATCGCGTTCGGCGCGGTCGGTGCGTGGGCGGGCGGCATGCTTGCGGATCGTCTGGGTAGAACGCTCGTCACGATGGGCGCGATGGCGCTCAGCGCGACGTGCGCCGCAGTGATCGGCTGGCTGCCCGCGGCCCCGCTAGCACTCGTCGTAGGTGTCGCATTCGTGTGGGGCTTCTCTGTGATCGCAGACTCGGCGCAGTTTTCGGCGGCCGTCGCGGAGCTGGCGGACCCGACGTCGGTCGGCACGCTGCTCACCGCACAGACGTGTGCTGGCTTCCTGCTCACGCTCGCCAGCATCCGGCTGGTGCCGGTGATCGTGGCGCATCTCGGCTGGCAGGGTGGCATGGGCGTGCTCGCCATCGGACCGGCCCTCGGCTGTGTGGCGATGTGGCGATTGCGTCAGCACCCGGCGTCGCTGCGCATGGCCGGTGGCAAGCGATAGCCCGATAGCCCGATAGCGCACGAAGTTCTTTTCTTCCGTACCTCAAGTAACCCGAGACGTTGAAATGTATTCCTATCCCGACATCAAGATGCTGATCGGTGGTCAGTGGCGCGCTGCGCCCGGCCAGCCGGTGACAAATCCTTCGGAAGGCACGACCATCGGCACCGTGCCGACGGCGACGCTCACCGACCTCGACGACGCGCTGGCAGCGGCCGAGCGCGGCTTCCGCGTTTGGCGACGCACGTCGCCTGCGCAACGCACCGAGATCATGCTGCGTGCTATCGCGTTGCTTAAGGAACGTGTCGAGAGCATCGCATTTGCCATCTCGCTGGAGCAGGGCAAGACGCTGGCGCAAGCCCGCGCCGAAGTGCTGCGCGGCTGCGATCTGATGACGTGGGACGCCAACGAAGGCAAGCGTCTTTATGGTCGTGTCATTCCCGCCGAGCCGGGCATGCGCCATACCGTTGTGCGTGAACCGCTCGGCGTGATCGCGGCCTTCACGCCGTGGAATTTCCCGATGAGCTCGCCCGCCCGCAAGGTCGGCGGCGCACTCGCGGCGGGCTGCTCGATCATCCTCAAAGCGGCCGAAGAAACGCCCGCCGGTGCCGTGCTGATGGCGCAGGCGTTTCAGGACGCAGGCTTGCCCGACGGTGTGTTCAACCTCGTCTTCGGTGACCCAGCGATGATTTCGTCGCATCTGATCGCAAGCCCTGTTGTGCGCGGCATCACGTTCACGGGCTCCACGCCGGTCGGCAAGCATCTCGCCGGGTTGACGGCCAAGCATATGAAGCCCGCGATTCTGGAACTGGGCGGTCACGCACCGGTCATCGTGTGCGACGACGCCGACCCCCACGCGGCGGCGCTTGCGTGCGTCAAGGGCAAGCTCAACAACGCCGGTCAGGTGTGTGTGGCGCCCACGCGCTTCTTCGTCCATCGCAAGGTCTACGACGCCTTCACGGCTGCCTTCGCGCGTCACGGCGCGGCGATCCGCGCGGGTCACGCCTTCGAATCGTCGAGCGACATCGGCCCGGTGGTGAACCAGCGACGTATGGACGCGCTGCATTCGCTGGTCGACGACGCCGTGGCGCGCGGTGCACGTGTGCTGTGCGGCGGCGTGCGCGCCGAAGGCCCCGGCTACGTGTTTCCGTTCACCGCGCTGGCCGACGTGCCGTCTGATGCGCGCGCAATGCTCGAAGAACCTTTCGGCCCGCTGTCGCTGATCGTGCCCGTCGATAGCCTCGACGAAGCCATCGAACGCGCCAACAGCGTGCCCTATGGGCTGGCAGGTTATGCGTTCACCCGCTCAGCGGCGAATGCCTACCGCCTTGGCGACGAACTCGAAGTCGGCAACCTCGCGATCAACCATCTGGTTTCGGCAGTCTCCGAGACCCCGTTCGGTGGCGTGAAGGACAGCGGCTACGGCAGGGAAGGGGGCACCGAGGGGCTTGAGTGCTACACGCACGTCAAGAGCATCTCGCACCTGATGGAGACGGCGTAACCCGACGACGGATCTGTCGCGGTGAACGTACGGGACACGCTTCACCGCATACACGACGTGCCGGGTGGCGGCTATCGCACATTCAAGCGCTTTGAATGTGCGATGCCCTGACCGGCCCGACAAGGCAACGGGAAAAACCAGGAGACGCTCATGCGGTCCATACATCTTTTAGCACTCCTACCAGTATTGGCGGTTCTGGTAGGTCCGTTTTTCGTCAATCGTGTCACGCCGTATGTGCTCGGCATGCCGTTTCTGCTGGCATGGCTGGCGGGGGCGCTCGTGCTGACGTCGATCGTGATGGCGATCATCTATTACGCGGATCGGGCGCGATTCGAGGCGGCCGACCACGGCCAGAAAGGAGTCTGAGCATGAATAGCGCACTGATCTTCATCTTTCTGGCCATCGCGCTGGCGCTGTTCCTTGGCATCCGCGCGCGACGCGGCAAGGACATGAGTCTGGAGCAATGGGCCGTCGGCGGTCGCGGTTTTGGCGCGGCCATCGTCTTCCTGCTGATGGCGGGCGAGATCTACACGACGTTCGTGTTCCTCGGCGGTAGCGGCTATGCGTACGGCCACGGCGCGGGTGCGTATTACCTGCTCGGCTACGGCAGCCTGCCGTTCATCCTGTCGTACTTCCTGTTGCCGCCGATCTGGCGTTATGCGAAGGAGCGCAACCTGATCTCGCAGCCGGACTTCTTTGCGTCGAAGTACAACAGTCCGGTGCTCGGCGTGCTGGTGGCCATCGTCGGCTTCGCGGCGTTGGTGCCGTACCTCGTGCTTCAGCTCAAGGGCCTTGGCATCATCGTGAGCGTGTCGTCGTATTCGGCGCTCTCGGCGAATCAGGGCGTGCTGATCGGCGCGGTCGTGGTCGCGGTGTACGTGGCGCTGTCCGGCGTGCACGGTTCGGCATGGACGTCGGTCGTCAAAGACGCGCTCGTCATGTTCGTCGCCGTCTTCCTCGGTCTCTATCTGCCGTATCGCTACTACGGTGGCGTGGGCGAAATGTTCGCGGCAATCGAAAAAGCCAAGCCGGGCTTCCTGGCGCTCAAGGATGTGGGCGAAAGCCCGGTGTGGATGGTCTCCACGGTGATCCTGTCGACGCTGGGCTTCTATATGTGGCCGCACATGTTCATGGCGACGTACACGGCCAAGCGTGAGGAAGTGCTGCGCCGCAACGCGTTCGTGCTGCCGATCTACCAGCTCATGCTGTTGTTCATCCTCTTCGTCGGCTTTTCGGCCGTGCTCGCCGTACCGGGCCTGACGGGTGGCGACATCGATCTGGCGTTGTTCAAGGTGTCGCTCGCGACGTTCGATCCGTGGTTCGTCGGCGTGATCGGTGCGGCCGGGATCCTGACGGCACTCGTGCCGGGTTCGATGATCCTGATGACGTCGGCCACGCTGCTCGCGAACAACGTGTATCGCCCGCTGCGTCCCCAGTCGAGCGATGCGCACGTCGCTCGCGTCGCCAAGTGGCTCGCCCCGGCGGTCATGGCGCTGGCGGTGCTGTTCACGCTCAACGGTGGTCAGACCATCGTGGCACTGCTGCTGATGGCCTATGCGCTCGTGACGCAGTTGTTCCCGGTGCTGCTGGCCAGCCTGATCGGCAAGAACCTCGTGACCCGCCCGGCAGCGTTCGCCAGCATCATCGTCGGTGAAGCGACGGTGGCGTGGGTGTCGCTCACGAAGAAATCGGTCGCCGCACTCTTCCCGTTCCTGCCGGACGCGCTCAAGGACCTCAACGTCGGCATCGTGGCGCTGGTGTTCAACATCGCGACGCTGGTGGTCGTGACGCTGCTCACGCGCCGTACGGCTGCTGCTGCACAGCTCTCGGCAGACGCATCGTAATCCAGTCACAAGAGAAGTAACGAAAGCCCGTGGCGGTCCCGAGAGGGCGCCGGGCTTTCGTGCAACAGACCCTAGCTATGACGACTTCCCTCGATATTCATCGCATCGCGTTCGTGCAGGCTGGCTGGCATGCCGACTTGCTTGACGGCGCGCGCGACGCCTTCCGGGCGCGCATGACCGAACTGGGCGTGCCCGCCGACCGTATCCACCACTTCGATGTGCCCGGTGCGTTCGAAATTCCGTTGTTCGCGAGACGTCTCGCGAACAGCGGCCAGTACGACGCCATTGTCGGTGCAGCACTCGTCGTCAACGGCGGGATCTATCGTCACGAGTTCGTGGCGCAGGCTGTGGTCGACGGCCTGATGCGCGTGCAGCTCGACACCGATGTGCCGGTGTTCTCGATGTCGCTCACACCGCACCAGTTCCATTCGCACGACGAGCACTACGGCTTTTTCGACGGGCATCTGCGCCATAAGGGCCGCGAAGTGGCCGACGCCTGTGTCGGCATGCTGCTCGCGCTGGCGAATCTCGACAACCCGGCCGACCCGGCGAATGACGTATCCCCCACACCAACCAAGGAATCTCTGACATGACGCCTCCGAGCGATCTGGACGTATTGCTCGCCGAGGGCGACGCCGACCTGCGCACCTTGCGCCGCGACCTGCATGCCCATCCCGAACTGCGCTTCGAAGAGCGTCGCACGGCGGATGTGGTCGCCGAGTATCTGACGTCGCTCGGCTATACCGTCGACCGTGGCATGGCGGGCACCGGTGTAGTGGCGAGCCTGCCGGGGGTGGACCCGTCGCGGGGCATCGTGTTGCGCGCCGACATGGATGCGCTGCCGATTCAGGAAGCGAACACGTTCTCGCATGCATCGTGTCATCACGGCGTGATGCACGCCTGCGGCCACGACGGCCACACGACGATGCTTCTCGGTGCGGCCCGCGTGCTGCGTCAGTTGCCGCAATTGCCGGGTTCGGTGCACTTCGTCTTCCAGCCGGGCGAGGAGGGCGGTGCGGGCGCGCAGAAGATGATCGACGACGGCCTGTTCGAGCGCTTCCCGACGCAGGCTGTGTTCGGCATGCACAACTGGCCGACGTTGCCAGCGGGCGAGTTCGGTTTGCGCACGGGGCCGATCATGGCGGCGGGCGTTCGTTTCCGGATCACGATTCGGGGGAAGGGCGCGCATGCCGCGCAGCCGCATCTCGGCCTCGATCCGATTCCGCTCGCCTGCTCGATGGTGCTGCAATGCCAGACGCTGGCGGCCCGTCACAAGGATCCCGTCGCCCCGGCGGTCGTCTCCGTGTGCATGATGCACGCGGGCGACACGGACAACGTGATCCCCGACACGGCGGAATTGCGCGGCACGATCCGCACGCTGTCGTCGGCCGTGCTGAACCAGTTGCAGGACGATATCCGCCGCATTGGCGACGGCTTGGCAGCGGCCTATGGTGCGACGATCGAGACCGAGTTCTTCCAGTACTACCCGGCGACCGTCAATACGGCGAACGAAGCCGCGCTGTGCGAGCAAGTGATGCGCGAGACGTTCGGGGACGACGCCACGCACGCCGGCGTGCCGCCCAACATGACGTCCGAGGACTTCGGTTTCATGCTCGAAGCGAAGCCGGGCGCTTATGTGCTGATCGGTAATGCACCACGTGGCGAAACCGGCGTCGGTTTGCATCATCCTGCCTACGACTTTAACGACGACATTATTCGCGACGGCGTGCGGTATTGGGTTGCGCTTGCGCAGGCTTACTACGTAGGACCACGTAGACGATAATTGGCCGAAGTCAAGATTTTTAATGCGGAAAATTCAACGCACCTGCGTATTTTTATCCACGATTCGGGTGCGTTGTGCTTTCCGCTTCGGCATTATTCGTGTCTGATATTTCAACCTAAGTCCCGATGAAATCAACGTAAAAGTACGTCGATTTCATCGAATAAAACGAACGTAAAACTTGCGCATCGGGACAAAATGTTTCGATACGCGTAACGTCTTCTTTTCTCCCTGAAACCCCACTGTTCATGGGGCTTTGCGGCGCATCGGCAAAAGCACATTCCATCGGCTAGAGTGTATTTAAGCGTGTTTTACATGCGCTTTTATCGAACTAGAACAAGAGGAGACTGCTGAGATGCGGTTATTGCTATTGCTGCCGTTCATCGGCTTGTTGTGGGTGCCTTTCTACAACAAAGAACTACCGGCCCTTTGGGGATTCCCTTTCTTTTACTGGTACCAGTTCGCCTGGGTGCCGCTGACCTCGCTGCTGATCTGGATTGTGTTTCGCGACGGTCTGAAGAAAGGGGAAGAATAAATGGACGCCGGTATCAATTGGACTGCGCTAGCGGTCTTCGTATTTTTCTTCATCCTCGTGACCGTCATGGGGTTCTGGGCGTCGCGCTGGATGGCGGGACCGTCCAACAAGGGCGCGCATCTGGACGAGTGGGGCCTCGGTGGCCGTAACTTCGGTGCGTGGATTACGTGGTTCCTCGTCGGCGGCGACTTCTACACCGCTTACACCGTGATCGCTGTTCCGGCGCTGGTCTATGCCGTCGGTGCCTACGGCTTCTTCGCGTTGCCGTACACGATTCTCGTCTACCCGATCGTCTTCCTGATCATGCCCAAGCTGTGGCACGCCGCGCACAAGGCCGGACACGTGACGGCGGCCGATGTGGTCTACGGCCGCTATCAGTCACGCCCGCTGGAGTTCGCGATTGCGCTCACCGGCGTGGTGGCGACGATGCCGTACATCGCGCTGCAACTGATCGGTATGGAAGTCGTGATCAAGGCGCTGGGACTGACCGGCGAGCTGCCGCTGCTCGCCGCGTTCGTGATTCTCGCGTTGTACACGTACTCGGCAGGGTTGCGCGCACCGGCGCTGATCGCCTTCGTCAAGGACCTGATGATCTACATCGTGGTGCTGGTGGCGGTGGTCGTCGTGCCCGCGAAGCTCGGCGGCTACGGTGTCGTGTTCGACTCGGCGCGCGAAGTGTTCGCGAACAAGGGCGGGGCGACCGGCCTGACGCTCAAGCCGTCGCAGTTCCTGCCGTTCGCCACGCTGGCGCTCGGCTCGGCGATGGCCGCGTTCATGTATCCGCATACGCTCACGGGCATTTTCGCCGCGAAGGATGCGAACACGATTCGCAAGAACGCCGTCTTCCTGCCCGCCTACACTGTGCTGCTCGGCCTGATCGCGCTGCTGGGCTTCATGGCTTACGCGGCCGGTGTGAAGGTGCAGACCAACAACGACGTCGTACCGGCGTTGTTCAACGGCCTGTTCCCGAGCTGGTTCGCAGGCTTTGCGTTCGCCGCGATTGCCATTGGTGCATTGGTGCCTGCGGCAGTGATGTCGATTGGCGCATCGAACCTGTTCACGCGCAACTTCTGGAAGCCTTACGTCAACCCGGGGATTTCGAACGAGGGTGAAGCGAAGGTCGCCAAGGTCGTGTCGCTGGTCGTGAAGCTGGGCGCGCTGGTGTTCATCCTGTTCCTGCCGACGAAATTCGCACTCGACTTGCAATTGCTGGGTGGTGTGTGGATTCTGCAAACGTTCCCGGCGCTCGTGTTCGGCCTGTTCGTGGGTTGGTTCGGCGCGCGTGCGTTGCTGTGCGGCTGGGCCGTCGGGATCGTGTGCGGCAGCTGGATGGCGTTTGCCGACGGCATCAAACCGGTGCACTCGTTCACGATAGGCGGTGACCAGTACGCGATGTACACCGGCCTGATTGCGCTGGCGCTGAACGTCGTCGTGGCCGTGGTCGCCAATCTGGTGCTGGGCAAGGGTTCGCGCCCGGCACTGCGTAGTGCGGCGTAATCGCTAAGTTGGCTGAGTGCTCGCGGCGCGCGGTTTGCGTCGCATAAGGGCGCCACATGCCGGGATCATTCCCGGGCACGTGGCGCCTTTTTCGTTTCATCACGCCTGATCGAATCCACTTGCGCGCCACGCACGCAGCCACGTCGCGAGGCCGGTGACAGGGATTCCTGCCTTCGCGTTGAACGTCCCGTCTTTCGGCCATGCCACGCCGTCCTTGCGTGCAAAGGACAGTCGGTACTTGCGCATCGTGTCGTCCGGGTGGGCTGCGGCGTCGGCTTTCAACTGCGGCACTTCCCAGCATTCCACCGAGAACGGACGTCCGAGTTCGGCCGCCAGTGTGCTCGCCAGTTCGCGGTAGGTGAACGTGTCGCCTGCCACGTGCACGACCTGATCGTCGAACGACGGGCGCGACACGGCGATCTGCGCCGTCAGACGGCCGATGTCCTCCGGCGTCGTGACGGTGAGCGCGAAGTCGGGATTGCCCAACGCGTGCACGACGCCTCGCTCTACATCCACCAGCCCGAAGGCGGGCAGCACGACAAAGCTCATGAACATGCCCGTCGAGACGATGGTCCAGCGCACGTCGTTCTGTGCCCGGAGCATGTCGCGCACGTCGAGCTGTTCGTCCCAGACGTCCTGACCGCTGCACCGGCCGACGACGTCGTAATCGACACCGAACTGCCACGGAATGTAATGCGCGACGCGGGCCTTGAGTACGGCCGCCGTAATCTTGCGCTGCGTCCCGGAACCGCCGACGAAGCCGGTGCAGCAGATGATCTGGTCGTAAGGTCGGAAGACGGAGGCGAGCGCTTCTTCCGAGGCGGTGGCGAGATCGGTTTCGACGACGGCGACACGGAGATCGCTTAGCTGCGCAAGCAGTGCCGTGCGCTGTGCCGAATCGGTAGCCGCAGGCCGCAGCAGCACGGAAACGGACGCGACGCGACCGGCGTCGCGCATCGCGCTCATCTTGCGCAGCACGCATTCGCCGAGTTCTCCCGCGCCGAGCACCAGCACGCGGTTTTCCGAGGGATTTCGAGTGGTCATTTGCAACTCCTGTGAAGTTGCGAATAATAGGGACGTTCCGGCCCTTTGATAAGAAGGTACACGCGTGATACTGCCTCCCGGCATCCCCTCCTTCGAAGCGCTCCTCCAGGAATCGCAAGCCGCATGCGACGCGCTCAGCGCAGACGACGACGGCCTCAAGCGCGAGATCCTGGCACATGCCGGTAACCGCTGGTCGCTGGGCGTCGTGCATGCACTGGGCGTGGGCGGCACGTTACGGCACGCCGAGATTGCGCGTCGGCTCGACGGCGTGACGCAGCGCATGCTGACCCGCACACTGCGCCAGTTGGAGCGCGAAGGCCTGATCGCTCGCCACGACTACGACGAAGTGCCGCCGCGCGTCGACTACCGCCTGACCGAGCTGGGGCGCGGGTTGCTCGTCGGCATGGTGCCGCTGTGGCGTTGGGTGATGGACAACGCCGACGATTTTCGCGCGTCGCGTAAAGCGTTTGACGACAAGACGCCTTAAGTTCTCATTTGCCTGCAAGGCGTTCGGCCGCGTTTTGCGCAACAATGCCTGCACCGAATATCCGGCCCGCTGTGCGAGACAACCGGCCGCCCCCAAGACATCAAGGACACGCGATGCGCAATCTGGATCAATACACGATCACGCAGGAAGCGATCGACCGCCTGGCGGGCACGCCGGACCCGCGCGTGCGTGAGGTGCTTACCAGCCTCATTCGCCATCTGCACGACTTCGCACGCGACGTGAATCTGACGGAAGACGAATGGGCCAAGGGGATCGCCTTCCTGACGGCGACCGGCCAGAAGTGCGACGACAAGCGTCAGGAATTCATCCTGTTAAGCGATGTGCTGGGGCTGTCGATGCTCACTGTCGCGATGAATAATGCGAAGCCGCCGGAATGCACCGAGGCGACGGTGTTCGGTCCGTTCTTTGTCGACGGCGCACCGCATTACGAGAACGGCGACGACGTAGCGAACGGCGCATCGGGCGAGCCGTGCGAAGTCAGCGGCAGCATTCGTGGACTGGACGGCCATCCGGTCTCAGGCGCGCGCATCGATGTATGGCAGGCCGACGCGCAGGGCCTGTACGACGTGCAACGCGACGAACTCGACACCGCCCAAGGACGCGGCGTGCTCCATGCCGATGACGAGGGCACGTACCGTTTCCACACGGTGCTGGCCGAAGCGTATCCGATCCCGACCGACGGCCCGGTCGGCGAGTTGCTGACCGCGACGGCGCGGCATCCGTGGCGTCCCGCGCATCTGCACTTCCGTATCGAAGCACCGGGGTATGAGACGCTGGTCACGCATGTCTTCCGCGAAGACGATAAATGGCTCGATTCGGACGCGGTGTTCGGCGTGCGTCAGTCACTGATCGCACCGTGGGTTCGTCGTGAAGACGGCAGCTATTCGCTGCATTACGACTTCGTGCTTAATCCCGTCGCCAGGGGCTGAGCGCTATCGCAGCCGCAGGCCCCACAGGGCATCGAGCACATGCTGGGTTGAGCGCTCCAGCGGTCCGGTGTGATGCGCGATGCCCAGATCGCGCCACAGTGAGGGACGCAGCGGGCGCATGGCGATGCGCTCGTCCGTATGGGGCGTGGTGGCCTCGTGTGGCAGAAGCGCTGCACCGTACCCGGCGGCTACGAGGCTCTTGATCGCGTCGTTGTAGTTGAGTTCGATGCGTGGCGTTGGATGATGTCCGGCGGCGGCGAACCATTCAGCCGTCTGGCGCGACAGGCGCGTCGTACTGTCGTTCAGGATGAGCGGCTGCGCTGCGAGCCAGTCCGGCGTCACGCGTTTGGGCATCTCCCAATGCGCGGGCAGGAAGGCCATCACCGGATCGCGACGCCATTGCCGCAGCGTCAACCCTTTGACCTGCGATTGCGGCAACGCCACCAGCCCGAGATCGAGTGCGCCACGATGCAGGCGGCTGAGCGTCTCCTGTGATGTGAGGATGGCGACCTGCACGTCGATATCCGGATGATCCAGACGCAACGTTTCAAGCGCCTGCGGCAGCAAATGCGCGATGGCCCCTGTCGACGCGCCGATTCTCACCCGTCCCGCCAGTCCCTGCGCGTGCCGCTCGATGTCCTCCAGCGTGCGCTCCGCGTCGGCCAGCAAGCGGCGAGCGCGCTCGACAAGTGCCTCGCCGACCGACGTCGGTCGGACGTGCCCGCGCTTGCGCGACAACAGTTGTGCGCCCACGCGCGCTTCCAGATCCGAGATATGCAGGCTGACGGTCGGCGGCGAGAGGTGCAGCGCTTGCGCTGCGTCGGCAAACGAGCCGCTGTCGGCGACGGCCACCAGCGTCTTCAATCGGTCGAGACTGATCTCTCTCATATCGTCACCATCTTGTCGACAATCGTAGTTCAGGAAAATGGAATTTCAGATTCACGAAATTCAACTTTTTTTATTTCACTCCTGGCGAGAAGATACCACTTCGACGAGGTTCAAGATCCACTGATGGGGTATCCGATATGTCTTCTCCGCTTGTTTTTATCGATGGTGACCAGGGCACCACGGGCTTGCAGATCCACGAGCAACTGCGTGGACGCACCGATATTCAACTGCTGACGTTGCCGGACGCCCATCGCAAGGATCCGCAGCATCGCGCCGAGGCGATCAACAGTTGCGACATCGCCATTCTTTGTCTGCCCGACGCCGCCGCGCGCGAAGCCGCCGCGTCCATCGTCAATCCGCATGTCCGGGTAGTCGACGCGAGTTCGGCACATCGCACGCATGCCGACTGGGTGTACGGCTTTCCCGAAATGACGAAAGGGCAGGCGGCGCGCGTGGCTAGCGCCAAGCGTGTGTCGAACCCCGGCTGCTATCCGACGGGAGCGGTGGGTTTGCTGCGGCCGTTGGTCGACGCCGGGCTGATCCCGCGCGACTATCCGATCAACGTCAATGCCGTGTCGGGGTATTCCGGTCGCGGACGCGCCGGGGTGGAGGAGCACGAGGGACCGAATGCAACGCGCCGGTCGACGTACCGCGTGTACGGGCTGGAGTTGTCGCACAAGCACGCGCCGGAGATCGAGCAGCGCTCGGGCCTCGCGTTCCGTCCCCTGTTCCTGCCGTCGTACGGCTCGTACCGCCAAGGCATCGTGCTGACGATTCCGCTTCAGGCGCGCTTGCTGGCACCGGGCGTCGACGGCCGTGCGTTGCACGACGCTTTGTCGGCTCATTACGCCGATGAAAAATTCGTCCAAGTGATGCCGATGGAAGCGTCCGGCGTTGTGAAACAGCTCGATCCGGAGGCGATGAACGGCACGAACGTCCTGCAATTGAGCGTCTTCGCGCACCCGGAAAAAGGCCAGATCCTGCTTGCAGCGGTGCTCGACAACCTCGGCAAGGGCGCGTCGGGGGCGGCGATTCAGAATCTGGACCTGATGCTCACTCAGTAAAACAGGGGCCATCGGTAAGCCAACGGCGTCCTCGGACGCCGTTGTTTTGTCTGGGACCTGCCCCCGGAAAATTGCGCGGATGTTGTATCGTCAGGGCTCCCGTAATTTGTTGTCGAAGTCCCCCCGATGATGCCGCTTCACTCCGATCCAGCGTTTTTTCAACTACTGGCGGATAGCCGCGCACGACTGCTCGGCCGCCCGCTCGTCCCGCAAGACATCCCCTCCGAAGACGCCGTCGAATGGCTCTATGAGCACGCGCCGTTTGCCGTGCTCGCGCACAACACGGCCGCCGATCCGGTGTTCGTGTACGGCAACAAGATGGCGCAGCGCCGCTTTGGTTACGACTGGGAGGAGATCACCCGTCTGCCGTCGCGCCTGTCGGCCGAAGCGCCGAACCGCGAGGAGCGTCAGCAGTTCCTCGAACGCGTTCAGCGTCTGGGCTATGAGTCGGGCTACAAAGGGGTACGCATCACCAAGACCGGTGAGCGTTTCATGATCGAAGAGGCCACGCTGTGGCAGTTGATCGACGACGACGGCAAGCTGCACGGGCAGGCCGTCGTCATTCCGCGCACACGGGACATGTGATCGTCAGATCCGATCGATAAGCGCGAGGCAGGCATCCATCATGCACGCGCGCAGCACTGCGCTGCCTGCGGCGTTGGGATGAATACGCGACGCGTCGAGCAGCGGACGCGTGCCTTCGAGGCCGTAGTCCGCAACGTCGCCGAAAGCTGCCTGCAAGTCGACGATTGCCAGTTCGTGACGTGCCGCCACTTTCGCGGCAGCGTCCTGATAGGCGGTCATCGGACGCTCGCGTCGCTGGGGCTCGTTGCCACTGTTTTCCGGTGAGCAAGCGAGTACCAGATGCAGCGAAGGGAACTGACTGCGCAGCCGGTCGACGATGGCGTCGAGATTTTGCCCGTAGACGCGAGCGTCGAAGTCGCGCTGGTCGTTCGTGCCGAGCAGCAGAATTGCGGCGTCGAGACCCAGCGAATGCGCGCCTGCAAACCACGCGCCGGAACGCATGGCAGCCAGCCAGTCGGCGGTGGTACTTCCCCCTGCGCCGAGATTGTGCACGCGAATGCCCGGCTTGCCAGGCACCTCGGCACGGTGCTCGATGCCCGAGAGCGTCACCGTGCCCTGTGCGACGGCAATGTCCAGTTCCCACGCGCCGTGCGTGGGAAAGTCCGTCAACCCGTAGCGAGCCTGTCCGGCGATGCCACCCAGCGTCAGACCATGCCACGGCCCGCCATTCCATCGGTAGTTGATCGCTCCACCTACAAAGGCATGCAACACGACGGCCGACGTCGCCTCGCCGCGCCATGTGACGCGAATCAGGTCGCCGGGCGTGTCGCTCATGCTGGTGCAGATGTCGGGCGTCGGCTGATTGCGCACGTTCGTACGCCAGTTGCCCGTGCCTGCCTGACTGAGCCGGTCAGGCTCTGCCGCGCCACCGCGCCGGTCGGACGCGGTGGTGTACGACAGGCCGCACCAGCCGCCGCCGGCATCGCCAAAGCGCTCACGGAGTGCGCGCGCGAGTTCGGGGACGAAATACGTCGGTGCATGGCCGGTCGCCGTGGAAGGGAAACCGGAGCCACGCACCCAGCTGTCGCCGAGCAGTGCGAGGGTCCGTGACGTTCTGGAGAAGCGTTGCATATGGGAAGCGGCGTTTCGATCGCGCGAAGCCGTCTTAGAAAATGTGACGAATACCGACCGTGCCACCCACTTGCGAATTGGTGGACGACGCCGTGAAATTGGCGATGGCCGCGACCGCAGCCTTGCCCGTCGAATCGACGCCTGTCGCACGTTGATACACCATCACGGCATACAGGTCGGTGCGTTTGGACAGCGCGTAGTCGGCACCGAGGTTCCACTGGCCGTAGTTCGCGCCGGAGACGCTGCCGACCGAGCTGCCATGCGTGAACGCATAGGACAGGCCGAGTTGAACCGCCGGAATCGGCCGCCAGGCCACGTTCATTTCATACGTGCTGAGCGTCGCTGTGCCGCTCAGTTGCAGCGGATTGAGCCCGTTGCCCGGCGTGCCGCCCAGATGCTGGAACTGGACATTGGTGAAGATGCCGCCCACGCGCACCGTACCGATCTGGTATGACGCGCCTGCGGCAATCGACTGCATCGTCTTGGCGGATGCAAAACCGCTGTAGACCGGGCTGTTCATATTGAGCGAACTGGCCGAGGTCGCGTTGTTGGCGCTGGGATTCACCCCCCAGCTCGCATAGTTGGGATTGCGCACGTTCTGATAGGCGGCACCCACATCGAGCGGCCCGTTGCGGTACGCGCCAGCGAAGCTGAGGCTCTGGCTGCTGGTGAAGTCGCCAGCCTTGTTGCCGAGGCTGTAAGCCGCTTCGGCGGAAAGGCCGTTGAAGCTCGCGCTTGAGAACTTGATGACGTTGTTGGTGCGGTTCGAGCCGCCGAGATTGTCGAGGTCGCCCGGGTGTGCGCCATAGACACCGGCCCACGACTTCACCACGCCGTTACGCGCAGATCCGGCGGCCGAATAACCCGCCATGTAATCGGTCAGCGCATCGTACTGACGCCCGATGGACAGCGTGCCGAAGCGATTCGCCAGCCCGATCGTCGCGCGACGGCCGAACATCGAGCCACCCTGACCCATGGCCCCGGTGTCGATGCTGTAGCCGCTCTCAAGACGAAATACAGCCGACAGCCCGCCGCCGAGGTCCTCCGTGCCTGCGATGCCCCAGCGGCTGCCTTGCAGGTTGCCGGAAGCCAGTTGGGATGGCGACGCGCCCTTCGCGTTGTTGTTGTAGACAAATCCGTTGTCGATCAGGCCGTACAACCGCACGTTGCTGCTTTGTGCGAATGCGCTGCCGCAAACCAGACAACCGGCGATGGCCATCGCGGGCATTCCATACTTCATCGTGACATCTCCATGGGACCTGAACCCTCGAAAACGCGGCGTTTGCAAGCGTGCCGCGCTGTCGGGGATGTTGTAAGAGTGGTTCGCCGCTCGCGTGTGCACCGTGGGTCCGGCGACCGTGACGGGAGCGGCGAGGGCAGAGTTTTCAAGAAAAAGAAATGTCGCGGAAGCCGAGTTTTGTGGTTCACGATCGATTTTTCCGATAGGGGATGAGTCTTCGGGAAAACCCTGATTCGAAGCATTCTGGGGATCAGTGCGCACGGGGATGCAGGTGGGCCTTCGCGGCGAGGGCAATCGTTCGGAGGACCGGTTTCGCGGGCAGGCTTCGACCCCGTGATCGGCAAAAGCGATACCGATCGCCGAGACCGTGCTTCCCGGCCGAGATTTGGCCTCTTACGATGATTGGGTGTGATATTTGACGGAGCAGAATCACGATGAATGCCAATGAAGTCTTTCCCCTGGTCGATGTCAGCGGCGCCCCCTTCGAGCGCGGCCTGGCGCATGGTCGGCAAGTGCCGGAGCGCGTCGCGCGCAGCCTCGACCTCTATCGCTCGCAGCTCGACAAGCGTGGCGTGTCGCACGAGCGTCAGCGTGCCTTGTCGGCGCGCATGATCCCCATCATCGAAGCCTTCGATGCGACCTATCTCGAAGAAATGCGCGGCATCGCTGAAGGCGCAGGGCTGACGATCGAAGATATCGTGCTGATCAACTGCCGCACGGAAATGATGTACGGTCACCAGGAGATTGGAGAGGCACGCAAAGCGCTCGACGACGGTTGTACCGGCCTGATCGTGATGCCGCAGGCCAGCGCAACGGGCCGTCTGATGCACGCACATAACTGGGACTGGCGTGCCGAGTGTGCCGATACGGGCATCGTGCTGCGCATGCGTCGCGACGACGGTCCCGATCTGCTGGTGTTCACCGAAGCGGGCACGCTTGGCCGTCACGGCATCAACAGCGCAGGGCTGTCGCTCTCGGGCAACTTCCTCACGTCCGAGCGCGATTACGTGAATGCCAGCGAAGCCGACACGCCGCTCGCGCTGATTCGTCGCCGCATGCTCGACTCGGCCAGCATGGCCGATGCCATGAAGGCGCTATGGAGCACGCGCCGTTACGCGTCGAATAACTTGATGCTGGCCGATGCCAAGGGAGAAGCCGTCGATCTCGAATGCGCACCTGACGAGATTTTCTGGCTCACGCCGCAAGACGATGTGCTGGTGCACGCGAACCACTGGATGTGTCCGGTGGCACGTACCAAGCTGCGCGACCTCGGGCTGGCCAAGAGCCCGGACTCGATCTACCGCCAGCGCCGCGTGACTCAGGCGTTGCAAGACGCGCGCCGCGCACACGGCAAGATCGACTGGCCGGTCATCAAGGCCGCACTGGCAGACGATTTCGGTGCGCCCGTCGGCGTGTTGCGCGTGCCGCGAAAGATCAGCTTCGACAGCATTGCGGCCACCGTCTCGACCACCTTGATGGACGCCGCCGAGGGCGTGCTGTGGATCGCGCGCAAGCCATACGAATCTCGCGAGTTCGTCGAATACCGGCTGCGCTGAACTTCGCACGCCGCACGCCGTTCGTTCCGGTGCGCCGGGGACGTCACAAGGAGACGACGTCCCGGCGAAGGCTCTCCCAATCCAACCGATTTCCGATGTTCCCTACAACAACTAAGACATTCCCGCGCCGCAGCGTCCGCGCGTGTCTGGCCGCCGCTGTGTTTGCGACCGCCGCCGCACTCTCGGGCACGGCGATGGCGCAGGCGTCTGCGCCCACGGCCAGCGCGGTGGTCGCCGACACGTCTGCGCCGCCGCCGCATCGCGAGATCCGCTTCGCGCTGAGTACCGATACGCCCACGTCCATGCCGGGCAGCATTCTGCGCAACACCGCGACCGATACGATTCTGGCGCACGTGGTCGAGTCGCTCGTCGCGCTGCGCGCGGACATGAGCATCGGCCCGATGCTGGCGGACTCGTGGGACATCTCGCCCGACGGGAAGACCTACACGTTCCATCTGCGCCACGGCGTGAACTTCCAGAACGGCAAGCCGGTCACTGCAGCTGACGTGAAGTGGAGCTACGAGTACTACATGAACCCGCGCACCGGGTTCTACTGCCGCCGTGCCTATGACGGTCACGCGGGGGCGAAGGTACTGGGCGTGCAAGCGCCGGACCGGCACACCGTGGTGTTCTCGCTCGACAAGCCCTCGGCGCTGTTTCTCAATCACATGACCGACCCGCGCTGTCCGATGGCCGTGCTCAGCCCGGAGAGTGTCGACGCGAAGGGCAAGTGGGTGCATCCGATCGGCACCGGGCCGTATCTGTTCAGCGACTGGCGCCCCGGACAGTACGTGCTGCTCAAGCCGTTCGACGGTTACCGTCCCCGCAAGGAAGAGGCGAGCGGTCTCGCGGGCAGCAAGATCGCGCATGCAGATGTGCGTTTCGTGGTGATTCCGGACGAGACGTCGCAGCTCTCGGCGCTCATGGCCGGGCAGATCGACGCGATGAACATGTCCGAGCAGATCGTGCCGCCGAAGGACCCGCGCTGGCACATCGTGGCCGGTCCGGGCGCCGATCCGGCGACGCTGCTGATACAGAACCGCGACCCGCTTCTCTCCGATGTGCGTATCCGCCGCGCCATTGCGCTGGCCGCCGACCTGCCGGGCATTGCGAACGCGGTGACGGAAGGGCGCACGGGCTACAACCCGTCGCTCGTGCCGAACGCCAGCGCACTGGCCACCGACATCACGAAGGGCGGCTACAAACAGTCGCTTCCCGAGGTCAAGCGTCTGCTCCAGGAAGCGGGTTATCACGGTCAGCCAATTACGCTGGAGACGAATCGCCGCTATTCGCACATGTTCACCATGGCGGTGTACTTGCAATCGTTGCTGACGCATGCGGGCATTAACGTCAAGTTGCAGGTGGTCGAGTGGGGTAAGCAACTGGCGGACTATCGCGCCGGACGCTTTCAACTGATGGCCTTCGGCTACACGGCGCGTACCGATCCGGCGCTGATCTTTGCCGACGTGCTGGGCGATAAGTCGCGCAACCCGCTCGTGCAATGGGAGGACCCGGACGCGCTGGCCCTGCTGCGAAGCATCTCCGGCGAAACCAATGAGACCGTACGCGCAAAGGTGCTAGCCGAGCTGCATGAACGCATGCTGGCCGACGCCCCGATGCTCGTGCTCTACGACTCGCCCGACCTGATTCTGGTCAGCGAGCGCCTGCACGGCGTGACAACGTGGCCGCTGCGTCTGAAGCGCTTCTTTAACGTGACGAAGGACTGAGGCCATGCCGACGTATCTGTTCAAACGCATCGCCATGGCGTTCCCTACGGTGGTGATCGTGGCGGTGCTCGTCTTCGCGATGATTCGCGCCATCCCGGGCGATCCGGCCACACTCATGCTGGGGGACATTCACGACCCCGCCTTGCTCGTCCACCTGCGCCACGAGTTCGGCCTCGACGAATCGCTGCCCATGCAGTTTCTGCACTGGATCGAGCATCTGTTGCGTGGCGATCTGGGCATGTCCATCGCGCGTCACCGCCCGGTGTCCACGCTCATCGCCGAAGCGTTCCCCGTGACGGCGCAGATCGTGCTGTGCGCCACGGTGATCGCGTGCCTCGTGGCGATTCCGGCGGGCCTGTTTGCGGCGTGGCGTCAGAACCATCGCAGCGATCTGGCCGTCGTGATGACGACGATTTTGCTGGTGTCGATTCCGAGCTTCTGGTCCGGCATTCTGTTGATCTGGGTGTTCGGCGTGAAGCTGCACTGGCTGCCGACGTTTGGCTATCAGACGTTTGCGCAAGCGGGATGGGGCTCGTTCAAGTACCTCGTGTTGCCGGTCGTTGCGGTGAGCCTCGGGGAGATTGCCGTCGTCACCCGGATGATCCGCGCGAGCAGCATCGACGTGCTGCGTCTCGAATACATCGCCCACGCACGTGCCAAGGGGCTCAGCGAGGCGCGCGTGTTGGGGCGTCACACCCTGCCGAACGCGTTCGGACCGGCGCTGACGGTCATTGGACTCGTCGTGGGCCACTTGCTCGCGGGCGGCGCGGTTATCGAAACTGTGTTCACGCTACCGGGCATGGGACGTCTGCTGGTCGAGAGCATCTATGCGCGCGATTACCCCGTCGTGCAAGGGTGCCTGCTCGTGATCGCGCTCATCTACGTCGTCATCAATCTGCTGGTGGATCTGCTCTATCCGCTGTTTGATCCCCGACTCAAACACTGAACGTCATGAAATCTCTCCATCGCGCCAATCTGTGGATTGGCGGTTTCCTGGTCGGGCTGCTGGTGCTGATCGCCGCCATCGACCTCGTATACACGCCGTACAACCCGATCGACGTGGATCTTTATGCGCGTTACGCCGCGCCGAGCGCGCAGCACTGGTTCGGCACCGATGCGTTCGGTCGCGACGTGCTCTCGCGCCTGATGGCCGGTGCCGGGGTGAGCATCACAGTGAGCCTGGCTTCGGTTTTGCTCGCGCTCGCATGCGGCACGCTGATCGGCGCCATCTGTGGCTATGTCGGAGGCTGGCTCGACCGCATTGCGGGCATGCTCGTCGACGCGCTGATGGCGTTCCCCGGTCTGCTGCTGGCGCTCGGCATCATGACTGTGCTCGGTCCGTCGAAGTGGGGCGTGGTGCTGGCGCTGGGACTCGCTTATACGCCGTCCGTGAGCCGTATCGCGCGCGGCGCGGTGCTGTCGCTGCGCACTCGCGACTACGTGGTCGCCTCGCGCACGATGGGCAATTCGGAAGTGTGGACCTTCATCCGTCACATCCTGCCGCACTGTGTGCAGCCGTTGCTGATCTTCTCGACGTCGCTGTTCGGATCGGCCTTGCTCGCCGAAAGTGCGCTGAGCTTTCTCGGCCTTGGCGTGCCCGCGCCCGAACCGACGTGGGGCGGCATGCTGGCCGACGGCCGTTCGTCCATCGAACAGGCGTTCTGGCTCGTGCTGTTCCCCGGCACTGCCATCTCGCTGGCGTTGTTCGGCATCAACCTGCTGGGAGACGCCGTGCGCGATCTGCTGGACCCTCGTATGAAGGAGGCGAAATGACGCCGACGACTTCTCACAATCCGCAAACCTCGCAGACACCTCCTGCCGAAGCGACTGGCGCGTTGCTCGCTATCGAGGGCTTGCGCATCGCGTTTCCGGACGGTCAGGGCGGCCAGCGCGATGTCGTGCGCGCCATCGATCTGCATTTGCGCCCAGGCGAGTCGCTGGCCATCGTCGGCGAGTCCGGCAGCGGCAAGACACTCATCGGCAAGGCGCTGCTGGGCCTGCTGCCCGATTCGGCGACCGTGCAGGCGACGTCGATGCGGTTCGACGGCCAATCGCTGCTCGATCTCACACCGCAGGCGTGGCGTGAGCTGCGCGGCACCGAGATCGGCATGGTGTTTCAGGAGCCGATGGTGTCGCTCAACCCGGCGATCCGGATTGGCGAGCAGATGGTCGAAGCGCTGGTGCGACGCCGCGGCGTGCCCGAGGCACAGGCCCGCGAGCGCGCCATCGCCATGCTCGAACGGGTGCGCGTTCGTGATCCGAAGGGATGCATGAACCGATTTCCGCATGAGTTCTCGGGCGGCATGCGTCAACGGATCCTACTCGCGGCGGTGATGCTGCTCAAGCCACGTCTGCTGATTGCGGACGAACCGACAACCGCGCTCGATTGCGTCGTGCAAAAGGAAGTGCTCGACGTGATGATCGGCCTCACGCGCGAAGAGGGCACGGCACTGATCTTCGTGAGTCACGACCTCGCGCTCGTCGCCGCGTACACGGAGCGGGTCATGGTCGTGCGGCGCGGCGACCTCGTGGAAACCGGGCCGGTCGAGCGCGTGCTGGCGCATCCGTCCAACGATTACACGCAGCGCCTGCTCGAATCGCTGCCGCGTCGTGAGGCGCGCGACGCCTCGCAGGACACCGGCATGCCCGCCGGGGATCGTGTGCTTGAAGTCGACGGCGTGGCCATCGATTACCTGGTGCCGACCCGCCTTTGGGGGAAGACGCGTGTGCCGACGGTGTTCCCGTGCACGTTCTCGGTGCGCGCGGGACAGACGCTGGCCATCGTCGGTGAGTCCGGCAGCGGCAAGACCACGATAGCCAAGGCGATCATGGGCCTGTTGCCGCTTGCCGACGGGCGCGTGAAAGTGCTGGGCAAGGCGTTTCCGGGCGACGGCACGCGCAGTGAGTTGCGCGAGGCGCGCCGCTCGATCCAGATGGTGTTCCAGGACCCGTACTCCTCGCTGGACCCTCGCATGCGCGTCGAGGCGTTGGTACAAGAGGCCCTTCGTCTGGACACCTCGCTCTCGGCGGTCGAGCGTCGTGAGCGGGTGGCGCAGGTGCTGGAAGACGTTGGCCTGAGCGGCTTTGGACCTCGCTTTGTGCACCAGCTCTCCGGTGGACAGCGTCAGCGGGTGGCGATTGCCCGCGCGCTGGCCAGCCACCCGGCGATCATCGTTGCAGACGAGCCGGTTTCGGCGCTGGACGTCACCGTCCAGAAGCAGGTGCTGGAGATGCTCGTGTCGCTGCAGGCGCGCTACCGTTTCGCCTGCCTGCTGATTTCGCACGATCTGGGGGTGGTCGAGCAGTTGTCCGATCAGGTCATCGTGATGTTCCGGGGGCACGTGGTGGAAGCGGGCTCACGCGACGCGATTTTCGACATGCCAGCGCATCCGTACACGCGGCGTCTGCTTCAGGCCGTGCCGGAGTTGCGCGGCAATCGCGACGAAGGCTTCGCAGTGCAGACGCGCTCGCTGGGGCCGCACGACACCTCGTTGCCGTATTTCGATCCCGAGCGTGCGCCGCAGGCCATGCCGCGATTGACGGCCGTGGTTGGCAGCGTCGATGCCACGCATCGGGTGGCGCTGCTGGACGCCGTCTGAGCACGATGACCGGCCCGGGTGCATCGGTTTGCCGATCGCCCGGGTGATTGGCAAACGCGATCCTGATCGGTGTGTCCGCGTTCCTGAACAACGCCGGACTGCCTACACTGACTGACAAGACATGGCGCTCACGCGCCGCATGCGACACCGTAGTTCGACCTGATTCGATTTCATTCATGCAAAGCGTAATTCACTCCCTTCCGTTCGTTGGCACCGGCACTGCGCAATCCGTCGTGGCACACCACTTCGGCGAAGCGAACTGTGGGCGCAAGGTGTACATACAGGCGGCCCTGCACGCCGACGAGATCCCCGCGATGCTCGTCGCCACACGGCTTCGCGAGAAGCTGCTCGTGCTCGAAGCGCAGGGCCGTTTGCGCGCGGAGGTTGTGTTGCTGAGCGTTGCGAATCCGCTGGGCCTGAATCAATGGCTGATGGGCGCACCGCAAGGGCGATTCGAATTGGCGAGCGGACGCAATTACAACCGCGGTTTCCCCATGCTGTTCGAGGCGATTCGGGACAAACTCGAAGGCCAGTTGACGGATGACGTCGCACGCAACCGCGACCGCGTGCGTGCTGCATGGCGTGAGGCATTGCTGGCACGCCCGGTGACCGATGCCTTCGGCGCGCTGCAATCACTGCTGATGCTGCAGGCGCACGACGCGGACATCGTGCTCGATTTGCATTGCTCTCGCGAAGCGGCCATGCATCTTTACACCGGCGATGAATGCTGGCCCGCCGCCGAGCCGCTGGCCCGCTACCTCGGCTCGAAGGCGAACCTGCTGGCGCTGGATTCCGGTGCGCATTCGTTCGACGAAGCGCAGAGTTTCACGTGGCATCGGGTGCGCCAGCACTTCGGCGCGACGGTGCCGATGCCGTCGGGTCCCGTATCGGTGACGATCGAGCATCGCGGTCAGCGCGACGTGTCTTACGAGCAGGCCGAAGCCGATGCGAGCGCCATCATGCAATACCTCACCTATACGGGCGACGCCGACGGGCACGTGTCGCCGTTGCCCGACCTGCCGTACCCGGCCACACCGCTTGCCGGTAGCGAACAGTTCCGCGCACCGTGCGCCGGGGTGCTGGTCCACCGCGCGACGCTGGGCGCGCTGATCGAAGTCGGCCAGCCCGGTTTCGACATCGTCGACCCGATCACCGGCGACGTGACGACGCTTGCGAGCCGTACCGAGGGCGTGATGTACATGCGCCGCGACGTGCGATTCGTCAACGCCGGCGACCCGCTCGGCCGCGTCACGGGCCATCGTTCGCAACGCACCGGCATGTTGCTCGGTGCCTGACTCTGCGCATCAAGAACTCCGAGGCTGCTTCCGCCAATGTAGGTCGAACCCCATTCCAACAACGAGGCAATTTATGACTCGCTATATCGACATTCACGACGTTCAACAGCTGTTACGAAATACTGGTGTCGCGCCGTTCATCGCGACGCTGGCCGATTACATCCGCGACGACTACCTGCGCTGGCCCGAGTTCGACAAGTCTGCGCGCGTCGCCAACCACTCCAAAGACGGTGTCATCGAGCTGATGCCCGTCTCCGACAGCGATCTGTACGGCTTCAAGTACGTCAATGGTCATCCGGTCAATACGCGTCGGAACTTGCTGACCGTGATGGCGTTTTCGGTGCTGGCCGACGTGCACACCGGCGCGCCGTTGCTGCTGTCCGAATTCACGCTGATGACCGCGTTGCGCACAGCGGCGACCTCGGCGCTGGCAGCGAAGATGCAAGCTCGATCCGACAGCCGCGTGATGGCGCTGATCGGTAACGGCGCGCAGAGCGAATTCCAGGCGATTGCGTTCCACGCCATGCTGGGCATTCAGGAGATCCGTCTGTTCGACGTCGATCCCGCAGCCACGGCTAAACTGGTGCGCAATCTGTCGCATGTGCCCAACCTGCGCCTTGTGTGCGCAAGCTCCGCCCGGGAGGCCGTGCGTGGCGCCGACATCGTGACAACGGTCACCGCAGACAAGGCGAACGCCACCATCCTCACCCCGGACATGATCGAGCCGGGCATGCACCTGAACGCGGTCGGTGGCGATTGCCCGGGCAAGACCGAGTTGCACGCGGATATCGTGACGAACGCGCGCGTCATGGTGGAGTTCGAGCCGCAAACGCGCATCGAAGGCGAGATCCAGCATTTGCCGGATGATTCGCCGGTCATCCACTTCTGGCAGGTGTTGTCGGGCGTGGTAGTCGGGCGCGAGACGGCCGACCAGGTCACCGTGTTCGATTCCGTCGGCTTCGCGCTGGAAGACTTCTCGACGCTGCGCTGCCTGTACGATCTGGCGCGCAATTCGGGCGTGGGCCGCGTGATCGACCTGATCCCCGAACTCGTCAACTGCAAGGATCTGTATCAACTGGTCGCACCCTCGGCACCCTCGGCGGTTCGCGCTGCCTGAGACCTGGTGCCACGGCCCAGGCGGGCCCTGAGGTAGGATGACGCGTTTGCGGCGCAGGCCGCCCGGTGAGCGCGTCATCGCGTCGGCCGGTCAAGACGATGAGAGGTCCAATGACTTTAGTCCAGCTTCGCGTGTTCTGCGCCGTGGTGGAGCAGGGTAGCTTCCGCGCTGCGGCCCGCACGCTCGATATCGCGCAAAGTACGCTCACGCAGGCGATTCAGGGATTGGAAGGTGAGTTGGGCGTGACGCTGCTCAACCGCTCGCATCAGGGCATCAGTCTGACGCCCATCGGCGAGCGGTTCCTCGTGCGTGCGAACGCGATTCTGCGCGATTGCGAGCTTGCCTCGCAGGACGTCATGCAATCGCGTGGCGAAGAGGAAGGCAACATCACACTCGGCGTCACCTCAGAGCCGCTGGCGGAATTGCTGCTGCCGGTCGTCAAGCGCTTCGTCGAGCGCTTCCCGCGTGTGAAGGTCCATGTGACGAGCGGCTACACGAAGATGCTCATCGAGCGCATTCGCGACGGGCGGCTCGATTTCGCGCTGGCGCCGCTTGCTCCGCAAGTGAGCGACGTCGATCTGTCCATCGAACGTCTGTACCGGTCGATCCCCAGCGTGATTGCCCGCAAGGGGCATCCGAAGGCGCACGTGACATCGATTCGCGATCTGGTCGATTGCGAGTGGGTGAGCATTCGTCCTGCGGGGATTGTGGGTGGTGCGGAGAACCGGCTGATCAGTCTGTTCAACACCGAGAACCTCGGTGCGCCAAAGATCGTGCTCACCGCAGAGTCGTTGCTGGAGACGCTGCACATCGTCTGCGAATCCGACTATCTGACCATCGAGCCTCGTGTGCTCTCGGAACTGACGTTATTCTCCGGGGCGTTGACTAGCATTCCCATTCGCGAGGCGTTCGACCCGCGCGACGTGTGTCTCGTGGCACGCCGCTCGGCGCCGTTCACCCTGGCGACGCAGGAACTGGTCTCGATGCTCGTCTCTTATTCCCGTCTGGTTCACGGACCGGCGGCGAGAAGTCAGGCGGACTGAGGCGCGCGCGAGGGTGAAGCCTCGCGCCAGTGGGTTGTCAGCCGTTCACCGATTCGACGGCGATTTCCGGATGCTTGTGGAAGCTGGCGAGCGCGCCGTCGTCCGGGCGCGCGTCGGTGACGAGCGTCCATGCGCGCTCAAGCGGCGTCCAGTGCTGCTGACTCGCGCGGTCGAGTTTGTTCGCCGTCACTAATACATAGACGCTGGCGGACTGGCGGATGATGCATTCCTTGAGCCACGCCTGCTCGGCAGAGGCTTCGCACAGTCCGCGTCCGGCGACGACGCCATCCGCGCCGAGAAACGCCTTGTCGACGGACACGCGCGAGAGCGCGAGCTGCGCCAGCGGTCCGAGCACGCTCATGCTCGACGGACGCACGTCGCCGCCGATGAGCGTCACCGGCACCTTGTTCGCGGCAAGCGCACCGACGGCAAGCAAATTGTTCGTGACGACCTGAACGCTCTCGCGCCCGGCAAGGAAACGCGCCATTGCTTCGGTCGTCGTGCCGCCATCGAGAAAGATCGTGTCGCCGTCGGCGACGTGCGCGACTGCGGCACGCGCGATGGCGTCCTTCTGTTCGCGAAAACTCTCGCGACGCAATTCCAGAGATTCTTCCGGCTCGTGCATGCGCACGGGCGCTGCGGCGCCACCGTAAGTGCGCACGATACGACGCTCGTCGGCCAGCGCGCGCAGGTCGCGCCGCACCGTCGCCTCCGACATGCCGAAGTGCGCACACAGCGCAGCCACATCGGTCATGCCCGACAGGACAGCTTTGAAAATCGCCTCGCGGCGGTTAGCAACTTTCATGGAGGGATCGCTCAGTGATACGAATGACGAAGTCTCGCGGGCGAGCGCAATGCCGTCGGTCTGACAGCGGGTTCGCCGCACGGCGCGCATAGTGTAGCTTGCGGCGTCCGCAAACCGGTGACGTTGCTGGCCAACGGGCGGGTGAGGGGGCATGAGGCGTGTCGCTCATCAAAAATGATCGATTCAATCATTTTGACGATCCTGATGCCCCCGTTTTGACCGATTTCACCCAAGGATAAACCCCTAGTCACAAAGTTTGCACATTTTTCTGGCAGCGATTAGACTTCCGTCTGCTCAAATCGATCAAAATAATGATCGATTAATCAATATCGATATCAGTCGGGAGACAACAATGGCTCAAATTCGTATCAAGCGCGGCATCGAACGCGTACCGGGCGGGATGATGATTGTCCCCCTGCTGATCGGCTCGTTGATTGCCACGTTCATGCCGGGCATGCCGAAGTTCTTCGGCTCGTTCACGAACGCGCTGTTCACGGGGGCGCTGCCGATTCTCGCGGTGTTCTACGTCTGCATGGGCGCGAGCATCGACGTGAAGGCCACGCCGTACCTCATCAAGAAGGGCGGCGCGCTGTTCGCCGCCAAGGTGGGCGCGGCGATTGTCGTGGGCATCGTGCTGGGTCACTTCCTGGGCGAAGCGCCGGTGACGTCGGGCATGTTCGCGGGCATCTCCACGCTGGCCGTGGTCGCCGCGATGAACGACACCAACGGTGGCCTGTACATGGCGCTGATGGGCCAGTACGGCCGTTCGGAAGACGTGGGTGCGTACACGATCATGTCGCTCGAATCGGGTCCGTTCCTGACGATGGTCACACTGGGCGTGGCCGGTCTGTCGGCGTTCCCGTGGCCGACGCTGGTCGGCAGCATTCTGCCGCTGGCCGTAGGCATGCTGCTCGGTAACCTCGATCGCGAAATGCGCGACTTCCTGGGCCGTGCTGTTCCCGTCATGATTCCGTTCTTCGCGCTGGCACTCGGCGCTGGCCTCGATCTGCACAAGGTCTGGCAAGCGGGTCTGCTGGGCATCCTGCTCGGTTTCGCCGTTGTCGTCGTGACCGGCATTCCGCTGTACATCGTCGACCGTCTGACGGGCGGCACGGGCGTGGCCGGTACGGCCGCTGCCAACACGGCGGGGAATGCGGCGGCAGTGCCTGCGCTGATTGCGGCCGCGAACCCCGTCTATGAAGAAGCCGCCAAGAGCGCGACGCTGCTCGTGGCAGCGTGTGTAGTGGTGACCGCCATCGTCTCGCCGATCCTGACGGCGGCCGTCGCCTAGCGTGCGATGGCGCGCAACACGGCAAACGCAGCGGGCTCGGGTAAGGGAGCGGTGCAGTGAGTGTTCTGATTGTCGCCGACGATCTGTCCGGCGCTGCCGACTGTGCCATTGGCTTTACCAATGCCGGACGGCGCAGTGTGGTGTCGCTCGACGTCGACGGCTTCAGCGCCTCGGCACAGGTCGTCGCCATCGACACCGACACGCGGCGTCTCGCGCCGGGTGAAGCGGCTGCACGCGCGGTCGCGGCCTGGCAGCGACTGGCGGCACCGGGCCGTCGTCTGTACAAGAAAATCGATTCGACTTTACGCGGCAACTGGGTCGCTGAAGTGGCAGCCTTGCAGCCGCTTGCGGGGCTGGCAGTCGTAGCGCCCGCGTTTCCCGCGACGGGTCGCACCGTGCGCAACGGCGAAGTCTTCGTGCGCGGTGTACCGCTGGCGGAGACGGACACGTGGCAGTTGGAGCACGAAGGGCAGGAAGCGCGTCTAGCACCCATGCTGAGCGCTGCCGGAATGGTCACGCAGACGGTGTCCGTCGAGACGCTGCGCAACGAACTCGCGCAAGTGACATCGGCGTTGGCTAGCATCGTCGCGCAGGCTCGCGCGGCGGGCGTGACGGCGCTGATCGTCGACGCGCAGACGGATGACGATCTTGCCATGCTCGCGCGCGCCAGCACGTCGCTCACGGAGATCTTCTGGGTCGGTTCGGGCGGTCTCGCACGGGAACTGGCCGAACTGCCGGAATTGTTCGAGGTGCCGGAAGGCGCTACGCAGTCAGTAGAGGCTGCGAGCAACGTTGACACCGATAACGGCAACGGCCGCGTGTTGACGCTCGTCGGCAGTCTGTCGGCGGTCTCGCGCCAGCAATGCGCGCGACTGTGCGAAGACAATGCGGTCGTGGAGTGGGTTGTACCGCCTGCCGTATTGCGTGCAGGCGATGCGCATCCGCAGAGCGCCGTGTGGTGCGAGCGCATCGGCGAAGCTATCGAGGAAGGCACTGACCTGCTCGTGCGTATCGGACGTGACGACGCGTTCGATCCCGCCGAGGGCGCGCAACTCTCGACGGCACTGGCGGCGCTGATCGCGCCGCACTTCACGAAGCTGTCGGGACTGATCGTCACGGGCGGCGAAACGGCCCGTGCCATGTTGAGCGCGGCGAACATCGGCGCGCTGGAACTGCTGTCGGAAGTGGAGCCGGGCGTGGCCGTCGGACGTCCCGCCAACGGTGCGCCCATGCGCATTGTCACGAAGGCCGGTGCATTCGGCGGTGAAGCTGCGCTACATAGCGCTTATCGCCACTTGCGCGCGGCGGCGGACGCGAGCGTCGGTTGACGCAAGACGTGACGCCGTCCACAAACGAACATCTGGAAATCGCCCCGGCCTGTGCGCCGGGCAACCCAACAAAACGGATATGAACGCAAACGCCATGAACCCTTACCTCCCTGTTATCGGCATCACCATGGGTGATGCGGCGGGCGTTGGCCCCGAAATCATCGTCAAGAGTCTGGCGCACGAGAGCGTTTATCAGCAGTGCCGTCCGGTCGTGATCGGCGACGCGCGCCGTCTGGAACAAGCCATCGCCATCGTAAAGCAGCCGCTCACCGTGCGTCGTATCAAGACGGTTGCAGAGGCGACGTTCGCACGCGGCGTGATCGAATGCATCGACCTCGATCTGATCCCGGAAGACCTGCCGTTCGGCGAGCTGTCGGCGATTGCGGGCGACGCGGCGTACCAGTACATCGCGCATGCCGCGAAACTGGCCGAAGCCGGTGAGATCGACGCGATCTGCACCGCACCGCTCAACAAGGAAGCGCTGCACGCGGGCGGCCACAAGTTCCCGGGTCACACCGAAATGCTGGCGCATCTGACGGGCGTGGAAGAAGTGTCGATGATGCTGGTCGCGCCGCAACTGCGGGTGATCCACGTGACGACGCACATCGGCATCATCGACGCGATTCGCAAGATCGAGCCGGGGCTGGTGCAGCGCACGATCGAGCGCGGTCACGCCACGTTGGTGAAGGCGGGCATTGCGAATCCGCGCATCGCCGTGTGCGGCATCAACCCGCATGCTGGCGAGAACGGTCTGTTCGGTTACGGCGAAGAGGAAGAGAAGATCGTGCCCGCCGTGCAACTGCTGCGCGAGCGCGGTTGGGACATCGAGGGCCCGCTCCCGGCCGACACGCTGTTCTTCCGCGCTGGCCGTGGCGACTTCGATCTGGTCGTCGCCATGTACCACGATCAGGGCCACGGCCCGGTCAAGGTGCTGGGTCTGGAGGCGGGCGTGAATGTCACCGTTGGTCTGCAAGTGGTGCGCACGTCGGTCGATCACGGCACGGCGTTCGACATCGCAGGCAAGGGCATTGCCGACGAAGGCAGTCTGCTCGAAGCGCTGCGTCAGGGGGCTGAGCTGGCGACGCGTCGCGGCTGATGCATCAGGAGGGCGTGGGGCGTTGACGACTGTCAGCGCCTCGCGTCTTCGATCACTCCACGCCCATATGACCGCGATCGTTGATTTCGCGGATGAGCGTGCGTAGCGCGCCGACGATACGCTCGGTCAGCCCTTGCGGTGGACGTCGCTCCGCCCACACCAGTCCCACATCCATCGACGGCACACCCGTGCTGAGATCCCGTCGCAGAATTCGTCCGCCATCGATCGACCACGGCCGATAGACGAGGTCCGACAGAATCGACACCCCGTATCCCTGCGCCACCATGCTGCGAATCGATTCGATCGAGCGCGTGCGGAAATGCACGACCGGCTCGACGTGCGCCGCATGCCAGTAACGCTCGACCGTCTGCACATGCTCGTCCATGTCGAGCAGCAAGAAGCGCTGCCCACGCACGTCGTCCAGCGTGACGGTCGACTTGTCGAGCAGCGGATGCCCCGGGTTCGTCCAGAGCCGCCGCGTAGAGCGCAGCAACGTGTGCGAGACGAGCCCGTCGGCGACAACGTTGGACACCAGCAACAAGGCCAGATCCACATCTCCCGCGAGTACGGCCGCTTCCAGTTCGCGACGGTCGCCCTCGATCAGCGTGAGTTCGACGTTGGGGAAACGCTTGGACAACGTGCTCGCCACCGATGGCAACAGATAAGCTGAGATCGTCTCCGTGACGGCCAGTCGTAGCCGTCCGCCCGCGTCGTCGGGCAGCGTGCGGGCTTCATGTAGGGCGTCGTCCGTCGCGTTAAGGATGCGATAGGCGTGCCGCAGGAACCGTTCGCCAGCTTCCGTCGGACGCAATCCCTTCGCGTGCCGCACGAACAGCGGCGTGCCGACAATCACCTCCAGATTCTGCAAGGCAATCGTCAGCGACGACTGCGACGCGCTGCACCGCTCGGCGGCGCGCATCACTTGCCCGGTCTCGGCGACCGCCACGAAATACTCGATCTGACGCAGGGTTGGCTTCATTTAAGAAATCAATATTGCAAACTATATTTTTTATATTAGTAATAAAACTATCGCCTGTATAGCATCGGAACATCGCTTCATATACGAGATGCACGGGACATGGTTCAGGAGGTCAAGCCCGGGTTCTGCACGCTTTGCAGGTCCCGCTGCGGCACACTCAATCGCGTGGAAAACGATGCGCTGATCGCGGTCGAGCCCGATCCGTCGCATCCGAACGGCGCTGCCATGTGCCGCAAGGGCAAGGCCGCGCCGGAGCTGGTGCATCACCCGGATCGCCTGACCACGCCGTTGCGCCGCACGGCACCCAAAGGCGCCGACGATCCGCGCTGGGAGCGCATTTCGTGGGACGAGGCGCTGACTGAGATTGCCGCGCGTCTGGGCGACATCCGTCGCGAGAGCGGGGCGCATGCTGTCGCCTTCGGCGTCACCACACCGAGCGGCACGCCGCTGTCGGACAGCATCGACTGGATCGAGCGCTTCATCCGGGTCTTCGGCAGCCCCAACACCGTCTACGCGACGGAAATCTGTAACTGGCACAAGGACTTCGCGCACGCGTTCACGTTCGGCTGCGGCATGCCGACGGCCGACTATTCGCAAGCGGACGTCATCATGCTCTGGGGGCATAACCCGACGAGCACGTGGCTGAGTCAGGCCAACGCCATCGGACGCGGCCGCACGCGTGGCGCGCGTATGCTCGTCGTCGATCCGCGCAAAACACCGCTCGCCGCTGCGGCCGATGCGTGGCTGCCGGTGCGTCCCGGCACGGATGCGGCGCTGGCGCTGGGGCTCGCGCGTCGTCTGATCGACGACAACCGTTTCGATGAGACTTTCGTGCGTCGCTGGACCAACGCGCCCTTGCTCGTGCGCAACGACAACGGGCACTTTCTGCGGGCGCAGGATTTGGCGACGTTCGAGCCAAGCGCATCGTCGGACGCCTTCGTCATATGGGACGAAGCCGCCGCAGCACCACAGCGCCACGACACGACGCATGCATTGACGCGCGACGTCGCCAACCGCGCGGCACTGCGCGGCGAATTCACCGTCGATGGCCGCGACGGCGCGCGCATCGTCTGCCGTCCGGCTTTCGATCTGCTCTGCGAGGGCCTTGCCCCGTACGACCCGGCGACCGTCAGCGAACTATGCGGCGTGTCGCCCGAACAACTCGACGCGGCCGCTGCGCTCTTCGACGGCACGCAACGCGTCGCGTATCACGCGTGGTCGGGCGTCGCTCAGCACGCGAATGCCACGCAGATCGAGCGTGCCATCGCTGTGCTCTACGCGCTCACCGGCAGCTTCGACCGGCGGGGCGGCAACCGGGTGATGACACGTCAGCCGGTGAATGCCGTCGCACAGCACGACCTCCTCAGTCCCGAACAACAGGCGAAGGCGCTGGGCATCGACGAGCGTCCGCTGGGGCCGCCTGCGCGCGGCTGGGTCACGGCGCGCGACACCTATCGCGCCATCCTCGAAGGCGACCCGTATCGCGTGCGCGCGCTGTTCTGCTTCGGCACCAACGTGCTGGCGTCGCAGGCCGATTACGAGATGGCGCGCGCCGCGCTCGAAGCGCTCGAATTCCACGTCCATTGCGATCTGTTCGAAACGCCGTCGTCGCGCTACGCCGACATCGTGCTGCCGGTGAATACGCCGTGGGAGCGCGAGGGCCTGCGTCCTGGCTTCGAGATCGACGATCAGGCGGACGCACTGATTCAGTTGCGCCAGCGCATGGTGTCGCCGCGTGGCGAGTCGCGCAGCGACAACGACATCGTGTTCGACCTCGCCGTGCGGCTGGGCATGGGCGATGCATTCTTCGGCGGCAGCCTGGAAGCGGGATGGAATCATCAACTCGCGCCGACGGGGCTGGATGTGCAGACGCTGCGCGCGCATCCTGAAGGCATCTCGCGCCCGCAACCGCAATACGAACGCAAGTACGCGCGCAGTGAATCAGGCGGCGTTCGCGGCTTCGCGACCGAGACGCGTCGCGTCGAACTGTATTCCGAGCGTCTGCTGCGCCATGGCTATTCGCCGGTGCCGGTGCACGTCGCTTCGCATGCACTCACCGACGACGAAGCGCGTCGTTTCCCGCTGGTACTCGGCTCGACGAAGAACGGCTACTACTGTCATAGCCAGCATCGCGGACTGGCCAGTCTGCGCATGCGCGCGCCGGACCCGTTGGTGCATCTGCACCCCGCGCTGGCGCAGCGCAAGCAGATCGCCGAAGGCGACTGGGTTCGCGTGACGACGCCTGCGGGCGTTGCGCGTTTTCGCGCGGCATTCGACGCGGGTGTCGGCGAAGACGTGCTGCTCGCCGAGTACGGTTGGTGGCAGGCGTGCGACAGTGTCGGACGTCGCGGCTTCACGATGGCAGGCGAGCAGTCGAGCAACTACAACGCGCTGGTGACGACGCAGGACATCGACCCGATCAGCGGCTCGTCGCCGTTGCGCTCATTCCGCTGCGACGTGGCGCGCGATCCCGCCAGCGATCCCGCACGTCGCCCGTGGGAGGGGCTGGCGCGCTTTCGCATCAGCGAACTCGATGCAGCCGCCGACGGTGTGCGCGCCATTGCGTTCGAACCGTTGGACGACGTGGGCCTGCCGGACTATCTCGCCGGACAACACGTCACCGTGCGCTTACCCATTCCCGGTCACACGAAACCGGTCACACGCGCTTACTCGCTGACCGGCCCCGCCAATGAGTCCGCGCGACGCGGCTATCGCATTGCCGTGCGACATCAGCAGGGGCGCACCGCCAGCGGCGAGCCGTTCGCGGGTGTCGTCTCCAGTTGGCTCAACACAGGCGCGCGCGTGGGCGACGTGATCGAACTCGGCGCGCCGTCGGGACGCTTCGTCATGCCGCTGCAAAGCCGTCAGCCGGTGATCTGCTTCGCCGGTGGCATCGGCATCACGCCATTCCTCTGCTATCTGGAATCGCTGGCCGAACAAGTCGAGCGCGGACTGACGCAGACGCCGGAAGTCTGGCTGCACTACGCCAACCGGAACGGCGCGACGCACGCGTTTCGTGATCGTCTGGCCGCGCTGGCGCAGCACTTGCCCGACGTGCATATCGTCAACTACTACGACGCACCGCGCGACGTCGACGTGCTCGGGCGCGACTACGCGTCGTCCGAGCGATTGTCGGCAGCTGTGGTGTCCGATGACCTGATCGCTCGCCGAGCCCGCGTCTATCTTTGCGGTCCCGAGCCGATGATGGTGGCCGTGATGGGCGGTCTGGCCGCTCGCGGCGTTCCGGCATTCGACATGTTCAAGGAAGCGTTCCGCTCGCCGGCTGCACCGCGCGTCGATGCCGATGCGGCGTGGCCCGTCACGTTCGCGCGCTCGGGTCGTCAGGCGGTGTGGACTCCGTCGCACGGCAGCCTGCTGTCGTTCGCCGAGTCGCTGGGCCTGTCGCTGCCGAGCGGATGTCGTGTCGGACAGTGCGAAAGCTGCGCCGTGCGTGTGCTGGAAGGCGAAGTCGATCACATGGGCGACGTTGCGCTCGACGAGCCGGGCATGTGTCTGGCGTGTCAGGCCATACCGCGCGAAGCCGTGGTGATTGACGCCTGAGATCGAACGCAGATTTATCCGAATTTCATCCCCCCAATTCTGAAGAGGACGCAATCCATGAAAATCATCGACGCCGCCGCCACCCGCAACGCGCTCGCGTTTGGCTCGCTGCTCGACGCGCTGAACGCCATGTTCGTGGAAGGATGCGAAGTGCCGCTGCGCCATACGCACGTGATTCCCGATCCGGCGACGGGCGCGTCCGTGACCGTGCTGATCATGCCCGCATGGCAGCCGGGCGGTTTCCTCGGCATCAAGACGGTCAACATCGCACCGGCCAACGCTCAGCGCAACGTGCCGGGACTGCATTCGACCTACTTGCTTTACGACGCTGCGACCGGTGTCCCGCTCGCGCAGATGGACGGCAACGAGATCACGTCGCGCCGCACGGCGGCTGCTTCGGCGCTGGGGGCCGCCTATCTGGCACGTGAAGACGCGTCGCATCTCGCGCTGCTGGGCGCGGGACGCGTCGGCTCGCTGGTGCCGCCCGCGCATCGCACGGTGCGCCCGATCACGCACGTGAGCGTGTGGGATCGTGATGCACAAGCCGCTGCCCGTGTGGTCGACGGCCTGCGTGAGCAGGGTTTCGAGGCGCAGGTGAGCGCAACCGCCAAGGAGGCCGTGGCGAATGCCGACGTCGTGACCTGCGCCACGCTCGCGACCGAGCCGGTCGTTCAGGCCGAATGGCTCAAGCCGGGCGTGCATCTGGATCTGATCGGTAGCTTCACGCCGCAGATGCGCGAGGCGGACGACGCCTGCTTTGCCGGTGCGACGCTGTTCGTCGACACCGAGGAAGCGCTGGCGAAGTCCGGCGAGTTGCTCGGACCGATGTCGCGTGGTGTTTTCGCGAAAGAGGACGTGCGCGGCACGCTCGCCGATCTGTGCCGCGAGGGACGCATTCGCCGCAGCACGCAAGACGAGCGCACGGTATTCAAGGCCGTGGGCACCGCACTAGAAGACCTTGCTGCCGCCATGCTGGTCTGGCGAGCGACGCAGGGCACCTGACCCATCCAATTCAAGCAACATCAAGCAAGGGGAACGCAGGAAATGAAACCGGGAACTTCACTATCGAGCACGACGGAGGCGCCGCACGACGGCGGGCTCCTCGAACGTCTGGCGGCATCGGTCACACGCTGGTCCGAGCGCTGGTTTCCTGACGCCTATCTGTTCGCCGCACTCGCCGTCATCGTGTGCGCGGGCGGGGCGCTCGCCATCGGGGTGCCCGCCGTCAAGGTCGGTGTCGCGTTCGGCGACGGCTTCTGGAGCCTGATCCCGTTCACGATGCAGATGGCCATCGTCGCCATCTCGGGCTATGTGGTGGCGGTCTCGCCGCCGGCGGCCGTGCTGATTCGCAAGATGGCCGCCGTGCCGCGCAGCGGTCGCAGCGCTGTCGCGTATGTGGCGTTCGTGAGTATCGTGCTCTCCTTGTTCAACTGGGCCATCAGTCTCGTGTTCAGCGGCCTGCTGGTGCGCGCGATTGCGCGACGCGAGGACATCCGCATGGATTACCGTGCGGGTGGCGCAGCGGCGTATCTGGGCATGGGCGCGACGTGGGCGCTGGGTCTGAGTTCGTCGGCCGCGCAGTTGCAGGCGAATCCGGCGAGCTTGCCCAAGGCGCTCATCGAAATCACCGGCGTCATTCCGTTCTCGGACACGATTTTCCTGCCGCAGTCGATGGCGATCGCCGTCGTGCTGACGGTCGTCTCGGTGATCCTCGCGTACTACTCCGCGCCGCGCGACGAACGTGCGAAGGTAGCCGCCGATCTCGGCGTGTCGCTCGACGATGCGTCGAAGCCGTACGTGCGTCCGCAGCGTCCCGGCGACTGGCTCGAATACAGCCCGCTCGTGACGGTGCTGATCGTGGCGCTCGGTGCGTTGTGGATCGGGCATGAGTTCACCACCAAGGACCCGCTGCTCGCCATCTCGAATCTGAACACGTACAACTTCCTGTTCCTGATGCTGGGGATGTTGCTGAACTGGCGTCCGCGCCGATTCCTCGACGCCATCGCCAAGTCGGTGCCGTCGGTGGCGGGCGTGCTGATTCAATTCCCGCTGTACGGTGGCATCGCTTACCTGCTGACCAAGGCCCCGGGGCTTGACGGGCAGACGCTCTCGCACCATCTGTCGAGCTTCTTCGTGGCGATCTCGTCGCAGGAGTCGTTCCCGGGTGTGATGGGGGTGTACTCGGCCGTGCTGGGCTTCTTCGTGCCGTCGGGCGGCGGGAAATGGATCATCGAAGCGCCGTATGTCATGCAAGCCGCGAACGATCTGCACGTGCACCTTGGCTGGGCCGTGACGGTGTATAACGCGGCCGAAGCGTTGCCGAACCTGATCAACCCGTTCTGGATGTTGCCGCTGCTGGGCGTGCTCGGCCTGCGTGCCCGTGACGTGGTCGGCTACACGTTCACGCAATTGCTCGTGCACTTCCCGGTGGTCATCGTAATGCTCTGGTTGCTGGCGCAGACGCTGACGTATCACCCGCCGGTCATGCCGTAACGATTGGCGGTTACGCGTTCAAGTCAAGTGCAAAAGCGCCTCTCCGGGAGACCGGGAGGCGCTTTGTCTTTTCACCGTCCGTGACAGGCCGTCACGAATCAGTCCGCACGCGGGAAGTCGAGATCCGTGTCGTTGATGCGGTTGACCAGATTCGTGAACGTAATGCCCGACATCACCAGCGCGATCTCGATGACCTGACGCTCCGTGAAACCGGCGTCGCGAATGCGCTGGTATTCGTCCTTGTCGATGGTGCCGTTCGTGGTGACCAGATTACGCACGAAGTGAGCGAGGGCGTCGCGATGGTCGTCGCCCGAGACGACACCCGCACGCACTGCACGCATGGCTTCCGGTGCGAGTCCCGACATCTTGCCGATCAGCGTGTGCGCTGCCACGCAGTAGTCGCAACCGCCGACCTCGCTCACGACGAGACGGATCGTCTCGATGTCCTTCTTCGCGAGGCTGGTCTTGCCGATCACGGCATCGAGCGCGAGAACGCTGGCGAGCACGTCGGGGGCGTGAGCGCCGATGGTGGCGTACAGGTTCGGCACCTTGCCCGCGCCCGCCTTGATCTTGGCGAACAGTTCGGCAGTTTGACCGGTGGCGTCTTGCGGCGAGATGGCAGAGATACGGCTCATGACTTGCTCCTAAGGGGTTTGAGATACCGCGTCACAGTGACGACGGCATGGATCACATCTTAGGGAGGATTGGTGATATCTTTAATGCCTGATTTTGTCGGTATCATGCTCAATCGTCTCAATGTCGCTTCGTGACCGAGGTCGTATGAATTTGCTGGATCGTCTGCTGACGCTGATTCCCGTGACCGGGCAGCTCGATTTCCGTTGCCACTTCGGTGCGCCCTGGCGCATCGACGAGGGGCGCTCGGCCGACAGCCAGATCGTCTGGCATCTGTTGCTGAGCGGGACAGCGACGGTCGCGTCCGGCGACGGGCCGCCGGTCGTCATGACGGCGGGCGATATCGTCATGTTTCCGACGGGAGACGCGCACTCATTGAGCGAGGGCGAGGGCGGACCGACTGAGCCGCCGCGCTTCGAGCCGGGCGCGGGTTTCACCATCGTGCGGCAGGGCAACGACGCGGGGGCCGATGCCGCCGATGTGTTGTGCGGCCGCTTCTTCTTCGGGCCGGTGCCTTACGGCTTGCTTCAGACGTATCTGCCCGCACGTATGGTCGTGCGTGGTGGCCGTCTGGGGGCGCACGGGGATGAAGCCCCCGCGCCCGGGAGCATCGGGGATCGGCTGGCGCGTCTGATCGCCCTTATGCGCGACGAGACGATGGCGCAGGAGCCGGGATGCGAAGCCCTCGTCGGCAATCTCTCCGGTGCGTTGTTCGCGATGACGCTGCGCGCGGCGAGCGAGGGAGAGGGGGCGTCTCGCGGGCTGCTGGCGCTGGCTCGCGAGCCGCGTTTGCAACCGGCGCTCGCGGCGATGTTCGATGCGCCGGAGCGGACGTGGTCACTCCCCGATCTGGCGTCGCTGTGTCATATGTCGCGCGCCACGTTTTCCAGACGCTTCGACGAGGCCGCTGGCTGTTCGGCGCACGACTTCCTTGCCGAGATCCGCATGGCCATCGCGGGGCGAAAGCTCGCGAGCACGACGGCGTCGGTGGCGGACGTCGGCGAGTCGGTCGGCTATCAGTCCGACGCCGCGTTTCAGCGTGTGTTCAAGAAGGTTGTCGGCGTAACGCCCGCGCAATGGCGCACGCGGGCGCGTCAGACCCATGAGGCTGATCAGTCACCGCGCAAGGCGGCGGCCTGACGTTTCCACAACGTCCAAGGACGCTCCATCACGCCGAGATTGGTTTCCGTTGAGAGGCGGCCTTCCTCTTCGTCGAGATAGGTCACCTCGCCGCCCAGTGCGATGGCGGTCGATTGCATACCGGCGTTCAATTCCGTGTAGATCGCGCGATACACGGCGGCGGGTAAGGTCGGGGCGGTCGCCACAAAGCCATGCCCGCGCATGAGCGCCACGTCCGCGTCGCCCAGCGTGTCGGCCAGTGCTTTACCTTGCTCGCCGTTTCGCACGAGCATGTCCGTACAGCCGAAGCAATGACGGATGTCGAACACCGGCGCACCGCTGCCGAGAAAACCGGCCATGTGATAAACGGGACGCAGCCGCACCGACGACGCGGCAAACGGAATCACCGACGGCGAATGACTGTGCACGATGGCCTTGACGTCCGGGCGCGCGCGATAGATCTCGCTGTGAATCCACGTCTCCAGATAGCGCTTGCGCGTGTCGCCGTCGACCGGCTGGCAATCGAGGTCGAGCGTAAGAATGTCGTCCGGCGTGACCAGCTCGGGTGCCATCGATTGCGCGATCAGGAAGTGCGCCGCGTTGCGCGGGTCGCGCACACTTACGTGCCCGAAGCCGTCGAGCACTTCGTGATGCGCGAGGATGTGGTTGGCAGCGGCGAGGTCCTCGCGCAGTTGTGCGATGGATGCGGCGTCGTGTTCGGTGATCGCCGGTGTGTAGGGGGTCGTGGCTTGCATAGTGGTGTTGGGCAGTGGGTATCGATGGTCGGAAAGTGGGGCGATGTGCGGGGCGGACGTCACACCCGCACGGCGGCGCTCACCTCGGGAGGAAACAGATCGTCGGCCTGCATCGGGCGATGACAAACGCCTTGTTCGAACGCGAAATGCAGGAAGGCGTCGAGCGTGACGCAATTGGGCGCGACGCCATAGGGCCACGGATCACCGCCGAACATCGCTCTCGCTTCGGCGGCACGCTGGCTCATCCACGGCAGCGGGAAGTGCGAGCAGGTGATGTCTTCGAGACGGGCGATGCTCGCGTCCTTCGCCTGCGTGAACGCTTTGACGAGGTTGTTGGCGATCCAGCGATTCGCCGTGAAGACATCGCGTCGCATGACGATCAGATGCATGATCGGGAAGATGCCGCTGCGCTCGAAATAAGCGCGCTCTGCCGTCTCGAAGTCCGGCAGCAGACGCACAATCTCGTGCTCGCGTCCGGCTGGCGGCGCGGGCGGACGCGCGCTGAGAATGGCGTCGATCTCGCCGTCGAGCAGTAGGGCGGTGAGCGACTTGTCGGGCGACGGCCGATAGCGCACGCCTTCCGGCACGCGCACGGCGACTTTCTCGCGGCGTCCCGCCTGATTCACACCGGCCTGCACCCACTCGACCTCGGTGAGCGCAACGCCCTGATCGTGGGCGAGCCAGCCGCGCGAGTAGACCGATGCCGTCTGCGCCCACTCCGGCACACCTATGCGCTTGCCGCGCAAGTCGCCGGGCGACGCCACGCCGCCATCTGCCTTCACGTAGAGCGACGACAAGCGAAAGACGCGCGACGGAAACACCGGCAGGCCGATCAGCCGGTCGTCGCCTTGCGAGCGCAGCGACGCGTACTTCGCAAGCGACATCTCCGAGAGGTCCCACTCCTGAAAATGCGTGGTGCGATAGAAGATCTCTTCCACCGGCAAGACCGACGGCACGAGATCGATGCCGGTGACGGCGATGCGAGCGTCGAGCAGATCGCGCACGTGGTCGTAGTCGTTGATGGCGAGAGACAGCGAGAGTCTGGACATGGAACGTTCCGAAGGGACTGTCAGTGACCGAAGGCCGGTGCTTTCGGCAGGTTTTCGGGGCGTGCGACGAGGAACACGAGTGCGGCTGCGGTCACGAGTGCTGCGCCAAGTACGAAGAACATCGTGCCCGCGCCGCCCGTCGCCTGTTGAAGCACCCCGGCGATGGCCGGGCCGCACATGGCACCCACGCGGGCGATACCGAGATACAGCCCGACGCCGGTGCTGCGAATCTCGGTCGGATAGCTCACGGCGACGAGGTTGTTGAGCACTGTCTGCGTGCCGATGACGAACATGCCCGCCACCACAATGCCGACGAACGTCACCGAGCTGCCGGTGATCGTCGCGAGCACGCCGATGGCCGCAGCACCGCACAGCCACGCAAGCGACATGGCGAGCCGACGATTGCCGATGCGGTCGGCGACCACGCCCGTGAGCAGGCTGCCGAACGCCGACGCGAAGACCAGCAACGACCCGTAGGCGAAGCTCGTCGAGAGGTTCTCGCCGCGCTTGAGCATGATCGTCGGCAGCCAGCCCGACAGACCGTACGACGAGAACAGCGACAGCGCGCCCATCGACCAGAGGCAGATCGTCTGGCGGCGGAATTCGGGCGAGAAGAGCGCGGCGACAGAACCGGCTTTCACACCGGCATCGGGAGACGTGAAGGTCGCCGTCGCAAACTCGGCGGCACGTGCGGGCCACAGGCGGGTCAGTTGCGCGCGCACCTCGTCCTGACGGCCACGGCTCGCGAGAAACGACACCGACTCCGGCAGCACGAATTGCAGTGCGAGCGCCAACACGACCGACAGCGCACCGACGTAGTACATGCTCTGCCAGCCGTACTGCGGAATCAGCCACGCCGCGATGAAGCCCGACGCCGTCGCGCCACCGATCCATCCGCACGAGAAGAACACGATGGTGAAGACGTTGGCGCTGCGCTTGGGCGCGATTTCATTGATGTACGTGACGGCCACCGGCATCAGCAAGCCCAGCGAGATCCCCATGACGAAGCGCAGGGCGATGAACGTGCGCAAGTCGTGGGCGAAGAGCGCGATGGCGAGACTCATCACACCGGACAGCCAGATGCCGGTGAGCAGCACGCGGCGGCGTCCGATGCGGTCGCTGAACGGTCCCGAGACGGCCGAGCCCGCAGCAAAGCCTGCCAACCCGCACGAGAGCAGAACGCCAATCTGGCTCGGCGACAGAAGCCACAGCTTGGTGACGTCGTGAACGATATACGCGGCGTTGTAGAGATCGAAGCCGTCGAACAGCAGGATCAGCGCCAGCAGGGTGGCGAGCCGATAGTGAAAGGCCCCTAGCGGGGCGGATTGCAGCGCTTCGCGAACGTCGATGCGCTCGGCGTGTCGCGGCGGAAGGTCATGGGCCATGCGTTGTCTCCGGATGGGCGACCTGTCGAATACCGGCGAGTGCCGATTCGCAGTGTCTTTGTCTGTGTTCCGGAGACGACTTTACTGAGCGATTTTTTGTTTATCAATATTGATTTTTAAAGTCAATATGAATGTGGCATGATGACCCGCAAACGCGTTGCCACGGGGCGACGCAGCACGACCGAGGGAGCCGCAGACACCGATGACGCAGCAAACCGACTTGATGACACGCGAAGAAGTCCTGGCGCTGCTCGATATCAAACCGGCGACGTTGTACGCCTACGTGAGCCGGGGATTGATCCGGGCGCGTCCGCATGAGGACGGTCGCAAGAGCCTGTATCTGCGTCGCGACGTCGAGCGTCTGGCCACGCGCAAGCGCGGGCGTGCACCGACCGGCGCGGTGGCCGAATCCACCATGCGCTTCGGCGATCCCGTGCTGCATTCGGCCATCACCCAGATCACGCCGCACGGTCCGCGCTATCGCAACCGTCTGGCGATCGATCTGGCGAGCGGCGGAGCGTCGTTCGAGTCGGTCGTGCATTTGCTGATGACGGGGATCTGGCAGGACGGCATTGCCGAATGGCCGATGCAGGAAACGCCGTCCGACGTGCTGCGCTTTCTGTCGACATACGACGGCGAAGTGGCGAGCGCCGATATCGGTAATCTGCTCGGCATGGTGCCGTTCGCACTCGCCATGCACGGACGCGGCGCACGCGAGTTGGCTGACGGCACCGCCGTTCAAGCGGCCCGCGCGATGCTGCATTGCATGGTCGGATGTGTAGGGTTTCTCGGGCCACAGCAGCGCTTCGTTGCGCGTGAGACCGGTGAGAGTGTTGCGTCGCATGTGCTGCGTTCAGCGGGCAGTGCGGTGACACCCGCACGACTGCGCGCGATGAATGCCGCACTGGTCGTGCTGGCCGACAACGAGCTCGCACCGGCGACGTTTTCGGCGCGCGTGGCGGCGTCCACCAATGCGGATCTGTTCGGCTGCGTCGCGGCGGCCATCGGCTCGCACATCGGTTTCACCACCGGCACCAGCACCGAGAAGATCGAGACGATGCTTCTGTGCGAGCCGTTCGATGCGCTCGACTCGCGCATCGGCCGAGTGCGGGAATACGGCGCGAGCCTGCTCGGGTTCAATCATCCGTTGTATCCGGGCGGCGATGCCCGTGCGGATCTGATGATGCAGATGGCCGGCGATTTGATGCGCGAGACGGACGACGTCACCATCGACGACGCATTGCGCACCAACACACGTCTGACGCTCGACTTCCTCGAGCGCATGCGCACCGAAGTGAACGCGCATGCCGGGTTGGCGACGGGACTGGTCGCGCTTGCCCGTGCGCTGGGACTGCCGGACGGCACGTCGACGGCGATGTGGATCATCGGCCGTTCGGCGGGTTGGGTGGCGCACGTCATGGAGCAGCGCACGCAGGCGTTCATGCTGCGACCGCGTGCAAAGTACGGCTTCGGCGGACCGGTGACGGCCGAAACCTTCGAGTCGTTCGACCCGCCTGCCACCCGGTGATCGACGCCATCTGTCGGAGGTCGCAGCGCATGGATGTCAGACGGTTTCGCATCGGGACGGATTGAGGATGTAACAAAAAATTCATATCGGACTGCTAGCCTGCGCGCAGATTTCCCATTCGCACGCGCCCGGCGGCACCCGCCTCGACCCGGAGCCGCCGTGCGCCAAGTAGCGCGGACATGCTCAGAACCAAAGCGAAAAGCACGCCGCAGCCGATATTGTTACTGTGCATCGCGATGATCTGCTACTGCGCTTGCTCTGCCCGTGCCTGGGCGACGGATGTCGCGCCCGGCGCTGCGACATCCGTCGCCTCTGCCACGCCAGGCGCTTCGGGCGGCCTTGCTGCCGAGCCGTCGTTGCGCTTCGACATCGCGTCACAACCGCTTCAATCCGCGCTGGAATCGTACGGCGCGTTCACCGACGTCTCCCTCCTGTATGACAGTTCGCTGACCGCCGGTCGCGTCTCCGCACCGGTGCAGGGCGACATGACGGCGCGTGCCGCGCTGCGCGTGCTGCTCGAAGGCAGCGGCCTCGCTGCGCGCTATACCGGAGCGAAGACGGTCGCGCTGGTGCCGTTGCGACGCAGTCTGCCCGACAGCGCGGACGACATTCAGGTCGAAGCGAATACGGCGCGTCGCTATTTCGGACTCGTGCAGGCGCGCGTTCACGATGCGTTCTGTGCGCAGCCGGTGCTGGCACAGGGTGCGCGACGCATCGCGCTGCGCTTATGGATCGATGCGTCGGGGCGGATCGATGCGTCGGGGCGGATCGGGCCGGTGAGCGTGCTCGGGACGAGCGGCGACAGCACTGTCGACAGGCTCGCCGTCGGTGCGTTGCAGGGCGTGAGCGTCGGTGAGCCGGTACCGTCGTCGCTCGCACAGCCGTTCACGTTCGTGATCCTGCCCAAGGCGTCGGGACGTAGCTGGGGCTGTAGTTCCGCCAACGATCCCACGGCCGTGACCGCCGACAAGCCGCCTCGCACGGGAGGCCGGAATGGCCGATAGCGCCCGCGCGACGTTGCGTGAACTGCTCGTCGAGCGTTACGGGCAACTCAAGACGCTGCTCTCGCGCAAGCTCGGGTCGTCCGACCTCGCGGGCGACGCCTTGCAAGACACGTGGGTGCGGCTGGAGAACACCGAGAACATCGAACCGGTGCGCAATCCGGGCGCGTATCTGTACCGGATGGCGTACCACGCCGCCATCGACAAACAACGCGCGGAGGACCGGCGACTGAGCGTCGGCGAGATCGAGACGATGCTCGATCTCGTCAGCCCCGATCCCGGACCCGCGCAGATCGCAGAAGCGAATTCCGACCTGCATGAACTCGCGCGGGTGCTGGAGCAGATGCCGCAGCGCCGTCGCGATATTCTGCTGGCGGTGCGTCTGGACGGCCTCGCGCAGCGCGAAGTCGCGGAGCGTTTCGGCATCTCGCTGCGGCTGGTCGAACTGGAGTTGAAGAAGGCGCAGGAATTCTGCGCAGCGCACATCGAACGGTAAGCGTGTGACGCGGCGCGTGACACGGTTTTATGACGGTTGTGCGACGCGACAAAAAATAATGGCAAAAAAACTGCGGATTCTGCCGATGGGAAACGTCATGTAATCAGGACGACCCGCGAACCCATGAATGCGTGGGCGAGATCGAAGGCAGAATTCAGGGCGCGCGCCACGGCGAAGCGTTCCCGCAGGCAGAGGATCGACAGACACACCCGATATGAAGGCATCACCCGACAACCCGACCGGCGCTGGCACGGCGCAGGCCTCGCACGACGCGCAGCGTATGCAGCGCGACGCCCACGCGTGGGTGCGACGTCTCACGTCCGGCGAAGCCACCGTGGCCGACGCGCAGGCGCTCCAGCAATGGTGCGACGCAAGCCCCGCGCATGCCGCGGCGTTTGCCGACGCGCGGCGTCTGTGGCGCGATCTCGGCCCGGCTGGCGAGGTGGTGCGTGCGCGCGAGCGTGCCGAGTCACGTCGCCCCGCGCGTGTGGGGCGGCGCGTGTTCCTGGGCGGTGCGCTGGCCTCCGTGGCGGGCGTCGGTGCAGCGGTGATCGCGCCCGCAGGGCTGTGGGGGGCGATGACGTCGCTCGCGCATGCGGACTACCGCACGTCGGCGGGGGAGCAGCGACAGATCGCGCTTGCCAGCGATGTGACCGTCAATCTCAACACGCGCACGAGCATCGCGCTGACGGACAAGGGCGGGGACGCTGGCGCAACGTCGTCGCAAGGCGTGCGTCGGGGCGTCGATCTGCTCGATGGCGAGATTGCTGTCGACAACTCGCGCAGTGCCGCACCGTTCGTCGTCACGGCGGGCGACGGCCGCGCCATCGGCACGCAAGCCAATTTCGAAGTGCGCAATCTCGACACGCTTGTCTGCGTGACATGTGTGTCCGGTAACGTACGCGTCGAACTCGGCGGCAACAGCGTGCAACTGGCCGCGCACCAGCAAGTGATCTATCAGGGCCAACGTCTTGGGCGTGCAACGACCGTCGACACGACCGTCGCCACCGCGTGGCGCTCCGGCGTACTGATCTTCCGCGACACGCCGTTGTCCGACGTGATTGGCGAGATCAACCGCTATCGTGCGGGGCGTGTGGTGGTGTTCGACAGCCACCTCGCGCAGAGTCGTCTGAGCGGGCGATTCCGTATCGATCGCCTTGACGAAGTCTTCGCGCAGATGCAGGAAGTGCTCGGTGCGCGTGTGACGCAATTGCCGGGCGGTGTGGTCGTCGTCGGCTAGCGGAAGTTATAGGTCGGAGCGCGGGACGGGTTCGGAGGCGCAACAATTTCGAGTGCGGCTTTGCGGGTTTCGGAAATGAGCGTCGTCATCAAAGGGAAGGCCGCTTGCATCGATGCGATGGCAGCGGTCACTAACCGATTGCCGATTGCCACTGCAAACCCGACATGCAACCGAACCCTTTGCTTTCGCTCGCTTCGCCCGCTTCAGACTCCGCTGCCAACCCCAGTGCCGACGCGCCACGCAAGCGTCACCGGCTCGGTCGTGTCATCCGTACGCTTCATCGCAAACCGCTCGTTCAGGCCGCCGCGCTGACACTGCTTGCTTCGTCGGCGGCGCACGCACAACAGGCGTTCAGCAGCGCATGGTTCGCCGCACGCGGTGCAGCGCAGGCGACGGCAACGCAAACGGGTCGTTTGCCGAACGGCATGCCGGTGACGACGCTGATGGACCCGTCGGCACAGCAACAACAAGCCAACGCGCAACTGCAACGCTCGATTGCGAATCTGAGTTCGGCCGCGCAGAACATCGCAGCGATGCAGGCGACGCAGGCGAACGCGCGCGCAGCGGCCGCCAACACCGATGCCACGATCCCCGACGGCCTTGCCGAGGGCGGTCTCAAAGTCGATACGAACAGCCTGACGAAGGGCTGGATCAACGCCAACGCGCCGACGCAATCGGCATCCAACGGCAAGACCAACGTCAACATCCAGCAGACGGCCGACAAGGCGATCCTGAACTGGGAGACGTTCAACGTCGGGCGCAACACGTCGGTCAACTTCGCCCAGCAGAGCGACTGGTCGGTGCTTAACCGGGTGAACGATCCGAATGCACGTCCGAGCCAGATTCAAGGCCAGATTCACGGCGACGGCACCGTGCTGATTCTGAACCGCAACGGCGTGATCTTCGGCGGCACGAGTCAAGTCGATACGCGCAATCTGGTCGTCGCAGCAGCGAAGATGACCGATGCCCAGTTCACTACCAACGGGCTGTACGGCGCGAATGGCACGACGCCGACGTTCACCGATGCGCTGGGTAAGGTCGAAGTGCAGGCCGGTGCCAACATCGTGACGCGCACGCCGACGTCGGTCACGCAGGGCGGTGGCTACGTCATGCTGGTGGGTCGTGAGGTGAGCAACGCGGGCACCATCGTCACGCCACAAGGGCAGGTCGCGCTGGCCGCTGGCGACAGCTTCGTCATTCGCAAGGGTGTGGGGACCGATGCCAACACGCCGTCGACCACGCGAGGCAACGAGATCGCGCCGCAGTTCGTCGCGCAGAGCGTCGCCGGGAAGGTCGTCAACACGGGCTTGCTGATGGCGCCCGAAGGCGACATCACGCTGGCAGGACGCGACGTACAGCAACTCGGCACGGCGGTGTCGACGACGACCGTCAACACGCGCGGCACGATTCACTTGCTGAACTCCGCCAGCGACGTGCTGGGCAAGGTGACGCTGGGCAACGGCGCGCTGACGTCCGTTCTGATCAGCGACAACGGTGCGACGGCGCTCGATAGCCAGCGCACGTCACTGATGCAGGACTCGGTGGCGCAAAACCTGCTGCGTGCGGGCACGTCCTCCGGTCTGTTCGACAACCTCTCAAAGCTCTCGGACCGCCGCGATCAGTCGCGCGTGGAGATCGTCAGTGGTGGCAACGTCGAGTTTCAGGGCAACTCGCTCACGCTCGCCACGGGCGGCCAGTTGGCCGTGAGCGCGACCGGTCGAAGCTTCGTCACGAACGGTGCGCAGCTCGATGTGTCGGGCGCAGTAGGTGTGTCGCTCTCGATGGACAGCAACAACGTCAAGGTCAACGTTCAAGGCAACGAGCAACGCGACGGCCCGGGCAATCGCGATAACGCCGCGCTCAACAATGCGAACGTCTACGTCGACCGTCGTCGTCTGGTCTACGTGCCCGCGAGCGTCGGTGGCTACGCGAACGAACGCTGGTACACGCCGGGTGGCCTGCTCGAAGTCGGTGGCTATCTCGCCAATCAGGCGCACAGCATCGGCGAATGGGCGGCGCAGGGCGGCACGATTACGCTCGGCGGCAACGAGGTCGTAACGCAGAGCGGCGCGGCCATCAACCTTTCGGGCGGCACGTACAACGTGCAAACCGGATATCTCAATCAGTCGTGGCTGCGTGGTGCGGACGGTCAGCTCTACAACGTCAACACAGCGCCGACGAACGTCCTCTATACCGGTGTCTACAACGGCTTCGAGGTGACGCATCCGCGTTGGGGCACGAGCGCGACCGAGTCCTACGCCAGTCCGCTGATCGCGCCGACGAAGGTGCTGCAAAACGGCTACACCGTGGGCCGCGACGCTGGCCGTCTGAACATTTCCGCGCCGACTGCCGTGCTTGAGGGCGACGTGATCGCGAACGTTTACACCGGTCCGGTACAGACGCAAGCTCGCCCGAGTACTCTGACGGACGGCTATGCACTGAGCCAGTTCGCTGTCGCCCGCGCCGGTTCGCTCACGCTGGGGCAGTACGGGGGGGCGGGGCGCACCGGTGCGTTCACGACCGACGTCGAGATCGGCGCGTTCGACGACATCACCTCGCGGATGGGCGTGACGGACGCCCTCGATGCCGCGCGTGCGAACACCCTCTGGCTCGATGCAGCGCGCCTGAACCGCACGGGCTTAGGCGAACTCGATCTCGTCTCTGCGGGCAATATCGCGGTCAAGCGCGACCTGACGCTCGATAACGACGGCAGGCTGAGCCTTGTGGCCCCTGACGTGGACGTGAGCGGGACGATCACCGTGCCGTCGGGCACGGTCACCATCGCCAACATGTACCTGCGCGCGACCGATACGTATCCGATTGCGCTCTCGAAGCCGGACGGCACCGCGTCGCTGACGCTCGAACCGGGCGCGAAGATCGACGTGCGCGGCCTCTGGGTCAATGGCAGCACCGATCCCGATTCGCTCTCGAAGACGGCGTTTCTGAACGGCGGCAACGTCACGTTCGATTCCACGCGCGACGTGACGATCAGCGAGGGCAGCACGATTGACGTGTCTTCGGGCGGTGCGGTGCTCGCGAACGGCAAGACGAAGGGCGGCACGGGCGGCAACGTCACGTTGATCGCTGGCGATACGGCGTCGAACGTCAACATCAGTGCGGGCACACTCATCCTGAACGGCAAGATCGTGGCGTATGGCGTGAACGGTGGCGGCAAGCTCACCGTCTCGACGCCGGACGCCATCATGATCGGCGCTAACGCGGAACTGGCCGGAGGTGTGCTTTCGGCGGGCACGACGTCCAACGTCGCGGTCAAGCTCTCCGAGCCGTACACCGTACCGGCGGGCACGTCGTTGCCGTTCTCGTCGGTCGACGCGCACACGAAGCTGGTGATGGATGTGCCGCTGCCCGTCAATGTTACGGTCGACACGGGCCCGACGCTGCCCACCGCCGCGCCGTGGGTCGTGCCGACTGGCACGCAGGTGCTGGCGTACAAGACGGACGGTGGCTTCGGCTACACCTACTACAACCCGGGGCAGACGGTGCCACAGGGCACGCGCGTCTTCACCGTCACCGGCTACAACAATAACAACGGCATTCCCGCAGGTACGGTGATCCCGTCCAGCGTCTTTCCCCAAGGCTTCGCGATTCAGCCGTACCGCGTGGTGTACACGGCGGGCACCGTCAACACCGTGGACGTGACTTATCCGACCGGGTCGGTGGTCCCTGCAGGCACGAAGTTCTCCCGTGACGTGGCCGTCGCCCCGGTGCCGATGTTCAACGCGGGCGACTCGGGCAGCAACACGCCATTCTTCGCCGCGGGCTTCGCCAACTACGACATCACGGGCGGTCAGGGCGTGCGCGTCGACAACGGTGTAGCACTCGCTCCGGTGATGCCCGTATATCGCTTTGGCACGAACAGCTTCACTGCGCCGACCGGTACGGATCCCGCGAGTGCAATGGAACTGGTTCTGCCGATGCTCTTTGCCGAGAACGCACAGACCGGCACGCTGACGCAACGTGCCGGTGCGAGCATTGCGCTGCGCTCGAGCACGAAGGACTATCAGGGCAACAAGACCGGCGGCGACGTGTCGATCGGGCGCGGTGCGTCGGTCGTCGTGGACCCGGGGCAGAACATCACGCTCGACTCGTTCGGCCAGATAACGGTGGACGGTTCGCTCACAGCGCGCGGCGGGAAGATTGCGCTCATCTCCGAGGCGGACAACGTCTTGCCCAGCGCGCGCAACTTCGACGCCGACGGCAAGAACCTCGGCATGTCGATCTGGCTTGGCCCGACGGCCAGCCTCGACGTTTCGGGATTCGGCTACACCGCCATCGACGCTTCCGGCCGTACGTACGGCAAGGTCTCCGATGCGGGCAGCATTACGCTGAGCGGCGGCCCGTCGTTCGTGATCGTGCGCCCCGGGGCCGAGCTGAATGCCGACGGTGCGGCCATCGTCGTCGATACCGCGACGATGTCAGGGCAACCGTCGAACGCGACCGGCCGCACGACGCTCGCCTCCAATGGCGGTGCGATCTCGTTGAGTACGACCAGCGGTTTGATGCTCGACGGCAACGCGCACGCGTTCGCCGGGGGCGCGGGGACGCTGGGCGGCGATCTGTCGCTCTCGTTGGTCTCCGCACAGTTTCAGGATCCGGCAGGCAAGATTCCGGGCAATGTGTTGCCGCCGTCGCAGTTCACCGTGACGCAGGCGCGGGGCACGCCGGTCGTGCTGGTGGGACCGGCAGATGTGTCGTCGCTGACGTTCGGCTTTGCGGCCGTGAGCGCAGATCAGATCCGCGAGGGCGGCTTCGCATCGGCTTCGCTGTCGTCGACGGACTTTCTGACCTTCAAGGGCGACGTGTCGCTCGCGCTCGACAAGCGTCTCTCGATCATGGCCAACGCCATCACGTCTGGCACGCCGATGGCCGGAGCGCAGACGCCAACGACCAACATGGTCCGTCTGTCTGCCCCCTATGTGAGTTTCTCTGCTACCCCGTCGGTGTATCGCGACGGCTATCGTTCCGGTGCGATCGGCAATGCGTTCCCGAACAGCGTGCCGACCAAGGCGACGTTCGAAGTCGACGCCAATCTCATCGACATTCAGGGGCCGATCAGCTTCGGCGCGAACACTTCGTATTGGGACAACACGATCTTCCAGAGCGTCTACACGCCTTCGCAAGGGTTCAAGACGGTACGCTTTGTGAGTCAGGGCGACATTCGCTTTCTGCCGACGCCAGCGTTGCAGGGCGGCACGTCCGTCATCTCCGGCTGGGATATGGCCTTCCTGGGCGCACAGATCTACCCGACGACGGGGGCGACGGCCCAGATCGTCGCCGGGTCGGGCAATCTCAGTTACGACGCAACGCTCACGTTCGGCCGCACGACCGCTGACGTCCCGGATGTCCCGATGTCGGTATTTGGCACGCTGTATGCCGCCGCACCGAACATCATGCAGGGCGGTGTGCTGCGCGCGCCCTTCGGCGTGTTGATCTTCGGGCAGACCAATAATGTCCCGGGGCCGGTGCCCGGTGTTAAGCGTGTTGAATTGCTCCCGGGCAGCGTGACCTCCGTGTCGATGAACGGCCTGACGATGCCGTACGGCGGTACGTTCGATGGCGTGACATACAACTACAACGGCGCGAGCATCGCCGCGCTGGGTGCGGGCGGTTTCACGATGGGCGGGACCAGCATCAGCTCGGGGATTCGCCTGGAAGGAGAGTCGGTTGCCGTGGACAGCGGTGCGGTGCTCGATCTCTCGGGCGGCGGCTCGCTCACCGGCGCGGGCTTCGTGACGGGTCGAGGCGGTTCGGTCAATGTGCTGACGACGCCGCTCGTCAATGCGAACCCGACCATGACGCTCAGCAAGGCAGGCAACAAGGTCTACGCGATTGTGCCGGGCTACGCGTCGGACTACGCACCGGTCTCGCCGGAGAATGGCGCAGGTGATCCGGCCATCGGGCAACGCATCACCATCGGCGCGGGCGTGCCGGGCCTGCCCGCAGGCACATACACATTGCTGCCGTCGAACTATGCGCTGCTGCCGGGTGCGTTCCGGGTGGAAATCGGCGGTACGGGCCAGAACCTTCCTGCCACCGCGACGGCGGCGGGCAACGGCACCTATCTGACGTCGGGCTACACGAGCATTGCCAACACGTCGGGGCGCAGTCAGTTGCCGTCCACCGTGCTCGTGACGTCGGCCGACGCCGTGCGCAGGTACTCGCAGTTCAACGAGCAGAGCTACACCGATTTCCTCACGAGCCAGGCGGCGCAATTCGGCAATATCGCCCCGCTGTTGCCGCGCGACGGCAAGGCGCTCGACATCCAGTTCGATACACCGTCGCAAGTGCCGACAACGCCGGTCTTCACGTTCGACGGCACGGCGCGCTTTCAGGCCGCACCGGGCGGCATCGCCGGGCAGGCCGCCGTGGAGCGCATCGGTGAAATCACGACAGGAAATCGTACGGCAGGCTTCACGGGCGTATCGGTCTCGGCCGATGCCTTGAGTGCCATCGACGCGCCGCGACTGAGCATCAACGGGACGGCCGCGGTCACTCTGGGACAGCAGTACACGTTCATCGGGCGCGGTAGCCCGGACCTTTTCCTGCGCGACGGTGTCACGCTGTCCGCCGGGGAGATCTATCTGGTCGGCACGAACATCACGCTCGGCAATAACGTCACGTTGACCACGATTGGCAAGGGACCGGCACCGTTCGATACGGCGACGACCGGCCTGCCGTACTCGTCTTCCTCCAACACGGTGCTGGCGCTGTCGAACGGTGACATCGAATTTTCCGGGCAGCAGGGCAGTAACGGCACCATCACCATCGGGGCCGGATCGGGCCTGTTCTCCGAGGGCACGCTGGCGTTCTCGACGAACGGCGCGTCGAAGCTCGACCCGACGGCGCGCTTCGGTGCACGGAACATCTCGCTGGCCGTGGGATCGCTCAACGTCGGCGACGCATCGCAGGTCGCAGCAGCGGGCAACCCAGCGGGCATGCTGTTCAATCAAGCGATGCTCTCGACGCTGATGCAGGGTGATCCGACGAGTGGCGCACCGGCGCTGGAAAAGATCACGCTGGGCGCTGCGAATGCGATCAACGTGTTCGGCAGCAGCAGCCTCGACACGCGTGGCTCCGGCGTGGAAGTCATGCTCAAAGCCCCGGCCATCTATGGCTACGGTGGCAGCGCCGATCACGCGACTGTGGCCGCCGACCGGTTGACGTGGAATGGCGTGGCAGGTACGTCGGCACCGGCCATCGCGGCAGGTGGTCCGGGCACAGGGTCTGGCACGCTGAGCCTGGTTGCAAAGGAAATCGACCTCGGCCAGTTCTCGTCGACGGACACGACCAACGTCACGCGCACGATTTACGGCTTCGGCAACGTCGATCTGACGGCCAGCAACCGCATCGTCTCGGCAGGCCACAGCACGCTCTTCGTCTATCAAGCACCCAGCACGCAGAGCGGTGCGGTGTTCGGCCAGAGCGGCACGGGCGGTAACCTCACGCTCGCGACGCCGCTGCTGACCGGCACGCAGAAGTCCGTCACCGGTTATGTGACGGGCGGCGCGTTGAACGTTGTGGCACCGTCGGGCACGACACCTAGCGCCGCTACTTCGACCATCGCAGGCGCGGAGATCGATCTCACGGGCGACAGCGTGCGACTCGGCAGCACGGTGCTGCTGCCGAGCGGCAAGCTCGCTGTGAACGCCACGAACGACATCGTGCTGACCGACGGCAGCCGCATCGATCTGAGCGGACAGAAGTCGTCCATTCAGGATGCGACCGTGTACGGCTTCGGCGGCACGTTGCTGCTGACGAGCGCGCAGGGCAACGTCACGCAATCGTCTGGATCGGTGATGGATGTCTCGGCGCAGAACAACAACGCAGGCGGCATCGTCATCGATGCGGGTAACGGCACCGTGGCGCTGAACGGGCAGTTGCGCGGCGCGGCTAATGCGGGCTATCTCAGCGGCGACTTCGGTGCATCGGCAGGAAGCTTCACGGACTTTGCAGGCCTCAACGCGTCGCTCACGACGGGAGGCTTCTTCGACGCACGCAGCTTCGTGCAGAAGCATGGCGACCTGAGCGTTGGCAATGACGTCAAGGCGCACACCGTCAACATCTCGGTCGACGGCGGCAGTCTGACGGTCGACGGGACCATCGACGCGTCAGGCAGCGCGCCGGGCACGATTCGGCTGTCGGCGGCCAACGGTCTGACGCTGGGCAGCGGGTCCGTGCTCGATGCGCACGGCACGAAGCTGCAAGTCGACAGCTACGGTGCGCCCATCGAAGCGAAGAATCGCGGTCACATAGAGTTGACCGCCTCCGGCGGCACGATGACGCTCTCGCCGGGCGCGACACTCGACCTGAGCACGCCGGGCGGCACGAATTACGGCGAGGTCATCCTGAACGCCGTGCGCACGGCCGAAACGTCGGGCGACATCGCCGTCAATGCGTCGGGGCCGCTTAACATTCGCGGCGCGAACAGTGTGGCACTCAATGGCTTCTGGACGTACAACCTGCCTGCGGGCAGCGTGATTTCACAGGCGACGCTCGACGGGTACGACGCCGCCAGCACCGCCTTCATGAACGCAGCGGCGGGTAACGGCGCGCTGGCGACGCGCACAGCGGGCTTGTCTGCACTTGGCAGCGCGTACCACCTGCGTCCGGGCGTGCAGATTGCCTCCGTCGGCGATCTGTCGACGATCGGCAACATCGATCTCGCCAAATATCGTTACGGTCCGAACGCGAATCGCGATCCCAACTCGGCGTCGTACGGGGCGGGCGAGCCGATGGCGCTCGTGGTGCGCTCGGGCGGCAACCTCACCATCGGCGGCAGCGTCTCGGACGGCTTCCGTGCATCGGCTGGTGCACCCGCGCAGTTCTCGCCCATCGATGTGACGACCGCGCCGTACTTCAAGAAGCAGACCAACGTGGTCGGCGGCAACACCTATACCTACTGGTTCGACGAAAACAACGATCTCTACCTGGCGAACGCGTGGACGGTGCCGAACAATCCGTTCTACAACTGGTGGACGATCAATTGGTGGGGACCGTACGTCGACAACCACGGCAACTCGTACAACCCCGGCGACACGATTCCGGCAGGTACCACGCTTAGCGCGAGCAACAGCTACGGCTTCGGCTTCGAGGTAGGCAACATGCCGGTGCTCTCCGCACTGACCAGTCCGGCCGTCGCCCCCAGCCCGGCCACGTCACCGGGCGCTGCGATGCTGGCGGCAGGCTCGCTCTCGACGTCGCTGCGTCTGGTCGGCGGGGCGGACCTCGCATCATCCGACCAGCGCGCGCTGCAGACGACGCGCGCACTGGCCGGACAAGGCAACGTCACGCTAAGCGACGCGTCATACAACAACGGTCAGCGCGCCACGACGTTCAGTCTGCTGCGCACCGGCACCGGCAATCTGGACATCCTCGCCGGTGGCAGCTTCAGCGAAGCCACGCCGTTCGGCGTGTACACGGCGGGGACGACGTCTGCCCCGATACTCGCTGCGAACGGCACCGATCCGTACAACTTGCCGAACACGTCGTCGGCTGGCGGGGTGAATGTCTGGTATCCGGAGCATGGCGGCGATGTGCTGATCTCGGCGCAGCAGGACGTGACCGGCAACATCCAGATGAACGACAACGCGTCGCGTTACGTCGACAGCAACATCACGTCGAACTGGTTGTGGCGACAAGGCGGGGCGGGTCTGACGACCGATCCGACCGCATGGGGCATCAACTTCGGTGCGATGGTGAAGGTGAACCCGTACAACACGACGCCGGGCATCGTCGGCTTCCAGGGCATCGGCACGCTCGGCGGTGGCAATCTGACGCTGATTGCCGGGCGCAACGCCGGGGTGATGGCGTCGAACAGTGTGACCCAGTCGACGGGCCTCGATCTGGCGGTCGCCTCGACCGGCCGTGTGCTGGCCGATGGCACCCTGGTGCAGACGGGCGGCGGCGATCTGTCCGTGAAGGTCGGCGGCACGCTAAACGGGCGTCCGTCGGTGGGACAGTCGGACCGTCCGGGCGATTACTTCGGGTCGGTGACGGCGTTGCGGGGCGATACGACCATCGACGCAGGCTCGATCGGTGCGACCGCACCTTACGGCAACGGCGCGTACTGGAAGTCGTATGATCCGCGCGCGCAGCCCGTCACGACGATCAAGGGTGTGACCGTCACGCGGGGGCCGATGGTCGTGCCCGGCGACGGTTCGGTGAACGTGAGCTCGCGCGGCGATCTCGTGCTCGGCGGCGTTGGCGACGCGGGCATGACGCTCAGCACGGACGTGGACGGAACGTACTACACGAGCGCGAACGGCACGGTGAGCAAGGGCGGCAACACGCGTTTCACGCTCTATCGTCCGGAGACGGCTATTCGTCTGTTCACGGCGGGGGGCGATGTGGTGCCGCTCGATGGGGGCGTCGGCGCGGATGGGAACAGTTCCAGCAACGGCACTACGTATCTTCCGGGCAGCCTGAGCGTGGTGGCCGCCAATGGCGACATCCGCTTCAATACGGCGCTTTCGCCGAACGACGCGCGCGGCAACATCGAGTTGATCTCGTCGCCGGTCGGCCAGCTCGACATGCTCGCTGCCGGTTCGATCTACGGGCAGGGGGCGACGGTCGCGATGTCCGGGGCAGATATGGCGAGCCTCGCTACGCCGCAGCATCCGTTCTTCCAGGCGCTCAAGGTGTCGAGTCTGAACAGCGCCTCGGTGGACGCCGCCATTCTGCGGACCAACAACAACCCGCTCGCTTATGGCGAAGACACCGTCACGTCGCCGTTGCATGCGCGGGACGGCGTTGCGGCGCGCGTCTATGCGGGGATCGATATCGACGATCTGAGCCTGGGTGTGACGACGAAGGTGTTCAACGATCCTGTGGCAGGTTTCATACCGACGCATAGCACGTGGTACACCGCCGCCAAGCCGTTCGAGGTGATGGCCGGGCGCGATATCGTCGGCGTGGGCGCAACGCCGGACACGTTCATGAACCTGGCGGGTAGCGACATCAGCCGGGTGCAGGCCGGGCGCGACATCCTCTTCCAGTCGGCGAACATCGTCGGCCCGGGGCTGTTGCAGATGCAGGCGGGACGCAATCTGTATCAGGGCTACTACGGCATGCTAACGAGCGTGGGCGACGTGATTCATCCATCGAACACGGCAGGGGGCGCGGACATTTCCGTGCTCGCCGGTGTGGGCGCAAACGGCCCCGACTATGTGAGCTTCGCCAAGCTGTACTTCGACCCGGCGAATCAGTTGTCTGCCGGGGCGACGTTGGCGGGCAGCGGCAAGGTGGCCCACGCCTACGGGGACGAACTGGTTCAGTGGCTGACCGATCGCTTCGGCTATACCGGCACGGCGAGCGACGCACTGGCGTACTTCCTGGCGCTACCGTCACCGCAGCAAGGCGCGTTCGTGCGGCAGGTGTATTTCAAGGAGCTGCTCGCCGGTGGGCGTGAATACAACGACGCAGGCAGCCCGCGCTACGGCAGCTATCTGCGCGGACGCGACGCCATCGCGACACTGTTCCCGTCGCTCAATGCGCAGGGGCAGCCCATCGACTACACCGGGGCGATCACGATGTTCAGCAGCGTGACGGGGATGAACAACGTGAACGGCGTGAACATCCCGATTACGGCCGACGCCGGGGTGCGTACCAATTTCGGCGGCAGCATCCAGATGCTGAACCCGGGCGGCCGCACGCTGGTCGGCGTCGAAGGCGTGACGCCGGGCGCGACGGCCGGTGTCGTCACGCAGGGCGAGGGCGATATCGCGCTCTACAGCCGCGACAGCATCCTGCTGGGCCTCTCACGCATCATGACGACCTTCGGCGGCAGCATTCAGGCTTGGTCGGCGCAGGGCGACATCAACGCGGGGCGCGGTTCCAAAACCACGGTGCTCTACACGCCGCCCAAGCGTGTGTACGACAACGTCGGTGATGTGACGCTTTCGCCTGCGGCCCCGTCGAACGGTGCCGGTATCGCCACGCTCGCCCCGCTGCCGGAAGTGCCGCCGGGCGACGTCGATCTGGTCGCGCCGCTGGGCACGATCGATGCGGGCGAGGCCGGGGTGCGGGTGTCCGGCAACGTCAACTTCGCGGCGCTGGCGGTGGTCAATGCGGCCAACGTTCAGGTGCAGGGCAAGTCGACGGGCCTGCCGGTGATTGCGGCGGTCAACGTAGGCGCACTCACGAATGCGAGCGCCACGGCGTCACAGGCGGCGAACGCCGCGCAGGACGCGATGGCGCGCGAGCGCGTCTCGCAGCGTCAGAACGCCCCGTCGATCTTCTCGGTGCGGATGCTGAGCGCCGGTGACGGGAGCGGCCCGGCGGCCGATCAGAAGGGCGCTGCGGCGGGCGGTGCCTCGCCTGCGAAGATCAGCTACGACCCGTCCAGCGCTTTCCAGCTGGTGGGAAACGGTGAGTTGACCGAAGCGCAGAAGATGCAGCTCACGCGGGAGGAAAAGGCACATCTGTGACACGCGTCGGCCCGTTACAAAAAAATAGTCTGCGGATTTGCCCTTCGACATCCGTCATGTCAATGAGGCCCGCGATTAAAGCGACGGCCGACGCAAGCGTTCATGGGTATCGGGGGGCACACAATGTTCGCGCAGTGGCATTACGGGGAAAGCAGGGACGGCGAGTGCGACAAGGCACCGGGAGCGGCGACGTGGATCTGACCAATGTCAGCGTCGAAGCTGCGGTGCGTGCCGCGCAGGCGCAGGAAAGCAGCGTGGGCACGGCCACGCAGGTGTTGCGGGAATGTCTGGAGGCGAACTACGACCGCTTGCTGCGGCGTCTGTCGCGCAGCATCGGCTGTCACGATACGGCCAGCGACAGCCTGCACGAAGCGTGGGTGCGTCTGGGCAGCGCCACGTTGCCCGAGGCCGTGCACAAGGGCGAGACGTATGTATTTCGGATGGCTTACAACCTCGCCGTCGATCAGATGCGGGGACGCCGGATGTGGGAGTCGCTGGCGGACGAGAACGAGGTGTTCGACGTGCTGCCCGACCACGGCCCCGGACCCGAGGCGGTAGCGGGCGCACGCTCGGAGCTGGCGGCGCTCGCCCGTGCCCTTGGCGAGATGTCGGGGCACCATCGCCGGGTGCTGGTCGAGTTGCGCATCGACGATCTGACGCGCGAGGAAGTCGCCGCCCGTCATGGCCTGTCGCTGCGCAAGGTAGACACGCTGCTTCGCCAGACGCTCGACTACTGCGCCGAGCAGACCGGCCGTCAGTCCGCTGGCGGGATCACAGAGTCGCGTCGTCCGGCGCGGCGAGTGGGGGCTGCCGACGAGACGGCTGCCCCCGTCGCGACCGCTGTTGCGGCACCGTCGCCCTGCTCGCAAGCCGACGCCTGAGACCCAAGGCGTCGCGCATCTCTCGCAGCGCTTCTCCACCGTGTGGACGCGCGCATGGCGGGGCGTCGCACCGTAAAGCCGGGTCCGGCTGTCGTATAGACGGCTGGCGTCCCGCAACAATGTCGATTGTCACTGAAAGTTCACAATATTCAACGACATTGCAGGCGAGACAACGGCTCCACCTCTTCTTCGTACTCCGACGATCGTCCCATCGAAATGACAGGCCATCCGCCATTGGCTGGCGCACGCTTGCTGGCAAGCATCGCGTGCGGCCTGTCTTTCCTGAGCGTGTGCGATGCGGGTCGCGCGCAGACGCCAGCAGCGCAGGAGTCGTTCACCGTGAGAGCCGACGACAGACGGTTCACGTTCGACATCCCCGCACAACCGCTCGATATGGCACTGGAAAGGTTTTCCACCGTCTCGGGACGCTCGGCGCTGTTCAGCAGCGCGCTCGTCGCCGGTCGCACCGCATCGCCAGTCTCCGGCAGCTACACGGCGCTGGAGGCGTTGCGGCGTCTGGTGGACGGCACCGGGCTGGCGGTGGAAGCGGCCAGCAGCGCCGACGCGACGACCTTCGTGCTGGTCCCTGCGACAACGCCGACATCGGCGGGCGAGGCCTCTGAAAACGAAACAGCATCCCGTCTCGCAGGCTATGACGCCCTCGTCCAGTCGGAGGTGTGGCGTGCCATCTGCGCGGACGCGCGCACGTCGAAGACCCGCTACCGTGCGCTGTTGCGGTTCCGTGTGACGGCCGATGCGCGGGTGGTCGACGTGCGCGTGCTCTCGGAGACCGGCGAAACGCCTGTCGGGCGCGCGCTGGTGGACGCGCTGTCGCACGTGCACATCTCCCAGCCGCCGTCGCCGGATATGCCCCAACCCTTTGCCATGCTGATTCTGCCGGAGTCGCGCGGCGGTGCGTCGTGCCGCGCTGGCGTGGGGCCATCGTGACCGAAGAAGTCCGGCTGGCCTTGATGGCCTATCTGTCGAAGCGCTATGGCGATCTGAAGCGCCATCTCGTGCGCTCGTTGCGCAGTCCCGAACTCGCCGAAGACGCATTGCACGACACCTGGCTGCGCCTCACGCGGCTCGAAGATCAGGAGACCGTGCTCAACCCGCATGGCTTCTTGCTGCGCATGGCCACCAACATCGCGATCAACCATCTGCGCAGCCACAGCCCACACGCGAGTGCGGGTGAGATCGACGAGATTCTGGAGATGCCGGACCCGACGCCTGGCCCCGAACAGACGGCGCAGGCACGTGCGGAGATGGAAGCGCTCATGCGCGTGATTCAGCGCTTGCCGGAGCGTCGTCGCGACGTTCTGTTGCTCGTGCGCTGGGAGGGCCTGTCGCAAAAGGAAGTGGCGGCGCGGCTGGGGGTGACGGTGAGCGTGGTGGAGCATGAGCTGCGCCGCGCGCAGGACTTCTGCGCCGAGCAGATGGCGCGCCGCGAAGGCCCGGGACAGGATACGGACGCCCGCGCGACAAGACGGCCGACGTCCGCAAAAAAAGTTGGCGGAAATACGCCATGAAACATGTCATCTCTATGAAGACCCAAAAAAACGTGACGCGACGCGTCGCCGACTGTGGCGGCGTTGCATCACGGGTACACACGCGATCATGAGCACACCACGACCCACCGCGACGCAGGCAGACCGCCATGAAGCGCTCCGTCAGGAAGCGCGGATCTGGCTCGCCCGTCTGACGGGCGGCGACGTGCGGCAGGCAGACGTGCATGCGTTCCGGCATTGGCAAGGGACGAGCGCCGCGCACGCCGAAGCGTTCAACGACGCGAAGCGCCAGTGGCACGCCATGCGTCCGGCTATCGGCGAACTGCTGTCGACGGACGCAGGGATCGCTGCACGGCATCGACGTCTGATGCATGGCGATGCTGATGTCGCTCAGCGTGCACCGGTGTTCGCCGGAAGGCGTGCATTCTTGGGCGCGGGACTGAGCGCAGCGGCGCTGGCCGGTGTCGCGGCGGTCTATCCGCCGTTCGGGCTGTGGCCGTCGGCAGGCACATGGACGGCCGATTACCGCACTGCGACCGGCGAGCAGCGTGATATCGCACTGGCCGGTCGCGCCAATGTCGTCCTCAACACGCAGACGAGCGTCAGTCGTCGCACCGAAGGGCTTAACCTGATCACGGGCGAAGTGGCCGTCGATCTGGCGTCGTCACGCGAGCCGTTCACGGTGGTGGCCGGGGCAGGGCGCAGCGTTTCCGATGCGGGACGCTTCGAAGTGCGCAATCTCGACGGGCGGGTTTGCGTGAGCTGCCTTGAGGGCACGGTGCGCGTGCAGCATCCCGCTGGCGAGCGACGCCTCGTGGCACGCGAGCAGACGGTGTATCGCGACGACGCCATCGGGGGTGTCGCAGGTATCGAACCGGCGTCGGTGTCGGCATGGCGTCGCGGCGAACTGGTGTTCCGGCAGACGCCGCTCGTCAAAGTCATCGAAGAAATCAATCGCTACCGGCCCGGGCGCGTGGTGTTGCTTGCCGACGCGCGTCGCAGCGAGCCGGTGAGCGGGCGCTTTTCCATCGCTATCCTGAACGAAGCGCTGTTGCAGATCGAGCGCTCGTTCGGTCTGACGTCGCGCACCTTGCCCGGCGGGTTGCTGATCCTCAGTTGAAGTTCGGCTGCGACGCCCGTCGGGCGGGGTGCGTAGCGAAGTTGGGTTCTCACGGTTTCAAAAAAGTTGGTGGATTTTGTGCAGTGCGCGTGTCTTTAGGAGGACGCATCCACCACAGGCTGAATTCCAGATGAGCACACGCGGGCACCAGGGCACAGCAACGACACGTCGACACCGTCAGACGCTTCCGGCGCGGTGGCGCGCCTGCACCGTGACACCGATCACGCAGGCCGTCGCCGTGGTACTGGCTAGCGGTGGCCTGTGGGGAACGGCGCACGCACAACAGGCATTCAGCAATGCGTGGTTCGCCGCACGCGGCGCAGCGCAGGCGACGGCAACGCAAACGGGCCGTCTGCCGAACGGCATGCCGGTGACGACGCTGATGGATCCGTCGGCACAGCAGCAACAGGCCAACGCGCAACTGCAACGCTCGATCGCGAACCTGAGTTCGGCGGCGCAGAACATCGCAGCGATGCAGGCAACGCAGGCAAATGCGCGCGCAGCGGCAGCCAACACCGATGCCACGATCCCCGACGGCCTCGCTGAGGGCGGCCTCAAAGTCGACACGAACAGCCTGACGACGGGCTGGATCAACGCCAACGCGCCGACGCAATCGGCATCCAACGGCAAGACCAACGTCAACATCCAGCAGACAGCCGACAAGGCGATTCTGAACTGGGAGACGTTTAACGTCGGACGCAACACGTCGGTCAATTTCGCGCAGCAGAGCGATTGGGCGGTGCTCAATCGCGTGAACGATCCGAGCGCACGTCCGAGCCAGATTCAAGGCCAGATTCACGGCGACGGCACTGTGCTGATCCTGAACCGCAACGGCGTGATCTTCGGTGGCACGAGTCAGATCGACACGCGTAATCTGGTCGTCGCAGCAGCGAAGATGACGGACGCGCAATTCCAGACGGGCGGCCTCTACGGTGCGAACGGCACGGCACCGACGTTCACCGACGCGCTGGGCAAAGTCGAAGTGCAGGCCGGTGCCAACATCGTGACGCGCACGCCGACATCGGTCACGCAGGGCGGCGGCTACGTCATGCTGGTGGGCCGTGAGGTGAGCAATGCGGGCACCATCGTCACGCCGCAAGGGCAGGTTGCACTCGCCGCTGGCGACAGCTTCGTGATCCGCAAGGGCGTGGCCAGCGACGCCAACACTGCGTCGACCACGCGGGGCAATGAGATTGCGCCGCAGTTCGTCGCGCAAAGCGTCGCCGGAAAGGTCGTCAACTCGGGCTTGTTGATGGCCCCGGAAGGCGACATCACGCTGGCAGGACGCGACGTGCAGCAACTCGGTACGGCGGTGTCGACGACGACCGTCAACACGCGCGGCACGATCCACTTGCTGAACTCCGCCAGCGACACGCTGGGCAAAGTGACGTTGGGCAACGGCGCGCTGACGTCGATCCTCATCAGCGATAACGGGGCGACTGCACTCGACAGTCAGCGTCAGTCGCTGATGAAGGACTCGGCGGCGCAGGACTTCATCCGTCGCCAGAATCCGGCGGGACTCTTCGACAATCTCTCGCGTCTGGACGACCGTCGCGATCAGTCGCGCGTGGAGATCGTCAGCGGTGGCAACGTCGAGTTTCAGGGCGACTCGCTCACGCTCGCCACGGGCGGTCAGATCGCGGTGAGCGCGACGGGCCGCAGCCTCGTCGCCAATCGTGCGCAGCTCGATGTGTCGGGCGCTGTCGGCGTGTCGCTCTCGATGGACAGCAACAACGTCAAGGTCAACGTTCAGGGTAACGAGCAGCGCGATGCCCCGACCAACCGCGATCAGGGCGCGCTGAACAACGCGAATATCTGGATCGATCGGCGTCGGCTGTTGCACACGGCGGCAGGCGTCGGCGGCTACGACAAGGACCGTTACTACACGGCGGGTGGGTTGCTGGAAGTCGGCGGCTATCTCGACAACCTCGGCCACGGCATCGGGGAGTGGGCGGCGCAGGGTGGCACGGTCACGTTGGGCGGCGGCAATGCGGTGACGGAGGCTGGCTCGGTCATCAACGTCTCCGGCGGCTCGCTCAACGTGCAGACGGGCTACCTGAATCAGACGTGGCTCAGAGGCGCGGACGGTCAGCTCTACAACGCCAATTCGGCTCCCGCAGGCATGGCCTACAGCGGTGTGTACTCGGGCTTTGAAGTGCTGCATCCGCGATGGGGATCGACGGCCACGGAATCGTATGCGAGTCCACTGATCGCGCCGACGCAGGTGCTGCAAAACGGCTACACCGTCGGGCGCGATGCGGGGCGTCTGATCGTCTCCACGCCGACAGCATCGCTGGCCGGGGATCTCGTCACCGCAACCTATCAGGGACCGTCGCAGGTCAAGGGCGCGGATGCCACCGTGGCGGATGGCTACGCGCAAGCGCAGCAGGCCGTCGCACGCGGGGCGGAGCTGGTGTTCGGCAACTATCTGTCGGTCGCGAACTGGACCCCGTCGAACGGTCTGACGGGCGTGTTCTACAACCTGACGCCGGTGGCGAGCACGATCGTCTTCACCGGAGATGCACCTGCTGCGAGCGGCACGAGTCAGGCCGCTACCACGATTGCCGTCGACAGCCGTTATGTGAGCTTGTTCGGCCTCGGGGCAATCCGGGCGGCAGCCAGCGATTCGTTGCGTGTGGACGGTGCACTGAGCGTGGCGCCCGGCGGCACGATTGCGCTGTATGCGCCGCATGTGGACATCGGTGCGTCGCTCACGGCGCACGGCGGTGCGATGACGTTGGGCAACGTCGTCGGCAGTATCACCGACAACGGCGTGCGGTACGAGAACGTGTTGAACAGTGCCTCGACAACATCCGGCCCGAATCTGTCGGTCGCCGCGGGCGTTCGCTTCGACACCTCGGGCCTGTGGAGCAATCTCGCACTCGACGGAAACAACACGTCGGCGCTGCCGTTCATTGGCGGCGGTGACGTCTCGCTGGTCAGTTCCGGCGATGTCGCTGTCGGCACCGGGGCACTGTTCGACGTGTCGTCGGGCGCGGTCATGCGGGCGAACGGCACGGTCGACGGTGGCGCAGGCGGTGACGTCGCGCTCGACGCCGGGCACAGCGTGAGCGGGGGCGCGACGACGGGGCGTCTGACGTGGCTGGGCGACGTGCGCGGCTACGGAATGACGGGCGGTGGGACGTTCCGAATTGCCACGGCAGGCACCGTCGGCATAGGTCCGCAAGCCAATGCAGCGACAGGTGCAGCGTTGCCGCAGGTGACGCTCGATCCTGCGATGTTCCAGCGGGGCTTCTCCAACTACGTGGTGAACGGGCATGACGGCCTGACGGTCGCCGACAACACGACCGTCGACGTAGCGATGCCGATTCTGCGCGCAGACCCCGATCAGGCGCGCAGCGTCGGCACCGGTGGTAATCCATCGACAGTGCTTTCCGTCTGGACGCCGCCGGTCTACACCGAAAACCCGCTGACGGCTACGCTGACGCCGCGTGGCGGCGCGAGCCTCTCGCTGGTGGCAGGCTACGACGGCTCGAACGTGACCGCGCCGCTGAGCGTCGGTCACGGCGCGACGATCAACGTCGATCCGAAGCAGGCGATCAGTCTGAGCAGCGAAGGCTCGCTGAGCATCGACGGTACGCTCAACGCCTGGGGTGGAAGCATCACGCTCGCGGCGACGGGGCAGAACGCCGCCAAGGGCTACGTCAACGATCCCATGCGCGTCGTCTGGATCGGCGACGACGCGCGACTCGACGCTGCTGGGCGCGCCTACGTCGCCTACGACACGCTGGGCCGCACGTACGGCATCGCACCCGACGGCGGTAGCGTCACGGTGAACCAGAGCGACGCGTACGTCGTCATTCGTCCGGGCGCGGTGGTGGACGTCTCCGGTGCTGCCGCCCGCGTGGACGGCACGGCCGGTACAGCGGCGCTGGGCGCTTCCGCCCTGACGACGCTCGCTGGCGACGGCGGCAGCATCACGTTGCATTCGAACAATGGCTTCGCACTCGACGGCGCATTGCTCGCTGCCGCAGGCACCTCTGGTGCGGGTGCCACGGGCGGGACGCTCGGCGTCTATTTCGATAGCCGGGCGTACACCGGTGCGAACCTGCTACCTGCTGCGTTAGCGAATCCGCGCGACATCACGCTGGTGCAGAATGCCCCGCAGGCGGACCCGTCGATCAGTCCGCTGCAATTCGGCAAGGCGGTCATCGGCGTGAATAAGTTGCACGACGGCGGCTTCGACAATCTGGTGCTCTCCACGCACGACCGATTCGTGTTTCAGGGCGATCTCGACCTGTCGCTGGCGGGCAGCGTCAATCTCAAGGGCGGTCTGCTGACGGTGTCGAAGCTGACGCCGGACGCACAAGTGCGCATCGCCGCGCCTTATATCCGACTGGACGGCGGCTCGTGGGATGCGCCGTCGATCATCGATCTCACGACGTACGCGCCCGGGATCTACAACGTTGCGCCCGGACAAGCGCCGACGGGACATAGCGCGCTGACGTTCTCGGGGAATCTCATCGACGTAGCAGGACGTGTCGTCTCGGGCGCGACCGCATGGGAAGGCATCGGTAGCGTGGGCGGTGTCACGGCCCCGCAGACGAACGTCGCACAGGATGGCTTCGCCAATCTGTCGCTCGTGAGCGCAGGCGACATCCGGCTGAACGGCGGCCTGAATGCAGCAGGCAACATCAACCTCACGGCCGCGCAGATTTACCCGGTGTCGTCGGCCTACGCGGCGGTCGTTGCAGGCAATCGCACTAATGGCATTGCGCAGGACAGCCGCCTGACGATTCGCTCGAACGGGTCGCCGGTGCCCGACGTGCCGTACTCCGTGTTCGGGCAACTGATTCTGATCGGCGGGACGGTCGATCAGGGCGGTGTCGTGCGTGCGCCGCTCGGCACGCTCTCGTTGAACACGACCGGTGGGAATCTCGGCACCGATTGGCAACAAGTCCTCATGCTCTCGCAGGTCGGCCCGCAGAGCGGTTTGCAAACCGACCCTGTCGTGATTCTGCGCAACGGTAGCCTGACGTCGGTCAGCGGCGCAGGGCTCGAAATCCCCTACGGCGGCACCACCGACGGCGTGACGTACAACGGTCTGAACGTCGGCGGACGCTATGCGACGTCCTTCAACCTCGCCGACACGTTCGTCACGCGGGGCGACACCAGCGGTGTGAAGTCGCCCGACCGACTCATGCTGGTGACGGGCATCAACATCGGCGCGTCGCATCTCATCGGCGAATCGGGGGCCGTGCTCGACCTCTCGGGCGGTGGGACGTTGCACGGAGAAGGCTTCGTTTCGGGGCGCGGCGGTTCCGTCAACGTCCTGAACACGCCGCTCGTCAACGCGAATCCGGCGGCCAACGTCTACAGCAAGTCCGGCGATCAGGTCTACGCCATCGTGCCGAGCTATCGCGGGCAATACGCGCCGGTGATCCTCGACAAAGGGGCGGGCGATCCGGCGCTTGGCAAGCAGATCACCATCGGCGACGGCGTGCCCGGGCTGCCCGCCGGGACTTACACACTGATGCCGTCGAGCTTTGCGCTGATGCCCGGTGCCTTCCGCGTGGAGCTGGCGGGCAATGTCGCGTTGCGTCAGGGCACGCTGCCTGTCATGGCGACGGGCGATGGCTCCTGGACCACGAGCGGAGTGCAGCGCACGGCGGGCACGGGGCAGTACGACAATCAGCTCACGCGCCTTATCGTGACGCCGGGCGCGACGGTGCGTAAGGTCTCGCAATTCAACGAGACGTCGTTCAGCGAGTTCCTGCTCGCACAGGCGAAGCAGTTCGGCACGGTGCGCTCGCGTCTACCGGAAGACGCCAAGCTGCTCAACTTGTCGCTCGCGCCTGCCACGACACCGGGCGAAACGCTGAGTTTCGACAGCACCGTGCGCTTTGACGGTGCGCGCACCTCGGACGTGACGGGCGTGGACGGAGCGATGGTCGTGATGTCGGGCACGTCGGTGCTGGAAGTGCGCGCGCCAGGGACTACGCCCACGGCGGGCATGGTCTCGCTCGTCGACCGCGACTTGAACGCCTTTGCCGCGCCGTCGCTCGGTCTGGGCGGCTTCTGGACGTACTTCGCGGGCACCAGCTCGGAGGGCGACAGTGCGCGTCTGTACTTCGGTAACGATGGCCTGAGCCACAACGGCGTGACCGTGCGCAGTGGTGCCAACGTGCACGCCGGGCAGTTGTTCCTCGTGGGCAATGCGATCAACGTCGAAAGCGGCGCGAGCCTCGACACGCGTGGCTTCGGCGACAACGTCATCGACTCGCGCTATGGCTACGTCTACGCGACGGGACTGCTTGCAGGACAGAACCTGATTTATCACCCGGGCCTGCTGGCGGTGGGTAACGGGTGGCTCGACTTCCTGCCGTCGGACGGCATGGGCACTGTCAGCGTAGGCGACGGCGTCTCGCTGCTCACGCCCGGCACTATAGCGTTCGCGGCACCGGGCGGTCTGACGCTAGGCGATGTGAATCTCGGAGCGCGTTACCTCACCGTCTCGCAAAACCAGATCAACATCGGCGATACGGCGGCCATGGCGGCGGCGCGCAACGCGGGTGTGCTTCCGGCAGGCTGGCAGTTGACGCAGAGCGTGCTCGACAAACTGCTGCGGCCGACGACGGCGTCCGGCCTGCCGCCGCTCGAACGTCTGACGCTGACCGCTGGCGGGGCCTTCAACTTCTTCGGCACGTCGACGCTGGATACTGGCGATTCGCCCGTGCAGATGGCGTTCAACTCGCCAGCGTTCTACGGACTGGGCAGCAGTACCGATGTGGTGCGTCTGTCCACCGCGCATTTCCTCTGGAATGGCATCGCTACGGGCGCGGGGACTTCGGACAACCCGTTCGCGTCACAAGCGCCCGCGAGCGTGATCGCCGGTGGCCCCGGCACAGGCACGGGCAAGCTGCTCATCGATGCGAAGACCATCGAGTTCGGCTATGACGACCTCACGCAGCTGCAGAGTCAGACGGCACTCGACCGGTTGGCGCTGGGCTTCTCCGGGGTGACGTTGCAGGCGTCCGATCAGGTGACGGCCAATCATCTTGGCACGCTGACGGTAGGTGGCACACAGGCCACCAACGGCGCGCGCAGCGGGGGCGACCTGAACATCGTCACGCCGCTCGTCACGGGCAAGGCGGGATCGTCGATGCGTTACAACGCGGGCGGTGCAATCACGCTGGCGACGCTCCCGGGCGTGCAGCCGTCTGACACATCGGCGATCCACGATCTCGGGGCATCGCTCGCGCTCAAGGGTAGTAGCGTGTCCATCGACACAGCGGTGGCGCTGCCGAGCGGCAAGCTTTCCGTCGATGCAGACGGCGCACTCACGCTCGGCACGGACGCGCGTCTCGATCTGGCGGGGCGCGATACGACGTTCTTCGATGTGACACAACCGAGCTGGGGCGGAAAGGTGCTTTTCGCGAGCGCGAACGGCGACGTCCAGTTGCAAAGCGGTTCGGTGATCGACGTCTCGGCAAAGCACGCGGCGGGTGGCTCGGTGAGTCTGAGTGCGGCCAATGGGCAAGTGGTCGTCGACGGCAGTTTGCTGGGGACGTCGGCACAGGGGCAGCCTAGCGGTCAGTTCTCGCTCGACGTCGGCAGCATGAGTGGCGAGCGCTTCGGCGCACTCAATCAACGACTCACCGACGGCGGATTCTTCGCCGCGCGCAGCTTCCGTCTGCGGCACGGCGATCTGACGGTGGGCGATGGCGTTCGCGCAGGCAGTGTCAGCATTTCGACCGATGGCGGAAATCTGGCCGTTACCGGCACCATCGATGCCACAGGCGCGACGCCCGGCACGATCATCCTCTCGGCGCTGGGTGACCTGACGCTGGCCGGTACGGCGGTCCTCGACACGCGTGCCAGCACGCTGGTGACCGACAGCTATGGTGCGAGTGTCGACGCCTCCAATCGCGGCAGCATTGCGCTCACGGCAACGAGCGGCACCGTGCGGCTGAGCAACGGAGCGCGTTTCGACATGCGCTCACCCGATGGCGTGGCGCGTGGTCAGATCGACATCAACGCACCACGCACTGATGAGACCGGCGGGGATATTCGCATCGATGCGTCGGCGCAGCCTGACATTCGTGGCGCACGCAGCATCGCGGTGAACGGCTTCTGGAAATACTCGCCCACGGACGCCAACGGTACGGTAACGCAGGACAATGGCGACGCGTCGGGTGCACCGGTGGGGGCGGATGGCGTCGTAGGCCTCGCGCAGATCGACGCACGCAGCCGTCAGTTCATGGACAACGCGGCGCGCAATGCGGCGTTGCAGTCGCGCCTCGCAGGTCTTGCGACCTACGGCGGCGCGTTCCATCTGCGGCCCGGCGTCGAGATTTCGAGCGCAGGGGATATCAACACCAAGGGCGACCTCGATCTGTCGGGCTATCGCTACGGCCCGGGTGTCGTAAGCGGCGTGCGCGGCTCGGGCGAGCCGGGTGTACTCGTCCTGCGCGCGGGCGGCGATCTCAAGATCAACGGCAGCGTAACCGACGGTTTTGGCGTGCCGGTGTCGTCGCCGGATGGCGCGATCTATCAGACGGTGCTCTCTGCGGTTACGCTCACCGGTCCCTATACGGTGGCGGCTGGCGGCATGACGCTGGGCGTTGGCACGAAGCTGCCCGCCACCGGCACGCTGAACTTCGCGCTGAACATCGTCGCGAACACGCCGTTGTCTTTGTCCAATACGGTGGGATTGCCCATCGACGTGGTACTCGGCGGGAACTCGATTTCGGGCAACCGTATCAAGAGCGGTGTGGTGACGACGGCCGACATCATCCTGCCGCAGGGCTACACGATGAAGAACGGCACGATGGTCGGTGCGGGCGGGTATCGCATTGCGGCAGGGACGAACACAACGGCGCTCGTGGGCATCGTGGGGACGACGGCGAGCAATCTGACGCTGCCGCCCGGTACGATCCTCAAGGCGGGCATGAACGCTATCCAGTTCGCGGACACCGGCGCTTACGTCATGAAGGTTGCGGCCATGACGTGGCCCGCCAACGTGTCCATTGCCCCGATCAAGAACTACGCGCTGACCACACCGCTGGAAGTGGCGCAGGGCAGTGTGCTGCCGACCGGCATGTACGTGTCGACGGGGGACGCGCAGGTCGGCAGCCGCCCGATCTGGGCCATCGCCCCGATGCTCGACCCCGGCATGCAGTCGTGGTCGATGCGCATGGTCGGCGGCAGCGATCTTGCGAGCGCGGACTCGCGTGCGGTGAAGGGAGGCGTACAGGGTGGAGACATCGTGCTCAACGACCCGTTCACCATCAACGTGCTGGGCAAAGGGGCAGGCCTGCCCGGACCGGGCATCAGCGTTGTGCGGACGGGGACGGGCAATCTCGATCTCTATGCGGCGGGCGACTATCAGCAACTCTCGCCGTTCGGTGTGTACACGGCCGGTACATCCGTGGAAGGCACAGGCTCTGGCACGGCGTGGAACGCCCCGCGCGCGCTCGCCGCAGACGGCACCTATCTGAGCAACAAGGTGTCCGCGCGCGCGGCGTACGAAGCCACGCTCAACGCGCAGCGCATGTGGTACACGCAGGACGGCGGCAACTTCACGCTCTCCGCTGGCGGCAACATCCTTGGCTGGCAGGAGCCGAACACGGAGATGGTCGGCAACTGGGTGCTGCGCCAGGGCGGCGCGGCGTTGAATCAACCGACGGCGTGGGCCATCAACTTCGGCACTTATGCGCTGGATAACGGCTCGACGCTGGGGTTGGCCGCGTTCTCCGGGATGGGGGCGCTGGGGGGCGGCACGGTCAATGTGAGCGCGGGCGGCAACATCGGTACGGACGACTCGACGTCCAAGCGCAATATCGTCGTGGCGGTGGGTGGCTCTGGCCGCGTGACAGGTGGCGGCGTCGTCCAGACCGGCGGCGGCGCGCTGAACGTGGCGGCGGGCGGCAACATCTTCGGCGGTTTGTACAGCGATATTCGTGGCGATACGCGTGTGACGGCCGACGGCAACATCGGTGCGATGTTGCTGCGCGACTACGGCGTGGCGTTGTCGGACGATCCGCGTGGGCTGAGCAGCCATCAGGCGTATTCGGCCCTCAGTCGCGGGGGCGCGAGCGTGGCACCGGGCGATGGATCGGTGACTTTGCCTGCACTGGGCGATCTCGTGATGGGCCGCGTGGTCGATCCGGGGCGCGCGGAAGAGCGTGTGCAGACGCAGGCGACCCTGAACGGCGTGAGCACCAACGCGGCGAGTTGGTTCACGTTGTGGCATAACGACACGGCGCTGTCGCTGTTCTCGGCGGGTGGCAATGCGTCGCCGCTGGGCAACACGACCTCGGAGTTCAGCAGTACCGAATATCTGCCGCCGATTCTCGACGTGACGTCGGCCGGGGGCAGCGTGTACCTTGCGCCGCGACAGTTCGTCGACTACCTGATGCCGTCGCCGGACAGCCGCTTCCAGTTGCTGGCGAACGGGAATGTGTCGGGGGTCAGCCGGAACAACGTCAGCAACTCGTCTGCGCCGTTCGGCACGCTCGGCACGTCGCTCTCGACGATGGTGACGCCGTTCCAGCCGGGCTGGCAGACCCCCACGACATCGAACAACTGGAACGGTGGGAGCGGGTACGACAGCATCACTTATCAGACCATCTACGCTTCCACCTACAACCCGAGTTCCAACCGGTACGCTGGCACGGGCGGGGGGCTCTTTCTGTTCGGCCCCAACACGCTGACTGACACGAGTGCGGACGGCGACAGCGCGATCTCCCGTGTCTACGCGTTGAATGGCGACATTCAGAGCGTCAACATCGGGCAGATGCGCACGATTTACACGCCTGCGGGCAACGTCACCTACTACTGGGCGTCGAAGCCGGTGCAGATGATCGCGGGCCGGGACATCGTCAACAGCAGCGGTCTGATCAATCAGACGCTTCCGTCCGACATCTCGATGCTCGCGGCGGGCGGCAACATCTTCTACAGCGGGACCTTCAACAACGGCTTCACCGTGACTGGCCCCGGCACGCTGGAAGTCTCGGCGGGCGGCGATGTCTACCTCGGCAACGTGGCGAACTTCACGAGCCTCGGCTCGCTGGTGCCGGGCGATAACCGGCCGGGCGCGAACGTGGTCGTGCAAGCCGGGCTGGGCGCAGGTGTGCCCGGGGTGGGGCAGACGGATGTGGCGGCGTTTGCGCGGCGATATTTCGATGCTGCGAACCTTGCCGACCCGTCGCAGCCGCTCGCCAGTCAGCCTGGCAAGGTGGTTAAGACGTACGACACCGAGTTGCTCGACTGGCTGCGCACGCGCTTCGGTTACACGGGCACCGGCGGTGCGAGCGCGCTGGCATGGTTCCTGACGTTGCCCGCCGCACAGCAGCGGGTCTTCGCGCGCGACGTGTACTACGCCGAGTTGCTGGCGTCCGGGCGTGAGTACAACGATGCGTCGGGCAAACGTTTCGGCAGCTATCTGCGCGGTCGCGAAGCCATCGCCACGCTGTTTCCGCAGACGGACGCGAACGGACAGCCCATTGCGCGCCAGGGCGGTCTCACGATGTTCCAGGGCACGGCATCGAACGGTGGCATCCGCACGGTTGCGGGCGGCGACATCGACCTGCTCGTGCCTGCCGGACAGACGACGCTCGGCGTGGAGGGCGTGACACCATCCACTGTGGCGACGACGGTCCCCGCCGGGCTGCTGACGCAGGGCGAGGGTGCGATTCGCATCTTCAGTCAGGGCAGCATTCTGCTGGGTCTGTCACGCGTGATGACGACGTTTGGCGGGGCGATTCAGGGCTGGTCGGCCGAAGGGGACATCAACGCGGGACGCGGCTCGAAGACGACGGTGCTCTACACCCCGCCCAAGCGCGTGTACGACGCGTGGGGCAACGTGACCTTGTCGCCAAACGTCCCCAGTGCCGGGGCGGGGATTGCTACGCTCAATCCGATTCCCGAAGTGAAGCCGGGCGACGTCGATCTGGTCGCGCCGCTGGGGACCATCGACGCGGGGGAAGCCGGGATTCGCGTGTCGGGCAACGTCAACTTCGCGGCGCTGGCGGTGGTCAATGCGGCCAACGTGCAGGTGCAGGGCAAGTCGACGGGCTTGCCGGTGATCGCGGCGGTCAACGTCGGGGCGCTCACGAACGCGAGCGCTACCGCTGCGCAGGCGGCCTCGGCGGCACAGGACGCGATGGCGCGCGAGCGGGTGTCGCAGCGTCAGAACCAATCGTCGATCTTCACCGTGCGGATGCTGAGTACGGTGAGCGGGACGGGGGATCGCGGCGCGTCGCCGGGCGGGGCGCAGGACGACGGCAGTGTGCAGGGGGCGGCGCAGACCGGGACCTACGACCGACGCAGTCGTGTGCAGATCGTCGGCCACGGCGACGATCTCAGCCCGCGTGCCACGTCGTTGCTAACAGCGGCCGAGCGGGCGCAGTTGCGCGCAGACCGGTAAGACCTTGGACGCCGTCGACGGACGGCGAATGTGAGGAAGTGCGGAGGGGACCGGCGATGGCCGGTCCCGTCAGTGCGTCAGTCGGTCAGGATCAGTGCAACGGCTCGGACGGCGCTTCGTCCTCGAATGTGCGAAAGCGCCAGCCGAACCACACGGCCAGCATGCGGATGACGAAGCCCGCGACGAAGCCGACGCCCGTCGCCACGCCGTTCGGCACGCCAAAATGCAGCATGGCCACGTACATCGCACCCGCGATGCACGCCACGCTCGCGTACATCTCGCGGCGCAGTACCAGCGGCACCTGTCCGCAGAGCAAGTCGCGCAGCATACCGCCGCCAATCCCAGTCAGCACCCCGGCGAGCACCACGATGACCGGGCTCGTGCTCACGGTCATACCGATATCGCACCCCAGAATCGTGAAGGCGGCAAGGCCGATGGCGTCGACCGTAATGAACGTCATGCGCAGCCGGTGAATGTGGCGCGCGACGATGGACGCGAGCGTCGCCGCGCCGAGGGTGAGCAGCAGGTACTCCGGATGCGCGATCCAGACGAGCGGATGGCGACCGAACAGCACGTCGCGAATGGTCCCGCCGCCGAGCGCCGTCACCATGCCGACGAAGGCGAGCCCGAAGCGGTCCATGCCGCGCTGCATCCCCATGATGGCCCCCGACATCGCTTCCGTGACGATGGCGATGAGGTACAGGGCGTAGAAGATTTCTGTTTTCATGATGTCCCTTGCAATGCCGGGCGAATATATCACTTCAGGTGCTTTTTCCCGTTTTTTGCCTCTTGGGTGGGCCTGAAACTGTGATTTGTACAAGTATTCAGCGTCTGTCGCGGGTGCGACACTGCCTGCAACGAAACGACAGACGCGGGAAAGCCGCCCCACCCGTCATGCAAACCCCTTAAAATCTCATCCTTTTGTGCTCCGAAGCGTGCCCGACGCGACCGGGACGGCACTGACCGGTAGATCGACCGATCTTCCGGACGACAGACCGACCGGCCCACCGGCCCGAATGCGCTACGAGTGAAGCCCTTTTGACGTGTCCCGGACGTGTCTTTTTGATCGCCAACTTCGTTCCATGATCCAGTTCATTCGCCGTCGGCCCTATCTCGTTACCAGCCTCGTTGTGCTTATCGTTCTCGTGGCACTCGGTCTGCGCAGTCTCGCGACCCCGAAGGTGCCGCAGTACCTCAGCGCCAAGGTGGAGCGCACCGACCTCGAAAACACGGTGCTCGCCACGGGCACGCTAGGTGCGTTCCAGCAGGTGGACGTCGGCGCACAGGTCAGCGGGCAGTTGAAGTCACTCAAGGTCAAGCTGGGCGATAAGGTGACGAAGGGGCAGTGGCTCGCGCAAATCGATCCGGTGCTCGCACAGAACGGCCTGCGTCAGGCTGAGGCCGACGAGCAGAACCTTCAGGCGCAAAAGCGCTCGACAGCGGCGCAACTCAAGCAGGCCGAACTGGCCTTTGCTCGTCAGCGTCAGATGCTGCCGGATGACGCAACGTCCCGTCAGGACTTCGAGTCGGCGCAAGCCAATCTGGACGTGCAGCGCGCCACGCTGAACGGCCTCGACGCCCAGATCCGCAAGGCGAGCGTAGCCATCGAATCGGCGAAAGCGAACGTGGGCTATACGCGCATCGACGCACCCATCGACGGTCAGGTCGTCGCCATCGTCACGCAGGAAGGCCAGACCGTGATCGCGCAGCAGCAAGCGCCGGTGATTCTTAAGCTGGCGGATCTGGACACCATTACCGTGAAGGCGCAGGTCTCGGAAGCCGACGTCATCCGTATCTCGTCGGGACAGACTGCGTACTTCACGATCCTGGGCGACCCGGACAAGCGTTACTACGGCAAGCTGCGCGCCATCGAACCGGCCCCGCAGAACTTCCTCGACACACAAAGCACGCTGGGCGGTGGCGCGACGCGCAACAACACGGCCGTGTTCTACAACGCGCTGTTCGAAGTGCCGAACCCCGACCATCGTCTGCGCATTTCGATGACGGCGCAGGTCAACGTGCTGCTCGGCACGGCCAAGCAGGCGCTCAGCGTGCCGGTGGCGGCGCTGGGCAAGAAGGTCGGCCCGGACCGTTACGAAGTGCGCGTTCTGCCTGCGGAGGGCAAGGCCGATGGCAAGGCGGTGACGCGTCAGATCGTCACCGGACTGAATAACAACGTGCGGGTCGAGGTGAAAGAAGGTCTTACGGCCGACGATCGCGTCGTGATCGGCGAGGCGGGCGACAGCACGCAGGCCTCGACGGACACCTCGTCCGGTGCGTCCCAATAAGGGGAGACGAGCGCGATGACTCAAGCTGCCGGTACGTCTTCTGTGTCACAAGCGTCGCAAGCCGCTGTGCAGGCTTCCGACGTCCGTCCGCACCCGATGCTGGAGCTCACGGGCATCACCCGGCGCTTTCCGGCCGGTGAGCGTGATGTGACCGTGTTGCGTGACGTCAATCTCACCATCGAAGAAGGCGAGATCGTCGCGATCATGGGGGCGTCCGGCTCGGGCAAGTCGACGCTGATGAACATCCTCGGCTGTCTCGACCATCCGAGCGAAGGCAGCTACCGCGTTGCGGGGCGCGAGACGCGCGATCTCGATGCGGACGCGCTCGCGCAATTGCGTCGCGAGCACTTCGGCTTCATCTTCCAGCGCTACCACCTGTTGCCGCACCTCGACGCGGCGTCGAACGTGGAGATGCCGTCGGTGTACACCGGCACGCCACATGCGGCGCGTCGTGCGCGCTCGGTGATGCTGCTGGAGCGGCTCGGGTTGGCCGACCGCACGGAACATCGTCCGAGCCAGTTGTCGGGCGGTCAGCAGCAGCGCGTGAGTATTGCGCGCGCGCTGATGAACGGCGGCGACGTGATTCTGGCCGACGAGCCGACCGGCGCACTCGATACGCGCAGCGGCCGTGAGGTCATCCGCATTCTCAAGGAGCTCAACGCGCTGGGGCACACGGTCATCATCGTGACCCACGACGAGAAGGTCGCCGCACACGCGCGCCGCATCATCGAGATTCGCGACGGCGAGATCGTGGCCGACCGTGAGAACACGCCGGTGGAGATCGAGCCGGATGTCCCGTCGCCGGAAGAGGCCGCGGAGGAAGCCGTGGTTGCTTCAATGACGTCGTCGGCCCCGGCCGCAGATCCCGCTTCGGTGAACGCCAGTCATGGCGGTGCGATTCCGCCGCGTCGCTGGACGGGGGGCATCGATCGCTTTGCCGAGGCGTTCCGCATGGCGTGGATCGCGCTGATCTCGCACCGGCTGCGCACGTTCCTGACGATGCTCGGGATCATCATCGGTATTACGTCGGTCGTCTCCATCGTCGCCATTGGCGAAGGGGCGAAGCGCTACATGCTGGCCGAGATCGGCAGCATCGGCACGAACACGATCAACATCTATCCGGGCAAGGACTGGGGCGACAACCGCGCGACGGCGATTCAGACGCTCGTGCCCGAGGACGTGCATGCGCTTTCCGAGCAGATTTACGTGGACAGCGCGACGCCCGAGACGGCTCGCAGTCTGCTGCTGCGTTATCGCAATGTCGACGCGAGCGCGATGGTGACGGGCGTGGGCGAGCACTTCTTCCAGGTGCGCGGCATGAAGATCGGGCAGGGTATTGCGTTCGGTGCCGACGAAGTGCGGCGTCAGGCGCAGGTCGCCGTGATCGACCAGAACACGCGTCGCAAGCTGTTCGGCGCGAATCCGAATCCGCTGGGCGAAGTGATCTTCGTGGGCAATCTGCCGTGCGTGGTGATCGGTGTGACGGTGGAGAAGAAGAGCGCGTTCGGCGACACGAAGAGCCTGAACATCTGGGTGCCTTACACGACGGCGGCGGGGCGTCTGTTCGGTCAGCGCAATGTCGACAGCATCACGGTGCGTGTGCGTGACGGTCAGCCGAGCAAGGCCGCCGAGAAGAGTCTGGAGACGCTCATGACGCAGCGTCACGGCCGCAAGGACTTCTTCACGTACAACATGGACAGCGTGGTGAAGACAGTCGAGAAGACGAGTCAGTCGCTCACGCTGCTGCTGTCGCTGATCGCGGTGATTTCGCTGGTCGTGGGCGGCATCGGCGTGATGAACATCATGATCGTGTCGGTGACGGAGCGTACGCGGGAGATCGGCATCCGCATGGCGGTCGGGGCGCGTCAGAGCGACATCATGCAGCAGTTCCTGGTGGAGGCCGTCATGGTGTGTCTGATGGGCGGCGCGATCGGGATTGCGCTCTCGTTCGGGGCGAGCTTCCTGTTCTCGTTGTTCGTCGAGAAGTGGAAGATGGTGTTTTCGATGGGCTCGGTCGTCACGGCTTTCCTGTGTTCGACGCTCATCGGCGTGGTGTTCGGGTTCATGCCAGCGCGCAATGCCGCGCGGCTGGATCCGGTCGAAGCGCTTGCACGCGATTGAGGTATTGCCAGATGACCAGAATGAAATCTACTACTTGCCACTCGTTCGCTACGGCTGAGCTGTTCGCCACGTCGACGGTGCTGCATCGTACGGTCCTCGCGCTGGCCAGCGCCGCAGTGCTGCTCACGGGCTGCGCCGGGGTGCGTCACGATCCGTTGCCAGCGGTGCCGGTGCCCGCGCAGTGGGCGGGGGCGACGGGAACGTCAGGGGTATCCGGGACATCGACGGCCGTCATCGCGCCTGACTTCTGGCGTGCGTTCGGCGATCCGGTGCTGGACCGTCTGATCACCGATGTGCTGGCCGTCAACAACGACCTGGCGGCGGCGGGGATTCGCGTTTATCGCGCGCAATTGCAGGCGGGGTTGGCTGATACGAATCTCACGCCTTCCGTGACGATTGGTGGCAACGCCTCCGTACAACGCACGCTCGATACGCATGTGATGGGACGCAAGAGCAACCTGAGCGCGTCGGCATCGTACGAGTTGGATCTGTGGGGCAAGCTGGCCGCGCAACGCGATGCGGCGCGCTGGGAGTACGAGGCGACCGACGCCGACCGCGAATCCGCGCGTCTGGCGATCATCGGTACGACGGCGCAGTTGTACTGGACGATTGGCTTCCTGAATCAGCAGATTGCCAACACCGAAGGCAACATCGCCTACAGCGAACGGATTCTGGCGCTGGTGCGCTCGCGCTATGCGGCGGGGGCGGTGTCGGGGTTGGATGTGGCGCAGACGGAGGGCAATCTGGCCGATCAGCGCGCGGCGCTCACGCAGTTGTTGCAGCAGCGCACGGAAAACCGCAATGCGCTGGCGATTCTGTTCGACCGTCCGCCGGAACAGGCAGCGGCCGAGCCGTCGACGTTGCCGACGCAGGCGTTGCCGGTCGTACCGGCGGGCTTGCCTGCGGAGTTGCTGGGCCGTCGCCCGGACTTGCGCGCGGCGGAGTTGCGTTTGCGTGGGACACTCGCTAACGTCGACATTACCCGCACGAGCTTCTACCCGACGTTCACGCTGACGGGGCAGGTGGGGACGACGAGCACGTCGCTGGAGCGCGTGTTGCAGAACCCACTCGGTTCGCTGGGGGTGGGACTGGCGTTGCCGTTCATCCAGTGGAATACGATGCAGTTGCAGATCAAGGTGTCGCAGACGCAGTATGAGGAAGCGGTAGTGAATTTCCGCAAGAGCCTCTTTACGGCGCTGAGCGAAGTCGAAAACGCACTCTCGGCGCGTGAGCAACTGACGCGCGAGGGCGAGCAACGTGCGCTGTCGCTGGTGCAGGCGCAGCGTGCCGAGACCGTGCTGCGTTCGCGCTATCAGGCGGGCGCTATCGGGGTGCAGCAGTGGCTGGAGCAGTTGCAGTTGCTGCGCAATGCGCAAACGGCCGACGCGCAAGTGCGCTTGAACCGCCTGAACAACCGGATGGTGCTGTACAAGGCGCTGGGTGGGGCAGGCAATGCGTCGGATGTGAATCCGCCTGCTTGAGAGCGTGTTGTATAGCGATAGCGAATTGCAAAGTGACGCGTGAGGTCATCCGAGGCCGTACATCATGAATCGACGGACATCCGCTTTAACACCCGACTGGGTGAAGCATGCACAGCCGATCGAGGGCGTGGAGCGCTTCGAGGCGTGGTTTCGCGGAAACGCCTATTCGATGCATCGCCACGACACCTACGCGATTGGCCGCACGCTCGCGGGTGTTCAGAGCTTCAGTTATCGGCGGGGGCAGCGAAACAGTCTGCCCGGCAACACGATGGTGCTGCATCCCGACGAACCGCACGACGGTCAGGCGGGCACGGACGAAGGCTTCCGGTATCGCATGATTTACGTGCATCCGTCGTTGTTTCAGGACGTGCTTGGCGGGCAGGCGCTGCCCTTCGTCGAAGGGGGCGTGACGACGGATCCGCGTCTGGCGGCGGCGACCGAGACGTTGCTGCAACACGTCAGCCACACGCTGGAACCGCTCGAACAGAGCGACGCGCTGACAGAACTGGCCCATGCGCTTGCGGCCGTCTCCGGCGCGCCTGCGCGGAAGACGAAGGGCGACTATCAGGCGGCGCGACGTGCACGTGATTATCTGCATACGCACAGCGCACGGGTCGTCACACTGGACGAACTCGAAGCGGCGACAGGGCGGGATCGCTGGAGTCTGTCGCGCGACTTCCGCACGTTCTATGGCACGAGTCCGTACCGGTATTTGACGATGCGGCGTCTCGATGACGTTCGTCACCAGTTGCTTGCGGGCACATCTCTCGTGGATGCGGCCGCTACGGCAGGTTTCGCCGATCAGAGCCATATGACGCGCCATTTCTCGAAGACCTTCGGGCTGACGCCGGGCCGCTGGCTTCAGGTCGCGAGCGGGATTCTGCCGGGCTAAAGGCACGCACAATCGTTCAATACGGCCGTGAAGGGGCTCGACGCATTACCCCCACAGACGGAGAGAACGATGTCCCAATTCCCCACTCATTCCAACGCCCCGACAGATCGCGGCCAGTGCAAGGCCATCGATCCGATCCGCAAGACGTTCATCGTCCTGGAAGGCGAATTGCGAATCGATTTCCGCGATGCGACGGCCGGCGACGGTTCCATCGCGTTGCGTGCCGGTGAAATGGTCGTGGTGCCGAAGGGCATCGAACGGTGGCGAACGATCAGTGGATTTGACGTGGGTATTCGCCGGAGCGTCTCAAGCGCTCGGACTTATGCGGCGGAATCGGTGAGAGGCAAACATACCGCATCCCTTTCCAGCGTTTCGATCAGTGCGTCGCGCATCACCGCGACGGGGCGCACAAGACGGCCAGGCAGCACGGCATGCACGAGCCACACGTTCAGCCCGCTATTGAACTCAGGCACATCGACGATCTGCAGCGCATTGCGATGCGGGCTGCGCGCCAGCACTTCAGGCGCCGCGAGCCCGACCCCCAAAGCGCGCGCGACCAGCGACAACTGCAGTTCCGAACCGAACGCTTCGACAGCGACGTTGAACGGTAAACCCGCCGCAGACATGGCGCGACTCAGTGCTGAACGCATTCCGCAACCGTCCTGATTCAGAACCCAGGGATAAGCCGCCAGGTCGGCGAGTGAGACGGGTTTGTCGGGCAGACTGAACGAGCGCGGCGCGACGACGACCGTGGGCTTATAGGCGAGAAGTGTCGACGTCAGGCCTGCCGGCAATGGCACACCTTCAGGCAAAAGCACGACGACCGCGTCCGCCTTCGCCTTCACTATGCCCTCCAGCAGTCCCGGCGACCAGCCCGCTGTCACGCGCAGAGTCAGATTCGGAAAGGCGGCACGCAGACGGTCAATGGGTTGCTCCAACGCCATCTCAGACAAAAACGGCGGTACCCCGATCCTAAACTCGCCTGCCGGCTCGTTATCGGGCGATGCGACGGCCAGCAGGTCGTCGACCGCGCGTAGCACTACGCGCGCAAGGCCATAGACGTCGCTTCCAGCCGCCGTCGGCTTGAGCGGTTTGCTCTGCCGGTCGAGCAACTCGATGCCGAGCATCGCTTCCAGATTCTGGACACGGCGCGTGAGTCCCGGCTGAGTCAAAAACAGTCTCTCTGCGGCCCGCACCATTGAGCCGCTTTCGACCACAGCCACGAAAGCCTGCAAGTCTCGCGTGTTCATAAAACAATCTCGCATAAACATTATCAAGATAATTCAATTGTCGCATAACGTTCTCGTCCTTAGGATAAGCCACACTCGTACACCCGGAAGCCAAACCCATGAGTCAACCTGCTGACACCTGCGCGCGCAAACTGCCCTCCGCTTCGCTGCCCTCACTGCAAGCGGATGCCGCCCCAGGCGGTGGCCTGACCACGCCATTGACGATATTTTTTGCCGCCGCCGTCGGCGTGATCGTCGTGAACCTGACCGCAGCGCAACCTCTGACGGGGCCTGTCAGCCGAGCATTGACGCTGCCGCCCGAGCTTGCCGGCGTAATCGCAATGCTCCCGCAACTCGGCTACGCTGCGGGTCTGCTATTGCTCGTACCGCTATGCGACCTTCTCGAAAATCGCCGCCTGATCGTCTGGACGCTTGCCTGCTGCGCGATGTTCCTCGGATTCGCGTCGCTCGCGCGATCGGGCTGGCTGTTTCTGGCATCGGTGTTCATGGCAGGGGCGACATCGAGCGTGATCCAGATGCTCGTGCCGATTGCGGCGTCGATGGCGCCTGAAAGCCGGCGCGGACGCGCAGTCGGCAACGTGATGAGCGGCCTGATGCTGGGCATTTTGTTGTCACGACCGCTCGCGAGCCTGATTGGCGGAGCGTTTGGCTGGCGTGCGTTCTATGGCATCGCGGCATTGGCCGACTCGCTGCTTGCTGTCGTGCTGCTGACGCGGTTGCCGAGTCACACGCCGCAGACGGCTGCTCGCTACTTGGACTTGCTGCGTTCGCTGTGGACCTTGCTGCGCACCGAACCCGTCTTACAGCGTCGCGCGACGCTTGCCGCGCTCGCACTCGGTGCGTTCAGCGCGTTCTGGACCGCCATCGCACTGCTTCTTGCTCAGCCGCCGTTTTCGCTGGGTACACAAGGCATTGCTGCCTTCGCGCTGGCGGGCGCAACGGGAGCGATGGTGACGCCGCTCGCGGGCTACCTCGGCGATTGCGGGGCGGGGCGCGCGACACAAATCACCGCGCATCTGGTCATGATCGCGGCGGTACTCGTGCTCGCGGTTGCCGGGGCGGGCTGGGGCGGGTTCTCCGCGGCCACGCACCCCGTCCTTGCTGTCGCATTGCTGGTAGTCGGGGCGGCGGCGCTCGACGCCGGTGTGATCGCCGATCAAACGCTCGGTCGACGCGCGATCAACCTGATCAATCCGGCGGCTCGTGGCCGATTGAACGCGCTCTTTGTCGGCATCTTTTTCGTCGGCGGCGCAATTGGTGCTGCGCTGTCAGGCGCGGCATGGGCATGGGCGGGGTGGAATGGCGTGTGCGTCGTCACACTGGGGTTCGTGGTTGCTGTGTTCATGTTCGGCTGCTTCGACCGTGCCGCGCAGTCAAGCAAGCGATCTCGGAATGCCTGAACTCCGGCGCGATGTTCTACATCTCAGTCGCGTTGATGGAATGGGAATTCAATACTACATCCGCGAAATTTCACGACATCAATACGGAACGGCGTCGCCGAGCATTCGAGTTGAACGAGACATGGCAGTAGGCGGCTTTTTCTCAAAGAACAATGTTCTCGAAGACCTTCGGACTGGCACCCGGCCGCTGGCTTCAGGTCGCTAGCGGTATTCTGCCGGGCTAGAACAGCCACGCACAATCGTTCAATACGGCCGTGAAGGGGCATGCGTATCCTCGACGCATTACCCCCCAAAAAACGGAGAGAACGATGTCCCAATTCCCGACTCATCCCAACGCCCCGGCCGATCGCGGCCAGTGCAAGGCCATCGACCCGATCCGCAAGATCGCGCTGATCGACGGTCACTGGCAACCCCGCGTCGTCGCCGAGATGAACGACTACCAGTTCAAGGTCGTCAAGGTCATCGGCGAGTTCCAATGGCATCAGCATGCAGATACCGACGAAACGTTCATCGTACTGGAAGGCGAATTGCGGATCGATTTCCGCGATGCGACGACCGGCGACGGTTTCATTGCGCTGCGCGCCGGTGAAATGGCCGTGGTGCCGAAGGGCATCGAACACAAGCCGTTCGCTGAGACAGAAGCCAAGCTGCTTCTCATCGAGCCGCGAGGCGTGGTGAATACGGGGGACGGCGAGGCGGGGGATCGCACGGTGGCGAACGATCAGTGGATTTGATGGGGTGCGGAGGCACGGCCTCCGCTTTTGCGCAGCGCTGAGATGTCACCGTCGGTCGGCGGGGTAGGTCCAGTGCTGCTGGGTCGGAAGGCGCCTGTTGAGGGAGCCAAGCAGTGTATTGAAGGCGTTTTGATTGGGCAGTTGCGATGAGGGAATGACGAGCTTCCCGTTGGCGTGTCGAATCGTGAGGAAGGAGGCCTAGCGGATCGTGCTGACGCTGATGGAACGCACGTCCGAAAGTTTGACGACGACTGAGGTGCGGGAATACATGGACCGGGGCGCGGTGATCTCGGTGTCCGTAAGCGTGACGCGTCGCGTCGAAAAAAAGAAGCGGAGATAGAGCCCTCTGAGGCAGAGAAACACGAAGAGTACGCAAACCGCCGTCACGTACCAAAGAAAGACAGTGGCTTCTAGGGGATCGAGGTGAATTCTTAAGGGGAGGATCCTGAGGACGAGGCCACGGTCATTCGACAAGGCGTCGCGTCCCATGAACAACGTCCCCCAACTGAAGACGATCAACGCGCTGGCCGCCATCCAGAGTCTCGGCCGGTAGGGGAAACTGCATATTTCCATTGAAACGTCTCCCCTTGCGAAGCTAACGTACCAGGAAGCGCATAACGCGTTAGGATAATCGCCGACATCGTTTCGGCGGAAAAGCGCCGATCCCCGAATATAACGATTTAAATCACGCTATGACAGAGCCGTGTCTGACATTCCCCGACCAGAATGAATGGGAAAGCTGGTTGACGCAAAACAGTGGAACATCCGCCGGGGTATGGCTGCGTCTGGCGAAGAAGGGGGCGGTGCAGCCGACGCTGAGCTACGCACAGGCGGTGGAGACCGCGCTGTGCCACGGCTGGATCGACGGGCACAAGAAGAAGGAAAGCGATGAACACTGGTTGCAGCGCTTCACACCCCGCACGGCGAAAAGCATCTGGGCCAAGCTGAATACAGAGCGAGCAGAAGCCCTGATCGCCGCAGGCAGAATGCACCCGTCAGGGATGCGGGAAATCGAAAAAGCCAAAGCGGATGGACGGTGGCAAGCGGCTTACGATTCCCCTAAAAACTCAGTAGTCCCCGACGACCTGCAAGTTGCGTTAGACGCGAATCCCAACGCCAAAGAGTTCTTTTCGACGCTGAACAGCCGCAATCGCTACGCCATCTTGTTTCGGATTCAGAACGTTAGAAAAGCCGAGACGCGGGCGAGGAAGATCGAGGAGTTTGTGGGGATGTTGAGTCGTGGGGAGACTCTTCACTAAAAAGCGAATAATCCGGGAATGCGGATGAAGTCGGGGATTGCGAAAAGGGAACGACTGTTTTCGACCCAAGGCCAACTATCGAGTCGTCGCGGTTCCAACGCTAGGTAGCCGGGGGGGGAGCAACCACGTCTATGAATCCGCCTGCGGATTTTGAGGATGCCTAGGCAACGCCCCCCGCTCTTCTGTTTAGCGAAGGCCAACATCGGATCAACTTGCAATATTCGTGGAGCAGGTGGAGACGCCGAGGTTTGGCCAGAGACACATAAGGACGCGCGCAAACACGTCAGTCAATACTCCTAAAATATTCCAGCGCCTCTAATTGCTCTTCGCCCATTTGGCCAATGCTATCCGAGATAAATTTGGCTTCGTTAAGCTTATTTTCTGGAATGAAATATCGAACCGGTCGTTTATCAATGGCCCCTTTAAAATCACTATCCCGATCATATGAAACGATCTTCCATGCATCCAGAATATTCTTGGCTGCATAGAAAGAGCTCCAGGTCATGCCGACCACAAAAGTGTCTCTTTTGGGCATCTCCTGGCCTTCTGCCGCGAAAAATACGTATCCAATATGCTCGCGCGTTTCGCGAAACGGAGAATCTGGTTTGCGTGTCAGGAAATAATTGATTGCAATTAGATCGTCCGTAGTCTGTTCGGCCAGAATATCAAAAATTGACACCGTTTTTCCAACGTCTTCCGTTGCTGAAATCGTTCCTCCGCGATTCCCCGCTGGAGCCGCAGCGGCCTCTTTTGCCGTGGCGTAGGTACGCAAATCGTCTCGAACGGCAAGCATGTCTGATTTAAGCTCGGGCAAAGTCTTGACAATTGACTGTGTCAGTTCTAGGTTCGATCGCAGTCCGGCCGATGTGCTTTCCAAATCATTGTGCGTCCGATCCATTCTGCCCAATTGAACGGATAATTGTTGATTTGTTCGATTCTGACTTTCACCTTGCATGAAAGCATATACGATTGCAACAATGCCGAGAACAATTGAAATAAGCGTCCCCGCGAGCCCAATCCCATCAACAGCACTTCTTACATTTGCCCAGTTATATGTTGCCTGATAAATTGAATGCTGAACTATGAACTCGGTCAGTAGTAGTATGATTACTACGCTAATTGATACGGTTTTTTCCTTTTTATGAGAAATTTCTTCTTTAATCATCTGGTATTCCGTTTGAGTTATTTATTATTTGTATTAAATTAATTTTTTATTCTATTTCTCTTGGTGGTGTGGGGGCATCCCAATTGGTCAAGCGGCTTGAAGTATATTACCGCTCGTCAGGCGGCGCCGCGATTGCGCGAATGTACGCTGAGGCCGACGACATGCCTGAGATCGCTAGGTCGAAGGACTGTGGATGGGAGGACGCGACCGCACGAACGTCCATCTGGCAGCCGAGAAGAATTACGCTTCATGGCCGACTACTGACGTTTTTGACCCAAAAAAACACTTGAGGGGCAGCAATTCGCAAGTCAAATTTCCCTCTTTCGTTTGCATTGGAGCGAGTCAAGCGCACGAGAAAACGAAGGCGAAATATCTACCTCGATTGGACCGGAGTCGATAATGGAGCGCGCGATCGAGTCAATCTCATGTTCAACATCTCGCTGGTTATGGCTAGTGCTGGCTCGTTCCATTCTCGCCGCCAACGACTCCAACAATCTCAGCGGGAACGCCTGTTCGTTGGCTACAGCTAACATATATTGGCGAACCTCGTTTGCGCCTTGCCGCAATAAATCAGAGAAATCGGTCATCGCTCGGACCTGCGCGCAGAAAGTGTCAATTATGTGCGGAATTGGGCGCAACGGATTAATAATCGTCTGGCCGTTTCTGGTCTATTTCCACCGGTAGCGACGGACTGCTTACGACTGTGGATTCAACCGGTCGACGCAACAGAGTGAAGAAATCGTTGTTCCGAGTGCCTCGCGTATTGCTTTTACGGCCAATGCCTCTACACCGCCCTCATCAGCACCCATTGAAAAAACAGCGCTGCACGCTGCCGCCCCGTCAACCGTACATCGATAGACAGCCACAACGCTGCCTGGGCCACATCCGGTATGCCCCGCCAGCGTTGAACCGTCTTCGACTGTACCCCGCATAAGACCCAGCGCATATCCTGGCATGAGCCACGGTCGGCCGATCATCGGGCCACCTAATACCTTCGTCGCCAGCATTTCATCAAGCAGATTGGATGGCAGAAGTTTTCCGGCCAGCAATCGATCCAACAGAAGAGCTGCTTGAAAAACTGGGCCGATAAGGAGGCCGTGATACACCCAGCCAGGGTCGTAGCTCAACGCATTGCCGAGATACTCGCCACAGAGTTCTGAACGTTCTGTTGCGAAGCGAACCGTCGAGATGCCAAGCGGCGTAAAGACTCGCTGCTTGATAGCGACTTCAAGCGGCATATCGGCTGTCCGCTCAATTAGTCTGGCGACAAACATGAAACCAACATTCGAGTAACGCCAAGCGGCACCAGGGGTGTAACGGAGCCGGGAACCATCCAGACGCCGCATCATTTCGTCCGCATGCCATGCCTGCTCTTGATTGGCGACAGCAGCGTGATACTCGGGAAGCTCGCCATAGTCAGCGAGGCCAGCCTCATGGCGCAAGAGCTGACGCAACGTGAACGCCTTTTCAGAGAGCTGAGTATCCAGAACGAGTCGACCGTCGCGTACCAATGTCAGCGCGGTCGCAGCTAGCACCGTTTTAGTGAAACTCCACCAAGGCACAATGGGTTCGGATTGCTGGGACGGCCCTACTGATTGACCGTTGAGGAGCGTTGAAATCAACATTGAAGACTCGACTGGTAACAACTGGCAGCAGCATATCCCACAACCAGTGCGGCTGCCTCCCCCAGATCGACCTTCTCCCACATGGGCGGTGGCTTCGCGAATTCCGAAGTGAGTGACGTAGATGTGGATCTAACGAATCAACGCTGCTGATGAGAGAATCCGAAACTTCAAAGCAAGCGAGACGGCTTGATCCGATGACCAACCAACAAGACATACCGGACCAGGAAGCATGGGAGGCGTGGCACCCGGTCGAACTGGCGCAACGGTTGCGCGATATCAGTTTGCCTTGGTGCGTAGCGGGTGGATGGGCGCTCGATCTGTGGCACGGGGTCCAGACTCGCGAACATAGCGATCTGGAATTCGCGATATTGCGAGAGAATTTCAGTGTCTTTCGTCAGGCGTTCAGTGATTTGGACTTCTACACTGCTCACGCAGGCGTGGTCGCACGCCTTCCCGAAGATATGGACCCGCCGACTGATGTCATGCAGTTTTGGGGTTTTGACCGCGCGGCAGAATGCTGGCGGATCGACATGATGATCGAGCCGGGAACGAACGAACTCTGGGCCTACAAGAGAGATCCGTCGTTCAAGCGCCCGCGCGCCGAAATGGTGATGAGAACCGCTGACGGCATCCCGTATCTGAACCCGTCCGCTGTGCTTCTCTTCAAGGCTAGGGATCCGCGTCCAAAGGATCAGCAGGATTTCGAGAGAGCGCTGCCCAACCTGCCAGTCGCCGAACGTGCGTGGCTGAAGCACTGCCTGAATGCCCTCCACCCCGGAAATGAATGGGCGCAAGCGCTGTAGTGCGTTGTTCTCAGATCACGCTGAAACGTTGATCGCTCCGTGCAACAATCGGAGCTCTGAAAGTGCTATCGACTTAAGACATGACCGAACACCGAAGCAGCACGTTGGAAATTAGAAGACTGTCGCCACCGGAATGGATGCTGGCCTATCCCGTGATCGCTCAACTGCGGTCGCTTGATGCCCCCGTCTTCCTGGAGCGGGTTCGTCGGCAATCGCATTCGGGCTACGAGCTTGTGGCAGCGTTCGACGACGGAACGATTATCGGGGTGATGGGGATGAGACCTGTCCACACCCTGGCGCGCGGGGCGCACCTTCATATCGACGACCTTGTGGTCGATGCGGCGGGTCGGGGGACAGGTGTTGGCCGATCCTTGATGGCGTACGCCGAAGCCGACGCGCATGCTCGCGGCATGACCGCGATATTTCTTGATGCGCGTCCGGACGCTATCCCGTTCTATGAGCGAGAGAGCTTCGTGCTGCACCCCGCGCCGTCCATGAAGAAGGTCCTGTCGACCTAAGGCCGGTCGAGGCAAGCCGACGACGGTCGACGTGCAACGCCGACCGTCAGGAAGCCACTCAGGCCGCGGCCCGCTCGCGCAACCGACGTGCTTCGTCGCGCAGGAACTGCTGGTAGTCGTCCAGATCGCCGTCGAAGGGCTCGACGCCGCCGTTGGTGACCAGCCAGAACTCGTCACAGACGGCGCGCAGCAGGGCGCGGTCGTGGCTCACCAGCATCACCGTGCCTTCAAACTCGTTGAGCGCCACAGCCAGCGCCTCACGTGTGGCCAAGTCGAGGTGGTTGGTCGGTTCGTCGAGCAGCAGCAGGTTAGGACGCTGCCACACGATCATGCACAACACGAGCCGCGCCTTTTCGCCGCCGCTCATTGTGCCAACCGCCTGATGGACCATGTCACCACTAAAGTTGAAAGTCCCCAGGAACGTCCGCAGCGATTGCTCTGTGCCGCTCTGGCCGGGCGCGCGCATTTGGGGCGGCGTGTCCCGGGCGAGGCGGATCATGTGTTCCATCGGCGTGTCGAGCGGGCGCAGCACGTCAAGCTCCTGCTGGGCGAAGTAGCCGATGTTCAGCCCCTTGCCTTCGCTGATCTCGCCATCAATTGGCGCGAGCGCGTGCGCGACCGTCTTCACCAGCGTGGACTTGCCCTGACCGTTCGCACCGAGAATGCCGATGCGCTGCCCGGCCAGCACTGAACGGCTGATGCCCCGCACGATGACGGTAGGCGGCGTGTCCGGCGGCGCGTCGGCGGGGGCGGGGTAGCCGAAACTCGCGTCCAGCATGGACAACAGCGGGTTCGGAACGCTGAGCGGCTCCTTGAACTCGAAGTTGAATTCCGCTTCGGCAAGCACCGGCGCAATCTTCTCCATGCGTTCGAGCGCCTTGACCCGGCTCTGTGCCTGCTTCGCCTTCGATGCCTGTGCCTTGAAACGGTCGATGAATTTTTGCAAGTGGGCCATCTTTTCCACTTGCTTGGCCATCGCGGCTTGTTGCAAGACGAGCTGCTCGGCGCGCATGTCTTCGAACTTGCTGTAGTTGCCGCCGTAACGCACGAGCTTGGCATTGTCGACGTGCACGGTGACCTGCGTCACCGCGTCGAGAAACTCGCGGTCGTGGCTGATCACGACCAGCGTTCCCTGATAGCGTTTGAGCCACGCTTCCAGCCAGACCAGCGCGTCGATGTCCAAGTGGTTCGTCGGTTCGTCGAGCAGCAGCAGGTCGGACGGGCACATTAGCGCGCGCGCCAACTGCAGTCGCATGCGCCAGCCACCCGAGAAACTGTTGACCGGCTGATTCAGTTGTTCGGCACTGAAGCCGAGACCCTGAATCAGTGCCTGCGCGCGGGCAGGGGCGTCGTGTGCCCCGGCGTCGTGCAGGTTCATGTAGGCGTGCGCCATGCGCATGCCGTCGTCGCTGGCTTCGGCCGCTGCGACTTCCGCATGCGCGGCCATCAGCACGGTGTCGCCCTCGACAACGAAGTCGGTCGCTCCCTGCTCGGTCTCGGGCATGTCCTGCGCGACCTGGCCCATCTTCCATGCCGCCGGAATCGAGAATTCGCCGCTATCTTCGTGCAGCGTGCCGTTAAGAAGCGCGAAAAACGACGACTTGCCAGCGCCATTGCGGCCGACAAGACCAATCTTTTCGCCTGGGGTGAAGGTGACGGACGCGCTGTCGAGCACGACGTTGACGCCGCGACGCAGCGTGAGATTACGGACGGAAATCATAAGGAGCTACCGCTAAGAAGACTGGCATGATAGCCGACCGGAGGCGGAGGGCCGTCATTTTCATTTGGCGTCAGCCTTCTTGCGGGCGTCTGTTGGGCGATCTGCTAATCCGAAATCGACCGAATAACCTTCGCCGGATTGCCACCGACCAGCGAGTTCGGCGGGACGTCTTTGGTCACGACCGCACCAGCCGCGACCACCGAGTTCTCGCCGACCGTGACGCCGCCGATAACGATCGCGCCCGCTGCGATCCAGACGTTTTTCTCGATCACGATAGGCTTTGCGATGACACCGTCGCGTCGATGCGAAGGGGAAAGGGGATGGCCGGTCGTGATGAGACTCACGTTCGGCCCGATCATCACATCGTCGCCGATGTCGAGCCCGCCGAGGTCATAGAAGGTGCAATTCTGATTGATGAAGACGTTGCGTCCGACGCTGATATCGACGCCGCAAGCCGTGTAGAACGGCGGTGCCAGCGTAAAGCTGTCGTCCACCTTCTTGCCGATCAGTTCGCTGAACAACGCGCGGACTTCATCCGCATCGTTGAACGTCAACCGGTTCAGCTGCGCGGTGATCGCCATCGCTCGTTTGACGTTTGCCGTCATGGCGGCCGATTCCGGCGTTTTTCGGGCAATTATTTTGATCCGATCATCATTCGACATTCGTTACATTCCTCCGATTTACACTCCCCAACCGCACACTGGAGATCGTGCGAGAATCCGCACTTACGGGGCAAATTCTATGCCGAGGAGTGTCCGATGACTGCTACATCTGCCGTTTTCGCCGTTCTGGTCGCGCTGTGGTTGGGCGCCATGATTCCCGGGCCCAGCTTCGTATTGGTCGCGCGTAACGCGATCGGTCTGTCTCGTCGCGATGGGCTGGCGACCGCTTTCGGCATGGGCTTGGGAGGCATTTTCTTCGGCGGCGTTGCGCTTGCCGGACTTTATACGCTTTTGCAGACCGTCGAATGGCTCTATATCGGCCTGAAGGTCGCAGGCGGCGCTTACCTGATTTACGTCGCGGCGAAGATATGGCGCGGTGCCGGGAATCCGATCACCGTCGATGCCACGCTGGCGGCGTCCTGCGGCAGCGTGCGCAAATCGTTCTGGATTGGCCTCAGCACGCAATTGAGCAATCCCAAGACGGCTATCTGGTACGGCAGTATTTTTGCCGCGTTGCTGCCGCAGCATCCGCCGCTGTGGTGCTATTTCGTGCTGCCGCCGCTCGTCTTTGCCATCGAATTCGGTTGGTACACCATCGTCGCCCTGTGTTTTTCGAGCAAAGGGCCGCGCGAAGTGTATTTGCGCGCGAAGAAGTGGATCGACAGAGTTGCCGCCGCTGCGATTGCCGCGCTTGGTCTGCGATTGATTCTTAACGCATCTAAGGCGGGCATCTGACTTTGCCGATTCCTTGCGGAACTCGGCGGCGTTGTAGATGACCGGGAGCGCCAATGCAGAGCCGTCTTCCAGCACCGCGTTATCTCCCAAGCGAGAGGTCTCGTGGTTTCCGCTGGTCGAGCGGATTCAGTGTGTGACCGTTGCCCTGGCAAGCGCCGCGCGATATGGCTCAGGCAGCGATGAGCCTTCCCGGTACAGAGTCCTCATTGCCCAACAAGCTTCGGAAGGAGAGACCGCCTGCGGGTTTTGTTGTGCAAAAGCGAATTTAGGAGCTTTCTCCGGAGGTAGTGATGCCTCAATTCTCGATAGCGCTTCGTTAACATCTTCTTGTTTCAACGAAGGAACGGAATCCTGGCGTATTTCGGCAAGCGCGGCTTCGGCTGCCATGGTGAACCAGAGATCAGCGTCAGCTTGATTCAACTTGATGAGGCCGCTATCCATGGCGCTAGGGCCCGGTCTTGAAGACGGTCCCTGCAAGATTGCTTCGCACTCGGAGTCGCTTGCGTTGTCGAGAATCTTGGACACAATTCTCATTCGATTTTCGAGCGATGTATCGTCAAGTCGCTTCAAACCACTTAATGACAAATTGGTTCCCTTCCGGAAGGCGTTAGCGCGTGTCGTGGTTGCTGCGAACGCCTGAGCGGTTGGATCAGACCTCATCCGTATGATGAATTTCGCGTAGCTCGCATGAACAGGCGCGGATTCGGGGTAGGGATTGTTGATCTGCGCACCTTGAATGTTCGGTGATTCAGGTTCTGCCTCGACGCTCCCGATCCCAAGTGTGAGGACGAACAGTGCGAACGTGCAAATTCTGTTGTAATTCATGTCTACTGGCGCTTTTCGGCGAACTTCTGACAGGCATTGAGGCAGCGAGGTAGCTCTGCCGAGGAAGGAACACAGTTTGCGGTAGGCTCGTTTTCAAATGCCCGCGCTCACATGGCAGTTCGGTCATACACGATCGCATCGAGCATTGCAGCTCGGACATCCCAGATTTTGGCGACCTGCGGGTCTGAGGGGCGTTCGCTGCTCCACCATGGTGTGAGAATGATCGTCTCGATGACAGTGTCCCAGTAGTTGTCGGGCGATTTTAGCGCTTCCTCTGGGACGCCTAGTTGCGCCGATAGTCTTTCGGTGTTCGTACTGGTAACCGGTACGAAATAGTCGGGACGTTTCAAGCACGCAAGCCGTGTTGCTCCAACGATACCGATGCCCCCTTCCGTGCCTGCGGCGGATTTCAACGCCCCCCAGTATTCGAGCCAATCATCTCGAGTAGGTGGCGTGTCATTTGGGATGATTTCCAAAGCTGCGGCCAATTCATGAGGGGGATCCTTCTCTACTAGAGAGGCATAGGTGTGTCGAAAGCGAACGGCGTTCAGCATTGAACCGAAGAAGTGCCAGTCAATGTCGTTCTCGCTCCGAGGGCGCTCAGTGGTTGTGCCCGCAACGCGACGCCGATCGTCCGGCGGTAACGTCAGGAAGCCTTCAGGCCGTTGGAGCAACTCCTGGACCTGGTCCAGCATTTGCAACCGACGCGCGAGTCCGTTTTGTGCCTCTCCCTCAACCCTGCGTAGCCAATCGTCCCAATCCATATGGATGGGCGCATCTCGACGGCGTTTTTCGTCAGTGTGGTCCGGTTGCTCGTCATATAGATCATCAACCGTTTGCCGTTGACGTTGAGCTGCGCGGTAGCTCGCTTCATAGCGACTGAGGAATGCCTGTGTCGGTACGATGCACGGGCCTTGTGCCATTCGCTCGATGAAGTCTCGGAAAATTCGAACGTTGGCGTCGTTCTTGTCAAACTCGGACAGCGTGCTGAGTTCGACATTTTTTTCGAATGCACCGCGAGTCATGTTGTGACTGCCAACGATTGCGGCATATCGATTGTCATGCTCAAACAAGTAGAGCTTCGGATGGAATAGCGCCCCTTTTGCGCTTCGAAAGTGCACCGAATTCGAATTGGCTAACCGTCTGATACAGGTGGGGGCGGTGAGCGAGCCATGGGTGCCGATGACCACACATCGCAGCTTATTTTCCTGGCGAAGCAACTCCGAAAATACTTCACTCTCGGTCGCCCAAGCCACCGCAATCCACACATTTCTGCAAGTTTTGAATTGCTCGATAATGGCCTTCGACATCTGCCCCGAGTCAACTAACACCTTAACTGGTCTCACTTTCAGAACCTTTATTGTTCTAGTGTTCGCAATCTGTCCGGAAGCGCTGGGTGAATTGCAGTGTTAGATGCGACGTTTGCGAAACGCTGACACCACAAGCGACATCTCGATAGTTCTTCCGGCACCACGCCTTAAGTACAAGCGTCCCGATCAACCCGCCGCCGCTTCCACCGTCGGCGCCTTCGGCAATGTAATCGTAAACGTCGTCCCAACCCCAACCTGACTGGCGACGTCGATAGTCCCCTTGTGGAACTCAATCGCGGCGTAGACCACCGCCAGTCCAACACCGGAGCCGTCTTCCAGCACCGCATTACTGCGCGAGCGGAAGGACATCTGGAAGATCTCCTTCAACTCGTCCGCCGGGATGCCGGTGCCGTTGTCGCGCAGCACCACCTGGAACGCCTCACCCATATCCGTCACGCTCATATCGATGGCAGGCTGCGCCATCGTGTACTTCGTCGCGTTGCTGATGAGGTTGATGAACGCATGGAACAGCACGTTGCTATCGCCGATCATCTTGCTGTCCATGCTGGACGGCGCTTGCACCGTGATCGTCGCGTTCGGGAACATGTCCGAGCCAACGCCGCGCACATCCTCGAGCAATGCCACCAGCGACAACTCCGCACGCTTGCCGAATTTCGGGTCGTCCAGCGACGCGCTCTGCGCCGCATCCAGCCAGTTCTGAATCAGGTTATTCAGCTTCGCCACCGCCTCGCGAATCTTCGTATAACGCGGCGTCGAATCCGCTTCCTCGTTACGCGGGTTCAACAGCCGCTGCGCGTGCCCATCGATCACGCTGAGCAACGTCCGGAACTCATGCGTGGCCATCGAGCGGAATGTCTTCTGGAAGTTATTCAGACGCTCCTCATTCGCCAGCGCCCGCTGCAAAATCGTGTTCTTCGCCGTCGCGAGCTTCTGGTTACGTACCAGCGACGCCGTGCTTTCCTGAATTTTCGACAGCGTCCGCGACAGCGTGCCGATTTCGTCGCCGCGCGAGAGCCACGGCAGACGCAGCTTGTCCTTGCCCGACATGGTATTGCCCGCCATCCGGATCAGGCGCGTCAGCGGGCTGAGAATCACGGTATCCACGTAAATCAGGCAGAGCAGGGTGACGATGATCATCGCGGCAATCAGCGCATCGATTTGCAGCAGATGCTTGCGCGCCGCACTGTTCTTCACCTCGACTTCCTTGATCAGCGACTCGGTGCTGCGAAACACCAGTGAGCCGAACGTGCTGTTCGCTTGCGTGTACTTATTGTTCGAATCACCGCGATAGAGCTTGGCGGCATCGGCCAGCTTGCCGGTCTGCGCAAGCTGAAACACCTGATTCGACGCGCGACGGTACTGCGCCCATTGCGACTGAAACTTCGCGAACGCGAGACGGAATTCGTCGTGGACCAGCACCTTCTGATAACGATCCGACGCGGACTTGATCTTGTCGTCGAACTCGCCCGCCGCCGTGCGGATGTCCGCAAGCGCCTTGGGCGACATCGGTGCGAGGGCCTCGGACTCCACCGTCCGGAAGTCGGAGATGTAGTCGTTCAGCTCTTCGAGCAGGCTCAGATTCTCGATCTGGGTGCGCTCGGCCGCGATGGCGCGCTGCTGGGACGAATCGACCTGATGGTGCACGGCGACGCCCACGGCGAGCATCGCCAAGAGACACACTGCGAGCAGGAGATACATCCGCCCCCGGATCGGGAGCGACTTGGAAGGAGTGGAAGACGCTTTCGACATGCGATGTCAGCAGTAATCAGCAGGTGTGGCCCGGCGCGGCGACGCGCTCAGAGCTGGATGATATTGAGCAAAGCGGCACGCACCACGGCTTCTGTGCGCGTAGCGACGTTCAGCTTCTCGCGGGCATTGTCGATGTGGAAGTCGACCGTGCGCTTGCCGAGATCGAGAATGATCGCGATTTCGGCCGACGTCTTGCCCTTCGCCGACCATTGCAGCACTTCCACTTCTCGCTTCGACAGACCGAAGGGCAGCGGCGTGCCTTCTTCAGGCTCGTCATGCTCGGTGTACTTGCGGATGACGGTGTCGAGCACGTCGAAGTCGACCGGCTTGAGCATGTACTCGTCCGCACCGGTGCTGTGCCCGCGCATGATCGATTCCTTGTCGGCGTTGCCCGTCAGGAAGATGAACGGGATCTTGCGCTCGCCCTGAATGATGCCCCGGGCGCTTTCCAGAAACTCGAAGCCGGTCATGCCCGGCACGTTGACGTCGCACACGATGATGTCCGGCATGAACGCAGCAAGCGTCGCCAGCGCGGCCGAAAAATCGTGCGCAACCTTCACGACATAACCGCGATCCGTCAGATCTTCTCGAATCAGATCTGCCGAATCTACGTCGTCCTCAATGCAGAAAACTTTGGTGGGAGATGACATCCCGCTGGCCCCGGTTTTTTTATGGAATAGACAAATCGTACTAAAAAATCACCGGACGACGAAATTTCGCCGAAATACACGCGCATGACACGTCTCGTGAAATCCGGACATTTGTTCTCACGCAATAAGAAAAGGACCGCCGGGCGGTCCTCTGAGGGGGCGGCTTCTTCATGCGCGATTCAGGCGAAGCAGGCCGGGATGATTTCAAGAGCGATCCGCAAGCCGATACGTGCCATGTTTTGAAAGTGCTCGATCATGGTGATGTCTTCTCCGTCGTGAGCGATGTCATGGGGCGGGGCTGCTTAGTAGCCGAACACATGTCCGACGTGGATGGCGCATTGCATGCCGGTTTCGATGCAGGTTTCGTTGTAGAAGAGGCTGTCGACGAGGTTGAGGATGAGGCTCATGTTGGTTTCTCCGGTGTTGGGTGCGATTTAAGTGAGTCAGTACCGATCAGCCGAGGGCCGAGACGATGGTGCCGACGAGACCGAGGATCGAGGCGAAGCCGTAGGTGATGAGTGCGGGCATGGTGTTTCTCCTTAAGTCGGTTTTTTGGGTTTGGCGGCTGTCGCTGTGTTGCGTTAGCCGGTGAGTGAAGTATCGTCATCGCCCTCTCGTCGCGAAACTGTGATTAATACAGGCGGGCCCGATTTTGGAGAGATTCGCGATCGTCTGAGAGAAAAAGTGCTTATTTCATGAGGGTTTGCGGGCGTTCGCCGCAAAACCCCGTATAAATCGCAGTGACGTCGTTCAGGGTGCTCCGTACCATTCGCTTCGCATTACAAAGCCTTACAGAAGCGAAATAGAACAATGGAGTACTGAATGAGGACGATTCGCATGACCTGCGTCGCATTTGCGGCGCTTTGCACAATCACGTCGGCCGCGCAGGCGTATACAACGATAGACATTGCCGACCGCTACGGCACGCCGTTCATACAAGCGCGGCTGTTTTCCCCGACGGACGGCGCTTATGCCACCGACCCAAAAAATCAGGACCAGTTTTCGACGGGCACGCTCTCGCCGTTGCAAACCGATCAGATTCGCAGCGCCCTGAACTACTGGGCAGAGGTCATCAAGGTAAAGCCCGGTCGCTCGCCAGCGATCATCAATGTGGGGATGAGCACCGAGAATGGGGCGCACGCGTATAGCCCTTACGCGTTCGAGGCGGGCGACCCGACGGCCACCGGCGGGCAGAACCCGACGCTCGTGCAGGCCGCATTGCAGAACAACCCGCTCGCGCGCGACAGCTATCACAACGCGAACGGCGAGATCACGCTGGGCCAGATGGCGTTTTCGACGGCAGCGCCTGCGGCGTCGCAAATCCCACTCAATACCAACGCCGACCTTCCGGCGGTCATGCTGCACGAAGTGGCGCACGCGCTGGGTGTTGGGACGAATATCATCGAGAGCGAGTTGCCGTCGGGCAAGCATACGAACCAGTTTGCGACGGTCCTCGACGCGTGGTCCGCGCACCTGTACGACGACAACGGTCGTCAGGCGAAGGCGGGCCAAATGATTCTCACGCCGGAAGACGTGGGCACTGCGGTGGACCCCAACGCGTTCGACGCTCGCAAGGACACGGCGTATTTCACCGGCGATCACGTTAAGGAAGTGCTCGGGGATTCGATGAAAGGCATTCCCGTGAAGGCGATGTTCGACAAGGATACGTACGATTCGCCGATCTTCTCGCACATCGAGCTTACGAACAGTCTGATGAGCCACCAGACGTATCGCAACTACACGGCGTTCATGGAGGCAGAGCTGGCCGCGCTGCAAGACCTCGGCTACGACATCGACCGGCGCAACTTCTTCGGCCGCTCGATCTACAACGACGGCCTGACGCTGACCAACGATAACCCGTTCTTCGGCCGCAACGCAGACGGCACAGCCTACATCCCGAACACGTACAACACGGCGACGCTCGGGCTCGGCCTGCACATCTACGGCAGCGGCAACACGGTCGCGCAGCGCGCCGACCTCCTGACCATTGGCGCAGGCGGGGCGGGCATTCGGGTGGACGGAGTGGGCAACAACGTGACCGTGCTGCCGGGCACACGCATCTATGCGGACGGCAGCAATGGGCGCGGTGTGATGTTCACGTACGGCAAGAACCATTCGTTCGTGCAGCGTGGCGACGTTCAGGCCCTCGGGGCCAATGGCATTGCGGCGAGTTTCGATTTCGGCCACAACGCGCTGGGCGACGCGGGCGACTACCGTGGGTCTTATATCTCGACGAAAGTCGATCCCGTCACCAAGCTGACCTTGCCGCTGCCCGACGAACTCGACGGCCCGCTCGTGACCCGCGCAGACATTACCGGACGTCTCGCGGGCACGTACGCGTCGCTGTACATGTCGGAGAACGGCTATGTCGGCGAGATCAACGTCATGCGCGGGGCGGCGCTGTACGGCGACATCATCTCCAAGTACGCCGAACGGGACGCCTCGGGAGCGCTGCGTCTTACGCAACTGAATTTCGGTCTGACGCCGGACGCCAACGGCCTCGCGACAACCGCCGCAGACCCCACGTTCAATCTGCGCTACGACGGCAATATCGTCGGCAGCAACCTGGCGCTGACGATGGCGGGCGGCACCACGCAGATCAACGGCGACCACACGGTGCACGACGTGGCCGTGCTCAGTGGCGCGACGCTCACCGGCAACAGCCGCTACGTGCTCGACCCGGCAGGCGCTTTCGTGAACGCAGGCACGGTCGCGCCATCGGTGGCGGGCAGCTTCATCAGCATTGGCGGCGACTACTCGCAGACCAGCACGGGCCGTCTCGTCGCCTCACTGTCGGACAACGGGACGTTCACCAAGCTGGTGGTGACCGGCCATGCGGCGCTCGATGGCACGCTCGCCATTGCGCCGCAGCGCGGTTGGTACGCAAGCGGCATGACGGTGACGTCGGATCAATGGCTGAACGCGTCGAGCATCGGCGGTGCGTTCGCCAACGTGACGACGCTGCTGTCATCGCCGACGTTGCTGGCGACGGCGAGAACACTTACCAGGTGCAGGTTGCCCGTGCAGGCAACGCCTATTCGCAATACGGCATCGACGGTAACAGCCGTCGTGTCGGTACGGCGCTCGACCGTATTGCGGGCAGCGTAGGCAAGGACTTGCAGCCGCTCGTCACAGCACTCGACTTCTCGGCCGCCGACGGCAGCGACGTCGCTCGAGCGTTGCCGCAACTGACACCGGCCGCTTACGGCGCGATGTTCACCGGCGGGTTGCTGCGGGAGCGTCAGTTGACGGACATGGTGGCCACCGCCGTCGGTGCGGACGGCAGCCAGCACACCGGCAATGGTGCGCTCACGGGCAACTGGCGCGGGTTTGCCATGCCGTTTGGTAGCGGCTACTGGCGCGGGCGCAGCGGTGACATGGCGGGTGCCAGCGGCAATACGTACGGCGTGGTGTTCGGCGTCGAGAAGGTGGCGGGAGAAGGGCGCGACTGGACCATCGGCGCGCACGGCGCGGTCAGTGGCCAGTCGACGCGTCTGGATGGGCAGACGCCCGGCTCGGGCAAGACGACGGCGTTCGACGTCGGTGTGCACGCGCGCTACGCCCCGTCGGTGAGCGCGGGTCCGCACGCGTTTGCCCTGGCGCGTTTCGGTGTCGAGGACGGTCGTGTCGACCGGACCATCGCCGTGAACGGGTACTCGGCCACGCCGCGCGGCACATGGACCGGCGCGACGGCATCCGCGAGCATCGGCGGCGGCTGGCGCTGGCAGTTGAGCAGCACCACGAGCGCAGGCCCGGTGGCAGCGCTCGACTACACCGCGCTGTATCGTCCGAGCCTCACGGAAGACGGAGGTGCGAGCCTGCATCTCGACGGCAAGACGTTCAACTCGCTGCGCACCCGCGTGGGCGGCGAGTTGCGCTTCGACCTGCCGATGGTCTCGGGCAACGCGCTGACGGCCAGTCTGCAAGCGACGTGGAACCACGAGCTGACGGGTGGGGCGATCAACCAGACGGCCAGCTTCGCGGGCTATCCGGGGGCGTCGTTCACGACACGTAGCGAGGTCGTCGGTCGCGACAGCCTTGGCCTGCAAGCCGGCGTGTCGTATCGGATGGCCCGCAAGATCGTGCTCGGCGCGGCCGTATCCAGCAACGTCTATAAGGCTGGAAATGCCGACATCGCGGGTTCGGTGTCGGCAACATGGCGGTTCTGATGTATGTAAATATGATTACGTCTGAGCGATAAACAAAGACGTCACCAGAAAGACCGAAGAACGCCAGGAATTAACACTTCCTGGCGTTTTTTCATTTGACATGGCATTACGCAATCTCGGTTTCAATGCGCGAACCATCAGTTCCCGAGTGCGTCATTATGTCGCGATGTATGGAATATGTGCATGCGTAGCATTCGTCACGCAAATAGTGTATCCATACATAGAGGCTTAAGATGTCCATGCATAACGTCTCGCTCACCCGCAGAGGAAGGGCAGACACGACACCCGGCGCGCATTGGCGCACGTGGTGCGCGCGCGTCGCCGCTGCGATGGCGATGGTGCCCATGAGCGGCTGCACGATGGAGCTGTTTGACCCCAAAGGCAGTGTCGGTGAGCAGGAAAAGCACCTGATCCTGATCGCGCTGGGCGTCATGCTGCTTGTCGTGATCCCGGTCATCGTGCTCACTCTGGTGTTCTTCTGGCGCTACCGCGAGACCAACACCGCGGCGACCTACTCGCCGAAGTGGTCCCACTCCACCAAGATCGAAGTCGTCGTGTGGACGATTCCCGTGATCATCGTCGTGGCGCTTGCCGTGATGATCTGGGAGACGACGCACAAACTCGATCCCTATCAGCCCATCGAACCCATCGCCACCGACAAGCCGCCGGTGCGCGTGGAAGTCGTGGCGCTGAACTGGAAATGGCTGTTCATCTACCCGGACTACAAGGTCGCCACCGTCAACAAGCTGGTGCTGCCGGTCGACACGCCTGTGGAATTCAAGATCACGGCCGAGTCGCTGATGAATGCGTTCTTCATCCCGCAACTGGGCAGCATGGTCTACGCGATGTCGGGCATGCAGACCAAGCTGCACCTGATCGCCAACGAGACCGGCACTTACGCCGGGATGTCGTCTGCCTATAGCGGCCCGGGCTTCTCGGACATGCACTTCAAGGCGCACGTCACGTCGCAGGGTGACTTCGACAAGTGGGTCAAGGAAGCGCAGGCCGTGCCCGACACGCTCGACGCACCGACCTACGTGAAGCTCGAACAGCCGGGCACCGCTGCGCCGGTCGCCATCTACGCCAACGTCATGCCGGGTCTGTTCGACGCGGTCGTCGGCAAGTACATGGGGCCGATGGACGGTGGCGCGCAGGGCATGCGTGTCTCGGGCAACAGCGCCATCGACGACATCATCGCCGCCGCCAATTGCCGCGTGGACGGCCAACTGGACAGCCGCGCGCTCCTCGCGCAGCGTCCCGAGCGCGAGGCCGGTGCACAACCCGCATCGCAGCGCGCGCTCACGGAGTAAGTCATGTTCGGAAAACTCGATCTCGACGCCATCCCACTGCACGAGCCCATCATCATGGGCACGCTCGTCGTGGTGCTGCTGGGTGGCGCGGCGCTGCTCGGCGCCATCACGTACTTCAAGAAGTGGGGCTATCTCTGGACGGAGTGGATCACCTCCGTCGACCACAAGCGCATTGGTGTGATGTACATCATCCTCGCGCTCGTCATGATGCTGCGCGGCTTTGCCGATGCGATCATGATGCGCGCGCAGCAGGCCATCGCCGCCGGTGGCGAAGCGGGCTATCTGCCGCCACATCACTACGACCAGATCTTCACGGCGCACGGCGTCATCATGATCTTCTTCGTCGCCACGCCGTTGGTGCTGGGTCTGATGAATGTGATCGTGCCGTTGCAGATCGGCGCGCGCGACGTGGCGTTCCCGTTCGTCAACTCGCTGTCGTTCTGGCTCTCGGCGATGGGCGCAGTGCTCGTCATGATGTCGATGTTCGTCGGCGATTTCGCCGCGACGGGCTGGGTCGCGTATCCGCCGCTCTCGGAGCTGGGGTATAGCCCGACAGTCGGGGTGGACTACTACATCTGGTCGCTGCAGATATCAGGGCTGGGCACTACGCTCACGGGTATCAACTTCATCGTCACGATCCTGCGCATGCGTGCGCCGGGCATGAACCTGATGAAGATGCCGGTGTTCACGTGGACCGCGCTGATCACCAACATCCTGATCGTCGCCGTGTTCCCGGTGCTGACCGCGACGCTAGCTCTCCTCACCGCCGACCGTTACCTCGGCATGCACTTCTTCACGAACGAACTCGGCGGCAACGCCATGATGTACGTGAACCTGATCTGGATCTGGGGCCACCCGGAGGTGTACATCCTGATCCTGCCCGCGTTCGGTGCGTTCTCGGAAATCATCGCCACGTTCTCGCGCAAGCCGCTGTTCGGCTACAAGTCGATGGTCTACGCCACGTCGTCGATCGGCATTCTGTCGTTCTTCGTCTGGCTGCACCACTTCTTCACGATGGGGTCGGGCGCGAACGTCAATGCCTTCTTCGGCATCATGACGACGATCATCTCGATCCCCACCGGCGTGAAGCTGTTCAACTGGCTGTTCACGATGTATCAGGGCCGTATCCGTTATCACTCGGCCACGCTCTGGACCATCGGCTTCATGGTGACGTTCGCCATCGGCGGTATGACTGGCGTGCTGCTGGCCGTGCCGGGCGCGGACTTCGTGCTGCACAACTCGCTGTTCCTCGTGGCGCACTTCCACAACGTGATCATCGGCGGTGTGGTGTTCGGCTGCCTCGCGGGCATTACGTTCTGGTTCCCGAAGGTCTTTGGCTTCACGCTCAACGAACGTTGGGGCAAGTTCTCGTTCGCCTGCTGGCTGATCGGCTTCTACCTCGCGTTCATGCCCTTGTACGTGCTCGGCTTCAAGGGCATGACGCGCCGGATGAACCACTACGTGCAGGCCGACTGGCAGCCGTATCTCATCGTGGCGGCGGTCGGTGCTGCGGTGATCGGTCTGGGCATTCTGTCCTTCGTCGTGCAACTCGTCGTGAGCATTCGCGACCGCAACGCCAACCGCGATCTGACGGGCGATCCGTGGGACGCGCGCAGCCTGGAGTGGGCGACGTCTTCGCCCGCGCCGTTCTACAACTTCGCGCACGTGCCGCACATCGACTCGCTGGAGCAGCATTGGGACGACAAGGAGCGCGGTCTGGCCTACGTGCAGCCCACGCACTACGAAGACATCCACATGCCGCGTAACACCGGCACCGGGTTCATCGTCTCGGCGTTCAGCTTCGTGATGTGCTTCGCGCTGATCTGGCACATCTGGTGGCTGGCCGGTGCGAGCCTGATCGCGACGATTGCCACGTTCCTGTGGCGCACCTACGACCGCGACGTCGATTACTACGTGCCGGCGGCCGAAGTGGAGCGTATCGAAAACGCCCGCTTTGCCGACCTGCGTGCCGCGCATCGCGCGCATCAATCCCTGCAAAAGGCCGCCTGATGTCCTCGGCATCCCTTCATACCTCACACGGTCACGGCGGCACCGCCGGAGCCGATGCCCACGCTCACGGGCACCACGACGCGGGCGCCACGACGACGCTCGGCTTCTGGATCTACCTGATGAGCGACTGTCTCATCTTCTGCGTGCTGTTCGCGACGTTCGGTGTGCTCGCCGCGAACACGGCAGGCGGGCCGACCGGCCGCGAGCTGTTCGAGCTGCCGTTCGTGCTCGGCGAGACGATGCTGCTGCTGCTATCGAGCTTCACGTTCGGGCTGGCATCGCTGTCGATGCGTCCGGGCAACGAGGGCGTCGTTCAGCGCTGGCTCTGGATCACGTTCGCACTCGGAGCGGCGTTCGTCGCGATGGAAGTCTATGAGTTCTCGGCGCTGCTGCACGAAGGTGCAGGCCCGGGGCGCAGCGCGTTCCTCTCGGCGTTCTTCACGCTGGTGGGCACGCACGGTCTGCACGTGACGTGCGGCCTGCTGTGGCTCGTCGTGATGATCCACCAGATCGGACGCTTCGGCTTCGATCCGGTCGTGCGTCGCCGTCTGCAATGCCTGAGCCTGTTCTGGCACTTTCTGGACCTCGTCTGGATCTGTGTCTTCACCTTCGTCTATCTGCGGGAGTTCGTATGACGAGCGCGCAAGTTCACGACCACGGCGCTTACGCCTCGCAGAGTCATCTGCGCGATTACATCGTCGGGTTCTTCCTGTCGCTGGTGCTGACGTTCGCGTCGTTCGGCGCAGTCATGCTCAAGCTGGTGCCGACCGGCTGGGGGCTGGCGACCATCGTGGTGCTGTGCGTGGCGCAGCTGGTGGTGCAACTGGTGTACTTCCTGCACATCGGGGCGAAGCGCAGCCAGCGTCAGAACTCGGCCATCTTCCTGTGCACGGCCGGGCTGATTGCGATCATCGTCGCAGGTTCGTTGTGGGTGATGCATAACGCCAACGAGAACATGATGCCCACGCACATGTCCATCGATCGGGCGAAGCTGCGCGACTGACCATGGACCGCCTCAAATGCATGGAGGTGTTTGTGCAAGTGGTGCGCGCCGGTAGCCTGTCTGCCGGTGCGGCCGCCTGTGGGATGTCGGCCGTCACCGCCACGCGCCACGTGCAGGCGCTCGAAGCCCGGCTCGGCCTGCCGTTGCTGCGTCGGAGCGGGCGGCGTCAGGTGCCCACCGAACTCGGCGAGCGCTACTACACCGAGTGTGCAGAAGTGCTTGCGCGGGTCGAGACGGCTGACGCTTTGGGCGACGGGAGTCCTGCGGGTGCACTGCTCGCGTCGGCCATCTCGCGGCCTGTCGGTCAGATTCGTGTGAGTGCACCTACGACGGTCGGCTCGCATCTGCTCATGCCGATCTTCGCAGAGTACTTGCAGACGCATCCAGACGTGGCGCTCGACCTCGCGCTCAAGGACCGGGCCGTCGATCTGGAGGAAGAGGGCATCCACGCTGCGTTTCAGGCGGGCGGCAATCCCGAGCCGGGGCTGGTCGCGCACACGTTGCGCGGCGTGACGCGTGTGGCGTGCGCGTCGCCCGGCTATCTCGCGCGGCGCGGCGTGCCCCGTCAACCCGCCGATCTGGCCGGGCACGACTGCCTTGGCTTTCGTTACGACGAGGTGCTGGGGCGCTGGGAGTTTGCACCGGCGGGGGCGTCGGGCGACGCCCGTCTCATCGCACACAATCCGCTCGCGCAGCTTCAGGCGGCGGTGTATGGCATGGGCATCGCGCTGCTGCCCGAGTATCTGCTCGCGCCTGAGGTAGAGGCGGGGCGTCTGGTGCGAGTGCTCGAAGCGCAGGCGCAACTGAGCGAGCCGATGCATCTCGTGCATCTGGCCGGACGCTACGTGTCGTCCAAGCTCGACGACTTCGTGCGCTACATGGTCGCCAAGCTCGGGCCGGACGCCTGTCCGGTGGCTTCGTCGGTTTGATGGCGGTCTGATGACGCTCTGATGCCGGTTCGATCCGGCGGTCACAAACTTCGGCTAAGATGCTGCCATCGACGTCGTGGCCGATGCGATATCCAAGAGCGGGGCCTTCCGAGCCCGCCACCCCTTAGATCCGGCAATCATGCTATCTGGCAAAGCATTGCGACGCCTGTTCGCCTGCACCTTTGCGGGCACGGCACTTGTCTGGACGACGGCAGCGCTCGCGCAACCGCCCCAATACAAAAGCGAAGCAGAGTTGATGGGGGCGGCGATTGCGTCGCCCGAAGGCGTCGGTCAGGTGCTCGACCGGCTCGTGCAGAAGTGCGGGTTGTATAGCGAGACGACCAAGGCGCACGGGAATGCCGTGCTGCGTGCATGGCAGGCGCGGCATCGCGACTATCTCGCCGAGGGCCAGCGCGTGCGCGACGAACTGCGCGCCGTCTACACTGACCCCGAGGCGCGTCAGCGTTTCGACGATCTCCTGACCAACCAGTTTCCGAAGCTCGTCGAACGTCAGTTCGTCGTGTATTCGAACACCATCGACGATCAGCCGACGCAATCCGCCAAAGCCGACATGTGCGACGGCTATTTCAATGCGGTGGACGAACGTCAGTTCGACCTCAAGGTGAACGACCCGGCACTCGCGGCGTTTTTCGACAAACGGATGGCCGAGCGGACGACGGTGCGCGCCCCAGTGCCCACTGAGCCGACCGGAGGACCGACTGGACGCATCGATGCGGTGCGGGACGCGGCGGGCGTGCCCGCGTCCGGCGTGCTGTCTGCACCGCTTACTGCACCTCCTGCGACCCCTGCGACCCCTTCGACTCAGCCTCCGACGTCAGCGCCGGTCTCGACGCCGTCGGCCCCTGCCGAGTAGGCCTGTCAGGCGGCCGGTGCGATGTCTGCATCTGTGGGGCGCTCGCCCGTCAGCAAGTAACGCATCAGGTCCGCCACGGGACGAATGCGCTCGCCGAACGGCAGCGGATCACGGCCACGGAAGAAGAGGCCGCGCGCCACGTCGCCACGCACGGCCTGCGCGAGCTTGAGGTCGATACAGAACTGGCCGATGCGCGCAACGCCGTCACGTAAGCCGCACGCCTGCAAGCAATCGAATCCTTCCAGACACTGACGCACTTTCGCCTTCGCCTGCAAGGCCGTCTCGCGGGAGAGGTACTTCTTCAACCACGGTGTGAGCACAGCCCGCGCGGGCAATCCTGCGACGCTGGTGAACTCGGCAATGTCCTCAGGACGCGCACTCGCCAGCACTTGCTTGAAGTCGGGATGCGCGTCGGACTCTTCGGTCACGGCGAAGGCCGTCCCCAACTGAACGCCTGCGGCACCTTGCGCGAGCCAGTGCCGCACCTGTTCGTGACGATGGATGCCGCCCGCAACGATCAGCGGCACCTGCGTCCATTCGATGCCGAGCGTTGCGTAGATTTCGCGGCACTCCGTGAGTACGCGTTCGAACGAAAAGCGTGCGTCGCCCAGATCCTCGATACGCGACGCGCCGAGGTGGCCGCCCGCGTGCGCGGGGTGCTCGATGACGATGGCGTCCGGCAGTCGACCCTTCTTCATCCACTTGCGCAGCACGAGACTGACGCCACGCGAGTCCGACAGAATCGGGATCAGCGCGACGTGCGGATGCGCGGCCGTGAGTTCGGGCAGATCGAGCGGGAGACCGGCACCCATGACGATGGCGTCCGCACCGCTCTCGCACGCCTGACGCACGAGCGATGCATGTGCGCTCACCGCTTTCATGACGTTGACCGCCACGAGACCGTTGCCGTCGGCAATCGCTTTAGCTGCGCGAATTTCGCGGTCGAGCGCGATCAGGTTGACGGCTTCGATGGCGGCTTTGTCACGCGTGCCATCCACCTGAGCGAGCAGATCGGGGTGATGGTGGCGAAGGTCGATGCTCGCAATCGTCCCCATGCCGTTGTGCTTCGCCACCGTGCCCGCCAGCCGGTGCGCGGAGATGCCGATACCCATGCCGCCTTGCACCACCGGCACCAGTCGGCGGCCAGCCAGCGTCATCCATTGCTCGTTCATGTCAGATCCGTTCGTCGAAAAATGCTGGCGCACGAAGGCATGCGACGCAGCAGTTCCGGCAGTCTGGCATTCGCTTCGCGAACGGTTCTTGCGATGGGTCAAGCGCGGGCGCGCTCAGGCAGGGTCTTCGGTGCGGCATGGCGTCGCAGCGCGCGGCACCGTGCCGAGTGCAATGCCACCGACAATCAGGGCGAGCGCGATCCAGACGTCCAGCCCGAGCGACTCGCGCAGGATCAGTGCCGACGCCAGCGTGCCGACCACGGGCACGCCAAGCAGGCCGAGCGACGTCACGCCAGCAGGCAACTGGCGCGTGACCACACCCGCCAGCCAGTACGCGATGCCGCCGCCGACCACACCGCCGTACGTCAGCAATGCCGAGAAACCGGCCCAGCCGGTCACGCGCGGTGCGCCGTCGACGACGAATGCCAGCGAGCACAGCATGACGCTCGCCAGCATCAGTTGCCACGGGCTCAGTTCGAACGGGCCGTTGACCCATCGGTGCGCACGCATATGGACGATGGCGATTGCCCACACGAATGCGGACAGCAGCACGAGAGCATTGCCGAAGATGGCGTTGTGATCGTGCCAGTCGAACGCGATGGGGTTGAACATCACCAGCAAGCCGAGCAGGCCGCACGCCAGCCCGAGCAGGCGTCGCGGGGTGAGCGCTTCGCCCAGCCACAGGCGCGCGGCGGGCATCACCCAGAGTGGCGTGGTGTAGGCGAGCACGGCAGAGCGTCCGGCGCTGACGTATTGCAGGCTGAGCGCGACGAGCAGCGAGAACGCCGTCATGTGCAGCAGACCGACGCTCAGTATCACCGGCAAATCACCCCGACGCGGCAGCACGAGACGACGGCTCAGCGCGCAGATGACAAACAGCGTCGCCATGCCGATGGCTGAGCGAAGCGCAGTGCTCCACCACGGAGAGACGTGCGCGAGGAGCGCCTTGCTGACCGGCCAGTTCACACCCCAGGTCACGATGACGATAGCGAACAGCACCCCGGCGTGCGAGCGCACTGGCGAACGGTTCGAGGCGAGACGTTGCAGGCTGGCAGGCAGATTCACGTGCCCGGACTCCGTGAGGGATGGACGAGCGTTCTGCGGCCGGTGACCTGAACGAGATCGTCTCGTCATCCGGCAGGCAGAACGCGCTATCCCATCACGTTAAGGTAGGCGTGGAGGGTAGAGAAGCGCCAGCACCGAGGCATTCGTTGGTGCCACGGCGCTGAAATGCCTGGACGCTCAGGTCTTCGGCGGTCGGCCGCTTAGCTTCATGCCGAGGCCGCGCAGGAAGACGCGGATGCCGTCGCTCTTGCCCAGTTGCGGGCGATGACGGAAGACATCGTAGTCGACGGCTTCGATCATCTCGAGAATGCGAAGGCCGCCGTGCACCACGCAGCATAATTCCAGCCCGAAGCGACCCGGCACGCGGTTCGCCAGCGGCGCGCCACGCAACATCATCTTGCGGGCGGAGTCGACCTCAAAGCGCATCAGCGCGCGGAACTTGTCGTCGTACTTGTGCGCGCCGATGTCGGCGTCGGTCACGCCGAAGCGGGCCATGTCGTCCTGCGGCAGATACACGCGCGCCTTGCGCCAGTCGACTTCCACGTCCTGCCAGAAGTTGATCACTTGCAACGCTGTGCAGATGTCGTCGGAGCAGGCGATGTTTTCCGGCGTGTCGAGCTTGAACAGGCCGAGCATGATGCGCCCGACCGGATCGGCCGAACGGCGCGTGTAGTCGCGCAGGTCGGCAAACGTGGCGTAGCGCTTGGTCTCGATGTCCTGATCGAAGGCGGAGAGCAAGTCGGAGAACGGCTGTACCGAGAGCTGGTGCTCGGTGATCACCCGGGCGAGGGCGGCGAACAGCGGCATGTCGGGCGACGTCGGCTGACCGGCGGCGATCTTGTTGAGTTCGGCCTGATAGGCGGCAAGGCCTGCGTGGCGCTCGGCGTTGGTGGCGTCACCCTCGTCGGCGATGTCGTCGGCCGTCCGGGCGAAGTTGTAGATCACGCCTACCGGCGCGCGCATTTCGCGCGGCAGCAGGACACTGGCGACCGGGAAGTTCTCGTAATGCTCGATCTTGGCGTCGGAAGTCATCGGGTGATGCGTGTGAGGCGAGTGTGAAGCGAATGAGGGCCATGCCGCCTCGAAATTTGGTTTCGAGAGCCGAAACCCCGGGGCGGCGCGCAATGCCCCGAGATTCTATGTCATCGCTCCTCATCCTGTCGGGAAAGTCGTGCCAATCCCCGGTATACTTCACCCTTTGCCAGAATTCTCTGGGCTTTCTAGCAGTGTCACCCTGTTCCCCTGTACGACGAGGAGCCTCGTGAGCGTCGCCGAACCGATCGAAATTTCGCCTGAGCAAAGCAGTGCACGCGTGGCGTCGGGCAGCAGTTTTTATGCTGCCATGCGCATTTTGCCGCCCGCGCAACGCGAAGGCATGTTCGAGATCTACGCCTTTTGCCGTGCCGTGGACGATATCGCCGACGACGGCGACGACACGTCGGCGAACCGCATGGCGCGTCTGGCCGTGTGGCGGCGCGATCTGGCCGATCTTTACGACGGCCGTCCGACGCCTTCGCTGAGCAACCTTGCACGCGCCGTCAAGCAATTCGGCCTGAAGCACGAAGACTTCCTCGCCGTCATCGACGGCATGGAAATGGACGCCTGCGGTCCCATCGTCGCTCCCGATCTGCCTACGCTCGACCTCTATTGCGACCGTGTGGCGAGCGCCGTTGGCCGTCTGTCGGTCAAGGTGTTCGGCATGCCCGAGCAGGACGGCATCGATCTGTCGTATCACCTGGGCCGTGCGCTGCAGTTGACGAATATTCTGCGCGATATCGACGAAGATGCGGGCATTGGCCGCGTCTATCTGCCGCGCGAAACGCTGGCGGACGCCGGTATCGTCGGCGCGACGCCCGACATGGTCGCCGCCGCTCGTCTCGACAAGGCGTGTGCGCCGCTCGTGGCGCAGGCGCGTGAGCATTACGCCCGCGCCCGCACGATCATGGCGCGCCATCCGCGACGTGTCGTGGTGGCACCGGCCGTCATGGCGAAGGCGTACGGCGCGATTCTCGACAAACTCATTGCGCGCGGCTTCGCCGTGCCCCGCGAGCGCGTGCGTGTGCCGCGCTGGCGTCTCATTCTGATGCTCGTGCGGCAGATGGTTTTCTGATGGCGGGTACTGTTCACGTCATTGGTGCTGGCCTGGCTGGGCTGGCTGCCGCCGTCAGACTCGCCACGCGCGGCGTTGCCGTGGTGCTGCACGAAGCCGCACCGCAGGCCGGTGGACGTTGCCGTTCGTACTTCGATAAGCAACTGGGCGCCGTGATCGACAACGGCAACCATCTGGTGCTCTCGGGCAACACGACGATGCGCGAGTTCACGCGCACCATCGGCTCCGAGCACACGCTGACCGGCCCGGATCGCGCCGAGTTCGCGTTTGTCGATCTCGAAAGCGACGAACGCTGGACGGTGCGGCTCTCCGAAGGGCGTCTGCCGTGGTGGATCTTCGACAAAAGCGCCCGCGTGCCGGGTACGAAGTGGTCGGACTATCTGTCGCTCGCGCCGCTGCTGCGCGCGGGGCCGGAGGCCACCATGACCGACGCCATGAATTGCCCGCCGATGTTGTACAAGCGGCTGATTCATCCGCTGTTCCTCGCGGTGCTCAACGCCGATCCGGCGGAGGGCTCGGCGCAGATGGCCGGGGCGGTGCTGCGCGAAACGTTGGTGCCGGGCGGTAAGTCCTGCCATCCGCTGATTGCCACGGAAGGGCTGGACGTTTCGTTCGTGACGCCTGCGCTGGCGTATCTGGAAGCCAAGGGTGCGCGCGTGATGATGCAGCACCGTGTGCGCGAATTGCATTTCGCTGCGGACGGTAGCCGCGTCGAAGCCATCGATTTTGGCGACGGGCCTGAGCCGCTGGCCGCCGAAGATGTCGTGGTGCTGGCGGTGCCGCCGAACGTGGCGGCGTCGCTGGTGCCGTCGCTGACGACGCCGGACGAGTACCGTGCCATCGTCAATGCGCACTACCAGGTGCCGCCGCCGCCGGGTTGCCCGCCGATGATCGGCGTGGTGAACGGGGTGAGCGACTGGATTTTCGCGTTCGACGGCCGTCTCTCGGTCACGATCAGCGGGGCCGACCATCTGCTTGACGAGTCGCGCGAATCGCTCGCGCTTCGCATCTGGGAAGAGGTCGCCAAAGCTTGCAAGATTCCGTCCACGCCGATGCCGGTGTGGCAACTGGTGCGCGAGAAGCGCGCCACGTTTGCGGCGACGCCCGCGCAGGACAAGCGTCGCCCCGGTGCGAAGACGCGCTGGCGCAATCTGCTGCTGGCCGGTGACTGGACGGCGACCGGCCTGCCCGCGACCATCGAGGGCGCGCTGCGCAGCGGGAATCTGGCGGCCGATCTGCTGCACCGCGTCTGACCGGTTGCAACCGTCACTGCGGCATTAAATGTTTAACCGGCGCGTAACGCGCGCCGCTCTATCGCCTTTGAATAGGCAAGAACGCCATGGATACGATACGCGATGCTTCCGAAAAGGAAGCGCGACGCACGGCCACTGCCACGGCCGTGGACCTCAAACTGCACACCGAACTCGCTCAAAAGGTGAGTACGGCGATGGCGACGCAGACGCTTGAAACCGGTATCGACCGCTCGATTACGGCGCTGCTCGACCTGCAACAGGACGACGGTCACTGGCTGTTCGAACTGGAAGCCGACGCGACGATTCCGGCCGAGTACGTGCTGCTGCGTCACCATCTGGGCGAGAAGGTCGACGCCGATCTCGAAGCGAAGGTCGCCGCGTATCTGCGTCGCATTCAGGGCGAGCACGGCGGCTGGCCGCTGTTCCACAACGGCAAGTTCGACATGAGCGCGAGCGTGAAGGCGTATTTCGCGCTCAAGATGATCGGCGAGCCGATCGATGCGCCGCACATGGTGCGCGCGCGTGAAGCCATCATTTCGCGTGGCGGCGCGCAGAATTCGAACGTCTTCACGCGCATTTTGCTGGCGCTCTACGGCGTGGTCGAATGGAAGGCGGTGCCGATGATGCCCGTCGAAATCATGCTGCTGCCGCAGTGGTTCCCGTTCCATCTGTCGAAGGTCTCGTACTGGGCGCGCACGGTGATCGTGCCGTTGCTCGTGTTGCAGGCCAAGCGTCCGCTCGCGCGCAATCCGAAGGGCGTGACCATCGACGAACTGTTTATCGGCAGCCCTAAGGATGTTGGTCCACCCAAGCGCGCCCCGCATCAGAGCCGTTTCTGGTTCACGTTCTTCTCGGGTGTCGATCACGTGCTGCGCGCGCTCGATCCGTTCTTCCCGAAGAAGCTGCGCGCGAAGTCGGTCAAGCGCGCGGTCGAGTTCGTGGAAGAGCGTCTGAACGGTGAAGACGGCCTGGGCGCGATTTATCCGGCGATGGCCAACGCCGTCATGATGTACGACGTACTTGGTTACCCGGAAGATCATCCGAGCCGCGCGATCGCCCGCAGGTCGGTCGAGAAACTGGTGACGCCCGCCGATCACGAGACGTACGTGCAGCCGTGCCTGTCGCCGGTGTGGGACACCGCGCTGTCGGCCCATGCACTGCTGGAAACGGGTGACAAGCGTGCTATCGAACTGGCGGGTAAGGGGCTGGAATGGCTCATCCCGTTGCAGATTCTCGACGTGCGCGGCGACTGGATCTCGCGTCGTCCGAACGTGCGTCCGGGCGGCTGGGCCTTCCAGTTCGCGAACCCGCACTATCCGGATGTGGACGACACGGCCGTGGTCGCGATGGCGATGGATCGCTACGAGAAGCTTGCCGGTAAATTTGAAAACGACAAGGTGGACGGCGCCGACGCGAACACCCGTGCGATGCGGTACGCGATCGATCGCGGCACGGAGTGGGTCATCGGTATGCAGAGCAGCAACGGCGGCTGGGGCGCATTCGAGCCGGAGAACACGCATCTGTATCTGAACAACATTCCGTTCTCGGACCACGGCGCGCTGCTCGATCCGCCGACGGTGGACGTCTCCGCACGTTGCCTGTCGATGCTCGCGCAACTGCCGCAGTCGCCGGAGCGCCGTGCGTCGGCCGATCTGGCGCTGAAGTACATCCTCGACGATCAGGAAGCCGACGGTAGCTGGTACGGCCGCTGGGGCATGAATTTCGTGTACGGCACGTGGTCGGCGATGTGCGGTCTCGCGGCGGCGGGTATTCTGCCGGAACATCCGGCGATGGCCCGTGCTGCGCAGTGGCTCCTCTCGATCCAGAATGCCGACGGCGGCTGGGGCGAGGACGGCGACAGCTACAAGCTCGAATACAAGGGCTATGAAGCCGCGCCGAGTACGTCGTCGCAAACGGCCTGGGCGCTGCTCGGTCTGATGGCGGCGGGCAAGGCCGATCATCCGGCGGTCAAGCGCGGCATCGATTACCTGCTGAACACACAGAACGACGAAGGGCTGTGGGACGAAGACATCTACACGGCGACGGGCTTCCCGCGCGTGTTCTATCTCCGCTACCACGGCTATCGCAAGTTCTTCCCGCTGTGGGCGCTCGCGCGTTTCCGTAATCTGACGGTGCGTAACGACTGTCCGGTGCCTTGCGGGATGTAAGCACGTCACATCGACGCACATCGCCTGCTTCAGGTATCGTCGCCCCGGCATCGACCGTTTTCGCGTTGATCGTCGGGGCGATTCGTTTTGTTGTCATCCCCATTCCCATCCCCATCCCGTAAGGAAGTGCATGAGCCAGCCCATCATCGTCGTGACCGGTATGCCGTTCGAGGCCCGCATCGCCAAGGGTGAAGGCGTGCGTGTGGTCTGCGCGCAGAACGCCACGCTGGCGGCGGAGCTGGAGGCTGTCATCGCCACAGAAGGCGCGCGCGGGCTGGTGAGCTTCGGCACGGCGGGCGGGCTGATTCCCGGCGTGAAGCCGGGGCAGTGGATCATTGCGCACAAGGTGCTCGACATGCCACAGCAGGCCCGTGAGTCCGTCACGTCGATCCCGTGGGCCGATGCGTTACGTCGTGCGTTGCCCGCCGCACTGCGGGCCGATCTGGCCGGGCTGACGGCACCGGTGGTGACGGCGGAGGACAAGGCGGCGCTGTTTCGCGAGAGCGGGGCGGCGGCGGCCGACATGGAGTCGCATATCGTCGCGCGTGTAGCGCAGGCGCATGGGTTGCCGTTCGTCGTTGCGCGTGTGGTGATCGATCCTGCCGAACGCTCGTTGCCTCCTGCGGCGCTCGCCGGTATGCGGGCCGATGGCTCGGTTAATTTGCTTGGCGTGCTGGGATCGCTTGCGAAGAACCCGCTGCAATTGCCAGCGTTGCTTCGCGTTGGTAAGGATGCGGGGCTTGCGAAGGATGCGATGCGCCACGGACGCCAGATCATCGCGCTGCGACTTGGCGAAGGGTTCGGCGCGGTGGCGGCGGGGATTTGATGTTCTGTTGAATCGTCGATCTGGTGGACGTCGCGCTGACAGAGACGCCTGTCGTCGGCTTCAGCGATCATGACGACAGCCGCCCGCAGGAAAGCCTGTCAACGTTGACAGGTGCGTGAACGCGATGCGTTGCCTAAATTGCAGTTAGCTTCCCGTGTGGGAGGCGCGTCTGCAGGAGTCGAATATGGCATCCATCTCCAAGGTCGTCCCTCAAGAGCTGGCGGATATGAATAACGCCAGTATCTCGATTATGGGTGACGGGTTCTCGAAGGCTACGTCAGTCTATTTCCTGGACTCGACGTCGTCGACGAAAATCTTCGCGCGCACCTTCAATATCATCAACGACAAACAGATCAACACGGTACTTCCGTCTCTAACGCCCGGACGGTTACAAGTATTCGTCATCACCGGTGGCACTGAGGCCGAGGCGGGGCAGGGGAGCTTCTTGACGCCTGATGGGCCCGTTAACTACATCTACTACGTTCCGCGGAAGACGGCGTCCTGACTCGACAGGCGTTCGATACAAACGAGCGACTTAAGACTTCGGCATTAAAAAACCCCACAAGTGCAAGCATCTTGTGGGGTTTTGAATTTTGCGAAAGGCTGAAATCAAACGTCCGACGATTGCTGACCGCGCGCCTGCGCACGACCCTTCCACATCCCACCGCGACCGCGCCAGTGTTGCAGCGCCGAGTCGAACGTGAAGACGGTATAGAGCGCGGCCACGAGCGGCAGCATCGGACCGAAGCTCGACGGCTGACGGTAGAAACGCAGCATCGGCAGATACGAAATCGTCATCGCAATCCACGCGAAGAGCCCAAGCCACTGGCCGATGCCCGAACCGAAGATCGTCATGACCGGTGGCACGATGAACGTCAGCAGCAACGACACGATCGTGCCCGCCAGCAGCACCGGCGAGTACTGCAACTGCGCGTAAGCCGTGCGCGACACCATCTTGCGAATCTCGCCGAGGTTGTCGTACGGACGCACGCTCACGGCGCGCTCCGTCAGTCCCAGCCAGATCGGACCTTGCTTCTTGAGCATGCGTCCCATCGCGCAATCGTCGATGATCTCGTCGCGAATCGCTTCGATGCCGCCACCGGCTTCGAGCGACGGCCGATGGATCAGCATGCAGCCACCGGCCGCGGCCGCCATTTTCTTCTTCGGATCGTTGACCCAGGCGAACGGGTACAGCATCTGGAAGAACAGCACGAACGCCGGAATCAGCGTGCGCTCGAACCATGCCGTGCAACGCAGCTTTGCCATGAGCGAGACGAGCACGCGGTTGTCGCCCGTCGCACGCGTCACCAGACGGCGCACGTTGTCGGGCGAATGCGCGATGTCGGCGTCGGTGTGCAGCAGGTATTCGGGGCGGATGCCATCGTCGTTGGTCGCCGGATCGCTCGCGAATGCGACGCCCTGACGCACCGCCCACATCTTGCCAGTCCAGCCGCCGGGCAACGGTTGGCCCGAGAGGACATCCACGCGACGCGTCAGGCCGTCGGCGGCGGCGCGGGCCGCAGCTTCGCGCGCGAGGTCCGCTGTGCCATCGCTGCTCTGGTCGTCGACGACGACGATGCGCAGGCGTCCCGCGTAGTCCTGACGGCAAAGCGACTCGACCACCTGACCGATCGATTCGGCCTCGTTGCGCGCCGGAATGACGACGGCAACGGCAGGCCACACGGCGGGGGCGGGTAGACGGTCTTCGTTCAGATCGTCGCGCTCACGCGCACGCCAGAAATCGCCTTGCGAGATCAGCAGGTAGATCCAGATGGCCAGCGACAACGCGGCGATCCAGGCCAAAACAGTCATGAGAGATATCCGGCAGAACCAAACCAGGCGAGCGCGTCGCGCAGGCCTTCGGGATAGGCGCGGGCCGTGTAGCCCAGCTCGCGTTTGGCCTTCTCGGAGGAGAAGAACATGTGATAACGCGACATCTTCAGGCCGTCGACCGTCACGAACGGCTCTTTGCCAGTGAATCGCGCCACGCCTTGCGCTGCCATCGCAAGCGGATACAGCGGCCAGCGCGGCAAGGCGATCTTCGGCGCTTTGCGTCCGACCATGCCAGCGATGCTGGCGAGCATGTCGCGCAGCAGCACGTCGTCGCCACCGAGGATGTAGCGCTCGCCGATACGCCCACGTTCAAGCGCCAGCAAATGGCCTTCGGCGCAGTCGTCGACGTGCACGAGATTGAGCCCGGTATCGACGAACGCGGGAATCTTGCCTTGCGCGGCTTCGACGATGATGCGCCCGGTGGGCGTGGGCTTGATGTCGCGCGGCCCGATGGGCGTAGACGGATTGACGATCACGGCGGGCAGGCCGTCGTTCGCAATCATGCGCTCGACCAGACGTTCGGCCGCGACCTTGCTGCGCTTGTACACGCCGATGGTCGTGGCTTCTTCGTTCGGGGAGGTTTCGTCGACAGGGCCAGTGGCGTCATGCACACGCAGTGTCGCAACGCTGCTGGTGTACACCACACGTTCGACGCCTGCACGCAGCGCGGCTTCCATCACCGTGCGCGTGCCGTCGATATTGGCCCGCATGATGTCGTTGGGATCTTTCGCCCAGAGGCGGTAGTCGGCGGCCACGTGGAGCAGGGCGTCCACGCCGGTCAGCGCGCGCTGCATCGATGCCGCGTCGCGCATATCGCCTTCCACGACCTCGACAGGCAGGTCGGCGAGGTTCGCCCGGGGGCTGGTGCCACGCACCAGCAGGCGAACCTCATGACCGCGCGCGAGCGCCGTACGTGCTACCGCAGAACCGACGAACCCGGAGGCGCCGGTGACCAGCACTCGCGACGGCATTTACGCCTTGGCCCGGCGCAGTTCGTCGAGCTTGATCTCGACGTGCTTCGAGAACACGAACTCAGCCGGACGCTGCTTGGCGAACGAGATGTCGTCCGCCATCTTGCCTTCCGTACGCACGCCCTTGAGCGCCACGCCCAGAGCACGCAGCGGGTGCGAGATGGTTTCGTTCACGGCCGTGGCTTCGAAGCCGCTGTGCACCATGCAGTCGGCGCACTTCTCGTAGTTGCCCACACCGTACTTGTCCCAGTCGGTGGTGTCCATCAGTTCCGTGTACGTCTTGGCATAGCCTTCGCCGAGCAGGTAGCACGGACGCTGCCAGCCGAACACCGTACGCGTCGGGTTGCCCCAAGGCGTGCAGTGGTACGAACGGTTACCGGCGAGGAAGTCCAGGAACAGGCTCGACTGGCTGAACGTCCAGTTCTTGCCGCCGTTGCCGCGCTTGAGAATGTCGCGGAACAGTTGCTTGGTCTTCGAACGGTTCAGGAAGTGCTGCTGGTCCGGAGCGCGCTCGTAAGCGTAGCCCGGCGACACGGTGATGCCGTCGAGGCCCAGGTCCTTCGTCGAATCGAAGAACTTGGCGACCTTTTCCGGATCGGCGTTGTTGAACAGCGTGCAGTTGATGTTCACACGGAAGCCACGCGACTTCGCCAGCTTGATGGCGGACACGGCGCGGTCGTACACACCTTCTTGCGACACTGCGGCGTCGTGCATTTCACGGTCGCCGTCGAGGTGGATCGACCACACGAAGAACGGGCTCGGCTCGTAGTCGTCGATCTTCTTTTCGAGCAGCAGGGCGTTCGTGCACAGATACACAAACTTCTTGCGCGCGATGATGCCCTTGACGATCTCCGGCATCTCTTTGTGCAGCAGCGGCTCGCCGCCAGCGATCGAGACGACCGGTGCGCCGCATTCGTCCACGGCGTCGAGCGAGTCCTTGAGCGAGACGCGCTGGTTCAGGATGGGATCCGGATAGTCGATCTTGCCGCAGCCCGAGCAGGCCAGGTTGCAGCGGAAGAGCGGTTCGAGCATCAGCACCAGCGGGTAGCGTTTGGTGCCCTTGAAGCGTTGCTTCATCAGATAGGCGCCAACATACGCCTGTTGAAGGAAGGGGATGGCCAAGTTCGGCTCCTGTTCGTATAGCGTTAGCCAGCGACCGCGTGGCGTGCGGCGACCGGCTCGTCTTTGGTCAATTCCGACGGCAAGCGGAACTGGATGGTTTCCTCGATGCCGTCCATGAGAGTCACTTCGACCGTGTCGATGCGACGCAGCGCATCGATCACGTCTTCGACCATGCGCTCGGGCGCGGACGCCCCTGCGGTAATGCCGATGCGGGCTTTGCCACGCACCCATTCCGGATTTACCTCGGAGCCGTCGGCCACGAGATAGCTCGGCAGCCCCATTTCGGAGCCGATTTCGCGCAGGCGGTTCGAGTTCGAGCTATTCGTCGCCCCGACCACGAGCAGTACGTCCACACGCTCGCACAGCTCGCGCACGGCGGTCTGGCGATTCTGCGTGGCGTAGCAGATGTCTTTGGTGTTCGGGCCGACGATATTGGTAAAGCGACGTTGCAGCGCAGCAATGATACCGCGAGTCTCGTCGACCGACAGCGTGGTCTGCGTGACGTACGAGACCGGCGTGTCGATGGCGAGCGGCAGTGCGTCGACATCGGCCTCGGTCTGCACGAGGTGAACCGGACCGTCGATCTGGCCCATCGTCCCTTCGACTTCCGGGTGCCCGGCGTGACCGATCAGAATGACTTCACGGCCGGCAGACACGTAGTTCTTGCCTTGAATGTGCACCTTGGTGACGAGCGGGCAGGTGGCATTGAGCACCTTCAGACCGCGAATCTCCGCTTCCTGCTCGACGACGCGTGCGACGCCATGAGCGCTGAAAATGGTGACAGCGCCCGCAGGGGCTTCGGACAACTCGGCGATAAAGCGCGCACCCTTCGCCTTGAGCGAATCGACTACGTGTTTGTTATGGACGATCTCATGACGAACGTAGACCGGCGCGCCGTATTTTTCCAGCGCACGTTCTACGATCTCGATGGCACGTATGACACCCGCACAAAACCCGCGGGGTTGGGCAAGTAAGACTTGCATTCAGCTCTCCGGCTCAGGTCGGCCGGGATGGCGGTTTCTATCGGGCTTCCATGCACCTCGAAGCAAGGCGCGATGGAGCGTACAAGGCCAGTTTCGATGGCAATTCGTACACACCCGTGGGGGGACCGCCGTCCGGTCGTTTGACAAGCAGCGATTGTAACCGTGGCTGCCAAATATTGCTGACGACCCCCGGTAGGAGAGCGCCCGCAAGTGTTGCATAAATGTTGACGAATCGGCGCCGATCTGGGTGAGTTCTGCGCCGATCCTGCTGCCATTCCCCGCAAATCTCGGCGAACGGTCATTCAATCTGCCTGGCTGGAAGCGAATGGCTTCTCTAAGTCTTTGATTTTATTTGCCGAAACGCTCGTTCTTCTCGCGCAGGTAGGCGATCAGGCTGTCGATGCCCCCCTGAGCGATGCGCGCCTTGAACTGCGGCTGATACAACTGGATGAGCCAGGCGTTGGCCACGTTCTCGCCCATCATGTTGATGTCGTAGATCTTCCAGCCCTTGTCGGTCTTGGTGAGACGGTAAGCGACAGACAGGTTGTCGCCGGTGCCGCTGACAGTCGCACCGACCACCACGTCGCTGCTGTTTGCGGTGAGCTTCGCCGGATCGAACTTGAACGTCAGGTCGTTGCCGCGCACTTGCGAGAGTTGCAGCGCAAAGGTGTTCACGAGCAGTTGCTGGAACTGTTCGAAGACCTGCTGTTGCTGGGTGGGCGTCGCGGCGTCGAAGGCTTTGGGGCCGACGGCAAAGCGCGTGGTGCGTTGGAAGTCGGCATACGGGAGGAAGTCGCGGGCGACGACGCGCGCCGTGGCGGTCACATCACCGGTCTTGGCCGCCGGATCGGCCTTCACGCCCTTGACGACCGTCTCGACGGCCGTCTTCACCATGTCGTTCGGGTTGGCGCTTGCCTGCGCCCAGGCACTGGATACGGTCGCTACGCTGCCGATACCGCTCAATGCGACGGCAGCCACCGTCATCAGGAATTTATTCATGCCAGCTTGTCTGAATAGGTTGGATTCGGGGGTAGGCCGTAGTGTAGTGCACGTGACGCACACCCGGCCCCTGTATACTGCTGCGATTTTGTAAATTCACTGTTCACTGCGCATTCTCTGGCTGATCGACGGACTTTCTCCGCGATTGGTTCCTGATTCCCGCCAATGTTTAACCTTTCGTTACGTATTGGGTGGTGGCAGACAATGCGTCGGACGTCACAGTGAGACTTCCACTTTCTTCCGGAACCGCTTCATGCTGACTTCGCTCGTCGTGCGCATCGTCCGTTTTTCGGCGAAGCACGCGTACCCGGTCATCTTCGCTTCGCTGCTGCTCGTGGTGGCCAGTTGCGTGTACGTCGCCAAGCATTTCGCGATCAACACCGACGTCTCCAGCCTGATCGATCTGAATACCCCGGCCGCCGAACGCGGTCGTGAAATCGACCGTGCGTTCCCGCAGAAGACCGACCTGACGCTGGCCGTCGTACAAGCACCCGCCGCCGAGTTCGCCGACAAGGCTGCGGCCGAGCTGGCGGCCAAGCTGGAAAGCGAGACGGACGTGTTTCGCGCGGTGAGCCGTCCCGGCGCGGGCGATTTCTTCGCGCACAACGCGTTGTTGTTCGCGTCGACGGACGACGTCAAATCGCTTACCGGCAAGCTCGAAGACGCCAAACCGTTGCTCAACCGTCTCGCGCAGGATCCGAGCCTCGCCGGTCTGTCGAACCTGCTGTCCGTGACGTTGCAGACGCCGTTGCTAACCGGTCAGGTGAAGCTCTCCGATATGTCGCGCCTGCTGGGCAACGCAGCGGACGCCTCGGAAGCCGTGCTCGCCAGTCGTCCGGCCGCGATGTCGTGGCGCGCGTTGGTCGCGCCCGATACCGTCGCGCGCAGCTACGTGCAGGTGCAGCCGGTGCTGGATTACGGCGCGCTCGAAGCGGGCGCCAACGCGGCCACGCGTATTCGTGACGCCGTCGCCGACCTGAAGCTTGCCGAGCGCTACGGCGCGACGGTGCGCCTCACCGGTCCGCGTCCGCTGTCGGACGAAGAGTTCGCATCGGTGCGTCAGGACGCCGGGCCGAACGCCGTCATCACGTTGCTCGCGGTGCTCGTGGTGCTGTGGCTGGCGGTGCGCTCGGGCAAGATGATTCTCGCGGTCTTCATCACTTTGCTCGCAGGGCTTGCCGTCACGTTCGCGCTCGGTCTGATGATGGTCGGCGCGCTCAACATGATTTCCGTGGCGTTCGCCGTGCTGTTCGTCGGTATCGGCGTGGACTTCGGCATTCAGTTTGGCGTGCGCTATCGCGAAGAGCGCCATCGTCTGGAACACGACGAAGGCAAATCGGGCGATGAAGTGTTGCGCGGCGCATTGAGTGGCGCAGGCAAGCAGATTGCGATGCCGCTCACGCTGGCCGCAGCGGCCACGGCGGCCAGCTTCTTCTCGTTCTTGCCGACCGACTATCGCGGCGTATCCGAACTGGGGTTGATCGCGGGCGTCGGCATTCTGTGCGTGGCGTTCCCGTCGGCGATTACGTTGCTCCCGGCCCTCATCAGCGTGTTCAAGCCGAAGGGTGAGCCGAGTCCGCCCGGGTTCCGCAGCCTCGGGCCGGTCGACGATTTCACCGAGAAGCACCGCAAGCCGTTGCTTTACGGCACGCTTGCGCTGGTCATTGCCGGGCTGCCGTTGCTCGCGCATCTGCACTTCGATTTCAATCCGCTGCACCTGAAGGACCCGCATACGGAGTCGATGGCGACGCTCATCGATCTGTCGAATTCGCCGGAAGCGGGTGTCAACGATGTGCAGTTGCTCGCGCCGAATCTCGCAGATGCCGACGCCGAAGCCGCGAAGCTGCGTGCCGTGCCGGAGATCGGCCGCGTGGTGACGCTCACCACGTTCCTACCGTCCGACCAGCCCGCCAAGCTGGCGATGATCGGCACGGCGGCGAAGTCGCTGCTGCCGGTGCTCACGCAAACGCCGCTGGCCGCTGTGCCGGATGCGACACGCATCTCGGCGCTCAAGACGGCCGCAGGCCAGTTGGAAGACGCCGCACTCGATTACCCGGGTGAGGGCGCGAAGGAAGCGCAGCGTCTGGCTGCGGCGATGCGCAAGCTCGCAGCGGCCGATCCGGCCACGCGTGACCGTGCAGACCGTGCGATTGCCGACCCGCTCAAGCTGGCACTCGGCCAACTGCGCGACGCCTTGCAGCCGCATTCGGTGACGCGTGAATCGTTGCCGAAGGACATCGCGTCGCAGTGGGTGGCCGCTGACGGACGCGCGCTCGTCAACATCTCGCCACGCGTGGAGAAGGGTGCGGACCCGAGCGACGACGTGATGCTGCGCAAATTCACCGAGGCCGTGCTGCGCACGACGCCGGACGCCGTCGGCGGTCCGATTTCGATTCTGCGCTCGGCCAACACGATCATTCGCGCGTTCATCGAGGCGGGCGCGTGGGCCTTGCTGTCGATCACGATTCTGCTTTGGCTGGCGCTGCGCAACTTCGGCGACGTGCTGCGCACGCTGGTCCCGTTGTTGGTCTCGGCGGCCGTCACGCTTGAGGTGACGGTGCTGATCGGTTTGCCGCTGAACTTCGCGAACATCATCGCGCTGCCGTTGCTGCTGGGTGTCGGGGTCGCGTTCAAGATCTACTACGTGATCGCATGGCGTCACGGGCAGTACCGCTTGCTGGCGTCCGGTCTCACGCAGGCGATCGTGCTGTCTGCGGCAACCACGGGCATTGCGTTCGGCAGTCTCTGGCTGTCGCATCACCCGGGCACGTCGAGCATGGGCAAGCTGCTGGCGCTGTCGCTGGTGTGTACGCTCATCGGTGCGGTGTTCTTCCAGCCGGTGCTGATGGGTAAGCCGCGCGAGAAGGTTGTACCGCCGAAGTCGTAACGACTGAAGGGCGGGGGGCCGTCATGACATCGGGCGCATCGTTGATGCGCCCGATGTCATTGTGCGTTCGAATATTCGGATGCGCTTTGCACGCGATGATGGAAACAATTAAGTTGTATTTAAACTTCAAATATAAAAAATATTGAAATTACTACGTTGTTTTAAATTGACTTATTTTGTTGTTTGTTCGCTTTTGTTGGATTAATAATCGCCCCTAAAACGTGCAGTTCACTTGTGAGACGGTGAGCCGAAAAGGGGGGCGAATGCGATTCAGTCGTGCAGCGCATGACATACAGCGTGGCGCCTTGCTTCGTAGTCCTGCAAGTGCGATTGCCATCTCACACTGCATCGCATTGGCCGTTGCGAGTCAGGACGGTCACGCGCAATCCGCCCTGTGCGGCGTGGTCCCAACGGGTCAGTACACGTCCGGCTATTTCTGTCAGCCCGCTGCGGGTAACGCGGCGAGTCTTTCGACAACGTCAGGCACGACCTTCTCAACGACAGTCGGACACGTCTTGCGGGCCACTGGCGTGGGTGCCAATGCGACATTAAACGTGAGTGGCACGGCGATATCGACATCGCCCCCGTCTGCGTTGAATGGCATCTATGTGCAAATTACGAATCCCGGCGGCACGGCCCCGGCATCCGATGCGCGCATCGCGATCGACGGCGGCGTCAATTCGGTCGCTGCGACGGGGGCTGCGCTCGATGCCGTTGCTATTGCAAACGCCACAAGCGGATCGTCGTCAGTCGTGGTCACACAGGGGACTACGCTGACGATCGACAACCGTGTGCTCGGCAACGAACACGACGGTATCGATATCAACGCCAGCGGTGGCGGGAACGCATTAGTCAGTCACAGTGGTGCAGGCACCATTTCGACGGTCGGCGGCAATGGTGTCTGGGTCAAGGCGACCGGTGCGGGGAATGCCGTCGCGGGAGTCGGCAGTGGTGTGTCGTTCGTGGTGGACAACACCGACACCTCGTCGCAAGGGAATCATGCCGGAGTGCACACCCGTTCTGTCGACGGCAATTCGCAAATTTCCAATGCTGCCAACGTGCAGGCGATCGGGCGCAATGCCTTCGGTGTGTTTGCCGAGACCACCAACGGCAATGTCAGCGTTCAGAACAGTGGGGCGCTGACGACCAATGGTGTCAATGGCTTCGGTATTCGCGCCGTCTCTCCGGGCGGAAGCGTGACGGTCGCCAACACCGGGGCGATCACCACGTCGGGGGGGGGCGGGCACGGTATCTACGTCACGAACGGCACGACGGGCAACGGTTCGGTCTCGGTCGACAATCGCGGCACGCTTCGTGTGGGCACGACCGCCGACGACACCGGCGCACGCGCCATCTACGTGCTGTCGCAGGGCACGGGTGACGTTTCGATTACCGGCAACGGCGATATCGTCGTCACCGGCAGTCCCACGGCCAGCCGTGGATACGGGATCATCGTGAGCGCGGGGAGCGGCCACGCAAGCGTGAACTACGGTGGCTCCATCGAGGCGCATGGCAATGGCGCTGGCGGTATACGTATCGATGCCGCGTCGGCGGGCAATGTCGACATCACCTACACCGGTGCGCGCATCGAGACATTCAACTCGAATGCCAATGGCATTTATGCGACCACCGGTGCCACCGACGGCACCGTCACCATTCGTTCACAAGGCACCATCGTCACGCATTCGGACGCGGGAGGCGGTGACGGAACCGGCGTGGGATCGTTCGGCATTCAGGGACTGAGTCAGGGGGCCGAGGTCGCGATCCAGAATACGGGGCCGCTGATCGACGTCAACGGTTCCGGTGCCGCGATCCTCGCGAGCAACGCCTATCTGGGCGGGCTGGGGCACGGCGATGTCTTCGTCACGAATACGGGCACGCTTCGCGCCCGAGGCAACGCGCAGCAGGGGATCAGAACGCTGACAGTGAGCGGCGGACAGTCCATCGTCAACGATGGCCCCATTCAGACCAGTGGTGCGTCCGGCAGCCAGGGCATTTGGGCGAATTCCACCGGCGGCGGCACGGTCTCGGTCGCGAACACCGGTGCGATCTCCACACTCGGCACCGGGTCGTCGGGTATCGATGCGCAAACGACGTCGGGCACCGTGAGCGTCAGCAACGCAGGTGCGATCTCGGCAGGGTGGGGGACGAGTGCGGGCATTCAAGTGAATGGCGGTGCGCAATCAGTCACGAACTCGGGTACCGTCGCCGCCCTGAGCGATGTGGCTATTCGAGGCGACGCACAGGCCGCAGGCACGCGGTTCACCGTCGACAACAGCGGGCAGGTGACGGGCCTCGTCACGGCAACCGGCGCGGCTACGACGATCAACAACACCGGGACATGGGCCTTGCGCAACTTCGCCGATACGACCGGAAGCGGCGTCAAAGATACCTGGCGCATCGCCGCGAACAGTCTTGGGACTGCCAGCGGCAACGCCATCGTGAATGCGGGCGTGCTTTCGCTGGCCGGGCAGCCGACCACGGGCGTCGCCACGTTCGATGCGACAGGGGCCTATCTCCCGCTCGGCTATCAGGTGAATACGCCGTCGCTGGGCGGGCCGGTGCAGGGGCAGTTGCTGGGTGTTCAGACATTCACCAACAGCGGCATCGTCGACGTGAGCGGTGGTGGCAATGTCGCGGGCAACGTGCTGGTAATCTCCGGCGGCCAGTCGGCGGGCAACTATGGCGGAGGTCTTTACGTCTCGAATGGTGGACGTTTGTTTCTCAACAGCGTGCTCAACGAGGGCGGTGCCAACAGCCATTCAGACATGCTTGTCGTCGACGCGGCCGCCACCGGCAGCGGTGGTGCGACTCGCATACGTGTGAGCAACGTCGGCGGCGATGGTGCACTGACGACCGGGAACGGCATTGCATTAGTGGACATTCTCGGCACGGCACCGTCGGCCAGCGACAGCGGCGCATTCACATTGGACCGGCGTGTCGTCGCCGGTCCGTACGAATATCGCCTGTTTCGCGGCGCTGAGGACGGCAGTGGTACCAACGTCTGGTATCTACGCTCGGACCGGGAGCCGGATCCCGAACCGTTGTACCGTCCCGAGATCGCGGCGTATCTCGCGAATCAGCGACTGGCCGGACAAATGTTCGTGCATAGCCTGCATGATCGGCTTGGTGAGCCGCAATACGTCAACGAGCAAGGGTTCAATATGGCGCGCACGGACGACGAAGCGTCCGACAAACCCAAATCCGGCTGGTTGCGTATGGTCGGCAAATGGGAGCGGTCGCAGAGCGCGAACGGACTCTTTAACGTTCGCACCAATGCGTTCTTGCTGCACGGCGGTCTGGAGTTCGCCGACTGGTCGATGCTGAGCGAGACGGATCGCGTGCACGTCGGTGGCATGCTCAGTTACGGCACGGCCAACAGCAATGCCACGGCACAGGGAAATCCTGCACACGCACAAGGCAAGGTGGAGGGCTGGAGTCTCGGGGCTTACGCGACCTGGTATCAGAACGACGAACACAAGCTGGGCGCTTACGTCGATACGTGGGCGCAGGTCGGCTGGTTCAACAACCAGGTGGACGGCGACACCCTGGACGCTGCGAAGTACCACGCGGGGGGATTCGCCATATCGGGGGAGACCGGCTACGCCATTCCCCTGCATGGCGATTGGGTCGTGGAGCCGCAGGCCCAGATCATTTACATCGATTATCACGAGAACGATTTCACCGAGCCGAACGGCACGCGCATCGGTGGGGCGAACTCATCGGGGCTGGTCACGCGACTGGGCATTCGCACGCATCGCACGTGGGTTCGTGACGATGGGCGCCGGTTTCAGCCTTATTTCACGTTCAACTGGTGGCGCACGACGACCGACAGCTCGGTCTCGTTCAATGCGCTGCCGATTGGCACGATGTACCCGCGCGACAGGTTCGAGGCGAAGCTGGGACTGAACGCGTTGCTGGGCAAACGCTGGACCGGTTGGGCCAACGTGTCGGGGTCGTGGGGGCAGCAAGACTACCGGCAACTCGCAGTGCGCGGCGGTGTGAAATACACGTGGTGACGTCTGTGTACCGGCGTCTGCGGATGGATGCGCCCGGCAGGCAATGCCGGGCGTAATCCGTGGCGTGATGGCAGCGGTCTTGCTTAGACCGCCTCGACTGACCCGCCGAGACGCTCAGCCATCGCCCGGCGAATCGAGGCCGTGATGCCTGGCACATCGAGGCCGACGGAGGCCAGTTGTTGCGCGGGTGTGCCCTGATCGATGTACGTGTCGGGCAGGCCCAGTTGAAGCACAGGGACCAACACGCCGTTAGCGTTGAGCGCTTCCACACAGGCCGTACCTGCACCGCCCATCACCGATGCTTCTTCGAGCGTCACCACGAGGTCGTGTGTGCGCGCCATCTCCAAAACCGTCGCCTCGTCCAGCGGTTTGACGAAGCGCATGTTGACCACGCTCGCGTCGAAGGCTTGCGCCACTTGTTCGGCCAGCGCGACCATCGACCCGAAGGCCAGGATCGCGACGCGTTTGCCTGCCGGGGCGGCGCTTTGACGGCGCACCTGCGCACGACCGACCGGCAGCGTCGACAGACCCGCTTCGGTCTTCACGCCAGGGCCGGTGCCGCGCGGATAGCGCACGGCGCTCGGGCCGTCGATGCCCAGCGCCGTCTGCAACATCTGACGGCATTCGTTCTCGTCTGCCGGGGCCATCACGACCATATTCGGGATGCAGCGCAGATAGGCGATGTCGTATGCACCCGCATGGGTCGCACCGTCCGCGCCGACCAGACCGCCACGGTCAATCGCGAAGAGGACCGGCAGATTCTGCAAGGCGACGTCGTGGATCAACTGGTCGTAGCCGCGTTGCAGGAACGTCGAGTAGATCGCGACGACCGGCCGCAGCCCTTCCGTCGCCAGCCCGCCCGCGAACGTGACGGCGTGCTGCTCGGCAATGCCGACGTCGTAGTAACGCTCCGGAAAGCGCTTCTCGAACTCGACAAGGCCGGAGCCTTCACGCATGGCTGGCGTCACGCCGACAACGCGCTTGTCTGCCGCCGCAGCATCGCACAGCCATTCCCCGAACACCTGCGTGTAGGTCTTGGCCGAAACGGTGCCCGGTGCGGCCGGACGAATGCCTTCGCTCGGATTGAATTTGCCCGGCCCGTGGTACAGCACAGGGTCGGCTTCGGCCAGCTTGTAGCCTCGGCCCTTGCGTGTGACCACATGCAGGAACTGCGGGCCCTTGAGTGCCTTGATGTTTTCGAGCGCCGGGATCAGCGCATCGAGATCGTGGCCGTCGATGGGGCCGAGATAGTTGAAGCCGAACTCCTCGAACATCGTGCCCGTGGGCGAGACGATGGCCTTGGCATGTTCTTCTAGCTTGTGGGCGAGTTCGCGCATCGGCGCGGGGGCGTTGCGCAGCAGATTGCGCACGCTTTCCTTGCCCGCCGAGTAGAACTGACCGGACATCAGACGCGTGAGGTACTGATTGAGCGCGCCGACCGGCGGCGAGATCGACATATCGTTGTCGTTGAGCACGACGAGAAACGGCAGATCGTCGTACACACCGGCATTGTTCAGCGCTTCGAACGCCTCGCCCGCGGTCATCGCGCCATCGCCGATCACGGCAATGGCGTGACGCTTTTCACCCTTAACCTTGCTGGCCAGCGCCATGCCCAGTGCCGCCGAAATCGACGTGCTCGAATGCGCCGTGCCGAACGTGTCGCAAGGCGATTCGTCGCGCTTCGGGAAGCCCGACAGCCCTTGCCACTGACGCAGCGTCGGCATGGCTTCGCGTCGACCCGTCAGGATCTTGTGCGGGTAGGTCTGATGACCCACGTCCCACACGATCCGGTCGTTCGGCGTGTCGAAGACATAGTGCAGGGCAATCGTCAGTTCGACGGTGCCCAGATTCGACGACAGGTGTCCGCCGGTGCGCGAAACGTTCTCGAGCACGCAGGCGCGCAGTTCGTCGGCCACACGGCGCAATTCGGGGCGCGAGAGCGCGCGCAGTTCGGCAGGGGAGTGGAGGCTGGCTAGCAAATCTGTCATGGCTGAACGTCTGTCCCCGGCTTACTTCACCAGGCGGGCGAAGGAAGCCAGCAGGCGATCGATGTCGGCGGCCGTGAGGTTGCCCATCGTCGAGATACGGAACAGTTCCTTCGACAGACCGCCCTGACCGGCGTAGATGACGAAGCCGTCGGCCTTGAGCCAGTCGTGCAGACGCGGATAGTCGACACCGGCAGGCAATTTGTACGCGCGCAGCACCACCGACGATTCGCCCGGCGGCAGCACGCTATCGATGCCCAGCGCAGCCAGACCGGCGCGCGCTTGCTCGGCGAGCGCACCATAGTGCGCGTGGCGCTTTTCCCAGCCGCCCGCATCGTCCAGTTCGCGCAGGGCTTCGACGAGCGCGTAGTAAGCCTGCACGGACGGCGTGAACGGCGTGTTGCGCTCGGCTTGCAGCTTGGCGAGGCGAGCGATGTCCAGATAGTAGGTACGGGCGAACGCCTTCGCGAGGGCTGCCTTGCGCACGAGCACGAACGACACGCCCGGCACGCCGTGCACGCACTTGTTCGCGGTTGCGGCCACGGCAACGATGGCCGAGTCGTTGAAGTCGATGGCTTCGGCAGCGAAGCTGCTCACGCCGTCGACCAGCAGATCGATGCCGCGCTCACGGCACACGCGCGAGATGCCCGTCAGATCGTTCAGACGGCCGGTGGTCGTCTCGTGGTGAATGATCGCCACGTTCGTGTACGGACGCTCGCCTGCGGCGTCCAGCTTGGCAACGATCTGCGCCAGATCCGGCGCTTGCATCCATTCGAAATGGATGACGTCGTGGTCGATGCGATATTGCTTTGCGATCTGCGAGATGCGCTCGCCGTACACGCCGTTCTCGACGATCAGCAGGCGGCCGCCTTCCGGCACGAGGCCAGCCGTCATGCTCTCGACGGCAGCCGTGCCCGAACCGGTCATCAGCACCGGCGTCCAGACGGCCGGGTCGAGGCCGTAGACGGCCGTCAGACGCGCGCGGGCTTCGTCCTGCAAGTCGAAGAATTCAGGCTCGCGGTGGCACAGATCGGGTTGCAACAGACTTTTGCGAACACGCTCGGTCAGGGTAACGGGGCCCGGATTCAGTAACAGCATGGCGAAGCTTCCTCGGCAGATATCGTAAAGGGGGATCGCTCAGGCCGAAGCCTGTGCGCGTTGTGCAATATGGTCCATCAGTCGCGACTTCACGGCTTCCGGCGTCACCTTCGGACGCGGCAGACCGTCCGGCGTGCCGGGGCGCGTCGTCAGACACGCGAAGCGCGGGCCGTCGTTCAGGCTATGGCTGCGGCCGTCGAACAACTGTTCGATGACGTCGAGCGTGTCGCCTTCGAGCGCCAGGGCATAACCGCTGGCAGCGGCCACACCGGCGAACGACACCGTCGGCGAGACCGTTGCCTGTGCGCCGGTCGAGTCGTGCGAAGCGTTATCGAGCAACAAATGGATGAGGTTCGACGGGCCGTAAGCACCCAGCGTCGCAAATGCGCCCATGCGCATGAGCGCCGCGCCGTCGCCGTCGAGCGCGACCACGCGAAGGTCCGGACGCGCAAGCGCGAGACCCAGCGCTAGCGTCGTCACGCAGCCCATCGAGCCGACCATGTAGAGCTGGTTGGCACGGTCGTCGAGGGCGTAGAGTTCGCGTCCGCAGAAGCCGGTCGACGCCAGCACCACGGTACCTTCGAGCGGCGTGTGCGCGATGACGCGGGCGAGGGCGTCGCGACGCGTCGGCATGTCCGACGGCGCAACACCGCGCACGACCGACACCGGTGCCGGTTGTGCGGGACGCGCCGGACGCTCCGACGGTTGCAGCGGGAACGGCGCCACGCTGCCCTTTTGCATCACGAGCGCGTAGGGGCGGCCGGTCTCGTCCATATGACGCACTGCGCGCTCAAGCGCCGGGGCAATCGCATCCGGCTCGGTCGGGAACAACTCCCACGGCACTTCCATCAGGTCGAGCATGGCGGGCGTGATCGGGCCCATGAGCGCATGTTGCGGCTCGTCGGTAATGCCCGGCTGGCCGCGCCACGTCACGATCAGCAACTGCGGCAGACGGAACGTCCATGTGAGCGACGTGAGCGGGCTGACGGCGTTGCCGAGGCCCGAGTTCTGCATCATCGTGACCGAGCGTGCGCCACGGCCTTCACCGAGCGTCGCGCCAGCTGCGATGGCGACCGCGTCGCCTTCGTTGGCCGCCGACAGGTAGTGCAGCGTCGGGTCTTGCAGCACATAGTTGATGAACGGCGTGAGGAACGAACACGGCACGCCGGTGTACCACGTGAAGCCGTGCTTGCGCGCGGCTTCGACGAACTGACCTGCCTCAATCACCTTGCGTCTCCGGAGCGGTGCCGCTGAACGGCGTCTGACCATGGGCGAAATCGGCCGCGCGGCGGAATTCTTCCATGTCGTTCACACCGCGCCAGTGGCCGTGCACGTATTGCACTTCGATCTTGGCACCATCGGCGGCCAGCGCGTTGATCAGTTCGGGCATGCCGAGCTGGTCGAAGTCGGCGCGTGCCTGAAGCGCGGCGAAAACGCGTTGGAGTTGCGCGCGGCCTTCGTCGCCACGCACACCGAGCAAACCGATCCAGCGGCCGTTGGGCGTGCGGCCCGCGTCCGAGGCGTCGCCGCTGATCTTTTCGAGCAGCGCTTGCTGACCGAACAGGCTGCGGTCGTCGCCCGCCGAGCAATACGCGAAGTCGCGCACGCTGGCGTTCGCCGCATTGGCGGTGACCGCCGCCGTGGAATCGACCACGACGGTGAAGTCGGCGTCGCTCTCGACCAGATCGCGCACGATGTAGCTGCGGAACAGCAGGTCGCCGTACGACACCACGGTGTCTTGCGCGAAGGCGTTGGCAACGCGTGCGAGCGAGGCCAGTTCGCCCGTCTCGGCGTGACGTTCGTTGACGGCGAGCGTGATCCCGGCGGTGTCGATCGCGTCGGCACGATAGCCGCCCACGACCGTAATGTCGTTCACGTTCTGCTTCTTGAAGCCGTCGACCAGCCAGCGCAGCAGCGGCTTGCCCGCGACCGGCAGCATGACCTTCGGACGGTCAGTCGTCACGCTTTCCAGGTTCTTGCCACGGCTGGCGGCCAGCACGATAGCCGAGCGCGGGGCATTGGCGGCGGACAGGTAGCGGTCTTCGGCCTGCGTGTACTCGTCGGCGTCCTGCAGACGGAAGATTTCGTCCACGGTAGCGACGCGGTCTTCGACGTTGATGAGCGTTTCGTTGCGGTGAATCTCGGTAGCCACCGACTGCATGGCCGACGTTGCGGCGCGCAGCAGATGGTTCGCCCAGATCACGAGACTGATTCCGGCTTCGCGGAACACGTCGGTCGGCGTGCTGTAGTACTTCGTCGGCACGATCACCAGCGGGCAGCGGTTGCCCCACTCACGCGCGAATTGCACGATTTCATCGGCACGCTTGAGCTTGCTGTGGATCAGGATGGCGTCCGCTCCGGCCTGATGATAGGCCTCGGCACGGCGCAGGGCTTCTTCCATGCCCCAGCCAGCGATCAGCGCTTCGACACGGGCGACGATGGAGAAATCGTCGTCGGCCTGCGAGTCCTTACCGGCCTTGATCTTGCCGCAGAACTCGTCGATGTCGGCCAGCGGCTGACGTTCGCCACCGATGAAGCTGTTGGTCTTCGGGAAGACCTTGTCTTCGATACACACGCCAGCGATGCCACGTTGTTCGAGCTTGCGCACGAGACGTCGCATGTTGTTGAAGTTGCCGTAGCCGGTGTCGCCGTCGAGCAGGATCGGCAGATCGCTGGCGTCGGCCATGAATTCGAGGTTGTCGACAACCTGCGTCCAGCTGGCTTCGTTGTTGTCGCGAACGCCGAACTGCGCCGAAATGGTCAGGCCGGACGCCCAGATGCCCTTGAAACCGGCTTCGCGCACGATGCGTGCGGAGATGCCGTTGTGGGCTTCCATCAGGAATTCGAGCTGATTGCTGAGGAGCATGGCGCGCAGTTGTGCTGCGCGCGTGGCTGTCGGCGGAAGGGTAAATGCGTCGGGAGCGTTCATTCGGACACCATCGTGAGCGGTTCGAGTTGCGGCAGCACCTGATCGGCGGCGCGCTTCACATCTTCAGGGTAGTCGATTTCGATCCACGGGAAGCCCGTGACGTCGGCGGTTTCGAATTGCGCACCGCGCTCGAGCAGCAGATCGCGCACGGCTTCTTCGTGCGGCATCTTGGCGCGGCCCGATTCGACGTAATCGCGGGTGATTTCCGCCAGACGCGTCGCCGTCGCTTCGTTGAAACGGAAGAAGCCGACGGACTCGCCGACGGTGTCGTATTCGAGGCCGACCATGACCTGCTTGCGCAGTTCGACCGGCACGCCGTCGCGCAGGCACAGCTTGACCGGCTCGTCGCCGACTTCGAAGTCGCGATCGATGAGCAGACGGTTGGCGGTCTTGCCCGCTACGAGGGCGTTGAAAATGCGCTGGTCGTAGAGCACGTCCGCATCCATGACGAGCACGTCGCCACCGGCGGTCATGGCCTCGGCCGTGGTGTGCAGCGTGAGCACGCTACCCAGATTGAATTCCGGGTTGAGGTAAATCTTGGGACGCGGCGTCCAGTTCAGACGCTCCAGTTCCTCGCTCACTTGCTCGTGATGGAACCCGAGCGCGAGCACGACGTCCGTGATGCCAGCCGCTGCCAGCATGCGAAGGTGACGCTCCAGCAGCGACATGCCGTCGAACTTCAGCAGGCACTTGGGCGACTGCTTGTCTTCGGGCTGGAGCAAACGCAGGCCCATGCCTGCTGCGAGAATGATGGCCCGCATGGTCGATATCCTTCTTTAGAGCGGTGCAGTATCCGTGGCAGTGGGCAGCGGCACGCTTTGTTGCGCAGCGCGCTGACGACGCCAGCCACGTTCGGAGAAATGCAGATAGACGAGGCCCGGCACGCCGAGCAGCAGCTCGCGCGTACGTTTGGCCAGCGACAGGGCCAGCGCGGCGTCGGCCGGCAGACCCACGAGCGGGGCGAGCAGCAGGTAACCACCTTCCTGTACGCCGAGCGAACCCGGCACGAAGAAGGCAGCACCGCGAATCGCCTGCCCGAGACTTTCAAGCAGCAGCGCGTCGACCCAGCTCACCGGATGCCCGATGAATTGCAGGATCAGCCAGACTTCGACAGTCCCGACGATCCAGCCCACAAGGCTGAGCAGAAAACTGGCGAGCACCTGACGGCGATGACCGTACATGCGTTGCACGATTTCGTCGACGGCATCCGCACGGTCGAGCAACGACGACCAGTCGCGCTTGGACGACATCTTCGAGAGCATGCGAAACGCCCAGCCGAAGATGCCACGACGCTGCGCGACATAGAACGCGTAGAGCAGGGCGGAGACGAGTGCCGTGGCGAGCAACATGGGCAGCCACAGGCTGTCGCTGGTGCTCTGCGTCGCGCTGATGCCGAACACGGCCAGTCCCAGCAGGGCGAAGACGATTTGCGCCACGGCTTGCAGCGTGGTGCTGACGGTGATGGCGGCGGCCGCTTCGCGACCGGCCATGCCGCGTTGTTTCATTTGACGCACCATCGCGATCGGGCCGCCGATCTGCCCGGCGGGCAGCAGGCTGTTGACCGATTCGCCGACCCAGCGCGTGAGCGTGGCGCGGCCGAGCGTGCACGACTTCGACACCAGCACCTGAATGGCGGCGGCGTCGAGCACCAGCGGCACGAGGTGGAAGGCGGCGATAGGCAGCAGGCCCCAACCGGCAGCGCCCAGCGTGGACATCACCGATCCCGTGCCCTGCCAGATCAGCAGGGCGACGAAAAGGGCGAAACCGAGGGTGAGTGAGACGATGGCGGTCCGGTTCATTTAGCGTTTCGTCCGTCCAAAAATCTGACGAAACACTTGCCGGAAACCAAAGTAGGCAACCGCGTCCTTCATATTCGAGATGAAGCGCTGCCAGGTGCCCATGCGCGGGTCGGTCACATACTCGAACGTGAGCGAAATACGCTCCTCGTTATCGCCGAGCGGCGTGATCCGGTGATGCAGCTTGTCCCCGTCGAAGAACACCAGCGCGCCCGGCGGATACGCCACGGCGCCGTCGACTTGTGTCGCGCCGGGATTGCGCGTGTGCAGTCGGTATTCGAGCTTGCAGCTCGATTGGTCCACCACACCGAGCAGCAGCGTGTAGCGGCGGCCCTTGTAGTAGGACGTGTCATAGTGCCAGCCGATGTGGTCGCCCGGACGCGTGTAGTAATACAGCGCATACGCATGCGGGTCTTCCTGCGGCGACGGCAGCAGCTTCTCACCGGCCAGACGCTCGAGGAAACCGATCAGGGCAGGCGAGCGGTACAGCTCGGCCACGAACGGGGCCAGCTCGTCGAGCGTATGACGGCTCACGCTACCGCCCTGCTTGTGACCGGGCAGATAGTTGCGGTTCACACTCGGCGTGACCGCGCGCGCGGCGGCGATCAGTTGCTCCGTGACCGACTGCGGCAGGAACTTCTCCATATAGACGAAGGCGTCCTGCGACTTGAACTCACGCGTGACGCCGTCGAAGTCCACGGCATCGAGGGCGCGTTCGATCTCGGCGTCTGCGGCAAATGCGGCGGGCGCCATCGGGGCGACTGGAGCGGCCGAGGCGGATTCTGCCTTGGCCGATTCGTCAGTCTTCACCGGCAGCGGGCGGCGCATCACGCGCACGTAATCGGCCACGACCAGCAGCGCGAAGAGCGGTGCGCCGATGGCGGCGGCAATCAGGAAGCCGCGCGTGCCGTCGAACAGCGTGACGAGCGGCATCAGATACAGCACGTCTTCGGTTTCGAAGCCACCAACGGAGGCCTGCTTGGTCCCCGCCTTACCCACACGCTCCTCAATGCGCATGCGCAGGAAGAAGATCAGGGCGACGGCGAAGCCAGCGATCCAGCCAAGCGCCGAGGCCGACAGCGGCACGGGCAGCGGGAATTGACCCGGGGCCATCGCGTTGACACCCATGCCGATGCCGCCGAACAACAGCACCGTAACGAACGCGTCGGACGCGAGGTCGTAAAAGTGACCGATCCGGCTCGTCTTGCCGCTGACACGGGCAAGCTCGCCATCCGTATGGTCGATGAAGTTCGAGAGCACGAGCAGTAGCGCGCCGAGATTGGCCATCGCATAGCCACCCTTGGCGAATGCCCAGGCGCAAGCGAGCCCCACGATTAGACGAACCGTCGTGAGGTGATTCGGCGTCACCGCTGTATTGACTAGCGGCATGACCAGCCAGCGCGCGAGGCGGGCGTCGTATTGACGCGGGCGCGGCGGCACGGGACGTGCGGTTTTACTTGTAGTCGGCGCAGGAGCAGGCGCCGAAATGATTTTCGGTATCGTTTCCATGAGGGGGGAATATATACCCATAAGACGGTAATGTGCAGTGCACTTAAAACACCTGTACTTACCGCGACAACCTTGGCGATTCAGGGCATTGACGCGCGATAAACCTTGCGCTGCACTGCGGGCTGAGTGTTCCGAAGGGTCTGCAAATACCCCTAATTACTACGTTAGGCGATAGGCGTTCCGAGTTCGCGATTATATTCCGCAATACTCTATTTCGCTTTAGAGCCACCCGGCGTCTATTTGACGCACCAGATTGCGCCGGATCGACGTAATCCCGGGTGTTTTGCCGTGAAAAACGACTTTTGGTCGGTATAGCGGCATTCCGGCGATACGCGGATAATGGCGATCCCGTCGCCTTTTTTTGCGGTGTCTTCCGACCGCACTTCTCCCAATGTCCCAAACGATTGCCATTCTTACCGGTGCCTCCCGTGGTCTCGGCGCGTCGCTCGCGCGCGGTTTGCTCGCGCCCGGCACCCAACTTGTGACGCTGGCACGTCGCACGGACGACGAACTCGCCGCGCTGGCCAGCGAAAAGGGCGTCAAGCTCGAACAGATCGCCGTCGATCTCGCCGACACCGCCGCTGCCGCCCAGACGGCCGAGCGCATCTTCGCCTCGCTGCCGCGCGACGCCGGTCGGTACCTGCTAATTAATAATGCCGGTACGGTGCACCCGGTCGCCAACTCGGCGGCGCTGAACGATCCGGCGGCCATCGGCGCGGCGTTTGCGCTGAACGTCACGTCGGTCATGTTGCTGACGTCGCGCTTTCTCGCCGCCACGCAAGGGCTGACGGCCAAGCGCCAGATCGTGAACATCTCGTCGGGCGCGGGCCGCAATCCGAATGCTGGCTGGGCCGTCTACTGCTCGACGAAGGCGGCGCTGGATATGTATACGCGCGTGGTCAATGCCGAACATCACGAGCACGGCGTCCAGGCGATTTCGCTGGCCCCGGGCGTGGTCGACACTGGCATGCAGGAGACGATTCGCAGCAGCAGCGTCGAAAGCTTCCCGGCGTTGGCACGTTTTCAGGATCTCAAGGCGAGCGGCAAGCTGTCGTCGCCGGAAGACGTCGCCCGTCGCATTCTGGCGCTGACAGATCGCGACGACTTCGGTCAGACCGAAATCGACGACATCCGCAACTACGCGTAAAAAAAACCGGTCAGCGCTTCGGCTGGCCGGTGTCGTTTTAGCGCAGTACGGGTTGACCAGGTGTAATTCGCGTGCTGCGCGCGATGCGCATCGTGCATTACACCGGGGATGGCCTATTGCTCCGTGCTGGTGACGAAGACGCTGCCGTTGCGCTCCGGCGCATAGAGAATCAGCGTGGGCGCGTGAATGTCGAAGGCGCGCTCGCAGGCTTCGCTGAACGAATCGAACTGCACGGCCCACGCGCCATTGCGCACATAACAGTGCGTGATGGTGTCGGTGCGCCGGTCGAACTCCTGCCCGAGAAACACGCCCTGCGTGTAGCACCAGACGACGAACCCGTGAAAATCCGCCTGCTCCGGCGCGCGAAAGACACGCCAGCGGGCGTCGTCCCGCCCGGCCTGGCGCGCCGTCGCGCCCGCCGCCCAACGTTCGAAACCGTCGTGTCGTTTGCGTTGCTCCATGTCGTCGTACCCCCTATGGGTGAACCGCCCTCCGGGTGCCGAAATTCGACATCCCCGGGCGCGTTTTCATAGTCGGAATTTGTTCCCGGCATTTCTATCAGGCAATTCCGAAAGACGGCAGGGAATTTCTCCAAAGGGACGAACGGGAGTCCGCAACTAACGGTGGTCTTTAGGGCGTAGGGCCACGCAACCGGGCGTAACGTCAGTCGTCCAGATTTTCGTGGACGGCGGCGTCGCCGCGTCGCCAGTAGGCCGCAGCCTTCACCCATTTCGGATTGAGCCCGCGCGCTTCGACCAGATGACGGCGTACCGCCTTCGCCACGCCAGCTTCGGCCGCGACCCACACATGCAGATCGCCCGCGGGCAGGCTGGCGACCTCAAGGGCGTCGATCAGCGCGGTGCTCTGACCGGCAGGGGTGCTCTCGCGATAAATCCATTCCACGACCACGTCGGCTTCGCTCGTGAAGCGCAGGCGGTCGGCCGGGCCGTCGATTTCTGCGAAGACGAAAACCAGGGCACCAGCGGGCAATTCAGCCAGACGTCGCGAGATCGCGGGCAGCGCCGTATCGTCGCCGATCAGGACGTAACCGTCGAAGTTCATCGGAATGACGAACGAGCCGCGCGGGCCGCCGACACCGAGCTTGTCGCCCGGTTTGGCCGAGCGCGCCCATTGTGTGGCCGGGCCCGATTCGTGCATCGCGAAATCGATCACGAGCGTTTTCGACGCGGCGTCGTACTGACGCGGCGTGTAATCGCGCATGAGACGCGGCGCATCGCCCGGCGCGGGCTTCGCCACGCCTTCGGGGCCGATCTGCGGCACGGCCAGTTCGCCGGTTTCCGGGTTCGGGAAGAACAGTTTGACGTGATCGTCGAAGCCCGGGCTGTTGAAGCCTTCCAGATCGTCGCCACCCAGCGTCACGCGCAACATGTGCGGCGTGAGCGCTTCGACGCTGCGCACTTCCAGCAGACGGAATCGAAGTTCATGACGCACGCGCTGCGGCGTGCGATCAAGGGTGACGTTCGGTGCAGCGTTGTCTTGCATCAGAGTCGCTCCAGTTGTTGTGCGGCCGCGTCGAGAATCGCGGCAAACGCGTTGGCCTGTTCGGTCGTGAGCGGCTCGGCGCCCAGACGCAAATGCACGGCGTATTTGAAGTTGTGCAGCGCGCGCATGACTTGCGGGGGCATGTCCTCCGAGCGCTCGCGACGGGTGGCCAGTCGTGCCAGCAGTTCGCTGACGGCGTCCTCGTTCTCGGCCAGATATTCGCGGCCGGTGTCGGTGATCTCATACGACTTTCGCTGACTGTCGCCGGTATTTTCCTGCACCCGGATATAGCCCATTTCTTCAAGCAGCGTGAGCGTCGGGTAGACCACGCCAGCGCTGGGGCTGTAGGTGCCGTTCACGCTTTCTTCGATGGCTTTGATCAACTCGTAGCCGTGACGCGGTTGCAGCGAAATCAGGTGTAGCAGCACAAGACGCAGACCGCCGTGACTGAAGAGTCGGCCACCTCCGCGTCCACCGCGACCGCTACGCTCACCACGGCCTTCGCCGTCGTGTCCGCCAAATCCGTCACCACCACCGCGCCGTCCATGACGCCCACCGCGTCGTTCGTCGCCAAAATCCATTCTGTCCAGGTCCATAGGGCCTCGGCCCATGAAATCGCCACGTGATCCACGCATGATGCGACTCCTTATCGATGTAGTTAAGACGTGTTTACGATATATCTAAATTGAATCGAAAGCAAAATTATTTTTTCGCCGATGTGTCGGGGAGTGCTCGAAAGCCTTGTGGGATAAGGGAGTGGATGGTTTTTCGTCTGTGAGTCGCGTGGTGAGACTGTACGAAAACTATATCGAAATACGTATTTCGATAGTGGGGCGGGCGGCGGAGGGCATCGCCCGTTGCCGGGGATGTCCCGGACGATGGGCGATGAAAGCGGAAGCGGCGGTGTTCGCGGGGAGGGACTTACTGCAAGGACGGCAGATCCGTCTGAAGCCACTTTCGATAGAGCTTGTTCAGTTCGCCATTGGCGGTATTACGTGTGACGAAGTCGTTGACGCTAGCGAGCAACTCCGGCTGATTCGGACGCAGTGCGATGCCCATCGCCTGTTGCAGCAAATTGAACTTCGGCTCGAACTGGTCCGGCGCTCGCGTATTGATGACGTTTGCGACCGTCACCGAGCAACCGATGGCATCGACCTGACCGGAGAGCAGCGCTTGCATGGCAGCAGCGTCATCGTCAAAGCGGCGGATCTCGGTGCCCGGCGGCGCAGTCTTCGTGACGGCAGTGTCTTGCGTGCTCGCGCGCGCCACGCTCACACGCAGCCCTTTCAGATCGGCGGCGGACTTGATCGACGTGCCTTTCTTGCCGAGCAGGAGGATCGTCGCGGCCGCGTACGGTTTCGAAAACTGAACCTGCTTGGCGCGCTCGGGTGTGATCGCGAGCGATGCGACGAGCACGTCCACTTTTCCCGAGAGCAGATACGGAATCCGGTTCGGCCCTGTCACCGGCACGATGTTCACCTTCACGCCGAGATCGTGGGCGAGCAACTTGGCGACGTCGGCGTCGTAGCCATCGGGCTGCGCCTGCGCGTTGGTCGTGCCATACGGCGGAAAGTCGATCAGCATGCCGACGTTGATCGTGCCCTTCTTCTTGATGTCGGCCACAGTTTGCGCGTGCACGGGCGTCACGAAAAACGACGCCGTGCCTGTGAGCAGACTTCCGAGCGTGCCGCCTAGCGAGCCGACAAAACCGGCAGGCATTGCGGCGAAGCCGAGTGTGGTGAGGAAATTGCGGCGCGACCTAACGGTAGTAGCGTCGTGAGAATTCGGGTGATCGGCCGGATGCGATGAACGCGATAGCGATGGCTGGGGACTTGCCGGGTGACGCGAAAACTTGCGGGTCATGAACGGATCTCCTGAGTTCGCGAAGACGTCGTCGGCGAGCGAAGGGGCGTACCGTGCAGTGCCTTGTCGCGACGCGTCGTGTCCCGAGCGATGTTAGCGGCCGGATCCGGATGCGTCCACTCAGCAAAAACCCCAGCGAAAACCCTTCATGTAAGAGGGCCGATGCATGCCGCGCGGATTGCTGAGGACGACGAAGTCAGTCGTCGGGACGCGGTGAACGTTCGACGAACGTCTTACGTCAGGGCGAAAAAAAACGGTGCCGAAGTATCGGCACCGTCTTCCGGGACTACTGTCAGATCCTGTCGATTCGCGCCGCCGTGAAGCTCACGGCAACGCGATGGCAAGACTTACTGAGCGGCGTCCTTGACCTTCTTCAGCGGGCGAACCTTCACGCGCACCGAAGCCGGCTTTGCCGGGAACCAACGCTCTTCACCCGTGAACGGGTCCTTGCCGAAACGCTTCGCCTTGGCAGCGATTTGTTGCGACGTGACCTTGAACAGGCCGTGCAGCGTGAATTCGCCTGCGCCCTTCTTGTGCAGTGCGCTGACGATCGTGGTTTCGAGAGCGGCGAGCACAGCCTTGACGTCCTTGACGGCGACAGCCGAGGTTTCGGCGATGTGTGCTGCGAGCTGGGTCTTGTTGAGTGCTTCCTTGATCGGCGAAACCTTAGCGGCTGCCTTCGGAGCAGCCTTCGGGGCTGCCTTCGGTGCTGCTGCCTTTTTCGCTGCCGGAGCCTTCTTTGCTACCGGAGCAGCTTTCTTCGCCACAGGGGCCTTCTTTGCTGCTGCTTTCTTTGCCGTTGCCATATCGATCCAATCGATGAGAATAAGAAAGTGCCGTCGGAGAACGGCCACCCGAATGTTACGTCTTGCTGCGCCGACGATTCTACCTAAGAAATCGCTTTGTGCGAGTAGTGCGCGCATTATGTTGCGCGCTTGCCGCACAAGGCTGAGCGGCGAAAATCGCGACTTTTCGATTCGCCGCTTTCACGTGCCGGGAATTTCTTCTCGCGACGGCGAATCGATTGTCCGGTTTTTACCCGTCTTTCAGCGCATTTTTCGACGCGAATTTTTACGTGATTTTTGCGCGGCGTCGGCCGGATGATTCGATGCAAACGCCGCTTCGCGCAAAGGCTCAATCGTCCCGAAACCCTCAGAAACGCTGCATTTCGCAGGTTTCGCAGCGGCCGTCGTCGTTGCACCAGGCATCGGTGAGTGTGGTGCCGTCGGGGCCGAAAGTGATGTCGTGCTTCGCGCCGTAACTGCCCGCGAGTTGAAGACGATCGCCCGCGAGCGTGCCCTGCACCGTGGTGTGAACATTGGGTTCGACGTCGTCGACGCTGCCCGTCACTTGTGAGCCGTTCAGTGCAAGCGCCATCAGACGCGTCATCGGCTTGCCGAAAAGTCCCCACCACGGCGGCGCGTTCGTGCACAGACCGCGCCAGCGTCCCGACGGATTTACCAGGCGCAACGGCGCCGGTGCGCTGGTCTGCACGACGACGGTGCCTGGAGGAATCGGCGGCGTCACCAGCGTCGTACCCGCAGGTGCGGGGGCGTTGATCGCTGCCACATCGCGGGCGACCTCCGGCGATTCGGACTTGCCTGCAGCGTTCACGGCGTTCAGTCCTGCGGTGTCGCCGATGGTGCTCGGCAGCGGCGTGTCCTGCGGTGCCGTCGCCGCGATGCTCGCGTTTTGCGCGGCAGTCGGCGGCGGCGCATAGGTGCTCACTGCCGGTGCAGCAGGGGCCGAATTCACCGGGACGGCCGGGGCGGCTGGTGCGGGCGCAACGCTGTAGGTGCCCGATGCGCCGTCGACGCGAGCCATGTCGGCGCCCAGGCCGTCGTTCGGCACGGGCGCTGCGGCGGCCGCACACACGTGGCACGACATGTGCGAAAGACTGTTGCGGGTCAGCGGGCGCGTGCCGTACAGACGCTGACTGCCCTGCGTGCCGTCACGCAGAATCGTGACGTAGGGCGTGTCGTCGAGCTGGTAATCGACCTTGGCGCAGGAAGGCGCGTCCGTCATCAGCGTGACGTCGGCGGAAAACACGCCGTTGAGGGCGCGCGTCGGAAGTACCGATACCGACGCCGAACAATCGGCGATGATTTGCGCGCAGTTACACGCGGCGACCGGCGCACGTGAGGTGCCTGCGGTCTGCGCCTGAGCGTGACCGGCCGCGCCGAGTGCGCCCGCGACGAGCCAACTCGTCGCTAATCCGAAAAACTTGAAACCCCGCATGTTGTTTCCCCAATGTCGCGGCATATCCTATGCTGCGGATAGTCAATCAAAAGACGTCGGCTGACAATAGCCGAAAGCGGCGAAAAACAAGGAAGAATGGGCCCTGTTCGACGGATGACGAGGGGCCGCGCAACATCGTGGCGTCACGCAAAATTCGGATTCCTCTCGTATCCCGGCATCGATAGTGCGGTCTACACTGCTCAGACCGGCCCCCTTCATGGCGTTTTCAACGTGCTCTGCCGTTGTCCACTGGAGACCCTGCATGCCTGTCGACCGCACGCGCGACCCTGGCGATTCCGCTCCCGCTGCTGTTCCCGCTTCCGCTCCTGCTTCCCGCACGTCTTCACCTGCTCCCGGTTCTGCTTTCTCTGTTTCTTCCTCTGTTTCCCCCATGCCTTCCGCGAATCGCGTACTCGCGATGCTCGCCGCGCTCTTCTTCGCAATGGGGCTCATTACGTCGCTGAACGATATTCTGGTGCCGCACTTCAAGGCGGCCTTCGATCTGACGTACCGTGATGCGGCGCTCATCCAATCGAGCTTCTTTGCTGCGTATTTCGTGGTGTCTTACCCGGCAGGGCAATACACCGCCCGCGTGGGCTACCGGCGCGCGTTGGCGACGTCGCTCTGGCTGGCGGGCCTCGGCTGCGCCCTGTTTTTCCCGGCGGCGGCGCTCGTCTCCTACCCGTGCTTTCTCGCGGCGCTCTTCGTGCTCGCGAGCGGCATCACGTTGCTTCAGGTCGCGGTGAACGCCTACGTCGAGACACTCGGCTCGCGTGGCGAAGCAGCGAGCCGTCTCACGCTGGTGCAGGCGTTCAACTCACTGGGCACGACCGTCGGCCCCCCGCTCGCGGCGCTCTGGATACTCGCGCCGCAGGCGTCGGGGGCGACCGGTCACGCGGTGGACAGCGTACGCGGCCCGTATGGCTTGCTCGCGACAGTGCTGGCGCTCGGCGGTGTTGTGCTGTGGCGTCTGACGTTGCCGGAGCAACGCGCGGACACCGCTGCTTCGCCCGGTTTGCTCGGTAACGTTCGCAGCCTGTTGTCGCACCGTCCCTTGCGTTACGGCATCGTGGCGCTATTTCTTTATGTCGGCGCGGAAGTGAGTATCGGAAGTTTTCTGATCGTCTATCTGACGCACACGGGCACGGGCATCGCCGATCACGCGCATGCGAGCCGCTATCTGGCGTTCTATTGGGGCGGGGCGATGGTGGGCCGGTTCGCAGGTGCGTGGCTGTTGCGCAAGGTGTCGCCGGGGAAGCTGCTCGGTCTGTGCGCGCTCTACAACCTGATGCTGATCCTCGCGTCGCTGACGCTGCCGGGCGCGATTGCCATGTGGTTGTTGCTGGCGTGCGGTCTGGGCAACGCGATCATGTTCCCGACGATCTTCTCGTTGTCGGTCGGTGGACTTGGCGCACGTGTGAGCGAAGGCGGTGGGCTAATCTGTATGGCTATCGTGGGCGGCGCGATCCTGCCTTATCTACAAGGAGCGCTGGCCGACGGCGTTGGGATCGTGCTGTCGTTTCTGGTGCCTGCGCTGGCGTACTGCTACATCGCAGGCTTCGGGGCATGGTGCGCGCGCACCATGCCGGAGATGGACGTATCGGGAGATGGGGCGGAGGAAGATCAGCCCGGCTTGCCGAACGTGTAGCGACCGAAGATGAACAGCACGTTGCCGTTGCCCTTGCCGCCGGGTACGTAGGCGGTGGCGACGGCGGCGCGTCCGATGCCCACTTCGGCCAACGGCAGCGCAGCGGGGAAGGGCACACCGCCGAGCGTGTCGGAGCGCGACATCAGGAAGACGGTGTAGCCCAGACCGAATCGCACCGGCCCCGCGTTGGCGACGTTCCAGATCCGTCCATAGCCCGCCATCGGCGACCAGTCGTTGTGCGAGTCCTTGAAGGCCATCGCATAGAGCATGCGTGAGCCGTTCTTGCCGTCGGAGAGTACACGTCCATAGCCAAGACCCCACGGGTTCTCGTTGTACTGCGAGATCTTCTCGCGCGTGTATGCGAACCGCAGATGATGGGTATGCAGCGGCACGTAAAGCTCGCTCGCGCCTTCGGTGGCGATCTCCCGAAACTCATCGGCAATGGCGCCCGTCCAAGTCGAGATGACGCCGGGCGAATCGTCGGCATGCGCGGCGAGCGGTGTGAGCAATGCAAGCACGGACGCTACGGCGACGCAGCGCGACGTCATCGAAAAGACGCGGGCAAAGCGCGATGCATGCGACGCACGCGAACTCAGGCTGAGTGCGCGGCGGGGAAACGTCCGGGAAAGGTGGGCAAGCGGTGCGAGTGAAATCGATGGCGCGAGCCGCCCGGTGAATTGGGGGGTCGTAGTCATGGTTGAGTGAACGTGTTGCGAAAAAACGTGCCGGTCGCGAGCGTCGGCGTCGAGCGAGAGTCCGGGGTGGCCGCTAATCGAAGTCGGAAGTCGCGTGCCTAACCGGAGCGCGGAGCGCGAATCCGGTGTTCCCTGGAAACTGCTTACTAGACCGCGCTGAAAACGCGAAAGTTCGTCCTCTCACGCTATTTCATCCAATCTCACACGACTGCCCGTTGCGGGAGCAGATGTTGATCGAACCTGCTGCGCGACAAAGAAGTCCTTTTGCGTCAACGGGATACTGCGGATATCGACGTGTTATTCACTGGGTTGTGAACATTTTCTGTGGATAACGTGAGGAGGCTCATGGGTGCTTCGAAGACATCGCACTCGACATGGGAAATTTCCCGGCGTGCTCATGTCATGGCGCAGCAATTGCGCGCGACATTTTTCCCCCTTCCGATCAAGCACTTGAGCGAGCTATCCGCGAGTTGTCCACTGGCTTGCAAACAGATTCTGTGGATAACGAAGTGCACCTGAAACCCGCGCCGCGCCACGTTTTGCAGCAAGTGGCACAACTTTCGCGCGCGGGAAATCTTCCCTGTCGGATCAGTCACTTGCGATGCTTTTCCGCAAGTTATCAACGGGCTTGTGAACAAAAAATGTGGATAAATCATCGATTTCGTAAATCTCAAAATATGAGATCAATGTTTACATATTGACATTTAAGTTCGAGCGGAATTACGATGCGCCTCATACCGGTGGACGGACACGTTCAGGAGACGACAGTGACGGAACGACGCAAACAGAAAGTAGCGATCATTGGCTCGGGCAATATCGGCACCGACCTGATGATCAAGGTGATGCGCAACAGCGAGCATCTGGAAATGGGCGCGATGGTCGGTATCGACCCGGCCTCGGACGGCCTGGCGCGCGCTGAGCGCCTTGGCGTACCCGTGACCGCAGGCGGCATCGATGGCCTGCTGGCCATGCCCGGCTTCGAGGACATTCGCATCGCATTCGACGCGACGTCGGCGAAAGCGCACGCGCATCACAACGAGTTGCTGCAAGCGCGCGGCGTGCAGGTGATCGATCTGACGCCTGCGGCGATTGGCCCCTATGTGATCCCGTCGATCAACCTCGACGCGCATCTGGACGCCCGCAACATCAACATGGTGACGTGCGGCGGTCAGGCCACGATTCCGATGGTCGCGGCGATCTCGCAGGTGGCAAAGGTCCACTACGCGGAAATCGTTGCCTCGATCTCCAGCAAGTCGGCCGGACCGGGCACGCGCGCCAACATCGACGAGTTCACGGAAACGACGTCCAAGGCGATTGAAGTGCTGGGCGGCGCATCGCGCGGCAAGGCGATCATCGTGCTGAATCCGGCCGAGCCGCCGCTCATCATGCGCGACACGGTGTTCGTGCTGTCGGAGCCGGGCGATCAGGCCGCCATCGAAGCCAGCATTCAGGCGATGGTCGACAAGGTGCACGCTTACGTGCCGGGCTACCGCCTCAAGCAGAAGGTGCAGTTCGAGTTGTTCGACGCCTCGCGTCCGCTCAACGTGCCGGGTCTGGGCAAGCTCACGGGTCTGAAGACCTCGGTATTTCTCGAAGTGGAAGGCGCCGCGCACTATCTGCCGGCCTACGCGGGCAACCTGGACATCATGACCAGCGCCGCGCTGGCCTGTGCCGATCGCATCGCCGCCACCCGCCTGGCGCTCGCGGCCTGAACGTCGCACGCGCTATCAGGAGACACACCTCATCATGACCCAGAAAAAGCTCTATATCTCCGACGTGACGCTGCGCGACGGCAGCCACGCGATTCGTCACCAGTACAGCATCGCCAACGTGAAGGCGATTGCCGCAGCGCTCGATAAGGCCAAGGTCGATTCCATCGAAGTGGCCCACGGCGATGGCCTCGCCGGGTCGAGCTTCAACTACGGCTTCGGCGCACACACCGATCTCGAATGGATCGCTGCCGTGGCCGAGACCGTCACGCACGCCAAGGTCGCGACGCTGTTGTTGCCTGGCGTGGGCACCGTGCATGACCTGCGCGAAGCCTATGACGCCGGTGCGCGCGTGGTGCGTATCGCCACGCACTGCACGGAGGCTGACGTCTCCCGCCAGCACATCGCCTATGCGCGTGAGCTGGGCATGGACACTGTCGGCTTCCTGATGATGAGCCACATGACCACGCCGCAGCATCTGGCCGAGCAGGCCAAGCTGATGGAGTCGTACGGCGCTGAGTGCATCTACGTGGTGGACTCGGGCGGTGCGCTCGGCATGAACGACGTGCGCGATCGCTTCCGCGCTTTCAAGGACGTGCTCAAACCCGAAACGCTGACCGGTATGCACGCGCACCACAACCTGAGCCTCGGCGTGGCGAACTCCATCGTTGCGGTGGAAGAGGGTTGCGACCGCATCGACGCGAGTCTGGCGGGCATGGGCGCGGGGGCTGGGAATGCTCCGCTGGAAGTGTTCATCGCGGCGGCGTCGCGTCTGGGCTGGAACCACGGTTGCGATCTGTACACGCTGATGGATGCGGCCGACGACATCGTGCGTCCGTTGCAGGACCGCGCCGTGCGCGTGGATCGCGAGACGCTGGCACTCGGCTATGCGGGTGTGTATTCGAGCTTCCTGCGTCACGCAGAAGCTGCTGCGTCGCGTTACGACCTGAAGACCGTCGACATTCTGGTGGAGCTGGGCCAGCGTCGTATGGTGGGCGGTCAGGAAGACATGATCGTCGATGTCGCGCTCGACTTGATCAAGCGTCGCGCTGCGTAATTAGTTTGTGGCATCTCCGTGCCAATGCCGGCCCCTCGTCAGACGGGGCCGGTTTTTTTATGCCCGCGCATTTCCCGACCAGCCCAACTGACGGCTGATCTGCGCCGCCGCGTTCTTCACGCTGGGCACGAGTTCCTGCATGCGCTCACGGCTCATGTACTTGGTCGTGCTCGACACGCTGATGGCCGCGACGATGCGCTGGCTCGCGTCGTAGACGGGGGCGGCGACACAACGGATCTGCGGCGTGTCGTCTTCGAGATCGAAGGCGTAGCCCAGACGCGCATAGTCGTGCATGCGCGCGAGCCATGCCGCAGCATCGACCGGATGCGACGGCACCTTCGATTGATAGTGCTCGAGCTGCGCCTGCCACTCGGCTTCGTCCTGATCGAGCAACAACGCCTTACCGACACCCGTGACGCAAATCGGCTTGCGGCCGCCGATGCGCGAGCTGATTTCCACGGCGCGCTGACCGGGCAGCTTATCGAGGTACATGACTTCCCAGCCGTCGGCGACGGCGAGATGCACTGTGTCCTGCGTCTCGCTCGCGAGTCCTTCAAGCGTCGGGCGCGCAACACGCGGCAGATCGATCTGACGATAGGCGAGAAAGCCCAGCTCGATGAGCTTGTTGCCGAGCCGATAACCGCGACGCGGCTCGAAACGCAAATACCCCGCGTGCACCAGCGCCGACGCAATGCGATGCGTGGTCGACGGCGTGATGCCGGTGTGCGCCGAGAGCGCGGGCACGGTGTCGATGCCTGCGGCGACCGCTTCCACGATATCGAGACCGCGAAAGAGTGTCTGACTGGCGAGGGTGCGAGGGCGCTCGGCCTCCGGTGCCTTCGGCTTGGCCATCAGGCACCTCCGAGCGCCAGCAGGCGCTCGTACACATAGCACTTGAGTGCCACGTAATGCGACGGTTCGAGCACAGGCAGTTCGATGCCGTGCAGATGACCGTCGTCGCCTTGCTGCACGCCGCGAATCGTGCCGGTCGCTTCGATCGGCATATCGATGTCGCCCACGCGCACGCGGAACGCCAGTTGTACGCTGTCGCCGGGCGCGCCCAGCGGCGTGTCGGCGAGCAGCGAAACGCCTTCGGCGCTCACGTCCTGAAGCAGTGCCAGATGCCGGTCCTCGGCCGCGCTCACGGAGACGACCAGCTTGGCGGGTACCCGTTGCGAGCGGCGCAGCACTTTGCGACGGATTTGTGCCGGTGCCGACAACACCACGTAATCGAACGGTGAGCGCTCGACACGCTCGACCGTGCAGACGAAGTGATAGATGTCTTCGCCGGAGAACGTCCACAGTTCGAGGCGCTCGCTGGCTTGCAGCGTCGGCGGCGCGGCGCGACCCGTGGGGGCCGTGACGAACAGCATCTGATTCGGCGCATGACCAATCACGCGCGTGCGTACCCGCTGCGATCCGGCACCGGGCGGCAACTGAATCTGCAGCCAGTCGCCGGGGCGCAGATTGAGGTCGGTGAGTCCGTACTGCGGAGACGTTGCACCGCTGGCCGTGGCCGCGTTGTCAGTGGGTGCTTGCGTCGTCGGCGCTGTATCGGCGGGCGCGATGGCCGCCGCGTCGTCTTCCCCGAGCGTGGCTACGCGATGCGGCGCGAACGACGAGAACAGCCAGTCGCGGCCCGCTTGCGTCGGCACGATATCGCCTTCGGCCAGCAGTGGCTCGCCATTGCGGTCGACGATAGCCCAGGGCAGGGCTTCGCCCAGCGGGATCTCATCGGGTGTCAGCGCGACAAGTGGGAGCCCCTGCGCCACGGAAGCAGACGAGGCAGGCACGGAAGACGAGGCAGGTACCGAAGTCGAAGCGACGGACGGTTGAGCAGGTGTGTTGGTAGACATATCGATTCAGCGAAGTGGGCGCTCGCCGGAGTGCCCGGGACGACCGCAGACGTCAGTGTGGCGAAAGTCTACCGCGACGCATTGGCACTTGGCGAGAGGGGACGCGATCTGCTTGTCCCGCCCGACATGCACAAACTGCGTAAGTGGGTGCTCGCTGGGGTGTCGACGGAGGGCATCGCACGACGCGTGACATCGCCGGTATTCCGCGGCTTTCCCGCGTATCCGCCCGACAGGACGCCGCGCGTTCGTTGTCGTCTGCCTATAGTCGGCGGTTTGCCGGGGTGACCGGCGACGTTCTGGCAGGGGGAAGCGATGGGGTACCAGCAGTGTTCCGGGGCTAACGGCGGGGGGCCCGATTGGGGACTGGGCGAGCGCGCCGAGGCGGGGATCGCGCCAGCAGGCATGCGCGAGGACAGGGCGTGCCGCCGTGCCGAACGGGCCGACTTCGGCACGCGGCTCACGCAAGCGTCGAATGCGGCGCGTCATGAACGGCTGAACGCACCATTGTATGGACACGTGAGCGGGCACACCGCGACGCGTCGCGTCGATCCACACCTGTCAAAGGCATTTGCGCATGCGTGGGCCGGGCTCTGGCTGACGACCGGACCGTGTCAGCACTTCTATCGCAAGGAGTTCGATCTGGCGCATGCACGCGACGCGCGTCTCGCACAGAGCGCGCAGCAGGTCGATGCGATGTTGGCGCCCACTCACGATGACGATGTTTCAGATGCGGCTGACGCAAGCATCGAACGTATCGGTGCCGACATCACCACCTGGCTGGACACCGTCGCCGCAACCGGCCGCAGAGGGTGGCACTTTCGCGCAGCACGCGACGCCATGTCGCTCGTCGGCAATCTGTCGTTGCTCGCCGTGATTGCCGCATGTCTGTATCGCGAGCGAGATACGGACGATGAGGCGTCGCAGCGCACCGCTCGCGGCATCGCGACCGCCAACACGCCCTTCGGTGTGCCGTGGGCCGACTGGTCGTTGCTGGCCTTCGAAGGAGTGAAGGGGGTACTCACACAGTCGCTCGGTTCCCCGACCCTGATCCGTCATCACGCGGTGGACGAAATCCTCAAACGCATGGACGCCGGTTGTCGCCTGCTCGAAGCGTGCGTATTGCTACCGGCGACGCCGCAAACGTCGTGGCGCGGCACACTGGGCAACCTGACGCGTGCGCGCGACGTCGCAACACTCTTCACGTTCGCCAACTCGGCCGTGCCTCCCGCGCGTCTCGGACTGTGGGTGCCCTCGTGGTTCTCCGGGCCCTCGTCGACGACCGACGAGTATCGCGGCATGCTGCGCGTGGCCGGGCTGATGCTCGACTCCTGCCGCGCGGTGACGAGTCTGCTAGGCACGTGGGCGCGGAACGAATCGTTCACGCTCGACGCCCGAACGCTTACGCAACGCTGGGAGGCCCTGTCCGAACGATTGGCAGACGTCGCGCCGGAAGACATCGTAACGATGCAGCGCCGCGCCACGCGCGTCACACAACTGACGCGGCACTGCGACACACCGCTGCTGGCGAAGATCGCATCGCATCCCAACCTACGCGAGTGCTTACTCGCCTCTCAAAGAGACTTGTCGGCCAGCCTGATCACGGTGGCATGCAGCGAGTTCGACGTGTCGTGTCACGCGTCGTGTGTCGATGGCTTGAACTACCTGAGCCTGAGTCCCGCCGAGAATCCGTGGGGCCAACGCTGGACAGGCGACGGTTGGGACAGCGGTGGTGCGACACCCGCGCGCGCTGCGTATCGCTTGTTGCTGCTGTATCAGCATTGGAGCGCGGCGCTGCTTGAGCGGGTCGTGGGCGCGTCGTCGTGTCATGGCGACGGGGAGACGGTCGTCAGGGAGCGGAGGTTCGCTGCGTCGCCACCCTCGGGCGCGACACACCTCGAAATGGAGTCGTCCTGGCTCTGATCCTCAGAACTGAATCGTTGCCGTGATGGAGTCCTGATAGGTGTCCGGTGCCGGGGTGGACGGTTGCGGAAGAATGCGGCCGTAGATCGTGATCGGTACCACGAGCCCGGTGCCGGTGCCGACATAGGTCGACGTGCCGCCCGTGCCGTCGCCCCACGCCGTGGCATACGTCGAGTTGGTATAGAGCTGATACGGAATCGTCGCGCCAAAGGTCTGACCTTTCAGCGTGCGCGCCCCCACTTGCCCGCTCACGCCGCTGCTCAGGAGAATCTGATACGCGTCGTTGTTCGTGCACTGCACGGCAAGCGAGCCTTGTGCCGTCAGTGTATTGCTCAGCGTGGTCGACGGTCCGAACGTGAGGCCCGTCGCGTTGATCGTGCACTTGTTGATGACCGTAACGTTCACGGTGAACCCATTCGTCGTACCGGTCGAAAAGCCCGGCGTGCCGCACGCGGGGGCGGCTAGCAAATAGAACTGATAGGACAGCGTGATAGTGCTTCCCGCGTACGTCGCGGAGTAGACGGTGTCGCCGTTGTTGTTGCTCGGTACGGTGGTCTGGTTCGCCGCGATCTGGGTGTAGATGTCGATGTTCTTGCTGCCCGTGCCGCCAAGGATCGAGTTACTGAACGTGGTCGACAGGGCGGTGGACGCCGTCGACCCCCACGGGGTTGCGTATCCGCTGTCGGTGTACATGTTGTATGCGATCGTGTTGCTGCCGTTCGCCAGCGTGCGCGGCGACGTCCCCGTAAAGGTCACGCAGATCTTCACATTCGGCACCAGATTGATCGCGCCCCAGGTGCAAGTGACCTGAACCGTTCCAGTTGTCGTCACTGCGGTGCCTGCGATCGGGCTGAAGGCGGGCAAAGCGATGGTCGGTGCACCGAGCGAGCAGGACTGCGCCTGTGCCGTGGGTGCTGCGAACCAGCCCATCAAGAACAGGATCGAGAGCAAGACGAAGCGTTTCATCGATCTCTCCCCTGCGGTCTTGCTGAGGCGGGCTTGCCCTGTGGCGTGCAGACCAGCGGTCCGATACGCGCCATCGCGCCTTGCACGGCCGGATCGTAGGCAAACGTCACGACGCACGTGCCGTTGTCCTGCGAAATCACAAGCGAATTGTCGGGCTGCAAGGCGTCGACGAACGTCTGGCCGTCGTAGCCGACAATCGTTTGCGCGCCCGTCTCACGATGGGTGACGCGTGCACCGACCTGCAACGGTACGCCGTCCGGCGTGACCAGCGTGATGAGCGCAGCGCGGTAGCGATGCACCGGGAACGCGACGAGCACCCCGGCCCCGGACTCGGGAATGACTGTGCGTGCGGCGGGCGAGATGCGCATGTCGGCGGGCAGATCCGTCGGGTCGACGCTGAGACGGTTGATCTGATACCCGTTGAGATCGGGGATGACGAGATTGCCCATGCCGTTGGTGCGTCCGACCGGGAGTTGTTCGCGCAGCACGGGCACGCTGGCGTCGTCGTCCGTCTTGACCAGCGCGAAGCTGTCGTAGATGCGCCGCGCCGGATACAGACCGCCATCCATCGCGACGACCGCCCCCGACAGTCCGAGACCGACACGTGTCTGCCCGTCGTACGTCTGCGCTTGTGCCGACGCCTGTCCGTAGCGCCCCAGATACTGCGCCTGCGCCTGACCGATGCGCACGCTGTCGTTCACGCCGCCCAGCACATTCCATCCCCAGCCGCCGCCGTAGTCGGGCGTGCGCGTGGCCCCGGCGAGGGCCTGCGTCGAGCCTTGTTGTCTGGCCAGCGACACCGACCCGACGGTATTCGGGCCGAGCGTAAAGCTGAGCATCGCGAACACACCGTAGCTGCGCCGATTCGCAAAATCCTGAAACGCACCGAGGTTGAGCGAGCCTAAGACACGCACCGGCCAGGAGATGTTGGCCGACAGCACGCGCGACGTCGGGAAGTCGGGGCCGCGCATGCCGATGTAGCTCAGCGACAGCGTCCGGTTTTCCCAGAACGGCGTGGAGATGGTGACACGGTCCATGGCCGTTGGCACACCGGAGCCGCCGAGCGTGGCGAGATCACGGAAGTCGCCGATGGTGCGCTGAAACAGCGAATCGAACGAGAAGCCGCGCGACAGGTACTGGTAGCCCACACCGATCTGCGCGCCGTTGCGCTTACCCGTGGAGCCGGACAGCGAACCGCTCATCACCCCATAGCCCGACATGGACACCAGCGCGCCCACGCCCGCATTCACCAGTCCTGATGAGCCTTCTGCGTGATATTCGGTCGTCAGCCGGTCGGACACACCGTAGCGATACGCCGCCGAGGCGGCCACGCGATGCTCATAGCCCCACGAACGGAAGCCGTAGTCGGTGCGCGGCACGCCTGCTTCGAAGGAATAACTCGACAGCCCGGCCGCCAACATGCGGGTGTCGATATACAGCGGCACGTTGAGGACGCTCTCGCGCCCGAGCGCATCGCGCGTGACGACCGTCGCCTGAAGATTGCCGATCAGCCCCGGCGTTTCGCGAATCACGAACGGACCGGCGGGCACACTGCCGCCAAAGCGCCGGATGCCGTCGAGATAGACGTCGACGGACGAAGGGACTGCCGCCGATCCGCCGAGTGTGGGCACAGGGAACGTGACGAGGTCGGGCCGAAGGGCGAAGTTTTTGCGCCACTGCACACCCGCCATGCGAATCGAGCGCGACCACGCCAGCGAACCGGAGATCGTGTCGCCCAGTTGCAGACTCGTCATCTCGGCAGGATTGTCGTGACGCCAGAACGTGTCGTAGCGCAGATAGGCCTGACTGCCCGAATACGTGTCGAACACCCCCGTCTGACTGAACACCCCGCCCGGATGAAAGTACCGAAGCTCTGTCCAGCTGGAGGCGCGCGTCATCCGGTCGCGCTCGATCAGCGCGTCGTAATTGAACACGAAGCCGCGCGACGTCATGGCGTTCGCCGCGCGCGGTGCGACACGGCCGATCTGGAACGGCACGCGCAACGCATCGGGCACGTCGATGTCGATGCTCTGCCGCGCGGCGTCGTAGCGATATTGCACGCCGCCGATCCTGTCGAGCGGGACCTGTGCGTCGCCGGAGACGCTGAGCTGACTGACGTCGATGCCGAGCGATTGCAAGTCGTCGGCGGCGGCGCTGAAGCGCCCGTCGCGCAGGATGAAGTGGGCGATGGCGCCGGTCGCCGCACCGTTGACGGAGACGTCGAGATAGTAGTCGGCGGGCGTGGCGTCGGCGGCGGTTGCGTCGGGCACAGGCGCGAGCGCGCCAGACAAGGCGAGAGCAGCGGTGAGGGCGTTCGCACGGAGACGCGCGCGCTCACCCGCCGCCATCGATATTGACGACGAAGCGCGTGGGCACGGTGTTGACCGCGGCGTCGAGGGCCAGCGGCGATGCAGGTGGTTTGCCGACCGGCCACGACACCTTGAACACACGCCGTTGCCCGGCGAGCGCATAGCCGAGCAGCCCGCTGGTCAGCGGGTGCGACTTCCCTGCCGCGTCGACGAGACTGCTAGCCCCGATCTGTGCGCGGGTGCCGCCGTGGTTTTCGGCTTCGAGGTGCCACACGCCGTCAATGGTCTTGAGTTTGAATCGCAGGTCAGGCTTCGCGGGCACGGTCGGCGGCGCGACGAACACGGGAATCGAATAGCGCATATGAATGGTGATGCCGCTCTGCGCGGGCTGGCCGGGTTCGGGCAGTTCGTCGACGAGCAGGCGGAAACTCTGTTCGGTGGCGGGCGGGGTGTTCGCCGTCCGCACGAGCCGGATGATCTGAGAACTGCCGGGTTCGATGCGCAGGATCGGCGGGCTCGCAGCGATAGCATCGGTGGGCGTGAGCTTGTCCTCGCCATCCGCCTGCGTCCACGTGTAGATCCGGACCTGACCGTAGACGGTCGTGTCTCCCGGATTACTCAACGTCATGCCGATGGCGTTCTGTTTGGCTGCGAATTCGGCGTTGACGGGGGAAATCTGAAGCGTGGCGGCCGCAGCGGGCAGACTGCCGAGCGTCGCCGCAAGCACAAAGAGAAGAGGGGAGCGCAACGCAATGTGGCGAACAAATCCCGCCGCGCCGGTCATGGCGCGTCGCTCCGCCCCGAGGCGGAAAACTGTCATCGTTGGCGCCCCGCTAGAAGTAAACGGTCGCGGTGATCGACGTCGAATACGTATCCGGCCGGGGAATCGCGCCCGCCGATGTCGGCACCTGACCGTAGACGGTCACGGACTGCGCCGTGCCGTTACCGGTGCCGCTAACCGTATCGGTGCCCTGTGTCGTTCTCCAGTTGGTGGTGTGCAGCGAGTCCTGAAAGAGGCCGAACCCGACCGTTGCCGTGTTCCCGCTGGTGGCGCCCGCCAGCAGACGTGCGGAAATCGTCGAGCCAGTGGTGGTGCCTGCGCTCAAGCCCACGTTGTAGGGCGTGGTATTCGTGCACGTCACCGACAGGGTCGTCGTCGCCGTGAGTGCCGTCGACAGACTGGAAACCGTCCCGAAGGTCATCGGTGTGGAGGTGACCGAGCAACCGGCCTGAATGATCAGCGTGACGGTGAAGGCGCTGGTGGCGGTGCCGTTGCTGTAGACCGCAGCGACCGCAGGCAGCGGTGGAACAAGCAAGAGGCTTGCCAGGAGGACGGTAATGCGCGCAGCTGGTTTATTCATCGTCGGTTTCTCGAAAAAACGTCGGAAGGACCTAGCGGGCACAAGGCGATGCAGCTGCCGTTGCCGCATACCACGTTGATACGTAAAGTACGTCGCACTACTAAGACACAGTGTATATCGGTCGCTTGCCTTTGTGTCATGCGAGTGACGAACCGTCGCGGCTTAGCTCTTTTATTTCAAATGACCGTTTAATTCCGGAAGACCGGGCGCCGCATGCCACGCGCAGCACTGCTAACTGTCATGCGTCTGTCACGAGCGAGCGGTAACTTTCAAGCCGATTCAGGTTCTGCGCTCACCCGAGGGCAACGCTCGCCAACTCAGGTCGCGCAGGTCCAGCAGGGCCCGCAGGTCCAGCCTTCCCAGCCAACGCCACTCTCGACGACATGACAGGCAGCTTCGCGCCGCTGCGCGCGTTCGCGCTTGCCGGCTTCGTGTTTTGCGGTGGCACGCTCGCCATCGCACAGCCTGCGCTACGCAGCGGCGACGCCTTTCTGTCCTTCGATATCCCCGCACAACCCCTGTCTGACGCCCTGCGCGAGTTCGCCCGCGTCACGCGTTTGCCCACGTTATATAGAAGCGAGCTGGTCGACGGGCTTGAGTCGTCGCCCGTTCACGGGTTTCTGACGGCGCAAACGGCGCTCGCACAATTACTGGAAAGCACGGGGCTCGTAGCGCAACGCATTGCAAGCGATACGGGACCGGCGTTCGTGCTGCGCGCAGCCGACGGCGCAACTTCGGGGGCGGCCGAGCGCGCTGGACTTGGCAACCTTGCGGGCTATCCGGCGTTCGTTCAGGCGCGTGTGATGTCGGCCCTATGCGCCAGTACAGACAGCGCGCCCGGCGCGTATCGAGCGCTGCTGCGCTTCGGTGTGAGGCCGAGCGGTGCGCTTGAGAACGTCGAACTGTTGAGCAGTACGGGCGACGCACGGCGTGACCGTGCCATCCTCGCCAGCTTGCAGCGTGTCGTGCTGGACATCGCACCGCCCCCTGACCTGCATCAGCCGCTCACGCTGCTGATCGTGCCGAACACGGCGCGAGCGTCCGGCGCGACAACCCCATGCACGACTGAGCGCCGGGAACGCTAGGCATGGCGCACGATTCCCAACCGGCCCTCTCCGAATATCTGATCCGCCACTACGGCGCGCTCAAGCGCCGGGTGACGCATCTGCTCGGCAGCAGCGATCTCGCCAGCGACGCCCTGCACGACGCATGGCTGCGTGTGAACGCCGAACCGGCGCCGCCGTCGGACGACGCGAGCCATCCCGACGAACCGGGTGAACCTGGCGAAGCTGCGCATGCCTTGCCCGCGTCGGTGCGCAGCCCGGGCAGCTATCTGGTGCGCATGGCGATCAACATTGCGGTGGACGCGCTGCGTCGCAACAGCCGTGCGTTGCCGCTCGACGAAGTCGACGCGCTCATCGAACTGGCCGACCCCGCACCCGGTCCGGCACAGACGGTGCAGGCGCGCATCGAGATGCAGACGATGATGCAGTGGCTGGAGCGCATGCCCGAGCGCCGTCGTGAGATCTTCGTGCTCGTGCACTTCGAGAACCTGCTTCAGTCGGACGTCGCGCAGCGTTTGGGGTGCTCCAAACGCACCGTGGAGTATGAGCTCAAGCATGCGCACGATTACCTGGCGCGCAAAATGGAGCGCGACGCGTGATGGCTCAGGCGATAGCTCACGTAATGCCGCGTAAGAATTCGATCTGCGAAAAGTTTGCGGATTTCGCGCTCGCCATCCGTCTACTTACTGGCGGACGTGGCGAAACCGCGTGCGGGCCTCGTCGGTGGGGCTTCGGCACGACGGCGAGTGCCTCGGCGCCGTGCACCATCGAATAACAAGACAGACATGACTTCCATTCCTGACGACCACGCCAACACCCCGGACGAGCTGCATCGGCAAGCCTGGGTCTGGTTGCGCCTGCTCAAGTCGGACACCGTCAGGCAATGGGACGCCGAGCGATTCAGACATTGGCTCGACGCCAGTCCGGCGCACAAGGCGGCGTTCAATGCCGCGCGCGCGCAGTGGGACAGTTACACCCCCGCTGCGGCGGCGCTCGGCCAGACGCTCGGACGACGCACGCCGCCCGTTCGGGTCGCCAGTCGCACCGGCCGCCGTGCTTTTCTCGGCACGATGGTCGCGGGCGGCGCTGCGCTGGCGGTGGCTGCTATCGTCCATCCGCCCGCCGGGCTGTGGCCGTCGCCCGATCAATGGGGGGCGGACTACAGCACCGCGACCGGCGAACAGCGTGCCATCCGCTTGGCTGGCTCGGCTGGGCAGGTCGACGTCACGCTCAACACCCAGACCCGTATTCGTACGGATGCGTCCGCCAGTGTGCCCGGCATCGAACTGCTGAGCGGGGAAGCCGCCGTGGATCTAGCCGGTGGCCAGGGGAACGGCACTGGCACGGCGTTTGTCGTGGCGGCCGCAGACGGCACGAGTTCGTCCACGTCGGGACGGTTCGAGGTGCGATATCTCGATGGTCGCGTGTGCGTGACTTGCCTGTCAGGTGCGGTGCGTGTCGATCATCCGATGGGGCAGCGCGTGCTGCACGCAGCGCAGCAGACGGCGTACGACCGTCACCAACTTGCCGGTGTGACGCTGGCCGATGCTGCCAATGTGTCCGCATGGCGCAATGGCGAACTGGTGTTCCGCCAGACGCGTCTGGCGGTCGTGCTCGACGAGATCAACCGGTATCGTCCGGGTCGCATCGTGCTCATGAACGACAAGGTGCGCAACCAGCCCGTGAGCGGCAGTTTTTACATTGCATCGCTCGATCGCGCCATCGCCCAGCTGCAATACAGCTTCGATCTGCACGCCCGCCAGTTGCCGGGTGGCCTGCTCGTTCTCACCTGATTCCGTTGTCTCCCTTGATGTGAAGCGCGCGTCGGTTGTGTGGCCGGTGCGCGTCGCATCCTTCAAAAAACGTACTGCCGCAGTCGTCTGCAAAAAATTTTGCGGACTCTATTCGCCGGGTTCGTCTTAGCTCGTCACGACGTTTCTGCGACACCGTCACTCGGGTCGTAGTGCGCACAAATCAACGGGAAAAGCCGATTCGCACGCACGGGGAATGACGCGTTGCGGGGACGGCGCAGAATGAGGCGAGAGTTCCAGATGGTCACACGCGGACAGACGGGCAAGACGGTTCAGTCACGACATTCGACGCCAGGCGCACGACGTTTGCGCCTCTCGCCAATGACGCACGCCGTCGCACTGGTGCTCGCCACCGGCAGCTTCTGGAGCGAAGCGCACGCGCAGCAGGCGTTCAGCAACGCATGGTTCGCCGCACGCGGCGCTGCACAGACCACGGCGGCGCAAACGGGACGTCTGCCGAATGGCATGCCTGTCACGTCGCTGCAAAATCCGGGCGAACAGCAGCAACGCGCCAATCAGGCGTTGCAGAACTCCATCGCCAATCTCGCGACTGCTGCGCAAGGCATCGCCGCGATGCAGGCCGCGCAGACGGCGGCGCGTCAGGCCGCTGCCGCGTCTCCCGAAACGATTCCCGACGGTCTCGCCGAAGGCGGCCTGAAGGTCGACACGAATAGCCTCACCGCCGGTTGGATCAACGCGAAGAAGGACATCGCACAATCGCGCGACGCCGCAGGCAACACCAACGTCAAGATCGAGCAGACGGGCGAGAAGGCCATTCTGAACTGGGAGACGTTCAACGTCGGGCGTCG
>NZ_JBIVYJ010000004.1:0-620735 GCF_044772185.1 Pandoraea sp. NPDC090278 | reverse complement strand
CGACGCCCGACGTTGAACGTCTCCCAGTTCAGAATGGCCTTCTCGCCCGTCTGCTCGATCTTGACGTTGGTGTTGCCTGCGGCGTCGCGCGATTGCGCGATGTCCTTCTTCGCGTTGATCCAGCCTGCGGTGAGACTGTTCGTGTCGACCTTCAGGCCGCCTTCGGTGAGCCCGTCGGGAATCGTTTCGGGAGACGCGGCAGCGGCCTGACGCGCCGCCGTCTGCGCGGCCTGCATCGCGGCGATGCCTTGCGCAGCTGTCGCGAGATTGGCGATGGAGTTCTGCAATGCCTGATTGGCGCGTTGCTGCTGTTCGCCCGGATTTTGCAGCGACGTGACGGGCATCCCGTTCGGCAGACGTCCCGTTTGTGCCGCTGTGGTCTGCGCAGCGCCGCGCGCGGCGAACCACGCACTGCTGAATGCCTGTTGTGCATGGGCCGCGCCGATCATGGCGCTGCTCGCGGCGAACACCGCGACTGCCTGCGCGAGCGGGCGGATGCGCAGCACGCGCAGTGGCAAGGAGGGCACGGAGGGCGAAGAAGAAGCTACGCGCTTACGCATGGTGGTTTCAATCCCGTCTGTCGTCTGGTGCGGCTGTGGGGCGGTGTCTCGCGACAACGCCAGCGAACAGCCTCTGGCAGGTTTTCGTCCAAACGTTCCATGCATAGGAATGCGAAAGGAACACTTGACGCTCTCGGGACTAAGACCCTTCGACGCAGGCCAATCGGCAAGGATTTATTTGAATCTTTCGTGACATGACCGAACCGTCACGGCGAACGCCCGGCTCGCGGCGTTCGGAGACTGCTTTGACTGAGGGGATCCGAGCCAATCAACCGAGCAACACGATGCCACCGGGCAGCGTGCGCGCCGACAGACTCAGTGAATGCTCGATCTGACCGAGCGCCACATCGAGCGAGCGGATCGCAAAGCGCCCGGTCACCGGACGCGCGGCGATCTTGTCGTTCAGAAGTACGACTTTCCCCGGACGATAGCGGTTGATTTCGTCGATGACATCGCCCAACGGCACCTCGGCAAAGCGCAAATAGCCGTCGCGCCATTCGGGCATGGCGTTGGCGTCGACATTGACCAGCGATTGCAGGCTGTGCGCGTCGTAGACGAGTTGCTGACGTGCACGCAGCGTGACACGCCCGGCGGTATGCACCACATCCGCCGCGCCTTCGATACAGGTCACGCAAACCTTGTCGGCCACGTTGCGCACTTCGACACGGGCGTGATGCGCAATCGTGCGTCCCGCGCCTGCGACGATTTCAAACGGGCGCGACGCCAGCGTGGTGTCTACGGCCGCTTCACCGCTCAGCAGGTCGATGCCCGGCGTACCGGCTGCAGTGCCCCCAGTACGAAGCGCCACGCTCGTGCGCGTATTCATTTCGACGGAGACGTCGCCTGCCAGCGCGACCGTGCGCTGCTCGCCGGTTCCGGTGCTGTAGTCGGCGTGAATGGATGCGGCACTGGGCAGCAGCCCGAGCGGCCCGCCGATAATGGCCACCCCGGCGGCCGTCGCGAATGCGCCCGCCGTGCCCGCCAGCACCCAGCGGCGACGCGGGTCGAAACCACGTCCGGTCTCCCGCTCGGCCTTCGTCTTCGTTTTCGTCTTCGCTTTGCGCGACGGGGCCGGACACGCGGCAACCGCCGCCTCGGCCGCCGCCGATTGCTGCGCCGCCTGCGTCAGCTGCTTCCACTGACGCTGTGCGTTCGCCAGCGCCTGTGCGTGTTTCGGATCGCGCCGCGCCCACTCGCGCAGCGCGTCACCGTCGGCGTGCGTCATCTCGCCGGACGCCATGCGTCGCACCCAGCTCATCGCCTGCCGCTCGGTGGCATCGAGACGCCGCTTGTGTGGCAACGGGGTATCTGGTCGGGACATCATGGCGTCACCTCTCGCATGAGACGGAAGGTCTCCTTTGCTGAGACGGTTTTGCCCCGCGCCATCGGCAATCCCCGGTTCATTCGGACCTCGGCATATGCGCCATGCAGTACTCATGCGCACGCTTGAGTTCAAGACCGACGAGGCGCGGCGACACACCGAAGCGGCGCGCCACGTCTTCATTCGACATTTCATGGACGCGCACCGCGATGAAGATCGCGCGACGGCGCGGCGGCAGATCGGCCAGCAGACGTTCAAGCGTGGCGATATCGTCGCGCGCTTCGATGGTCTGCGCGGGCCCCGGCGTCGGATCGATGAATTCGGTCATGAGCGCATCGATCTCGTCGTCGCTCATGTAACGACGTTCGCGCTGCACGCGGTCGAACGCCATGTTCATGGCGATGCGCATGAGATACGCGCCCGGACTCTTCACGTCGCTCTGTCGGTCGGCACGGTCGTCGAGATGTACCCACGTGTCGTGCAGGGCGTCGCTCGCCAGCTCGGCCGAGCCGAGTCGCCAGGTCAGTTTGCGTTTGAGATCTTCGTAACGCTGCGCGAGCAGGTCACGCAGGAAGGCGCGCGGCGTGTCGGCCATCTAGTGCTCCGTCATCGCCTGACACGGCGACTGAACACACGCAACACGACTCTCTCGACACCCCGTGGGCAACAGCAGCATGACGAACGGGCGCGTCGTATCCGCAGGCACGCGGCCGACATCGAGCCCTTGCAACCGTTGCACGATGGCCGCGTCCCGGCGTGCATCCCCGGTGGTATCGAGCAGACGCACCCGGCTGACCCGTGCATTCGCGCCGACCTGAACCGTCATCGCCAGGCGATAGTCGCCGGGCGAGAGCGTCGGCGGCGCGCACAAGGCGCTCAGCACGACATTCTGCAACGTCCCGTGGTAGCTCGCGGCAACGTTCGCCTCGCCGCGCTGCGCATCTTGCGAAACAGGCGAATTCACTGGCGCCAGCACGAACGCGTTCTCCGCCGTCAGCTCTGCCGCCACACCCGTGCCGGAGAGCATCTCGTCGAGCGCCTCATGCGGGGCGTGGATTCCGGACACGGCATGCGAACGACGGCCTTCCACCAGCGACGACGGGTAAAAGACAGACATGCGCGTGAGCGCGTCGAAGCGGGCGAGCGCGTCCTTCAAGGGGAGCTCCGGGATATCGAACGACTGCGCCTCATAGGCAGTCGTCCGGGCAATGGCGGCCGGACCGAACAGCAGACACGCGAGCCACCCAAGCGCTAATACGCCAGCCAGCCAACTCACTCCGGCGGGCGATTTCCGCATCCCCGTTGATCCACTAATGATTTGTAAGAATTCCTGACAATTCTCGTGTCCGATTGTGACGATGCTTTGACAATGCGCAGGATCGCCTTCTCAAAGAAAAAAACCCGTAACGCGCCCACGGGGTAGTAAGCGCGCTACGGGCCAACCAGTCGTCTACTGGACGTGATACTGCCGCGCGGGGAGGTCCCCAGGCTCGAGAGGAAAACGCGCTTGATGCGCCGCGCGGCGACGCTTCAGTTGAGCGTCATCGGTGCCTGCGACTCTGCGGCATCGACACCGGCGAGGGCGTCGCCCGGCGTAGCCAGGTCGTCACGCGGCGCGACGGTCTGACCGGTCGCCTGCTGCGTGAAGTTGCGCAGATGCAGGAAAAACTGTCCCATCATTTCGACCCACAGACGCATCGAGAAGCGCAGGAATTCCGACGTCACGCCACCGGCGACGAATACGTCCATCTCCAGCACGAGGAATTCGCCGTGTGCGGCCACGCGCGCAAAGCGGCGCGAACGATGCCATTCGTTGATGAGTCCTTCGGGCAGATCGCCACCCTGAATGCGCAGCGGGCAGCTCAGCGTGAGATCCAGATACTGATCGACGCCCGCCTGATTGCCCCAATGCACCTGATAGCCGATGCCGTGGCTGGCACTGTGCAGACGCGTCACCAGATCGTCTTGCTGAACCGAGACGGCGCAACCGGCGGCACGAATTGCGTCGGCCACCTGTGCGGACGTCATGAAAGTGATGACATCCTGGGGTGACGACTCGCTTGACGTCACCGGCGCGGCCGCTTGTGCTGCGTCGTGGTTGTCTTGTTGCATCGTGTTTTCTTCGTTCATGCCAGTGGTCCTCAACGTCCGTTTTTGATATCTGATACTGCGTTCTGATTACGCTTTACAGAAGCGCGACGGGGCGCGCTGCGCTTGCCCCGTCACGCCGTCTTACTTCGCGGCCTGAGCGGCTGGTGCAGCCGTGTCGGCCTGAGCCGACGGGGCAGGCTGTGCTGCCTGCTCCGCCTGCGGTGCCGGTTTGGCCGACGCGGCAGCCATCGCCTGCTGCTCGTCGAACTTGCCCTCGTAGAGCTTGTCGCCGTACTGCTGAGCGATCTGCTCATATTTCACGCGCGCCTGTGCGGCGAACGGCTGGCGTGCCACCACAATCGTCGCCACATCCATCGTCTCGTAGGCCGTCAGGATTTCCTGACCGACGGCATACAGACGGTCGTTCTTCTCTTGCGCAAGCTTGAGCGCGGCCCGTTGTGCGGCCGTCTCCTCGGCAAGCTGCTTGCGCTGCGCATCGGCCTGACGTGCGAGCTTAAGCAGTTCGTCGTACGCGTTGCGATACTGCGAGATCTGCGTGTTGGCCTTGTCGGCGATCGTCTTCACTTCCGACTGCGAGGCGCGGGCGTCCTGCGCCAGACGCTCACGCGACTGACGCTCCGCCGCCAACTGCTGCTGCGCGTCGTCCAGTTGCTTGCGCAGCGCTTCGGGCGAGTCCTTGCTGGCCTTGCCCGCAGTACCGGCGGTCGCACCACCGGCCTTGAGCGCCGCGAGTTCGTTCTTCGCCTGCTGAAGCTGATCCGTCGTCGTGCGCAGTTGCGTGCGCAAACGCTCTTCCATCGTCGGCGCGCCCTGCGGCGTCTGCGCCAGCGCGGCCGAGCTCACGGCGAGCAGCATGGCCGCTGCCGTGACCTTGGCGCCCGAGGTCAGACGCGACACCGTGCGCGGGGGCTGTTGGCTCATGACACCTCCTTAGAATCGCGCGTTGACTTCGATTTGCAGCGTGTCGATCGACAACGGCTGACCGTAGACTTCCTTCGTCGACAACCAGCGGCCCGTGATCCAGGCGTTCTTGTCGAATGCGTACGAACCGCCCAGGTAGTAACCCTTCGCGTTCGTACCACCGCCGTGGAACGTCGAATCGTTGTAGGCATCGGGCACGGCATCCGGCTCGATACGCTTGTAGCCGAACAACACGTTCCAATCGCCGCGTGCGGCCATGACCGGCTTGCCGAAGGTCGCCTGGAACATGTACGCGTTCGGACCGCTCTTGAAGTTCGCGCGCGTGGCCGTGCCCGACGCGAAGTTGTTCACGATGCCGCCGTTCGAGCGCGCCCACATCTCGCCCTCGTTGTAGGCCAGGTTGCGGATGTAGTTCACGTCGAAGCGCAGCGGGTAGCGGCCTGCAAGCACCGTATCCCAGCGCGCCGACAGATCGAGCAGCTGGAACTTCGAGGCGTAGCCTACATATTGCGGCTGCGCAGTGTTGGCCGGATCGAGCGGGTTGAGCGCGATGTTACGCAGCAGCATGAGCGTGTTGCCCTTCTGCATGAACGCCGGGCGCGACCAGTCCGAATCGCAGCTCGTCGCGCCAGCATACAGCGCGCACGGCGACGAGAGCTGACCCGTAATGTTGCGGAAGTCGAAGTAGCCGACCGTGCCGCGGAAGCTGTTCTTCGAGTCGAGCTTCCAGTTCGCGCCGAACTGCGTGCCGAGCATCCACTTCGTCTGGCTCGACATCTTGCTCTGGCTGTTCGACGGCGAGTTGTCGCCCGAGTATTCCAGCGGGATGAAGCCCAGCGAGCCGAACAGTTCGACGTTCGGGTTCGTCGGCAGCGCCTTGTTGAACTGTGCGGCGATGCCGTCGATGTTCAGGTCGCTCGAGAACAGCATGTCGCTCGTGACATACGGAGGCGCAAAGCGACCGCCCGTCACCTTCATCCACGTGAACGGCTGATACGACATCCACATCTGATCGAGCCAGACGCTCTTCTTGTTCAGACCGCCGCCCAACGTGCTGTTGGTCGAAACCGGGCTGTCGTCGTTGCTGCTCGCCAGACGCACACCGGCCTTCACCTGCTCGGACACGTCGGCAAAGATGCCGAAGCGTGCGCGCGCACGGAACTGGTTGGTGCGGTTCTGCGTGGTGTTGAGCAGCGGCGGGAGCGTGAGGTTGGTGTTCGAGTTGACGTCGAAGCCATTGCCCTTGTTGATCTGCGCCCAGTCGATCTGCGTGTTCGTGTTGCTGCTGGAGTAGAAGCGCGATTCGTTACGCAGGCGGAAGTCGCCTTCGATATGAATGCGCTTGGTCCACTCCGGCGTTTCGTTCGGCGCGGCCCAGCCTTCGGTCTTGGCTTGCGCCATGACTTCGTTCTTCACCTCGTCGCGAATCTGATCGCGCGTGGTCTGGGAGATGTACGGGATGCGCACGTCGCCCGGTTCGGCGGCGAAGCCTGCACCGGCAGCGGCGCCGACCACGGCAGCGCCCGCCGGGGCGGCAGCAGCTTGCTTCTGCGCCGCTTGCGACGCGGCATACGCTTCGGTCTCGGCCTGCGCGAGCAGCGCTTCGCCGGTGGCCTTGTCGATCGCGCCGCTCTTGATCAGGCCGCGAATGAGCTTGACCATTGCGGTCTCTTGCGGCGCAGCCTGCGCTTGCGCCTGTGCGAGTCCGGCGGTGCCCAGCAGCGCGAGCGCCAGTGCAACGGCACCCGCCGTACCGGCGGCCCGGCGGGGAACCGCCCAGCGCGCGCCCCCGTCAGTCATACGTTCCAGTGCTTTCATTTTGTGTGTGACTTTTGCGTAAAAAGGATGGTCTGCTTCAGCCCGGTCGGCCGCTTGCACTGTGTGACATGTGATGTCGGTCATGGGCGACGTCCCCGAATGCTCATGGCCATCGGATAGCGCAGCGACGCAGGCGGCTTCTCTTCCGCACGGAAGTCGCGCAGCATGGCGAGCACCGCTTCGTCGATGGTCGAGCTACCCGTGCCGCGCACCAGTTGCACACGCGTTGCACGGCCGTCGGCGTCGAGCCAGAGATCGATGCGAACGTCGTCGAACGCGAGCGTGCGGGTGCGCTGATCGCGACCGAACGCCTGTTGCAACGAACTGGCGAGCCAGGCGCTGTACGAGCGGCTGCCCAGACCACCACCACCGCCGGTCATGCCGCCGCCGCTGCCTGCGCCAATGCCGAAGGCATCGGTACCGGCCTGAGCGTCGCCATTGATCGTCACGGCGTCACCCAGATCCTTGGTCGGGCTGGGCGGCGTGTCGTCCTTGGGCGGCTCGACCGGATCGGCAGGCTTGGGCTCGACGACCTCAGGCTTGATCTTCTCCGGCGTCGGCTCAGGCGGCTTCTCCTGAGGCGGCGGCGGGGGAGGCGGCGGAGGCAGCATGAGCATCGGCGGGCTGTTGACCTCGCGGCGCATGCTGGCCTTGTCGGTGAGCAGATGCCAGAAGAGCGCTGCCAGACCGATGACCACGACGGCACCGACGATCAGTCCGCCACGACGCCGCAAAAGCGCGAGCGCCGGGCTGGATGCCGTCGAATTGACCGGGGGGCGAGACGCGAAATCGCGAGGTTTCACGCTGCGCTCCTTACTGCGGCTTGCCGGTCACGAGGCCGACCTGATTGAGATCGATGCGACGCAACAGGTCGAGCACTTCCACGACCTTGGCGTACTGCACCTGCGCGTCGCCGCGCACGATCACCGGGAAGTCGGGCGTGACTGCCTTTTCCGTGCGCAAGCGATCCTCAAGCTCGTTGAGCGTCACGGGATAGGCGTCGAGAAACACCTGCCCCGAGTTGTCGACCGTGATGGCCTTGGTCTTCGGCTTCTCCAGCGCCACCGAAGAACTCGCCTTCGGCAGATCGACCTTGATGCCGGGAATGCTGGCGTTACTCGTGAGAATGAAGATCACCAGCACCACCAGCAGCACGTCGACGAACGGCGTGATGTTGATGCCACCCGCGCGCTTCTTCGCAGCGAATCGCGTTGCGTTAGCCATGATTCGTCCCCGTCACGCGCGCTGCAGCACGGGCTGACGGCGGCGTTCGCCCTGCTCTTCTGCGAGGCGCGTCGTGAACTCGTCGACGAACACCGCCATGTCGGCCGACAGAGCGTCCGAGCGCGAGACCAGCCAGTTGTAGCCAAACAGTGCAGGGATAGCGACGCCGAGGCCAGCAGCCGTACACAGCAGTGCTGCGGCCATGCCCGGGGCTACCGAGTTGATATCCACCGCGCCCGCCATCGCCGCCACGACGAACACCAGCATGATCCCGATCACGGTGCCGAACAGACCCACGTACGGTGCGCCTTCAATCGACGTCGAGAGCCAGTTCATGCGCTTGCTCATCGTTTCGACTTCGCGGACCATCAGGCCGTCCATCGACGCGCGAATGGCGCTGATGGTCGCGTCGGAGACAGCGCTCGTGTCGTAGCCGAGTTCGTGGCGGCGGTGCAGTTCGTCGAGCGCGACTTCGTACAGGCGCCACAGCGGCGATTGTTCGCGCACTTCGTCAGGCACGCGGTTGGTGCGCGCGATCTGATCGAGCGGCGCGCCCGACGCCTGGCGAAAGTGCTCCATGAACACGGTGTTGGCGCGCGTCTTCGCGCTGTAGCTGCGGCTCTTCGTGATCATGATGACCCACGACACCAGCGCCATCAGGCCGAGTACGACCACGACCACCCAGGCGTCGACCGGCATGGCCGCGAGGATGAACGCGAAGTGGCTCTTGCCCGCTTGCTGTTCGTCCGGACCGAAGGCGATCAGACGCGATTCGGCACCTTGCGAGACGGCATCCGTCTGAATCAGTGCAGCAGGACGTGCCACCTTCGACAGGCGCACTTCGTCCACCGCGCCAGAGAAGCGGCCCAGACCACCCGTCACGCCATCGGCGTCGCCACCGATGATCGTCGGCGAATTCAGTGCCGGGAGTGCTGCGGCGACCGAACCGGCCGCGTGACCGGCGACGTACAGCGTCACCGTCTTGCCGTCGCTCGTCACTGCGAGATGCGACCACTGACCGGCCTGAATCGGCTGGCCCGGCTGGCTACGCTGACCACCGACCTGCACGAACGGCACGCCCTGATCGACACCCACGAGCAACTCGCTGCCGCCATCGCGACGCGTGTAAATCCCTTCGTTCGCGCCGAGCTTTTCCGGACGTACCCAGGCCGAGAACGTGAAGTTGCTACCGGCTGCGATGGACAGCGACGGCGAAGCAGGCAGCACCAGCGGCGAAGCGCCCGCCTGAATGCCACGACCGATGATCGCGCCGTCGAGCGTGACGACCGGGTTCTGACTGTTGTTGCCGTAAGCGGTCGTGTCGCGGGCAGGCACGTTCGGCTCGCCGAAGTGATAGACCGCCGTGTAATCCGGGTCGAACACGCGCTGACCGTTACCGGCTGCGGGAGCCTTGCGGTTGCCGTAGTACATCCAGATCTGCTGCTTGTTGGCAGCGGTCACGGCGGGCACGTCCACCCACACGAGGGCGATGCCCAGCACCGGATCGAATTGCTCGATCTGATGGTTGAGCACGGTCTTGTCGTCACCGGCGACGAAGCGCAGGTCCGCGCCGGTCTCGTTCACGCCTTCGAAGCTGAAGTTACCGGTGTGCAGGCGCAGCAGCATCGGCACACGGCCGGCGTCGCCCGTGATGTTGCCGCCTTGCGGACCGGCGTCGATGGTGATCGGCTTGCGGTACGCCCAATCCGGTTGCCACCAGGCGTGCGCGAGCACCGGCATCAGCGTGCCGATCAGCGCAAGCAGGAATGGAAGAATGCGTCGCATGGCTGTAGTTCTCCGTGTATACCGCCTGACGCATCGAGTGAGCGCACCAGGCATCAGGTCGTAAATGTTGTTTGGTTGAGTACGTTGATCAGTAAGTCGCCGTCACGCTGAAGTTGAAGCGCGGCTGGTAGCGTTCGGTACGCGGACCGTTCGTCAGCGGCCACGCGGCGTCGAAGCGGCCCGTCACGTGCGACGTGAGCTTCAGCGACGTGCCCACACCGAGCGACGCGAGCGAGTACGTCGAGGTCTGCTCCGGCAGCGCATCGCGCAAGCCCAGACGCGCACCGTCAAAGAACGCGTACGCGCGCCAGTTCGAGACGATGGGGGCGAGCAACGGGATCGGCGGCGTACGCCATTCGATCGAGCCGACCACGCCGTAATCGCCCGCGGCTTCCGCCGAGAGATAACCGCGCACCGAGTTCATGCCACCACCGGCGATCTGTTCGTTCGAGACCAGCGGCGAGTCGGTCATCTGCGTGGCCACACGCGCCGCCAGCTGCCATCCGCCGTCAATCGTGTACGTGCCGTTCGCATCGGCGCGCAGCACCGTGAAGCTCGGCGACGCCTTATAGCGCTTCGCGTCGAACTGCGCCGGGCTGCTGCCGTAGCCGAGGAAGCTCGACATGCCGGTCGTGATCGACGTGTTCAGACCGGCTTGAAAGCTCTCGTTCTGATAGAAGCCGCTGTAGCTGATGGTGATCGGGGCGTACTTGAGCGGCACCACGTCGCCAGCCGTACCGAAGCGCGTGGTTTCCGTGTTGTCCTTGAAGTCCACGCCCAGGCTGAAGGCGTGATACCAACTGCCCGTGTCCGGCACCGTGTAAGTGGTCTTCAGGCCGATGGCGTGGCCTTTGCCGAGCACCGTGGTGCCGCCGGTCGTGGCGACATTGCTGTCCGACTGATAGCCGTTGAGTTCGAGCGACCAGGGCGACGAGCCCAGCGGGGCGACGTACGACCCCGACCAGACCTTGCTCTGCTTGAAGTCCTGCGGCGCGCCGAAGAAGCTCATCGACACGCGATGGCCCAGTTGCAACAGGTTGTCGTAGCCGAGCGAGGCAAGCATGCGCAGCGGCTTCGTGTCGGCGCTGCGGTCGTTGTTCAGGCTGAAGCTGGCGCGCCACGGGTTCGTGTCTTCGACCTTGAGGTCGACGTCCATCGTGCCGGGCACTGCGCCTTGCTTCACCAGCGGCACGACCTGCTGCTCGCCGGTGCGGTTCAGCGCCGTGAGTTCCGCCTGTGCGGCGTTGAAGTCAGGCACCTTGCCTTCGGCCAGCGACGGCACGCGCTCGCGCACTTCGCGCGGCGAGTGATATTCCGAGCCGACCACGCGCAAACGTCCCAGCTTGGTCTCGCTCACCTTCAGATAGACGATGCCACCCGTGACCTGCTGCTCGGGCAGGTCGACGTACACCGACTGATAACCCTTTGCCTGATAGGCGGCGAGCAGCGCGTCGCGCGCGGCTTCGATGTCGGCGAGCGTGCGGTTGGGCCCCAGATAAGGCGTGACCGCCTTCTCGATGGTGCGGATGTCGAGCACCGTATTGCCGCGCACGATGTACTCGTTGATGTTCACCTGCTTGCCTGCGTCGGCGGATTTCTCCTTCGCGCCGTCGGCTGCAGGTGCGCCTGCCTGCGGCGCTACCGCAGGCGATGGGTCCGGTTGTGCTGCTTCGGTTTGCTGAGCAATCGCAACGCCATGAACAGTTCCCCCCAACGTGACTGCGCACACTGCCGCCCAGCGCAGCCACGGCCGGTTCGTTTTCATCAAACGCATATAGAAGACTCTGACTTGTTAGGTCGACGCGGCCCTGCCCGATGCAGTGCCCCCGGTGGCCTGGCGCTTACCCAAGACGCTTTCCTGACGCGTCAGGTATCGCCCGGCCGCACGCAATCCGTGTCGACATTTCTCTCGAATACGGATACCTAGACGGGTGAGCAGACGGGCAACTAACGTTTGTCACGAGAAATTCATCTTTCTCGAAAAGCGCGCAGCCTGACGTATGCTTGTTCGGTCGGAGTCCTGACGGATGACTATTATTTTTGACGGGGAGACGTGCGATGACGAGGCAGCGCAGCGGCACAGACGTTGGGGGTCAGATGAAAAATCGAATGGGCAAACTCGCCGTGACGATCGCAGCAACGGTGTTGCTGAGCACCGTGTCGCAGCTCGCCGCAGCGGCCGATGACGCCCCGCGCGTCGGTAGCGCCACACCGGCTTCTCGGGCGGGCTGCGTGGATGTCGAGGTGAACGGTCAGCGCTCGCCGTCCTACGACTGTCTGACGAATCAGTTGCAGCCAGCCTCGGCGCCGGGTTCGGGCCGCGCGCCCGGACTGGAATCGGAAGAGATCGCCAACAAGCCGAGCAATCAGATCGGCGGACAGTTCAACTGGAGCGCCACTTCTCAGCGCATGGGAAACAGCTTCGGCAACTCCGCCACGCCGCAGCGCCCGGCATCACCGCCGCCATCTGCGCCCATCGTGACGCCCGGCCGCTGAGCCACCGAGCTGACGAAAAAAATGCGCCACCCGGTGTGGGTGGCGCATTGTCTGTCAATGTCGGTCAATGCCGGTGGATGTCAGGCCAGCTCTCGCCTGTTCCGTCCGATCCCGCCGTGATACAGCGCGGGCGACGTCATGCCGAGCTTGTGCGCCATGATCACAAGATCGGCAAACGAGCGCGCTTCCATCTTGCGCATCGCATTTCCGCGATGAATTTTGACGGTGACTTCGCTGATGCCGAGTTCGTCGGCGATGTGCTTGTTCATCCGCCCTGCCGCCACGAGCGCCATGACTTCGCGCTCCCGCTGCGAGAGCCGCTGTGCACGCTCGATCACGTCGGTGCTCGCCCGCTCGCGTCCGAGGCGTTGCCGGTCGAGCGCCAGTGCCGCGCCTACCGCAGTGAATAGCACGCCCTCCGGCATCGGCTTGCTCAGATAATCGACCGCGCCTGCTTTCATGCCGCGCACGCTGGTCGTCACATCGGCGTGGTCCGTGATGAGCACGACGGGAATCGGGTCTTGCAAGTCGGTGAGGGCGTCCTGAAGCAGGAGGCCGCCGCCAGGCGTATCGAGATCGGCATCCAGCACGACGCACGCCGGTCCGGCACTGCGCTCACTGGCCAAAAAAGCAGCCGCGCTCGTAAAGCCGCGCGCCCGCAGGCCGACGTCGGTCAGTTGTGCACAAAGCGTGTCGTTCTCCGCCGGGTCGTGGGCCACGACGTAGACGGTCGCGATATCGCTGTCCGGAAGCGCATTCATGCAGGGGCGATGGTTTGATTCGGTGTGGCTGAGTATACGTCAGTCATGTGACGTTCAACACCGCAAAAAAGCACGAACGTGCTTGCGTTTTTCCGGTTCGAAGACGCGGCTTCCCTGCCGAAGCACCACCCGGCGCGGGGTTCGGGCGCTAATACGAAAAGACGATAGTGAGGCGACGGGAGTCGGCATACGCTCATGGACCGTCCTTCGTGGCACGCTGGCGGCCTTCCGGGCCGTGCCGGTGGCGTCCACGAGCGGCAGAAAACGTCCGCCGACTTCCCACCGGAGCCTCCCATGTCAAATCCCGACCTCATTCTGGTCAATGGCAAGTTCACCACGCTCGACCGTGCGAACCCGCAGGCGGACGCTGTCGCGCTCACCGGCGGCACCTTCACCGCCGTGGGCACGCGCGACGACATCATGCGGCTGGCCGACAACGCCACCCAGGTCATCGACCTCAAGGGCCGACGTGTGATTCCGGGCCTGATCGACAGCCACATGCACATCATTCGTGGCGGCCTGAACTACAACATGGAGCTTCGCTGGGACGGTGTGCGCTCGCTGGCGGATGCCATGCGCATGCTCAAGGCGCAGGTCGACCGCACGCCCGCGCCGCAGTGGGTGCGCGTGGTCGGTGGCTTCACCGAACATCAGTTCGCAGAGAAACGCTTGCCGACCATCGACGAGCTGAACGCCATTGCACCCGACACGCCGGTGTTCATCCTGCATCTGTACGACCGCGCGATCCTGAACACTGCAGCGTTGCGCACCGTCGGCTACACGAAGGACACGCCGAACCCGCCGGGCGGCGAGATCGTGCGTGACGCGTCGGGCAATCCGACCGGACTGCTGCTCGCAAAGCCGAACGCGACCATTCTCTACGCGACGCTTGCCAAAGGGCCGAAGCTGCCGCCGGAGTATCAAAAGAATTCGACGCGCCACTTCATGCGCGAGGTGAACCGGCTTGGCGTGACGGGCGTCATCGACGCGGGCGGTGGTTTCCAGAATTACCCCGAGGACTACAGCATCATCGAAGAACTGCACCGCGAAGGGCAGTTGACGGTGCGCCTCGCGTACAACCTGTTCACACAGAAGCCGAAGGCCGAACTCGCTGACTTCAGCCAGTGGGTCAAGCAAGTGAGCCCGGGGCAAGGCGACGACCTCTATCGTCACAACGGCGCTGGCGAAATGCTCGTGTACACGGCAGCCGACTTCGAAGACTTCCGCGTAGAGCGGCCGGAAATGGCACCGTCTATGGAGGGCGATCTCGAACCGGTGGTGCGATTGCTTGCGGAGAACCGCTGGCCGTGGCGTCTGCATGCGACGTATGACGAAACCATCTCGCGCGCGCTCGACGTCTACGAGAAGGTCGCGAAGGACATCCCGTTCGACGGCCTGCACTGGTTCTTCGACCACGCCGAGACGATCAGCGACCGCAACATCGATCGCATTGCGGCACTCGGCGGCGGCATTGCCGTGCAGCACCGCATGGCGTATCAGGGCGAGTACTTCGTGGAGCGTTACGGTGCGAAGGCTGCCGAGGCGACACCGCCGGTGCGTCGCATGCTGGAGCGCGGCGTGAAGGTCGGTGCGGGTACGGATGCGACGCGCGTCGCGTCGTACAACCCGTGGGTCTCGCTTTACTGGCTGGTGACGGGCAAGACCGTCGGCGGGCTGCGCATGGCGGCCCCGGGCAGTCTGCTCGACCGCGACGAAGCGCTGCGTCTGTGGACGGAAGCGAACACGTGGTTTTCGTCCGAAGTCGGCAAGAAGGGGCAGATCAAGGTCGGGCAGCTCGCCGATCTGGCCGTGCTCTCGGAGGACTACTTCAGTGTGCCGGAAGACGAGATTCAGGACATTACGTCGGTCCTCACGATGCTGGGCGGCAAGGTCGTGTACGGCGACGGCGACTTCGGCAGCTATGCCCCGGCACTGCCGCCCGCGATGCCCGACTGGTCGCCTGCGCGACACGGCGTAGGGTATCAACCGCGACAGCCCAACGTGCTTAACGTGAGCGTGAGTTGCGCGTGTGCGACGTCGTGCGGTGTGCACGGTCATGCGCACGCGAAGGCATGGTCGTCGAACGTCCCCGCGTCGGATGAGAGCGGGTTCTGGGGCGCGCTCGGCTGTTCGTGCTGGGCGTTCTGATTTCTCTACCGTTAGCAACCCACCGTTGAGGTCCGTCATGGCCACGATGCTGCCGTCGTCCGATCCCTCCTCGTCAATGGCACGCGAGACGTCTTTGCTGCCGGGCTGGGCCTACTGGCTTGCGCTGTTGCTGCTGTGCAGCGCGTATCTGCAAGGCGGTATCGACAAGGCGCTGGACTTCTCCGGAGCCATCGGAGAGATGCAGCACTTCGGACTGTCACCGGCGGCACCAATGGCGGTCGCAGTCATCGTGCTGGAAATCGGCGCGTCGCTGATGATACTGACGGGCAAGGGGCGGTGGTTGGGTGCGTTCGCGCTGGCGGCATTCACGCTGGCTGCCACGTTCCTGGCCAATCGCTTCTGGTCCGCCCCGCCGGACGCCCGCACGATGCTCGCCAATAGCTTCTTCGAACACCTCGGGCTCGTCGGCGGCTTTATCGCCGTAGCGTGGTACGACCTCAGAACGCGCGCCGCGCGGAGTCAATCATGAAGCTCTATCTCATTTCGCTCGCCGTGGGCATTCTCGTCGGCATCATCTACGGCGGTCTGGGCGTTCGCTCACCGGCACCGCCTGCGGTAGCGCTCATCGGCCTGCTCGGCATGCTGATCGGCGAACAGGTCGTGCCGCCGGTCAAGCGTCTGCTCGCAGGTGAGCCGGTGAACCTCGTGTGGTTCCATCGCGAATGCGTGCCGAAGATCACGGGACTGCCGGGGCCGGTGGCGCAGGCGTCGAAGGACGAGAGCAAGACCGAAGCGCCGAAGGCGTAAGACCCGACGGCGTCCATTGTGCCGTCGGCGGCTGACTCGCGCAGCACGATGTCACGCTACTTGAATGAACGCGCCGCCTCCGCCTGCTCGCGAATCACGGCGATCAACGCGCGCAGCGCCGCCGGGATGTGACGTCGGCCGGGATAGTAAAGCGCGAGGCCATCGAATGGCGGCGTCCAGGCTTGCAACACGCGCACCAGCGTGCCAGCGTCGAGATCTTTGTGCACATCCCACTCGGTCAGATATCCCACACCGACGCCCGAGCGCACAGCTTCAAGGATCAGTGCGCCGTCGTCCAACGTCATCGGCCCGTCCACATCGACGCGAACCATCTGGCCGTGCCGCTCGAACTCCCAGTGGAACATCTTGCCGCTCGGCATCCGCGTGCGAATGCACTGATGTTTTCGTAAGTCGTCCGGCGTACGCGGCGGCTTGTGACGGGAGAAATACGCAGGCGTGGCGACAACCGCGAAGCACTGTCGGTCGCCGAATGGCACGGCGATCATGTCCTGCGGCACCGACTCTCTCAGACGAATACCCGCGTCGAACCCTTCCACGACGATATCGATGAGACGGCCTTCCGTCACGATGTCCAGCTTGACGTCAGGGTAGCGCCGCGAGAATTCGATCAACACCGGCATGACCCGGTGCACCGCACCGGCAGAGCTATTGATGCGCAGAGTGCCCGACGGGGAATCGCGAAAGCTACCGGCTTCGTCGAGCGCCATTTGAATGGTCGAGAGCGCGGGCGCGACGCTGTTGACGAACTGCGCGCCCGCTTCGGAAAGCGACACGCTGCGCGTCGTTCGGTTAAAAAGCCGCACGCCTATGCGTGCTTCCAGCGCGGCGACGGCATGACTTAGCGCCGACGTCGATACGCCCATATCGTTTGCCGCTGCCCGGAAGCTGCGGTGACGCGCCACCGCCATGACGGCTTCCAGTTCAGTGAGTCCCGACGTCTTCATTGTCTTAAATTCCTCAACAAGGCATCCCGGATTGTACGGATATTCAGATCAATGACGGCCGACTATCTTGAGTCATCGAGACCGCCTTTCACCCCGCCCCCCCCACTCATCATGAAGATCATCGATCAGATTTATATCGACGGCGCTTTCGTCACCCCGCACGGTGACGAACTTTTCGATCTATTCAATCCGGCGACCGAGCAAGTCATCGGCCGCGTCCGTCTGGCAGACGCCGAAGACGCTCGGCGTGCCATTGCGGCGGCCAAACGCGCGTTCCCGGCGCATTCGCGAAGCACCAAAGCCGAGCGCATTGCCATGCTCCAACGCATGCATGCCGCCGTGTCGGCACGCGAAGACGATTTGCTCGACGCCATCATCGAGGAGTACGGCGCCCCCGTCGCGTGGGCGCGCTGGATGGCCCGTCATGCGAGCGATGTCCTGCTTCAGGCTGCGAAGACGCTGGACAGCTACGACTTCGTGCGCCGTGCGGGCACGGCAGAAGTCGTGATGCAGCCGCTCGGCGTGGCGGGACTCATCACGCCTTGGAATAGCGATGCGGGCTTCATCTGCGGGAAGCTGGCCGCAGCACTCGCCGCCGGTTGCACGGCCGTGATCAAACCGAGCGAGATGAGTGCGATCCAGACGCGCATCGTGACCGAAGCGCTGCACGACGCGCAGTTGCCGCCGGGCGTCGTCAATATCGTGACGGGACGCGGCGACACGGTTGGCGCGGAGATCAGCACACACCCCGACGTTGCCAAGATCTCGTTCACGGGGTCAACGGCAGTGGGCCGGTCGATCTTGCGCGCGGCGTCAGATACCTTCAAACGGGTGACGCTCGAACTTGGCGGCAAGTCGCCGATGATCGTGCTCGACGACGCAAACTTCGCTGATGCCATCCCGCTCGCGCTCAATGCGGGCTTCATGAACAGTGGTCAGGCGTGTGTCGCCGGGACGCGGATTCTCGTGCCGCAAGCGCGACTGCACGAATTCGAAGCGGGCATCGCGGCTGCCGTTGCGAACTTCCCGGCAGGCGATCCCCGCGATCCGAAGACGCACATCGGCCCGCTGGTCAGTCAAAAGCAATGGGATCGCGTGCAGCGCTACATTCGCATCGGCATCGAGGATGGGTGCGCGATTGGTCGCCGGTGGCGAGGGTCGCCCGGCCGGGCTGGACGCCGGGTGGTTCGTACGCCCGACCGTCTTCGGCGACGTGCGCAACGACATGACGATTGCCCGTGAAGAGATTTTCGGTCCAGTGCTCTCGATCATCGCCTACTGCGATGAATCGCAGGCCATCGCCATTGCCAACGACACGCCTTATGGCTTGCAGGCATACGTCTGCGCGACGGATGTCGAGCGCGCCGCCGCCGTGGCCGCGCAAATCGAAGCGGGGCGCGTGCTCGTCAACACCCTCACCCACGAACCTGCCGCGCCATTCGGTGGATTCAAGCAATCGGGCATCGGACGCGAGTACGGCACCTTCGGACTCGAAGCCTTCATGGAACCGAAGGCCGTGCTCGGGGTGTTGTAAGCGCAGCGGGTGAGCGCGACGGGCGCCGTCGAAACATAGCGACGTCCATCACGCCACCCGCTGTACCTGCCGTACCTTACTTGCCGATCTCGTAGCGAAGCAACAATGCCGCCACGCGTGCCCGGTCGACGTGAGGAATGCGCTCCATCCCGACGTACTCCCAGAATTCTTCGACGGCGGCGATGCCTTCGGTGCCATCTGTTAGCAGACACGCGATTGCATCCGCACGTCGTTCCGGCGGCAGAATATCGAGGCTCAGGATTAGCGCATCCATCACGCGCTGTCGGCGGCTGCCTTTGAAGAACTGCTCGCCGATGTCGCCGACGAACGCGGACCAAGCTTCGGACGCGCTCCCTGCCGTCGCTGCGACGCCCCACTTTTCGATGAGCGCGGGGTTCGCCTTCAACGGTTCACGGAAGAACATGAAATCCACCGCGGGCTTCGGTGCCGACGGGTCGGTCATCCGCCTCGCCGAGAGGATCGGCAGCGGATGCTCCGCGCCACGCGGCTCGACAAACACCGCGTCGGGGATGACCGACGGGCGAAACCCACGTCCGCGCATCATTTGAACCGTACTGAGATCGGCGCGAAAACGCTCGCGAAGCGGGCTCAAATGCTGGTGAAGCGTTCGCGTCGCCGTCGGTACGGCACTGATCGTTGCTGCACTCACGGGAATCATCGTGGACCTCCATTGTGGACAGGAGATCGCATCCTGACAGCGCTTCGTCTTCGGACTTTGCGATAGCGGCGGCGGGCTGTCAGTTCTGACGCTGCGGTGGTCACATGCCTGCGTTCGCAGACGTCAATTGCCGTTATCCGCCCATCGCCATGCGGGACGCTCGAGCGGGTGCTGACCGAGAATCGTCGTTGCCGAGAAGGACTTCTCCAATTGGATCGAGTTGCATTCGGGATCCTCTTCGAGCGCGGCGGCGAGACGCTGCGAGTGCGACACCACCCACAGTTGGCTACGCTGAGATGCGCGACGGATCAGGCGTCCCAACGCGGGCATGAGATCAGGGTGCAGACTCGACTCCGGCTCGTTGAGCACCATCAGCTCGGGGGGGCGCGGTGTGAGCAACGCAGCCGTCAGCAGCAGATACCGCAGCGTCCCATCGGATAGCTCCGCAGCGCTCAGCGGGCGCAGCAAACCGTGCTGGTGGAACTCCAGCATGAGTCCACCACGCCCCGCGCCATCGATCGTGACGCTCGCGCCGGGAAAGGCATCTTCCACTGTCTGCGCCAGCGCTTCGTGGTCGCCGATCTCGCGAATCGTCTGCCAGGCGGCGGCAAGATCGCGGCCGTCGTGATGCAACGCGAGCGTGCGCGTGCCGATTTGAGGCCAACGCGCGGGGGCGTCGGCGTCGGTGCGGAAATGGTCGTAGAAGCGCCAGTTGCGAATGCGCTCACGCACCGTGAACACCTCTGGGCAGGTGGTGTCGTTCGCGATGTGTGAGAAGAGGCTTTCGTAACGCGGCAGGCTGCTCGTGAGGACGTCCCACTCGCGTCCCGCCTTGCGTCGCACCACACTCCCCTGTCGGTCCACGAGCGTAGTGGCCGGGCGCAGAAACTCACCGGCCCAGATGCTCTCGCGCTTGAACTCCGGGTCGGCGCTGAACATGGAAACGCCGCCCGCGCTGCCCATCCCCATACAGATGGCATAGCCAAAGGTGTCGCTGCTGAAACCGAGACGCATGCGCCCACGCTTCTGGCGCGGGCCGCCCTGAATCGGCACTTCCCCACGACGCATGCGCGGACTGATCGTCTCCGGCCCTGCCCACAGCACAGAGCCGAGTCCTCCCTCGCGAGCGATGGGGCCGATGATGCCGTCGCTTGCCGTGCCAGCCAGCAGCCGTAGCGCGCGGTAAAGGTTGGACTTCCCGCTGCCATTCGCGCCGCTGATGACGTTAAGCCGGGTGAGCGGCATCACGAGCGACTGAATGGAGCGGTAGTTGTCGATGGCGAGGGCGGTAAGCATGGCAGGCGGAAGAACGTGTGGAAACGCAGCGGACGAGCGCGGGAATCAAGGACGGTGAGGTTCGCAGATTATCCCTTCGAGCACGTCGCGCTGCTGCTGTTCCCTAAATCCCACGCACAGCTTTCGCAGACGACCCGCTGCTCAAGGGACGCACAGCCGCGCCCACATGACATAAACTCCCCGTTTCGACCTCTCACAGCGACACCTCGCCCGCCCCGATGTCAGACGTTACCCCTGAACCGAAAGACAGCTCCGGCGTTGCCGTCATCGACCGCGCCTGCGCCATTCTGTTCGCGTTCAAACCCGACGACAGCGCCCTCACGCTGGCCGAACTGGCTGCCCGCACCGGTCTCTACAAGAGCACGCTGCTGCGCCTCGCAGGCGCGCTGATCCAGCACCGCATGCTCATGCGGCTTGAAGATGGCCGCTATCAGCTCGGCCCGGCCACGTTCATGCTCGGCGCGCAGTATCAGCGCAACCTGAACCTCGGCGACATTGTGCTGCCGCTGATGCGCGAGTTGGCCGATGCGAGCGGCGAAAGCGTGTCGTTCTACGTGCGGGACGACGCCGTGCGTGTGTGTCTGCATCGCGTCGATTCGACGCACGCCGTGCGATTCCACGTACGCGAAGGCGATGTGCTGCCGCTCGAACACGGCTCGGGGGGACTGGCGTTGCTGGCCTTCGGCGGCGAGACGGGAGACGTCTACGACCGCATTCGCGAGGTGGGTTACAGCGTATCGATGGGCGATCGCGAGCGCGATACGGCGGGGGTGTCGATGCCGGTGTTCGGTGTGCGTCAGACGCTGCGCGGCGTAGTGACGCTGGCCGGACCCAGTTCACGCATCGACCGCGCGTTCATCGACCGACATCTGACGGATCTGTTTTCGTGCGCCGCGCGCGCCACCGACGGACTCGGCGGTGACTCGCGGGCGCTGCGCGCTCAGTGGCGAGCGTCTGGCGCTCAGGGCAGCGAGCGCTCCGACTGACCGGTGTAGCGATATGGCAACTGACGCGGCAACGGGCCTTTGTTGCGCTCACCGCGTCCGCGCTGCTCCCACGCGTGCGACAGAATGCCCACGGCACGTGACAACACGAACACCCCTCGCGCCAGCTCCGGCGCAAACCCCAGCTCGGCATAGATCACGGCCGTAATGCCGTCGATGTTCATCGGCACCGGCTTTTGCTTGCGCGCCTTCAGGTGCGCTTCGATGCCGCGCGCGATGGCCGCGTAATGGCCTTCGATCACTCCTTGTGCCACGGCGTCGTCGACGATGGCGAGCAATCGCGTCGCACGCGGATCGACCGGATGGAAGCGATGGCCGAAACCCGGCAGGTACTTCCCGTGGGCAACGTTAAACGCAGCGATACCCTCGGCCACCGCGTCGGCGAGATCGGGGACGTCAGCCGTCGAGTCCGCCAGGCGCTGCGCGATGTCCTGATACAGCTCGACGGCCTGCTGCCCCGCACCGCCATGCACGTCGTCCAACGCATTGATGGCCGAGGCCATCGCACCGTTGAGCGGCAAGCCGCAGCTCGTCGCGATGCGCGAGATCGCAATCGATGGCGCGTGTGGTCCGTGATCGACCGACGCGACGAGCGCCGCCTCTAGCAACCGCGCCTGCGCATCGGTGGGCAACTCGCCGCGCAGCATCAGCCAGATCATCTGCGGAAAGCTCACGTTGCCGATCAGCTCCTGAATCGGATAGCCACGCACGTTGATCGATCCCGGGTGGATATCGATGATCGACGTGCTCCAGTAATCGGCGCACAGCGCCGCAGCATCGAGTGTCGGGTTCATGGTCAGATCACGCCGTCGGCGCGCAGTTGGTCGATGGAGGCCGTGTCATAGCCGAGGCCACTCAGCAAGTTCAGCGTATCCGCGCCGAGCGACGGTGCGGGTGCATTCGGGGCAGCATCGCCGCCGGAGAGACGGAAGCCCGCGCGCGTCACACGTTGCGGCTGCGCTTCACCCGGCACATCCAGTTCGCGCACGAACTCACGCGAAGCGAGATGCGGATGCGCGAGGACGTCGGGCACAGACAGAACGCGTCCGGCAGGCACACCGCTTGCGACGAGTTTCGTCTCCCAGTTCGCGGCGTTGTCGTGTGCGAGCGCCGCTTCGATTTCCACTTTGAGGGCGTGACGATTCTGCTTGCGCGTGTCGCGTTGCGCGAAGCGTGGATCGTCCGCGATATCCGGGCGGCCAATCAACGCGCACAGACTCACGAACTGACGCGTTTCGTTCGCCGCGATGTTGAGCAGGCCGTCGCCGGTGCGGAAGGTGCCGGACGGCGCAGCCGTGAAGTTCTCGTTGCCCATCGGCACCGGTGCGACACCTGCGTTGAGGTAGTTCGACACGACCCAGCCCATCGTGGCGAGGGTGGCTTCGAGCATCGAGACGTCGAGCATGCGGCCCTGCCCTGTCGTGCGCGCATCGAGCAGCGCCGCGCAGATGGCGAACGCGGCCGTCAGACCGCCAACGGTATCGGACACCGGATAGCCGACGCGCAACGGTGCGCTCTGCGCGTCGCCCGTCACGCTCATCACACCCGAAATACCCTGAATGATCTGATCGTAGGCAGGACGCGACGACAACTCACCGTCCGCACCGAAGCCCGAGATCGCGCAGTAGACGAGACGCGGATTGATTTCGCGCAGCACGTCGAAATCCAGACCGAGACGTGTCATCACGCCCGGACGGAAGTTCTCGACTAGCACGTCGCTCGACGCCACCAGATCTTTCAGGATGGCTTTGCCGCGCGGATCTTTCAGGTTCAGCGTGAGCGAGCGCTTGCCAGCATTCACCGCCACGAACGACGCGCCCATCTGACGTGCAGCCGCCGCTTTGTCGGCCCCGAGTCGACGGGCCAGATCGCCCCCTTCGGGGTTTTCGACCTTGGTCACGTCTGCGCCCATCAGCGCCAGTTGATAGGCGCAGAACGGTCCCGCGAGGACGTTGGAGAGATCGAGGACTTTCACCCCGGCTAGCGGCAATGCCATCGTTGGCTCCCAAGAATGCGTGTTTCGGTTGAAGCGAGATACATCGGGTCAGAACAAATCAATGCGAGATCAATGCGAGATTTCGTCGAGCGTGCGCTGGTTGGTACGCGGCCCGAACAGGCCGATGGACGCCATCACCATGACCATCGCAAACGTGATCAGCGCGAACACGCCCGTCACGTCGAAATGACGCAGGGCAAAGGCGATCATGAAGCCGGAGAACATGGCCGACAGGCGCGACATCGAGTACACGAAGCCCACAGCCCGGGCACGAATGCGTGTGGGGAACAGCTCGGTCTGATAGGCGTGATAGCCCACCGACAGCAGCGTGCCGCACAGCGTGATCGCCACACCGAGAATCATCAGCATGGCGGGCGACGTCTGCACCGCGAAGAGCGAACCGAAGATTGCGATGCCCAGCGCCGAGAGCACGACCAGCGTCTTGCGCTCGATGCGGTCGGCAATCGCCATGCCGATGAGCGGACCGAACGGATTCGAAATCGCAATCACGAACGAGTACATCAGGCTATGCGTAATCGTGATGCCCTTGGACACGAGCAACGTGGGCACCCACGACGCGAAGCCGTAGAAACCGATCGCCTGAAACAGGTTGAAGACCAGCAACGTGATAGCGCGACGGCGATACGGCTTTTGCCAGATTTCGCGGAACTTCGCCTTCGTCGCCGCAGGCTCGACGCTCAGCACCGGTGGCGGCAACGGACGGCCGGACTCACGTTGCACGCGCGCTTCCAGCGCCGAGAGGATCGCTTCGGCCTCGGCAGTGCGGCCTTGCTGCGCGAGCCAGCGCGGGCTCTCCGGCACGCGGCGGCGGATCGCCCAGACGATCAGCGCACCCAGCGCGCCGATGATGACCACCGTACGCCAGCCGTCCATCCCGAAGACTTGTTGCGGCACGAGCCACCACGACAGCAACGCCACCGCAGGCACTGCGAGGTACTGAATCAGGTGCATGAAGGCGAAGGCACGGCCGCGCAGATGCTTCGGAGCGAGTTCGCTCACGTACGTGTCGATGGTCACCAGCTCGACGCCGACACCGATCCCGGCGATCAGTCGCCACAAGTTGATCATCGGTGCGGTGGTCTGGAACGCCATGATGAGCGTGGCGATGGAGTACCAGAGCAGCGAGACGGTGAAGATCGTGCGACGGCCGTAGCGGTCGGCGAGCCCCGTCAGAAAGAACGTGCCGATGAACAGCCCCGCGAAGGACGCCGCCACGAACGCGCCGAGGCCCGACACGCCGAAGAACGACGCCGTCGTCGTGGAGTACAGCCCGCTTTTGACGAGGCCCGGGCCAACGTAAGCGGTGAAGAAAAGATCGTAGAACTCGAACCAGCCACCCAGTGCGAGCAACAGGATCAGCATCCAGACGGAGCGCGTGGCGGGCAACCGGTCGATGCGCGCATTGATCTGCCGACTCGCGTCGGACGGCCCGGAGTGGGCGGCGGGCGACTCGTGCACCGCGCCGACAGGCAAACTCGACATCTCAATCCTCCTTTGGATTGCATTGCAGGTCATTCCGCGAAGTTCTGCCCGACAGAATGACGTTCTGTTTTATGTGAAGTCGAAGGGTATGCCTCGACATGGAGGGCGGATATCGGGGTTTACGCGGAGTGGAGGCTGCGGCGGATCGTCGCCAGCGGACGTCTGCGATACCCGCGACGCCTCAGCGCCGACGAGCACGCGAGTCTTGCCTTAGTGCGACACAACCATCGCTTCAAGTTGGGCAGGTGCCATCAGCGCGAAGGCCGAGCGCATTTCGCGCGCTTCTTCTCCAGGGCTTCGGCCGAAGAAACGCTTGAACTCCCGATTGAATTGCGACGCGCTCTCATACCCGACCTTTGCCGCTGCACCCGCAGCGGTGAGGTTGTCGCGAATCATCATCAGCCGCGCCTGATGCAGGCGCACCGACTTGATGTACTGAATCGGCGACGTCGCCGCCACTGCTTTGAACTGCACGTGAAATGCCGGAACGCTCAGGCCCGCGTCGCGCGCCAGCGTTCCCACATCCAGTGACGCCGCGTAGTCGCTATGGATCCGCTGCAAGACGCGCGCAATTCGTCCGAAGTTTCCATGACTCGCCAACGCCGCCTGAATCGCCCCGCCCTGCTCGCCGAGCAGTACGCGAAACGTCAACTCGCGCACGATGCCCGGGCCTAACACGCGCGCCTCAAGCGGGGAGCGTAAAGCTCGGAGCAGGCGAATCGTCGTATCGGTGAGCGTAGCGTCCAGCGGCGTAGAGACGATGCCGACGGGCGGCGTCGACGACATCGGTGCCTCGCGACTCACGTCCATCATGAGATCGGCAACGGATGTCATCTCCAGGCTCACTGACACTGCCAGCAACGGCTCGTCGGGCGACGCATCGGTCTCGGTGGAAAACGGCAGCGGTACAGAGAGCACCAGATAGTGCTGCGGGTCGTAGCGATAGATCTTGTCGGCAAGGTAGCCACGCTTGTGGCCCGAACACACGATCACGATGCTCGGCTCGTACAGCACCGGCGTACGTCCCAGCGGCCGGTCGGCGCGCATCAGACGCACCCCGTCGAGCAACGTCTGTGTGTGCCCTTCTTGCGGCGCAAGCTGGCAGATCAACGCCGCCATCTCCTTCTGACGAGACATATCGGGTGTGTTTTCGGACGTCTGGCCGGACATGACGGACGCACCTCATGGCTACGAATAGGCCATAGTTTGCACGTTTATCGAAGACAACACATCCCTGAAAATAGGATTAGGCAATGATGCAAGAGACTTCTGTCTAGTCTGCCGAGCGTCGGATCTCTACGATTTCACCATGTTCACGACTCAGGAGCTTTCACACATGCAACAGCAATCACACAACGCCAAGGTCTGGTTTATTACGGGTGCAGCACGAGGCATCGGTTTGTCGCTCGCGCGTCAGGTGCTGGCACAGGGCGACGCCGTCGCCGCGACGTCGCGAACGTTGGAAAGCCTGCGGCAGACGCTGGGCGAGGACAGCGCGCAACTGCTGGCGCTGGAGGTCGATCTGAGCAGCGAGGCGAGCGTAGCGGCAGCTATCGAGAAGACCGTCGCTACGTTTGGTCGTATCGATCGTGTAGTGAACAACGCCGGGTATGGCCAGCAAGGCACCGTCGAGGCACTGACGGACGCCGAACTGCGTCGCAATTTCGACGTCAACGTGTTTGCACCGTTACATGTGCTGCGCTACGCGCTGCCGCATCTGCGTCAGCAGCGCAGCGGCCATATCTTCAACATCGCCTCCATCGTCGGCTTTCAAGGCGGCTATGCCGGATGGGGCAGCTATGTCGCCAGCAAGTTCGCGCTCGCTGGGCTAACGGAATCGTTGGCAGCGGAAGTCGGCGAGTTGGGCATCAAGGCGACGGTCGTGTACCCGGGTCCGGTGCGCACCGGCTTCCTGTCGAAAGACAGTCTGGTGCTGGCAAAACGTGCCATCGCCGACTACGCCGAAGCGCAGGCATCGCTCGACCTGCATCTCGATGGCATGGACGGCAAGCAGGCGGGCGATCCGGAGAAGCTGGCAGGCTTGATTCTGCAAGCCGCCGACGTTGCCGAGCCGCCACTGCACTTGTTTGCCGGGAAGATTGCTAACGCGGTAGCGGAAGATAAATTACAGGCGGTACGCCGGGATCTGGACAACTGGCGTGAGGCGTCCGACGCTACGGATTTTGCGGCTTGAATGGGCGCGTGACAGATTCGCTTCGTCCGAGCATGCCCGCTCTCGATAAGAGGGTGAGGCGTGCCAAAGCCACCGGACAACGGTTCGCGCCCTAGTTCGCCATCCCCACGACAATCGATCCAATCATTTGATCTCTCTCAAGTCGATTCGAATGGTGTGAACGGTGCCATCAAAGCTAGTTCCAACGACCATCCTGACCGTGAAGACGTCATCGGAGAAATCGTATGAGATGTATTTGTTCCCATCAGGGCTGGTGGATGGCTTAAATCCAGCTGAAGGCGGTTCCTGAGGAATTATTTCCTTCCACCGTCCGCCAAATGCACTTTCTACCGCCTTCAAAGGAAATGACCCTTCGGGAAAATTGATGATAATTGTCCCAAAAAAAGTCCCGCTATTTGTGAGCCCCGCGCCACCAGAATAGCTCCCAGATACCTCATCAATGAACGATCGCCTATCAGACTCAGGAAGCCCTAGAAATTCTCGGTCGCCCTTGATTTTTGAAAAAAAGACTTCTGCCCCACCCGTCAAATCAAGACCGAAATATCGAACGGAAACGCTCCCAACGAGATTTCCAAACCCATCTGTCGTGTACAACCCTTTGTCAACCAAAATTCTACTATTTACCGCATATAAAATATTTTTAATAATTCTTCTATATTTTCAGGATACTTGAACGGAAACAGCTCAGCGCCATCGGCGGTAAATTTACGACAGACTTCCGATTCATTTCGTTCGTTCAACTCGCGCCCGACTCCTCCCTCCGAATCTCGCGAGTTAATGCTCATCTCGTTTTCATTGGCAACACTCAAGCTCGACGAGCTGATCGCGACAACAAGAACAAGAATTTTTCGTGCGACGTGATATCCAGCTTTCCCCCTCCACCGCCGCCCTCTTGATATCACACCTCACCTCACAATTTTGACCATCGCAATCATCGACGTCCCGAGAATGAGAAAAGTGTCGATTGACACAGAAATTTCACAGGAGGCGCGATGTTCAAAAATTCAGAAGGGGACCGTATAGATGAGTAGCCTGCTACCGACCGGTCAGCGTGAACTTTATATGTCAAACGCAACACTTCGGGATTACGCGCCGTCCCATCAAAGGGAATCAATCCATAAGCCTGCGGCGACGTAGCGCGTTATCCAAAAAATCTGGAAAGCATATAGATGAGAAGAATTTTTTCCTCAAACTCCCCATACATACCCTTCTCATTTGTATTTCTTTTATATTTTTTCACTTCATTTTTCTACATCGAGCTCGGCAAGGGCTCTGCGTTGCTGTCCTTTATGGTGTTCATGTCCGCAGTCACCGCCGGAGCAGTCTTCATCGCCTTGGGACATCGTAGACGGGGTTTTTCGTATATCGCTGCCGGCATGACGCTCATCCTGATGACCATCTTTGATTCATCGGTTTATCATGAAATCCTGCAGTTGCGACAGCGTACTCAGTTTTACCTTTTTGAATCTCACTATAAGTCGCAGAGCTCGGACGGGTACGGCGAGTGGGATTGGGGCATGGAAGGAACCCAGCACTACCTTCTTGTTTACGACGAGAGTCACTTACTGCGCAGTTGGCAAAATGTGAATAGGGATGAGGCACATTGCACGGTAAATGTGAAGAAGCTCGGTGGGGATTTCTATGTGATCAAAGAATGGTGTCCCGGAATCTTTGGTTGACTCGGAAATCGCAATGAATCTGCAAGCGCTCGGTTGCATTGCGGTGGATCTGGAATCCATATCGCTTTAGCAAAGTGAGGATGCAGTTCAGGGACGATGCGTGACGTTCGACCCGCCGCTGCTGCCAGCTTGGAGGGGTGAAGACGCCAAGTGGAAGCATGCGGATGCGGCGTCCGTTCAGGCAGAACGAGATGTCGACATGTGTGCCGTCGACATCGTGGCCGTTACTGCCGAAAATATCGGTGATCTCGTGTTGGCGATTGGGGTACAGCCGACGGAACACGCCGATGCCGAACTTGCGGAATTGCGTCCTGGCGAAACCGAGATGGGTCGCGCGCGCCTCGTATCCGCGCGTCAGGATAAGCGTGAGTTCTTCGGGTAGTTGCGTCTGAATATGCTGAAGGGCCTTCAGCGCATCGGCATCCACATGCACATATCGCGCGGGCCATCGGGGGCTAACTCGTAGTCCGCCGTGGGAGCCGCGTGTCAAAGTTGTCATGGTCATGCAGGGACTTCTTGTGCGTCAGGTTGGACTGCCACGGAAAGCGTGCAGTTTAATCGACGCCGAGTCCCTTAGCGTCCAAACCTAGTCGATGTGCTTCATTCGCTCACCGGCCTTTTGTGCCCCGGCTTACCTGCCCAATCAGCAGACGTCATCACCAATCGGAAGCCAATATGCGACATCGGATTCGCCGGGTCCGCGCCGCGCCTCGCGCTGGTGCGGTAGCCGCTGCAATAGGTGTCGCTGCACAGAAACGAGCCACCGCGCGTGACGCGCTTCGGGGCATCGACCGGTGTCGCGCCGTCGTCCGGGTCGAAGCTTGACGTCGGGCCGGACGGATCGACGTTTCGGCCCCGACGTTTGGCCTGCATCGCGAATTCATCTGCACGGTACCAATCGGCCACCCATTGCCAGACGTTGCCCGCCATGTCGTGGAGGCCGTAGCCGTTGGGTGCAAACTGTCCGACAGGTGTCGTGCCGACGTGAATCTTCGGCGAGTCGACGACGGGGAACGGACGCGCATTGTCGTCCCACACGTTGGCCATCGATTTTCCGTCGGGACGTTTCGCCTCTCCCCAGGCGTAGTCCGCTTGCGTCAGGCCCCCTCGTGCCGCCACCTCCCATTGCGCTTCGGTCGGCAAACGCTTGCCCACCCACGCCGCGTAAGCCAGCGCATCGTCGTAAGAGACCTGCACCACCGGATGCTTCGCTTTGCCCGTCAGATCGCTGCCCGGCCCTTGTGGATGACGCCAGTTCGCGCCGGGGACAAATCGCCACCACGCCGAATAGTCCCGCAGCGACACCATCGCGTCGGTGCCGACGAACACCATCGCGCCGGGCACAAGCACCTCCGGCCGAGGTGCGGGCGTTCCCGGTGGCAATTGCACGCGTAAGTCTTCCCAGCGCGGTGGGCGCTCGGCTGTCGTGACGTAGCCCGTGGCGTCAACGAAGCGCGCGAACTCTGCGTTAGTGACGTCGTGAACATCCATCCAGAATCCGCTCGTCGTCACATCAAAAGCGGGACGTTCGTTGCGCTGTGCCAGACGGCTGTCGGTGCCCATCAGGAACGTCTGCCCCGGAATCCACGCCATCTTCTCCGGACCACGCTTGCCGTCGCCGATGAGCGGCAAAGTCAGAGGCGCGGGCGGATTGTTCGACTGGCCCCGCTGAACCAGCGCCGACGCATGTCGCGACGACGCCATCCACCCCATCGATACGCCCAGCAAGATAATCGCGAGCGCCCATGCAAGGTGATCGTGACGCGTCCCCTTGCTCATTCGATCACGCCCGGGGCCAGCACCACACCGACACGTTTGGCGTAGTCCACCCATCCCTGCTTCAGACGCGCGACGATGTCGGGATGGTCGACTGAGAGGTCCGTCGTCTCGCCACGATCACGGGTCATGTCGTATAGCTTCCAGTCAGGCGGTTCTGCGACCGGTTGCGGGCCACGCTTCATATGCACCGACAGCAATTTCCATCGTTCGTCGCGGACATAGCGATTCCCGCCGAACTCCGCCCCGAGCAGACTGCCATCGGGGAGATGACGTTGCGTCTTTCCTGTGAGAAGTGGGAGCAACGACGTGCCGGTCATTGGATTGACGGATTCGCCGCGATAGCGGTCGCCCGGATTCGGCAAGCCAGCCAGCTGGAGGAAGGTCGGAGCGAGATCGAGAACCGTCGTCAGTTGCGTCGCTTTCGTCTGACCGTTCGATTGCTTCGGCATCCGTACGATGGCGGGCACACTAACGCCCCCCTCGGACGGATACCCCTTGAACAACCGGAAAGGTGTCGCGCTTACTTCAGCCCAGCGGGTGCCGAGAGCGATGTTGGAGCGACGGCGTCCGAGATTTTCATAGCTGTTGTCATTGTTCGGGCCGTCCGGGTAGAACATGTCGACCTTCTCGCCTGACGGGCCATTGTCGGAGGCGAAGAAGATGAACGTGTTGTCGTACGCGCCGACCGATTTCAGATGATCGACGAGGCGGCCGATGTTGGCGTCCAGCGTCTCGACCATCGCCGCATAGACTTCCATCTTGCGGGCTTCGGTCTTCTTTTGCTCCGGCGAGAGTTGATCCCAGCGAGGATTCATAGGCGACGCAGGCAGCAAGGCAGCCGGACGGAAATCCGGCGGTAACAGTCCTAACTGCTTTTGACGTGCAATTCGCTCGTTACGGATCGCGTCGTAACCGGCGTCGTAGCGACCACGATAGTTGTCGATGCGGTCGTCCGGTGCCTGCAAGGGCCAATGCGGAGCCGTGTAGGCCGCATACGCGAAGAAGGGTTTGCCGTCGCCGAGATTCCGGTCGATGTACCCGATCAGTTTGTCGGTATAGCCGACGCTCGAATAGAAGTTCGGCGGCAACGTCACCATCTTGCCGTTCTCGCGATACGACGCCCGGTCGGCAGAGGTGACGGCGCCGGGTGCCGGAGCGAAGTGCGCAGCACCGCCCTGGAGCAACACGAACGACGATTCGAAACCGCGCGCTTGCGGGCTTTGCCCCGGCGTAAGACCGAGGTGCCACTTGCCGACCATGTACGTGTGGTAACCGCCGTCGCGCAGCAGGCTCGCAATCGAGAACGACCGCTCGTTGAGATACCCCTCATATCCGGGATGTCCGACTTGATAGATCTGCAGTGTCTCGGCCATCGTGCCCAGACCCGACTGATGGTGATCCGCCCCGGAGAGCAGCATCGCGCGGGTGGGCGAGCAACTCGGCGCGACGTGGAAGTTCGTGAGGATGCGTCCCGATGCGATCAGCGCGTCGAGGTTAGGCGTGCGGATCTCGCTGCCGAACGCGCCGATGTCCGAGTAGCCAAGATCGTCCGCAAGAATCATGAGGATGTTTGGCTTTTCGGGCGGGGCTGCCACAGCGCATACGCTGAACGTCGTTGCCACCAGTGCGCAGAGGCATGCGGTGAGCTTGTGCCGCATCTGCGCGCGCGGGTGTGTTCGTCGATGGTTCATGAGCGGCTCCTGTCAGAACGCATGGCTGATGCCCAGCGCCACGGCGCTGGTGTTCTCGCCGGGCATCGGGACCATGTCGAACGCCAGCGCATAGCGGCTGTTGCCTCGGTTGTTGATGCGCGCGTAACTCGCATAGAGGCGCGTGCGTTTGGACAGGCTGTGTTCGATGCCGACGTACAGGCCTGTGGCGTCGCCGTTCGAACCACCGGCTTCGTTGCGATTGACGAGCGACACGACTAGCTCGTTTGCGGGGGTGATCGAATAGCGTCCGCCGATCTGCCAGTCGAAGCCTTGCTGCGACGGCTTGCCGGTTGTGTACACGCCGGAATAGCGATGCAGCGCCGCCGTGATCTTGTATTCGCCGCGAATCCAGTATTCGCCGACGAGCCAAACGTCCTGCATGCCCTCACCGGGACGCGCGTTGTTGAAGTTGTCGTAGACGACGGACGCGAACCACGGACCGGTCGAATAGCGTAGGCCGGTACTCGTCCCCTGCCCGCTCTTGGGGCGTTCGCCCGGCTGGAGGTTTTCGCCTTGCTTGCCGAGCGACAGCGACGAGATCACCTGAAAGCCCTGCCACTTCGGCGATTCGTACTTGACGGTGTTGTTCTCGAGCCAGCGCTCGTACGACGCGATGACGTTGGTGATGACGCTGTAGTTGCCGGTGTAGGTGGGATCGATGCGTCCGTAAGTGGTAGCAGACGTCACCCGCATGCGGCCGAGCAGGAATCGACCGAACTCGCCTTTGAGGGCGACGTAGGCGTCGCGTGCGGGTGGGACGGGGGTTGTGCCGTTGTTCACGCGCAAGCGCCATTCCAGAACGGCCTGCGCTTCGAGGGTGTCGGTGATCTTTTCGACGTCGCGAAAGACGAAGCGTGACGTCTGAAGTCCGCCGCTCTGAAGCCGTTGCGTCGTGGTGTTTTGTGCCCGGATCGACTCGACGTAGCTGTCGACGAAGCCGGACAAAGTCGGGCCGGTTTGCGCCCAGGATGCTCCCGCACACTGCGCCAACGCGAGTGCGGTGCAGGCCTTCTTGTACATGTCTCCTCCTGTGCGCCGGACGACGCGCCACGATGAATAGCGGTGCGTTTCAGGCGCAATGGCCCGGTGACGCCGTGGCGTCCCGGTGCTCGATATGGGGATATTTCGATGGCGGGGTCTGGCCTTACTTGTTGAGGCTCAGGACCCAGTGGGCGAAGCGCTCGGCTTCGTCGTCGGGGATGGCGTTCGCGGGCATGGGGATGTTCCCCCACTTACCGGTGCTGCCCTGGAGAATGCTCTTCTTGATCTTGGCGAGCGCATCCGGATCGTTGCGATAGGACGCCGCAATCTCACGGAACGACGGCCCGACCTTCTTGCTGGTCATGTCGTGACAGGCACGACACGTCTGCTCGCTGGCTGACGGTGCGGCCCAGACGCTGTGCGCCTGAACGGCGGCGGCTAGCGCGATGGCGATACTTAACGAAACCCGGGAAAACTTCATGGATACCTCGCAAATAAGCGATTCCCAGGGCCGAGGAATCGTGGTGGACTAAAGGAGTTTTTATGTATACATATTTATGTAAAAGAATACATTTAAACAATTCGGTGTACATGAAAGGTTTGGGATTGGTTATTCCAAGGGGTTATAGCGGGGGGATTCGTGGACAAGGCGTCGAGCGTGCGGGCGTCACGGGTCAGGGGTCTTTCCAAACGCTCACAGGTGTCGTGACAAATCTTCGCTTCATCCAGCCATTTGTTCCTGCTTCAATGAATTAGCGAACGACGTGCATCGCGATTTTGATGCCGTCGTTTCTTTCGTCTGTAATTCAATTGGAGTCGGTAGACATCATGAGCAACTGGCCAGAAACCCTTTCCCATCTGAAAAAAGCCGCTGGCACGCTGGCACAAGTTAACCCGCCGGTTGTGAAGGCCTTTCAGGCGTTGAACCAATCGCTCGATCAGGGCACGGCGTTGGACGCGAAGACGCGCGAACTGATCGCCCTTGCCGTTGCCGTCACGACGCGCTGCGAAGGGTGTATTTCGTCGCACGCCGCGGCGGCGCAAAAGCTGGGCGCGTCGCGTGAAGAAGTCGCTGAAGCACTAGGCACTGCAATTGCCCTGAACGCTGGCGCGGCCTTCGTCTATTCGACGAAGGCGCTCGAAGCGTACGATCAATTCGGTGGGTAAGTCGCGAACAAGCCGCTAAATGCAATGCGGGCCGATCCGTTGATCGGCCCGATGTTTGTCGGCGTTAGGGCGCTAGCTGGAAATCGTTGTTAGCGCTGGAAGAAACGTCGATCCAGCGAGTAAGCGCCGCCACCGCGCGCGACGATGTAAAACGCCAGCAACGCCATGAGGACCGGGTACTCAATCCCGCGATCGATCCACGGCCAGGTCGGTCCGAGTGCGTAACTGATCCCCACCATCTCCAGGACAAAGAGCAAAGCCACGGCACGCGTGAATAGACCCAGCGTGAGCATGATCGCGCCGACGGTCTCAAGCAGCATGACGAGAAATGCCAGTTGCGGCGCGAACGGTAGCCCCATCACGTTCTGGATAAGGTTGATCGAACCGGCCATCGGATCCGCCATCGAGCCATGCGATGCGCCTAGCACTTTGGGAAGACCGTGGGTGAACAGCACGATGCCGAAGGCGGTGCGCAGCAATGCATACAGCGCTGGCTCGCAGTGTTGGCAGATGCGTCGCCAAGCTGCAAACACCCCCAGCATGGGCGATGCGGTCTTTCGATTCGTCGCGTCGGTTGTCATCGTGATTTCCAATCTGGTCCGGTAAAGCGGAGTGTCCCTGTTTGGTCGCCGGGGATAAATCCCACGAATTTGGCTAGACAATTCAAATCGAGATAACAATCGGGCTCGGGACGCTGTGGTCTTGATGCGCTCGTCGCCGACGATGCCAGTAGCGCCGTAAACGCACAAAGGGCCTCCTTTTCGGGAAGCCCTTTTGTTTGTCGTCGGCGGAGCGAGAGGGAGTCGAAGCATGATCCAGACGCCCAAAGAAACCAACATGCGGAGCGCACACTATCCTGCACGGGGCATCAGACCTTCGCTCACCTTTCTAAAATTCAGTTGCCTCTGTAGGTCGCATAACCGAATTGACTTAGAAGCAAAGGAATGTGGTAGTGCTGGGTTGCATCTACGACACGGAACATCACCGGAATTTCCGGGAAAAACGTGTCCTGCTTCATCTTCCCAAAGTATTCCCCTGTTTTGAAGATCACGCGATATTCACCTTTGGTGAAGCGCTCGCCCTTCGGGAAAAGAGATCTGATTCGCCCCTGGGCATCGGTCTCGCCCGACGCAATTTTCTGCCACGCGCTTCCATTCATCCGCTCAAGCTCAACAACCACGCCAACAGGAGGCTTGCCGGTTTGCTGATCGAGGATATGCACACTAATAGGATTAACGTCCGCCAAGGCTACGCGGACTGGCAGTAGACAAAAAGCAAGAACAACGAAAATGCATTTTTTCAACATACGTTATCTCTCAATGGTCAAAAATTACATATACCGCGCTAGACCAACCGGCGGGTTAATGTGCGCGTCACTAATCGTACGTGCGATCAACTCACCAAAAAATAGGAAATTTCGCAAATTCTATGGTGCATTTGCCAAAGCAGAGCTATGCAATAGGCGATCCGTAAATCACGCCCCGCAACGTATGTAGAATGCGCCGTGTCGAGGCCAAGCCGGTGAACCTATGGTTCAGTTCGCATTACTTCTTGTTTCAGCGACGGCCCTCGTTGCGACGATCATCGCAGCGGTAAGAGATGTTGATCACCGCCGATATTGGACGGTCTGTGCATGCGTCATGCTCGCTGGATTCGCATGTTGGATCGCGTTCGCTGCAATCGGATCGGAGGTCGATGCGCAAGGTTTTTTGCGTGAGCCATTCGCACTGGTGCCAGTAGGGATGCTGATGGTAGTCATCGGTGTAATTGGCAGCTTGGTACGCGGAGCCGTGACGCTATATCGCCGCCAATCGCAGGGCACCAAATGATGAGGCTGCTCTGCGATCAGCGGATCGCTCAACGTGGGCCGACTGGCCTCTTCCGGGGAAGCTGCGCGTCGTAGTTCTCAGCGGTGTCGATGCCGTCAACACGCCCCAGACCGACGACCAGCGCGTCGAGTAGATGACGCACCGCTGGCACCATGCCGCGCCGCGTCGGGAAGATGGCGTGGACGAGTGCTGCAGGCGTCGACAGGTCCGGCAGGAGGTGGATCAGGCGCCCTGCCCGTATGTCGACGGTCACGAATTCCTTCGGGAGCAATGCCACACCGACGCCCGACATGACCGCTATGCGCAAGCTGGCCAAATCGTCCATCGCCAGTCGGGGCCTGTGAATGAGCGACGTCGACTGCCCGTTAGCGTCCGTTAGATGCCAAGTGTGGCGCTCATTCCTTTCTGTCATCGAGACTGTCGGCCAGTCACCTAGTGAGGCCAGGGACGCTGGCGCTGTGTGCTTTGCCGCGAGTGCCGGACTGGCCACGAGAATCAGCGTCGACCGTCCCAATTGGCGCACCGCGAGATCCGTGTCATCTAGCGGCGGCAGGCGCACACGAATCGCAAAATCCAGGCCCTCCTCGATCACGTCGACACGCCGGTTGGTCGCATCGACCAGCACCTGAACTTGCGGATTGTCCTGAACGTATTGGGAAACGATCGTCGCGATACCAAGACTCAGCAGGCCCAGCGGGCAACTGATGCGCACGGTGCCTTGCGGCTCGCTTCGCGTACGATCGATGAGTTCCTTGGCCGCTCGCGACTCCTCGACAAGCGCAAGGCAATGCCGATGGAACTGCCGACCAGTTTCCGTCAGCGACAGACTGCGGCTGGTCCGGTTGAGCAAGCGCACGCCGAGTTCTTCTTCCAGCGCACGTACGCGTCGACTCAGCTTCGACGTCTGAAGATCGAGGCTACGCGCGGCTGCCGTAAAACTGCCGCGCTCGACCACTTCGGCGAATAGCCGGAGGTCGTTCAGATCCGTAATCGCATCCATGGACTTGGGGGCGCCGCATTTGCGCCGATTGTTCTATTCAGGGCAATGATACTTTGCATTCTTGGATATATGCAGAAGATCGTTGCAGAAATAGCATGACGTTCATTCACTGATGCGATGGCTAGGGTTGTTGCGCGCTCAGGGCTTCCGAACCAAGGAGAATGACATGCTTACCCACAGACGTTGGGAATCGTTAGACGCCGCCGACCATGGCTGGCTTCGCGCGAGGTATCACTTCCAAGTCACCCCGTCAGGCAATCCTGCGCATCAGGCACTCGGCCCGCTCAAGGTCTGGAACGACGATGAGATTGCAGTAGACAGCGGATTTCCCTTTCACGGACATCGAGACATCGAGATCGTCACCTACGTTCGTCAGGGTGTGCTTGGGCATCGCGACACGCTGGGCTCGGAAGGCACGATCCACGCCGGCGATGTGCAGGTGATGAGTGCCGGCACTGGCATCCGCCATTCCGAATTCAACAAGGGGGACGTGCCGCTCAAGGTCTATCAGATCTGGTTGCAGCCACGTGAACTGGGTGGGCAACCGCGCTGGGCGACCAAGCCGTTTCCGGCGGATGCAGAGGCCGGACATTTCACGGTCTTGGCCAGTGGCTACGAAGATGATGACGGCGCGCTGCCGATCCGGGCAGATGCGCGTCTGCTCGGTGTAAAGCTGCGCGCTGGCGACGCGATTCACCATGAACTCGAACCGTCGGGACACGCATATCTCGTGGTCGCTGCCGGACGCATCGGCATCGATGGGGAACTTATGGGCCCACTGGATGGCGTGGCGATCACCGACGTCCGGAGTACGGAAATCCTTGCTTTTGAAGACGCAGAACTGGTCATGGTGGAGACCGGCTAAGCGTCATGTTGCCTCCTATCCCCACCAATTTTTTCTATTTATCTGTTTGGAGATTGTCATGGAACGCTACAAGTTTCTTCCGTTGCTCGGACGCATCCTGCTCGGTGCGCCATTTCTGATGGGCGGATTGGGCAAGCTCGGCGCTTATGCCGCGACGGTCGGTTACATCACGGCTGTCGGATTGCCCGTGCCGCCGCTAGCCTACGTCGTCTCGGTCATCGTTGAGGTCGGCGGCGGCTTGCTGCTGCTATCCGGTTATCGCGTTCGCCCGGCGGCATTGGTCCTCGCCATCTTCTCGCTCGCGACTGCCGTATTCTTTCATCGCAACTTCGCCGACCAGAACCAGATGATTCACTTTCTCAAGAACGTGATGATGGCCGGTGGCCTTCTTCAGATCATTTACTTTGGGGCGGGCGCGTTCAGCTTGGACTCGCTGCGAAAATCGGCGAGCGTTCGCGCCCCGGTGCCAAGCGCGTCTTGATCTGTGGCGGCTCGGACGTGCGCTGATTTTTCCTTCAAGCCGGTGAAGATGCGATTCCGGGCGCCTGGCGCCCTCGAAGTCGGGTCGACAATCTGGTTCCCGTCGCGCACCAATCGCGATAAGTTGAAAGCCGACTTTCTCGATTTGTAGTTGCTGCCTCTGTCATCGATGGCACGGCGCTTTTTATTCTTTAAACGACGTAAACGCACAAAGGGCCTCCCACTGGGAAGCCCTTTGTTTGTACTTGGCGGAGAGAGGGGGATTCGAACCCCCGATAGGCTATTAACCTATACACGCTTTCCAGGCGTGCGACTTAAACCGCTCATCCATCTCTCCTGAATGGTCGCGCATTATAGCAGGTCGGCGACAACATCTCACCCTCTTTCGTGAAATGCAGCGTCAAATTCCTTTGGACGCCCGTCGTTACGGGCGTCGGAGATGGTCCACAAGATGGCGGTCGCGCTCGCTCGGGCGGCCACCCAGCAGGCTGAACGCGATCGCAACCGCGAATCCCACTGGCACGCCAAACGCCCCCGCCGAGATCGGGTCGACGCCCCACCACCGGGTGCCCGCGAAGCCCGTCAGGCGGGTGAAGAACGGGTACGTCGTCATGATGTAGTACACACACACCAGCAACCCGCTGACCATCCCCGCCGTCGCGCCCAGACGCGTCGTCCGCTTCCAGAACACCCCCAGCACCAGCGCCGGGAACAGACACGACGCCGCCAACGAAAACGCCGCCCCAACCAAGAACAAAATATTCCCAAGCTTCAACGACGTCACATACGACGCAAACATCGCCACGCACAACAGCAATATCTTCGACGTCGTCACCCGCTTCTGACTCGACGCGTTCCGGTCCACCATGTGGAAGTAGACGTCGTGCGACAACGCGTTCGCAATCGTCAGCAACAGACCATCCGCCGTCGACAACACCGCTGCCAACGCCCCTGCCGCCACCAGCCCCGATATTACGTAAGGTAGCCCTGCAATCTCCGGTCCTGCCAGCACCAGCATGTCCGGCTGCATCCATATCTCCCCCCACTGCACCACACCGTCGCGGTAGACGTCCGAGATATCCAGTTGCACCGGCGTCGCGTGACGCCATTGCGTCACCCATCCCGGCAAGTTGTCGTAGCGCGCACCCACCAGATGCAGCAGCACGTCGTACTTGAGCATCACCGCCAACGCTGGCGCACTCACATACAACAAGGCGACGAAGAACAACGTCCAGCCCACCGAGCTACGCGCCCCCTGCACCGTCGCGGTGGTGCCGTAGCGCGTCAGGATGTGCGGCAAGCTCGCCGTCCCGATCATCAGACACACCATCAACAACAAGAAATTCAGACGCTGCGAGTTGCGCGTCGTGTCGTCACGCGCCGGAAACGGCTCCGTCATTGCTCTGGGTGGCTCACTACGCTCGACGTACTGGTTGCGCATCTCCAGCCACTGGTTCTGCGCCTCGCCCACATCCCGCGGAAACGCCTCCAGCTTCGCTTCTAGCACCTTCACGTCCCGCAGCGGCCCGTTGCGACGCTTCGTGTCCAGCAACTGCCGCTCCAACTCCGCCCGCTCGCTGAAGAACGTATCCGGCAATCCATCCAGCCGACGCTGCATCTGCTCCGCCTGCTCACGGTAGTAGTCGCGCACCTCTCGCTCCGGCACAGAATTGCGCAACTCCTTTTCCAGCACCTCGACCTTCGCTAGCGCCTCGCCGTAGCTGAACTGCGGGAACCAGCCGTTGCCCGTCTGATGGCCGATCATCGCCGTCGGCACCAGGAACGCCGTAATCATGATGATGTACTGCGCGACCTGCGTCCAAGTCACAGCACGCATGCCGCCCAGGAACGAGCAGACGAGAATGCCCGCCAGCCCGAAGAAAATCCCGATCGTGAACTCGACACCGATGAAGCGCGACGCGATCAGCCCCACGCCCTGAATCTGCGCGACGAGATACACGAACGAACACAGAATCGTCGAGAAAACGCCCAACGCACGCACGAGATTGCTGTCGTATCGCGTGCCCAGGAAGTCAGGCACCGTGTAACGCCCCATCTTGCGCAAGTACGGTGCAAGCAGGAACGCCACCAGACAGTACCCGCCCGTCCATCCCATGACGTAAGCGAGGCCGTCGTATCCGGAGACGTAAAGCGAGCCCGCCAGCCCCATGAACGACGCGGCGCTCATCCAGTCGGCGGCGCACGCCATGCCATTGAACATCGGCGGCACGCGACGTCCGGCGACGTAATACTCGGCTGCGTCGGACGTGCGAGAGATAAGACCGATCACCGCGTACACGGCAATCGTCACGAAAAGGAAGGCGTAGCCGATCCACACGCCCGGGCCGTTGACGCGCTCAAGCAAGCCGATCATCAGCACGAACGCGAGAAATCCCGCCGTGTAATACAAGTAGTAGCGCAGCAACCTGCGCGTGAAACTCATCGGTAGGTTTGCGCCGAAGCGGCGCGAGAAGAAGCACTGCCTGCGCTACGTGATGTGGCGGGCGCCATCGCAGGGTCCAGCGCATCGTCCGCAAGCCCGAGGCTCTTGCGGCGCTCCTGACGCAATCGCATCAACGCGTCGCGATAGCGCGCGTCGTTACGTCGCTGCATCAGCGCGTAGAAGGCGATAAGACCGATGTCGATCAGGATCGAGCCCTGCGCCCCCATGTAGAACGGCAACGGCCATCCCGCGATTCGCACCGACGCCCACTCACGCGCCCAGAACTGAGGGACGAACGTCACCACGAAGCCAATCGCCATTAGCACCGCCACAAGCCACAACGTCCGACGCCAATGACGCGCCGCAATTGCGGCCGCTTCGCCATGCCAGTCGATGTCGATTTCAGCAGAGGACAAGGGGAGTGAGCCGACGGAATTGTGATTTGAATCGGACGAACGGGATTGCGTTTCGCGCCCGTCAGCGTCAATCGTCCCGGATGACACGAACGACGTATGATCAGGATTCGCGCCGCCATCGGATAACGGGCTCGCCCCCAACAACGAACGCGGCCTGCCCTCCGACGTGACATCAGAGGGCAGGCTGCCGACCTCGTCGGCCGTCGGCGCAACAGCGTTGCCGTGCGCGCCAGGCCGCGAGCGTTTCGTCATTGCAGGCGCAGCGGAATCGAACCCGCGCTTACTGCGCTTGCTTCAGCTGGTCCAGAATGGCCGGATTTTCGAGCGTCGACGTGTCCTGCGTGATCTCTTCGCCCTTCGCGATCACACGCAGCAAACGACGCATGATCTTGCCCGAGCGCGTCTTCGGCAGGTTGTCGCCGAAACGGATGTCCTTCGGCTTGGCGATCGGACCGATTTCCTTGCCCACCCAGTTACGCAGCTCCAACGCCAGTTGCTTCGCTTCGTCACCGGTCGGACGCGAACGCTTGAGCACCACGAACGCGACAATCGCCTCGCCCGTCGTATCGTCCGGACGTCCCACCACCGCAGCCTCCGCCACGATCGGGTTCGCTACCAGCGCCGACTCGATTTCCATCGTGCCCATGCGGTGACCCGAGACGTTCAGCACGTCGTCGATACGGCCCATGATCGTGAAGTAGCCGGTCTTCGCGTCGCGAATCGAACCGTCACCCGCCAGATAAATCTTGCCGCCCAGCTCCTGAGGGAAGTAGCTCGACTTGTAACGCTCCGGGTCGCCCCAGATCGTACGAATCATCGACGGCCACGGACGCTTGATCACCAGCATCCCGCCCTGACCGTTCGGCACGTCCTGACCGGTTTCATCGACGATGGCCACCGCAACCCCCGGCAGTCCCAGCGTGCACGAACCCGGCACCAGCGGCGTTGCACCCGGCAACGGCGTGATCACATGACCGCCCGTCTCCGTCTGCCACCACGTGTCGACGATGGGGCAACGACCGCGACCGACGTTCTCGTAGTACCACATCCAAGCTTCCGGATTGATCGGCTCGCCGACCGACCCGAGAATGCGCAGCGACGACAGGTCGTACTTCTTCGGATGCACTTCCGGCGTCTGCTCCGCCGCCTTGATCAGCGAACGGATGGCCGTCGGCGCGGTGTAGAACACCGTCACCTTGTGACGATCGATCATTTCCCAGAAACGGCCAGCGTTCGGATACGTCGGCACGCCCTCGAACACGACCTGCGTCGCGCCCACCGCCAGCGGGCCGTACGCGATGTACGTGTGACCGGTGATCCACCCGATGTCGGCCGTGCACCAGAAGATGTCGTCCGGCTTCATGTCGAACGTCCACTGCATTGTGAGCGACGCCCACAGCAGATAGCCGCCGGTGCTGTGCTGAACGCCCTTCGGCTTGCCCGTCGAGCCCGACGTGTAGAGGATGAACAGCGGATGCTCAGCGCTCACCCACTCCGGCTCGCACTGGTCCGATTGCGTGGCGACGAGGTCTTGCAGCACTTCGTCGCGACCGGCTTGCATGGCGACGTTACCGCCCGTGCGACGGTAGACGATCACCGACTTCACATGATCGCAGCCGCCCATTGCCAGAGCTTCGTCGACGATGGCCTTCAGGGGCAGCGCCTTGCCGCCGCGCATTTGCTCATCAGCAGTGACGATAGCGACTGCGCCTGCGTCGATCACGCGCTCGTTGAGGGACTTGGCCGAGAAGCCGCCGAACACGACCGAGTGCGTAGCACCGATGCGGGCGCACGCCTGCATCGCGACCACGCCTTCAATCGACATCGGCATGTAAATGACCACGCGGTCACCCTTTTTCACGCCACGGGCTTTGAGCGCGTTCGCAAAGCGGTTCACGCGCGCAAGCAGATCACGATAGGTGACGGGGGTCACCGTGCCGTCGTCGGCTTCGAAAAGGATGGCGGGTTTGTCGCCCAGGCCCGCCTCGATCTGGCGGTCCAGGCAGTTGTAGGAAGCGTTGATCTGACCGTCTTCGAACCACGTGTAGAACGGGGCGTTGGTCTCGTCGAGGACTTTGGTGAACGGCTTGTGCCAGGCCAGATTCTCACGCGCCTGACGCGCCCAGAATCCCTCGTAATCCTTCTCGGCCTCGGCGCACAGCGCCTCATAGGCTGGCATGCCGGAAATGTTCGCTTTGGCGACCAGCGCCTGCGGCGGCGCGAAAACGCGCTGCTCCTGCAATACCGATTCAATTGCTGCCATGAGTTGTCCCCTCTTATGGATATGCAAATACGATTGCAATCAAGCCAAAACACATCGCTAACGTCATCTAACGTCACATTAAGACGAGCGACTTACTAACGCCTTACACTGGTGCATTCGACTCCCGTGCCTTGCGTGCGGGACTCACGCAAAACGCGTTGTCGCAGTGCAGCAAAGTGTGGCGTAATCGCTACAATCCTACGCTTATCACCCTCGTCCCGCCACCCCGGAATCGCCCGGAGCGCCCGTGAATTCGACATCTACGCCTCAAACGACTAGTCCCAACCCCGCGGCCACGCACGCCGCACCGACCGGCACCGACCGCCTGTTTGCCCGCTTTCCGAGTTTCGCGCTGGCGCTGGCGATGACGTTCGTCGGCACCAATGTCGGGATCGGCAAGACGATGGTCGCCGTCATGCCGGTGGCCGCCTTTGCGCTCTGGCGCTTCGTGATCGCCATCATTGCGCTAGCCCCGCGCTATCGACCGTCGGCCATGCGACGCGTGACCCGCAGTCAATGGGGCCATCTCTTCGTGCAGACGTTCTTCGGCACGTTCCTCTTCACGTTACTCATGCTCTACGGCGTGCGCATGACGACGGCCACCGCCGCTGGAGTCATCACCGCGACGCTGCCCGCCTGCGTCGCGCTGCTGTCATGGGCCGTGCTGCGCGAACACCCGTCGCGACGTACGCTCATCAGCATCGCGCTGGCGATTGCCGGGGTGGCGCTGCTCAACGCCTCGCGCGGCGACGCCCACGGTGCGGGCGGGGCCGACGCCAGCAGCGGCGCATGGCTGGGTAACGCGCTGGTGCTGGGGGCCGTGGTCTGCGAAGCGATCTACGTGATCGTCTCGAAGCGCCTTGCGGCGGAACTCTCGGCCATCGACATCTGCGCCTATACGCATCTGATCGGCGGCGCGTTGATGCTGCCGCTGGGCATCGTCGGGTTGATGGCGGTGGACTACTCGGCCCTCACGCCTGGTCACTGGGCGCTCATCGTCTGGTACGGGCTCGCCGCGAGCGTCTTCTCGTTCTTCCTGTGGATGCGCGGGATTCGCCACGTTAGCGCACAGCTTGCGGGGGTCTTCACGGCGATGGTGCCGGTCGCAGCCACCGCCTATGGCGTGATATTTCTGGGCGAACGGCTGTCCGTCGCCCAGGGCAGTGCGCTGGCGCTAACGGTCGCGGGGATCGTGCTCGCGGCGCTGCCGTCCGCCGGATCGCGAAAGACGCTATTGCCAGCCCGGGACTGAATCGGACGCGGCGCCCTCGCCAAGACGTTGTAAAATGCCGCCCATGACGGATGGCGCGCCGCGCTATCCGTGCCAGTGCACTTTGCTTGCGATTTGCTTAACCGATAACTAAAGCCCGCGTCACGAGGCGCAGGTCTACACCCCGTCAAAATAGCCATGTCGACTCCCGGCCGCCCGTCCGATGCGCCGCCGCGCACCGCTCGTCCGATGCGTCCCCTGCCCCGCGTCATCTTCTTCAGTCGCTGGCTGCAACTGCCGCTGTACCTCGGGCTGATCGCCGCGCAAGGCGTCTACGTCTACAAATTCCTCGTCGAGCTGTTCCACCTGGTGACGCACGCCGCGACCTTCGACGAAACGCAGATCATGCTCGTCGTACTCGGTCTGATCGACGTGGTGATGATCTCGAACCTGCTTATCATGGTGATCATCGGCGGCTATGAGACCTTCGTCTCGCGCCTCGGTGTGGAAGGCCACCCCGACGAGCCCGAATGGCTCGACCACGTGAATGCCGGTGTCCTCAAGGTGAAGCTGTCGATGGCGCTCATCAGCATCTCGTCGATTCATCTGCTCAAGACGTTCATCGATGCGTCCCAGCAAACGCCGCACACCATCATGTGGCAAGTGATCATCCACTGCGCTTTCCTGCTTTCCGCCGTGGTCATGGCCTACGTCAACAAGATGACGAACGACAGCCATGCGCCCGCGTATGCGTCCGCACAGCATTGAACAGCATTCAGCCGTAGCAAGTCAGTACAAAAAAACCAGTCCCCACTAAGTCGAGAGCCGTTTCATGTCTACCGTCATTAAAGAAGACGACGTCATTCAGAGCGTCGCCGGTGCCCTGCAGTACATCAGCTACTACCATCCGGACGATTACATCCAGGCACTGGGTCTCGCCTACGAGGCCGAAGAAAGCCCGGCCGCCAAGGACGCCATCGCGCAGATCCTGACCAACAGCCGCATGTGCGCCGAAGGCCGCCGTCCGCTGTGCCAGGACACCGGCATCGTGACCGTGTTCGTGAAGGTCGGCATGAACGTGCCCTGGGACGCCAAGCGCAGCCTCACCGACATGATCAACGAAGGCGTGCGTCAGGCTTACATGCACCCGGACAATGTGCTGCGCGCCTCGATCGTCGCGCCGCCGGAAGCCGGTCGCAAGAACACGAAGGACAACACGCCCGCCGTCATCCACTACGAAATCGTGGAAGGCGACAAGGTCGACATCACGGTCGCAGCCAAGGGCGGCGGCTCGGAGAACAAGTCGAAGTTCGTGATGCTCAACCCGTCCGACTCGATCGTCGACTGGGTCGTGAAGACGGTCCCGACGATGGGCGCCGGCTGGTGCCCCCCGGGCATGCTCGGCATCGGTATCGGCGGCACGGCCGAGAAGGCCATGGTCCTCGCGAAGGAATCGCTGATGGACCCGATCGATATCCATGACGTGATCAAGCGCGGTCCGCAGAACTGGAACGAAGAGCTGCGTATCGAGCTGTTCGAGAAGGTCAACGCTCTGGGCATCGGCGCGCAGGGCCTCGGCGGTCTGGCCACCGTGCTCGACGTCAAGATCCTCGACTACCCGACGCACGCCGCGTCCAAGCCGGTCGCCATGATCCCGAACTGCGCAGCGACGCGTCACGCGCACTTCACGCTGGACGGCTCGGGCCCGTCGTTCCTCGCAGCGCCGTCGCTCGACGCCTGGCCGAACGTCCACTGGGCACCGAACACGGAAACCAGCAAGCGCGTCGATCTGGACACGCTCACGCCGGAAGAAATCACGAGCTGGAAGCCGGGTCAGACCCTGCTGCTCTCGGGCAAGATGCTCACGGGCCGCGACGCCGCACACAAGCGCATCGCCGATATGGTCGCCAAGGGCGAACCGCTGCCGGTGGACTTCAAGGGCCGTGCGATTTATTACGTCGGCCCGGTCGATCCGGTGCGCGACGAAGTCGTTGGCCCGGCAGGCCCGACCACGTCGACCCGCATGGACAAGTTCTCCGATCTGATGCTCGGCAAGCTCGGCCTGTCGGTGATGATCGGCAAGTCGGAACGCGGCCCGGCAGCGATTGAAGCCATCAAGAAGCAAAAGGCCGCCTATCTGATGGCCGTCGGTGGTGCCGCCTACCTCGTGTCGAAGGCGATTCGCGGCGCACGCGTGCTGGCCTTCGAAGACCTCGGCATGGAAGCCATCTATGAGTTCGACGTCAAGGACATGCCAGTGACGGTGGCCGTCGATTCGACCGGTGTCTCCGTGCACCAGACCGGTCCGAAGGAATGGCAGGCCAAGATCGGCAAGATTCCGGTCGCGGCTGAGTAAGTCTGGCTAAGTCTGACGTCACGTCAGCTAGTTGAGAAAGCCCGGATTCGTCCGGGCTTTTTTTCGTCTTCCGTCGGGTGGTCGACTGCGGTTGAGACGGTGAAAAATGTCACGGAAGCGAGCGAGAATAACTCGCATTACCATTCACGAAAAGCCTTGTGGGGCTTGGCTTTCCGCGCTTTTCAGGCTACTCTTCAACCGCTCGCAAATTGCTTAAGACAGGGATCCAAAATGAAAGGCGACAAGAAAGTCCTCGAACTCCTCAATGCCCAGCTCACGAACGAGCTGACGGCGATCAACCAGTACTTTCTGCACGCCCGCATGTACAACCATTGGGGCCTGACCAAGCTGGGCAAGCACGAGTACGACGAATCCATCGGCGAAATGAAGCACGCCGACAAGCTGATCGAACGCATCTTCATGCTCGACGGCCTGCCGAACCTGCAAGATCTGCACAAGCTGCTCATCGGTGAGAACACCGAAGAAATTCTGCAGTGCGATCTGAAGCTCGAATACCTCTCGCAGAAGACTTGCAAGGAAGGCGTCGCTCACTGCGAAAGCGTGAAGGACTTCGTCTCGCGCGAAATCTTCAACGAGATCCTGCACGACACCGAAGAACACATCGACTGGCTGGAAACGCAGATCGATCTCATCGGCAAGGTCGGCATTCAGAATTACCAGCAGTCGGGCATGGCGTCGTTCGAAGAATAAGCCCGACACCCCGCAAAACCCAGATAATAAAAGCGCTCCACAGTACTGTAGGCACCGTATCCTCCGATATCGGGTCGCAGGCTTTGCGCTAGAATTTCGGGGCCGACAACTTGTCGGCCCTTTTTCATTTGCCATGCCCTCCAACGCGCCGATTGGCGTCTTCGATTCCGGCCTCGGTGGCCTCTCGGTCCTTCAGGCCGTTCGCGCTCTGCTTCCGCACGAGTCGCTCATCTATGTCGCCGACTCCCGCTACGCACCGTACGGGGAACGCCCGGACGCCTTCATCCAGCAACGCAGTCTCGCCATCGGCCGATGGCTGCGCGAGCATGGTGCCAAGGCATTCGTCGTGGCCTGCAATACGGCGACGGCGCATGGAGTAGCCGCGCTGCGGGCCGATGACGCCTGGCCGGTCGTCGGTGTCGAACCCGGGATCAAGCCTGCTGCCGCTACGTCGCGCAGCGGTGTGATCGGCGTGCTGGCCACCGCAGCCACGCTGCGCAGCGCCCGCTTCGCGGATTTGCTCGCACGTCATACCGCACAAGGACAGCGCTTCCTGTGTCAGCCCGGGCATGGACTGGTCGAACGCATCGAAGCCGGGGATGTCGATTCGCCCGCTGTGATGGCGCTGCTCGACAAGTACATTGCGCCCATGATTGCCGAAGGCGCCGATACGCTCGTGCTCGGCTGTACGCATTACCCCTTCCTGATTCCCGCCATCCAACGACATTTCGGCACCGCGCTGACGTTGATCGATACGGGCGCAGCCATCGCCCGTCAGCTTCAGCGCCGCCTTGAAGAGGCCGATCTGGCCGCGCCCGAAATATCAGGAAGCGCAGTTGCCAGCGGCAGCATCCAGTTGTTCACCACCGCGAACGCCGCAGCACTGCAAACCATGGCGGATCGGCTGATGCCCGAAGCGCCTGACGTCACCGGTTCGACTGCTGCAACCGGCGTAGCGGGCATATCCGCCACACCCGGCGCTGTTTCCAGTCCCCCCGCCGCACCCCGCGTAGCCACTGTCGAGATCGCCGAAACCGCGCCGCAAGCCGCAGCCGGTGTGGCTTTGCCGTAAAACCTTCCCATCATTCCTGCTTGACATCCTGTCCGTATATCCATGAGGGGTATATGGAATAGGCCCACGGCGCTTGCAAAAGGTGCCAACTTAAATAATAATTATTCTCATTAGTGTTACATTTTGACGTTTTCATCATGATCGTCTGCGTCTGTAAATCCGTTTCCGACCGTCAGATCAAGGCTTGCCTCGACGCCGGTGCCACCACCATGGAAGATCTTCAGATCGACCTTGGCGTTGCATTGTGCTGCGGCAAGTGCGGTCCGTATGTCCAGGAGATGGTGACCGGTGCCACGCCGTGCTGTGGTCGCTCGTGCGGTGGCTGCTGCCAGTCTGCGCATGTCGAGACGACGCAAGTCGAAGTCGTGATGGTGCGTCAGGAACTCGCACTGGCCGCTTAAGCGCCGTGCACGGGTCTTCGAACCCACGGAATCCGCCTGCGTGACCGGCATCGACTGAGGTCACGGGGCAACGGAGCCAGCCAGGCGTCTTGAGGCGTCATGCGCCAGCCAGCGACTTGTCACCCTGGAGGTGTCAGATGGAACTCCTGATTGGCTTTGTTTCGACGCTATGTTTATCGTTTTTCCTGTTTCGAAGGTGAGTTGCAGCACGGTTTCCAACTCACTGCGTTCGCCGACCGCGCCCCTAGGCGCGGTTTTCCTTTGATCGTACGTCCGGCCATTCCCGAACCCGAGGCTTCGCACACCGCGCTTCACTCACCGTTCATCGCCGCAATTTAGCGTACCCTAGCCGTTATCATGTCGACCGCCGTGCCCCCCGCCGTGACCTCATCCGGCCTTGCGTCCACGCAATTCCGAGATCCGCTGCAATCGCCGCGAACGCTCGCGATTGCTGCCGCGATCGTCGTCTTCCACATTGCCGCTCTGATCGGGCTGTCGCACCTGCGCAACGAGCCTGAGCAAGCGACGATCGAGCCGACGACGTTTACCGCCACGATCATTCCGCTCACGCCCGCCCCGACGCCGCCGCAACCCGCGCCGCCTAAACCGCAGCCGGAACCGCCCAAGCCGAAGGTCGCGCCGCCGCCGCCCAAGCCGCGCGAGCAGCCCAAGAACGCCATCACGCAAAAGGCCGAACCGGTCGCCCCGCCTCAGCAAGCGCAGGTCGAGCCGGTGCAGAACGCAGCGCCCACGCCGCCAGCACCGCCCGCACCGACGCCTGCGCCCGCGCCGTCCGGCCCGATCGAAGGTCTCGCCGTGAAGTGCGACGAGCCCCGCGTGGCCTACCCGACGCAATCGCGTCGCGTCGGCGAAGAAGGCACCGTCACGTTGCGTCTCGTGATCGACACCCGTGGGGTAGTCTCGAGCGCCAATGTCGTCAAGTCGAGCGGCTTCCCCCGTCTCGATCAGGCCGCCCGCACCGCCGCACTGGCGATGCGTTGTGCGCCCCCGATGCAAAACGGCCGCGCGGTGGAAGCCGCTGCGACCAAACCGTTTAATTTCAATCTGAACGACTAACGAATTGGATTTTCCGAGGAACGCAAAATGCAAGAGTATGGTTTGAGCCACGTCTGGTCGCAGGGCGATTTCGTCACCCGCGCCATCGCGATCGTGTTGCTGGTGATGTCGGTGCTGTCCTGGACGGTCATCATCATCAAGGGCACGCAAGTCTTCCGCCTGAGCCGCCTCACGCGCACCGCTGAGCCGGACTTCTGGCACTCGGAGAATTTCTCCGCCGGTCTGCAAAAGCTGGGCGAATCGGGTCAGAACAACCCGTTCCTCGCGCTGGCGCTCGCCGGTCAGGACGCCGCCGAACATCACCGTCAAAGCCAGCCGCATCTGCACGACAAGATGGACGTGAGCGACTGGATCACGCGTGCACTGAAGAACTCGGTGGACGATACGGTCTCGCGTCTGCAAAGCGGTCTGGCCATGCTGGCCTCGATCGGTTCGACCTCGCCGTTCGTCGGTCTGTTCGGCACGGTTTGGGGCATCTATCACGCCCTGCTGGCCATCGGCGCATCGGGTCAGACGACCATCGATAAGGTGGCCGGTCCCGTGGGTGAAGCCCTGATCATGACGGCCTTCGGTCTGTTCGTCGCCATTCCGGCCGTGCTCGGCTTCAACGCCCTGACGCGTGCCAACAAGGGTATCGTCTCGAAGCTCAACCGCTTTGCGCACAGCCTGCACGGTTACTTCCTGACGGGCGCCAGCGTGCACTCGACGCAGTTCACCAGCAACGTCACGCCGGTGCGCAAGTCGACGTCGGCCAGCGCCAGCTAAGCCGCCGCGCAAGACAAGGAGTTCGCTATGGCTATGGGTTCATACAGCAGCGACGACGGTGCCGATGACGCGATGATGAGCGAAATCAACATGACGCCGCTCGTCGACGTCATGCTGGTGCTGCTGATCATTTTCATCGTGACGCTGCCGGTGCTCAATCACGCGGTCAAGCTCGACCTGCCGCAGGCGAGCAGCCAGCCGGAAGACACCAAGCCTGCCAAGGTCGACCTGTCGATCCAGGCAGACGGCAGTGTCTTCTGGGACAAGCAGCAGATCGACGACGACACGCTCAAGGCGCGTCTGGCGCAGGCCGCCGAAGCGCAGCCGCAACCGGAACTGCACTTGTTCGCCGACAAGAGCGTGCGTTACGAAAGCGTCGCCAAGGTGCTTTCCGAAGCACAAACGGCCGGCGTGACCAAACTCGGTTTCGTGACCGAACCGGCGAAGTAAGTCGTGAAGTAAGTCGGTAAATCCACGAATCGCAGAAGTGAAAAGCGCGGTGCCAGTCACCGCGCTTTTTTTCGTCTGCACGGTTCGAAATCGATTGGGATTCCGTGGACTTCCCGCGCATTGTTCCAATCGGGTAACAATCCTTCCTGCCTTACGGGCTACTCCCGGTGCCATACGTCCGCATATAGTTGGGACATGACAACGGATGTCGGCGACACCCGAAGCGGCGCTCAGTCACGCTTCCCTCGCCCGTCCCTAACAGGAGAACTCCCCCCATGAGCACCCCCTACACCCGCCCGGTTGCCCGTGTCTTTACCGCAGCGCAAACGCAGGAAGGCGCTGGTTTTCACGTCAACCGCCCGTTCCCGACGCGCATGATGATGGACTTCGATCCGTTCCTGCTGCTCGACGAAATGGGCCCGATGCAAGTGGCCCCCGGCGACGCCAAGGGCGCCCCCGATCATCCGCATCGCGGCTTCGAAACCGTCACCTACCTGCTCGCTGGCGAGATGGAGCACCGTGACTCGCACGGTCACGCAGGCAAGCTCACGCCGGGCGACGTGCAGTGGATGACGGCCGGTGCCGGAGTGATTCACTCGGAAGAGCCGTCGCATGCGTTCCAGCAACGCGGCGGCGAGATGCACGGCTTCCAACTGTGGGTGAATCTGCCGAGCACCGACAAGATGATGACGCCGCGCTATCAGGAGCTGCCCGCCGCCGGTATTCCCACGGCGACGAGCGACGACGGCAAGGTCTCCGTGCGCGTCATCGCTGGCGAGGCGCTGGGCACACGCGCCGCCATCGAAACGCGTACGCCGATTCTGTATCAGCACTTCACGCTGCAACCGCAGGCGCTGCTCGATCATCCCGTGCCGTCGGATTTCAACGTGTTTGCGTACGTCATCGATGGCGAAGGGCATTTCGGTGCGGAGTCGACGGCAGCCAAAGCGCATCAGATGGTCGTGTTCGGCACGGACGGCGAAGGCGTGACCGTGCGCAACGATGGCGACAAGCCGCTGTCGTTCCTGCTGATCGGCGGCAAGCCGCTGGGCGAGCCAGTGGCGCGCTACGGCCCGTTCGTCATGAACACGGAAGGCGAGATTCGTCAGGCGATTCTCGACTTTCAGGCGGGACGTATGGGGCACATTCCGGCGTCCGTGTCGCGCACCTGACAGGAAAACGTCAGCGCAACGCGCACCTGTCCGCTCACGAAGCGACGTTCTCATCGTGAGTGGGTAGGTGACGCGTCGTCATACGCCGACGGTCCGGCGAAATTGGGTCACAATGACACTCAGGGTACGCATCAAGCGTTGAGTGTTTTGTGACCCGATGCTTTTGATGCCGCCGATCCCCGGATCTGCGGATCATCGCGACGGGCCGTTTTCATCGAAGTGAATCAGGACCCATCCAGACCTCCAGGAGCTGCCATGGCCGCAGAAGCGATTGTCACCGCCCACTTGGGCGCCGCCGGATACACCACCCAACTGTCGGACGGCAAACACGAATGGCTTGCCGACGAACCCGAATCGCTGGGCGGCGGCAACCTCGGTCCGGCACCCGCCGCGCTGCTGCTCTCGAGCCTGGGGGCCTGCACATCGATCACGCTGCACATGTATGCACGCCGCAAGGAGTGGCCGCTCAAGGACGTGAAAGTGACGCTTGCAATGAATCCGGATGGCAAACCGCCCGCTGGCACCACGCAAATCACACGCAAAATCGAATTGGCGGGCGATTTGTCGGAGGAACAGCGTCAACGCCTCTTGGAAATTGCCAATGCATGCCCAATTCACAAGGTGTTGTCCGGCACCATCGCCATCGACAGTTCGTTGGTTGAGTAATATCCGGCACGAGGCTGGCGCTGCATTCGCATGTCCGGTAAGCGCCAGCCCTCATCGACAGAAGGGGAAATAGTCTTGCAGTACGAACACCTGATCGAGGTCAACGACCTCCTGAACCCGCTGACCCTGGCGCTCTCGCGCGATCAACTGTGGCGCGGCCTCGTGCTGCGTGCCGAACAGCCGGAGGCATTCGTGCTGGGACTCGACGAGTGCACGATGCTTGAACGCACCGAAGACACGTTGAGCCGCGAACTGCACTTCGGCGAGACCGTTGTGCTGGACCGGGTCGTCTTCGAGTCCATGCAATCGGTACGCTACGAGACGGCAGCGACCGACGCGCACGCGGGCGGTAACCTTACGATGCGTATCGAAGAGCCGAATCCGACGCATCTTTTCGTACGATTCACGTACAGCACGACGCTGCAAGAAGACGCCGTGACCGCCGACACGCGCTACAGCGAGTTTGTGAAATCGGCCTATCGCGAAGCGGACATCGACACCATCCGTCGAATTCGCGAGCTTGCCGAGCAAGGCGCGTTAGGCTGATCGGCCGTCCGGCCTTTGTGGCCGGGGCTGCCGTCGATTTGGCTGCCGGGTTTGCTGGAGGGTGCATCTCATCGTCCAGCAAACGCAATTTAGACAAAATCTACCAAATCAATAAAAACAATAGCCAAATTCAAATATAAATGGGAATGATTCTCATTTAAGATTCTTCTCACAGTCAGCCACACGGATGAGCGAGATGACCGCAAGCCACACCACTGCCCGCCAGACCACGCCCGCCACGGCACCGCGCCGCACCTTGTCGGTGTCGCGCACGCAAGTGGCCAGTCCGGTAGCAGAAAAGCCGGCCACCAGCCAAACCAACGGTCGCGTGCTGACGAGCGATCACCTGCTGCAGGGCACGCAATGCGTGAACATTCTGCACAACGGCCAGACTTACCAACTACGCGCTACGCGTTACGGCAAGCTGATCCTGACGAAGTAAGCGATTGAGTTCAAAGCAGTAGACGTTAAGCAGTCAGGCTTTTTTAACGAATTTTGGCGGCGGCGAGACCACGACCTTGCCGCCACCTTCACCGAGTTTTGTGGGGACCACCTCGCCTAAGAGGTGTTTGGCAGTAGCCAGCGAACGCAACGCGATCCCATGTAGTTACGGCAAGCCCCTCTCTACCTGCGTTGCGCGCCAGCCAAGCCGCTTTTTTTGTCCATCCACTCGGGTTTCATTGATGTTCTCCTCGTGACTAACCTGCCAAGCCTCAGGTTTGTCATACGGCCTGACAAGCCTTTAACCCGTTCGCGAGAGCGGGTTTTTCTTTTTGTAGCGCAGGGTTTCACGTACAAAAAAAGCATCGCCAACTTTCATTGGCGATGCTTTTTTGCTTCCTGCGCTGTCACGGTGTCAGACGCCGCGCCTGCGCATGGTGGCGCACGATGCTACGCAGACAAATTACGCGCCGGTGACGGCTGCGATGCCTGCGCGGGCGATCTGCGCGTCCTGGTTCGACTTCACACCCGACACACCCACGGCACCGATCACGTTGCCGTCGACAACGATAGGCACGCCGCCTTCGAGCATGGCCGTGTTCGGTGCACTCAGGAATGCGAAGCGGCCGCCGTTGATCATCTCTTCGAATGCACCGCTTTCACGACGGCCGACCGCCGAGGTCTGTGCTTTGCCCAGCGACATCATGGCCGTGCTGGGGGCAGCACCGTCCATGCGATACAGCGACAGGGCATGACCACCATCGTCGACGATCGTAATGCACACGTTCCAGCCGTTCGAAGTGGCTTCGGCCACAGCGGCCGCGTTGATCTTCTGCACGTCTTCAACGGTCAGGACAGCTTTCGTCTTCATACGTCTCTCTCGTTTTAGGGTTGGCAAATCATGGAGCCCGCACGACGGCAAAGCTCCGAATCATCATCGTCTTTTTTGTTTCCGCCAGCGACGACCGCTCAATGTCCCACGCTCAGCGCCATCCACTCTCGCAGCGACACGCGCGTGGTGCGCAAGCTGTCGAGCGTTGGCCACCAGCCGGGCGCAGCGTCAGGGTCCTGCGCATTGCCGTTGCAGCACGGTGCGGGTACCACCGTGAGACCGGCAAGTACGAACTGGTCGCGCGCGCGGCGCATATGCCAGGCGTCCGTGACCAGATAGACGCGCGTCACGCCGACGTTAGTCAGCATGCGTGCGCTGAAAAGGGCGTTTTGCGCCGTGTTCAGTGATTGTCCTTCGATCCAGCGTACCGGCACGCCAAACTCGCCCTGCAATATGCTCGCCATCAGTTGCCCTTCGGATACCGAGTATCCGGAAGGCGCACCTCCGGAGACGAGTACCGGCAACTGCGCATGACGCGCCAGGAATGCGCCATAGCGCACGCGAGCGAAGGCGCCCTGCGGCAGATCGGCGCCGTCGCGTCGGCCATACTCTGTCGCGCCGAGGCTGATGCCACCGCCCAGAATGACGACCGCCTGGGGAAGCGTCGACGCATTGCCCGCAGGATTGGACGGATCGGGCGGCGCTGACGCCTGTGCCTGATGTGCCACCTCGACGGACTTGATATCGAGCGTGGGAGCGATGTCGAGCGAGTGCACCAACCGGTTGCTGAACCACGGTGTCGCCTGCAACCAGAGTGCAAGCGCCGCGACGATAGCCAGCGTCTTACCCACTTTCGGAAAGCGCCGCCAGCAGATGACTCCGAGCCCTGCGAGCACCAGCACGTTGGCGGGCGGCAAGAAGAGACTGACGAGGAGGTTTCGGGCGAGCCAATCGAAGGGCATCCGGCCAGTGTACTGGACTGCACAACAGAGTGCACCCTTTCTCTATGACACGTCGCATGTCGCGAGCGATCGCCATCGGGTTGACACAATAAAAGCCCACGCAAGCGCGTGGGCGTCATCCGTCATCAATTAGTTACGCCGTGTTGGCATCGCGCGATGCACCTCAAGCCAGCAAGCTACGCAGCATCCATGCGTTCTTTTCGTGCAGTTGCATGCGCTGCGTGAGCAGGTCTGCGGTCGGCTCGTCCGAGGCCGCGTCGACGATCGGGAAGATGCCACGCGCGGTGCGCGTCACCGCTTCCTGCCCTTCGACCAGCTGACGAATCATCTCTTCGGCCGCAGGCACGCCTTCCGCCTCGGGAATCGACGAGAGCTTCGCAAATTCCTTGTACGTGCCCGGTGCCGGGTAACCGAGCGCACGGATACGCTCGGCGATCTGATCCACCGCCATCGCGAGTTCGTTGTACTGCCCCTCGAACATCAGATGCAGCGTGTTGAACATCGGACCCGTCACGTTCCAGTGGAAGTTGTGCGTCTTTAGATACAACGTGTAAGTGTCTGCCAGCAGATGGCTCAATCCCTCGACGATGCGCTTGCGATCCTTGTCGCTGATACCGATGTTCACGCTCGCTACCTGGGGTGCATTGTTTTTCTTTGCCATGATTTGACTCCGTTTGCTGTGCCGTCTTCCGAGAACGCCAGAAGACGCGCTGAATAAAAACACTCGACGGCGACCGCCATCGATCTCCGTATTTTCCTCAGGACGTTCGTCACGTCATTCCGGTTACACTGCGCCCTATCCGAATAAGCCAGCGCTCCTGCTGCCAACCTCCCGTCGATGCCCATACGTCTCACCGGAACGTCGCACGCAAACGCCGTCGCTCAAGACGCCGCGCCTCCCGCCCAGCCGCTTCTGCCCCGCCAGCTTCTGGTGACGCCCGATGTCGCGTCGCGCTCGCAGATCGCCGCCTTCGCCTCGCAACTGGCACAGGCGCTCGCGCGAGGCACGCGCCTCGTCCAACTGCGCAACCGTTCGCTCGATGCCGACGGCTACCGAGCGCTGGCGGAAAGCGCGTTGGCGCTCACTCACGCAGCCGGGGCGCAACTCATTCTGAATCCGCCGCACGATGTGGCCGACCGTTGGCTCGACGCCCCCCAGGGCATGCACGCCGGGACGGTGCCGCAAGCGGACGGCTGGCACCTCACGAGCGAACGCCTCATGGCCTGCGAGATGCGTCCGGCAGGCTGGAAACTGATGAGCGCCGCCTGTCACAACGCCGCACAACTGGCGCAAGCTTCGCATCTGGGGCTGGACTTCGTGACGCTGTCACCGGTGCTCGCAACCGCCACGCACCCGGACGCGACGCCACTCGGCTGGCCAGCTTTCACGACACTCGCCGCGCAAACTACACTGCCCGTCTTCGCGCTCGGCGGCATGCGCGCCGAGATGCTAGGTACCGCCCGCAATGCGGGCGCTTACGGCATCGCGGCTATCCGCGCCTTCTGGCCTGCGGCCTGAAAACACCGGCGCGCACAGACGCTCTGCCCTTCCTGCAACCTTACTGCGCCGAGTGAAGCTCCGGCAGACACGCTGCCGGAACCGTCAACAGTGACGCCTTACTTCGCCAATGCCTTGCGTGCAGCGATCACGCCTTGTGCATACGCCGGATCGATCTTGTCGAAGTGCGCGATCTGACGCTCGGCGACGTCGTCCGGCACCCCTTGCATCGATGCAGCAATGTTGCCGAACAGACGGCCCTTCTGCGCATCGTCGAACAAGCGGAACAGCGCACGCGGCTGCGAGTAGTAATCGTCGTCTTCACGATGATCGAAACGATCGGCCACGGCACCCACAGCTTGCTGCGGATCGCGATACTCGGGCTGCTCGGCAAACGCACCGTAACGATTCGGCTCGTAGTTCGGCGTGCTGCCCAGATTGCCGTCCACGCGCATCGCACCGTCGCGATGGAAGCTGTGATGGAACGGGCACTTCGGCGCGTTCACGGGAATCGCACTGTGGTTCACCCCGAGGCGATAACGCTGCGTATCGCCGTACGAGAACAGACGTCCCTGCAACAAGCGGTCGGGCGAGAAGCTGATGCCCGGCACCACATTGCCCGGATTGAACGCGGCCTGCTCGACATCCGCAAAGTAGTTCTCCGGATTCCGGTTCAACTCCAGCACGCCGACGTCGATCAGCGGGTAATCCGCATGCGGCCACACCTTCGTGATGTCGAACGGGTTATAGCGATACGTGGCGGCGTCTGCCTCCGGCATCACCTGCACCTGCATGCGCCAGCGCGGGAAGTTGCCAGCTTCGATGGCGTCGAACAGATCGCGCTGATGGCTTTCGCGATCGTCTGCCACGACCTGCGCCGCTTCGGCGTTCGTCAGATTCTCCACACCCTGCATCGACTTGAAGTGGAACTTCACCCAGAACCGTTCGTTCGCCGCGTTGATGAAGCTAAACGTGTGCGAGCCGAAGCCGTGCTGCTGACGATAGTTCTTCGGAATGCCGCGATCGCTCATGAGAATGGTGACCTGATGCAGCGACTCCGGCGAGCGTGACCAAAAATCCCAGGCGGCCGTGGGGCTGCGCATATTGGTCTTCGGATCGCGTTTTTGCGTGTGGATGAAGTCGGGGAACTTGAGCGCGTCGCGAATGAAGAACACGGGCGTGTTGTTGCCCACGAGATCCCAGTTGCCTTCGTCGGTATAGAACTTCAGCGAGAAGCCGCGCACATCGCGCTCGGCATCGGCCGCGCCGCGCTCGCCTGCCACCGTCGAGAAACGCAGGAACACCGGCGTTTCCTTGCCGACGGATTCGAACACGCGGGCACGGGTGTACTTCGTGATGTCATGCGTGATGGTCAGCTTGCCGAACGCGCCCGAGCCTTTCGCGTGCACGCGACGCTCCGGAATCACTTCGCGGTCGAAGTGAGCGAGCTTTTCGATCAGCCAGACGTCTTGCAACAATGCCGGGCCGCGCGGGCCAGCCGTTTGCGTGTTCTGGTTGTCGGTGACCGGCGCGCCTGCGGCGGTCGTGAGTTTCATCTTGTCGGACATGTGACGCTCTCCTGTTTCCTGGTTCCTGATCGGTCGATGACTTGCGACTTGCGTAACTTGAGCGGCTTAGGCGCCCATCAGGGCGAAGTCGGCAAGTACGTGTTCCAGCGTGGTTTCGATGTCGTGCAAATAGGCCTTGAGTTGGGTCATTGCGGGCACCTCGAATGCGTCTTTCTGCGGTAGGGATTCGCGCCTGACGGCTCGGACTTCTCTGTGTGGCCCGGTTTCAAGCGCGTGGGTTTAGATTAATTATTTATATTAAAATGGTCGAATTAATCGTTTTTATATATGTCATAGGCAAAAGCAATACGCCGCGGCACAAGGCAGCGGCGGAGGGCTTTACAGCGGGAGATGAGGACCGGCCGGAAGCGTCCGGTCCTGGGTGCGAGCCGCTAGACGTTAGTTGGACGTCGCGGGCAGATCGAGCGGGATGATGCCCGGCAGATCGCACTTGGCGATCGCCTGCGCCACCGCTTCGATGGCAGGCAGGCGCGTGAAGCTCTTGCGCCACGCGAGCACAACGCGACGGTCGGGCACCGGTGCCGAGAACGGCACATAGCTCAGCAGACTGTCCGGCGCCTGCTTCTCGGGCACGGACGTCTTCGGCAGCACCGTGATGCCCACGCCGCTCGCCACCATATGGCGAATCGTTTCGAGCGACGAGCCTTCGAACGTCTTCTGAATGCCGTCGGCGTTCTGCGAGAAACGCATCAGTTCCGGGCACACGCCCAGCACGTGATCGCGGAAGCAATGGCCGCTACCGAGCAGCAACATCGTCTCTTGCTTGAGGTCGCCCGCATCGATATGGTCGCGGCCCGCCCACGGGTGCGAGCGCGGCAGCGCCACGACGAACGGTTCGTCATAGAGCGGGCGCACCATCAGGCCGCTCTCCGGGAACGGCAGCGCCATGATGGCAGCGTCGATTTCGCCTTGCTTGAGCAACTCGATGAGCTTGAGCGTGTAGTTCTCTTGCAGCATCAGCGGCATCTGCGGCGTGGTCTCGATCATTTGCTTGACGAGCGCCGGCAGCAGATACGGTCCGATCGTGTAGATCACCCCAAGACGCAGCGGGCCAGCGAGCGGGTCGCGTCCCTGCTTGGCGATTTCCTTGATGGCGATGGTTTGTTCGAGCACGCGCTGTGCCTGCGCCACGATCTGCTCGCCGAGCGGCGTCACGCTGACTTCCGCCGCGCCGCGCTCGAAAATCTGTACGTTCAGCTCGTCTTCGAGCTTCTTGATGGCCACCGAGAGCGTCGGCTGGCTGACGAAACAGGCTTCCGCCGCGCGACCGAAATGGCGTTCACGTGCCACCGCCACGATGTACTTGAGTTCCGTGAGGGTCATGTCGTCCTAACCTGTGTAAATTAATCGAACCGATGAAATCGATAGATTTTGTTTTTTATAGCACAATCGGGCGGCAATTGCCCGTTTTCGACCGCTGGCAGGTGACGTTCTTCCCGTCAACGTCCCACGCGGTGGCTGCCACGCCCAGTGGCTGTCAGGCTTTCAGATAGTCTTCACGCGCGCCGAGCCATCGCTCCAGATGTGCGGCGACCGCGCCCGGATGCGACTTCAGCAGCGCATCGGCAGCTTCCTGTGCGCCCGGGATCATCCAGGCGTCTTCATTGAGATCGACGAAGCGCAACATGGCCGCGCCCGACTGACGTGCGCCGAGAAACTCGCCCGGGCCGCGGATTTCCAGATCGCGCCGGGCGATGATGAAGCCGTCGGTGGTTTCGCGCATCGTCTGCAAACGGGCCTTTGCGCCCATCGACAGCGGCGAGGCGTACATCAGCAAACAGACCGATTCGGCGGAGCCGCGACCGACGCGTCCACGCAACTGGTGCAATTGAGCGAGACCGAAGCGCTCGGCGTGTTCGATCACCATCAGTGACGCGTTGGGGACATCCACACCCACTTCGATGACGGTCGTCGCCACCAGCAAATGCGTGTCGCCGCGCGTGAAGTCCTCCATCACGGCGGCCTTCTCGGCGGGTGACAGACGTCCATGCACCAACCCCACCCGCAACTCCGGCAACGCCGCCATGAGCTGCGCGTGCGTATCGACAGCGGTCTGCAATTGCAGTGCCTCGCTCTCCTCGATCAGCGGACAGACCCAGTACACCTGACGCCCGGCCAACGCCGCCGCGCGCACCCGGTCGATCACTTCCGGGCGACGCGTGTCGCTGATGAGCTTCGTTACGACGGGGCTACGTCCGGGCGGCAGTTCGTCGATGACGGAGACGTCGAGATCCGCGTAGTACGTCATGGCGAGCGTGCGCGGAATCGGCGTGGCGCTCATCATCAACTGGTGCGGCATGGCGTTCGGGCCCATGCCCGCCGTCTGCATCTTGCTGCGCAGCGCAAGCCGTTGCGCCACGCCGAAACGGTGCTGTTCGTCGACGACCGCCATGCCGAGTCGCGCGAACGTGACCGTGTCCTGGATGATGGCGTGCGTGCCGATGACGAGCTGCGCTTCGCCGCTGGCCACGCGTGCCAGTGCTTCGCGCTTTTCCTTCGTCTTCATGCTGCCCGCGAGCCACGCGACTTCCACGCCCAGCGGCGTGAGCCACGCCGAGAGCTTGCGCAGATGCTGCTCGGCGAGGATTTCGGTCGGCGCCATGATCGCCGCCTGAAAACCGGCGTCGATGGCCTGTGCGGCGGCGAGTGCGGCGATGATCGTCTTGCCGCTGCCAACGTCGCCTTGCAGCAGACGCTGCATCGGATGCGCTTCGGCCAGATCGGCGCGGATCTCCGCCCAGACACGCTGCTGCGCGCCCGTCAGTTTGAACGGCAACGCGGCTTCGAAACGTTCGAGCAAACCGCCTTTTATGTGCTCACCCAGCGACGGGGCACGCAAACGGCGACGTGCCGCCTGCGCCCGTTTGAGCGAGAGTTGCTGTGCGAGCAACTCCTCGCACTTGATGCGTAACCACGCAGGATGCGAACGCTCCATGAGCGCCGTCTCCGACACGTTCGGCGGCGGCGCGTGCAGCAAGTGCACAGCGTCGGCCAGTGCGGGCAGCGGATGGTCCGGGCCGATGGCGTCTTGAAGCAAGCCGGGCGGCAGCAGTTCGGGCAGCGGCGTGCGATCCATCGCGTTGTGGATCGCTTTGCGTAGGTAGGCCTGCGACAGCCCGGCGGCGCTCGGATAGACCGGCGTCAGCGATTCGGGCAGCGGCGCGGCGGCGTCTTGCACCACGCGGTATGCGGGATGGACCATCTCCAGACCGAAGAACCCGCCGCGCACTTCGCCACGCACGCGCACCCGCGTGCCGATGGCGAGCTGTTTTTGCTGACTGCCGTAGAAATTCAGAAAACGCAGCACCAACTCGTGCCCTTCGTCCGCAATGCGTACCACCCACTGACGTCGGGGACGATAGGCGACGTCGCTCGCCGTCACCACGCCTTCGACCTGCGCCAGCTCGCTCGGCAGCACTTCGCCGATCTTGCGCAGCGTGGTTTCGTCCTCGTAACGCATCGGGAGATGCAGGATCAGATCGATGTCGCGCTTGAGGCCCAGCTTGGCGAGCTTGTCAGCGCTGCCAGCCGCTTTCTTGGCGGCGGGCTTGGCGTCTTTCGCGGATTTGGCGGACTTGCTGGCCTTGGTGGCCTTTGCCGCCTTGGGGTCGGTGGCGTCTGGGCTTGCGTCGCTGGTCGCGCCACTGGTCACACGTTTGGCGGCGGCCTTGGTGCCGCGCTTCGCCGCTTTCGTTGCTTTCGCGGCGGGACGGGCGTCAGCGTCAGCCTGCGCGCTTGCCGCGTCGGCAATATCCACGAGGTCGGCGGTAGCGTCGTCAGGCGCGGTGGCGGGCATTCTGCGTTCGGTCATGCAGTCGCGAGTCAGGGGCGTCGGAAGCGTTCGACCGAGAACCGCACGCCATACCGGCAGGCTTTCGGACGAAACAAGTAAAATGTCGGTTGCTACGCATTGTAAACGCTGATGTATACCCTTTCCGATTTCGATTTCGACCTGCCGCCCGAACTGATCGCGCAGACCGCGCTCACCGAGCGTACCGCCAGCCGTCTGCTGGAGGTCGACGGCAGCGTCACGCCGCCGCACCTGTACGACCGCAGCTTCGCCGATCTGCCCGGCCTGCTCGCCCCCGGCGACCTGCTCGTGTTCAACGACACGCGCGTCATCAAGGCGCGCCTGTTCGGCCAGAAGGCCAGCGGCGGCAAGATCGAGGTGCTCGTCGAGCGCGTGATCGACAACCGCACCGTGCTGGCACAGATCCGCGCCAGTAAGAGCCCCGCGCCCGGCACCGTACTGCATCTGGCGGATGCCTTCGACGTCACCGTCGGCGAGCGCGTCGAGCCGTTCTACACGCTGCACTTCCCCGAAGACTGCTACACGTTGCTGGAAACCTACGGCCGTCTGCCGCTGCCGCCGTACATCGAACACGATGCCGACGCCGCCGACGAGACCCGTTACCAGACCGTCTACGCCCGCAATCCGGGTGCCGTGGCTGCGCCGACGGCCGGTCTTCACTTCGACGATGCCCTCTTCGCCCGCCTCGACGCCCTCGGCGTCCAACGCGCCACGCTGACCCTGCACGTGGGTGCAGGCACGTTCCAGCCGGTGCGCGTAGACAACATCGGCGAACACAAGATGCACTCGGAGTGGTACGAGATCACGCCCGCGCTGGTCGACGCCATCGCGGCCACCCGTGCACGCGGTGGCCGAGTGATCGCCGTGGGCACGACGTCGATGCGCGCGCTGGAGTCGGGCGCGCAGGCCACGCTCGCCGCCGGGGGCGTACCGGGCACGCTGCGCGCGGGCAGTGCCGAGACGGACATCTTCATCACGCCGGGTTACCGCTTCCAACTGGTCGACCGGCTCGTGACCAACTTCCACCTGCCCAAGTCCACGCTGCTCATGCTCGTGTCGGCGTTCTCGGGCATGGAGACGATCCGCGCGGCCTATCGTCACGCCATCGAGCAGCGTTATCGCTTCTTCAGCTATGGCGACGCGATGATCCTCTCGCGCGTAGAGATTCAGGACACCCCGAAGGCTGCCGCCTGATTCGCGGACGGCCCTGGCGTCCAGGGCCGTCCGACCAAGTACAATACCGCCTTGGCCGCGCATGGGGCGCTGGCCGCTTTTTTCACGTCCCGCGCGGGCGCCGGCTTGTTTTGCCGGTGGTGCCGGGGCGCACGACACATGCTCAAGTTCGAACTCATTACCACCGACGGGCAAGCCCGCCGAGGGCGCGTCACGCTCAACCACGGCGTGGTCGAGACGCCCATCTTCATGCCGGTCGGCACTTACGGTTCGGTCAAGGCGATGTCGCCGGTCGAACTCGTCGAGAACAACGCCCAGATCATCCTCGGCAATACCTTCCACCTCTGGCTGCGCCCGGGACTAGAGACGATAGCCGCGCACGGTGGTCTGCACCGCTTTATGGGCTGGGATCGTCTGATTCTCACGGATTCGGGCGGTTTTCAGGTGTTCAGCCTCGGCGATCTGCGCAAGATCAGCGAAGAAGGCGTGAAATTTGCGTCGCCCGTGAACGGCGACCGCCTCTTTCTCTCGCCCGAGATCTCGATGCAGATCCAGCACGTGCTCAATTCGGACATCGTCATGCAGTTCGACGAATGCACGCCGTACGAGATCGACGGCCGTCCGGCCACGGAAGTCGAGGCAGGCCAGTCCATGCGCATGTCGCTGCGCTGGGCCAAGCGCTCCATCGACGAATTCAACCGTCTTGAGAACCCGAATGCGCTGTTCGGCATCGTTCAGGGCGGCATGTACGAGCATTTGCGCGACGAATCGCTCGCCGGGCTGTCGGAACTGGACTTCCACGGCTACGCCATCGGCGGGCTGTCGGTCGGCGAGCCGAAGGAAGACATGATGCGCGTGCTGGAGCACGTGGCGCCGCGCCTGCCCGCGAACAAGCCACATTACCTGATGGGCGTGGGCACGCCGGAAGATCTGGTGGCCGGTGTGGCCGCCGGCGTCGACATGTTCGACTGCGTGATGCCCACCCGCAACGCACGTAATGGCTGGTTGTTCACGCGTTTCGGCGATCTGAAGATCCGCAATGCGTCGCACAAGACCGATACCCGCCCGCTGGACGAAACTTGCGGCTGTTACGCCTGTCGAAACTTCTCGCGCGCCTATTTGCACCACTTGCAGCGAGCCGGGGAGATTCTGGGCGCGCGGCTCAACACCATCCATAACCTGCATTACTATCTCACGCTGATGCAGGAAATCCGGGATGCCATCGAAGCGCACCAATTCGACGCGTTCGTCGCCAAATTCAAGGCCGATCGCGCCCGCGGCGTGCAGTAACGTGGCCGGTGCGCCGAGGCGTTTGGCTCGGCCATCGAATCCCCCGGGAACGGGGTCGGGCAGTGGTAAAATGCCGGGCTTGGATGCTGCATCCTCGCACCGAAACACACGCCGCGCGTGTCCTGAGACCGGCCACACGCGGCTTTTACACGTCTTACATAAGGAGAACCGAACGTGCTGATTTCCGAAGCCTTCGCGCAGACCGCTGGCGCCAGCGCCAGCCCCCTGGGCAACCTGACGAGCTTCCTGCCGCTCGTGCTGATGTTCGTGGTGCTGTACTTCATCATGATCCGTCCGCAGATGAAGCGTCAGAAAGAGACCCGCAACATGCTGGCTGCACTCGCCAAGGGCGACGAAGTCGTGACCTCGGGCGGCCTGGCCGGTCGTATCTCGAAGGTCGGTGAGACCTTCGTGACCGTTGAAATCGCCGACAACGTCGAGATCAACGTGCAGAAGGGCGCTATCACCACGTTGCTGCCGAAGGGCACCATCAAGGCGCTCTGATCGTTTGCACCACCGCACGCGGCCGCCCTTACCGGCGGCCGCAGTGCATGGCGACGCCGGTCCGGCTTGTCCGATACGCCTGCATCGCCATGCAAGACGGTCTGAAGCACGGTTTGCCACGAGGCATCACCCTAGCCCGCTGCTATGAATCGCTATCCTCTCTGGAAGTACATCGTCATTCTGGTGGCTCTTGCCATCGGGGTGCTCTACACGCTGCCGAACCTGTTCGGTGAAACACCGGCGGTACAAATTTCCAGCGTCAAGGCGACCGTCAAGGTCGATCCCTCGACGCTCTCGCGCGCCGAAGACGCGCTCAAGGCACAGAACATCGCCTATACCGGCGCGGTGTTCGACAGCACGGGCAACAACCCGAGCGTGCGTATCCGCTTTGCCGATACCGACACGCAGCTGCGCGCCAAGGATCTGCTCCAGACGTCGCTGAACACCGACGCGACCGATCCGACCTTCGTCGTTGCGCTCAACCTGCTCTCGGCCTCCCCGGAATGGCTCTCCAAAATCCACGCGCTGCCGATGTACCTCGGCCTCGACCTGCGTGGCGGTGTGCACTTCCTGCTGCAAGTCGACATGGCTGGCGCCATCACCAAGCGTCTGGATGCGTCTGCTGCCGACGCCCGTACGCTGCTGCGTGACAAGAACATCCGCCACAACGGCGTGACGCGCACTGACACCGGCATCGAAGCCGCCTTCAGCTCGCAGGCAGACGCCGAGCGCGCCCGCAGCGCGCTGAGCGACGGCCTGCCCGACCTCGCCTACACCACGCAGCCCGCTGCGAACGGTGCGTTCAAGGTCGTGGGCGCGTTCACGGAAGCCGCCCGCCGCGCAGTGCAGGACAACGCCGTCAAGCAGAACATCGTCACGCTGCATAACCGGGTGAACGAACTCGGCGTGGCCGAACCGGTGATCCAGCAGGAAGGCCCGGACCGTATCGTCGTGCAGTTGCCCGGCGTGCAGGACACCGCCAAAGCCAAGGACATCATCGGACGTACGGCGACGCTCGAAGCACGTCTGGCCGATCCGGATGCCCCGCGCATCGTGTCGGCTGACACGCCGGTGCCGCCGCAGGACGAACTGTTCCTGCACGGCAACGGTGCACCGGTCTTGCTCAAGCGTCAGGTGATCTTCAGCGGCGACCGTATCACGAGCGCCTCGGCTGGTTTCGACGATCACCAGCAACCGTCGGTGAACATCAAGCTCGACGCCGCCGGTGGCCGTGTGCTGCGCGACGTCTCGCGCGACAACATCGGCAAGCCGATGGCCATCGTGCTGTTCGAGAAGGGCAAGGGCGAAGTGCTCACGGTGGCGACCATCCGCGGCGAACTGGGCCAAAGCTTCCAGATCACCGGCATGGGCTCGGCACAGGGCGCAAACGATCTGGCGCTGCTGCTGCGCGCCGGTTCGCTCGCCGCACCGATGGAAATCATCGAAGAACGTACGATTGGCCCGAGCCTCGGTGCCGACAACATCCATAAGGGTGTCGACTCGGTGATGTACGGCTTCCTCGCGATCGCCGTGTTCATGATGGCGTATTACATGCTGTTCGGCGTGTTCTCGGTCATCGCACTGATGTTCAACCTGCTGCTGCTCGTGGCCGCGCTGTCGCTGATGCAGGCCACGCTCACGCTGCCGGGTATCGCCGCTATCGCGCTCACGCTCGGTATGGCCATCGACGCCAACGTGCTGATCAACGAACGTATCCGTGAAGAGTTGCGCGGCGGTGCGTCGGCCCAGAAGGCGATTTCGCTGGGCTTCGAACACGCCTGGGCGACGATTCTGGACTCGAACGTGACCACGCTCATCGCAGGTCTGGCGCTGCTGGCCTTCGGTTCGGGCCCGGTGCGCGCGTTCGCTGTGGTGCACTGCCTGGGTATTCTGACCTCGATGTTCTCCGCCGTGTTCTTCTCGCGCGGTCTGGTCAACCTGTGGTACGGCGGCCGTCGCAAGCTCAAGTCGCTGGCGATCGGTCAGGTCTGGCGCCCGGACGGTGCGACGAACGCACCCGACGCAGGCGAGCAATAACCGCAGGCGCGAGAGGAAACAGTCATGGAATTTTTCCGCATCAAGAAAGACGTGCCGTTCATGCGGCATGCCCTGATCTTCAACATCGTCTCGGCGCTCACGTTTGTGGCGGCGGTGTTCTTCCTGCTCACGCGGGGACTGCACATGTCGATCGAGTTCACCGGCGGTACGGTCATGGAAGTGGCCTACTCGCAGGCGGCCGATCTCGAGCAGATCCGCGGCGAAGTCGGCAAGCTCGGCTATCGCGATGTGCAGGTGCAGAGCTTCGGCACCTCGCGCGACGTGATGATCCGTCTGCCGATCCAGAACGGTTCGGACGGCAAGCAGGTCACCAGTGCGCAGCAAAGCGATGCCGTGATGACCGCGCTTAAGGCCGATGCCCCCGACGTGTCGCTGCGTCGCGTGGAATTCGTCGGTCCGCAGATCGGGCACGAGCTGTTCACGGACGGTCTGCTGGCGCTGACCTTCGTGGTCGTCGGCATCATCATCTACCTGTCGTTCCGCTTCGAATGGAAGTTCGCTGTCGCGGGCGTGATCGCCAACTTGCACGACGTGGTGATCATTCTCGGCTTCTTCGCGTTCTTCCAGTGGGAGTTCTCGCTGGCCGTGCTCGCAGGGGTGCTGGCCGTGCTGGGCTACTCGGTGAACGAATCGGTCGTTATCTTCGACCGGATTCGCGAGACGTTCCGCAAGATGCGCAAGGCGACGGTGCAGGAAGTCATCGACCACGCCATTACGACGACGATGTCGCGGACCATCATCACGCACGCGAGTACCGAAATGATGGTGCTGTCGATGTTCTTCTTCGGTGGCCAGACGCTGCACTACTTCGCACTCGCCCTGACCGTGGGTATTCTGTTCGGTATCTACTCGTCGGTGTTCGTGGCCGCAGCGCTTGCGATGTGGTTCGGCGTGAAGCGCGAAGACCTCATCAAGCATGGCAGCAAGGATGACGAAGAAGCGCTGGATCGCAATGATCCGAACTTCGGCGCACGTGTCTGACGCGGGTCTGACGCCTGTGTGATTAAGGCGTCGCTCACGAAAAAGCCGCCGGCATGTCCGGCGGTTTTTTTTCGTCCGTCGTTCAGACGCTATTCATTTGACGCGGCGGACGCAGGCCTCGTCAGTCGTTGCATCTCCCCAAACCATTCCGACAGCGCGAGCGATGCGTTGGCGTCTGCAGCTTGCTGCCTGAGCGTATCGGCATCACCGCCTTCGATGTGGGTATAGCGCACACCGCTGCGCAGATCCTCCGCCCCTGCCGCCGAGAACAGATAGCGCTGTTGCGCCACCGCATAGCGACGTGCTGCGGGCACTACACCGAATAGTGGTTCGCCGAAGCCCACGTAAGGCGCATCCGAAAGCGCGAGATGGTAGAGCGTGGGGAAGATGTCGCGATGGCCGACGAAGTCGTCCAGCCGCAGCGGCCCCATCGGCCGATACGCACGCGGCACGCGGAAATAGATCGGCACGTGATAGCGCTCGAACGGCGAGAGCGACGCGTTATCGAGATCGCGCCATTGCGGCGCGCGATGATCGCCCGTCGCCACTAGAATCGTGCGCGAACTCATCGGTGAGTATTTGAGACGGTCGATGAAGTCGCCGAGCGCATCCATCGCATAGCGATAGGCGCGCACGCCGCGCTGACGTTCGTCGTGCTCCGCCGCGTTCGCGGGTGACGCACGCCATCCCTTCGTCAGGTCGAACGGACCGGTCGCAGCATCGTCGGGTACGTTGAAGGGCCAGTGGTTGCTCATCGTCAGCGCGAAGACGAACAATGGTTGGCCGCGCGCATCGGCATCTTCGAGCATGCCGAGCACATAGCGCCAGAGATAGCCGTCGTACACCCCGTAGGTGCCTGTGTCGGCTTGCGGATAGCGCGCGATGATATCGGCTTGCGTGATCACATCATCGAACCCTTGCGGATGTATAACACGGTCGATGTGCCGCCAAGTACGTGCGCCCCCGTAGACGAATACCGTTCGATATCCCTTCTGCTGAAACGGTCGGGCGGCGGCTGACGTGAAGGACACCGGCACCGCACTGTTCGTCAGCATCAACGATGGGCTACCGCTATTGATCAACAGATGTTCGAGCGTGGAAATCGTATCGGAGCGCGCCGCGACGGCGTGCCGGAACCACCATCCGGCATCCAGATGACGGCGCATCGCGCCTGCGATGGGAAATCCGTCGGCGTCGAGCGACAGGCCGTAACCGCCCCACCCTTCCATCAATCCGAAGACGACATGCGGCGGGTGCGCCGCCAGCATGGCGTTGGGCGGCGTACGACGCCACGCCGCGTGTTGAAGGGCCGCTGTCGGGTCGTCCTCGTGACTCTCACCACCGCCGTTGACTTCGTCTCCTTCGTCACTCTGGCCTTCGACACGCAAGGCGCGGCCAAGCGCAGCGGCATCGTCGAAGCCATGCGACTTCAGCACACGATTCGGACTGTCTGCCTGCCCGGGTGCCTCCCGACTCTGCCGGAAGGCGAGGTAAAGCCGCACGGGGGTGTTGACGAGCAAGTCGTCGAGGAGCGGACGCCGCGCCACGCTGACCCCCTCCTGTGCCGTCAGCCGTACAGCAGGTTTTCCAAAGGCGACGACAAAAAGCGTTACGACCAACGCGATCTGCACGATGGCGTCGCGCCAAGTTGCCCGTCGCTGCGGGACCAGCGACAGGCGCAGCGTGCACCACGTCTGCATGAGCGCGAGCCCCAACGCGCATAGCAACGCCGTGCCCACGGGAAGCAGATGCGCTGCGGCACTCATGGCGATGCCGACATCGTCGTCGTAAATACTGAAAATCTGTGGGCCGAACGGCACACCGAAGTAGCGCAGATAGAAGTGTTCCGTCAGTCCCGCTGCATTCACGGTGACGAACCAGAGCGCAACGCCTGCGACGAAAACCGACCGCATGGCAGGCGTCGATGCAAACATCGCCCGCCCGATCGCCAGCGGCAGCAGCCACATCAACACTCCCCAACTGCTCAGCAAGACGTCGTAGCGCATGCCATACCAGAGCCAGAGCATCCATTCACGCACACTCGTTGTGACGGCGGCATGCTGTGCGTCGGGCGTAAGCGCCATGACGCCAAAGCCACGGATCAGCAGATTGCCCAGCCACGTCGCGAGCATGACGACCACGCATAGGCGCAGCACGCAAGGGAGTCGGGGATCGGCTGGCGAGGCGAGCGCCTCCGCCGGGATGTTGGCAGACGTGGGTCATGGCTGGACGGCTCGATGCGCAGAAGCAGACGAGACCTGCTTGGAGATGGCAGCCAGCCTGACAGCGAATATCCTGCGCTCGATACGGGCAGTTTCCCAACGTGCATGCCCCCTGTCGAACGTGCACGCGCCACGGGCTTGCGGTAATCTCGCGGAATTCGCAATTTACGAATTTTCACGCCGATGAAGCCGATCCGCATCTGGGACTTGCCGACGCGACTGTTCCACTGGTCCTTCGTGGTACTCGCCGTCGCCGCGTACGTCACCGCCAAGACCGGTGGCAACGCGATGATCTATCACTTCTGGTGCGGCTATGCCGTGCTCGCGTTGCTGATCTTCCGTGTGATCTGGGGCATCGCCGGTCCGCGCTATGCACGCTTCTCGGCGTTCATGACCGGACCGCGCACGTTCCTCCGCTCGCTGCGAAGCACGTCGAGCGCATCGGACGCATCGGAAATGCAGGCTCGCTTCGCCGGACACACGCCGCTGGGTGGCCTGTCCGTCATCGCGATGCTGTTGTTCTTCGGCATTCAGGTCGCGCTGGGCCTGTTCTCGAACGACGACATCTTCAACGACGGACCGCTCGTCAAGTTCATCGACAAGGATACGAGCGACATGCTCACCGGCTGGCATCTGCGCAATCAGTGGGTGCTGATCGCGTTGGTGGCGTTGCATGTGCTGGCCATTGTGTATTACCGCATCGCGCGCAAGAAGGATCTGGTCCGGCCGATGATTCTCGGCGACAAGACGCTGCCCGGCCCCGTTCATCCGGCACGTGACGACTGGCGTGTGCGCGCGGGCGCGCTGGTGCTGATCGTGCTGGCGTCGGCGCTCGTGTACCGTATCGTGCATCTCACACCGGCGGTGGCGGCATTGCCGTCATATTGACGAAGTGTGGGTGATCGACCGATGTCGGCGTCGCCCCATAAAAAAAGCCGGTCGCGTGAAACGACCGGCTTTTTTGTTGGCGTGCCGAACACGCCGGATGTGCCAGACAGCTTACTTCGCGCGGAAGTTGTCGTGGCAGCTCTTGCAGGTCTGCGCAGCATCGCCGAAAGCGGTCTTGATCGACGCGAGGTCGCCGCCCTTGGCCACCGTGTTGAGCTTGGCCACAGCGGTTTCCATCTTCTCGGCGGCTTGCTGGAACTTCGCCTTGTCGGAGAAGACTTCCGGCTTGGCTTTGCTCTTGCCGTTCGTCTGGCCGCCTTCGAAGGCGGGCCACGGCAGCTTCGAGAGCGTGGCGACGAGTTCGGCGTTCTTCGCCACGTCGTCCTTGTTGAACGGCGCGTCGCCCTTGACCACTGCGCCGATGCGGCCGAAGTGGTTACCCATCAGGAACAGCGCAGACTGACGGTACTCGACGGCGTCGTCGGCTTTGGCGAACTGGGCTTGAGCGAGGGTCGGCGTGAGGACGGCGGCGGCAAGCGCAGCCACTGCGAGAGTGAACTTCATCTGTGGGGTTCTCCTTATGGTTTGTGCAGCTATGATACACACCAACCTGTGTACCCGTATGACACGATGGTCATATGCACAGAAGCCAGCCATAAGGTCGACGAACAAAGACGAAAGCCGACGAACCATGCGAAACGGGCCGCAAAAGCGGCCCGTTTCGATGATGCTGATGATGCGTCGCGAGCTTACACGCGCTTGGCGAGCGACTCGGCGATCCCGACGTAGTTCGCCGGGGTCATTTCCAGCAGACGCGCCTTGGCATCTTCCGGAATAGCAAGTTGCTTGATGAACGCTTGCAGCGCTTCGCGGGTGATGCCCTTGCCGCGCGTGAGCTCCTTCAACTGCTCGTACGGGTTCGGCACACCGAAGCGACGCATCACGGTCTGCACCGGCTCGGCCAGCACTTCCCACGTGTTGTCGAGGTCTTCGTCCAGACGCTGCGGGTTCACTTCGAGCTTGCCCAGACCACGCAGGCACGAGTCGTACGCCAGCAGGCTGTAACCGAAGGCCACACCGATGTTGCGCAGCACGGTCGAGTCCGTCAGGTCACGCTGCCAGCGCGAGACCGGCAGCTTGTCGGCCAGGTGACGCAGCACGGCGTTGGCCAGACCGAGGTTGCCTTCCGAGTTTTCGAAGTCGATCGGGTTGACCTTGTGCGGCATGGTCGACGAGCCGATTTCGCCAGCCTTCGTCTTCTGCTTGAAGTAACCGACCGAGATGTAGCCCCAGATGTCGCGATTCAGGTCGAGCAGGATCGTGTTGGCACGGGCCACTGCGTCGAACAGCTCAGCCATGTAGTCATGGGGTTCGATCTGGATCGTGTACGGGTTGAACGTGAGGCCCAGACGCTGTTCGATGACCGTCTTCGAGAACGTCTCCCAGTCGTATTCCGGGTAAGCCGACAGGTGCGCGTTGTAGTTACCCACCGCGCCGTTCATCTTTGCGAGCAGTTCGACGCGACGCACGCGCTCCAGCGCACGCGCCAGACGCACCGCGACGTTGGCGATTTCCTTGCCAAGCGTGGTCGGCGAGGCCGGTTGGCCGTGCGTACGCGAGAGCATCGGCTGGGACGCGTGTTCACGCGCCAGTTCGCCGAGCTTGGTCACGAGCGATTCGAGGGCCGGGACGATGACTTCGTCGCGCGCGCCCTTGAGCATCATGCCGTGCGAGGTGTTGTTGATATCTTCCGACGTGCAGGCGAAGTGGATGAACTCGCTCGCCTTCTCCAGTTCGGCCTGACCCTGCACCTTTTCCTTGAGCCAGTACTCCACGGCCTTCACGTCGTGGTTCGTGACCTTCTCGATGTCCTTGATGCGCTGGGCATCGGCGTTCGAGAAGTTGGCCGCCAGATTCAGCAGGAACGTCTCCGCCGCGCCCGAGAACGGGGCGATCTCGGCGAAACCGGCCTTGGACAGGGCGATCAGCCAGTGGATTTCGACCTTCACGCGGTTGCGCATGAATGCCGCCTCGGACAGCCAGGGACGCAGGGCGTCGGTCTTGCTGGCGTAACGGCCGTCGAGCGGGGAAAGCGCGGTCAATGGGGAGAATTCGTCGGACATGGCACTGGGCACCGAAAAAGAAAATCGGGGGAGCCGGCGATGTGCCAACTCGGAAAGGCCAGTATTTTACCATTCCCCGGCCCCGGCCATCCCACACGTTATACTCTGCTCCGCGCTAAAGCGATTTATCAAGGATTCACATGAAGTTGATCGGTGCCCTCGCCAGTCCCTACGTTCGTAAAGTCCGCATTGTGCTGGCTGAGAAAAAGCTCGATTACAAGCTCGAGCTGGAGAACGCCTGGGCCGACGACACCCGCATCCAGCAGTCGAACCCGATCGGCAAAGTGCCGTGTCTGGTAATGGAAGACGGCGAAGCCGTGTTCGATTCCCGGGTGATCTGCGAGTACCTCGACACCCTCTCCCCGGTCGGCAAGCTCATTCCCCCATCGGGTCGCGAACGCGCCGAAGTGCGTTGCTGGGAAGCCCTCGCCGATGGCGTGACGGACGCCGCCGTCCAGATTCGCGTCGAAAAGATGTTCCATGACGAAGCCTCGCGCTCGCAGGTCTTCATTGCGCGTCAGGTCGGCAAGATCGAGGAAAGCCTGCGGGCGATGGCACGCGGGCTCGACGAGCGCCAATGGTGCGCGGGCAACCGCCTGACGCTGGCCGACGTGGCCGTCGTCTGTGCGCTCGGCTATCTCGACTTCCGCTATCAGGAAATCGACTGGCGCGCCGCCCATCCTAACTTGGCACGCCACTTCGAGCGCATGTCCGCTCGCCCGTCGGTCGCGGACACGGTGCCGACGGACGTCGTCCCGGCATGACAACCGCCGGTTGATCCCGCCTCCGGGCGTCGGCCGACGGGCTGCGTGTGATCAGTTCTCCGAGTCCCTGTAGTAAACGCCACGCGCGGGCGTTCTTGTCGTCAGCGACATCGGCCCCACCAGCCCCTTCGGCACCTCCGGCTTTTCTCACGGTCCGCACATTCGCAGCCTTGTCCCGTATGTCGCTCCTCCCTGTGTCATCCGCCTGGACGAGTGCTTGCGCGGCAGACGCCAAGGCAGCGCCCCCCGATGCCAACGGCAGCGCGACAGCGTCCGTTCCTGCGGGATCGCGCAGACGCGAGTAACTCGCCATGACTTTGCGCACATAGTTCTGCGTCTCGCGGAACGGCGGCACCTGACGGCCGTACCGCAATACCGCGCCCTCCCCGGCGTTGTAGGCCGCGAGCGCCAGACTGACGTCGTCATTGAACCGCGAGAGCAACCAACGCAGATACGACGCGCCTGCGCGCAGGTTCTCGGCAGGGTCTTCAAGACGGCGAACCCCGAAGCGCTGCCCGGTGCGTGGCAGTATCTGCATCAGCCCGATAGCGCCGCGCTCCGACACCGCCTGCGGGTCGTATCCCGACTCGGTGTCGATGATCGCGTGCAGCAAGGCTGCGTCGACGGAGGTCGCGTGGGCCGCGCGACGCACGAGTGCATCGAAGGGGAGCTTGGCAGGCGTTTCAGGCGCAGCAGCCTCCAGGTCCCGTCCCACTGTCGGCGTCACCGTTCTCGCCGACGCGATGGACGGTGGCGTCGGTGCCGGTGTTTCTCGATACGACGAGACGAGGCGCCTCTCGGCATCGCGTGTGCTCGCGACGCGTTCCACCGTCGGCACCGCAATCTGTGCATCCGCCACCCTAGGATGATGCGGCAGCAATCCCCGATCCGCCGCCCATGATGGCAGACCGCCCAGTCCCAGCGCACCGCACATCACCAACACGTGACGCCAGCGCCGCCGCCCCCGATTCGTCGGCCGCCCGCTCATGCGCCCTCCCCATCTCGAGTCCGCATCGCCGGACCTACCGGTGCTTCAGCCTCAGCCGAGGACGTCTGCACCTCATAGGGCAAATCCAGTGCGAGACGCAGAATCGCGGCCACCGCGTCAAAAAGATCTGGCGGGATCGGTGCATCGATCTCGACGTCGTCCATCAGCCGTCGCGCCACCGGCACATGCTCAACGACCGGGACGCCCTCGCGCTCCGCGATCCGCACAATCGTGCGCGCACGCGCATGGCGGCCTTTCTCAATCACCAGCGGCACAGCCGTCTCGCCCGGCACGTAACGCGGGCAAATGGCGAGACGCGTCGGGTTGCGCACCACGGCCGTCGACCGCTTGACGTTGTCCGACAGGCTGCCGCTCTCGATCGTCTCGCGGTGAATCTCACGCCGCTTGTTCTTCAGATCACGGTTGCCCTCCACTTCCTTGGTCTCACGCTTGATCTCGTCGTGAGACATCATGAGCTGCTTGCGCAACTGATACTTCTGATAGGCGAAGTCCAACCCGCCGAACACGACATAGGCGATCACCAGCACCGCCATCAACCAGAACATCAACCGCACGGTGAGCGCCAGCCCGCACGACGGGCCGCACTGCCCAAGCACGGCCAGCGACGGCGTGTACTGCCGGATCAGATAGAAGAAGACCAGCCCCAGCACGACAACCTTGACGAGCGATTTGCCGAACTCGAAAAGCGACTGCATCGAGAACAGTTGCTTGGCTTTGGCGACAGGATCGATCCGCTCGTACTTCGGACGAATCACCTGTGGCGCGACCAGCGCCCCCACCTGCAGGACCATTGCGAGCCACGTCGTTACGATCAGCAACACGGAGAGACCACCGGCGAAGCGCACGAAGATCAACAACGACGGACCGAGCATGCCCTGCACGGCTTCCTCCACCGGATCGCGCAGCACGAGCAGCATGCGGGCAATCAGCGCTTGCAGCGCATCGTAGAGGGCGGGCCCCTCGAACATCAGCCACGCGAGCGTCGCGCCGAGTTGCATGCAGACAGCAAGATCGGCGCTCTTGGCGACACGCCCCTTCTTGCGCTCGTCCTGAATCTTCTTGGGTGTAGGGGGAAGGCTCTTCTCGCTCATACGCGTCTCACGAAGCGGGCAGCGTCATGGCCGCCCACGTGTGGAACACCTCGGGCAGGCGATACCAGTGCGCGAGCGGCACGGCGATGGCGAACGGCAGACTCGCGACCGTCACAAGCAGCGCCATCGCGCTCTTGACCGGCATGGCAAGGAAGAACACGTTGAGTTGCTGCGCCGCGCGGTTCACGAAGCCCATCGACATATCGACGAGCACCATCACGACCATCGCAGGCAACGCCACCGCCACGCACATGACCTGCATCGCCTGCCAGAGCGATAGCAGCCAGCCGACGGACGCGTCCTCCCATCGCCAAGGCTGCCCTATAGGTACCGCAACGTACGAGTCGTACAGCGCGCTCAGCACCGCGTGTGCAGCCGGTGTGACGAAGAAGAGCACGCAGAGCATCTGCGTCAACGCAATGCCGAAGATCGACGATTGCGCGCTCATGAGCGGGTTGAGCACGCTGGCCATCGATGCCCCGCGCATGGTGTCGATCACGTATCCCGTCATGTCGACGGCCCAGAACGGCAGCGTCGCCACGAACCCCACGAGACCACCGATGAAGAGCTCGCGCACGATCAACATGCCCCACGCGCCCCATTGCGTTGGCATATCGGGCGTCTCATGCGCGATCGCGACAACCGGCAACGCGAGCGCAAGCACCAGCGCATTGCGCAACATGCCTGCGCCCAGCATGCCGACCGACAGCACCGGCAGCAACATCGCCACGCCCAATGGACGCAACATCGCCACGCCCCACGCGAGCGTCCAGCCAAACAGATCGGCCCACAGTGGCGCGATCAGCGTATCGGACGCCGCGCTCAGGGCGGCGATCTTCGTCATATCCACCATATCGACCATGGCGCTCACCCCATCCTGCTGATCTGCTCGAACGCGCTGCCCGCGTAGTTGAGCAACACGTGGCCCATCCATGCGTAGGTCGCGGCTAGCGTGACCGACACGGCAATGAGCTTGATGAGGAACTGGACGGTCTGATCCTGCACCTGCGTGAGGGCCTGCACCAGCGACACCAGCACGCCGACGGCAGACGCAACAACGACCGTCGGCAGTGACATCAGCAACGTGAGCCAGAGCATTTCACTGGTGAGATTGACGACGATAGCTTCGCTCATGCGCAGGCTCCCGGCGGCGTCATGCGTACGAGAGCATCAACTGCCGCACCAGTTGCTCCCAACCGTTCATCATCACGAAGATGAGCAGCTTGAACGGCAGGGCGATGGTCATGGGCGAGACCATCATCATCCCCATCGCGAGCAGGATGTTCGAGATCACCAGATCGATCACGATGAACGGCAGATAGAGCAGCAAACCGATCTTGAAGGCCTCGGCCAACTGACTGAGTGCGAAAGCGGGCATCAGCACGAGCAGCGAGTCCGCACCCAGCCGGTTGCGATGCGCTTCCGGCCACGTCTCACTTCCCAGCCCGGCGAAGAAGTCGCGTTGTCTGGCGTCGGTGTGACGGGCGAGGAACGCGCGGTACGGCGAGAGCACGCTGGCATCGACGTCGGCCACGAAGGTTTTCGATGAGAGCGAGACTGGCCGGGAACCGAGGTTCGCTTCGATGTCGAAGGCGACCGGTGCCATGATGAAACACGTGAGGACGAGCGACAGACCGTAGATCGCGATGTTGGGCGGGATCTGCTGCGTACCCAGTGCATTGCGCAGCAGCGCGAAGACGACCGCCAGTTTCAGAAAAGCAGTCCCCAGCACCACCAGCAACGGCATGATCGAGAGCAGCGATAGCAGGACGACGAGCTGCACCGGGTGGTCGAGCAAGGACATACGAACTCCAATGAACGCCTTCGTCCGCCGGACAAGCGCGCCGACCGGTACGAACGAAGGAAGAGACTGCGGGACGAGGCGAAACGACGTGACAGCGAAATGGCAGCAAACGGCAGCGAAGCGGCCGCTACGCAGCCGCATGCTGACGAGGCACGACGCAGAGGTCGTCGATCGGCAAATGGTAGGACGCGACCGAATGCACGCCCATCGGGTCACGACCCGAAATCAGGAGACTGGATCGATTTGCACCGCCAGACGTCCGTCGCCGAAGCGCAATAAGCGCCCATTGACCCAAGGCGTGCCGTCGCGCCAGAGCGCGATACGTGCGGCGCTCAAAACGTTTTGTGGTGCACGCGCATGTGACGTGGCGCGCCCGAGATGCCACGCCGCCAGACTCGGAACGGGCAACGCCTTTTCGGCGATGACCGCGACCAGACGGGTACATGACACCGCGCCTCCGTCCACGGCGCCCGGTGTCGGGAGGTCGGGCATGACGACGTTTCGCCCCGACGGTTGTCCGTCACGCATGGCAATGCATCGTGCACCGTCGAGCAGCCAATGCTCGCCGGACGCAACGTCGGCCACCACGTCGAGCAGTACCGCCCCGCCCTCACGCAGACGGTCGCAAAGCGACGCTGGGAGCTCGGCCCAGCCCACCGCGAGGATGCATCGACGCGTCGGCACACCGGACGGGTCCAGCGGCGCGTCGCACGGCACCGCGCGCTGGCAACGGTCCGTGAGCCACGATGTCACACCATCGAGATGCATTAGCGCCAGCCGACGCGCCTCGCGCTGTAACACGATGCCGATACGCCACGTCGTCTCGACGGACTCACGCGTGATCACCGTCACCCGCGGCCAGGAAGTTGGCGTGGCGGATGTGTCTGGGCCTTCCCGACGCATCGCGACAACCGACCGCTCCGTGTCCGATGCGCTCCCCGCCGTCGCCTCGCGCTCCGGGTCTTCCTCGCCCTCGATGGCCGCGCCCTCCGTGGCGAAGGTCAACGACGCGGCGCTCGCCTGCCAGTCCGGCGGCAAAGCGTCCCACGACGGGACAGGCAGCCGGTCGCCGAGCCAGTCCGCCCATTGCCCGGCGTCGCACCAGAAGTGCGTCTGCCCCACGACGCCCTCATCGACCCGTGCAGTCACCACGAGCCCATCCCCCCCTGCGTGGAGCCATCCGACGCGCACCTCCGTCTCGCCTTCGATGAAGCGCACACAACCCGCGCCCGTAAGTACCCCCTCCAATGCAACGCCGACATCCCGCATCGACGAATGATCCGACACCCCGCCAATCTCACGGCACATAACGCGCCTCAACTTCAACCGTGACGGGCAACGCGAAGCGTGACGTCAACGCCCGCGAGAGTTGCCCGCGGTGCGCCAGCAGTCGGCGATACATCGTCAGATGCGCGCACAGCAGACTCACGGTGATGCCCTGCCGCCCGCGACGCGCTTCGACAACCAGCGTGTCCAGCGCACCACCATGCACAACGACGCGCAGCACGCTTGCGCTGTCCCAGTTAGCGTCCTGACGCGTATGCCAGACACGCAACCAGCGGAGGACATCAGCGGGACCGGTCACGCAAGCGGCGGGGTCGCTCGTCAACACGAATGCCCGCTCGTCCCGTTCCTCGCGGTCGGCCCGGCCGTTGTTTCGTCTTTGTGAAACCGCTGCCGTGTCGCGCAGGTGAGAAAGCGATCTTTCCGACAGACTGCCGAACGCATCGGCGGAGAGGCCACTGCGGCGAATGGTATTCATCGTGAAGTCCTCGAAATGACGAAATGGCGGTTGAAATGGAAACGAATGCGGGTGCATGGCGGCGGGAATCAACTCAAGTCCGGTAGAACTTCAGCAACTCACGCAATTTCTCCTGCTTCCGGGTGTTGCTCTGAAGGCGTTCGCGCTGCTCGCGCACGTTGGCCTCGGCTTGCTGCGCGATGTCGATTGCCCTGCTGTGCCGTGCTTTGGCGTCAACCATCGAAGTGCGCTCCGCCTCCACGAGACGCGCCGCGCCAGCCGCCTCGCGCGATCCGTACAGGCCGCCGCGTGCCAACGCCCTCTGCCATACATCACGTTGAACATCGCAAGCGCGCTCACACGCGACGACGTTATCGGCTGCCTCCCTTGCCGCCGACGTGAGACGTGCCAATGCAGCACGTAATCCTGCTTCCCGACGCTGCGCCAGCATCGCCAACGCGGCAATGCCGTCGCGGTCTTTCAGTTCGCGAGATGTTCGAGCCATGCGAGGGTGTCGTCGAACGCGGCCACCTCGTGCTGGCCCTGACAAAGAAAGCTGCGGATGTCCGGCGCGCGCGCCAGCGCCCCATCCGTATCGGGATCGTTACCTGCCTGATACTCGCCGACGCGAACCAGCAGTTCGACGTCTGCCGCCAGCGCCATCGCACGACGCACGCGTGCTGCGCTCTCTACATGCAGCGCACCTGCGACTTGCGTCATCACGCGGGACAGGCTCTTGGGTACGTCGATGGCGGGATAGTGATTTTCCTGAGCCAGACGCCGAGACAACACGATGTGACCGTCGACAATCGAGCGAACTTCGTCGGCGAGCGGCTCGTCCAGATTGTCCCCCTCGACCAGCACCGTATAGAACGCCGTAATGCTGCCGCGCTCGCCGGTCCCGGCGCGCTCCAGCAGGCGCGGCAACCGCGCATAGAAACTCGGCGGCAAGCCGCTTGTCGCGCCAAGTGGCTCGCCTGCCGCCATGCCGATATCGCGCACGGCACGGCCGAAGCGGGTTAGCGAGTCCATGAGCAGCAGCACGTCCTTTCCCTCGTCCCGGTACGCTTCGGCAATCGCCGTCGCCGTGTACGCAGCCTTCATCCGCTCCAACGCGGGACGGTCTGATGTGGCCACCACGCACACCGTTCGTGCACGGGCTTGCGGCGTGAGCCCCTGTTCAATAAATTCACGCACCTCCCGGCCACGCTCGCCGATCAGCGCTAGCACGATGACATCCGCCGCTGTGCCCGCACACATCATCGCGAGCAACGTACTCTTCCCACCTCCCGCCGCCGCGAAAATGCCCAGACGCTGGCCACGGCCGCACGTCAGCATGCCGTCGATGGCCCGAATGCCAATGGGTAGATGCGTGGAGACGAGCGCGCGACGCAGGGCTGACGGCGGCTCGGCGTCGAGCGCGCGCCACTCGACATCGGCGCGGTCCGCACCGGACTCGGTGGCCAGCGACCGTCCCAGGCCATCGAGCACTTGACCGACCAGATGCTCGCCCACCGCCACGCGCGACGACGATCCCAGCGCCTGCACCAGCGCGCCATTGGCCACCCCTGTGGGCTCAGCGTAGGGCGCAAGCCAGACGTGCCTCCCCTCCACCGCAATGACCTCCGCATCGAGCGCCGGTGACATCACCCGGCACTGCTCTCCGAGCGCGGCACCGGGCAACCGGGCTCGCATGGCGTTCGGCGTGATCTTGTCGATGCGCCCGTAGCGCACCTCGCGTGACGCGCCGCGGCGCAGGTCCTCACATGCCTTGCGCTGCGCGTCCAGCGTGCGACGCAGTCCGTTGGCAATTCGTGCCGCATCGGGGCGGCGCACGTCAGAACGCTCCCCGCACATCGATCGTCCCAAGCACGCGAACATGCGGCTCGTCGGCAACTTCCTGGAACGACAGCACCGGCAAGTCGGCACGCTCCCGCTCGACCAGTTTGCGCACGAAGCGACGCACGTCCATTGCCGTGAAAAGCACAGCGGGGGTTCCGTCGTGCGCATTCACCGCCCCATCGATCGCGCCGAGAATCGCGTCCGTCTGAGCCGGATTCAGGTCGGCGTACGAACCAGAGGCCGTTTGCCGCACCGCAGCCCGCACGACGTCTTCGATACCGCGACCGACATTCCAACCAGTGATGTGCTCGGTGCCTCGACGAAAGCGCCGGGTGATGTGACGGCGCAGACTCAGCCGCACGTACTCCGTGAGCATGATCTGGTCTCGTTCCTTAGGGGCCCACTCGATCAGCGCCTCGAACACTCGCCTCAAGTCTCGGATCGACACCCCTTCGGCAACCAATCGTTGCAGCACCTCCGCCGTCCGGCTGATCGGCAACTGCCGCTGCAACTCCTTGACGAGTTCGCCGTAGCGATCCTCCATCGCGTCCATCAGGAAGCGCGCCTCCTGCACGCCCAGGAAATCGGCAGCATGCGCGTCGATGACCAGCGAGACGCAATGGGCTACGCGATCCGCGCCATCGATCACGGTGCCACCGCTCGCGAGCCACGCCGCGCGCTGCGCATCGTCAAGCCAGAAGAGCGTCTGTCCGCCGAACGGCAGCGGCGTCTCACGTGGCGCATCGCCTTCGAGCGCACGCAACGCGAGGATAGGATGCGTGGCGTCGTAGTGCGCCAGCGCGGCCTCCTGCACCACGTCGATCGTCATGACGCTCTCGTGATAAAGCTGAATGTCCAATCTGTCGCCCGGCAACGTGGCATCGGTCGTCACCTGCACTTCCGGCATCGGCACGCCGAATTGCTCGAACTTCTGATGCCGCAGGGCATCGATTTGCCCGGACACAGCCGCGATTCCCCCGCACGACTCGGCCAACGCCACGCCGACCCTCGCCAGCAACGGCTGCGCGCCGGGGCGTCCGGGCTTCGCCGCTGCGCCGTCCGCACCGGCCGCCGCACCGCCCTCCGTGCCGGGCGCCCCATCCTTCGCCCCGCGCTTTATCCACCACGCCGCGCCGCCCGCCAGCGCGGCGAGCAGCAAGAAGTAGTGCATGGGAAAACCGGGAATCAGACCGAACAGCACCAGGACGACGGCCGCCAGCGTCAGTGAGCGCGGTTGTGCTGCGAGCTGGTCGGTGAGCTCACGCGCCAGATTGCGTCGTTGCTCACCGGGGACGCGCGTCACGATAATGCCCGCCGTGACCGAGATCAGCAGTGCGGGGATTTGCGACACGAGCCCATCGCCGATGGAGAGAATGGCATAGATCGCAGCCGCATCGCCAGCGCTCATCCCCCGCATGAACACGCCAACGCCGATGCCGCCCAGCAGGTTAACCACGATGATGACCAGTCCGGCAATAGCGTCGCCCTTCACGAACTTCATCGCCCCATCCATCGCACCGTAAAACTGGCTTTCCTTCTGCACGATCCGGCGAAGTCGCTTAGCTTCGGCCGCATCGATCGTGCCTGCGCGAAGATCCCCATCGATGCTCATCTGCTTGCCAGGCATGCCGTCGAGCGAAAAGCGCGCGCCGACCTCGGCTACCCGCTCCGATCCTTTCGTGATCACGATGAAGTTGACGATAGTGATGATGAGAAACACGATCATGCCGACGACGATGTTCCCGCCTGCCGCAAAGTCGCCGAACGTATAGACGATGTCGCCCGCGTCGGCGTGCAGCAGAATCAGCCGACTGGTACTGATGGTCAGTCCGAGCCGGAACAGCGTCGTCATCAATAGCACCGACGGAAACGCAGAGAAGTCCAACGGCTCGTTGATATATAGCGCCACCATCAGCAGCAACAACGAAACGCCCAGATTGAGTGCGATGAGCAGATCCATTACCGACGGCGGCATCGGGATGATGATCATCAGCACGGTCACGAGCAGCAACGCCGCCAGGACGATGTCCTGACGTCCCGCGGCCGCCCGCAACCAGATCAGCACACGCGTCATGGACGGTTCTCCCGTTGCTGCCCGGCGTCGATCCGTTCGAGCAGGCGGCGCATGCGCGAAAGACAGGCAAACCAGTCGACGGCCTGCAGGTTGGCGCTCGACGGCGGCGTCGCAATCAGCATGGGGCGGCCTTGCGCAACACAGGCGCGCACCGGAATGCCGAGACTCCACTCAGGTGCGCACGTTTGCAGGAGTCGCGGTAGCCAACGCTCTGCGCGTACGACATGATGGCGTAACGTCAGGACTAACGTCACCCCCTGCGCATCGACCTCCGTCATCAGCATGCACGGCGCGAGCACCACGCGCATGCGCGGTTCAATGCGTTGCGTCGGCAAAGCCAGTAGTTCGAAGAGGTGTTCGAGCTTGCGCTGAGTCTGGGTATCCATTTGAAGCATCGGGAACATCGAGAAGCTTGCGCGTGAAGGAGAACGCTTGCGGTAAGTGGCACGCAATACGCAACACACGGAGAGCATTCGAAAATAGGCAGCGACGATGGTCGCGCAATCACGGCGGCTGCGGCTATCCGGCGTGGACCTGAAATTCGCCGGTTCAAAGCAGCATCCGCAAGCGATGTGCCCACCTCACGATGTCGGCAACGTTGTGCGCGTCGAGCTTGCGCATCATGTTCAGACGGTGCGTCTCCACCGTCTTCACGCTGATCGACAGCAGTTGGGCGATATCGCGATTGCGTTGCCCTTCCGCCGCGAGTTTGAGCACCTGTCGTTCGCGCAACGTCAGCAGCCGTTCGGGCAACTCTGCAGCGCCGGGCTTCGACGTCAGTGGCATGCCCGTCGGGTCGTGAACGATGCCGAACACCGCAGGATCGATGAAGCGATCGCCCCGCATAACAACGCTCACTGCGTTGATCAACGTCGTCCGTGAACTACTTTTGAGGACAAAGGCGCCCGCGCCGGCTTCGAGCGATTGCCGCGCGCGTTCGCCGTCGTCGCTCGCCGAATGCACGACGATCCGCAGCTCCGGCCAACGCTGAACGCATTGACGGATGACATCGACACCGTCCATACCGGGCAACCCCAGATCCAGCACGATCAAAGCGGGACGGTGCACCACGCAGGCGCGGTAAACGTCCAGTCCGTTGACGACCCTCGCCAGCACGCACCATCCGAGTTCGTCCTCGATCAGGCGGCAAAGCCCGTCGGCCAGCAATTCGTGGTCTTCCACAACGATGACACCGGTACAACCCGTCATTCGCAGCTCCTCGACAGTTAGTCATTAGCATTCATGCGGATTTTTGTTCAATCTCTTTCGACTTCGGGCCAGCGGGCACGAATCTTGTGCCTTCGCCTGATCGCACGCATAGGAAAACGCCGCAAATCTCCAGATTCAGTTGTGACTTCAGGTCTGCGCCGGATGGCGTGCGTGACACGGCGCTCGATAATGACGGTCCCTGTTCGCAGTGCCGGGCACCCACCCCAACAGACATCTATGCGTTTGCCATTTGCGCTCTCCGCGCTCGACTGGATTGCTCCATGCGACGTTCAAGGCGCGCGCATCGTGCTCGATATCGACGGTCACCCGGGTTGGACCTGCCCGGCAGCCGGCGGCTACTGTGTGGCAACCGCAGTGGATCCCCCGGCAGGCCATTCGTCACACGCTCCCGGACGCCCGGACGACGTCGACGACTCGGCACGCGCGCGCTGGCTTGCGCGCAGCTCGCTCGTGCTGGCCGGGCAGTCGGCGTTACGCGACGACAGTCTGTGTGTCGCGAACGACGTCGTCTGGTGGGTACATCGATTCGACGCGCACGCCTCGCCTGCGCACGTGGAAGCGCAACTCCGTCGCCAACTGCTCGCAGGCGAAATGCTCTCTTCTCAAATGCCCTCGTCCCAATTCGCCCCCATGCAGAACACGGCCACTGGTGTGGCACGGCGATTGCAAGTCGTGCGACACGAGTGACGATGCGTTGCCATCTCCTGTGTCGCGCGTTGCGGCATCTCCTTCGCCTGACCCTGCTGGTTGCCGGACTGACAATGGCCGCGGCGAGCGCTGCGCTATCGAGCACATCCGGCACGATGGGCGACGGGACGTCGCCCGTGTGGCGCGGCGGCCCTTTCGCTTTTCAAAGCGCAGGAACGCCGCTTGCGGAGTTGCTACGCGACTTCGGTGCGCATCACGGCATACCGACGGTCGTCAGCGCGCAGGTCGACGACCGCTTCATCGGCACGCTCCCGCCCGGTTCCGCACAGACGACACTCGACACACTGGCTGAACGTTATCGGCTTTCGTGGTACTTCAACGGCCAGACGCTCAACATCTATAAGGCCAGCGAGGCCACGCGCCGTGTGTTGCCGCTGCGTTACGCGTCACCTCGCGACCTCCTTGCGCATCTGCGCGACGCTGGCGTCCTCCACCCGCGACACTGCGTGGCACGGGCGATTCCGGCGACACACGCACTCGAAATCGCGGGCGTTCCGGCATGCGTCGAGACGGTTTCCATGCTGGCCGACTACGTCGAACGAGACGCACGCGATCAACAGGAGAGCGAGGAGACCATCAAGATATTTCCCCTGAAATTCGCGACGGCGGACGACACAAGGTACTTTTATCGCGGGCAGGAAGTGGTCGTTCCGGGCGTAGTCAGCGTACTGAAGGATCTGATTCAGGGGGCAGGACCGCTGATCGCCACATCGTCGACTACCGACGCGACCGGTGCGGTCCCTCGTTCGCGAACGTCGGTCGACGTCGGCTTCGCCGCCGCAGCGCAGACCGGGACACCGCGCTTTTCCGCTGACCCACGTCGCAATGCCGTCATCGTGCGGGAGCGCCGTCGCAACATTCCCATCTACGGCGATCTCATCGCGCAACTCGATGTGCGCCCTCGGCTGATCGACATCTCGGTCGCCATCATCGATGTGAATGCCAGCGATATCGCCGAACTTGGCGTCGACATTTCCGGCAGCGCTCGGCTGGGCAGCTTCGGAACCGTCTCGCTCAATGGGCCTTCCAGTGACGGCGACGCAGGCACCTTCACCACGCTGGTCGGCGATACCAACAAATTCATGCTCAATTTGAGCGCCCTTGAGCGAAACTCCAAAGCGCGTGTGCTATCGCGTCCGTCGATCGTCACACTGGACAACATGCAGGCGGTACTGGATCGCAGCGTGACCTTCTATACGAAGGTCTCCGGTGAAAAGGTGGCGAAGCTCGAGAGTGTGACGTCAGGGTCGCTTCTGCGTGTCACGCCGCGCCTCGTGCCGAGCGAGCCGACGGGTAGCGCGGTCGGCGGAAGTCCCGAACATGAGGACATCAGCAGTGAGCAGGTAATGCTCACCCTGAACATCGAAGACGGCGGCGAAATTCGCAGCGATCGCAATTTGCGGAACGAGGTGCCGACCATACGCAACTCGTCGATCTCCACACACGCGACGCTTCAGGCCGGACAGTCGTTACTGCTCGGCGGTTTCGTGCAAGACGCGCAACACGAACACGAACGCAAGATTCCCTTGCTCGGCGACCTGCCGCTCATCGGGCGTCTGTTCAGCTCCACGAGCAATCGCAACGACAGCGTCATGCGTTTGTTTCTCATCAAGGCCGAGCCCGCGGCCGTATTGCCGAACGCCTGACGATGCCAACGCTAACGCTCCTCGACGGCCCGCTCGCCGGGCGTCCCATGCCGCTTCCGGCCGGACCGCTCACCATCGGAAGTGGCGAGGCCGACATTGCGATGACGCTCGACGACGAGGCGAACGTCACCCTGCACGTCGAGGAAGATCGTGTACGGTTGATCTCGCACACCCCCGCTTGGGTCGACGGCATGCCGGTCACGGCGACCGACGACGCATCCGACGCCCGCCCACTTCCCCTGCACACCGTGATCGATCTCGCGGGCCTCGGCGTGTGGCTGAGCGACGAAACCCAGCCGTTGCCGACGCCACTACCGAAGCGTCCCGCGCGCCGTCTCCCTCCGTCCACGGTGGCCGATCCCACAGACCTTCCGGACGTTACCGCGCCGATGGACGCGCGCAGACAACGCCGCTCGCCTGCCGCCTGGCTGGCAGTCTCGGGTCTGTCACTGCTGATTGCGGGCGCGGGTGTCGCCATGTGGCGCACGGGCACCGCCAACGTCATCTCTCGCCCCCCGCAACCCGATGCGCTCCGGACGCTGGCCACCCGCATCGCGCCCAACGTCTCCCTCATTACCGCAGGTGACGCCGTGCGACTGTCAGGCGGCTGTATCGACGACGACACACGCGCTCGCTTACGCGCCGAAGCGCGCTGGCTCGGCAAGGCGTTGAGCGACGACACCTGGTGCCCCGCGAATGCTGTACAGACGGTGAGCACGCTGCTACGGCTGCATGGCTTCGGCAATGCACATGTCGACGTGGCCTCGGACGGCGCGCTGGTCATCGGCGGCCCACTCGTTGCCGATGCCCGGTGGCGCGCTGCGTCGGATGCGCTGGACACACTCGCGTTGCCCCACGGATGGCGCGTGGCGAGCGGCACCGCCCATAGTTTCGATCAGTTGGTGAAAACACTGCGCGAGGCGGGTCAACTGCGCGGCGTCGACATCTCGCGCGACCGCAAAGGGTGGCGGATCACCGGTGCGTTGACTGTCGGGCGGCAAGCGTCGCTCAAAGGTCTCGCTACAACGTGGAATCGTTCGGCCGACGCCATGCCGCTACGCATCGATCCTCTGCCACCGCCCATTCCAACGCTGGCCGAGACGGGCTTCTCCGCGCCACTCGTCAGCATTGGCGGCTCTCCGGGCGCGCCGCAGCTTACGCTTGCCGACGGCACCCGTCTTGCGCAAGGCGTCCGTCTGCCCGGCGGCACGCGCATTGTTGCCATTCATGCTGACGGCGTGTCGATCGGTGCCTACGACCGTCTCTTTTACCTTCCCCTGACACCCGCGACCCCGGAGACCCAACATGACGATCCGTCTGACACGCCTTGAAGACGCTCTCTCGGATTCACCCGGCCCCGTGTCGCTTAACGTCGGGGCAAAACTGAATGCGGCGCGTGCGACGCTCGAAAAATCGCTTCGCACGCCACTCCCCCCTGCACAACACGCACAGGCGCAATCGTTGATGCAAGCGATTCAAGCGGCCGAGGCGATTCTCGAAAGCATCACGCGTCGCTACAGCACATCGTATGGAAAATTGATCACGGCCGAAGACGGCCACGGCGATCGGCGCAGTTAAAACGCTCAGTCAAATCGATGGCACAGGTCGCGAGGTGCGATGTCGCGGTAGCGACGTGTTCATAAGCGACAACGCGGTTCGCGCCACCAAAGTCTTTGTCGACCTAACGTGGGAACCTTCGCCATCGCCCCCCAGTCGCGTGGCACGCATTTCCGATCATTCCGAATGATGCATGACGTTGACAGGGGGCGCGTCATCAATGCAGTCCCACCCTCCACGCTCACTTCCACGCCCATCATGCCCAGTTATGATTTAGCGCAAACTCTCGTCGAAGCCCTGAAGCTGATCGGCTGCGACCCCAGCAAGATCGACGCCGTCGACAATCATTCGCCCATCGAGCTGACGTTCAACGCTTCGCCAAGCATCATTGTGGAAACGCTGGACAATCAGGTGTGCAGCATTCATGCCGTCGTAGCGACGGACGAGGCTGCTCGGCTGCATCGAGCCAACAGCGAGCGGTTGCTTCAGTTTCTGATCGAGCCCGCCGAGTGGGCCGTCACCGGGCATGTTCAATTGCGCGAACGCGACAACCGCCTGATTCTTCACGCGCAAGTCAAAGACGACGCCGCCGCAGAAGCGGAGCCGTTCGCCCAGGCGCTCACCGATTTCTACGACCGCATCAAGCTCTGCCGCGAGCATCTGCGCGCCTGACGGACGACATCGATACGCCCCACATCCCCGCTCATCATCTTCCATCCCGCTTCGGCGCATGCCATCATGCGCCGCCGGATGGACCTCCGCTCAAAAGTCAGTGGTTCGTCGCATCCGCCTCGCTGGCAATCTCCGTTCTCCAGACACTCAGCGCTTCCTCGAGCGCTTCACGCTGCGTCTCGTCGCGAAAGCATCCGTCATGCGCCGACTTAATGAGCTGGGATAGCGCTCGTGCGAATGCGTATCGGACGTCGACCGTCGTCATGCCCAGATACGCAGCGCGTTGCGTCAGCCATTCGGCACCCGCCCAAGGCTGATCGAGCAACGTAAGTGTCTCCGCGATCATGGTGTCGGTCGCAAACGCACGGCTTCCCGCATCTCGCATCGCATGCGCCGCGCGTTCGCACATCGACTCCATTGTGAGAAACAGCACTACGCGACGGAGATCGTCCACAACGGCCGACAACCGCTGGGTATCGGCGTCGGCTTGCCGCGCACCCAACTCCAGACCGAGCGCCTGCATGAGAGCGCGAAGTCTCTCGCGTCGCTGAGAGAAGCGACGGCACTCGTCGAACCATTGTGTGAGCGAGCGTTGTGTTCCGGTCGACTGACGAAACAGCGATTTGAGCTGTTGCATCAGCGCCAGACCAGGCGACTTGCCGCCGCCACATTCGAGTGACGCAAATGCCTCGATGGCCCATGTATCCGAGGCCGTCAAGGCATCGAGCGCGCGCCGCAGCCGCGTGCGGGTTTCCGCATCGAGCCCGTTGTCGGCCAACCACGCAGCGACAACCAGTGCGGCGTGCCCGCCTGACATCTGCGCCTGACGGATCAGTTGATGAGGATCGGGGACAAACGGCAAATCGCGCAATTGACTGCGCAGCCGTTCGAACTGCGCACCATTCACGCGTGCGAATCGTTGCATCTGCTGTTCGAACAACGCCCGCGCGCGTTGCTTGTCGTCGCGGACATCTCGCTCGCCCGTGCGCCGAAAACGTACGCCCAGTGCGAAGCTCAGATTTTCCTGCGACTCAGAGAAAGCTGCCTCCTCGTTCTGCGCGATGGTCGCTTCGATCAGCGCCACATGACCCGGCACGTCCGTCGGCGTTGCGCGAGACGACAGACCGTCGGCTTCGAGCGCCTGCCATTCGTCCGTCAATATGCGCTCTAGCGCCTTGTTTTCCTGCGGCGCGCGAACGCTCGGATTGGCAGACGTGGGGAGACGCTCAACCATAAGCAACCTCCAGATTCGGCACGGCGCGCAAGCGTTGGATGACTGCCGCCAGATCCGCATCGAGATCCAGACACACGGTGACCCACTCGCTTTCGATGCGCGCCTGACGGCCGGAGAGCGACGCATCCGGAGTACACGCAAGCACAATGTCGGCATCGCGCAATGCGCCCTCGACGGCCGCGTGATGCACCGTCGGCACACGCAGGACGAGGACACCTTCGCGTACGAGGTCGGGCAACGATTGCCCAACACGATGCGCGAAGCGCTCGCCGACATCGAGTTTTCCGACGAAATTGGACAGCGCGCCCGTCATCGCATCGGCAACCCTGCGCTCCAGTGACCGCACGATCTCCCGCTCCATCGACGCCTCGTCGACAAGCCAGTCCACGGTCTGTGCGACGGCCGCTTGCCGTGCGGCTTCCGCCAGTGTCGCCGCCTCCTGTCTGGCACGCGTCTGCGCCGCCGCCTCCCACGCATTGCGCTGCACCTCTGCGTCGTTTCTCGCCCGCTCGCGCTCTACTTGCGCAGCGTCGCGCTCGGCACGCGCCTCGTTCATCCAACGTGCCCGCTGACTGACGTCGTCACGCAGTTTAACGATTGCCTCGGCGGAAATCACCGGCCCCACCGGAGCAGGGCCGTCAATCGTTTCGATGGGGGTCAATGCGTAGTCGATGACATACATAGCATTTTCTCCAGCGCCGCGAGTCGCGGCCAGATATCGTCGATGACCGGATCGCCGCCCACCGCCGTCGCTGTCATCCCCGGTGGTGGGAGCAGGATCCGCGCAGCCATGTGGACGGTGGCGACGTCCTCGATCATCGCGACGGGATTGTCTGACGCGCCCGAAGTGCCCGGCGATGTGCGAGCGGCGCAGACAGCGTCAAGCTGCTCACCGGTCGTCGCCATCGCCAACGTCGCAATCTCGTCCGCCTCAAACGCACGGTGCGACGGCCAGTCGTGCCGCGTCAGCAGCAGACGATCACATTGCCACGCGTCCAGCCACGGCGAGAGCGCGCGACGAAATTTGCCGAGCAGCAGATAGTCGGGACAGCCCAGCACGCGCAAACCGTGGGCCAACGCGACGCGGCGCAGATTCGGCATCAGATGCACCATGACCCGCGCAGCCTCGCTCCGAGGAAGCGTGCAGTCATTTCGTCCAGCCACCGGCCATCCGCGTCGTTCGATCAATAGCCGGTCGACAGGTGGACGACACGCCGCATGTCTGCGGTACGGGGCACGCCACCTCGACATCTCGAACGTGTTCCACCAGCCTGCATCCATATCCAATCCCGGTTGCCAGATCAGACGCGCGAGCCGGGTGCACGCCATCACGTCGCTCTCGCCACGCGCTGCCGTAACCGGACGACCCATGCGCCCCGTCGACGCCAGGCCATCGCCCCGGCCACCGCAAGCACCATCGCTGCCGCCACTAACATTCCCCACCCTAGCCACCGACGCCAAGGCATTTCGCCGCCCCCGTTCGCCGTCACTGCGGCCGACTCGATGGCCGCCCGAGGCAATCGATAGTCCGCGGGTTGCAGCACGATGCTGATGCGCTCCGGCGATACCCCGGGCACGCTGTCGTGCACCAGACTGCGAATGTCGGTCATGCGTTGCGTCATGTTGATTTCGGGGCTGTACTTCACAAAGACGGCCACACCCGGCGGCAGGGTGGCACGTCCGGCCGAGTCCGTCGGTACCTGCGCAATAGACACTTCTGCCACCATCACGCCGTCGAGCGCCGCCAACATGCGCTCCAGTCGTTGCTCTTTGAGAAAGATGAGTTTCGCCTGCTCCTGCACCGGCGAACTGACGAGTTGCCCCGGTGGAAAGACATCCTCGACCGACGCCCGCTTCTGGCGCGGCAACCCGTGCTGACGAAGCACTTCGACGCCGCGCACGAAATCGCTGCGTTCGATCCGGACGGTCATGCCCGTGGTGTCCGCGCGCTTGTCAGCCTGAAGTCCGGAGACCAGCAGTAGCGCGAGCATCTGATTTGCTTCGGTCTCGCTCAGCGCGCGATGCAACTCGACTTTGCAGCCGACGAGCATCAGCAAGAGCAAGCCGACGAGCAGGATCCGCCCCAATGCGATGCCCTCAACGATCGGCACGAGGCCTTTCACAACACGGCCGCAACGCGTCATTGCATGTGGACCAGCTTGTTGACACCCTGCGTCGTAGCCCCGGCCGCTTTCGCGACAAACTCCAATGCCAGCACCCGCTCGGTGATGTCTAGCTGCGTGGCAAGCAGACGCGCCGGATCGTCCAATGCTTGCTCGTCCAGCGTCACGCGTTGTGCCAGATATTCGGTGTCGCCCGCCAACTTGTTCGCCGCGCTTAGCAAGTGATGCTCGGGCAACGGCGCGGCGTTCGCCAACGCGAGACTGAATCGCGCAGCGTCGGCCTGCTCAGCGGTAGTGGGTGCGGTGGGGAATGCGGCAGACGGTTTCATCGACGCATCGACGGCCGACGTTTGCGTAACTGCCGCGGAAAGCGCAGATGATGAGAGTGTCGTCATGGCAAAGGGAGGACTTCTGGAGAAGAAAAGGCCGGAGGAGGAGATGACGCCGATGAGGTAATCGTCGTGTCGAGCCACTGCTGCAACACGCGCGCGGCGCTTACGTCGGCCTTGTCTGCCTCGCCTTCGGCAGTCAGACGCGCAAGGCAGGTGCGCGCTTGCGCTGTGTCGCCCAGCGCAATGAGCAACGCAGCATGCAAACATTGACGCGCCTCAACCTGCGGCACGAGCAACGGAAGCGCTCGCAGAATCGTTCGCGCTTCCGTCTCGAGACCGTGTTGCGCCCCAGCTAGCGCCAGTTCGACGATATGCTGCCGGACCGAAGCATCCAGCCACGTCACCGCGCCATCATGGGATTTTGACGGCGTCGTCATCATGCGATCTTGGCGATGATGCCCATCAACGTATCCTTGATGAGCTTGATGGCCGCACTGTGCAAGCCGACGCCCGTTGCGAACTGCTGCAACTTGAACTGGACGTCGAGCATCTGACGGGGATCGTTGACTTCCTGCGTGCGCACCGCCTGCGTCGCTTCGTCCGACATTCGCCGCACGCCTTCCGACATGCTGCGGTGGATTTCCTCGACGTTCATAGCACGCCTGCATCGGTCACTGCACCGTGTCCTGCAACGAGATCGGCGCGCATGGCTGCGTAGGCGTCCGCGCGCGGCATCGCGACACGACGGCCACCGCGCTGAGGCGGTGTGCCCAGGCGAATCTCCGTCGGCGCGCAATCGAAGCGTTTGCGGAACGTGTCGGTGAAGTGCGCGTGATTGGTGAAGCCACACTCCAGCGCAATGTCGAGCACCTTGTGACGCGTGGAAAGCAGTAGGTCGCGAGCCAGTCTCAGCCTCCGCTCAAGCAACCATTGCTTGGCGGGCATGCCATACGTCTGCTGAAACAGATACCGGAATTTTCTCAACGGCATGCCGAACTCTTCGGCCAGACGCCCCACCGGCCAGGGTCGATGGAAGTTCGCTTCGACGAAGTCGAACAGCGAATGACTGCCTGCAATCGTCTGACGCAACATCGCGGAGAAGTAGCGCTGATCGCGGCACAGACAGTAGACGTAAAAGAAGCGCAGCATCGCCATGCGGTCGACGTTCTGCAACGTCATCGCCACGTCGACCATGCTGGGTTCGAGGATCAGTGTACGCGCCGCCTGCCTGTGGAACACGCCGAGCGGGCGGCGGTCGAGCAGATCGACGACGTCCGGATACAGCGCCTGTAAATCGCATGCATGAAAATCATGAGCCACCACTGGCCCGGGGGCATCGATCGTCGCATCCGAACTGGTCGCGGTCATGCTGCCCGCAGGCAACGTGTGTACCAGACCGTTCACAATGAGTTTGACGTCGTGGCGGCTGATCAGAAATCGCACCGTACTCATAGGCTCCTCCTCTGACGACAATCCGTCGGCGGGATGACAAAGTCGAAGGCCACACGATAGGCGAGTACGCGCGCGAGCATCATCCGGTGGAGACCTTAATGTGAGTCGCCAGGCCCGGCACTTTTGGCTTTTGGGAAGAAAACTTTCGAGAAGCATAAAAAAACCCGACGCCACCACGCGTCGGGTTTGTTTTACAGCGACAGCCTTGTATCGCTTTGCGCGATATCGTCAGGCCACGGCCGCAGGCGAGAAACTATCGGCACGCGCCATCGGCCAGTACTTCTCGTAGAGCTGATAGCGGAACTGACCGCGCAGCAAATCGCCCGGCTCCAGATACTTCAGCGATTCGGACATGAGACGGATCTCATTGGACGACACACGCTTGACGATGTGATGTGCGCGCAGATCCGACGGATGCGCCAACCCTGCGGCCTGAATCAGTTCCTGCAATGCGTGCAGCGTCTGCGCGTGGAACTGATGCACACGCTGCGCCTTGTCCGGCACCACGAGCGCGCGTTGACGCAACGTATCCTGCGTGGCCACACCGGTAGGACAGCGGTCCGTGTGGCACTTCTGCGACTGAATGCAGCCGATGGCGAACATGAAGCCGCGCGCCGAATTGCACCAGTCGGCGCCAATGGCGAGCGTGCGCGCAATGTCGAACGCCGTCACGATCTTGCCCGACGCACCAATGCGGATCTTGTCGCGCAATCCCGCGCCCACGAGCGTGTTGTGTACCAGCAGCAACCCTTCCTGCAGCGGCGCGCCCACGTGATCGGTGAACTCCAGCGGTGCAGCGCCGGTGCCACCTTCGGAGCCGTCCACCACGATGAAGTCGGGGAGGATGCCGCTCTCGAGCATCGCCTTCACGATGCCGAAGAATTCCCACGGATGACCGATGCAAAGCTTGAAGCCCGTCGGCTTACCGCCCGAGAGCGTGCGCAGCCGATCGACGAATTGCAGCAGACCCAGCGGCGTCGAAAACTCGCTGTGGCGTGACGGCGAGATGCAGTCCTGTCCCATCGGCACGCCGCGCGTTGCGGAGATCTCCGGTGTGATCTTCGCGGCGGGCAACACGCCGCCGTGGCCCGGCTTCGCGCCTTGCGAGAGCTTCACCTCGATCATCTTCACCTGCGGCGTAGTGGCCTGCGCGGTGAACTTCTCGGCGTTGAATGTGCCGTCGTCGTTGCGGCAGCCAAAGTAACCCGACGCCACTTCCCAGATCAGATCCCCGCCTTGCTCGCGGTGATGCGGCGAGATCGAACCTTCGCCGGTGTCGTGGATGAAGTTGCCCAGTTTGGCCCCGCGATTGAGCGCGCGGATGGCGTTGGCGGACAACGCGCCGAAGCTCATCGCCGAAACGTTGAAGATCGAGGCCGAATACGGCTGCGCGCGATCCGCACCGATGGTGATACGGAAGTCGTGATCCTTCAGGACGGTCGGCGCGAGCGAGTGGGCGATCCACTCGTAGCCGGTCGCCTTGACGTCCAGCTCCGTGCCGAAGGGCCGACTATCGACGTCACCCTTGGCGCGCTGATAGACGATGCTGCGCTGAGCGCGCGAGAACGGTGTCTCGGAGGTGTCGTCTTCCACGAAGTACTGACGGATTTCCGGCCGGATGAACTCGAACAGAAATCGGAAGTGTCCCCACAGCGGGTAGTTACGCAGTACAGCGTGACGCTGCTGAACGACGTCCCAGACCCCGAGGGCGACCAACGCAGCGAACGGTATGGGCCAGAGCGGATTCCATCCGTCGACGAGCACCAGCGCGAGCGTTGCGACGAGCAACGCCACGGCGATCCAGAGAGCCAGAAATCGGCGCGAAAACATGAAACCTCCTAGGCTTTTGCGGGGGGAGCGGCAAAACGGCCACCGGCACGCTGCCGGGTGTCCCCCCGGCGAGCGCCGGCGGCTTCAATGCGTATTGAGGATGATGTGTTTCGATGCTGCGGACGTGGCGCCTGCGTCAGCCGCCGCGCCCGTTGCAGCGACGGCAGGCGTGGTGGACGCAATGATCCCGCCGCCCAGACACACCTCGCCGTCGTACAGCACGGCGGACTGACCGGGCGTCACGGCCCATTGCGCGTCCGAGAACGACAGCGTGAGGCCACCGGCGTCGGCGCGCACGACTTCGCAGGCGGCATCTGCCTGACGGTAGCGGGTCTTCGCACCGCAACGCGTGCCCGCAATCGGCGCCTCGCCTGCGACCCATGAGAGGTCTTCGGCATCGAGCGTGCCCGAGAGCAGCCACGGGTGATCGTGGCCCTGCACGACATACAGCGTGTTGCTGACCATGTCCTTGCGCGCGACGAACCACGGCTCGCCCGAGCCGTCGCGGCTACCGCCCAGACCGATACCCTTGCGCTGACCCAGCGTGTAGAACGCCAGCCCCACGTGCTCGCCGACGATCGTGCCGTCCGGCGTCTTCATCGGTCCCGGCTTGGTCGGCAGATAGCGATTGAGGAAGTCGCGGAACGGTCGCTCCCCGATGAAGCAGATCCCCGTCGAATCCTTCTTCTTCGCGTTCGGCAGGCCGATCTGCGCGGCGATCTCGCGCACCTTCGTCTTCGGCATTTCGCCGAGCGGGAACATCGTGCGCGAGAGCTGCTGCTGGTTCAGGCGGTGCAGGAAGTAGCTCTGATCCTTGGTGTGATCGAACGCCTTGAGCAGTTCGAAGCGCCCGTCGCGCTCGCGTACACGGGCGTAGTGGCCGGTGGCGATGGTCTCGCCGCCCAGCGCCACCGCGTGATCGAGGAACGCCTTGAACTTGATCTCGGCGTTGCACAGCACGTCCGGGTTCGGCGTGCGCCCGGCCGAGTACTCGCGCAGGAATTCCGCGAAGACGCGGTCCTTGTACTCGGCGGCGAAGTTCACCGCTTCGACGTCGATGCCGATCAGATCGGCGACCGACACCACGTCGATCCAGTCCTGCCGGGTCGAACAGTATTCGCTGTCGTCATCGTCTTCCCAGTTCTTCATGAACAGACCGACGACGTCGTAGCCTTGTTGTTTGAGCAGCCATGCCGTGACCGACGAATCGACGCCGCCCGACATGCCCACTACTACGCGTTTTTGACTCATGTGTTGCCTTGCCCGCCGGTCAGTGCCGGATGGGTCTGAAGTATGCCGAGGTCGTATCTGACGCCTCGCAGGTAATCGTCCATGCACTGCTCGAGAATCGGCGAACGATGCCGTGCCCGCTGCGCGCGCACCTCGTCCGGCGTGAGCCAGAGCGTGCCGACGATGCCGTCGTCGAGCGTGCGCGTCGCATCGAACTCGCCCAGCGTGCCGCTGAAGGTGAAGCGCAGATAGGCGATGTCGTCCGGTCCCGGCGCGAGATAGATGCCCAGCAGGTGCTGCGGCTCGAACGTATGCGCCGTCTCTTCCAGCACCTCACGGCGCACGGCGTCGAGGATCGACTCGCCCGGCTCCAGATGACCGGCCGGTTGGTTAATCAGCAGACCGGCACGCTTTTGCTCTTCGACAAACAGAAAACGGCCGTCACGTTCGACGACCGCAGCAACCGTCACGTTGGGCTTCCAGCGTGCATTCATGGCACATCCTTGCGGGACGCGGGGACGAGAGACCCCGATAAAAGCGACATTTTACCGTCTGACGGGGTTTGGCGCTGAAGACGGGGCGGTTTCAAGACCGACCGGCCGGTCGGCGAGTCCCGTGCAGATCCCGTCACATTCATTACCGATAGTTAGTATTGATATGTCATTCCATGCAATAGGCGCATTTGTAATGTTCATGTAAGCTTCGAAGCTCCAGCAATGGGCAATGTGCAGTTGCAGTACCGCATCACCGGTTTTTGCAGTAGTTCGAACGCAGTGGTTTGTGCAGGACTAATGTCATCAGCGGCGAAACAGGTAACGCGTCTGCCTCGGCAGCGTACGCGCTGCGGCTCCTTGGTTTTTGGCCGCTGATGAGATCAGTTCACAAACCCAAGGAGATACGCAATGAAAATCGGCATTCCCGCCGAAACGCTTTCCGGCGAATCCCGTGTCGCGGCCACGCCCGAGACGGTGAAGAAGCTGGTCGCGTCAGGACACCAGATCGTGATCGGCCGTGGCGCAGGCGACGCCGCCAGCGTGCCCGACGCCGCCTTCGAAGCTGCCGGGGCCACCCTCGGCAGCGCGGCTGACGCGCTCGGCGCAGAACTCGTCCTCAAGGTACGCGCCCCCTCCCCCGAAGAGCTTGCCCAGATGTCGCGCGGTAGCGTGGTCGTCGGCATGCTCAATCCGTTCGACGCAGAGAACAACGCACGCATGGCCGCCGCTGGCGTCACCGCCTTCGCACTCGAAGCCGCGCCGCGCACCACGCGCGCGCAAAGCATGGATGTCCTCTCCTCGCAGGCCAACATCGCTGGCTACAAGGCCGTGATGCTCGCTGCGAACCTCTATCAGCGCTTCATGCCGATGTTGATGACGGCCGCCGGTACGGTGAAAGCTGCGCGTCTGGTCGTGCTCGGTGCGGGTGTCGCGGGCCTGCAAGCCATTGCGACGGCTAAACGTCTGGGTGCGGTGATCGAAGCGTCGGACGTGCGTCCGGCGGTGCGTGAGCAGATCGAATCGCTCGGCGCGAAGTTCATCGACGTGCCGTTCGAGACCGACGAAGAGCGCGAGATCGCCAAGGGCGTGGGCGGTTACGCTCGCCCGATGCCTGCCGCGTGGCTCGCCCGTCAGGCACAGCTCGTGCACACCCGTCTGACGCAAGCCGACATCGTTATCTCCACCGCGCTGATCCCAGGCCGTGCTGCGCCGACGCTCATCAGCGAAGACACCGTCAAGGCCATGAAGCCCGGTTCGGTGATCATCGATCTGGCGGCTGGGCGCGGTGCCAACGGCGGCGGCAACTGCCCGCTGTCGGTGGCCGACGAAGTCGTCAAGGTCCACGGCGTGACCATCGCGGGTTACACCAACCTCGCCGGTATGGTCGCCGCCGACGCCTCCGCACTCTACGCACGGAACGTGCTCGACTTCCTCAAGCTGGTGATCGACAAGGAAGGCAAGCTCGTGATCGACACGAACGACGACATCGTCGCCGCCTGTCTGATGTGCCGCGACGGTCAGGTGCTGCGCGCCGCCTGAGAAAAACAAGGGGAACGTTATGGAAATGATTAATCACACGGTGATCAATCTGATCATCTTCGTGCTGGCGGTGTACGTCGGCTATCACGTGGTGTGGAACGTCACACCGGCGCTGCACACGCCGCTCATGGCCGTGACGAACGCGATTTCGGCCATCGTGATCGTGGGCGCAATGCTTGCCGCCGGTCTCACCGAAGGCAACCTCGGCAAGACGATGGGCGTGATCGCCGTGGCACTCGCGGCCGTCAACGTGTTCGGGGGCTTCCTCGTCACCCAGCGAATGCTGGAGATGTTCAAGAAGAAAGATAAGCCTGCCAAGGCCATCGAGGGGGACAAGCAATGAGCATGAATCTCGTCACGCTGCTGTATCTGGTCGCGTCGATCTGCTTTATTCAGGCACTCAAGGGCCTGTCGAATCCGAAGATGGCGCGACGCGGTAACGCGTTCGGCATGATCGGCATGGCGATTGCGGCTGTTACCACGATTGCGTTGATTTACGAGTTGCGTCGTCTGATGGGCGGCAACTACTCGGGTCTCGCGCTGATCCTCGCAGGTCTTGTGGTCGGTGGCGGCATCGGTGCCTTCGTCGCCCGCAAGGTCGAGATGACGAAGATGCCGGAACTCGTGGCCGCCATGCACTCGCTGATCGGTCTGGCGGCTGTGTGTATCGCAGTGGCTGCGGTCGCTGAACCGGCTGCATTCGGCATCGTGCCTGCGGGCGAAACCCTCCTGCCGCCGGGCAATCGGATCGAACTGTTCATCGGCACGTTCGTCGGCGCGATCACGTTCTCGGGGTCGGTCATCGCCTTCGGCAAGCTCTCGGGCAAGTACAAGTTCCGCCTGTTCCAGGGCGCGCCGGTGCAGTTCACCGGACAGCACACGATCAACCTGCTGCTCGCCATTGCGATGCTCGGCTTCGGCGTCATCTTCTTCCTGTCGCAAAGCTGGCTGCCGTTCATTCTGATGACGGCCATCGCGTTCGTGCTCGGCGTGCTCATCATCATCCCGATTGGCGGCGCAGACATGCCGGTCGTGGTCTCGATGCTGAACTCGTACTCGGGCTGGGCGGCGGCGGGCATCGGCTTCTCGCTGAACAACCCGATGCTGATCATCGCCGGTTCGCTGGTGGGTTCGTCGGGTGCGATTCTGTCGTACATCATGTGCAAGGCCATGAACCGCTCGTTCTTCAACGTGATTCTCGGCGGCTTCGGCGCAACGCCGGGCACGAGTGCGGCCGGTGGCGAACAGCAGCAGCGTCCGGTGAAGTCGGGCTCGCCCGACGACGCAGCGTTCCTCATGAGCAACGCAGAGTCGCTGGTGATCGTGCCGGGCTACGGTCTGGCGGTCGCCCGTGCGCAGCACGCGCTCAAGGAACTGACCGACAAGCTCTCGGAGAAAGGCGTGAACGTGCGCTACGCGATTCACCCGGTCGCGGGCCGTATGCCGGGTCACATGAACGTGCTGCTGGCCGAAGCCGAGGTGCCGTACGATCAGGTCCTGGAAATGGACGAGATCAACGGCGAATTCGGTCAGACGGACGTGGTGCTGGTGTTGGGCGCGAACGACGTGGTGAACCCCGCCGCGAAGAACGATCCGGGGTCGCCGATTGCAGGCATGCCGATCATCGAGGCGTACAAGGCCAAGACGATCATCGTCAACAAGCGTTCGATGGCCGCCGGTTATGCAGGGCTCGATAACGAGCTCTTCTATCTCGACAAGACCATGATGGTCTTCGGCGACGCGAAGAAGGTGATCGAGGAGATGGTGAAAGCGGTCGAGTAAGCCGGACTCTCTGGTTTGGTTTTAGCGCGGGGCTGCACGCCAACATCGGGTGCAGCCCCGCGCTACAATGCGCGCTCGATCCACGCAATAGCGCGCCGCCGCGCGCGAAAGAGTCCCGCATCATGACGCTAGGCATCGTCGCCGCCCTTCACGAAGAAATCGCCGATCTGCTCGCAGAGATGGCCCCTGGGGCACACGTCGAACACATCGGCATGCGCGACTATCACGTGGGCAAGCTGCACGGCCATGACTGCGTCATCGTGCTCGCCCGTATCGGCAAGGTGGCGGCGGCGGCCACAACGGCTGCGCTGATCCATCGCTTCGACGTGCGGGAAATCGTCTTCACCGGTGTGGCGGGCGGACTCGCGCACGGCTTGTCGGTGGGCGACGTCGTCATCGCCGACACGCTCACGCAGCACGACATGGACGCTAGCCCCCTCTTCCCCCGCTTCGAAATCCCGTTGCTCGGGCGCGCTGCGTTCGACGCCGAAGCCTCACTGCGCGATGCCCTCGCTCAGGCCGCACGCGACTGGCTTGCCGACGAGATGGCCGCACAGGTGAGCGCCGCGTTGCGCACCGAGCTGCGGATGTCCGCGCCGCGCGTGCACGTCGGGCAAATCGCCAGCGGCGACCGCTTCGTTTCCAGCGCCAGCGAAGTCACGTTGTTGCGCGGCACGCTGCCGCAAGCCCTTGCCGTCGAAATGGAAGGCGCAGCGGTCGCGCAGGTCTGTCATGAGTACGGCATTCCATTCGCCGTCATGCGCACGCTTTCCGACGCGGCCGACGACACCGCGCACGTCGATTTCTCGCGATTTCTGCGCGAGGTCGCGAGCCACTACTCTCACGGCATCCTTCGTCGCTTCCTGAGCGCGCGCTCTGTACCGTCCGCTTAAGCGCGCCACACCGTCACCGTCCATCCCCGTTTGGACATTCCAGCGGGCGATCTCGACATCCCGCATCGGCCTCCTTCCAGACAATGTCGCCTTGTCCATTGTCCGGAGGAGACACCCGATGAATGCAGACGGTCATCGTGCGCTATCTGCGCCACCCATGCCATCCGCGTCTTCAGCGCAGGCTGGCTATCCCAGCACCCCCATCCTCGAACCGCTCTACCGGGCGCTCAGTTGGACGGATGTCGTCAACATCCGGGCGCTGAACCCCAAATGCAATCCGACGAAGGCCGCCGTGATGCGCGCCGCCGAACACCCCGACAGCACGTTCGGACGCGAGATCGAGTCATGTATGGGCAAGACGGTCGTCGGAGAACCGGCACGCACTGCTGAACAGGCCATCGCGCTTCGCCGACTCGCCGTCCTGGAAGATCACGAGGTCACACTGGACGCGCTCAGAGACACAGGCCTGCCGACGGACATCGCCGTCGATCTGCTGCGTCGCCTGCTCCCGCGCCCGACCGGCTGGACGCTCTTCGAACGTATCGCGGGCACCCCGAATCTCGAAACATGGGCGCAATCGGTGCTCTCGCGAGAGTTTGAAACGCATATCGCCGACGACATCCTGACGCTGCGCATTCTGCAAGCCTTCGGGCACGACATCGCCGTGCCCTGGACGTTCGATACGACCAACAAGTGGGTGTACTTCTACAGCGCGGGCGCTGACCCGACCAGCGTCCTGTCACGGATGATCGATATTGCGACACTGGATCGCCCCTCGTGCTACGCAACGCGCGACGTCTGCCGCAAAGCCTATCAGGCCATCGCGTACTGCCATTACGGCGCGGGCGGGCAAATCTGGCCGCACTGGGAGGCCACGCACGACGTCTGGCAGATTCATCCGGACCCGCGCGAATTCGGGATCGTCGACGACATCCTGAGCCACAACGCCATCACATGCGACACCGAACGGTGGCTCAGGGACGTTACCGTCGTCGGTGTGCTGGATGTGCGGGACTATTCGCCACGCACCGGTCCCGATTACGAGAGCGACCTGTCCGATCCGGAAAACGTGACATGCGATCCCCGGCGCAATCGTATTTCCCCGAGCGAGCTGCGCGAACGTCGCGCCGTGCTCACGGCCGTCGCCGCCCAACGGCGTGCCGCACAACGCGCCGCCTTGCCGCCGCCACCGGAACCACCCGCGCAACCGCCGGACGAGCGTCCCCGCTCCGCACCGCCTTCGACCTCCCGCGATGGCAACGTCGACAGCCCTGACGGCAACGCGAGCTAAAGTCGCCGTCCGCACAAAACAAAAGACCGGCCAATGGCCGGTCCTTTTCATGACGCAGAACGTCGAGGCGCTAACACTTACTCAGCCGCGTCACGCCCGGCTTCCGTCTTGCCCTCGCCGTCGCCTGCACGCTTGCGCACCGAGCCAGCGATCAGATCGAAGCGGAACAAGCGGCATTCCAGCGCACCGTTGTACAGCGGCGTACGACGCGATTCACGCAGACGCATCTGCCCCGGCAGGCTCATGTCCGCCGTCAGCAAGAACGCGCTCCAGCCGGTGAAGCGTTGCTTGAGCGCGTCGCCGAAGGCACGGAAGAACTCGGCATCGACGCCGTCCGGCTGATTGCGCTGGAAGCCACCGCGATTGCCTTGCACGTCCGGCGAATAACCGTCGTCGTCATCGCGCGGGGCACGGCGGCCACGCACTTCGATACGTTCGCCGTACGGCGGATTGGCGACGATGATCCCCGGACGATCCACCGGCGGCGACATATCGCGCGCATCCACCTGCTTCAGACCGATGTCGCCCACGCCGGCGCGTTCCAGATTGGCGCGCGACTTGACGAGCATGTCGCCGGAAATGTCGCTACCGAAGATGCTGTCGGGCACGCCGCGCACGCGGGCGTCGCGCTGCGCTTCGTCCGCCTGCACCTTGAGTGCTTGCCAGGCGGTGATGTCGTAGCCCTTCAACTTCTCGAAGCCGAAGCGGCGACCTGCGCCCGCAGGGACACCCAGCGCGATCTGCGCGGCTTCCGCGAGGAACGTGCCGCTGCCGCACATCGGGTCGTACAGCACCATGTCGGCGGCCGTATCGGCGCGCCAGCCCGCCAGTCGCAGAATGCCCGCCGCGAGGTTTTCGCGCAGCGGCGCTGCGCCCTTGTCCAGACGCCAGCCGCGTTTGAACAGCGGCTCGCCGGAGGTATCGAGGTAGAGCGTGGCGTCGGTCGCCGTCAGGAAAGCGAACACGCGCACGTCGGGCTGCATGGTGTCGATGTTCGGACGCGCACCGGACTTCTCGCGCAGACGGTCGCACACGGCGTCCTTCACGCGCAGCGTGACGAATTCGAGGCTGCGCACGGGTGCCTTGATACCGGTGACGTCCACCCGCAGCGTCTGCTGATAGCCGAACCAGTCTTCCCAGCGCTGACGCAGGGCGAATTCGTAGATGTCCTGTTCGGTGCGGTAGCCCTGCTGTGCGACGCGCAGCAGCACACGGCTCGCGATGCGCGAATGCAGGTTGGCTGCCATGCCTGCGGCCCACGGACCGGCGAAATGCACGCCACCGGGCACCTGTTTGCCCACCGAAATCGGGGCGAGACGCCCCAGTTCTGCCAGTTCGGCGGCAAGCGCCTCTTCCAGTCCACGGGGACAGGGCGCGAAGAATTCGAAGGAAGCCATGTGGGTGCGTGCGACCGGCGCGCGAAGCGCCGGCGGAGGGAATAAACCGCTATTGTACGCGCGCCGAACCGGCGGACGTCAGCGGCACGCCGCCGGGGCAGGCGGCCAGCTTGTGAAGCAAGGTTTCGACGATGGCGTCGGGGGAATCGCAGATGTCGACGATCAGCGCATCGCGCGGCTCTTCCAGTGTATTGAACTGGCTTTGCAGCAACGCCGGATCGAAGAAATGGCCCGAGCGCGAGGCCAGACGCTCCCCGATCACCTCGGGCGCGCCCTTCAGGTAGACGAACACGACATCGCCGTCGTGCTCGCCGAGCACGTCGCGATACCGTGCGCGCAGCGCCGAACACGCGAACACGTGATGTCGCCCCGCCACCCGACGCGCGACGATGGCTTCGCGAATCGCGGCAAGCCACGGCGCACGGTCGGCGTCGTTAAGCGCTTCGCCACGACGCATCTTCTCGATGTTCGCGGCGCTGTGAAACGAATCTGCGTCGGAAAACCCGCAGCCCAGCCGGTCGGCAAGCATCTGCCCGACCGTGCTCTTGCCGCTGCCCGATACGCCCATTACCACGACGATCATGGCTCGTCTCCTTGTTCCGTGCCGACCTGTGCCAGCGTGTTACCCGTATTGCTCGCGCCGCTCTGTGCGTGTTCAGTGCCTGAGCGGCGCGCTTACCCGATACAACGATATTGCCGATTACACCACCGCGGCCAGACCCAGCGTGAGCAGCAGTGCGACAACCGAAATGATCGTCTCGCACACCGTCCACGTCTTGAAGGTCTGCGGCACGGTCATGTTGAAGTACTCCTTGACCAGCCAGAAACCGCCGTCGTTCACGTGCGACAGGATCAGCGAGCCCGCGCCCGTAGCCAGCACCATCAGTTCCGGCTTGACCGTCGAACCGGCGGCCATCGCGATCGGGGCGACGATACCGCAGGCGGTCGTCATGGCCACCGTGGCCGAACCCGTCGCGATACGGATCAGCACCGCCACCAGCCAGCCGAGCAGCAGCGGCGAGAGATGGGCATTGTTTGCGACGTCGACAATCGCCTTCGACACGCCGCTGTCCATCAGGATACGCCCGAAACCACCACCGGCACCCACCACCAGCGTGATCGTGGCAATCGGGGCCAGACACTCGTTGGTGAACTTCAGAATCTGGTCGCGATTGAAGCCGCGTTGCTTGCCGAACGTGAAGAAGCTCACGAGCGTGGCAATGAGCAACGCCATCACCGAGTTGCCGATCAGGCGCAGGAAGTCGTTCGCGAACGTCTTCGGTGCGAAGAACAGGTCGGCCCAGCTACCGATGAGCATCAGAATGACCGGCAGCAAAATCGTGAACAGCGTGATGCCGAAGCCCGGCAGCTTGTCCATCGGACGGTCGGCTTCGACGAACTGGGCGAGCAGCGGGTTATCCGGATTGGGCACCACGTGACGCGCCATCAGCTTGGCGAAGAGCGGACCGGCAATCGCGGCCGTCGGAATACCGACGATCAGCGCGTACATGATCGTGTGACCGATGTCCGCGTTGTAGGCGGTCACGGCCAGCAGCGCCGCCGGGTGCGGCGGGATCAGGCCGTGCACGACCGACAGACCGGCGACCATCGGAATACCCACGAGCACCATCGACGTACCGGTGCGCTTGGCGACGTTGAACGCAATCGGAATCAGCAGCACGAAGCCGACTTCGAAGAACACCGGCAGACCGACGATGAACGCGATCACGACCATCGCCCAATGCACGTTCTTCTCACCGAAGAAGCCGATGAGCGTGCGCGCGATGCGCTCCGCGCCGCCCGACTCGGCCATCATCTTGCCGAGCATCGTGCCAAGCCCCACCACGAGCGCAATGTGCCCCAGCGTGTTGCCCACGCCCGTCTCGAATGCCTTGACGATGCCACCCATCGGCATGCCCACCGCCAGCCCGAGCACGAGCGAGACGACGATCAGCGTGATGAACGGATTCAGTTTGAAACGCGCGATCAGCAGAATCAGCGCGATTACCGCGATAAGCGCGTATACCAGCAGCAAGTTGCCTTGCACCGCGACCATGGGGGGTCTCCTCGTTTGGCTAGATGGGCGGATGCCCGTTGGGCTCGCGCCCGTTTATTGAAATCCTGTTATCCGGTAAAACCGGCGATGTTCTGCCGTCGATGCGAGTGACTACAGTTGCGAGATTCGACGTTGCGTTTGCTGCACCGCTTCAGGCACGCGGCAGCGCGCTCGCCGCACGGGCCAGACGCGTGATGCCGTCCCAGTCCTTCGCGTCGACCAGCGCCTTGGGCGTAAGCCACGAGCCGCCCACACACACCACGTTCGGCTGCGCCAGATACGACGGTGCCGACTCAGCGCTGATGCCGCCCGTCGGGCAGAAACGCACCTCGCGGAACGGGCCGTACAGCGCCTTGAGCATCGGCACACCGCCCGAGGGTTCGGCCGGGAAGAACTTCACCGTCTCATAACCGTCGGCGAGCGCCGCCAAAATGTCCGAGGGCGTCACCACGCCCGGCAGCAGCGGCAGACCGGCTGCCTTGGCGGCCGCGCCCAGCGCCGGTGTGTAGCCCGGCGACACGCCGAAGCGGGCACCGGCGGCCACGGCCTGCGCCATCTCTTCGGGGCGCGTGAGCGTGCCCACGCCAACGATCAGTTCGTCCGACAGTCCGGCCACATGGCGGATGACGTCCATCGCCGCCGGGGTGCGCAGCGTGATTTCGAGCACGCGCACGCCGCCCGCGAGCAATGCACGCGAGACCTGCTCGCCCTGTTCGACGTTATCGAACTGGAGCACCGGAACCACGGGGCCGGCACGAACGATGTCATTGATGTTCATTACGTTTTCCTTGAATGCAGTGACGTAGTGCTCGTCACTCGGTACCGAAGAACACGGAAGCGCCGGTTTCCGCCGCGCCTACGGATGCACGCATGTGCCCGAAGAGCAGACGTCCGGTGTCGTCACTCGACACGTCGACCGGCGCGTTCTCGCGCTCGGCCCACACCTGCGGCGACACTTCGGCGTGCAGCATGCCGGTGTTGGCGTCGAGCACGATCAGATCGCCGTCGCACACGCGTGCCAGCGGACCACCGCCAGCCGCTTCGGGCGACACGTGAATCACGGCAGGCACCTTGCCCGACGCGCCGGACATCCGGCCGTCCGTCACCAGCGCCACGGCGAAACCCTCGTCCTGCAAGACACCGAGCAGCGGCGTGAGGCGATGCAGCTCGGGCATGCCATTGGCGCGTGGCCCCTGGCCACGCAACACCACGACCACGTCGCGACGCAGCTCGCCTGCATCGAACGCGGCCTGGACCGCTTCCTGCGAAGTAAATACGCGTGCCGTTGCGGCCACGCGCCGATGTTCCGGCTTGACCGCCGACACCTTGATGACGCCACGCCCCAGATTGCCGTGCATGAGCCGCAATCCGCCATCGGGGGCGAACGGCTCGGCATGGCCGCGCAAGACGTCACGATCACCACTGTAGGCGCTACCTGCGCGCCACGCCACCCCTTCGGGCGACAACCACGGCTCGGCGCGGTAGCGCGAGAGGCCCGGACCGGCGACGGTCTTCACGTCGTCGTGCAACAGGCCTGCGTCGAGCAGTTCGCCGATCAGGAAGCCCATGCCGCCCGCAGCGTGGAAATGGTTCACGTCGGCTTTGCCGTTCGGATAGACGCGCGCCATGAGCGGCACGATGGCCGACAGCGCGTCGAAATCGTCCCAGTCGATGATGACGCCCGCCGCACGGGCCATCGCCACGAGGTGCAGCGTGTGATTGGTCGAGCCGCCCGTGGCCAGCAGGCCGACGATGCCGTTGACGACGGCACGCTCGTCGACCACATGGCCGACCGGGGTGTATTCGGGGGTGTCCGCGCCGATGGCCAGCACGCGCGCGAGCGCCGCGTCGGTGAGCGCATCGCGCAGGGGCGTATGCGGGTGCACGAAAGCTGCGCCCGGCAAATGCAGGCCCATGATTTCCATCAGCAACTGGTTGCTGTTGGCCGTGCCGTAGAACGTGCACGTGCCCGCACCGTGGTACGCCTGCGATTCGGCTTCGAGCAGCGCGTCGCGGCCCACTTTGCCGGTGGCGTACAACTGGCGGATCTTGGCCTTCTCGTCGTTCGACAGACCGCTCGCCATCGGCCCGGCGGGCACGAAGATCGTCGGCAGATGGCCGAACTGCAGGGCCCCGATCACGAGACCCGGCACGATCTTGTCGCACACGCCGAGCATCAGCGCGGCGTCGAACATGTTGTGCGACAGAGCGATGGCCGTGCTCATGGCGATGATTTCGCGCGAGAACAGCGACAGTTCCATCCCTGCATTGCCTTGCGTGACGCCGTCGCACATGGCGGGCACGCCGCCCGCCACCTGCGCCGTTGCGCCCAGCTTGCGAGCGGCTTCACGCAGACGCGCCGGATATTGCTCGTACGGCTGATGCGCCGACAGCATGTCGTTGTAAGCCGTGACGATGCCCACGTTCGGGCGACGCTGCTCGCGCAGAATCAGCTTGTCGTTGGCTGGCATCGCGGCGAAACCGTGCGCCAGGTTCGCGCAGGACAGCGCGCCGCGCTGCGGAAAGCGACCGGCGCTCGCGTCGATGCGGGCCAGATACGCTGCGCGCGTGTCGCGGCTACGCGCTGCAATGCGCGCAGTGACGGCCATTACGGTCGGGTGCAGGGGCTTCTTTTGCTCGGACATCATGTCGTGGGACTGAACTTACGATGCACCCGGAGCAGGTGCGATTGGGAGCGGAGTTTAGTAGAAATTCTACATCCCATCAATCCAAAGCCATCGACACTCAGGGTTTTACCCAGTCATTTCCGACACTTACGCCATATTTTGTCGGATTGAGAAACTTCACTCCATAATGTGAAATGTCGTATTTTTGTAGTTTTTGTACATTTCGTTCATCATCCGCGCCTCTGCGCCCCTAAGCCCGGTGCAGTGCCAAGCGGTGTACGGGTGCTATAGTGAGCGCCGTCCCCTGCCGCGCGTCTGCTTTTGTTGCTGCCTGCCATGCTTAACCGAATCGAAGCCACGCTGACCCAATTGCGCCCGTCCGAGCGCAAGCTTGCGACCTATGTGTTGGAGGCCCCGCGCGAAGTCGTCGATCTGTCGATGAACGAACTCGCCGAGCGCGCCAACGTCAGCCAGCCGACGATTGCCCGCTTCTGTCAGGCGGTGGGATGCAGCGGCTATCGTGAATTCAAGATCCGTCTGGCGCAGGGCATCGCACAGGGCGTGCCGTTCGTGCACCGCGATGTGCGTCCGGACGAGCCCGTGCCTGGCATCGCCAGCAAGGTACTCGACCGCACCATCGGCAGCCTCATGCAGGTGCGCAACAATCTCTCGCCCGACAGCATCGGCCAGGCGATCGAACTGCTCGCGTCGGCACGGCGCATCGAGTTCTACGGCGCGGGTGCGTCGGGCATCGCCGCGCAGGACATGCAGCACAAGTTCTTCCGCCTCGGTGTGCCCGCAGTCGCGTACAGCGATCCGCACGTGTACGGCATGTCGGCCGCGCTCCTCAAGGAAGGGGATGTCGTCGTGGCGATCTCGAATACGGGACGCACGCAGGATCTGCTCGAAGCGACGCAACTGGCGCGCACGGCGGGCGCGAGCGTGATCGCCATCACGCACAGCAACTCACCGCTGGCGCGGCAAGCCAGCGTGGCGCTGTTCGCCGACGTTGACGAGGACACCGACGTGTATTCGCCTCTGACGTCGCGCATCGCGCATCTGGCCATCGGCGACGTGCTCGCGGTCGGCATGGCGTTGCGTCTCGGGGATCGGCTGCCGTCGCAACTGGCACGCGCCAAGGAAGTCATCAACCGGCGACGCACGGCGAACGACGGAAAGTAACCGGATGCGGTGCGCATCACCGTCAACGAAAAAGGGGCGAAGCGCCATGACAGCGCTTCGCCCCTTCTCACTTCTCACTTCTCGACGCAATGTTGCGCGTGTGAAGGCCCCGCTTACGGATTCACCACGTTCTGCAGCGGCTTGCCCGTCAGCGCGGCGATCAGATTGTCGGCGGCGCACGACGCCATCGCGTGACGCGTCTCGTGTGTGGCCGAGCCGATATGCGGCAACGCCACCACGTTCTTCATCTTCAGCAGCGGCGAATCGACGGACACCGGCTCACGCTCGAAGACATCGAGACCGGCAGCACGCAGATGGCCGGAGGCGAGCGCATCGACCAGCGCGGCTTCGTCGATCACCTTGCCGCGCGCCGCGTTGATGAAGATCGCACCGCGTTTCATCTGCGCGAACTCTTTCGCACCGATCAGACGCTCCGTCGCAGGCGACAGCGGCACCAGCGTCACGACGAAATCGGCTTGCGCGAGCAGTTCGGGCAACGTGCGATGTTCCGCGCCGAAGGCCTTCTCCGCCGCTTCATTGCGCGAGCGGTTGCTGTACAACACCTTCATGCCGAAGCCCAGAGCAGCACGACGCGCCACTGCGCCACCGATGCGTCCCATGCCGACGATGCCCAGCGTCTTGCCCTGCACGTCGGTGCCGAAGTGCTCCTCACCGAGGCTCGCCTTCCAGCCACCCGCCTTCACCAGTTCGGCCAGTTCGACCACGCGACGCGCACTCGACAACACCAGCGCGAAGACGGTATCGGCGGTGGTTTCCGTCAGCACGTCGGGGGTGTTCATCAGCTTGATGCCGCGACGCGTGAGGTCGGGCACGTCGAACTGGTCGTAGCCCACGGAGATCGTGGCCCACGCCTTGAGCTTCGATGCGCCGTCGAGCAGCGCGGGCGTCGCGTTCACGCCAACGCCGATGGCACCGTCCGCACGGCTGAGCGCCGCCGCGAACTCGGCGCGGTTGCCGTCGTTTACGCCGTCGAATTCGGTGAGCGAGAAATGCTCGGCCAATCGTGCACGCACGTCAGGCGGCACGCTCTTGTACAACACAACTTCCGGACGACTCATGCGATTCACTCCTGGGGGTTGCCGCTACCGGCATTGCCGGCCGCGAGCGAGAGATTCTGCGACAGGCTCAGCGCTTTGCGCTGGCCTCGGCGAAGGCGCGTTCGAGGAAGTCCAGGCGGTCCTGACCCCAATACGGCTGGCCTTCGAAGACGAACCACGGCGCGCCGTACACGCCTGCCGCCGCTGCGTCGTCGGTGTTGGCGTCGTAGGCCGCTTGCACGCTCGCGCCATGCGACGCGGCGAGCAGCGACTTGCCGTCGAGCGACAGGCTATCCGCGAGCGCTTGCAGCGTGGCATCGTCGGCGATGTTGCGCTCTTCGACCCACAGCGCATTCGACACCGCGCCGACGAGTTCCAGCGCCTTGTCGGTGCCGTGCGCGAGTTGCGTCGCGATCACGAGTTTGGCCGCCGGATCGCCCGACACGGGGAAGAACTTCGGTTCGAGGTTCAGTGGCAGGCCAAGATACTTCGACCATCGCGCCAGTTCCACCAGACGATACGCCTGACGCTGCGGCGCGCGCTTGGCGAGCGGCAGACCGCCCGAGCCGCTGAACACGCGCCCGAGATCCATCGGCTTGAGCTGGATCTGCACGCCATAGCGGCGCGCCAGCTCGACGAAACGGGCATGCCCCATGTAGACATAGGGCGACTGCGTCGCCAGGAAATACTCACAAGTCAGACTCACGGCAAAACTCCTCTTGCTATCGGTAAGGGGCGCCTATGACTGGCGCTGTTGATGCATGACGTGTTCAGTGTGTGTTGTTCAGGCGACGCTCGCAAGCGATGTCAGAACGGTTTGACGACTGCGAGAATCACCGCGCCGAGGAGCCCCAGCACCGGGACCTCGTTGAAGTAGCGATACCAGCGATGCGAGTGCGTGTTGCGGCCGGTCTCGAACTTGCGCAGCAGACGGCCGCACGCGTGGTGGTAGCCGAGCAGCAGCACTACGATCAGCAGCTTGGCGTGCAACCAGCCACCGTAGCGGCCGATGCCGTAGTACAGCCAGAGGATCAGTCCGAAAGCGAGTGCCGGGACCGCGAGAATCGTCATGAAGCGGTAGAGCTTGCGCGCCATGAGCAGCAGACGTTGCGTGGCAGCCGGATCGCTCTCCATCGCGAGGTTGACGAAAATGCGCGGCAGATAGAACAGACCGGCAAACCACGAGGCGACGAAAACGATGTGAAGCGCTTTGATCCAGAGCATCGGGGACAAGCGGCCCGCCAGCAGGCCGTCGAATATTTTGAACAGCAAGCAATGTACAACAATCCGCCGTATCGCGACGCGCAGCGCCGCCCGCCAACGGCCGCCGGGCCTGCGGCAAATCGACGCGATGCATTCAACTCGATGCCGCCGGGCTGTGCCAGAATACGGACCATATTGGCTTTTTTGCCCCACATCGGCGCAGCACGCCGGTCATCGGCCCCCGCATGAGAATTCTTGGTATCGACCCCGGCCTGCGCGTCACCGGCTTCGGCGTGCTCGAAAAGCACGGCAACCGTCTGCAATATGTGACGAGCGGCGTCATCCGTACCGGCGAAGGCACCCTGCCCGCCCGGCTGCGCATCATCTTCGAGAGCGTGGCCGAACTGGTCGACACCTACCGGCCCGATCAGGCCGCCATCGAAAAGGTGTTCGTCAACGTCAACCCGCAATCCACGCTGCTGCTCGGACAGGCACGCGGTGCGGCCATCACGGCGCTGTCTGTCGGCGGGCTCGAAGTCTTCGAATACACCCCGATGCAGTTGAAGCAGGCGGTCGTCGGCTACGGACGCGCGCGCAAGGAGCAGGTGCAGGAGATGGTCACCCGTTTGCTGACCCTCACCGGCACGCCGGGCAAGGACGCTTCCGACGCACTGGGCGTCGCCATTTGTCACGCGCACACCGGCGACACCTACGCGGCGCTCACCGAAGTCGCGCCCGCGCTGGCCGCCAAGGGCCTGCGTGTGAAACGCGGTCGTCTGGTGGGCTAAAGGGTGGGCTAAGGGCAGACGTCCGAAGCGCTACAATGCATCCATGATCGAAACCGACAAACTCGCCGCCGAGCGCATCATTGCGCCCACACCGGCCTCGCCCAACGAAGAAGCCTTCGAGCGCGCGCTGCGCCCCAAGCTGCTCGACGAATACGTCGGCCAGCGCAAGGTGCGCGAACAGCTCGAAATCTTCATCGAGGCAGCCCGCAAGCGCTCGGAACCGCTCGACCACGTGCTGCTCTTCGGCCCGCCGGGTCTGGGCAAGACCACGCTCGCCCACATCATCGCCCGCGAAATGGGCGTGCATCTGCGCCAGACGTCGGGTCCGGTGCTGGAGCGTCCGGGCGATCTTGCTGCGCTGCTGACCAATCTCGAAGCCAACGACGTGCTGTTCATCGACGAAATTCACCGGCTCTCGCCGGTCGTCGAGGAGATTCTGTATCCGGCGTTGGAGGACTATCAGATCGACATCATGATCGGCGAAGGTCCGGCAGCGCGCAGCGTCAAGCTCGATCTCCAGCCGTTCACGCTGGTGGGCGCGACGACCCGCGCGGGCATGCTGACGAACCCGCTGCGCGACCGCTTCGGGATCGTGGCGCGTCTGGAGTTCTATACGGACGACGAACTGGCGGGCATCGTGCGCCGCTCGGCGAGCCTGCTCGGCGCGGTCATCGCCGACGACGGTGCCTTTGAGATCGCACGCCGCGCACGCGGCACGCCCCGTATCGCCAACCGCTTGCTGCGCCGCGTGCGCGACTACGCCGAAGTGAAGGCCGACGGCCGCATCACCGCCGCTGTGGCCGACGCAGCGCTGTCGATGCTCGACGTCGACGCGGTCGGCTTCGACGTGATGGACCGCAAGCTGCTCGAAGCCGTGCTTCACAAGTTCGACGGCGGCCCGGTCGGTGTCGACAACCTCGCCGCCGCCATCGGCGAAGAGCGCGACACCATCGAAGACGTGATCGAGCCGTTCCTGATTCAACAGGGCTTCCTGCAACGCACGCCGCGCGGTCGCGTCGCCACGCTCGCCGCTTACCGTCACTTCGGACTGGCAGCGCCCGGCAGCGCACCGGAAAGCGGTGCGCTCTGGTCGCCGGACGCGACAGGGAAGTAGCGACGGCAGCGACGATCGGTCGCATGTCCGGCGAATCCCCCTGTCGGACAATCGACGTTCACGCTTCCCCCGCTTCCCCCGCTTCCCGCCACAAGGCACAACATGGCCTCCCACGACGATCTTCCCACCCCGCCCCCGGCAACGCCCCTGCGTCCTGCCGGACCGGTCGTGGGTGTGTCGGGGCGTTTGCGCCACGCCATCGCCATGCGGCTCGTGAGTCTGACGTCCGGCCCCGGTGCCCCGCGTCTGAATTACGACACGCCTGACGGCGACCCGGGCCTGTTCGGTCCGGACGCCGCCTGCTGGCACGTCCACGGCGATTTCACCTCGATGATGATTGGCGGCGTAAGCGCGCTGCTGCTGCAATCGCTGCACCCGCTGGCGATGGCCGGTGTCTGGGACCACTCGACGTTCCGGCAGGATGTCATGGGCCGTCTGCGCCGTACCGCGACGTTCATCGGCGGCACGACCTTCGGCAACACGGCCGACGCCGAAGCGCTGCTCGAACGCGTGCGACGCATCCATCTCCAGGTCAAAGGCACGACCCCCGACGGGCGGCCGTACGCCGCTTACGATCCCGATCTGCTCACATGGGTGCATGTCGCCGAGACGTCGAGCTTTCTGCGCAGCTATCTCGTCTACAAGAACCCCGCGTTCTCACGTGACGATCAGGATCGCTATTACGCAGAAGTCGCACGCATTGCGATTGCGTTGGGTGCGCGCGATGTGCCGACGAGCGTCGCGCAGATCGACGACTATCTCGCGGCGATGCGCCCTGCACTCAGCACAAGCGACCGCACGGAAGAAGTCGTAAGCGTATTGCGCAACCTGCCTGCGCCGTTTGCAGGCGCGCGCGTTTTCAGTGGATTGTTATTCCGGGCCGGTGTCGATTTGCTGCCGGACTGGTCGCAAACGATGCTCGGCTTCGATGAAAAGGCGACGATTCGCCGCCTTACCGTGCGCCCTGCCGTGCGCCACATGGCACAGCTCGCACGCTGGTCGATGCGCAACAGCGTGGCGCATCGGGCACGTCGCCGGGCATTGGCGACACCGGCGGTGGTGGTGACGGCGCCGTCGCTGGAACGCTAGAAGCGCGCCCTGTCACACCACACGCGGATCGACGCGGTCGCCTGAGGCATCGGCAGGCTTGTCGTTGCTCTCGTCACGCACGGCATCGTCCAGATGCGTGACGTCGCCCCAGCTCAGTACCTTCCAATTCGCTCCGTCGTACGACAGACGGTTCACGCTGGCGTTGAGCAGCGGGTACGAGCGCGGTTCGGTCAGCGCCAGGCCCGTCGCGAGCCGGTAGCAGCAATCGAGCACGCCACCATGCGCCACGAGTGCCACGCGCTGGCCCGCGTAATCACGCAGCACCTGCGCAATGAAACCGGTGATGCGCGTATAGAAGCCACGCGTCGACTCGCCACCGGGGATCACGAAGTCCGGATCGCGGCTCTGCCACCGCGCGTAGTCCTGCGGAAAGTCCGCCTGAATTTCATCTGGCACACGCGTCTCGAAAGCGCCGTAGTGGCGCTCCCGAAGACTCACCGTGCGCACCAGCGGCAATCCGCACGCTCGCGCGACCGGCTCCGCCGTCTGCACCGCGCGCTGCAAATCGCTCGTCAGCACGTGATCGAACACGCTTCCGCTCGCCGCCACCTCGCGAGCAATTCTCGCGCCCAGCAACACGGCCTGACGCTCGCCTTCCGCCGACAGCGGAATGTCCGTGTGCCCCTGAATCCGTTTGACGCGGTTCCAGTCGGTCTCGCCGTGGCGAATCAAGGTCAGGGTCGTGGTCGTGCCGTTCATCGATGCAATTGCGTGTTCAGGTTAAGCGGAGTGCCGGGCGAGCTGTGAAGCAGGTTGTGAAGCAGACGTGATGATGTGCTTAGACGTCCTTACTTCGCCTTCGAATTGAGCGTGTAAATGCCGGTCACGCGAGCGCTGCCCAGGATATGCGGCTTGATCGCAGCGAGCACGTCGTTGCCGTCGAAGCGGCCGTCGAGCGGTACGCGCGCGATGTCGAGCGCATACACGGTGAAGTGATAGTGGTGGACGATCGTGTCGTTCCACGGCGGGCACGGGCCGTCGTAGCCGTAGTAGTCGCCCTTCATGGTGTCGTCACCAGCAAACCACGCGGTGTAGTCGTTCACCCCATGACGCATGCCGTCGAGCGCATCGGGGCCGAACTTGCCACGCGGCGTGACGTGATTGCTGTGGCTGGCCGCCGGGATTTCGCTGGTCGACGCGGGCACGTCCACGAGCACCCAGTGGAAGAAGTCGACGCGCGGCAGATCGGCCGGTACTTCACGACCTTCCTTGTTGACGTCGTCGCCCTGGCTCGGCACATCGCTGTCGGTGCAGATCACGACAAACGAGCGCGTACCCGCGGGGACATCGGACCAGGCGAGATGCGGGTTCTTGTTCTGCGAGAGCGCAACGTGCGACGTCGCGTCCGGTTTGCCAAAGGCGAACTGTGCATCCATCGCCGCATTGTCGACAAACGAGTCACTCCAGACTTTCATCAGATTCTCCCAAGCTGTGAATTCTTGAATTCGCGAATTCGGAACCCAAGGACGGTATCACACCGATGCGAATCGCGTGCACTCACCCTGGCACGTCCGGACGATTCCAGACAATTCCGAGCGATTTTCGGGATAACAGGAGGGGCGATGCCAGAATGTGCCGGATCGCTTCCGGCCGCTTAGGCCGCTTCAGGCCTGGTCTGCAACCAGAACGTGACGGGACCGTCGTTCACGAGCGAGACGCGCATGTGCGCCCCGAACTCACCGGTTTCCACGATCGGATGGCGCGCACGCGCCTGCGTCACGAAGTAATCGAACAGGCGCTTGCCGTCTGCCGGACTGGCCGCAGGCGTGAAGCTCGGACGCGTGCCGCTGTTCGTATCCGCCGCGAGCGTGAATTGCGAGACGAGCAGCAAGCCACCCGCCGCACCGTTACCGTCCGGATTACCGTCGAGATTCGAGACACTGCGGTTCATCTTGCCCGCCTCGTCCGAGAACACGCGGTAGCCGAGCAACTTCGCCAGCAGCTTGTCGGCGCTCGCCTCGGTGTCGCCGCGTTCGGCGCATACCAAAGCGAGCAGCCCCGGACCGATCGAGCCGACGGTGCGGCCGTCGACCGTCACCGCCGCTTCGAGCACACGCTGAATGAGCGCGATCATCGTCGCTTGCCTTGCAAAGTGACGCCGACGCTCAGGCGAGCGTCACGCGTGCGAAGCGGCGCTTGCCGACCTGCACGACGTAAGTCCCTGCGTCGATCTTCGCGCCCTTGTCGGACACCACTTCGCCATCGATGCGCACGCCGCCCTGCTCGATGTTGCGGTTGGCTTCCGATGTCGACGGCACGAGCGAGGCCTGCTTGAGCAGTTGCGCAATGCCCAGCGGTGCGCCATCAAGGGAAACTTCCGGAATATCGTCCGGCACGGCGCCTTTGGCGCGTGCGTTGAACTCTTCGAGCGCGCGTTCGGCGTCGGCCTGCGAATGGAAGCGTGCCACGATCTCCTGCGCGAGCAGCACCTTCACGTCGCGCGGGTTACGCCCTTCCTCGATGTCGCGGCGCAGTTGCGCAATCGCCTCGAGCGTGCGGAACGACAGCAGCTCGTAGTAGCGCCACATGAGCGTGTCGGAGATGCTCATCAGCTTGCCGAACATGTCGCTCGGCTTCTCGCTGATACCGATGTAGTTGTTCTTGGACTTCGACATCTTTTCGACGCCGTCCAGCCCTTCGAGCAACGGCATCGTGAGAATGCACTGCGGCTCCTGACCGTATTGCTTCTGCAATTCGCGGCCCACGAGCAGGTTGAACTTCTGGTCCGTGCCGCCGAGTTCCAGATCGGACTCCAGCGCCACCGAATCGTAGCCCTGCATCAGCGGGTAGAGGAATTCGTGGATGGCGATCGGCACGCCACCCTGGAAACGCTTGGTGAAGTCTTCGCGCTCCAGCATGCGCGCCATCGTGTAGCGCGACGCGAGCTTGATCATGCCGTCGGCGCCCAGCTTCATCGACCATTCGCTGTTGTAGCGGATTTCGGTCTTTTCGCGGTCGAGCACGAGTGCGGCCTGCTCGAAATAGGTCTTGGCGTTCGATTCGATCTGTTCGCGCGTGAGCGGCGGACGCGTGCTGTTGCGGCCCGACGGATCGCCGATCAGCGAGGTGAAATCGCCGATCAGGAAGATGACGGTGTGCCCCAGATCCTGCAACTGACGCATCTTGTTGAGCACCACCGTGTGACCGATGTGAATGTCGGGCGCAGTCGGATCGAGACCCAGCTTGATGCGCAGCGGCTTGCCGGTGGCTTCGCTGCGCGCGAGCTTCTGCAGGAACTCCTCTTCCACGAGGAGTTCGTCGCAGCCGCGCTTGGCGACGGCCAGCGCAGCGCGCGCGGCATCGGTCACGGGGTACTTCTTTTCCGAGGTGAGTGCGTGTTCACTTGTCATAACATCATTGTCCAGACTGGGTCGGGGGTTTCCCCTTATCCAGTCAGTAAAGGCGGAGGCAGCGGCGGGTCTGCTATAATCGCCGCTCAATTCTCGGCTCGGGCCGAAGCGACGCCGGGTTGCCCCGGAAATTCCGGCAGGCAATCTCGAAGCGTGTCGCTCCGCCCGGGCTTTTTTCGTAAGTTGCGCAGAATTTTACGTGATGTGGCCAAAACTCCGTGATTTTTTTGCGCGTGAACTGCTGACCCTGATCGATCCCACGCAGCCGAAGCACCGTCGCAGAAAGGTGCAAATCGTGGCGACGGTCGGTTCGGCCCTGACGTTGGGAATGGTGACCGCCTTCGGCGTGGCACCGATGGTGCCGGATTCGGCACGCAACGGTGCGAGCGTGACTCTGCCGCTCACCTTCCCCGATCTGGCCAAACAAATCCAGCAGCTCGACGCGCAATCCCAGACCTTTATCCATCAAGTGGCGCTGCGGCGCGGCGAAACCCTCGGCGACATGCTTTCCCGGCTGTCGATTCAGGATCCCGCCGCCGAGAAGTTCATTCGCGAGAATGCCGTCGCCCGTCGCCTGATCGGCGTGCCCGCCGGGCAAGTCGTTCAGGCCGAAACCGACGACGACGGCAAGCTCGTCACGCTCTCCACCGTCCTGTCGACCGGCAGCACTGCCGCACAGCAGTTGGTGATCGAGCGTAACGACACCGGCCGTTTGCGCGCGCGCATGGAGCAGTTGGCGAACGACACCGAATGGGCCATGCGCTCCGGTGCGATTGCGGGCAACTTCTTCACTGCGATGGACGATGCGGGCGTGCCCGACGCCGTCGTCGCGCAGATGGTGAACATCTTCTCCGGCGTGATCAACTTCCAGCGCGACGTGCGCCGTGGCGACCGTTTCCGCCTCGTGTACGAGGTGATCAAGCAGCAGGATCGCACCGTTCGCACCGGGCGCGTGCTTGCCATCGAGTTCATCAATCAGGGCAAGACGCACCAGGCCATCTGGTACGCCGATCCGCAGGGCAACTCGCCCGACGGCGCGTACTACGGCTTCGACGGTCGCAACCTGAAGCAAGCCTTCCTGCGCACACCGGTCGAGTTCTCGCGGATTTCGTCGGCCTTCGGCGGTCGCGAGCATCCGTTCCAGCACAAGTGGAAGAAGCACGAAGGCGTGGATCTGGCCGCCCCGGTCGGCACGCGCGTGTTTGCTGCGGGTGACGGCGTCGTGAAGTTCGTCGGTACGCAAAACGGTTACGGCAATCTGGTCGAAATCGATCACGCGGGCAACTATCAGACGCGCTACGCCCATCTCTCCGGCTTCGGTCAGGGAATGAAGCCCGGCACGCGTGTGACGCAAGGTCAGGTCATCGGCTTCGTCGGTCAGACGGGCTGGGCGACCGGCCCGCACCTGCATTACGAACTGCGCCTCAACGGCGTGCCGCGCAATCCGTTCTCGACGGATGTCGCTGCCGTCGCCCCGCTCGCGGGCAACCGGCTGAAGCTGTTCGACATGTACGCCGAGAACCTGCTCAAGCGCATCGATCTGATGCGCACCGTGCAAGTCGCCGAACGCGATTGAGGTATGCTAGTCCGCACTGTGCGGGTGACGTCTGATCCATCGACGCGCCGCGCGCAGTGCAGGACTTCCTTCTCAAGCTCATCGCACGCGCGCGCCCGCACATGAACGACATCGCTCGTCACCTGGCCGATCCGGCCACCGCCTCCCTCGCTGCCTCCGCCAAGTCCGCTTGCTACATCGGCCTGATGTCCGGCACCAGTCTGGATGGCGTCGACGGTGTGCTCGTCTCGTCCGCCGACGGGCAAGTGCTCGCGGAAGCCTATCTGCCGTTCCCGAACGATCTGCGTGAGACGCTGATGGTGCTGCAAGCGCCCTCGGACAATGAACTGCATCGCGAAGCGCTTGCGGCGAATGCGCTGGTGCGCGTGTATGCCGAGTGCGTGGCGCAGTTGCTCGCTACGGCGGGTTTGTCGGCGTCTGCGGTATCCGCCATCGGCGCGCACGGGCAGACGATTCGCCACCGCCCCGGCGAGTTCGACGGCATCGGCTATACGCGCCAGCTCAACGCGCCTGCGTTGCTCGCCGAACTGACGAATATCGACGTGGTGGCCGACATTCGCAGTCGCGACGTCGCAGCAGGCGGTCAGGGCGCACCGCTCGTGCCTGCCTATCATCAGGCCATGTTTTCGGACGCTGGCGAGACGCGCGTCGTGTGCAATCTCGGCGGCATCAGCAATGTGACGATTCTGCCCGCTGCAGCACTGGGCCAGCCGGTGTCCGGTTTCGATTGCGGCCCGGGCAATGCGCTGCTCGACGGCTGGGCGGCACGCCACCTCGGCAAGTCCTACGACGACGGTGGTGCCTGGGGCGCGACGGGACACGTTGACCCGGCCTTGCTCGCCGCCCTGCTTAGCGAGCCCTATTTCCGTCAGACGCCCCCGAAGAGCACCGGACGCGACCTATTCCACGCGGCATGGCTCGACGCGCACCTTGCCGCCTTCCCCAACGTCTCACCGGTCGATGTTCAGGCGACGCTCGTCGCACTGACAGCGCAATGCGTTGCAGACGACGTGCTGCGCTTCGCGCCGGACTGCCAGGGCTTCTATGCCTGCGGCGGCGGCACGCGCAACCATGCACTCATGCAGGCCATTGCCGATCGTCTGCCGGGCGTGACCGTGGCGACCACCGACGCCCTTGGCGTTCCACCGCATCAGGTCGAAGCGCGCGCGTTCGCGTGGCTTGCCGAGCGCTGTGTGACGCGTCAGCCGGGCAATCTGCCGTCCGTCACGGGCGCGAAGGGCCTGCGCATTCTGGGCGCGCTCTACCCGCGTTAAAAGGTTCGCCTCCGCGATCTGCGGGCCTCCCCCCAAAAGTTGCCCGATTCGGCCTCGCTTTGCCGAAGCGTATGCCACTGTTACGACGTCAACTTCGCGCCCTGGCGCGCTTCTTCAGACGTATCTCAGAGGGGCATTCATCATGGGAAAAGTGCATTTTTCTTATCTGTTCGAAACACTGGAAGACGCTTATCCGTCCCCCAAGAAGTTCGAAGTCTGCCGACATAGTGACGGGGAGGGTCAAGGTGTTCGGACGCTGGTTCCGTTCATTCGGGGTCAACTTGTCAGCCGCATCACGGGGCTGCTCAGCAGCCAGCGTAAGTTGCATACGTTGCAGGTGAATGAGACGACGCATCTTTACGATCCGCACTTCTCCGGCATGCTGCTGCATTCCTGCTCGCCCTCGTTGATGGTGGACATGAAGCGTCTCGAGATTTTCGCCTTGCGCGACATCGAAGCCGGGGAATTTCTCACCATGGACTATGCGTCCACCGAGGATGTGCTGGCTCGGCAGTTCAAGTGCGGATGCGGTTCAGACGGTTGCCGCAGGTGGATTACCGGGTTCAGGGAACTGCCCAATCGCGAGGGGATGGCGTACCTCGCCGAGGTCAGCGCCGGCAGGAAGACACTCACTGCCAAGTCCTAGGACGGTCCGATATGCGTCACATTGAGACGGCGTCCATTCTTGGCGACCGCGGCGTCTCGGGCAACGAACACGAGAGGGGCGTCGCCCCCGCAATCCACTACAGCGCTGTTTTCGCTGCGTCAGACGAACGGGACTTTGCCGAGATGTCGACGGTGCCGCAGCACGCCAGGAATTACACGCGCTACGGTAATCCCGTGCACGAACGGGTCAAAGCCGTGATGGCCACCCTTGAAGGCACAGAAACAGCGCTAGTGACCGGCTCCGGCATGGGGGCACTGACAACGACGCTACTCGCCCTGCTCAGCGCCGGGGACCATGTGATCGCCCAACGGCGGCACTACATGAGTACCGCCAATCTGCTGGACGACATGTTGACCCGGTTTGGTGTCGAACTCTCGCTCGTCGACCAGACAGACACGCAGGCCTTCGCTCGGGCGATACGAAAGAATACGAAAGTCATCGTGCTCGAGTCTCCCGCGAATCCATTGCTCGAATTGACGGATATCGCGAGCGTTGCCCAAACGGCAAAGGCGCACGGCATTCTCACCCTCGCCGATAACACCTTTGCTTCGCCCGCAAATCAGCAACCTCACGCGCTGGGCGTCGATATCGTTGTGCACAGCGCCACCAAGTATCTCGGCGGGCATCACGACCTGACCGGCGGCGTCATTTGCACGAGTCATGCACTGGCAGAGCGCATCTGGCACACGCATGTCACGGTGGGATCGGTGCTCTCCCCGATGGATGCGTGGCTGCTGCTGCGCGGCGTCCGGACGTTTCCGCTGCGAATGGCGCAGGTCAATCAGAATGCACTGTCACTGGCCCGCAGGCTTTCCGAGCATCCACGCGTTGGCGGCGTCGTCTATCCGGGACTGGACTGTCATCCGCAATTCGATCTGGCCTGTCGGCAGATGCGGGGATTTGGTGGCGTGCTGACGTTTCGCGTCAAGGCGGGCGACGGTGCGGCCAGACGCGTAGTCGCCAACCTGCGGATTCCGCAAATGGCCGGGAGTCTGGGCGGCGTCAATTCGCTGGCGATCCATGTCGCCACGATGTGGGGTGGTACGAGAACGCAGTGCGCCGACGGCAACGACATTCCCGGCGATCTGATCCGCTACGCTGTCGGCATCGAACACATCGACGATCTGACGGAAGACCTGTTTCAAGCGCTGGATCGGTCCGCATGACGACGTACGGGCCGACAACGCCCGCTCCTCAGGGCACAAAAAAAGCCCCCTTCTCAGGGGGCTTTCTCACTGACCACGGTCGACGGTACGACGTTCAGCCGTCTTGTCGATTCGCAGTCGACGCGTCGCTCAGACCGAGAACGAGGAACCGCAGCCACACGTCGTGGATGCGTTCGGGTTCTTGATCACGAACTGCGCGCCGTTGATGTCTTCCTTGTAGTCAATCTCGGCGCCGACGAGGTATTGATAGCTCATCGAATCGATCAGCAGCGATACGCCGTTCTTGTCGAGCACGGTATCGTCTTCGTTAACATCTTCGTCGAAGGTGAAACCATACTGGAAGCCCGAGCAACCGCCACCTTGCACGAAAACGCGCAGTTTCAGGTCCGGGTTGCCTTCTTCGTCGATCAGTTGCTTGACCTTGTCCGCAGCGCTGTCGGTAAAGACCAGGAATGCGGGCATTTCCGTGACGGCGTCCTCAAGCAGTGCGCTCATCGCAAATCTCCATAAATCGGTTTGGTGTCATTCTAGCCCTATTCCCCAAATCGTGCCGAACGCCGGAAAATCAAGAGCTTAGTGACGATAAATACCGTTACGGCAGTACGGGAATATGGGTCAGGCCCATGTTCTCCGGCAGGCCGAACATCAGGTTCATACATTGCACGCCCTGACCGGACGCGCCCTTGACCAGATTGTCCTCGACGACGAGGATCACCAGCGTGTCGCCATCGTTCGGACGGTGCACAGCCATGCGCACATAGTTCGACGCACGAACCCAGCGCGTTTCCGGCATCGAGCCGGCCGGCAGCACGTCCACGAACGGCTCGCCAGCGTAATGCGTTTCGAACAGCGCCTGGAAGTCGGTGTCGCGCGCTTCGGGCAGGATCGTCGCGTACAGCGTCGAATGGATGCCACGAATCGTCGGCAACAGATGCGGCACGAACGTCAGACCCACGTCGTAACCGGCAATCGCTTCGAGACCCTGCTTGATTTCCGGGTGGTGACGGTGACCCTTCACGCCATAAGCCTTGAAGTTGTCAGCTGTTTCCGCGAGGATGAGCGACGTTTCGCCCTTACGACCCGCGCCGCTCGCGCCCGACTTGGCGTCGGCGATCAGATGCTTCGGGTCGACCAGCTTGCGGCCACTGGCGAACAGCGGTGCGTAGCCCAGCTGCACGGACGTCGGATAGCAGCCCGGCAGGCCGATCACGCGCGCGCTCTTGATCTTGTCGCGGTTGATCTCGGGCAGGCCGTAGACGGCTTCTTCGAGGATGTCCGGGCACGAATGCGGCATGCCATACCACTTTTCGAACGTGGCGGTGTCCTTCAGGCGGAAGTCCGCCGCCAGGTCGATCACACGCACACCGGCGGCCAGCAACTCGCGCGCCTGCGCCATTGCCACACCGTGCGGCGTCGCAAAGAACACCACATCGCAATCCGTCAGACGTGCGTCGTCAGGCGTGCAAAATGCCAGGTCGACACGGCCTCGCAGGTTCGGATACATATCGGCGACCGGCGTACCCGCTTCCTTGCGCGAGGTAATCGCCGTCAACTTCACTTCCGGGTGCTGCGCCAGCAAACGGAGCAGCTCCACACCGGTATAGCCGGTGCCGCCTACGATACCTACCTTGACCATGTCCTACCCCTTTCAATCGGAACCGCGATTCTATCAAGCTTCGACGACACTTGTGGGACGGTAACGTCCCTCGCATCTCTCGCGTCGCCAAAAGAAAAAGGCCGCGCGAGGCGGCCTTTTCTTGCATCCACCGAAGCGGATGCCCACAAGCACTCGTGGCGATTAACGCTTCGAGAATTGCTTGCGACGGCGGGCTTTGTGGAAGCCAACCTTCTTACGTTCGACTTCACGGGCATCGCGCGTAACGAAGCCTGCGGTCGACAGCGTCGGCTTGAGCGTCGCGTCGTAGTCGATCAGTGCGCGGGTGATACCGTGACGAACCGCACCAGCCTGACCCGTTTCACCGCCGCCCGAGACGTTGACTTTGATGTCGAACGTTTCGCCGTGGTTGGTCAGCTCGAGCGGCTGACGAACGATCATCAGCGACGTTTCACGAGCAAAGTACTCTTTGATCGGCTTGCCATTGACGATGATATCGCCCTTGCCAGCCTTGATGAACACACGAGCCACTGCGCTCTTGCGACGGCCGGTGCCGTAATTCCAATCGTTTTTGAACATGGCTGGCCCTTAGATCTCGAGCGACTTCGGTTGCTGCGCTTCGTGCGGATGGTTGCCGTCGGCGTAAACCTTCAGCTTCTTGATCATCGCGTAGCCCAGCGGACCCTTCGGCAGCATGCCCTTCACGGCCTTCTCGAGCGCACGGCCCGGGAAGCGCTCTTGCATCTTGCCGAACGTGGTTTCGTAGATACCGCCCGGGTAACCGGTGTGACGGTAGTACTTCTTGTCAGTTTGCTTTGCGCCCGTAACTTTCAGCTTGGCAGCATTGACGATGATGATGTAATCACCCGTGTCAACGTGCGGCGTAAATTCAGGTTTGTGCTTGCCGCGCAGACGGCGTGCCACTTCGCTGGCGACACGGCCGAGGACTTTGTCCGTCGCGTCAATCACAAACCATTCGCGCGTCACCTCTGCCGGCTTAGCGGAAAACGTCTTCATGATCGATCCAAATAAAATGCGTTTGCCCCATTAACACCAACTTCCTGCTTGTCTGCCGGCCACGTCCTTGCGACTCGAGGTCACATGGCGCAGTCCTGTGCTTGCAGGCTCTCCCTGATGCTTTTTCCGTGGGCATTTCCGGAAAAGCCGTTGATTATACAGAAAAATCGCCTCTCCGGTAAACGGCGTTTCCGGCGGCACAAAAAAAAACCCGAACCTCAATGGGTCCGGGTTAAATCCACCAAAGGAGGAGGGTGGAGGAGACACTTGCAGCGTTGCTGTGAAGCACAACAACCAATGACTGCAGTCTAGCAAACGGGATGGTGCAACGCAAGAAAATTTATAGTTCGAAATGCAAAACCATAATGTGAAACGCACAAAAAACAAGCATCATCACAAAAACTCATTGAAAATCAGTTAGATAAAACTTTCAAGCATCCTCCGCAGCGTCATCCTCTAGAGGGCAAAACCTAAATTTAGGGTTTATCCCCCTCAAAACCCGATCAAAAAAGCGCCAATATTGCGATGCAACAACCTGAGGCACGATTTGCGGTCATACAGGTTTGAGGCGGCGTCGTACGCAGGTTCTCGGAAGCCGCTACAATTTTTGCTTGAATGGGATATCGGGGTTTCGAAATATGGAATGCAAGGTTAGCTGGATGGGCCCGGGCGGCATGTCCTTCGTCGCACAGACGGGCAGCGGACACATTGTCGCGATGGACGGCGCACCGGAAGGCGGCGGCAACAATCTCGCGCCGCGTCCGATGGAGATGGTGCTGGTCGGCACCGGCGGATGCACGGCGTACGACGTGGTGATGATCCTCAAGAAGAGCCGCGCGGACGTGAAGGATTGCAGCGTGACGCTCAAGGCCGAGCGCGCCAGCGAAGATCCCAAGGTCTTCACGAAGATCCACTTCCACTTCACCGTGACGGGTCGCAATCTGAACCCGAGCGCCGTGGAGCGCGCGGTGACGCTCTCGCACGACAAGTACTGCTCGGCGTCGATCATGCTCGCGAAGACGGCAGAGCTCACGCACAGCGTCGAGATCGTGGAAGGCTGATAGCGACTGTCGTCGCCGACGCGGCACTCGCGGCGGTGGCACGCGCAGAAACACAAAAGGCTCCCTCAGAGGAGCCTTTTGCATTGTATTGGGATGCAGAGCCAGCCGGTAAGCCGGATTCTGTGAACGCGACTCGCGCCGCGCCTGACAATCATTCCTCTAGGCGACGCATCACTGCGCCGCTCAAGCTTCCTACCCGCAGGCTCCCGGGGGCCCCGTTGCCGACACGCGCGCGAGGCGCATGCCGCTCACCTGCCTATTTGGAATTGCTCCGGGTGGAGGTTACCGTGCCGTGTGCGTTGCCGCACGCCGCGGTGCGCTCTTACCGCACCGTTTCACCCTTACCTGATCCCCTGACTTGCGCCAGAGGCCATCGGCGGTCTGTTCTCTGTTGCCCTGTTCCGCGTCTCGCGACGGATGGCCGTTAGCCATCACCCTGCCCTATGGAGTCCGGACTTTCCTCCCCCTCCCCGAAAGGAGGCGGCGATTGTCTGGCCGACTCTGCGGGCCGAAGTGTATCACGGGGTGTCATATCGACGCAGGGGCTTTCCCGGACCTGGCGCCCGCTCCCGGCGCCCAGGGCGGAAGACGGACACGTCCCGATAAAACGCCGGATCGTCGTTCGCGGGCCACCACCCCGGGATGCCCAGTACCGGCAGCGGCGAAAAATCACGGGGGGTGAGGGAGACGGATGCGAGCCTCGGGGCGATCTGCGTGTCCAGCCATTCACGCCGCCGCGCGTCCGGCCATTCGAAGTAAGTCCGAGGAACGTCGACGATCCACGCGTGCGCGGTCACCGACTTGTAGGGCGTGACGAGCTTTTCCAGCAAGGCATGGCCGAACGGCTGCACTTCGCAGGCGCGCCCCCAGTCGGCACGACGCGCCACGAACAACGTCTGCCAGTCGAACGCCCGCAATGCCGCACCGAGCGTGGCATCGCTGCAAGCAAAAACGACGGCATTCTCGTCGAACAGCGTTGCGGCGTCGCGTGTCGCGCCTCGGGTGGATTGCACACCGTCAGCCGCAATGGCCGACGCCTGACGCGCATTGAGCGCCGCCTTGCCGCGCGGAAACGTCAGCCAGATCAGCGCGTTGAAGAAGTCGTGGAGATTCCGACGGGTGGGCACGCCCCCGGTGGACGCAATGAACGCCTCATAGGCGACACCGACGGGCAGATCGTCCTGCGCGACGAAGCGAAGCGCCCGTCCCTGCCCGCTGACCAGTCCAGCGTCCGCGGCCAGCGACGACAGCGCACCCCGCCAGTCGTCATCGGCTAGCACCGCCTGACCCGGCGCCGCCACGGCGCTAAACCACGGCGCACGCCAGTCGATCTCCGGCAATTCGGATGCTCCCGCCGAATTCAACGACGTTAGCGAACTCGACGACACGCGTTCATGCCTCGACATCATCGAAACGACAGCAAGCCGACGCCCAACCTCAGCCCTTGAACTTCCAGCCGATGACTTCACCGCCACGCAGCGGCACGACGGTCTGGTCGCCCATCGGCAGTTCCGCAGGCAGCGTCCAGTCTTCGCGCACCAGCGTGACCTTGTCTGCGTTGCGCGGCAGTTCGTAGAAGTCCGGGCCGTAGAAGCTCGCGAACGCTTCCAACTTATCGAGCGCGCCTGCCTTGTCGAACGCCTCGGCGTACAGCTCCACTGCATGCAGTGCCGTGTAGCAACCGGCGCAGCCGCAGGCGGCTTCCTTCACGCCACGGGCGTGCGGCGCGCTGTCGGTACCGAGGAAAAAGCGCGGGCTACCCGACGTGGCGGCCTTCACGAGGGCTTCGCGATGCGTCTCGCGCTTGAGCACCGGCAGGCAGTAATAGTGCGGACGAATACCGCCGGTGAAGATGGCGTTACGGTTGTACAGCAGGTGGTGCGGGGTGATCGTGGCGGCGATCGGGCCTTCGGCCGACGCGACGTATTCGGCGGCGTCTTGCGTCGTGATGTGCTCGAAAACGACCTTCAGCCCTGGGAAATCGCGACGCAGCGGCGACATCACCTTGTCGATGAACACCTTTTCACGATCGAAGATGTCGATGTCCGAACTCGTCACTTCACCGTGCACGAGCAGCGGCATGCCGACTTCTTGCATGGCTTCGAGCGCACCACGGCACTTGGCCAGATCGGTCACGCCGGCGTCCGAGTTCGTCGTGGCACCGGCCGGATACAGCTTCACCCCGTGGACGAAACCCGACGCCTTTGCGCGGCGGATCTCTTCGCCCGGCGTGTTGTCGGTGAGGTACAGCGTCATGAGCGGCTCGAACGTGTTGCCTGCCGGGCGTGCGGCGAGAATGCGCTCGCGATACGCGGCCGCGTGTTCGGTCGTGGTAACCGGCGGCTTCAGGTTCGGCATGATGATCGCGCGGCCGAACTGGCGGGCGCTGTCGGGCAGCACGCTCTTGAGCACGTCGCCATCGCGTACGTGCAAGTGCCAGTCATCGGGACGGGTGATAGTCAGTTCGGTGCTCATGGGCGTTTTCCGGGGGCAGGAGGGACGTCTAGCCCAATGCGACCGTAGCTGCGAAGTGCGAACAAGTGACGCGTCGACGCGACGGACCGCCTGGGCGGGAATGTACGTGCACAGAGGCCGGTGCTATGCTTCTGTAACCCCATATTGTAACGGTTGCGGCGCTCAGACACGACGTGCGCAGCCAATCATCGATTTGCCCGTCCCATGTGCCAACTGCTCGCAATGAATTGCGCGGAACCGACCGACATCACGTTCTCATTTACCGGTTTCGCGGCACGTGGGGGTGGCACCGATCACCATGCCGACGGTTGGGGTATCGCGTTCTTCGAGGACAAGGCCTGCCGCCTGTTCATCGATCATCAGGCCGCGGCCAACTCGCCCATCGCCGAACTGGTCAAGAAGTACCCGATCAAGTCCAAGAACGTCATCGCGCACATCCGCAAGGCTACGCAAGGCATCGTCGAACTGGAGAATTGCCATCCGTTCCAGCGCGAGCTTTGGGGACGTCACTGGATCTTCGCCCACAACGGTGATCTGCACGATTACGACCCGTTTCTCTCGGGCGTCTATCAACCAGTGGGGACGACGGACAGTGAGCGCGCCTTCTGCGACATCATGCAGGGCCTGCGCAAGCGCTTCCCCGGCTCGCAACCGCCGCTCGACGAACTGTTCCACGCGGTGGAAGACATCACGCGCACGATCACGCGCCACGGTGTGTTCAACTTCGTGCTCTCGAACGGTCAGGCCCTGATCGCGCACTGCTCGACCCGACTGCATTTCATCGCCCGTCAGTGGCCGTTCACCAAGGCGCACCTGATCGACGCCGACTGGGAGATCGATTTCGCCAAGTTCACCACGCCGGCCGACCGCGTCGCGGTGATCGCGACGGCGCCACTCACCGACAACGAAGTCTGGACGACCTTCGAGCCGGGCGAACTCATTCTGTTCGAGAAAGGCGCGCCGACGCTGCGCACCGTGGTGCCGATTCCGGAAGCGGTCCGTCTGCGCAACGCGCAAAACACGGCCTGCCAGTAATCGAGTGACGGCGGGCGACCTCGCGACGCGAAGTGTCTCTCGCGTCGATGCCCATAAAAAAAAGCGTGCCCGAAGGCACGCTTTTTTCATTCCTGCGCTGGCGGCGATCAGTGAAGGATCTTGGCCAGGAAGTCCTTGGCGCGGTCCGACTTCGGATTCGCGAAGAACTCGTCCTTCTGGTCGTCTTCCACGATGATGCCCTGATCCATGAAGATCACGCGGTTGGCGACCTTCTTGGCGAAGCCCATTTCGTGCGTGACCACCATCATGGTCATGCCTTCCTGCGCCAGTTCGACCATCACGTCGAGCACTTCGTTAATCATTTCCGGGTCGAGCGCCGAGGTCGGCTCGTCGAACAGCATGGCGATCGGGTCCATGCACAGGGCACGGGCGATGGCCACACGCTGCTGCTGACCGCCCGAGAGCTGGCCCGGGAACTTGTGAGCGTGCGCCTTCAGACCCACGCGCTCAAGCAGCTTGAGGCCCTTGTCGCGCGCCGCGTCCTTGCTGCGACCCAGCACCTTGACCTGTGCGAGCGTCAGGTTTTCGGTGATCGACAGGTGCGGGAACAGTTCGAAGTGCTGGAACACCATGCCGACGCGCGAGCGCAGCTTGGCCAGGTTCGTCTTCGGATCGGCGACCGAGGTACCATCGACGATGATCTCGCCTTGCTGGATCGGCTCCAGACCGTTGACGGTCTTGATGAGCGTGGACTTGCCCGAACCCGACGGGCCGCACACCACCACGACTTCACCCTTCTTGACTTCAGTGGAGCAGTCCGTGAGCACCTGGAACTGGCCGTACCACTTGGAGACGTTTTTAAGGGTAATCATTTCGCCAACCTCTTTTGAAGACGTTTAACCAACATCGAAACCGTGAAGCAGATCACAAAGTAGACCGCCCCGGCAAACACAATCATGGCAGGCAGCGTGCCGTCACGCTGACCGACCGAGTACGCCATGCCGAAGAAGTCGGACAGGGCGATCGCGTACACGAGCGAGGTATCCTGGAACAGAATAATGCCCTGCGTGAGCAGCAGCGGCACCATGTTGCGGAACGCCTGCGGCAGCACCACGAGGCCCATCGCCTGCCAGTACGACATGCCCAGCGCGAAAGCGGCGGACATCTGACCACGCGACACGCTCTGAATACCGGCGCGGATAATTTCCGAATAATACGCCGCTTCGAAAAGCGAGAAGGCCACGAGCGCCGAGACCATCCGGATATCCCACGTCGGCGGCACGTCGAGCAGCGAACGCAGCACCTGCGGCACGATCAGGAAGAACCACAGCAGCACCATCAGCAGCGGAATCGAGCGGAACACGTTCACGTACAGATCCGCGAACCACTTGAGCGGCGCCACACCCGACAGACGCATCATCGCGAGCAGCGTGCCCCAGACGATACCGACGACCACGGCCAGCGCAGTCACCTGCAGCGTGGTGATCATGCCCTTGACGAGCAGAGGCCACGCGTCGACGACACCGCCCCATGCAAAGATCTCGAACATTATTTGCCCCCGATGTAGCCCGGCAGGCGGGTCTTGGCTTCGATGAAGCGCATGAGCACCAGCACCGCGATGTTGATGATCATGTAAGCCACCGTGATAACGATGAACGACTCGTAGCTATGCGCCGTGTAGTCGATAAGCTGCTTGCCCTGGCCCGTCAGTTCGAGCAGGTTCACCGTCGAAATCACAGCCGAGTTCTTGAAGATGTTGACGAACTCCGACGTAATCGGCGGAATCACCACACGGAACGCGACCGGCAGCAACACGAAGCGGTAGGTCTGCGGGAGCGTCAGCCCCATCGCGAGACCGGCATTCTTCTGGCCCTTCGGCAGCGAATTGATACCGGAGCGCACCTGTTCGCACACCCGTGCCGCCGTGAACAGTCCCAGACCGATCACACCTGTGAGCAGCGAGACGTTAGCGGGGTTGAGCGAGAACAGCCATTGGCGAACCGCTTCCGGCAGGAAGTCGGGGGCAACGTAATACCAAAAGAACAACTGCACGAGCAGCGGGATGTTCCGGAACAGTTCGACGTAAGCCGCCGCGAATCCGGAAATCCATTTGTTTGGGACGGTGCGCATCACCCCGAGCACGGAGCCGACGACGAGCGCGATGATCCAGCCGCCGAGGCCGACCTCAAGCGTGAGCTTGAGACCCGAGAGCACCCAACCGAAGTAGGTGCTGTCCTCACCGGTAGCAACCGGCTGGAAGAAAAAACTGAAATCGAGACCGAAAGCCATGATCTCCCCTCTTCTACTTGTCTTGCTTAAAAAGAAGCGGAAGGATTGACTCCTTCCGCTTCGGAATTACCTGCTTACGCCGGGTGAATCAGCGAGCCTCGCGGCTTACTTTGCGGCGTTGACGTCAGCGCTGTCGTTCGGATTCTTCCACAGGGCAGCCATTTCAGCCGACGGTGCGAAGTCCATGTTCACACCACCCAGTGCCGGAATCGGCTGTTGGAACCACTTGGCGTAGTCCTTTTGAGCCTGACCCGACTTTTGGTAGTCGGCGACAGCCTTGTCCACCACCTTCTTGAACGCCGGATCGTCCTTGCGCATCATGCAGCCGTAGGCTTCGTACGAAGCGGCCTTGCCGACAATGCTGTAGTCCTTGGCATCCTTGAACTTGGCACGTTCGCCTGCGAGCAGTGCGTCGTCCATCATAAAGGCCACGGCACGACCCTGATGCAGCGTGATGGCGGCTTCGCCGTGATCCTTCGCGCTGATGATGTTCATGCCCATGTTGTCTTTCTGGTTCATCTCGCGCAGCAGACGCTCAGACGTCGTACCTGCCGTCGTGACGACGTTCTTGCCCTTCAGGTCCGCGAAATCCTTCACGCCCGACGTATTCTTCGTCAGCAGACGCGTGCCGATGATGAAGAACGTGTTCGAGAAGGCAGCCTGCTTCTGACGGTCGGCGTTGTTCGTGGTCGAACCGCACTCGATGTCGATCGTGCCGTTCTGAACCAGCGGAATGCGGTTCTGCGACGTGATCGGCGTCTGCTTGACGTCCAGCTTCGCGAGCTTCAGGTCTTTCTTGACTTCAGCAACGATCGCCTGAGCGACGTCGTTGGCATAACCGACAACATTGTGGTTGTTGTCATAGAACGAGAACGGGATCGACGATTCGCGGTTTCCCAGCGAAACGATGCCCGTGTCCTTGATCTTCTTGAGGGTACCAGCTTCCTGAGCCTGAGCAGCACCTGCCATCAGGCCAACACAGCACATCGCCAACGCAATTTTCGAGAGGGTCATTCCTTGGTCTCCTTGGCAAAAACGAGTGCATTTTAGCACTGCAATTACCGATTTTTTTATTCTCGATTGTTCGGAACGAGCGTCTTTTTTGACGTAACTCGCCCCGAACGTTCCTTTTTACGCACGAATGCGTACTACTACTTAGCCGGACTATACCCTATCGATCAGGGGTACAGACCACGCATTTCACGCGCTTGCAGAATACGGCTACACGCCACGATGAATGCCGCTGTACGCAGCGAAACCTGATGCTCCTGCGCCACGTGCCACACGCCGTCGAATGCCTCGCGCATGATGCGCTCCAGACGCTGGTTGATCTCTTCCTCGGTCCAGAAGAAGCTCGAGAAGTCCTGGACCCATTCGAAGTACGACACCGTCACACCACCGGCGTTGGCGACCACGTCCGGCACCACAAGAATGTTCTTGCTACGCAGGATGTCGTCCGCAGCCGTCGTGGTCGGGCCGTTGGCACCTTCCACCACGACCTTGGCGCGGATCTGGTCGGCGTTCTTCTCGGTGATCTGGTTTTCCAGCGCGGCCGGGATCAGGAATTCGCAGTCGATCGACCAGAATTCCTCGTCCTTCATGGTTTCTGCGGCCGGGAAGCCACCCACGCCGCCGGTCTCGGCCACGTGCTTGAGCAGGTTCGGCACATCGAGGCCGTCCGACTTGTAGATCGTGCCGGTGTGATCTTGCACGCCGATGACATGCGCGCCGGCTTCATGGAACAGACGGGCAGCGATACCGCCCACGTTGCCGAAGCCCTGCACGATCACGCGCGCACCGCGCACGTCCATGCCCAGACGGCGGGCTGCTTCGCAGCTCACCACGAACACACCGCGGCCGGTCGCTTCGCGGCGGCCCAGCGAGCCACCCAGCGAAATCGGCTTGCCGGTCACGACGCCCGTGGCAGTGGAACCCTCGTTCATCGAGTAGGTGTCCATCATCCACGCCATGATCTGCTCATTGGTGTTGACGTCCGGTGCCGGAATGTCCTTCGTCGGCCCGATGATGATGTTGATTTCGCTGGTGTAGCGACGCGTCAGACGCTCCAGCTCGCCACGCGACAGCTTGCGCGGGTCGACGCGGATACCGCCCTTGGCGCCGCCGTAAGGCACGTTCACCGCTGCGTTCTTGACCGACATCCAGGCCGACAGGGCCATGACTTCGGACAGCGTTACGTCCTGGTGGAAACGCACGCCGCCCTTACCGGGGCCGCGCGAGGTGTTGTGCTGAACGCGATATCCCTCGAAGTGGGCGATGGTGCCGTTGTCGAGTTCGATCGGGCAGTCGACCACGAGAATACGCTTCGGGCGCTTGAGGGTTTCGACCCAGCGCGAGAGCGAACCGAGGTAGGGGGTAACGCGGTCGACTTGTTGGAGGTAGTTACCCCACGGACCGAGGTGTTCGGCGTCGAGGTAAGAGGGCAAGGCATGTGACGTTTGAGACATCGTTGGATTCTCCGGCTTCAATCTGCACCGCCGGCACACACCGCGCCAGCGACACGAATGGCTGGCACTTTACAAAGAACCTCGATTAACAATCCAATGCCGAATAAACATGCATCTATGCAATTCCTGCATAGATGTGAGCACACCCTCATTTCGCCGGTACGTCAGGCAAATCGACGTGATCACGCGTCAAAGGAGACGTCCTTACCGGATGCGAATAGCCCTTCGCGCGGCGTAGCCCTACTACGTATCCGGTCTATTGAAGACGCCTATCCGACGGCTTCCCGCAGCCGTTTGAGAGGCGGGAGACCTAGCCTTTGACCTGATCCCGAACGGCCTGCCAGAAGGCCTCGACGACATCGCGCTTGGCACGCTCGCGGCGGTTGCTCGCGTCCGTATAGGCGAGCCTGTCGCGATACAGACGGATTTCCATATCCAGATGCCAGGGCGTCGCGGCTTTGCCCGGAGGCGCGAGGTCGATCAGTTCGCCGCGCGCCACCGAGTCGACCACCGCGCTCTCGGGCAGGAACGCCACGCCGTGTCCGGCGAGCACCATCGCTTTGAGCGCCTCCGCCATGTCCGTTTCGTAGACCTTGTCCAGATGCGGACGGCTCGACACGTCCCCCACGAGCAGATCGGCCATCCGGCCGAGGTAGGCGTTGGACGTATAGGCCAGATACGGCACCGGCGCTTCCGGGGTTCCGGGCAACTTGAAACGCGCGCGCTTTTGCGCGACTGGGGCGCTGTACGGACTGAAGCGCTCGCTGCCGAGCACGATCATCTCGTAGCGCGCCGAGTCGAGCTGCAGCGGCTGGCTCGGGTGGTAGTAGCACATCAGAAGATCGCAGCCGCCGTCGGTGAGCGACATGGCCGCATCGTGCACGTTGAGCGCGCGCAAACGGCTACGCAGCAAGCCCTGACGCTTCTCCAGCAACTTGAGCCAGCGCGGGAAGAACGTCATGGAGAGCGTGTGGGGGACGGCGAAGTCGATCACCGAATGGTCGGCAGAGCGCTGTTCGCGCAGCAACGCGCGGGCTTCCTGCGCCTGCGCAAGCAACGTCAGCGCCTGCTCGTAGAAGACCTCGCCAGCGGGCGTGAGGCGCGTCGGATAGCTGGAACGGTCGATGAGTTCGCTGCCCAGCCACGCTTCGAGCGACTGGATACGCCGCGAGAACGCGGGCTGCGTCACGTGACGCAATTCCGCCGAGCGGCTGAAACTGTTCGTCTTGGCGAGGGACACAAAGTCCTCGAGCCACTTGATTTCCATGCGGTGCTCCCGCGCAGGCGATGTCAGTGCGCCAGTCTACTCAATCGCCTGCCGGGATGACAGACCCGCGCCCGTCATCCTCACGCAGAATTGCGCACAAGCACGCACAATCACGCCAAGTCGCGATCAGGACACCACCGTGGCGAAGTGCGATGCCTCGGCATCCCCTTCCCCGCCGCGACGCTGCTGCTGCAACGCCCACATTTGTGCGTAGAGGCCTTCGGCGTGAAGCAACTGATCGTGCGTACCGCGCTCCACGATGCGTCCCTTGTCGAGCACGATGATCTGCGCCGCGTGCACCACCGTCGAAAGACGGTGCGCGATGACGAGCGTCGTCCGCTCACGCGCGATGTTGCGCAACTCCGTCTGAATCGCCTGTTCCGAGCGCGAATCGAGTGCCGACGTCGCCTCGTCGAAAATCAGAATATGCGGATTCTTGAGGATGGTCCGCGCAATCGCCACGCGCTGCTTTTCACCGCCGGAGAGCTTCAGCCCGCGCTCGCCGACCATCGACTCGTAACCGGCGGGCAAGCTTTCGATGAAGTCATGAATGTGCGCGGCCCGCGCGGCGGCAATCACCTGCTCGCGCGATGCGGACGGATTGCCGTACGCGATGTTGTAGTAAATGGTGTCGTTGAACAGCACCGTATCCTGCGGCACGATGCCGATGGCGGCGCGCAGCGAATCCTGCGTGACGTTCCGAATGTCCTGACCGTCGATGGAAATGCGTCCGCCGTCGAGTCCCGGGAAACCTACGTCGTAGAAGCGGAACAGCAGGCGCGAAAGCGTCGATTTGCCCGAGCCGCTATGGCCGACGACAGCCGTGGTCGTCCCCGCAGCAATGGTGAAATCGACGTCGTGAAGAATCTGGCGTGCAGGCTCGTAGCCGAAGTTCACGTGTTCGAATCGCACGGTGCCACCATTGCATATCAACGGCTGCGCACCCGGCGGATCGGCCACTTCGCGATTCACGTCGAGCAGCGTGAACATGCGGTCCATGTCGGTCATCGCCTGCTTGAGCTCACGATAGATCACGCCGAGGAAATTCAGCGGAATGTAGAGCTGCAACATGAACGTGTTGACGAGCACGAGATCGCCGAGCGTCATGCGTCCGCTCATCACGCCCTGCGTGGCATGCCACAGAATCAGAATCAGCCCGCTGGCGATGATCACCTGCTGGCCGAAATTCAGCACCGACAGCGAGTTCTGCGAACGGATGGCGGCCGCGCGATAACGCTTGAGGTTCTCGTCGTAGCGCTGCGTCTCGAAGGCTTCGTTGCCGAAGTACTTCACCGTCTCGTAGTTGATGAGCGAATCGATGGCGCGGGCGTTGGCCTTCGAGTCGAGTTCGTTCATCGTGCGACGAAAGTGCGTGCGCCACTCCGTGACCTTCACTGTGAAGGTGATGTAGAACACGAGCGCCACGAGCGTGACGATGGCGTAGAACGCTTCGTAGCGCACGACGAAGAAGCCGAGCACCAGCGCGACTTCGATGAGCGTGGGCAGAATGCTGTAGAGCGAGTACGAGATCATCGACTGGATGCCTCGTGTGCCCCGCTCGATGTCGCGACTCATGCCCCCCGTCTGCCGCTCCAGATGGAACCGCAGCGACAGCGCGTGCAGATGCCGGAACACCCTGAGCGCGATCTGACGCACGGCGCTCTCCGTCACCTTCGAGAACAGGATTTCGCGCAGTTCGGTGAAGAGCGACGTCGACAGGCGTACAAAACCGTAAGCGATCACCAACATGCCAAGGCCGCCCACGACGATCAGGCTCGGATCGTTCGTGGCGCGAGCCGTGGCCGAGAGCGACGCCACCGGGCCGAGGGCGTCGACGATGTGCTTCATGATGACCGGCACGCCGAGGTTGGCGACCTTCGCCAGGATCAGGCACGACAGCGCGAGCGTGACGCGGCCGCGAAACTCCATCAGATACGGGATCAGGGATTTAATGACCTGCCAGTCGCCGCGCGCCGGTTTGGCGGCATTGGGCTTGCCGGAGGCCGCCGGCGCGGGCTCGGCCGGAGTAAAACGTCTCATGGTGGGGTGGGGCGGCGTCCGGCTCGGGAGAGGGCTTTCCGCTAGAATCGTCGATGACGTATTTTCGCAGAACCCGGCGACGTGCGCTGAATCCCGCCAAATCGACGCCGGCCGGCTTTCCCGCTCTAGCAAGGAACCTCATGAGTACCCCGACCCCTGCCCTCACGGCCCTGCCCGAAGAAAAAGAACTGGCGTTGCGCGTGATGCCGATGCCCGCCGACGCCAACGCCCATGGCGACGTCTTCGGCGGCTGGATCATGTCTCAGGTCGACATCGCCGGTTCGATCCCCGCCGCACAACGGGCAAACGGCCGTGTGGCGACCATCGCCGTCAATTCATTCCTGTTCAAGGAGCCGGTCTTCGTCGGCGACTTGCTCAGCTTCTACGCCACCATCGTCAAAACGGGCAACACGTCGATTACCGTCTACGTCGAGGCGTACGCCCAGCGCATGCGCCTGTCGCACGAGATCGTCAAAGTGACCGAGGCGATGGTGACGTACGTGGCGACCGACGAAGACCGCCGTCCGCGCCCGCTGCCGAAGCTCGACGCCATCAGTTGAGCCTCTGGGACGGCTGCCAGACGTAAAAACGCCGCACGCCTCGCGAATCGGGGCGTGCGGCGTTTGTCTTTCCCGCTGGCGGACAGACGGTCCAAAAGCGGCAGAACTTACGAAATCTTCGTGAAATCCGGCTTGCGCTTCTCGAAGAAGGCCGTGAACGCTTCACGGGCCTCGGGCGACAGCAGACGCTTGGCGAACTCGACGCCCTCCTCGCCAATGCGTGCCTGTACGTCGCTTGCACCGTCAGCCTTCATCAGTTGCTTGGTCACGCGCAGCGACCCGGCAGGCATGGCGGCCAGTTGCGCAGCACGCTTCGCCGCAAACTCTGCCAGTTCGGCCGCTGGCACGATCCGGTTGACGAAACCCATGGCGACCGCTTCGTTCACGTCGAACGGCTCACCGAAGAGCAGCTTCTCAGCGGCGCGGTGATAGCCCGACACACGCGGCAGCAGCCAGCTCGACGCCGCCTCCGGGCAAAGTGCCAACTGCGAGAACGGCAGCGCGAAACGGGCCGAATCGGCCGCGTAGACCACATCGCAGTGCAGCAGCATCGTGGTGCCCACACCGACGGCATTGCCCGCCACGGCGGCCACGATCGGCTTGGTCGCCTGACTGATTGCACGCAGGAACTGGAACACGGGCGCACTCTCGTCCTTCGGCGGATTTTTCAGGAAGTCTTCGAGGTCGTTGCCCGCCGAGAAGGCTTCGGGCTGGCCCTGAATCAGGATCACGCGCAGCGAAGCGTCGTCTTCGGCTTCGTTGATTCCGTCCGCGAGCGCCTGATACATGTCGGCGGTGATCGCATTCTTCTTCTGAACGCGGTTGAGCGTGAGCACCTGCACCGCGCCCTGACGCTGCACCAATACGTCTTCCATCGTGTGTGTCTCCTCGGTGTCTCAGTAGCGACAGATGACGACGCCGGGGGCAGCCACGCATTCGCGAAACCGCACCCCGGCGTCCTGAGCCGTCGTCAATCGTAGTGTCTGACGTGCCGCCCGCGCACGGACGGCATCCGCCCGCCTTACATGCGCTCGATGATGCCCGCCGCGCCCATGCCGGTACCCACGCACATCGTCACCATGCCGTACTTCAGGTTGTGACGGCGCAGCGCGTGCACCACGGTCGCAGCGCGAATCGCGCCGGTCGCGCCCAGCGGGTGACCCAGCGCAATAGCGCCCCCCATCGGGTTGACCTTGCTGGTGTCGAGGTCCAGATCCTTGATGACGGCGAGCGCCTGCGCGGCGAACGCTTCGTTCAGCTCGATCCAGTCCATGTCCTGCTGGCTCAGCCCTGCGGCACGCAACGCCGCCGGAATCGCTTCCTTCGGCCCGATGCCCATGATCTCGGGCGGCACGCCGCGCACGGCGAACGACACGAAGCGCGCGAGCGGCGTGAGGTTGAACTGCTTGAGGATCTTTTCGCTCACGACGAGCAGCGCACCGGCGCCGTCGGACGTCTGCGAGCTGTTACCGGCCGTCACCGAACCCTTGTTCGCGAACACCGGACGCAGCTTGCCCAGCCCTTCGATGGACGTGTCGGGACGCGGACCTTCGTCGAGCGAGAGCAGGCGCGTCTTGACCGACACTTCGCCCGTTGCCAGATTCGGGAAACGCTCGACGATCTCGATCGGCGTGATCTCGTTCGTGAACTCACCGGCTTGCTGCGCCTTGATCGCCTTCTGGTGCGAAGCCAACGCGAAGGCGTCCTGCGCTTCGCGGGTCACGCCCCACTGCTGCGCAACCTTCTCGGCGGTCAGCCCCATGCCGTAGGCGATGCCCACGTTCTCGTCGCGCTCGAAGATCGACGGCGAAAGCGACGGCGTGTTGCCCATCATCGGCACCATGCTCATGCTTTCGATGCCGCCAGCGATCATGGCGTCGGCTTCGCCCACACGAATGCGGTCGGCGGCCATCGCCAGCGCGGTCAGGCCCGAGGCGCAGAACCGGTTGACGGTCACACCCCCGACCGTGTTCGGCAGTCCCGAGAGCAGCGCACCGATACGCGCCACGTTCAGGCCCTGCTGGGCTTCGGGGATGGCGCAACCGATGATCGCGTCCTCGATGACCTTCGGATCGAGATCCGGCACCTGCGAGAGCGTGCTCTTGAGGATGGTCGCGAGCAGATCGTCCGGACGCGTGTTCTTGTAGCTGCCCTTGGGTGCCTTGCCGATCGGCGCACGCGTGGCGGCAACGATATAGGCGTCTTGCAGTTGTTTGCTCATGTCAGTCTCCGGTCGGCTTAGTTGCGCACCGGCTTGCCGGTCTGCAGCATGCCCATGATGCGTTCCTGGGTCTTCGACGTGCCCAGCAGTTCGATGAAGGCGCGACGCTCAAGCGCCAGCAGCCATTCTTCGTTCACGAGGCTGCCCGCTTCGACATCGCCGCCGCACACGGCTTCGGCAATGCGCGAGGCGATCAGGAAATCGTGCGCCGAGATGAAGTTGCCGTCGCGCATGTTCACGAGCGACGCCTTGATCGTCGACACGCCCGAGCGGCCTGCCACCGGAATGCCTGCCGGTTTGAGCGGCGGACGATACCCGGCAACCGACAGCGCGCGCGCTTCGTTGCGGGCGACCGACAGCAGTTCGTGCACGTTGTAGACGATCGTGTCCGACGGCTTGAGATAGCCCATGTCGCGGGCGTCGATCGCGGAGGCCGAGACCTTCGCCATCGCGGCGTTGGTGAACGACTTCGTCACGAATTGCAGATACTGGACGCTACCGGCAGCGGTGGCCGCTTCGGCCGCGCGGATCGCCGCTTCCTTCAGACCGCCGCCGCCCGGCACGAGGCCGACGCCGACTTCCACGAGACCGATGTAGCTCTCCAGCGCCGCCACGCGCTTGGCGCTATGCAGCAGCAGTTCGCAGCCACCGCCCAGCGCGATACCGGACACGGCCGAGACGACCGGCACCTGTGCGTACTTCACGCGCATCATGCCGTCCTGGAATTTCTTGATGAACGGCTCGATACCCTTGGCGCCGCCCATCATGAAGGCGGGCATGGCGGCTTCCAGATCGGCACCTGCCGAGAACGGACCGCCCGGCGCGCCGAGCTTGAGCGACGTCGGCTGCCACACGACCACACCGCGATACTGCTGCTCGGCCAGATCGATGGCGCGGGTCAGACCGTCGATGACGTCCGGCCCGATGGTGTTCATCTTCGTCTTGAACGAGACGATCAGCACGTCGTCCTGACCCGGGGTCTCGTCGACCCACAGACGCACGGCGTCGGTCTCTTCGATGGTCTTGCCGAACTTACGCGGATCGGCGCTGGCTTCGCCCACGAGCGAGGCCGGGAACACCTGACGCTGATACACCGGCAGCGTGCTGCGCGGCACGAAGGCGTCCTTGGCCGGGTTGTACGAGCCTTGCGCGGTGTGAACGCCACCGGCTTCGGCCACCTTACCGCCCGTCACCCACTTGGGCAGCGGAGCGTTCGACAGAGCCTTGCCCGCGTCGATATCTTCCTGCACCCACTGGGCGATGTCCTTCCAGCCCGCAGCCTGCCAGTCCTCGAACGGACCCGTGGTCCAGCCGAAGCCCCAGCGAATCGCGAAGTCGACTTCACGTGCGTTGTCGGCGATCTGCTCCAGATATACGCCGATGTAATGGAAGACGTCACGGAACACGGCCCACAGGAACTGCGCCTGCGGGTTGGTCGATTCGCGCAGCAGACGCAGACGCTCGGCCGGTGCCTTCTTCAGAATGCGCGCGACCATTTCGTCGGCCTTCTTGCCCGACTCGACGTACTCACCCGTTTGCGGGTCGAGCACCTTGATGACCTTGCCTTCCTTCTTGTAGAAGCCCGCGCCCGTCTTTTGACCCAGCGCGCCCTTCTCCACGAGTGCTTTGAGCACGGGCGGCGTGGCGTACGTCGGGGCAAACGGGTCGTCCTTGAGGCCGTCCTGCATCGTCTTGATGACGTGTGCCATCGTGTCCAGCCCGACCACGTCGGCGGTACGGAACGTGGCCGACTTGGCGCGACCGAGCTTGCTGCCCGTCAGGTCGTCGACGACGTCGAACGGAATGCCGAACTTCTGCGCTTCGGCGAACACCGCCAGAATCGAGAAGACACCGACACGGTTCGCGATGAAGTTCGGCGTGTCCTTCGCACGCACGACACCCTTACCGAGCGTGGACGTGAGGAACGTTTCGAGCTGATCGAGAATTTCCGGCGCGGTCGTTGCGGTCGGGATCAATTCGACCAGATGCATGTAACGCGGCGGGTTGAAGAAGTGCACGCCGCAGAAGCGTGCCTTCAGATCGGCGTCGAAGCCTTCCGAGAGTTCGGTGATCGACAGACCCGACGTGTTCGACGCGAAAATCGCGTGCTTGGCCAGATGCGGCGAGACCTTCTTGTACAGGTCGTGCTTCCAGTCCATGCGTTCGGCGATCGCTTCGATCACCACGTCGCAGCCAGCGAGCTTTTCGAGGTCGTCCTCGTAGTTCGCGGCTTCGATGTATTGTGCGTCGGCCTTGTCGGCAAACGGCGCAGGGCTCAGCTTCTTCAGGCTCTCGATGGCGCGCGTGACGACGCCATTCTTCGGGCCTTCCTTGGCGGGCAGATCGAACAGCACGACGGGCACTTTCGCGTTGACGAGGTGCGCGGCAATCTGCGCACCCATCACGCCGGCGCCGAGTACGGCAACCTTGCGTACGACCAGGGGTTTGTTGGTTTGGCTCACGGTGATCTCCTCCGCTCTCAGAACAGGTCGACGTCGACTTCCATCAGCGTCTTCGCGCCCGCACGGGCCATGCGAATTTGCGACGCGGTCTCCGGCAGCAACTTGGCGAAGTAGAAGCGCGCCGTGGCGAGCTTCGATTCGTAGAACTTGTCGCCGCTGCCTTGCTTGTCCAGCGCGATACGCGCCATGCGCGCCCAGAAGTACGCGAAGACCAGATGGCCGACCACGCGTTGATACGGCACGGACGCCGCACCCACTTCGTCCGGATTGGCCATCGCCTTCATGCCGATTTCCATCGTCAGCTTCTGGACCTTGTCACCGATATCCGCGAGCGGATTGATGAACTCTTGCATCTCTTCCTTGGTGCCTTCGGCTTCCACGAAGTCCGACACGAGCTTGCCGAACTTCTTGAGCTTCGCGCCCATGTCGCCAAGCACCTTGCGGCCGAGCAGGTCGAGCGCCTGAATCGAGTTGGTGCCTTCGTAGATCATGTTGATACGTGCATCGCGCACGTATTGCTCCATGCCCCACTCGGAGATGAACCCGTGACCGCCGTAGATCTGCATGGCGTGGTTCGTGCACTCGAAAGCGTTGTCCGTCAGGAATGCCTTGATGATCGGCGTGAGCAGCGCGACCAGGTCCGCCGCTTCCTTACGCTCGGCTTCGTCGCCGTGCGACAGTTCTTTGTCGATGTGCAGCGCGGTCCAGTACGAGAAAGCGCGACCGCCTTCCACATAGGCCTTTTGCGTGAGCAGCATGCGACGCACATCCGGGTGCACGATGATCGGATCGGCGGGCTTGTCCGGTGCCTTCGGGCCGGTGAGCGAGCGCATTTGAATGCGTTCCTTCGCATATACCAGCGAGTTCTGATAAGCGACTTCGGTCAGGCCCATGCCTTGCATGCCAACGCCCTGACGTGCCGCGTTCATCATCACGAACATGGCGTTCAGGCCCTTGTTCGGTTCGCCGACGAGCCAGCCCTTCGCGCCGTCGAGGTTCATCACGCACGTGGCGTTGCCGTGAATGCCCATCTTGTGTTCGATGGAGCCGCACTTGATGCCGTTGCGCTCGCCCGGTGCACCGTTCGCATCGGGGATGAACTTCGGCACGACGAACAGCGAGATGCCCTTCGTTCCCGGCGGCGCATCCGGCAGACGTGCCAGCACGAGGTGAACGATGTTGGCGGCCATGTCGTGCTCGCCCGCCGAGATGAAAATTTTGGTGCCGGAGATGGCGTACGAACCGTCGCCGTTCGGCTCTGCCTTCGTGCGCAGCATGCCGAGGTCGGTGCCGCAGTGCGGCTCGGTCAGGCACATCGTGCCCGTCCATTCGCCCGACACGATCTTCGGCAGATAGGTGGACTGTTGTTCGGGGGTGCCGTGGGCATGCAGACACTCATAAGCGCCGTGCGACAGGCCGGGATACATCGTCCACGCCTGGTTGGCCGAGTTGAGCATTTCGTACAGGGCGTTGTTCACGACCTGCGGCAGTCCCTGACCGCCGAATTCCGGATCGCACGCCAGTGACGGCCAGCCAGCTTCGACGTATTGCTGATAAGCAGCCTTGAAGCCTGTGGGCGTGGTGACGACGCCGTCGCCTTCGTATTTACAGCCTTCGCGATCGCCCACTTGATTCAGCGGGAAGACGACTTCGCTACAGAACTTGCCGGCTTCTTCGAGCACCTGATTGATGGTGTCGGCATCGATGTCCGCGTGCTTCGGCATCGCCTTCAATTCGTTTTCCACGCCCAGCAGTTCGTGCATGACGAATTGCATGTCGCGCAGCGGCGCGTTGTACTGTCCCATGACCTACTCCTCCGAACAAATCGAATCGAATCGCGGACGGCTCGCGCCTCACCCGCGCTGATAAGACGAAATCAGTTTTTCCAGTGCCACCCGGGTCATGTCGACGGCGCCGGGGTCCCGAAGGAAGCGCGCGTCGTGATGCAGGCCGAGTGTCAGGCTGTACATTTCAAAGAGCATCAGGCGCGGATCGGTGTCCGGGCGCAGATGTCCCTCCTCCTTCGCTTGCGTAATCGCGCGCAGCAGGGCAGATCGCCACAACTGCACACTCTTCACCAAGGCTTCGCGCACCGGACTGGCCGCACGATCGTCATACTCGACAGCGCCGCTGATATAGATGCAGCCCGTCGTCACTTCGCGAATCCGCTTGTCCATCCAGCGATCCACCAGCGCTCTGAGTCGCGGCAGGCCGCGCGGCGCTTCCATGCTGGGAGCGAACACTTCTTCATCGAAGCGCCGGTGGTATTCCATCAGCACTTCGATCTGCAAATCTTCACGCGACCCAAAGTGCGCGAAGACGCCGCTCTTGCTCATTTGCATACGATCGGCCAGCAAGCCGATCGTCAGCCCCTCAAGCCCATCCCGCCCCGCCAGTTCAAGCGCGGCATTCAGGATCGCGGCACGTGTCTGTTCACCCTTTCGCATATGTTTTGCATCGCTTTGGTTATCCGTTCTTCGATGCTAACCAAAAAATCGAACGGCCGTCCTATTATTGGGAAACGTCCATGGGGTAACAAGGAATTTATTAGACCGGAATACCTAATCGGTATTGGGCCTGGACCCCGGCCCGGCGGGCGCGGGCGGGCGGTTGGGAAGGGGCAGACGCCGCTCAGTCGTACTTGCCGCGCGTGAGCAGTTTCATCGCCAGGCGGTAGAGCCGGTAAGCCATCCACTGACGGAAGCGCCGCCAGCGCGAGCGTTCGCCGTAGCGCTCCGGGTCGATCAGGCGTGCGTCCCCGAACGCGCGACGAATATGGTCGCGCAGTTCGATGACAACGGGATCGTCGAGCACGACGACATTGGCTTCGTGATTCAGAAACAGGGACAACGCATCGAGATTTGACGAGCCGACCGTCGCCCAGACATCGTCCACCACCGCCACCTTGCCGTGCAACTGACGCATGTCGTACTCACCGATGCGCACCCCGGCGTCGAGCAGCTTGGCGTATAGCCACGGCACCGCCGTATCCAGCAGACGGAATTCCTTGCGGCCGATGAGCAGATGCACCGACACGCCGCGTCTGGCGGCCTGCGTGAGGGCGCGTCGCAGACGACGTCCCGGGACGAAGTACGGATTGGCAAGCCAGACCTCGTGACGCGCCCGTCCCAGCGCCATCAGATACGCCTTCTCGACCGCGCGACGATTGTGGAGGTTGTCTCGCGCGACGAAGGCCGCCTGACCGGTATAGGGCGCGTGCAAACGCCCGCGCAAGCCCCGGCGACGGTGGCGAAACGGCGTACCGAGATACCCCGGTGCGAGACGCTGCCATTGAATGTGGAACGCCGCGACAATCTCGGCGACGATAGGCCCGCGGCATTGCACGGCGAAGTCCCAGCGCGGGTCGTCCATGCGCGTGCCGCCACCGCCGCCGCTGTTGTAGTCGTCGATGATGTTGATGCCGCCCACGAACGCCACCGCGTGATCGACGACAGCGATCTTGCGATGCGTGCGCGAAAAGCCGAACTTGCCGAAAAGCCGAGGGTTATAGATGCGGTGCGCCACCCCGCTCTCACGCCACGCGTCGAAGAACGGCAAGCGTCGGCTGGTGCCGATGCCGTCCGTGATCACCCGAACCTTGACGCCACGTTGCGCCGCTCGTTGCAGCGCGGCGCTGACGTTCTCCCCGGCGTCATCGGCTTCGAAGATGTACGTTTCGAGCGCCACGTCGTGCTCGGCGCGGTCGATGGCGTCGATGAGGGCGGTGAAGTAGTTCGCGCCGAGATAGAGCAGTGCCAGTTCGTTGTCGCGGGAGAACGGCAGATATTTGCTCATCGGCTAGGCGGAGGGGCGATGGGGACGATGGTGACGATGAGCACGCGGGACATGGGGCGGACGGTCAGCGCACGCGTAACGGCAACTGCCGGATGGCGTCGCCGTTCGAGGGAGAGAAGCAACGCTCGGCCGCCGCTTCCCACGGCAACCAGACATAGTCGACGTGCTCGCGCGGCGAGAGCGTCACGAGCGTGTTCTCCGGGACACACAGACCAAACCAGTGCTCGGTGTTACGCGTGATGCCCGGCGCGTAGCGATGCGCCCAGCGCGGGTAGATGTTGTACTGAATCTCGTGATGCCAGTCGGTCAGCGCGGCATCGGGCACCGGTGTGCCGTTCGCCACCCGAATGCCCGTCTCTTCGAAGACTTCGCGCGCGGCGGTCTCGACCAGAGGCTCGTCGAGCTGATCCTTGCTGCCGGTGACGGACTGCCAGAAATTCCCTGCATCGGCACGCTCGATGAGCAAGACGTCGAGCGCTGGCGTATAGATCACGACCAGCACGGATTCGGGAATCTTGAAGGGTTTCATGCAGGCAACGGGGTTCAGGCAGCGATGATGCATTGTATAGGGCCTGCGCGACGTTGCGGTGCACGGATCCCGAACATCACGCGGGCGCATCGCCCAAATCACCGGCATTGACACATCGAGCGCGCCAGAAAGCAAAAACCCCCTCGCCTCGCGGCAAAGGGGGTTTTCCAACCGGCTCACCACGCCGGGACGCAGGTCCCGGCAGTAGCGTACGGACGCAACGCGTAGGCTTACGCCTTCGGTGCTTCCGGCTGACGCAGGCGGATGTGCAGTTCGCGCAGTTGACGCTCGTCGACCGGCGACGGCGCTTGCGTGAGCAGATCCTGTGCACGTTGCGTCTTCGGGAACGCGATCACGTCGCGAATCGAATCGGCACCGGCCATCATCGTGATGACGCGATCCAGACCGAACGCGATGCCACCATGCGGGGGCGCGCCGTATTGCAGGGCGTCGAGCAGGAAGCCGAACTTCGCACGCGCTTCTTCTTCACCCAGCTTGAGCGCGCGGAACACCTTGCTCTGCACGTCTTCCTGGAAGATACGGACCGAACCGCCGCCGATTTCCCAGCCGTTGAGCACCATGTCGTAGGCCTTCGCCAGGCACTTGCCCGGGTCGGTCTCGAGGTAGTCGATGTGCTCGTCCTTCGGGCTCGTGAACGGGTGGTGGCAGGCGACCCAACGGGCGTCTTCCTCGTCGTACTCGAACATCGGGAAGTCGACGACCCACAGCGGACGCCAGCCGGCTTCGAACAGGCCGTGCGACTTGCCGAATTCCGAATGACCGATCTTCAGACGCAGTGCGCCGATACCGTCGTTGACGACCTTTTCCTTGTCCGCGCCGAAGAAGATGATGTCGCCGTCTTGCGCGCCGGTGCGCTCAAGGATCGAAGCGACTGCGGCGTCGTGCAGGTTCTTCACGATCGGGCTCTGCAGACCGTCGCGACCCTTGGCCACTTCATTGACCTTGATCCAGGCCAGACCCTTCGCACCGTAGATCTTCACGAAGTCGGTGTAAGCATCGATTTCGCTGCGCGAGATCTCTGCACCGCCCGGCACGCGCAGGGCGACCACACGGCCACCTTCGGTCGTGGCGGGCACCGAGAACACCTTGAAGTCCACGTCGCCCATCACGTCGGTCAGCTCGGTGAATTCGAGCTTCACGCGCAGGTCCGGCTTGTCCGAACCGAAGCGGCGCATCGCTTCCGAGTACTCCATGACCGGCACCTTCGCGTCGAGTTCGACATCGATGGCTTCCTTGAACACGTGACGGATCATGTTCTCGAACAGATCGCGGATTTCCTGCTCCGAGAGGAACGAGGTTTCGCAGTCGATCTGCGTGAATTCCGGCTGACGGTCAGCGCGCAGGTCTTCGTCGCGGAAGCACTTGGTGATCTGGTAGTAGCGGTCGAAGCCCGCCACCATCAGCAACTGCTTGAACAGCTGCGGCGATTGCGGCAGCGCGAAAAACTGACCGGCGTTCACACGCGACGGCACTAGGTAGTCGCGCGCGCCTTCCGGGGTGCTCTTCGTGAGCATCGGCGTTTCGATGTCGATGAAGCCTTGCGCGTCGAGATACTTGCGCACTTCCATCGCCACCTTGTAACGCAGGCGCAGGTTGTATTGCATCTGCGGACGACGCAGATCCAGCACGCGATGCGTGAGGCGCGTGGTTTCCGACAGGTTTTCGTCGTCGAGCTGGAACGGGGGCGTGACCGACGGGTTGAGCACCTGGAGCTCGTGGCACAGCACTTCGATCTTGCCGCTCGTCAGGTTGGCGTTCTCGGTGCCGGCCGGACGGCTGCGCACGAGACCCGTGATCTGCACGCAGAACTCATTGCGCAGGCCTTCGGCGGCCTTGAACATCTCAGCGCGGTCCGGATCGCACACGACCTGCACCAGACCTTCGCGATCGCGCAGGTCGATGAAGATGACCCCGCCGTGATCACGGCGGCGATTGACCCAGCCACAAAGCTTGACCGTCTGGCCCAGTTGTTGCTCGGTCACCAGACCGCAGTAGGAGGTACGCATGGACATTTTGCTGTTCCGATTTTCAAAAAATGGCGTCGTCAGATCCCGGTGGCTCACAGGAGCGGACCGGGACGTTGTTGGCGCGGGTTGTGGGCGGGCGCCACCACGCCCATCGATACGATGTACTTCAGTGCAGCGTCGACCGTCATGTCGAGTTCGATCACGTCGCTCGTCTTCATCATCAGGAAGAAGCCCGAGGTCGGATTCGGCGTCGTCGGGACATAGACGCTCACATACTCGCCCTGCAAGTGATTGACCACATCGCCGCCCGGCGCGCCGGTCAGGAAAGCGATGGTCCAGGACTCTCCGTGCGGATAACGCACGAGCAACGCCTTGCGAAACGCGTTGCCGCTGCTCGAGAGCAGCGTGTCGGAGACCTGCTTGACGCTACCGTACAAGGGTCCAACGATGGGAATGCGCGTCAGAATGGCTTCCCACCAGCCGACCAGCTTCTGGCCAATGAAATTATGCGTCAGAAGGCCGACGACGAACACGAAGGCGAGCGTGACGATCACGCCGAAGCCTGGAATGCGCAGACCGAGCAGGCGCGACGGCTGCCACTCGTCCGGCAGGAGCAGCAGGGTCTGATCCATCGTGCCGATGATCAGGCCGAGCACCCAAAGCGTGATGGCGAGGGGCACCAGCACCAGCAGGCCGGTGAGGAAAATCGTCTTCAACGCGGGTTTTTTGACGCTCATGGCAGGACTCGCGAATGTGGTCGGCTACTGGGGGTCAGGGGAAATTCGGCTTAATGGCAGGCGCAACCGCCGCCGCAGCTCGCTGCCGGGGCGCTCGACGACTCGCCGCCAGCCGAAGCCGACGATGCAGAGGCGCTCTCGCCCGACGAGGCGGCTGCCGGAGCTGCCGATGCTGCCGCGCCCGATGCCGGTGCGCTTGCGCCGCCCGAACCACCGCGGAAATCGGTCACATACCATCCCGAGCCCTTGAGCTGGAACCCGGCAGCAGTCACCTGCTTGACGAACGAGTCCTTGCCGCATTCGGGGCACTGGGTGAGCGGGTCATCGCTCATTTTTTGCAGCACATCCTTGGCGAAACCGCATGTTTCGCAACGATAGGCATAGATAGGCATGATTCTTTCCGACGGAAAAAGGCGCGCAAAGCCTTGAATTATAACCGCTTCACAAGGCTTTCGGGATTTGTACGGAGATAAATGGGGGCGTCGTGGGGCAAGATCAAGACCGGGCGTCGCCGCGATCCGCGTGGCAAGCCGCGTCGTCAATGGAAAAGGGCGGCAGTTGCCGCCCCGTTCGCTATGCGCTCGCCATCGGCCCGCGTCAGATCGTCGAGACCTGCGGCTCCGGCGGCTGCCCGCGCTCCGAGGCCGGTTGCAGCAGCGAGCCGACGACCATCCCCGTAATCGACGCCAGCAGACCGGCCAGTTGCGGTGGCACCAGCGCTTCCGGCGCAAGGGCTTCGCAGGCAATCCACACGATCAGCCCGAAGAACACGGCCAGCGTGCCGCCCAGCGAGCTGGAGCGCTTCCAGTACAGACCGAACGCCAGCGGCACAAAGCAGCACACGAGCGTGACCTTGTACGCGCTCTCGACCATCTGGAAGATCGACGCCTTCGAGTTCAGGGCGTACACGAGCACCAGCGCCGTGAAGCACAGCACGACGATCCGCATCAGACGCAGCAGATGCTTGTCGTCGATCTGGCCCTTGAGCATCGGACGAATGATGTTCTCCGCGAACGTCACCGACGGTGCCAGCAGCGTCGCCGACGCACAGCTCTTGATGGCGGAGAGCAACGCCCCGAAGAACATCACCTGGGCGACGATCGGCACGCTGGTGAGCACCAACTGCGGCAGGATCTGTTGCGGGTCGGTGCCGAGGTACTTCTGGACCATCGACGGGGCGATCAGCAGCGCCGAGTAGGCGAGGAAAATCGGGATGAACGTGAAGAAGAAGTACAGCACGCCGCCCGTCACGGAACCGGAGACGGCAATGTTCTCCGACTTGGACGACATCACGCGCTGGAACACGTCCTGCTGCGGGATCGAGCCGAACATCATGGTGACACCGGCCGCTATGAACGCTAAGACATCCGCCGGATTCATCTCCGGCAGGAACACGAACTTGCCCGCCTCAGAAGCGTGCGCGATCACCGCACTCGCCCCACCCGGCACCATGCCCGACACGACCACGGCGATGTACACCAGCCCCACGACGATGATGATCATCTGGATGAAGTCGGTCACGGCCACCGAAATCATGCCGCCCAGCAGCGTGTAGGCCAGCACCGAGATCGCGCCGATGATCATGCCCGTCGGCTCCGACATCGCACCGCCGGACACCGTATGGAACACGAGGCCCAGCGCCTTGATCTGTGCGCCGACCCAGCCGAGGTACGAAATGACGATGGCGACCGATGTCACCACCTCGACCGTGCGGTTGTACTTGAGCTTGTAGAAGTCGCCGATCGTCATGAGATTCATGCGATACAGCTTGCGGGCGAAGAACATGCCCACGAGGACCAGACACATCGACGAGCCGAACGGATCGGCGACCACGCCGCGCAGGCCCTCGCCGATGAACGTCGCAGGAATGCCGAGCACTGCTTCCGAGCCGAACCAGGTCGCGAACACGACAGCCACGACCATGCCATAAGGCAGACGGCGGCCAGCGACGGTGAAATCCTTGGTATTGCGGACCTTGAGGGCGGCCAACAGCCCGATAGCCACCGAAATGACCCAATACAGAATGACAAACCAGATCAGCATAACGCGGCCCCAGCCAAGCCCCAGAGCGACGGTCGCGGCAGGGAAACGTTAAAGGCGGGCGTGATCCGGCCGACAGAAGCCGCCGCGCAAGCCAACGAAACCGAGCCTTGGGCCGCAGCCTTCCGGGCAACAGAAAATCAGGTCGTGCATGACGGGGCTGATGCGATTCAGCGCTCGTGGGCGCCCGTTTTTGCCACCTGGGGAAAAAATTTTGGGCCGATTATAGCGGCGCGCGGGATGCGCGGGGAAAAAAGTCACAAATCCCCGGACGGTTCGTGGCAAATATCGGGAAATACCGAGTGACTGTCAGGGGATTAGGCGCAGTTGACGTCAGCGACGTGTTGTACAAACACGTCGCCAGGAGGCTTCGACGGGCAGACCGCCGGGCATGAGGCTTCAGCGACGCCGCCAGACCATCCAGTGTTCGGCCCCGGCAAAGACCGGCACCGAGTCGTCGACGAGACGATCGGCCTCGCAGACGAAGTCCTGCGACAGCAGCGCATCGAGCGCCTCCGGCGTCATGCCGAACGGCGGCCCCTTGGGCGTTTCCTTGAGGAAGAAGAATCCGGCGAGACGTCCGCCCGACGGCAGCAGTTGCGCCATACGACGGGCGTAGCCCGGCCAGAGATCGCGAGGCAGCGCACAGAGAAACGCGCGCTCGTAGATCACGTCGAGCGTGAACGGCGGCGTGTAAGTGAAGAAGTCGGCTTGCTCGACGAGCGACGCCCGTGCGCCCAGTTGTGCCTTGGCCGCATCGACGGCCCCCGGCGAGAAGTCGATGGCGCGCACCGGCCAGCCCTGTGCATCAAGCCACGCAGCTTCGTACGCTGCACCACAACCGGGGATCAGCGTGGCGCGCGGTGCGCCCTCGCCTGCCACGAACTCGCGCAGCGCCTGCGGAACACCGGCGGCGTCCCACGGCATGAAGGCGCTGGCGAAACGTTCGTCCCAGAATTCGGCGCGCGACGGATCGCGATGGGAAAACGATGGCACCGATGGCACCGATGGCACGGGCGTTGCCCCGCTCTTCTCCGGCGAATCTCCTTCGCGCGAGGCGTGGAGCACTATCGAATGCCTACGATTCACGACCACGTCCGTCCCCTTCGAAACCTTAGCTATACAACCACACGAACGCCGTCAGCACACCGATGGCGATACCGCCGACCAGACAGAACGCGCCGGTCAGCAGGCGGTTGGTGCGGCGTTGCTCCTGAAGGAGTGCGAGCATCAGCGTGTCGTCCTGCGGACGTGCGTGCGCCGCCAGTGCCTGATGGATCAGCCGCGGCAATTGCGGCATCGTCTTGCTCCACTGCGGCACTTCCGCCTTCAACCGCTCCAGCCAGCCGCGCGGGCCGATCTGCTCGGCCATCCAGCGCTCCAGGAACGGCTTGGCCGTCTTCCAGAGATCCAGATCGGGATCGAGCTGACGTCCCAGCCCTTCGATATTGAGCAGCGTTTTTTGCAGCAACACGAGTTGCGGCTGAATTTCGACGTTAAAGCGGCGCGACGTCTGGAACAGACGCATCAGCACCAGCCCCAGCGAAATCTCTTTGAGCGGACGATCGAAGTACGGCTCGCACACCGCGCGGATCGCGCCTTCGAGTTCTTCTACGCGCGTGTCCGGCGGCACCCAGCCCGACTCCAGGTGCAGCGACGCCACCCGGTGATAGTCGCGACGGAAGAACGCGAGGAAGTTCTGCGCGAGGTAGTTCTTGTCGAATTCGGACAGCGCCCCGACGATGCCGCAATCGAGCGCGATGTAGCGTCCGAACGTTGCGGGATCCAGGCTCACCAGGATGTTGCCCGGGTGCATATCGGCGTGGAAGAAGCCATCGCGCAGGAACTGCGTAAAGAAGATCTCGACGCCTTCGCGCGCGAGCTTCTTCAGATCGACGCCCGCCTCGCGCAGCACGTCGATCTGACTGATCGGCACGCCATGCATGCGCTCCATCACAAGCACGGAACTGGAACTGAATTCCCAGTAGATCTCCGGCACCATCAACATGCCGGAATCGATGAAGTTGCGACGCAACTGCGCGGCATTGGCGGCCTCGCGCATCAGGTCGAGTTCGTCGTGCAGATACTTGTCGAACTCGGCCACGACCTCACGCGGCTTCAGACGCTTGCCATCCGGCCACAGACGCTCCACCCAACCGGCCAGATCGCGCATGAGCGCCAGATCGCTGTCGATCACGTTGAGCATGTTCGGACGCAGCACCTTGACCGCGACCTCCTTGCCTGCGTGCTCGCCATCGCGAACCCGCGCAAAGTGCACCTGCGCAATCGAAGCGCTCGCCACCGGCATGCGCTCGAACTCCACAAACACTTCGTCGAGCGGACGGCCCAGCGACTTTTCGATGCTCGCATGGGCGACCTGCGGATCGAACGGCGGCACCTGATCCTGCAAGCGCGCCAGTTCCTGTGCGAGGTCCGGCGGCATCAGATCGCGACGCGTCGACAGCACCTGCCCGAACTTCACGAAGATCGGACCCAGCGATTCGAGCGCCAGACGCAGACGTTCGCCGCGCGGCGCTTTCAGCCCACTGCGGCCAATCGTGAGCACGCGCAGCAGCGCGCGCGTGAAGGGATGCGGAATGCTCGAGAGCACCAGCTCGTCGAGCCCGTAGCGATAGCAGACGAAGAAAATCTTGATGAGACGCAGGAGACGCATCGGTCAGCGGCCTCCGGTAGTGCGGGACGCCGCATCGGGCGATCCCTTCAGACGTTCCAGCTTCTCGAGACGCTTTTCCAGCCGCGCGAGGTCGTCGCGCAGCGTGCCGATATCGGAGCGCATCGCATCCAGACGCGGACGCGCTACCAGCAGCGGGTTCTCTTCCACGAAGTAATCGGCCAGCGAGCGCACCAGCGTGCCGCCTGTGCGGCGAGCGCCCGCAACAGCCGCGCGGCCGGTCTCCGTCACGCGATGGGCTGCGGCGTCGCCGATGACCTTGCTAAGGTCTTCGGCCACTTCCCAGCGCAGATGCTGCGCCAGATAGGACACCGTATTGGCGAATTCGGCGTCGCCTTCGATCTTAACGTGACGCATCACGGCGGCCTGTCCGCCGCCTGCGAAGTCGGCCAGCGCCGCCGGGGGCACCGAGATACTGACGTCGCAGGGGAAGTCCGCCTCAGTGGCGGCCAGATAGCCGTCGTCGCCCACACGCAGGCGCACGTCGATTGCCGACATGGCCAGCCGGGCGGACGCACCGACATGATGGCGCAGACGGTCGCGTGCCCACGGTTCGCGGGCAAGCAAATGGTTCACGGTGGCGGCAAAGGCTTTGGCGGCTACGGTCATGAGCTTGGCGGCCGGCCGGTGCTGAACACCGGTCGCACCGAAAGACGCCGTCCGCAGACAACCTTCGGACGGCAAAAACAAAAGAGCCCGCGCATTGACGCGCGGGCTCTCATTGTAAGGCAGGTTACGCCAAAAACGTCGCCAGCCTACTTCGGCTTAAGCCAGCTTACGCGAGCTGCTGAATCCCGGCGAGCACCCAGCCACCGTTGCCGGTCACCGGCTTGGTCAGGTTCCACACCTCGTTGAACGGCTCGGCGGCGGCACCTTCGGCTTCGCGGATCAGGCCCGAGAAACGAACGCTGGCCATGTACTCGCTGGTCGATTGCTCGATGCCGAGGAGTTCGGCGTCCAGTTGCACGACGTCCGTACGGTTGGTCGACTTACCGCGTTCTTCGAGGTCCATCTTGATTTCCGCAAACATCTGCGGCGTGGTGAACTCGTTGATGTCGGCCTGATCGCCCTTGTCCCAGGCGGCTTGCAGACGGTTGAAGTACACCTTCGCGCTGCGCAGGAAGCCTTCCGTGTCGAAACCGGCCGGCACACCGAACGACTCGGCTGCGGCGGCACCGGCTGCGGCACCTGCGGCGACCGGGGCAGCCGTCTGGAAGGCGGTCTGCTGCGATTGCTGCGGTTGCTGCTGGTTATCCCACTGCTGACGCAGCGAATTGTTCGACGATGCGTCGTTGCCCGCGCCTGCATAGGCAGGCGTCTGGGACTGCGACTTATTGCCGCGGAAGCGACGGATCAGCCACATCACGGCGAACGCGATCAACGCGATGATGATGACGTTGGCCATCATGCTGGCGAATGCGCCACCCATGCCGAAGTGCGACAACAGCGCGGCAATACCGAGGCCTGCGGCCAGACCAGCGATCGGTCCGAGCCAGCGGTTGGCCGGTTTGGCGGCTGCGGCCGCACCTGCGGCACCTGCGCCTGCGGCCGCCGGAGCGGCCTGAGTCGGGGCTGCGCCCGGGGCGGCTTGCGCCGGCTGCTGCGGCGTTGCCTGACGTTGCGTCACGGTGTTGGACTGCTTGCCGATGCTCCGGCCGCCGCCAACGCGCTTGGCGTCAGCGTCCGCGATCGTCATGCCGACCGCCACTACGCCGGCCACAACGCCCAACAACAGCTTGTTTTTCAGGAACTGGAACATCGTTCTGGTCTCTCCGTGGAGTTATAGGTTGCTGTCTACTGACAGACGTCAACCCAAATGGTTCAGACGTTTTTTACGTACTAAAACCAGATAAGGCGATGGGCGATTCTGCCACAGCAAAATTAGCTTGTACTTAGGTAACGGCAAACAAAACGCCCCGGCGCGGCGTTTCTCCGCAATCCGGGGCGCTGCATGTCGTCTGGACGATCAGGTAAGTGAGTGTGTACTCAGAACTTGCGTCCGATGTGCAGGGCGACGACACCGGCGGTCAGGTTGTGATACTCCACGCGCTCAAGACCGACATCTTCCATCATCGACTTGAGCGTTTCCTGATCCGGGTGCATGCGAATCGACTCGGCCAGATAGCGATAGCTGTCGGCGTCGCCCGCGATGCGCGAGCCCAGCCACGGCAGCACCTTGAACGAATACGCGTCGTACGCCTTTTCCAGCGGCTGCCAGACCTTCGAGAACTCCAGCACCATGACCTTGCCGCCCGGTTTGATCACGCGGCGCATTTCTGCGAGCGCGGCGTCCTTGTGGGTCATGTTGCGCAGACCGAACGCCACGGTCACCACGTCGAAATAGTTCGACGGGAACGGCAGCTTCTCGGCGTCGCACAGCAGCGACGGCGTGACGATGCCGTCGTCGAGCAGACGATCGCGGCCCACGCGCAGCATCGATTCGTTGATGTCGGTGTGCCAGACTTCGCCGGTCGGGCCCGCCGCACGTGCAAACGCTTTCGACAGATCGCCTGTACCGCCAGCGATGTCGAGCACCTTGAAGCCGGGACGCACAGCGGCGCGTCCGATCGTGAAGGCCTTCCAGATGCGGTGCAGGCCGCCCGACATCAGGTCGTTCATGATGTCGTACTTGCTCGCGACGGAATGGAACACCTCGGCAACCTTGCCAGCTTTTTCCTTCTCGTCTACGGTCGTATAACCGAAGTGGGTCTGATCACCCATTGCACATCTCCAAAATCAGGTAAGCGGGCACACACTCGCGTGTGCGCGGCGCCGGGGCCTCAATGGTGGTGACAGCCACCGGCCGCGGGCGACACCATCGGCGTGTCGCGATCGACACCCGCTGCCGCGAGCTTGTCCAGGTATTCCTGCCAGAGCGCGTCCTGACGCACGCACAGCTCGTAGAGGTAATCCCACGAATAGATGCCGGTGTCGTGGCCGTCCGAGAAGACGGGACGCACGGCGTAATTGCCGATCGGCTCCAGACCGTTCAGCGTGACGTCACGCTTGCCGGTTTGCAGCGTCTCCTGCCCCGGCCCGTGACCACGCACTTCCGCCGACGGCGAGAGCACGCGCAGCATTTCGAACGGCAGGCGGTAGGTCTTGCCGTCTTCGTAACCGAGTTCCAGCACCTTTGATGCGCGATGCAGCGTCAGGGAAACGGGAATCGGCGTGTCTTTCTCCAGCCCAGCCATGATCTTGCTCCAGAAAATTCGGTCGCCGCGCGCAGAAACTGCGCGAGTGCCTCATTCGGCACATCGGCGGGCAGTATAGCCGCTCAGGCGTGCTCAGTCAGGTCGCTGAATCAGGTCGCTCATTCAGCCAACTCATTCAGCCCGCTTAATCAGGCAGGCCAGCCCGGCATGCGTTCCAATTCTGCCACGATGGCCTCGCGCAACGCTGGCAGCCATGCCGAGCGCTCTGCGATGACCGCCTCCGGCAGTTCGCGCTGCGGCGCGCTCCAGACCGAACCGGGGAAGTGGATGTCGTCGCGATAACGCGGAATCACGTGCCAATGCACGTGCGGCACCATATTGCCCAGACTCGCGACGTTGACCTTGTGCGGCGACATCACCGTGCGCTGCGCGGTCTCGACGGCGAACACGGCGCGCATCACATGCTCACGCGCCGCCTGCGGCAGATCGCTCATCTCTGCGACGTGCTCGCTCCAGATCACGCGCGCGAAGCCCGGATAACCGGGCTCGCTCGCCAGCACCACGCGCAACACCGGATCGCGCCACACCACTTCGCCGCCGTCACCGGCGCAAAACGGACATTCCATGATGATTCTCCCTCCCGTTGGCCTGTCGTGCTGCCGTCCCAAATGCGATGAAAGCAATGAAAGGACGGCACATGTCAGTGCTTCTTTCCTTTGCGACGCTTGCCGGTGGCCGGATCGACCGGCCCCAGCGCGAGTTCGGCGAAGTCGATTTCGCTGAGCAGTTCACGCAGCGTTTCGTCGTTGATGCGGTGCGTAATGCGCAGACGCGACAACTCCACGCGCTCCGCCTGCAACGCGGCGGCCCGCAGGCGCCGCTCCACCTCGACCTCACGCACCGCGCGCTCGCGCATCTCTTCGGTCGCCGTCGCAGCGTTGAGCGTGCGGCGATACCGCCCCATCACCCGCGCCGCCGCCTCCGCGCACACAGCCGTATCCAGTTCGTCGCCCGACTTGGCGATCATCTTCTGCAGCGACTCCACCGCACGGATTGCCGCTTCGGACGCCGCCAGCCGCGCCTCGCCCATCTCGCGATTGCGCGGGTCTTCGACCGGCCAGCGCACGCCGCGCAGCAGAATCGGCAACCCGAGGCTGCCACCAATAAGCGAGAGCAGAATCACGCCAGCGGCGAGGAAGATCAGCAGATCGCGTCCCGGGAACGGCGCACCGCCCGGCAGCGCCAGCGGCACGGAAAGTGCACCGGCGAGCGTCACCGCGCCGCGCACGCCGGAGAGCGCCGTCACGCCGGTAAATCGCATGCCCGGCTTCATCGTGATCTCGCCGCGACGCATGCCGAGGAAGTACATCACGCGCCACGCTACCCAGACCCAGCAGAAGCGCAGGACGATGAGCACGGCGGAAATCGCGCCGACGTAGAACATCAGCTCGCCGAGATTCGTCAGCGTCCCCCACAGATGCTCGCTCGGACGCAGCGCCGCGCGCACGATGTCCGGCAGTTGCAGGCCTAGCAACACGAACACCGAGCCGTTGAAGACGAATTCGAGCATCGACCACACCCCGTTGCCGAGAATGCGCGTGGCCGTGCGGGAATTCAGCAAATCGGTCGAGCTCACGGTCATGCCCGCCGCCACGGCCGCGAGAATCCCCGAGAAACCGAAGTGCTCGGCGAGCAGGTAGGCGGCGAACGGCATCAGCAGCAGAAGCAGCACGACGGTCGCGGGCTCTTCCGTGGAGGCGTCCAGCACACGGCGATGGAATTGCGTGAACAGCCACGTCACCGCCCAGCCCGCGAGCAGGCCGCCCAGCGCGATGATGAAAAAGGAAAACGTGGCGTTACCGATGGAGAAGATGCCCGTGGTCGCGGCGACCAGCGCGAACTTGAACGCGACGAGGCCCGACGCGTCGTTCATCATCGCCTCACCTTCGAGCACGTGCATGAGCCGCGTGGGCATGCGCATGCGTCCGGTGAGCGCTGAGACGGCGACGGCATCGGTCGGCGAGAGCACGCCGCCGAGCGCGAACGCGACGGCCAGCGGAATCGACGGAATCATCCAGTGGATGAAGTAGCCTACGCCGAGCACCGTGAAGATCACGAGGCCGAGCGCCATGGCGACGATCGGCACGCGCAGGTGCCAGAACTCACGCTTGGGCATGCGCCAGCCATCGGCAAACAGCAGCGGTGGGATGAACAGCAGGAAGAAGATCTCGGGATCGAGATCGATGTGCAGGCCCGCGCCCGGATAGGCGAGCGCGGCGCCCACGGCAATCTGCACGAGCGGGACCGGCAGGAATCTGACGAAGCTGACCAGCACGCCGGTCAGCGCCACCACAAACAGCAGGATCAGTGCTGTGTAGACTACCTCCATGCCACCTCCGAGGTCCCGGGAGTCCATCGTGTCCGACGTTCAAGCATCGGTCGCGTCCCCCAGAGGCGCACGAGGGGTGAGAGGTGCATCAGACCAGCACGCGTTCGATGCCGCCGTTGTTTGCATCCTTGACGTAGTCCACCAGCCACTGATCGCCCAGAATGTGCTTGGCGATCTCGACGACGATGTAGTCGGCGGTGACATCAGCGTCGTCGTTGTAGCGCGACAGACCTTGCAGGCACGACGGGCAGCTCGTCAGGATCTTGACGTCTTCCACCTTGCCGTCCGCCCGCAGCTTCGCCGCGCCCTTGCGCATTTCCTCTTCCTTGCGGAAGCGGATCTGCGTCGAGATATCCGGACGCGTGACCGCCAGCGTACCCGATTCGCCGCAGCACCGATCGTTCTTCTCGATCTTGTAGCCGTCGTTCTCGCTGCCCATCAACTGGTTCACGAGCTTGACCGGGTCCATCGTCTTGATCGGCGTGTGGCACGGATCGTGATACATGTAGCGCGTACCGTTCACGCCTTCGAGCTTCACGTTCTTCTCAAGCAGGTACTCGTGGATGTCCACGATACGGCAGCCCGGGAAGATCTTCTCGAATTCGTAGCCCGCGAGCTGATCGTAGCAAGTACCGCACGACACCACCACCGTCTTGATATCGAGGTAGTTCAGCGTGTTGGCCATGCGGTGGAAGAGCACGCGGTTGTCCGTCACGATCTTCTCGGCCTTCTCGCCCTGCCCCGATCCGCGTTGCGGGTAGCCGCAGCACAGATAGCCCGGCGGCAGCACCGTCTGCACGCCCACGTGCCAGAGCATCGCCTGCGTGGCGAGACCGACCTGCGAGAACAGACGCTCCGAGCCGCAGCCCGGGAAGTAGAACACCGCTTCCGAATCCACCGTGGTGGCCTTCGGATTGCGAATGATCGGCACCACCTTGTTGTCTTCGATGTCGAGCAGCGCGCGCGCCGTCTTCTTCGGCAAGTTGCCCGGCATTTTCTTGTTGACGAAGTGGATCACCTCTTCGCGCAGCGGCGGCTTACCGACCGTTGCGGGCGGGTGTGCCGTCTGCTTCTTGGCGATCTTCTTGAAGATGTCCGCACCGAAGCGTTGCGCCTTGTAGCCCCAGTCGATCATCACCTTGCGGGTGATGTTGATCGTCTCGGGATTGGTCGCGTTCAGGAAGAACATACCGGCGGCCGCGCCCGGATTGAACTTCTTCTTGCCCATCTTGCGCAGCAGGTTGCGCATGTTCATCGTCACGTCGCCGAAGTCGATCTTGACCGGGCAAGGCGTGGCGCACTTGTGGCAGACCGTGCAGTGATCGGCCACGTCGTTGAACTCGTCCCAGTGCTTGATCGACACGCCACGGCGCGTCTGCTCTTCGTACAGGAACGCCTCGATGAGCAGCGACGTTGCGAGAATCTTGTTACGCGGGCTGTAGAGCAGGTTCGCGCGCGGCACGTGCGTGGCACACACCGGCTTGCACTTGCCGCAGCGCAAGCAGTCCTTCACGCTGTCGGCAATCGCGCCGATGTCCGACTGCTGCATGATCAGCGACTCGTAGCCCATCAGCCCGAAGCTGGGCGTATAGGCGTTGCGCAGATCGGCGGGCAGTTCGGGCAGATTGAGCAGCTTGCCCTTGTTGAAGCGCCCTTCCGGGTCCACGCGCATCTTGTACGCGCGGAATTCGCCGATTTCGGCTTCCGTCAGGAACTCCAGCTTGGTGATGCCGATGCCGTGTTCGCCCGAGATCACGCCGTCGAGCGAGCGGGCGATGTCCATAATGCGGGCCACGGCCTTGTGCGCATCCTGGAGCATCTCGTAGTTGTCCGAGTTCACCGGGATGTTCGTGTGCACGTTGCCGTCGCCAGCGTGCATGTGCAGAGCGACGAACACACGACCGTGCAGCACGCGCTTGTGGATCGCCTGCGCTTCGTCGAGGATCGGCTTGAACTCACCGCCCGTGAAGATCTGACGCAGCTCGGCGCGAATCTCCTGCTTCCACGAAATGCGCACCGTACGGTCTTGCAGCAGATCGATGAGGCGCGTTTCCGGATGCTTGTTCAGACGGTCGTTCAGCGCGACGTTGATATCGCGAATGCCGTGACGGTTGAGCAGCGGAATGGCGTCGGCGAGCGACATCTCGAAGTTGTCGCGCAGATACTCCCAGCGAGCGCGCACCTCGCGCAGCATCGTAAGCGCCGTCTGCACGCGATCTTCGAGAAGTTCGGCCGACGGAATTTCGTTCGCGTCGTCCGTTTTGCCGAGCGGCAGGTTGCCCGCTTCGAAGAACGTTTCGAGCGCGTCGACCAGTTGCAGCTTGTTCTTGAGCGAAAGCTCGATGTTGATGCGTTCGATGTGATCCGTGTACTCGCCCATGCGATGCAGCGGAATCACCACGTCTTCATTGATCTTGAAGGCGTTCGTGTGACGCGCGATGGCGGCAGTACGCGAGCGGTCGAGCCAGAACTTCTTGCGCGCCTCGGCCGACACGGCGACGAACCCTTCGCCGCTCTTGCCGTTGGCCATGCGAATGACTTCCGACGTCGCTTGTGCGACCGCGTTGTCGTCGTCGCCGACGATATCGCCGATCAGCACCATCTTCGGGAACGCGTTGCGCTTCGACTTCGTGGCATAGCCCACGGCGCGCAGATAGCGTTCGTCCAGATGCTCCAGACCGGCGAGAATTGCGCCGCCCGCAGCCGTCTGCGCGAACATGTAGTCCTTGATTTCGACGATGCTCGGAATCGCTTCCTTCGCCTGGCCGAAGAACTCCAGACACACCGTACGCGTGTGCGCGGGCATCTTGTGCAGAATCCAGCGCGCGCTCGTGATCAGACCGTCGCAACCTTCCTTCTGAATGCCCGGCAGACCGGCGAGGAACTTGTCCGTCACGTCCTTGCCGAGGCCTTCCTTGCGGAAACGCTTGCCCTCGATCTCCAGCATCTCGGTCTTGAGCAGCACTTCACCCGGGGCGTGATTGCCGTCGAACCATTTCAATTCGAAGCGGGCGACCGGAATGTCGTGAATCTTGCCGAGGTTGTGATCGTGACGCGTGACTTCCAACCAGTTGCCTTGCGGATCGACCATGCGCCACCAGGCGAGGTTATCCAGCGCGGTGCCCCACAGCACGGCCTTCTTGCCGCCAGCGTTCATGGCGACGTTACCGCCGATGCACGAGGCATCGATCGACGTCGGATCCACGGCGAACACCAGACCGGCGCGCTCGGCGGCTTCGGCCACACGGCGCGTGACCACGCCTGCGCCCGAGAAGATCGTGCCGACCGGCTTGTCGACGCCCGGCAGTTGCGAGTATTCGACTTCGTCGAGCTGTTCCAGCTTTTCCGTATTGATGACGGCCGAGAACGACGTGAGCGGAATCGCGCCGCCCGTGTAGCCCGTGCCACCTCCGCGCGGGATCACCGTCAGCCCCAGTTCGAAGCAGCCCTTCACCAGCGACGCCATTTCGGCTTCGCTATCCGGCGTGAGCACCACGAACGGATATTCCACGCGCCAGTCGGTCGCGTCCGTCACGTGCGAGACACGCGACAGACCGTCGAACTTGATGTTGTCGCTGGCGGTCGTGCGGCCGAGCACCTTCTTCGCGCGACGGCGCAGTTCCGCCATCTTCTCGAACTCGGCGGCGAAGTCTGCCACGGCACGGCGCGCGGCCACTTCCAGTTGCTCGACGCGGGCAGCGCGTTCGCGGCCATGCGCGTCGGCGTGTTCGGCCACGTCGGCACGGCGACGCTTGTCGATCTCGTTCAGACGGTGATCGAGCGCGTCGATCAGCAGCTTGCGGCGCTTCGGATTGTCGAGCAGGTCGTCTTGCAGATACGGGTTACGGCGCACCACCCAGATGTCGCCGAGCACTTCGTACAGCATGCGTGCCGAGCGGCCGGTACGGCGTTCGGCACGGAGTTCGTCGAGGATCGCCCAGGCGTCCGCGCCGAGCAGGCGCATGACGATTTCGCGGTCCGAAAACGACGTGTAGTTGTAGGGAATTTCACGCAGACGCGGGGGTTGAGCGGCTACGGCATGCTTAGCGTCGTGCGGCTCGAAGGCGGGCAAGGGTGCGTTCATCTTGTCGGGCTCGTCATTGCGGCGGTGCATCCGCCGTCGGCGTTCGTCTCGCGGGACGCGCCGAAAGTCAAAATCGGGTATGCGCTGGGCGTGCCGACCGCAGGCGCAAGGGGTGCGCGCGGGCCGGCAACGGTCAATCTGCGGTCAACGAGATCGACGACTGCCGTGCAAGGACGCCGATGACGAATCGTGTTCGGTCATCGAGCAGAAGCACAGAGGGGTGAGGCAGTTGGTGCGCATGCCCAGATCTTTCTTCCGGCTTGGGAAAGTGTTGGTAGGGGAATGTAGGTCGAATTGTACTTCATTGCACCGCAACACGTCGGCGCCGCGCCGAAAACCCCTGCGTGACGCGTCAATCCACTCTTTTCCATCGCGTGCGAACCTGCGGCGCGCTTCATCGCTACGTTGATGGCGGCTTCACAACGACGCCGACGCCAGCACTCGCCCCTCACTTTCACCATAAAAGCAGACCGCTATATTCCTTTAGATACAACGACTTGCGTCGCACTTCTGAACTGAAATTTCCGTGGAATGGGAGTATGTTCTAGCCGTCCCCCGACTTATCCACCCATCAAGAGGTGTTTCCATGGCTTCGTTCCAACTGAACGGCAAAACGGTGAAGGTCGACGTCGACCCCGCCACTCCCCTGCTCTGGACCTTGCGCGACGCGCTCAACATGACCGGCACCAAGTTCGGTTGCGGCATGGCGTTGTGCGGTGCCTGCACCGTCCATCTCGACGACCAGCCCATCCGTAGCTGCGTCACCCCAGTCTCCGCCGTCGAAGGCAAGAAGATCACCACCATCGAGAACGTCGGTGCCGATCCGGTCGGCGCTGCCGTGCAGGCCGCATGGGTCAAGCACGACGTGCCGCAGTGCGGCTACTGCCAGAGCGGCCAGATCATGTCGGCCACCGCCCTGCTGCGCGACAACAAGTCGCCGAACGACGAACAGATCGATACCGCGATGGCGGGCAACATCTGTCGTTGCGGCACGTACGCCCGCATTCGCGCGGCCATCAAAGACGCCGCATCGTCGCTGGCCTGAGACGAGGAGACACCAACATGCGTGAACTTCGTTTCTCCCAACGTCCCGGCGTGGCCGTGGGCGACTTCACCGGCGTGAGCCGTCGTGGCTTCCTCAAGACGTCCGCGATTGCAGCGGGCGGCCTGATGCTGGAAATGTCGCTGCCCGGCATGATGCGCACGGCCAGTGCGCAGGGTGCGGCCCCGGCAGCGGTCGTGCCGTCCGCCTTCGTGCACATCGCCCCGGATGACACCGTCACCATTCAGGTCAACCGACTCGACTTCGGACAAGGCGTGCAAACGGCGCTGCCGATGCTCGTCGCAGAAGAACTCGATTGCGACTGGTCGAAGGTCCGTGGCGAGTTGGCCCCGGCCGCCGACGTCTACAAAGACCCGTTGTTCGGCATCCAGATGACGGGCGGCTCCGGCTCCATTGCGCACTCGTGGATGCAGTACCGGCGCATTGGTGCGTCGGCGCGTGCGATGCTGATTGCGGCAGCGGCCCAACAATGGAAAGTCCCGGCCGACCAGTTGCGCACCGAAAAGGGTGTCGTGCTCGGCCCGAACGGCAAGCGTGCCACGTACGGCAGCCTCGCCGCCAAGGCACAGGCCATGCCGGTACCGGCCAACGTTGCGCTCAAGGATCCGTCCGCCTTCCGCCTGCTCGGCAAGCCGACGGGTCGCCTGGACGCCAAGGCCAAGTCGACCGGCACGCCGATGTACGGCATGGACTTCAAGCTGCCGAACCTCAAGGTCGCGGTCGTGGCGCGTCCGCCGGTGTTCGGTGCCAAGGTGAAGTCGTTCGACGCCAAGGCGGCGAAGGCGGTCAAGGGCGTGCGCGACGTCCTTGAAATTCCGGACGACCGTGGCGGCACCGCCGTTGCTGTCATCGCCGATGGCTACTGGCAGGCGAAGACCGGCCGCGACGCACTCAAGCCCGAATGGGACACCAGCGGCGTCGAGCATGTCGACACCACGGCGCAGTTAGCCAAGTACAAAGAGATGGCGAAGACGCCGGGCACCGTCGCGATCGACGCCGACGTCTCCAAACTCAAGGGCGCACCGAAGACGTTGGTGGCCGAGTACAGCTTCCCGTACCTTGCGCACGCCCCGATGGAGCCGCTGAACTGCACGGTGCAGATCTCGGGTAAAGGCGCGGAAGTGTGGACCGGCACCCAGTTCCAGACCGTCGATCAGGCAGCGATTGCACGCACGCTCGACCTCAAGCCTGAGCAAGTGAAGCTGCATACGCTCATGGCGGGCGGTGGTTTCGGCCGTCGTGCGGTACCGACGTCCGACTATGGTGTCGAAGCCGCGCAGGTCGCGAAGGCATGGCATGGCGCGGGCCATCGCGAGCCGGTCAAGGTCATCTGGAGTCGTGAAGACGACATACACGGTGGCTACTACCGTCCGATGTACGTGCATCGTGCCGAGATCGGTCTGGATGCCAAGGGCAATGTACTTGCGTGGAATCACACCATCGTCGGCCAGTCGATTCTGGCGGGCACGCCGTTCGAGAAGATGATGGTGAAGAACGGCATCGACGGCACGAGTGTCGAGGGTGTCTCGGGCACCCCGTACGCCGTGCCGTTACGCCTGACGTTGCACAGCCCGAAGGTCAACGTGCCGGTGTTGTGGTGGCGTTCGGTGGGCAACACCCACACGGCGTTCGTCATGGAGACGTTGATCGACGAGTTGGCGAAGAATGCGGGCCAGGACCCGGTCGCGTACCGCTATGCGTTGTTGGGTGATAAGCATCCGCGTCACCGTGACGCACTGGCATTGGCCGTGGAGCGTTCGGGTTACGGCAAGACCAAACTGCCCGCGGGACAAGCGTGGGGTGTGGCCGTGCATGAGTCGTTCGACTCCGTGGTGGCGTACGTGGTGGTGGCGGAGATGCGCAACGGTGCACCGCGTCTGGTGAGTGCCACGGCGGGCGTGCATTGCAACTTCGCGGTCAATCCGTTGACGGTTGCAGCGCAGGTTGAAGGTGCGGCGTTGATGGGATTGGGCACGACACTGCCGGGTGCGGCGATCACGCTCAAGGATGGCGAAGTCGAGCAGAGCAACTTCCACCAGTACACGGTGGCGCGTCTGACCGACATGCCTGCGATCAATGTGCACGTGGTTAGCTCGGGCGATGCGCCGACGGGGATGGGCGAGCCGGGGTTACCGCCGTTGGCCCCGGCGTATGCGAACGCCGTCTTTGCGTTGACGGGCAAACGTCAGCGTGCGTTGCCGTTCGAGGTGACAAGCGCGTAAGAAGGTGGGTCCTGGGAAAGCATGATGGTGCGCCGGACCGGGGCCCCTTTCTGAACCGAGTTGGGTCTATGTCTGAGGGGCGGAAAGGGGCCCCGGTCCGGCCCCCGGACTTCGTGAGAACCACCGAAAGGGGCCTCACTCAGCCGATAAGCAGATGCTTGAACGGCGCGAAGATCCCTTGCCAGAACGATTCGGGCACACGAAGCATCAGGTAAGTGATGGCGATGTAGCGGAGTGTCTTACCGATGGCGATGTAGACGAGGCATGAGCGCCACGAGAGCCGGAGCCATCCAGCGAGGGTACACAGCGGATCGCCAACAACAGGCAGCCAGGAGAGCAGGAGCAGCGGCGGCCCGAAGCGGCGCATCCAGCGGCTGTAGCGCTCGTTCATGGGCGCTTTGCCGTCCGCGTCCCCCTTGCCTGCCTTCCCCTGCGGCACATCGACAGTCACGGCGACGCCACCCGCAGCAGCCGCCCGCGCATGGGCCCGTCGGCGCGCCTTGAGCCGCACGAACGCGCGCCGCGCCGCGAACCCCATCCACCAGTCCAGCATGCCGCCAAGCGTATTGCCCACGCTCGCCACGACAATCGCCGTCCAGAACATATGCGGATTGAGCGCCACGTAGCCGAAGAGCGCGGGTTCCGAGCCCATCGGCAGCAGTGTGGCTGAGAGAAACGACACGAGAAAAATGGCGGGCAGGCCCACGCCGGGCAACGCCAACACGCCCAGCAGCCAGGTGATGAACGACTCCATGCAGCTCCGCAGAAAGCAAAATCCGACCGAAAAACACCGCAACGCCACCGTCCCCGACCGACCAGACGGTCAGCTAACGACACGGCGAATGCGTGCACACGCGTTTGGCAGAAACAAAAAGTCTGGCGCATAATGCGTGACCATGACCCGACCCTCGACGCCGCCCGTGGCCATTCTACTGGCAGGCGGACTCGGTACCCGCTTCGACGCGGCGGGGCGCCGGAACAAGCTGCTCGCGCCGCTTCCCGGAGATCCCCTGAACCGACCCGTTGCCCTCGCCAGCGCCCACGCGCTGCTGGCCGCATTGCCGCGCGTGATTGCGGTCGTGCGCCCGGACTCGGCCGAGTTGGAGAACGTGCTGTTGCAGGCGGGTTGTGAAGTCGTCATGAGCCACGCCACCAAGCGCGGCATGGGCGCGACGCTCGCGGCGGGTATCAACGCCGCCGTCGACGAAGATCCGCCCCCGGGGCTCGAACATCTCGACGGCTGGCTCGTCGCGCTGGCCGACATGCCCTACATCCACCCGAATACCCTGCGCGCGATTGCGAACGGCCTCACGTCGCCCGAAGCCATCGTCGCGCCGAGTTATCAGGGACAGCGCGGCCATCCCGTCGCGTTCGGTTCCGCCTATACCTCGCGTCTTGCCGCCCTCGATGGCGACATCGGCGCGCGCGACCTGTTGATTAGCGAGCACATTACGATCGTCGATGTCGACGACGCCGGAATCGTGCGCGACATCGACACCCCAGACGACCTACGCTAGGGCGCGCACTCCCCTTTCCTGTTTCTCCCGAAAGACCAAGCGCGACCGCCCCGGCGGAAGTGCTGGTCTATCATTGTCCTTTTGTTCCTTGATGTGCCTAACCTGAAGAAGCCCTAAATCATGTCTGACGCAGCTCCCGACTACCTGAAGAAGATCCTGACCGCCAAAGTCTACGACGTCGCCTTTGAGAGCGAACTCGAACCGGCTCGCACGCTTTCCATGCGGCTGCACAATCGAATTTATCTCAAGCGCGAAGACAACCAGACGGTGTTCTCCTTCAAGATTCGGGGCGCGTACAACAAGATGGCCAACCTCAGCGAGGCCGAGCGCGAGCGCGGCGTGCTGACCGCGTCCGCCGGGAACCACGCGCAGGGCGTGGCCTACTCGGCCGCACGTCTGGGCTGCAAGGCCGTCATCGTCATGCCGGTCACCACGCCGCAGGTCAAGATCGACGCCGTGAAAACCCACGGCGGACGCGCCGTCGAAGTCGTGCTCGCGGGCGACTCCTACAGCGACGCCTACGCGCACGCCATGACACTGCAAGCCGAGCGTGGCCTGACCTTCGTGCCGCCGTTCGACGACCCCGACGTCATCGCCGGTCAGGGCACCATCGGCATGGAAGTCCTGCGCCAGCACCAAGGCCCGCTGCATGCCATCTTCGTGCCCATCGGCGGCGGTGGACTGGCAGCCGGTGTCGCCGCTTACGTCAAAGCCGTGCGTCCGGAGATCAAAGTCATCGGCGTGCAATCGGTCGACTCCGACGCCATGGCGCAATCCATCCACGCTGGCGAGCGCGTTCTGCTGAACGACGTCGGTCTGTTCGCTGACGGCACCGCCGTCAAATACGTCGGCGAAGAGACTTTCCGCCTGTGCAGCGAGTATCTCGACGAAGTCGTGCGCGTTGACACCGACCAGCTATGCGCCGCCATCAAGGATGTCTTCCAGGACACGCGCAGCGTGCTGGAGCCGTCAGGCGCACTGTCCGTGGCGGGCGCAAAGCTCTATGCCGAGCGTGAGAAGCTCAAGGGCGAAACGCTCGTCGCGATCACGTCGGGTGCCAACATGAACTTCGACCGCCTGCGCTTCGTCGCCGAGCGCGCCGAGGTCGGTGAAGCGCGCGAAGCCGTGTTCGCCGTCACCATTCCCGAGGCGCGCGGTAGTTTCAAGCGCTTCACCGAAGTGGTGGGCAGCCGCAATGTGACCGAGTTCAACTACCGAATTAGTGAAGCGTCCAGCGCCCACATCTTCGTGGGTATCCAGATGCACAACCGCGACGAAGGCGAGCGCATCAAGGCCGGTTTCGAGCGTCACGGCTTCCCGACGCTCGATCTGTCGAACGACGAACTCTCCAAGCAGCACATCCGCTACATGGTGGGCGGCCGCTCGGCACTGGCCAGTCACGAAGTGCTGTACCGCTTCGAGTTTCCGGAGCGTCCGGGCGCGCTGATGAAGTTCCTCTCGGCCATGAGCCCGAACTGGAACATCAGCCTGTTCCATTACCGGAATCAGGGCGCGGACTACAGCAACATCCTCGTGGGGATTCAGGTCCCGACCGACGAGAAGGCCGCGTTCCGCGACTTCCTCGCAACGCTCGGCTATCCTTACTGGGACGAAAGCGAAAACCCCGTGTACAAGCTGTTCCTCGGGTAAGTCACAACGTCCCCAAAGCACTCAACCACTGATACACGACAGGAAATCGCCGCCGCCATGCCCATCACGCTCGAGAACAAACTCGTTGTCGCGATCTCGTCGCGCGCGCTGTTCGACTTCGAAGAAGAGAACCGCGTGTTCGATGCGGGCGTGGCGAGCGGCGACGATCAGTCGTACATGCAGTATCAGCTCGACCGCCTCGACACGCCCGCACCAGCGGGTGTCGCCTTCCCGCTCGTGCAGAAGCTGCTCGCGTTCAATCAGGGCGGCGACACCAGTGGTGTGAATGGGGCCAGCGGTGCCGGTGACACGAAAGACAAACATCGCGTGGAAGTTGTAGTGCTCTCGCGTAACGATCCGGTGAGTGGCATGCGCGTGTTCCGCTCGGCGCGACAGCTCGATCTCAAGATTGAGCGCGGCGTGTTCACGCGCGGACGCGACCCGTTCGGCTATCTCAACGCGCTGGGGGCCCATCTGTTCCTGTCGGCGAACGAGCGCGACGTGCGCGGTGCCCTTGCCGCCGGTTTCCCGGCCGCACGCGTGTATCCGGACTCCGCGAAAAAAGCCGAATTGCATCCCGACGAAATCCGCATCGCTTTCGACGGCGACGCGGTGCTCTTCTCCGACGAGGCCGAGCAGGTCTTCCAGCGTAACGGCCTCGACGCCTTCCAGCAGCACGAAATCGAGCGCGCCGCCACGCCGTTGCCACCCGGCCCGTTCAAGCCGCTGCTGCTCGCGCTGCACCGTTTGCAAACCCTCGCAGGCCATGAAGTGCCGGTCAAAATCCGTACCGCGCTCGTCACAGCGCGTTCGGCCCCGGCACACGAGCGTGCCATCCGCACGCTGATGGACTGGAAAATCGACATCGACGAGGCGATGTTCCTGGGCGGGCTCGATAAAGGCGCATTCCTGCGCGAGTTCGAGCCCGATTTCTTCTTCGACGATCAGACTCGCCACTGCGAATCGGCGGCCCGCGTCTCCCCGACCGGTCACGTCATCAGTGGCATCGCCAATCATGACCACGCCTGAACAATCCTCGCTCGGCAAGGAAGTTGCCTACACCGAGCAGTACGACCCGTCCCAACTCTTCCCGATCGCCCGTGCGCCCGCGCGCGCGGAAATCGGTGTGCCTGAGGCCCTGCCGTTCTTCGGCGCGGACATCTGGAACGGCTACGAACTCTCGTGGCTCAACGAGAAGGGCAAGCCGCAAATCGCGCTGCTGACCGCGATGGTGCCCGCCGATTCGCCGTTCATCATCGAGTCGAAGTCGTTCAAGCTGTACCTCGGCTCATTCGCACAGACGAAGCTGGCGAATGTCGACGCCGCGCGCGCTCTGATCCAGCAAGACCTGTCGGAAGCCGCAGGCGCATCGGTGCAAGTGAAGCTCGTTGAGCCGAGCGGTTTTGCCAAGCTCCAACTCGACGAACTCGACGGCTTGCTCGTCGACCGACTCGACATCGATACCGACATCTACGTGCCGGATGCGTCGCTGCTCACCGCCGCGTTCGACGAAGCGCCTGTGGACGAAACGCTCGTGTCCAATCTGCTCAAATCGAACTGCCCGGTCACTGGCCAGCCCGACTGGGGCAGCTTGCAGATCCGCTACGTCGGCCCGCCGATCAATCAGGAAGGCTTGCTCAAGTACGTGATTTCGTACCGACGTCACACCGGCTTTCACGAGCAATGCGTGGAAGGGATCTTCATGGACATCATGCGTCGGTGCAAGCCGACCCAGTTGGCCGTCTACGCCCGCTACACGCGACGCGGTGGCCTCGACATCAATCCGTTCCGTACCAACTTCACGTTGCCGATGCCGGACAACGCGCGTACGGCACGTCAATAAGCGATACCTGGGCTGTCAGCCGAGATAGCCCAGCTTCGCCATCAGTCTCACCGCGGCGTTTCTGACGTTGGCGTATTTCGGCTCGCCGCCGCAACGCGCCATCGTCTCCCGCAACGCCTGGCACGCGCCGTCGAACTGCCTCAGTTCGATCAGACATTCCCCTACGCGATACATCGGCCCGGCGGCGTCCTCGTCCAAAAGCGCCGCCGCCATGAACAGCGGCAGTGCCGCCTCGGGCTCGCCCTGACGTTGCATCGATAGCGCGAGCGCCACTGCGTAGTCTGCTTCAAGCGGGCACGCTGACAGCAGCGGCGCAAAGCACTCGATGGCGTGCGCAAAGTCACCGCGCTCAAACGCCCCGTGACCACAGCGATAGACGGCGTCGCACTGCGCGGCGTCCCACGCGCCGGGACGCGGCAGGTCCATCGCGTCACGCTGCGCTTCGGCATCGCGCACCACCGCGAGCGCCGCCTCGATCTTTCCAGTCATGGACGTCGACGACGGTGCATGGCCCACAGGTTCCAACGGATCGTCAGACATAGTCACGTGACCCGCCCTCCCTCGGCGATTCGAATTGCACGCGCGTGCTCAGCGTCGTCATCTCACGCTCCGCCTCGCGCCGCTTCTTCAGACACTGGCAGACCTGTGCCAGACCGAAAGTCACCGCGAGCGCCGACAATCCCGCCATCCCTGAACCGATGCCCAGCCCCATCCACCGGTCCTGCTGCGCGACGTCCGAATCGTCGTCCGAGGCGGCGGCTTCAAGGCAGTAGTACGCGCCGGTCGTCAGCCCCAGCATACCCAGTACCGTAATCGTCACACCGGTCAGTCCCCCCGATAGCCCACCGCGCCCCAACCGGCTCATGGTCTGGGAGCGCAAGCGGACGTCGTCCGGTGTCACGGGGAAATCGATGGTGATGCGGGCGTCTTCGGCGGACTCGATGGCAGCCCGGTGCATGGGCGCAGTCGGTGCACGCGCCCCTGTCCCGCCAATGGCTCCTGATGTCACAGTGACCTCCTTTCGAGTTAGGAGGCTGAACATTGCACGCTTCCGGGACAACGAACCATCGAAGGCAAACCGCAGACTTTGCGAAACGGTAACGTCCGTCACGGTTAATCGGAAGGCACAACGTCGAAATAAAAAAAGCCGACGATGATCGTCGGCTTTCTCCATACACGGGACGCTCGGCAACGGTGACTTACGCAGCAGGCTTCTTGTACGCCACGCAGTCCACTTCCACCTTGCAGTCGATGACCATGCTCGACACGACACAGGCGCGTGCGGGCGGATGGTCGCCGAAGTACTCCTTGAACACTTTGTTGAACGACGCGAAGTCGCGCGGATCGTCCAGCCACACGCCGATGCGCATGACGTGCTCGGTGCCATAACCGGCTTCGGTCAGAATCGCGATCATGTTCTGGATCGCCTGATGCGACTGGGCGACGATGCCCCCGTCGATCACTTCGCCGTCTTTCATCGGGGTCTGTCCCGAGACGAACAGGAAGCCGTCGGCTTCGGTCGCGCGTGCAAAGGGCATGCGCTGGCCACCGGTGCCTTGCCCGCCTTCCACGCCATATCGTTTGATGCTCATCATCGCTCCTTTCAACGAATCGTTTTCAACAACACCGGCTCATGACAACAGTTCAAAGCACCGGCTGTGGCGTGCCGCGACGCACGAAGCGTCCGGCGCGCGCGTTCTGCGTCGGTGCGCGGTCCTGCCACGAAAGCACACCGTTGACCCACACCGCCGAAATGCCATACGCGGGTTGCATCGGATCGGTAAACGTCGCGGCGTCAGCCACGGTCACCGGATCGAACAACACCAGGTCAGCCCAATACCCTTCGCGCACGAATCCGCGCTCGCTCAGACCGAAACGCTCGGCGGAGAGGCCAGTCATCTTGTGGACGGCTTCCGCCAGCGGGAACAACGCCTGCTCGCGGCTATAACGTCCCAGCACGCGCGGGAACGCGCCCCACAGACGCGGGTGCGGCAACGGATCGTTGGGCAGCCCGTCCGAGCCGACCACCGTCGCCGGGTGACGCAGAATGCGGCGCACGTCATCTTCTTCCATGCAGTGATACACGGCACCGGCCGGTTGCAGACGCTTCGCCGCTTCCATCAGATCGACGCCCCAGTCGGCGGCAATCGTCGCGAGCAGCTTGCCGCCCTGATCGGGATGCGACTGGGACCACGTAACGAGAATGTCGAAGTCGTCGGTGACTTGTTTGAGATCGAGCGTCGACGAACTCGCCGTGTACGGATAGCAGTCGCAGCCGACCGGCTGAAAGCGCTGCGCCTTGTCGAGCGCTTCGAGGATTTCGGTGCTGCGTCCCCAGTTGTCGACGCCCGCACACTTCAGGTGCGAGACGACCACCGGCACGCGCGCATGACGTCCGATGCGGAAGGCTTCGTCCAGTGCTTCAAGAATCTCGGCGAATTCGGTACGCAGGTGCGTCGCATAAAGACCGCCTGCTTCAGCCAGCGGTTCGGCCAGTGCGAGAACTTCCTCCGTCGGTGCGGCATTCGCGTTCGCGTAAGCCAATCCCGTCGACAGCCCCAGCGCGCCGTTGTCGAGCGCCTCACGCAATTGCGCGCGCATGCCTTCGATTTCGGCTTCCGTCGCAGGCCGGTCGAGACGATCCATATGGTTGTTGCGCAGCGCCGTGTGGCCGATGAGCGCCGCCACATTGATCGACGGTTGCGCCTTTTCCAGCGCCTCGACATACGCGGCGAACGTCGGGTATTGGAACGCGTTCGCCTCGCCCAGCAGGTTCATCGGATCGGGCGGGTCGCCCTTAAGCGTGACCGGCGACGCGCTGATGCCGCAGTTGCCGACGACGACCGTCGTCACACCTTGCGACAGCTTCGGCGTCATTTCAGGCGCGCGCACGACGTTCGTGTCGTCGTGCGTATGGACGTCGATGAAGCCGGGGCTCAGCACGTTGCCGTTGCCCGCGACGACTTGCGTCGCCTGCCAGCCTGAGTGCCCACCCGCCGGTGTGATGGCGTGAATGCGGCCGTCGCGCAACGCCACGTCGAAGCGGTTGTCCGTCATGGGTGTGCCGGAGCCGTCCGCCAGACGAACGTCGGTGATCAGCGTATCGACCGTGCGATCGGCAAGATTTTCGCTGCGATCAATGATGTCAGTCATGTCAGTCTCCAAGAGGCTGACGATCGCCGCCGCCCCGATGTGTGTCGAGCACATATTTGATTCGTCGCAACAGCGCCTGACTCTGCGGCTTGGCGAGCAACGCCAGCTCCGTAGCCAGCACGTCCATAGCAAGCAGCATCGCGTAACGCGACGACGACGGTTTGAAAATGAAATCGGTTTCCAGCGCGCGGATCGGCAACACCTCGTCGGCAAGCGCCGCCAGCGGCGAGCCGGTTGCAGTGACGGCCACGACCTGTGCCCCGTATTCGCGTGCAATTTCGCAGGCGGACAGCAGCTCCGGCGTGTGACCGCTCACCGAGAAGGCGAGTACGACGTCCTCGCGTCCGAGCGTCCCGGCGACCATGCGGGCCAGCACGGCGTCCTGATAGCTGGCGACCGGACGCCCCAGACGCACGAGGCGGTAGCGCGCCTCGTCGGCCAGCAGCGACGACCCGCCGCCCATCCCGAACGCGTACACCATGCGCGCCGAGAGCAGTCGCGCAGCGGCACGTCGCACGGTATCGGGCTTGATGAGTCCGCGATGCACCTGCAACGTCGTCTGAATATCGTCGGCAATCCGGTCGATGGTTTCGCCGCCGTCTTGCCCGTTGGCCGCGCTCGCGCCAAGAAAGCGCTGGCCGACGACCGCCGCCTGCGCCAGTCGCAGCTTGAGGTCGCGCACGTCGCGGCAGCCCATCGCCTTGGCGAAGCGGGTCACGCTCGCCTCGCTCACGCCAGCGCGCTCGGCAAGCACGTTGATCGACGCCGCTGCGGCGCCCGCCACGTCTTCCAGCACGACCTGCGCGACTTTGCGCTCTGCCTGACTCAGGGCGTCGCTGCGTTCGGCAACGCGGGTCACGATATCGAAGGTTTCGGCCATATATCCAGTCTGTGCGGCGTCCCGAGAGTCGGACGCCCAATATTTGTTACTTTATAACAAAACTGTCAAACGCTGGTAATTAAACGCTATTATAGGAGCCATCCGGCGGCTTTCAGCGCACAGACATGAGGAGAGATGGGAATGAGTGATACAAACTATCAGCACGGCATGATCGATACCCTCAACAAGGGTCTGGGTGCGTTGGACGCGCCGCTCGCGCCCTCCAACGCGACCGGTCTGGGCTGGAATCTGCTGAACGAAGACCTGAGCCTGCCGACGGCGGTGCTCTACGAAGACAAGATCCGTCACAACCTCGCGTGGATGCAGCGTTTCGTGCACGAGTACGGCGTGAAGCTCGCCCCGCACGGCAAGACGACGATGGCCCCGAAGCTGTTCCGTCGTCAGTTGGACGGTGGCGCATGGGGCATCACGCTCGCCACGGCACAGCAGACGTACGCGGCCTATCACCATGGCGTGCGACGCGTGCTCATGGCGAACCAGCTCGTCGGCAAACGCAACATGACGATGATTGCCGACCTGCTGAAGGACGCCGACTTCGAGTTCTTCTGTCTGGTGGACTCGGCTGCTGCGGTGGCGCATCTGGGCGAATTCTTCCGCGCGCGCGGCCAGACGATTCAGGTGTTGATCGAACTCGGTGTGACGGGCGGCCGTACGGGTGTGCGCGACGCAGCGCAGCAGCAAGCCGTACTCGATGCGCTCACGCAGTATCACGACGCCGTCAAGCTGGCAGGCGTGGAAGTGTACGAAGGCGTACTGAGCACGGAAGCCGACATCCGCGCCTTCCTGCAACGCGCGGTGAGCATCACGCGCGAACTGGTCGCAGCGGGTCGCGTCGAGCGTAACCCGGCCGTGCTCTCGGGCGCGGGTTCGGCATGGTACGACGTGGTCGCGGACGAATTCGCGCACAAGGACGTGGGCGCGCCGCTGGATGTGGTGCTGCGTCCCGGCTGCTATCTCACGCACGATGTGGGTATCTACAAGGCGGCGCAGGCACAGATCGCGACGCGCAATCCCATCGCGAAGCAAATGCGCTCGCAACTGCAACCGGCGCTGCAACTGTGGGCGTACGTGCAATCGATTCCCGAACCCGAGCGCGCCATCATTGCGCTGGGCAAGCGCGACGCAGCGTTCGACGCGGGCATGCCGGAACCGGCACAGCAGTTCCGCCCGGGCGAAAGCAAGTCACCGAAGGCGACGCCCGAGCATTGGGAAGTCACCGGCATGATGGACCAGCACGCCTATCTGCGCATTGCGCCGGGCGACGACATCCGCGTGGGTGACATGATTGCGTTCGACATCTCGCACCCATGCCTGACATTCGACAAGTGGCGTCACCTGCCGGTCGTCGATGGCGACTACAACGTCGTCGAGATCGTGCAGACGTTCTTCTGATCGTCGTCACACCGTTTGTCGCCAACGTCGCAAAGAAAAAGCCGCTTCGAATTCGAAGCGGCTTTTTTGTGGCCGATGTCCAGCGGGGCAAGCGACCTATGAGGCGTTCTTGGAGGCTCGCTTCCGTGCGGGCGTGGTGTCCGTAGCGTTCGCAGCGTTCGGTGCAGCAGCCCCCGATTTCGCCCGGGACGCCACCGACTTGAACTGCGCCTCCAGGTGCACAAGCGCGCTCTCCAGCGTGGCGATCTCATCCGGCGTCATGCCTTCGAGCGTGTCGTCGAAGAAAGCCTGACGGCGTGGCGTCGCCTCGTCGTGCACGGCCATGCCCGCCTCCGTCAGCGTGACATTCGTCAGACGATTATCGTCGGGGTCGGTTGCGCGCGACAGCCAGCCAAGCGCTTCCATCGACTGGAGCTGTCGGGTGAGCGACGCTGGATCGAGCCGACAATGTTCGGCAAGAAACTTCTGAGAGCAGGTGCCGCGTTCGGCCAGCGAGAGAATGATGCGCCAGCGCGGGAGCGGATGCCCGACCTGCGCGTCGAAGGCGAGCATCATCGCGCGGTAGGTCAGACTCAGTTGCTGAATGACGTTACGTTTCAAAGCGGTCGGCATCGCGTCACTCCCCTGCTGGCGGCTGCGGCTGCGTCTTTACGCCGCGTGTCAGACGAATGAGCGGCACGCGTCGTACGAACCACAACCCGGCCAGTGCCGCTGCGAGCGATACCATCTGCCCGCTGTGAATGGCAGCGACGAGCGACGTGCGCGCCGATTCGATAAACAGCGCGCCGTTCTGGCCCATGTGCGCGAGCGTCATCAGAAAATCGCTTTGCGCCGTGGCGTTCACGAGGATCTGCGGGTCGGACAGTTGCGATGTGAAACGTGTGCCTTCGTTCGCCGCCAGCGCATCAGTAACGCGTGCCGTATAGCTGTGATTCACCAGCGTGCCGACGATGGCCGTCCCGAGCATCCCGCCGATCATACGTAGCGATTGCATCAGCGCGGTGGCAATGCCGAGGTGCGCACGCCCTGCGACTTCCTGTGCGAAGACCGTCAGGTTCGGCATCACGAAACCGAGGCCGAGACCTGCGAGGAACATGTACGCGGCGATCAGCAGATGCGAGGTGCCGCGATGCGTGGTGATGATGCCTGCGCAGGCCAACGCGAGCAGTAAGAAGCCGCCGTACAACATCACGTTCGGATTCCGCAGACGCGTAATCAGACGCCCGTTCACGATGCTGCCCACGGTGATACACACAACGAGCGGCGTGATGAGCAAACCGGTTTCGCGCGGCGAGAGTCCGAAGCCGCCTTGCAGCAGCAGCGGCGCGTAGAACAGTAGCCCGAACATCGAGAAGCCCGCAAAAACGGACAGCACGAAGAGCGGCGCGAGCGATTTGTCGCGGAACATCTCGAACGGCAGGATCGGATGCGAAGTGCGCTGCTCCCATCGATAGAGCGCGAACGACGAGACGACCAGCACAACGGCCAGCGTCACCACACCGCGCGAGAGGCCGTCGGCAGGCAGCCATTCGACGAGCATCTGCAAGCTACCGAGCGCTGCGGTGATGAGCACAGCGCCGAGCCAGTCGATGCTGGCCTTGCTGTGTTCTTCGGCGCGCATTTGCGGCAGGTGGCGTCCGATGAACCAGATGCCGAGCAAGCCGACGGGCAGATTGACGTAGAAGACCGAGCGCCAGCCGTAGGCTTCGGTGAGGAAACCCCCGAGCGACGGCCCGATGGCGTTCGCGATGCCGAAGGCGGAGCTGAGCATGACCTGCCAGCGCAGACGCACGTGAGGATCGGGGAACAGTTCCGGCACACACGCGAACGCGGTCCCGACGAGCATGCCGCCACCGATGCCTTGCAGGGCGCGAGCGAAAACGAGGAACGGCATACTGTTCGCTGCGCCGCAGAGGACCGACGCCGCCGTAAAGACGACGATCGCCGCCATGACGAAGCGCTTGCGGCCGTAGAAATCGCCGAGGCGTCCGAAGATGGGGACGGTGATGACTGAGGTGAGGAGATACGACGTTGCGACCCACGCGTAGTACTCGAACCCCTTGAGTTCCGCGACGATAGTCGGCAGCGCAGTCCCGACCACTGTCTGGTCGAGCGCCACCATCATCGTGCAGAAACAAAGGCCGAGCATCGCCACGAGCGACTGCCGGAAGGGCAACACCTGCCCCGCCGAGTGCGGGGTGCTAGGACTGGGAGCCATTTTTGGACGGATCAATGTTTGATCAGTCAACGATTCTAGCACGTTTGCTGCGTAGGGGATTCGGGGAGTGTTATGGAACGTTGCATCAGAAGTGACTATCGAATTGCATTAGAAGCGACTATTGGAGTTTTCAACGCCCCGGAACTCCCCGCCGGCAAAGCGATAGTCACTTCTAATGCAATACCGCGTTTTCCAGAAAGCAGCCATCCAGAGCGAGCCGCTCCCCGACAACAACGGCGAAGTGCCTGCTTACAAATTTGGCTTGTATTTACGGCAAACTGAGCTAGATTGGTAGGTAAAATAACCCACTCAAGGCACTTACTGCGACGAATTTAATCTTCCGTCCTGGGCTGCAATCACGTCCTTTCGGTCCAGAAATCGGTCGAGTGCAGGCATGGGCGCATCGCATGCGAGCATGATTAATCGCGCGAAAGAGAACGTCCCACCGAGTAACTCAGCACTCTGGGCTCCTTGGGCGAACGGCCCTTCTTGCTCGGCCATGATTCGCGCTACGCCCGCGGCTCCGCCAGGCGTAATGGAGGCGAGCTCCTGAAGATAGATGGCTGCACTGACCGCAAACCAATCCGAAGTACGCGCAAAGCAATCTAGCCACTCCTTCGGCATCTCATCGTCGCAAACGTGGAGCAGTTGCAGGAAGAAGGCGCACTGAAAGGAGCCTCGTTGGACTTTCCCATCGACACTTCTAGTTGATTCATCGAAACCCCGCCGACGAAAGGCATTGGCGACGTCGTCAAGCGCCATATCCTTTCGAGCCAGCACGACATGTGCTGCGCGCGAAGCAAGAGCAGTCCAGGGAGTCGGGACATGAGGCACGATTTGAATTTCCCTTGAAGTCGAGCAAACACAGGCGAAAATCGCAAGCGAAGCTGCGACGTCCTTGAGTAGCTGCGGAGGGGATGCAGACACCAAGCGTATCGCGTCACCTTCGTGGGCAGCAAGCCAATTTGCCCGCGAACCGCGTCGACATGAAGCGCATTAAGTTCGCGCAGAAATCGAGAATCATGGCAAACACACTTGCACACAGAAACCCTATCGCGTAACATGCGCATCGAACTCAACCAACAAACACAGATACCCCATTCGAATTTCTCCGAAATGGGGGTCGGCCGGCACCATCGCGATACCAGCAAAAACGGCAGTAGGTCACTACAAATGTCTATTTAGTACTATACGCCCGCCCGCCGGTTTCGTCAAACTCAACGCCAGGAGGACCGCACAACAAGAGCATTAACACACGCATATCCGAGGGAATCAGCCCCTCATTGTTGGAAAACGACCCGGTTGCACCCGGGTCGCCTCCGTGTGGACGACCGAAACGGCAGACCGCACGCGCATTCGCACACGCGCGCGCATTCTACCACGCCCGGCCCGCAGGCGTTCGTTCGTCCAGAGAAAACGAAACAGGTAGAAATGTCCGCACTCGCCATAACATCGGCGGGCGACCACAGCTGCGCATTTTGCGAGCGGCGCCCGCACATCACTCCCGACTTTGGCAACGCGCCCTGCGCATTCGCGCGGACGCCCGAGTCGCCACTCCGACTCGTGTCGTTCTGCGCTGCCTTACGGCCCGCGCAAATGAACACACTCGACTCTGCGTCGAGTGACGACTCGGGGGCGATGCGATGAATACAACGCTCGAGGACCAGCCGGAGCCCGCCGAATTCGAGGTTATCGCGGGCAATCCTTTTCTCGATGGTCTCCCGACGCCTCCAAGAACCTGTGCGGCCGCGATAAATCTTCTCAACGATACGGCGCGCAGCCGGCGGTACGTGAATAGCGCCGCGCCAGTCCACGAAGATGTCTTGCGAAACGCTGGTAGCGTCTACTGCGCGACGGCAGTGGACGGCACGATTCTGACGCGACTTCTTTCAGCGATAGCGGATTCATACGAGGAGCGTGATATTCGGCGCAAAAGCGCGCTCGTGATGGCACTCCGAGTGAACCAGCTCCTCTACACCCCGAGAGCTGAGCGGATACGGATGGAATTGCAGAGGCGGGCTGGGACCGTTCGCGGGCTTTCACCAAGCAACGCGGAAAACGAGATACGCATCCCCAACACCCAGCCACGTGCGCTGCTCGTGAAAGCTCCGTTGCGCATGGGACGACGAACACTTGCTAGCTTGCTTGAGGAGGTGATTGGCGCGGGGTATCGCCCAATAACGCTGGACGGCAATGGCGGTGCGATACGCAGTATTCAGCTACGCGTAGTCCGAATCAGTTGGCCGAACGACGGAACAGTGAAAGGCTTGGTACACGAATTCGCGGCCGCGATTGATAGGATTGCAGGCCGGAATAACGAGTTTGTCGAACTGGTAAGGCTGGGCTTCAAGACGGCCGGCGAGTTGGAAATCGCGATGCAGAGCGTCGCGCTTGCAGCCAACGTTGGCACATTGTTCGTCGAAGGTATCAACGTATCCACAACGAAATCCTCCGAATGCGAACAGATTTGGAACGTGCTTGCCACGTTCACTCGCAAAACCGGAATAGTGCTCGTGTGTTTCGCTACTCCGGCCGCTGCAGCCCTCGGATTGCAAAAATACATCTCCGTTATCGGAGACCTTACGACACTGGGAACGCACGAGCTCATACCCTCACGCACGTGCAGCAACCATTGGCACCAAGTCTGCAAGGCCAATTTCAACGCATTCGTTCGGCCCGTCACTGGCAACGATATGCCTGAGTGGCTGCCCAAGCTTCTCCTCGAGGTTACTAGAGGGCGCAACAGCTTGGTCAAAGCTTCGCTGCAGCATGTTGCGATGACTCTACTCGAGTCAGGCCTAGACAAACTTGAAGAAAAACACTTTCGCAAGTACTTGGAAAACGCTGTCGAGCCGTATCGCGAATCGTTTGAGGCGTTAACTATGGTCGCCGATAAGACGGTGCGCCTTACCTATACGTCGCTTCAGACCTTCGGCGATATGTTCACTTCCGTGCAAGCTGAGCACCTTCGCGTGAAGCCGCTGCTGGACGAATGAGGAGGCGCCAAATGTTCTTGACTCTTTTCAACGCCGCTCCGGGCGAATCTGCGTACAGCATCGCACGCTGCGCAAACGATACGAGCTACGATAGGCTCATCCACAGTGCGCTTTTGCCCTCGCATTGTCCAAACCCACCTTTGCTCGGCACCATCCCATGCAGGCTCGAGAAATTCTGCTCGGCAACCGAGGGCCACTACGGAACAGAACAGCAAATTCTTGCGAAGCGCACGCTGTTTCCTATGTATCACTCATGTTTGTCACTCGACGCATCGACGCATTTGTCGAAACAGATATGCCACGGGACCACTGGGCGCGTGATTTGCCCTGACATGCCCGCAGCCCAACGCGGGGTGAATCGATATGGATTGTATTGTCCCGAGTGCGCGAAACGGACGCGGGAACAAACCGGTCGCCATTGCTCTCTCGCTATTCATTGCATCCCGCACCTCGCTCGGTGCCCGACACACGACTGCCTTCTGCTGCTGTGTTCCCCGATTAGCTCTGACGAATTGAGTCATCGTGCAACTTCGACACCGGCACGCAGACGCAATGGCCGCCGACTCGCCGACGCATACGTCTCAATGATGAACTCGCAGGCGGTGGGGATGGCAGCACGGAGTACTCGCGAAGCGTTGATTGCGAGGGGATATTTCAGCAACGAAGGTCGATTAAAAACACTCGTGCTCATTCGTGACGTCACGTCAGCGCTCTCCGGTGGATTCGAAGACGCCAGAACCACAGCTTGCATGCACGCACTCGCGGAGCACCCCGCCCACCTGATTCCGATGCAGCATCGAGCTCAGCCTGTGCACCCGACGCACGTCGCATTGCTCATGTGCGCAATTCGGGCGTTCGACGGAGAGTCCGCGTGATTTTCACACTGACACCAGAGATTTGCTACGGGGAAGCTCTCGGACCGTATGTTGTGCGAGAAGCTTACCGGACAATGTCGCCCGAGTTGCGGAGGCACTTTACAGATGAGTCTTCACTGCTCGCGCCAGGCGGTGCCCGGCATATTACCGAGGCGTTCGGCCCTCTCGTCGGCTCTGAAGCAATGATATTTCGTCGCAACACGCTTCTTCCGGCATACGAAAGAATTCGGCCGGCATCCGAGTCACTCGAAGCCTTGTATCCGAGAATCGACCTAGAGGGACGCCCCTTCCGACGACGAAAAATTCTTGGATATGGGGTTCTTCCGAAAATGAGTCTCGGAATATGTCCAGATTGCCTAGAAGAAGAGGCTAATGCTCTGGGCGAACCCATCTACTCTCGAGTGCTTCTGCTACGCGCCGTCCGATTGTGTCCAGCACACGGTAGCGTGATTCTCGAGCCCTGCGAGATGTGCAACTCACAATGGACCCAGGTGGCAAAGTCCCCGCCTAAGCTGTCATGTAACTGTGGCGCCGCGCGCGCGCCGCGTACGTCGTGCACAACCGGTGCTCTGGCCACCACCGAAATCAACGTCGCGGTTGGATTGTCGCGTTTCTTGTCGCCAGAGACCGAACACTATCTCACGGAACGCGGCCTGCGATATGCGATGCACACTTCCGCACAAGCACGCGGTCTCATTAAGAAAAACGGGACCATTAACTGGTCACGCACGGCCGAACTTATTACGAAAAATGACGCGGTCGAATACAACCGCTCCATGGGATTCGGCTGGCCAGAAAGTCAGGCGCTGGGCAAAATTTTGAAGGGAAGAATACTCCCCAAAGACCCGATTCAAACCATCTACTTGCTCACCCTTCTAGCCGAAAGCTGGGGGGAAGTTGAGGAGTTCGCTCGGGACATTGAAGCAGTGGAGCGCTTCACGTCTAGGGCAACCCTCGTCCCCCAAAAAGCCAAGGGGACTGGCGCAAAAAGATATAGCGACGAAGAGATTAGGCGCGGAATGGAGTCGTTCAAGAAAGTACTCGATGCAAAGCCGCATCTGTCTCATCGGTCAGCAAAATTGGCTGTTCACCCTGACCTCCGAGGAACTATTACCGTCGCTCGGGCGAAAGAACACGGCATCAAATCGACTTCGCGTCGTGCAAGGACACCGGAGATTTCGGCACGGGATGCCAATGCGGAACAAAAACTACGCGACAAGTTGCCGGCGCTAATTCTGGCTAATCCCCCTTATCGATTTTCTGTAAAGCGATTGCTCAGCATTGCGCTTCCCTCGCACAGTGACCTCGCATACAAGTCCCCGCGATACCAACAAACTTTTGCGGCCGCGATAGAACTTGAAGAATCGCGGGCAGCGTACCTTCGTCGTCGACTTGCAAAATCGTTGTCTGAAGGAACGCTCTTGAGTCCCAGCATCGATGCTTCTACTTTGGCAAACATGTCCGAAGAGGAGATGGAGCAGCTCAAAAGAAACGAAAGATATCTTTTGCTCACGTGGGACAGCGTGAAATGAAAATTCTTGAGCTTCCCAAGGGGTTCGTTACGCCAGCCAGCTCCCGGCCCATATGGAGAGATGACTTTGGCGTACGCCATGGACAGACGTACAAGCCGCTTCATACCTCACAAAAGCCTGGACTGGGTTTGCGCGCGCAGGTTCAGTCTCCCAAGCTGGAGCGAAGCGTCCACCTGCTTTCCAGAGGGGAAATCGCGGCATTCTTCTACCTTCTTTACTGTCCATATGTCGTCGATATGCGCGAGCAGTATCCGGTCTACGATTCGGAAGCATTCATGCGCGCCCTGCGACAAGGCAAGCGTTTGCATAAATCGAAGTGCCTCACCATTGATTTCCACCTAACGCTTGCACTACCTCCAGATTTCCGGCACCACAGCCACTGGGTGTCAATCAAGTTCGATAAGACTGTCCTCAGTCAGCAGGATATTCAACGCGCCGAGCGCGAGTTTAACCTCGCAGACGACAGACAAAGCACATGGGAAATGATGGATAGTCGCGACTTCCCAGCTGGTCACCTTCGCAACTTCGCTGCGCTGTGGACTCATTTCAAGTTCACCCGGGCATGGGACCTCTACTCCGAAGCGAGCTATTTCGCACGTCGAATTCCCCAACGTTCACTGCGAGGGACAACGCATGACGTAATGACTCGCCACGCACGAAGCCTAGGCATTGGCGTTGACCATGCCTTTAGGCTGCTATCGACCGCTGTCAGCTTTGGGCATCTGTGGCTGGACCACAGCTTTCACTACTCGGCCGATAGAGCATTGCATTTGGATAGCCTGCACTATGAGTGATGAGCGGATTTCGACGAATACAGACATCCTCCTCCCTAGGCCTGTGGGAGCATTTGAGGCTGCTGAGTGCTTGGAACGCACTGACACTCGCTGGCCGGCAAACCTAGCCCGCTATTCCGTCTTTGAGTTCCTGTCAACGACTTACGTAGCCGTTGCATGGGTCCAGGATGTCCAAACCCTTTGGGCGATGAGGGTTGAGCTCGGCGTTCCGCCTCCACGGTGCAGAATGCCTGTCGCACTGCAGGTTCAGGACTCATCTCTATTGAAACTTGTGCCAGAGGATATCGTCAACGAGCACATGAGGGGTATTCTGAAAACTCCCGTCGACGCTCTGCCCGAAGAAAAGCGCCGCGGATACGTAACCCGTACGCGCCTGCTAAATGCGTTGGTCATGGTCGACCCATCTCAAATTGGCGATACAGACCGGTATTTGCTGGATATCCGATGCTTCATTGACGGGAAGTATCGTGAAGCACGCATCAAGCAAATCGCTGAGGAAATTGGCAGTTCACCGAGCTGCAAGCGCACTCACCTTTTAGAGCTTCTTACCGTCCACCTCTGGTGGCGCGGCGAACCGAACGCAATGCTATGCCGAACTGGCGCGCGAGGAGGCAAGGGAAAAGTGCGGGACACCCTGCCCGCAATGAAACCGGGCCCGCTTTCGCCCTCGGAGAAAAGAGCGAAAGCTGCAACCGAGGCCGGTGGCGGCGTGTGGAGTCGAACCGCCCAACGGTCGACGGCGACTGACGATGACGACGTCCTCGCTGCTTTGAAAACGCACTGGGCATGCGGTCAGAAGATTTCACTGACTAGCACCTACATCGAGTACAAGCGAGAATCAAGGAACCGTGGCGCGAAATCCCTTAGTTGGTGGTACTTCTATCGTACCGCGGATGTACTCATTCGGTTGCACAAGCTCGACGCAAAGCGTAACGGCAACAGAATCATGGCGCAGTATGGAACTGTACGACCAGGGAACTCAAGCGACGTAACCTGGGGTTCCCTGATGATTTCCGACATGGATGCATGGACGCCTAAAGTGGGGTCCATTTGGGGATGGGTGGCTGGGACCTATGAGCCACTTCCCGGCCTGGTCGTGCTTTTTTCAGTATGCCGATTAAGCGGCGCAATTACCGGGTACGAGATAGAGCTAAAGTCGGAGAAAGCGAGTTCTTATCGCTTCTGCGCGCTGTCGTCGCTTTCGGACAAGAGCGCCCGAGCGTTGGAACTCGGAATAACGGAGCACCTGGATGCGCTGGTGCACGGGTGGGCGGACGTCTACCTTGTGGACCACGGCCCCGGAAATGCGGCTGACGCGCGTGAGCCATTTGTCGAGAAAAGAATTGCTGGCGCACTGTTTACCCCCGCTCCCGCCCGTGGCGATTTTAAGCCGAACGTCGAGTCGATAAATAATTGCTTCATGAAAATTATGGCTGAGACGGTTGAAGGAGCCTTCACACGCAAGAGCGACCCGCTCAGTCGCGAAATTCGCAAGAAAGCAAAGAACGCTCCGGGAATTGACTTTGATGACTTTGAAAAGTGCATTCTCGAGACAATAATCTATCTCAACCGGACACGAGATTGCAGCCATTTACGTGACGACGTGATGCGCCGGAACGGCGTGACTATTAGGCCGCACTCAATTTTCAATTACCTCCAAACAGAACGTCGTCGGGGAGATGCCGCATTGAAGCTCTCCGAGAAAGAGCTACTTGACGCAATCATCCCTTGGATTCCGCGCCGGTGTCGGTCAGGGACTGTCAGCTTCGCAAACGCCACGTTTACGTCAAAGGAACTGATGGAGTATTCCAACTCATTGCCAGCGCGAGAGCGAAAAACGTTTCCCGTCGAAGCAAAAAGAATCGGTCCGCAGGGAGGTACGATACTTTGCAAACTTCGCGACGGCGCGATTCTAGAGCTACGTTTGACTGATGAATGCGCTCGTCAGTATGGCAATGCGTCATGGAAAGGTATGGAATACGTGCAACACGACATCAACGCTTCGAACGAAGAAGATGAGGATATACAGGTTGACTTGAAACCCCGTCCCCCGCGGAAAGAGAAGAAGAAGAAATCTAGCACGCTCACTGAGAATCAAAATGACATCCTGAGGGACGCTGAAGCTGGTCGCGGTAATCCAGAGTTATCGAAACAGCATCCGCGCCGCTCAAAGCCTGGAGCAGCCAGCACCGCTCACAACGACATCGCCGGCAGGCAACGTGCTGCCCATAAACCTCGGACGCCAGAGGAACCTTTCAACGGCGGCAACGGAAATATCGATTCGGAGGAAGAGGATGACGACCCCGTCATACTTGCCGCGCGTCAAGCCGAACAGCAGAGTCGAGAAAGAATGAAGGAAACGAGCAATAGCTAAGCACGTAATGCGTGTCAGCGCAGCGACCCGTGAGCTCAGCATTCGCACGTCGTTCCCGATGACGGCATGGTGCAATACCACGCGCTTTCGGCGGCGAAAGTTTGTTTACAACCAAAAGAGGCTGATTAGCCGGGTGATTGCTGCGACTAACCGAGCCATCTCGCGGTCAATACCGCTGACCCCGTGCCGGAACCAAATGAGTTTGTGAGCCGAACTTCCGATGCGTGCGGCACAAGCCAGAGTTCCTCAAGTCAATTAAGCCCGTAGGAAAGCGTTGCGCTATGCACGTAGCGCTGGAAACTAATGCTCCGTGCTTCAGGCGGCCCACATATTACCCTCCCACGGGAAGCATCGTTGAGGCCCTTCTCACACGAAGCTCCCGGTTCGGGACGTCGAAAATGGCTCTGCGCGCGATTTCGCCCCAGCCCATTTCACCAGCATCAGAAGTGACCCCGAATACGCATACGCCGTCCGAGGCGCCGTTGATGACGCTTCATGGCAATCAGGAACGGTAGTTGATTGACGTCGCTCACCATGGCTGCAAGCTTGAAACACTATTCGTTCCAACTACTGACCAGTAAGCAGGCGAAGTACGGATTGATTCGCCTGCTTCAGTGCATCAACATCGACTTGGTAGCCCAAAAGTCGATGCAAACCCAAAACAACCGCACATGACCTTGAATACCCGCCTTCGCAATGGACAACCACAGTGGTTATAGCAGCAGGCAAAGCGTCGACGAACTCGCGAATTTGTCTCGCATGGGCGGTTGTGAACGCGTCCGGAACCCGTTCCCGGGCTCGCGGAGAAATATTGGGATTGAGGTGGTCGACATCAGAAAAGCTGAGTCTCAACAGATGCTCGAACCCGCCGAGTTGCGCCGGCAGTCGGTCACTCGCAGTAATGGAAATTACGGCGACTGAGGACAACCGTGGCAGTTGTTCCGCATCGGCCCGTGACAGTGCGAATGCCTGACGCGGACCAGGGAGAGGCTTGTAGAGTCGTTGTATAACTTCTTTTAGTCGCTTTTTTTGCGCTGACATGTCGACTCCCTTCACACGCCAAACTCTCGTGTCCTCCGGCTACACCACTTCATCGAGCAACCTTCGCATCAGCGCCAGCATCCACTCACATTCAGCTACACTAAACACCCACTCGTGTGACTTCACCTTCCTCCAGACCGCCGGTTCGACGCGCTCGATGGTGAGCAGGAGCGTCCAGCCATTCTCCGTCGCCTTCTTCCTGCAGTAAGTGGCTAACTGACCTGCCATCCGTACGCACTCATCGTATCGCTCCTGCAACTCCTCGTTTGTGTAGCCGACGATGTACTTTCCATCGACGCGGCGCGCACCAATTTTCGGCTGGTAGCCCGGCACAACAGGAATAGTCACGTCGCGGGGAAAATCATCAGGAACCTGGGCAGAGGTCATCGCATTACTCCAGAGGCGCTGCTGTCATCGCGTTCCCCGTATCAGCACGACACCGAGTACGTTCAACACTGCAACTCCCGCAACTCACGTTACACGCGCTCGAGCTCTCTCCTCATGAGTTTTCCGTTGTGGCTCCTCGTTGGAGATGGTCGTGCATGCCTGCCGCAACAATATCGATGCGAATGAAGCGATAGCCAATCTCGTCGTCATCATCTAAGGGTCCGCTTCCAGGCGGTCTGGCTTGTCAGTTGGTACCCTCGAATCCGGGCGACTAGACGACCGGTCGAGCAAAGCCGCGTCGACACGCCAACATCTCGTCATGCACGCCACCTGAGCAAACGAAAAATTCGAGCTAGGCTCTGTAAATTCTACGAATTACGTAGAGATTGAGCAAGCCAATTCTACGAGTATCGTAGGATGACTAGCCAGCAACCTGCGACCATATTCGGACGTCGGCTCAGAGAAGCTCGGCGGCGGTTGGGTATTCCACAAGACGTGCTAGGGGTCCGGATTGGCTTGGACGAAGGGACCGCGAGCGCTCGAATCAGTCGTTATGAAACCGGCGTTCATGAGCCAACTTTTGGTATAGCGTTAAAGCTCGCTGAAGTCCTAAGTGTTCCGGCGGCGTACTTCTACTGCGACGACGACGGGCTCGCGGAAATAGTTCTGCTCTGGGGACGTTTGCCGAAGAGTAAGCGCAAGCACCTGCGAGCAATGGCTGAAGCTGAGCAATCGGGCGAAGGCGGATAACCGAGCATCGTGTCCATAAGAAATAGAAACGCATCTCTCGGCGGGCGAAAATCCGTTCGAAACCTTGTATCACGGGACTCCCAACCGTCTTTCTGGTGCGCAGCGAACCTCGAGGACACCCCCACGAAACCAAAAAAATCCTGTTTTCGAGCGCTTTTTCCAAAGAAAGGTGTTCGAAAACCGAAATATCCCTTCGCGCTCAAGCACTTGTCCACGCAGAATCTGCGCATACCCCCCCCGAAAACCGCTACAAATTCCTTCGTTTTTTGCACTGCTCGTCAACCTGCGGAACCGGCGTTCGTCGGTGTCGTTCACAGATGAACCTTTTGTATTGAAAAGGAGGCTCAATTCCTCCTCCTGCTTAATTGCCTTTGTCTCTGGCTTTGGCTAGGCTCGAATGGTGTATTGGCCACAAAGGACACCATCATGCCGACAGACAAGGACAAGTCGAGTCGAGCCTCTAGCTCAAAGCGAGCAGACGAGTTCATGTCCACAACGGACGCCGCGAAGGTGTTGTTTGTCTCCAGGTCGCACATCCTCAAACTCATCGACCAGGACAAGCTCAAACTGCACCACGTTACCGGGAACAACCGCTTTGTGAGGACAGACTCAGTGCAGGCATACCAAGCCGACCAGCAAGCAGCGATAGAGGCTTACCAAGCCGCGGCGAAGGACTAGGTTTGAGTCGGTGGCAGATGGCCTGGGGCGACGCGGAGCTGAACGCCAACAAATCTGATGACGCACATCACCACCGACTTGCCGTTCGTAGTAGCTCAGTTTGTCGAAGCCGGTTCGCCACGCACGCGTTCGCAGGCTGTGAATGCCAGCTTCGTCAATGTCTGCCAGAACCGCGGGTACCCACCGCAAGTCCGAGCTTCTTAGCAACCAGGTATCGGAATCCAATCTCGAGCTATTGGTAACCACGTATAACCACGCCCGTTGTACGTCTTGAACGACTGTGAACTACCTGCCCATGGCCTTGCGGCTTGAAGCTCCATGTAACTCCCTTTACTCGAGAAGAACATGTTGTCTCCGGGGTCGTAGTCGATTATTCGTTCGCCAGTGCGCCGATTGCAACCGCGATTAAACGAGCGAAGGACCGTTGCGTAGATGTGAAGGTGATTCTCGACAAGAGCCAAAGGTCACAGAAGTATTCCCGCGCGACGTACCTGCGCAACGCAGATTTCGAAGTGGTCATCGACACGAAGCCGGCCATCGCACACAACAGAGTGATGATTTTTTATAACAACGCGGTCTTCACGGGGTCGTTCAATTTCACCAAATCGGCTTAGCAGCGCAATGCTGAGAACGGGATGCTTATCCGCGGTGACTCGGCAACGGCGAAGGCCTACCGCGATAACTGGGAGAAGCGTTACAGCGTGTCGACCAGGTTCTAACCTGCGATAGACGAGTAGCCCCTGTCGCAGGTTGTAACGCTTGGTTAGCCTTATGAGTCGTCGCCAGGTATTTCGACGACAATTCCATTTTGCTCAATTGTGGTCGCTATCGGCGAATAGATGTCTGTATCTATGTCTTCGGCGACTTTCAGCGAGACGATAAGCGCATATCTGGCTGGTTGCTTCCATTGTTTTAGCTGCTTCCAGTCTTTCCACCATCCGCCCACAGGGAATACGGCTAGTTGCGACTTCGCAGCCAGTTGGACAGCGGTACCGGTCCACACATCCGAGTGCAGTGACCCCCGAGAACGGACGTGCATTCCGTAACGCCACAACGGAGAGTCGGGGTCATTGAATCCCGCCTCGTCCACCTCTCGTTCCACTTTATTTATCCGCTTCCTGAACTCCTGCGCGTCTTCAGTCGCTGCCTTCACTGCAAACCGAAGGGCGTGAGACTGATAACGAAACTTGCTTTGCCATCCGCGAGAGCTCGGATTTGGCTCAACGAAGTAGGAAAGAGTCACACGCAGCTCAACGTGCGTAGGGCCCAGTGCCTTCAGCTCCTCCGCAGGCCACGGCAGGTCATGCATTTGAAGCTCTCCGAGCGTTATATTCCCTTTGTCCCCTTTGATATAGGGGGTGAATTCACGCTGCAAAACGAGTGTTGGTCGATGATTGGTCGAGAACTCGGACCGCTCAAGGCTGGCCATGCCATAACCGTATGTGCGAAGAAGTTTTTCCCTATCATCTCGTTTAGGCTGCTCAGGGAGAGTTTTCTGCATAGCCGACGTGTATTCGGCTCCGTGAACTACCAACGCACGAATGGTCTCGGGCCAGTAGTCGGGATATCTGGCCTGTAGGTGCGCGCAGATGCGTGCCACTTCGGCTGCGGCGGCACTGGTATCTCCCGAAGCGGAGAAGGTATTGTCGTGAGGGGTGTGGGACGTGCTGAGGACTCTTAAGGAATCGGGCCCTATGTCGACCATGCCATATTTGTCATATGAACCGTTGCCGCCTTCAGCAACTACCTCGGGCTTTACCGGCCACGGCGAGCCCGACCAAAGCACAGAAGTTGTCGACGCGGGCGATATCTGTCCGGCAGGAGCGATGACCTTACTACCTTTGTGCTTCGCTTCGCCGACGTCGACAAGGTTTGTGCATGCCCCGACGGTCAATGCGTTCCATGACTGGGAAGGATTCTGCACGGGACTCTGCGCATTCTTGTCTGGATACTCTACCCATTCAGGCCAAGGAACATTTCCCGCGGATTGAACGAAGAGTCTCGGCACTCTCACATTCCCGTCCGCCTTGCCGTTAGGTGCGCCGATGTCAAGTGCAGCTCGGCCAAAAGCAAGTTGGTCTACTGACGCAGACCACTCTGATGGATTACCTAGTAAGTGCCCCACAGAGGTGGTCATCATCGCGAACACGCGCGACCGCTTAGCGTTCGCAATCTCCACTCGGCTTACGGAGTCGATGGTCACTGCCCCCCATAGCTTCGGAGGATTCACCCCATTGGGCGGGAGAATTTTTACCGATTCGAGTCGGTGAGGCAACTCAACCGATTGTGTAGATGCCAGTGCAGCGGAGAGGTCTCCATAGAGCGCAATGCCGGCCATCTCACTTCCGTGGCCGATATGGTCATCTTTCGGCCACTCGGGATGATAAGCGTGGATGTCGTCGGCATCGAGGGCTTGCTCCAACAACGGATGCCCGTTGTTTACACCCGTATCTAGAATGCAGACGTGTGGCGAGTCTTTGCCACCCACAGTTGTCCTGGCGGCGAGGCTAATCGCCCATTCGGCCTGCTCGGCCGGAGTCAGGTCATTAACGAAGAAGTCTGCATTTGGCTCAACAAAACGAACTTCTGCAATCATGTCGAGAAGCTCCATGGCTTGCTGGAATGCAGGGCGAGTACCATGCGCCGCAACTACCAGCCGGCCAGGAAACTGCACATATCCGGGCTCTACAGCGATGCCAACCTTCGCTGCTAGCTTAGCGAAAGAATTCGTGGCACCAATCGCTTTCCCCTCGGTGTGGCGAAGCCAAACCTGGAACCAATGCTTTTGCTCGTCTTCGGGTAACGCAGCAGAATCAGTCCACAACTCCGAGAATGCGGCACGCCGAATCTGGTCGATAGCGTTAACTAACAGGGCGTTCTTCGGTTTATCCGAATCCTTAGCGTTTTGAGTGATGTATTCGCTTACTCGTTTAACGAAGGCAGATAGTTTTCCATCTGGGACATGAAGAACTACCACGTCGTGGTCATCGTGAGATATGACGGTCAATATCTCGGTGCCATCCCGCTTCCACTCGAGCCCGGTATAGTCATAAGCGTTACGCGGTCGGAATTCTATGGCTATGGAAAGGCCGCGACGCACGGGAAGGCCCAGCGCATCGCGCTGAGCTTCAAGTTCTTCGATATCTACGGATAAGTCCTCAAGTTGCTTGAGGAGGCGCATACCATGCTGACCTCGGTCGCGCTGCGGAGCGGCGTCGCGTATGACATTACGAGGTGAGCGAAATTTTTCCCCGGTCACATATCCATCAATAGACAGGTGACTTTTAAGTTCGTCTGCCATTTCTCTTGAGTATGTATGTAGTTCTAATTACTCAAGAGTCTACCGCAAGTTTTACGAACTACTGAGCGCGGACATCGCGCCCCTGTGCGCGCTCCTCTAAATGCCGTGCGACACTGGACTGAGTGACGGATTTCTCCCCCTCCATAATGGCATCCTTAAGCGAGTCCAAGCATGCCTTCACGATATCAGCGTGCGACTCACCCTTTCCCATTTTCACAAGGTGGCGAAAATCCATTTCGTCGGTGGCAAATGTGCCCAAACTGTTCCTCAGCAGAGATTCAATCTGGCGCTCATCGGGCGCCTCATACTTGATAACGTCATCAAATCGACGGAATAACGCCGCGTCAAGGTCTTTTCCGTGATTTGTCGCAGCAATCAGCAGGCTCTCGGACGAATCCTGCTCGATAAGCTGCAAAAACATATTGAGTGTTCTTCGCATTTCTGCGACGTCGTGCTGGCTGCCTCGCTGCAAGCCGAGCGAATCAAACTCATCAAAGAAATACACGCCTCGCGTGGATTTCAGTGCGTCGAACACCAATCGTAGTTTCGAAGCACTTTCGCCCATGAACTTCGTTATCAGGCTATCAAAGCGCGCCGTAAAAAGCGGCAAGCGCAACTCACCAGCAAGCGCTGCAGCGCTCATCGTTTTGCCTGTACCTGGGGGACCGACAAGCAATAGCTTTCGTCGCGGACTTAGGCCATGAAGGCTCAACTGCTCATGATGACGCTGCTCCCTCAAGACGCGGTCCAACTTTCGCCGCACCTCCTCCGAAAGAACCATCTGTTGCAGGTTTTCCCGCGGATATTGAACCGTCAGTAACTCGGAGAGCTGCCCCTTAGGCTGCGCGAGCGGAATTGGACGTGCGCCCCCCTTTTCTTTTCCTGAGGGCACTGTGGATGTAGGCGTCCGGCCGGCCTTGGCTGCGTCGACAAGGTCACGCAACTCTGAGGCTAGCTTCGTATGCCCTCGATGTGCTTCATCGGCCGCCATTTGCATAGCAACCGCGAAGAAATGCTCTTGGTTGTCACCAGCATATGCGCGCAGTAGTGCCTTCAATTGGTCGGAACGAGCCATTCATAACCCCAAAAAGTCTTGGTGCAGAGTATAGAGCGATATCATAAACTGATGATGCTATTATGGCATTTACGTTGCAACTACAGCACCAATCATGATATTCCCCAAGTCTCAAGGTGAACTAATTCGGATGGTCCGTGGTAACAGTACGCAAGCTGAATTCGCTGCGTCACAGGGAATCAACAAGTCATGCCTATCACGCTACGAGTCTGAAAAACTCGGTGCCCCGACAAGGCTAATCAATTACTGTTTGCAGCGCCTCGCAGCAAGCGCAATGGAGAATGTCGGAGGCGCCAGTGCAATGGCAGATGCACTCGATTCGGCGAGACGGACTGTTGCTCAGTTGGAGCAAGCGCTTGCAAGCCCTCCCCAATAACTGTATGTATATACAGTATTTTCGCAAAATACAAGTGACCTCCTGATAGGCGCCTGTCGCGCGCTCCCTCCACTCACCCAGTGACCGCACAAGCGGTCGGTATAATTGCGCAAACCATCCACCAGGGAGTGTCCAATTGACACAACACGCCCACGCGGAGTATCAGCAGCACGTCGTTCACGCGAAGCGCCTGAAGTCACTCCCACGCCGGGACGTGCTGCGTGACTACTGGGCCAAAACCCTTCTCATACCCGATGGAGCTCGCCGCTTCCTGACAAAACACTTGCGAGCTGGAGATTCAGTACCAATCAACTTCGCCGTTCTCGTTGCCGATTGCATTCTTGCGGCACAGGATGTCTCGCCAGCACCGTCGGCGGCTAGCCCTCGAAAGGTCCAGCAGATTCGGACAGCAGCCAATCGCCTGCATGAGACTGTCTCGAATGTCGCTGCATTAACCCCAATAACGACTGACCTTGGGTTTCAGTCAGGCTTGGATGTTTTGCGTCATTGGGAGCCCTCGTCCGAAACGCCGTCGAGCAACAACAAAGGCAATCCGGAACGACGCGCATACATTGAGTACGTGGCACTGCGCTTTTATGAGAACTTCCGAGAGATTCACGTCGAAGCAGTCGGCGAGATAGTGATGTTGGTTTGGCCAAATACCCAGGACCGAACCGTTCGGCATGTGCTTTCAACAAGGCGCCAAGAAGAGCTCATTAAGGAGTTTGAAGCTGGCCTGCGCCAGAGAAGCGGAGCTGACACCGTCGCGCAAGTCGCTTTGGCCCGCATGAGAACGGACCGAGGGATTCAGTCGCTTGCTGCTGACGAGGAGAAAGTTGTGGCAGCCATTCTTCAGTTGGACCCAGCGAAGGGCAACACCGAACTGAGACAAGCCCTGCATGCGGCTATTGCGGTGCACACCTCACCCCCACTAGTAGAAGAGAAAGCTCCCGCTTAGGAAACGAAACTGCAGAATTCTGCAATTTGGCTTCCGGAAAACAGATTGCAGATTGCCGCACATTGTCGACCTTCGTTTCGAAGAGGCGGTGAGCGAACATTGCAACCACCCAAACACCACTTGGAGGTTGCATTGCTAAATCTCGAGCTCTTCCCGAACACGCTAGCTGGTGCTGACGCTCGTCTTCCGGAATTTCCTGTTGACCGTTCCGCAACGTTTGAAAAATTGCTCGAACGCTACCCTGGGAACGGCTATGGCCAACAATGCGCTCGAATGGCCCAAGCATTGTTTTTGCTCAGAACGGTCTCCACCCACGAGTGCCGCGCATTTCTCGACATCTACCATCCGAATGCACGCAAGCATGAACTCACTCTTGCCGGCATGCGAATAATCACCGAGCGCGGCTCAATGCGCACATCTCGCGGTGACGTTCGTCACATTGGCGTGTATGTGTTGCGAAGCCGAGAGCCGCAATCAGTCCAATGGGAAATCCCGCTCGACCAAGAATCTGCTCCGCGAACGACAGACGCGTGACCACAATGTGGCGTTCACTACGGGTCTACGATGTCGTAGTCTATGGCCAGTTTGACCTCCCGTAGTAGCTCTCGAACTACTACCTGCAGTACAGCATCTTTTGGCAACTTCATCTTCCGTCGACCGAAGGGCAAGATAAGCTCCACACCGTCTTTTGGCTCAACATCAATTGAGATGTCCCATGCGGGTGCTGCCGCTTTCACCACGATTCGGACGACGCATCCGCGGTAAGTCTCGTGCAATGAAATCACATACACCTCGAGGCGGGTTCATAGCAAACGATGCTCCGGCGCATCAACCAGGGGGACTGCCGAATAGTGACCCAGCCAGTGTAACCGCTGCGCCAACACTGGAAACGCCGTGGACATTCCTTACGCAGCTTTTAGCTCACAAGGTTGCCAAGCTGCCCACCAGTCTCGCCAAGTTAGCCCCGACACGCCACACAGCAAACACCCAAGCGCACGTGCATGACGATGAACTGGGTCCGCTTGTCGCATCGGGCCTCCGTGCGAACCTGTGCCAAACGACTCGCCCGGTATCGAAATACTGTGATTGCGGAGCGCGAGATGGCTATCGGCCAATCTCTCTGACGTTCAGGTCCGCGTAATTGCCTTCGCGGCTAACCCCGTTTGAATACTAACGCGCGGACCAACGGCTCTGGGGAGATTGACGTTTGACCTCTGTAGGGCTCGTCAAAAATAATGACCAGGGCCACGACCATTCCAATGGCTCCCATGTGGAAAGCGATGACAGTGTATCCGGCCGGCGTTCTCGGGAAGCGTCCGTTCATAACCGTGGCGCCGAGAATGAAAACCGACAACACCCACCAGAAGATGTCAGGCACCGTTTGCGTAGCACTTTCAAGCCGGCTCATTCGAAGGGTTTCAAGGTCCTGCACGGAGGACCTCAAAAAGGGGCCATACGTCGGGGAGGTGACCGCGAGAATTAATGTCTCCCCGACCAGCTTCGCCAGGACGTCTTCAGCGTCGGGAGAAAGTGCAGGGTCGTCTCCTCCAAGCGCCGGCCAATCCTTCGCGACGACCGTGTCCACATAAGCCTTCAGTGTTTGTTGTGCGTGTGCGGCATTTCTACCAGACGTGCTTCATTCCGACACGCTGCGCGTATTGATAAAAGCTCTGTGCGCCCCACGCCCCGGAGACATTGCTCCAGACATTCCAACGCATACCAAGGTCTGCATTTACGCCAATCGTCACCTCGTAGCGGTTGCTGGGATACATGCTGCTCAAGGGCAAATCGTTGAACGAGATGCTGCTCGAGACGTTGGAGTGCCAACACTTGGAGGTGATATAGACGGTATCTACGTGTGCACTGAAGACTGAAAAATAGCTGCAGGAATCAACCGATTTTCGCAGAGGGCAGAGACGACCGTAAGCGTAGAAACCGCCCCCCCAGCCCAGCCAACATTGGAGTGGGTGGACTAGCTTGGATTATCTGTTGATTTCCCTAGCGAAGATTCTGAAGGCTTCGTCAAAAACGACGCCATGCGTGTCAGTGAAGAATTCGCCAAGGTAACGCTTTTCGTTGACTCTTCACGCCCAGCGGTCCTCTGTGATTCGATGATTCTCTCGTATCGGCTTACGCCAAAATTGTACGCATTATCAACTGCGTCTTCTAGGCTCGAAAATGTCGGACCATCGTCACGCCGGAGACAGACCCACGCCGCCTTCTTCACGCCAATCGTATCCAGGCGCAGGAAGCACTGAGTAGAAAATTCAGTTTCTACTGGAGCGATGCGATAAATCCGAACCCTTAGCATCGCACCACGCAGTGGAAAAACTTGAAACTCATCTTTCCCTGGACTTGCGACTTTCATGATTTATCCGAAAATAGTAATTTAAATTACTAAAAATATCGACCACACCACATTAATAACTTCACGGAACATATTTTTTAAACAACAAAATAAATTCGTAATACAAATTACTACACGAATTATCTTCTGCTCAAGTTGTTGCAATCAACGCCGTTGCCTAAGTATATTTACTGCGACGTTTCATGGGTAACCGTCGACGGCGTGCAGCTTCGAACCGGAGTGCATTTCATGAACCAGCATTGTCGCAACTCGCGTTTATGGATTGATGAGGCTCGCGTCTACGCGGCAGCTACGCGAGCCCGCCACCGGCCGGGCTCTACGAGATTGATGTGCAGCATTGTGGCAGCGGGAACTTTCATGCTGGCACCAGACGTATCAGCTACCGAAGGAGCGTTGGGGCGACCGGTGGCAGGCACAAGCGTGTTGTCAGGTGTGGGCATAGTCCCACCTGAACCGATGACGCTATTTAGCCTTCAGCAGATTTATCTCGATGGAAGCGTCAGCGGAAATCGCCAAGTCCCGATTGCCGGAAGCACATCACTGGGGATTGACGCAAAAATCGCTTTCACCCTGGCTTCCATCTTGAGGGTTTGGGGAAGCAAGGGAAGTTGGAGCTTCGCGAGCGGCATCACGGTTCCATACATCTGGACAGAGGCGACGGCTAGTTTCTCAGCGGGCAGTCTAAGTCGCTCGAACAACGACCGCGCGTCCAACCTGTTCGACATGTACTTCACGCCTATCTCCGCGGGGTATCACTTCTCCCAGACAGACCATGTCGCGCTGAGTTTCAATCTGTGGGCACCAACCGGTCGGTACGACCCGAACGCGCTAGCAAATCCTAGCTTGAACAACTGGACGTTCGTCCCGCAAGTCGCCTATACCAAGCTCATCCCTGCCCATGGCCTTGAGTTCAACGCGGTGTTGGGATTTCAGTTTTACACGCGCAATACCGCAACGAACTATCAAAATGCGCCGCTGATGACACTCGACGTTATGGGACTTAAGAAATTCTCAAATGGCCTGGGTTTCGGTCTCGTGATGGGGACGGTGCAGCAGCTTGGCAACGACAGTGGTCCGACTGCCGACCGGCTAAACGGTTTCGTCGGCCGGGATTTCACATTGGGCCCCATCATCACGTTCGACACCAAGATTGCTGGAAAACATCCGCTCTCCGCAAGTCTTCGATGGGTCCCCAGCATATCCAGCACCAATCGCCTGAAGAGCACTACCACGGTTCAGGCGACAGCAACCCTGGCGTTCTAGAGCGCGATTCAGTCGGCTCTGTCATCAGAGCATTTGTCTACAGGCGCGCGTTGTTTCAACGGGGGCAGAGCGGCACATGTCAAGAAAAGTGAATGCAGGGTCAAGCCCGGTTTGTTGGCTGCGGTCGCGAACCAAATGTTTCCGGTCGCTTTCGCGGAGCTATGTGTTGCTGCTGGCGCTTTCGATAGGCCAATCCGCAATAGCACAGACGAGCGCCGATGACGCAAACAAGAGCAACAACCCGCTGAATCTCGCTGCATCGTTCAACGTCCAAAACTTCTACACGCCCAGCCTGTTTGGCGTGGGAGGTCACACGAACGACCTTTTATTGCGCCCAACGATTCCTCTGGGGCCGAATGGCCTTGTTCCAGTGCCTCAGATTTTTCGTGTCACGGTGCCCGTCAGCACTCGTCCGGACCCGAACGGCGGGTACAAGACCGGGCTGGGAGATATCAATCTCTTCGACATTTTCCTGCTTCATTCTGGAGAGACGGAAATCGGCGTGGGTCCGCTGGTCACGCTTCCTACCGCCACAGATAGAACACTCGGCACCGGGAAGTGGCAGGCTGGATTGTCTGCGGTCGTCGTCAATGCAAACAAGCAACGACTGCTCGGCGCGCTCGTCCAATGGCAGCATTCGTTCGCTGGCCAGAGCGACCGTCCAACGGTGCAATCGCTCACCACACAGCCATTTCTCATCTGGAACCTCCCGGAGGGGTGGTATCTCCGGTCCACGGGAACTTGGACTTTCGACCTTCAGCATGGGAACTACTACATCCCAGTAGGGCTGGGTGTCGGCAAGGCATGGAAGGGCGGGACCACGATTTACAACCTTTTCATCGAGCCGCAGTACTCGGTAGCACACTCAGGCAATGTACCCAAGTGGCAGATATTCGCCGGGTTGAACATGACTTTCGGAAAGTGAGCCGGCCGACGAGCAGCGTGTCTTGATGCAAGTAATTTCATAATCATTGCGGAGAACATGATGAGGAATCGACTTTTCAGTGTGTCCACAAGTCTTTTGGTGATTTCCACCATCGCGTGTGCGCCATCCTCATTTGCGCAGGGGACTTTCAGGATGACGACGCCGCTGCCGCCACAGATTCTCACGACCTCCCCCACACAGACACGACTCGGTCAACTCGAATTCACTGACGGTGTACCTACCCAAAAGACTGCGCAGTTGGTTTACGACAATCTTGATTTCCAGCGCGGCGTTGAAGCGTTTCTGAGCGGAATACCTGGGGCATCCCTGGTTGCAATGCGAAGCGGCCTACGAAAGCTTGGTCCGGACAATGGGACCATCGCTATCTTCGAAACGCTAATGGATTCGAAGTCACTTTTCCTGACGACAAACACGGAATCGGTGTACTTCTTTGGGTGGCTTGATTTGAAGAACGGCCCCGTCGTCGTCGAAGGCCCCCCTAATGTGCTGGGTGTGATTGATGACTTCTGGTTTCGCTATATCTCGGACTTTGGAAACGCAGGTCCGGACAAAGGCAAAGGCGGCAAATATCTCGTCGTGCCACCTGATTTCAAGGGAGACTTGCCAGCCTCTGGCTACCATATCGTCAAATCTGCTACGTATGGAAACTGGCTGGTCGGACGGGGCTTTCTTCAGAACGGGTCGTCTGGTCCGGCGGTGGCAAGCATCAAGGCGCATTTGAGGGTCTATCCGTACTCGCAAAAAGGCAATCCGCCGCAAACGCGATTCGTCAACACGTCTGGTATGTCGATGAACACTATCCATGCCAACGACGTGACGTTCTATGACGAGGTCAACCAGATTATTCAGGAGGAGCCCGCCGGTGCCTATGGACCGGATATGACCGGGATTTTTCGTTCAATCGGAATAGAGAAAGGCAAGCCGTTCACACCTGATGAACGGATGAAGAAAATCCTGGTGGACGCGGCTGCAGTTGGAAACGCCACGGCCCGGGCAATCGATTTTGCAAATCGAGACAAGGCCGCGCGTATTTACCCCGACAGGCATTGGAATACACCCTTTGTTGGCGGTAGCTATCAGTGGCTGGCAGATGGCGCACGCAACTTCGACGCGCGCACGATGTTCTTCTACGCGGCGACCGTCGACACGCCGGCCATGGCAGTTGCCATGCCAGGTGTTGGCTCGCAGTATGCCTCATCAAATACTGACGGCAACGGAGTGCCATTTGATGGGGCGAAGACCTACGTGCTGCACGTTCAACCAAACGTTCCTGTGAAGGACTTCTGGTCCATCGTTCTGTACGACACACAGTCCCGCTCGATGCTGCAGACGGACCAGCAGTTTCCCAGTGTTTCCAGCCAAAAAGACCTTGTGAAGAATGCCGATGGTTCCTATGACGTCTATTTCGGCCCGAAGGCGCCCGAAGGGAAAGAGCGGAACTGGGTCCAAACTATTCCTGGCAAGAGCTGGTTCACCATCTTCCGTCTCTACGGTCCGCTGGCACCCTGGTTCGATAAGTCATGGAAGCTTGACGATATCAAGGAGTTAGCGAGCAGATGAGCGGCGCTGCGTTTAGCCCGCCACCGATGCAATCCGTCTGCGCCTCTCCACTCAGGATGCGCCGAGTCGTAGCGTCTTGATAAACCGCAACACGCAACCGGGAGCACTTCATGAAGCAGAAGCACTGGCATAGACGCGCTTGCACTGTATTAGTCGCTACTGCATTGGCGCTGCCGGCGATAGCTCAAGCAACGGCGGCACGCACTGCAGCCGAGACATCACCCAACGAGAAACCTCCTCCAGGCCCGGTAGCAGGCACGCATCTTCCTGAGGCCTACGTGCGTCAGGTCGGAAAGCTAGCCTACTTATGGGGCTGGCCGATGGTGAATATCTACAATCGGTACATGGTCTTCTCAAAGGTGCCAGAAAACGGTTTAGGCGATGGCGTCTTGCCGGTTGGCCCACTGAATCGGCTCACCATGCTTGTCGACTACATCAAACCTGAAGAGCGTGCAGTTGCGACACCGAATCAGGACGTCGTCTATGGGTTTGGCATTCTCTCGCTCGATAAGGAGCCTGTAGTTTTTCAGGTGCCCGATTTTGGTGACCGATTCTGGGTCTACCAATTGGGTAACCAGCGAACCGACACGCTCGGTGGTGTTGGCAAAATGTATGGCACGAAACCTGGGTTCTACGTGGTAGCCGGGCCAGGTTGGAAGGGAACTGTCCCCAAAGGTATTAAGGGTGTATACCGCTCGCCGACCAATATCGGATACATCATCCCACGCGCATTCATGGACGATACCGCAGAAGACCGCCAAGCTATCCGGCCGCTCGTGAATCAGATTGTGTCGTATCCGTTGAGCGAGTTCGATGGCAAGGTCAAGACCAAGGACTGGAGTTCTATCCCCAAGCTATCAGACCCTGCGGGTGGCACTCAGGGAAGTGGTGGGGAGACGCAATGGGTTAAGCCTGAAAAGTTCTTTGACGAGCTCCCACAAGTCATGAAAGATGTCCCACCCCAACCGGGCGAAGAGGCGTTGTATGCGTGGATTAACTCACTGCTTTCCGCGGCTACTAAGGACCCTAATGTAGCGGAGACGCTTAGGCAATCTGCGGTCGAGGCCGACAAGGAATTGGTCACCGGGATGCATAGCTATTACTACGCCGGCGTTCCGGTGGGGAACAACTGGATTGCGCCACAGAACGGCGCACAGTTCGGAACCGACTACTTCAGTCGTACCGCGGCGGCCAAGGCAAACATTTTCGTAAACCCGAGAAGAGAATCCGCATATTTCGCGCAGGAATACGATGGGCAGAACCAGAGATTAACTGGCGAGCACGAATATCGGGTCACTTTCCCGAAGGGCGAGCTACCTCCCGTCAATGGCTTCTGGTCCGTCACGCTGTACGACGAAGCCCATTTTTTTGCGCCCAACGAACTCAACCGATTCTCGTTGGGAACGAAGAATAAGGACTTGAAGTACGCCGCAGATGGCTCCCTCACGCTTTACGTTCAAAACAGACGACCGAGTGACGACAAAGTTTCAAATTGGCTGCCGACGCCCAAAGGAGCATTCGAGCTATTCATTCGGGCCTACTGGCCGAAAGACAGAATCATGGGCGGGCAGTGGTCACCGCCTCAGGTAGAGCGGAGCAACTGAGTTCGGAACTAACATGAGACGCTAAGGGAGGCTGGGGCTTCTCTTAGCGTCGCTTTGGGCGAGACTCGCCGTGCGTTGTTTGGACGAAGACGTTGGGTTTCCGTCTAGTGATGGGACAGTTTCGCAGCTTGGCAACGACAGCGGCCCGCCCGCAGACCGGTTAAATGGTTTCGTCGGTCGCGATTTCACCTTGGGCCCCATCGTCGCGTTCGACACCAAGATTGCTGGGAAACATCCACGCTCCGCAAGTCTTCGATGGGTGCCCAGCATATCCAGCACCAATCGCCTGAAGAGCACCACCACGGTACAGGCGACAGCAATCCTGGCGTTCTAGGGCGCAATTCAGTCGGCTCTCCGCTCCACTGGAACCTGGATTTTCGCCCTTCAACATCGGAACTACTACATCCTCGTCGGGTTTGGTGCAGGCAAAGCATGGAAGAGCGGCACGACCATCTTCAACTTATTCGTCGAACCGCAATACTCCGTAGCCCACTCGGGCAACTTTCCGAAGTGGCAAATTTTTGCTGGATTGAACATGACTTTCGGAAAAATGAAATGAATCGCAAGCTCAAGGAACGCTCCGTTGTTTTCGGTAATGGGCGGCAACCACATTTGACCGCCGTTTCCGCAGCATGCGCCGTAGCCTTGAGCGTTACGGGCGTGGATGCATACGGACAGGCACTCCCTCCATCAACTGCGATATCCGTACCCGCCGGGACAAATGCCATATACACGAGTGGCACACAAAATTCGGCCACTGCGGTGCGTGTGAGCTCATCGGCAGGAAAAACCACGACACTTACGTTCGCCCCCGTGAGTGATATGTCAGTAACCAGCCCCATCAACACTGCAATTCAAATAATGGCGACGGGAGCTAATTCAATCGCCACTTTCAACATTGATTCAACCAGTGGTTATGGCGTTTCCATTCAGGGGATAGGCGGGTACTCATTCGGCGTTGTTGTCAGCGGCACTTCAGGCGGACAGGCCAGTGCGAATTTGGGTACGGGAACACGCATCACGACTGGAGGCGGCGCCTCAGGCGCTGGCTTGTGGGCGACGTCTGGTGGAACAATCGTCGGCGACCGAACGACGATTGTGACGAGTGGGGATTACGGCCAGGGCGCTGGCGCCGTAGGCGGAGGCTCAATCAAGCTATCCAACTCTAGCATCACGACATATGGCATCGGAGCGTACGGTCTGCTGAATCGTGCGAGCCACGGAACCTACGAAGGTACGGCAGCACTCGAATATGACGTAAGCTCAATTATCACGAGCGGGGCCTCGGCTCACGGCATTGATGCCGAGGGGAATGGCGCCACGATTGTGCGAGACTCGACGATAGTGACGTCAGGTACCGGCGCTTACGGTATCCGCCTCGTAGATTCAGATTTTGGCACCGTCTCCACTGGCAACCCGACTCTGACCATCATCTCCACAGGAGGCGGCGTCCCTTCGTCTGTAGCGACAAGTGGTGACAGTGCCCATGCTGTGGTCCTTCGAAATCTCTTTAGCGGAGATACAGCTTCATTGAACGCGACCGGAACGACGTTCCATGCGCAAGGAAGCAATGCTTACGGCTTGTTTATGACCGGGGTACCAGGCTCACATGAACATGCGGCGTTCAGTGCCTCAACGATTCAAAGCAACCAGTCCGACGCCATTCACGTTACTGGCCCAGATGCATCAATCACCTTGACGAACGGTTCAAGAGTGATAGCAGCTCAAGGGTTTTCCGCACTCAACGTCAATGCGGACGGCACTTCTGCCGGCAACGCGACGCTCACTTCCGATAGTTCGACACTCACAGGTCGCATTCTTACCGATGCCCTTAGCGTTGCGAACGTAGCCCTTCGCAATGGCTCGACATGGAACGTGACCGGCGACTCTAATCTAACGTCGCTGGAGAATAGCGCCAGCCGGGTCAACATTATCGCGAAAGCCAGTCAAAGCAGCACTCCAACAGCGCCAACGTCGTATACACCCATATTTGTTTCGGGAAACTACACCAGCAACAGCGGTAACCTTGAAATCAATACCTATCTGAATCTCGGCGGTCCACTATCGCAACAGTTCACAGACCGGCTGCTCATTGGCGGTAACGCGTCGGGCACAACATTGGTTGAGGTCAATTCTGTTTCCGGCAGCCCGGGACCAACGACCGCGTATCAAGCTCATACGCTTCGACGCACGTTAGCAGCACCTGAATATCATCTTTTCTCAGCTACGGACGGCATCTCTATCATTCAGGTCGCCGGGAACTCGACGCAGAATGCCTTTGCACTCAAGAACGGCTACGTTACCGCTGGGAATTTGCCGTTCCAGTACCACTTATACGCGTATGGCCCCGGCTCTGAGTACGGTGCCGCAGACGCATCACAGTCATTAGTTGGAACTACTTCCAGCTTCTGGGACTATCGGCTGCAGGCAGCATTTGTTACGCCTGACGGGCCGGTGACTCCCGAAGACCCCGTCCAGCCTGAACCTATCCCGGAGAACGCACGCCCAGAGGTCGCACCACAGGTTGCCTCTTACCTCTCGGCACCGGCTGCACTGTTGTATGCAGGATTGGTTGACATCGATACGTTGCATCGGCGACTGGGCGAAGTCAGAGACGACCGCGCGCTTGGGCGGGACCTCGGCGACGGGGAAGCATTTGTTCGTGTTTATGGTGGACATTTCAACTACAACAGCAACCGTTCGTTCATGCAGTACGGCTACAACGCGAATGGCGACTACAGTGCCGTTCAGTTTGGTGGCAACCTTTTTAAGCAGCGCGACACCGAGGGGATTTGGCGATTTGGCCTTGCCGGGTCCGTCGGCTGGCTGCACTTTGAGCCCGAGGCAGTTGACGGATATAGCGCGACTGCGGGCAATACTTACAGGCTCTCAGGGTACGCGACTTACCAAAGCACTCAAGGGTGGTATGTGGACAATGTGCTCTCCTTCGGTTGGTTCGACGGCAGAGTCAGTACTTCCGCCTACAGTACGGCAATGGACCTGCGTGGACGCGATGTTGCGCTGTCCGTCGAGACCGGCTATCCGATGTCCGTTGGAGCCGGCTTAAATCTTGAGCCTCAGTTGCAACTGGTTGGCCAGCATGTGTCCTTTAAGAATCAGGTTGATTCCGACGGTCTGCCAGTCAATATCGGAAGTCAGAACCAGTTTCTCGGTCGCATTGGATTGCGCCTGACGCGCCCCTTCGAGGTGGGGTCCGGTCGCGTGACGCCCTATGCCGCTATCGATTACCTGCATTCGTTCACTGACGGTACGCAAGTGAGCGTGGCTGGCGTGGGATTCACCAGCGGGAAACTGGGTGACTCGTTGCGATTGTCACTCGGGGCCAACGCGACCATGTCCGAGCGAATGTCGTTGTATGGGCGAATTTCCTGGGCTCAGGACGTGGGGAGCGCTGGTATGCGTGGATGGCTTTTTAATGCTGGAGCGCGGTTTCTCTTCTAAATTGCCGCTCGCATCAGGTTTTCCCTCGAAGGCTAGAAACGTCTGCTCAAACCTATAAGGTAGCAGCTTGCTGCAGACTGCGGCACGCATGTATTGCTATTCAGATGAGTCTTGAGTCGCCGCAGCAACAGGAACCGAGCGCTCTCGCGCGAACGTTGCCTCGGGCCCAAAGAGAATGGCGCTTTCGCCCGTGGGAGCCTCAGGCCAATGGGGGTGAATCAAGGAGCGGCAGTCGACCATGATTTCCTTCACATCCCCGTCCACGCAGTCGCGGTGTGCAGAAAGCTCACAACCGAGAAACGTCACCTCGTCTGGTCGGTTGACGACCACCAGGAAGGCCAGCGGGAAGAACTTCATAATCCAGATGGTCATCGAGTGACCGGACCGGATGTCCAGATAAGCAGCGTCTCTCACGAGCACTTGGTCTCGGTACGGATAGGGCCACCAATAGACTTCTAGACTCGCGGGGAGTGTGGTTCGTCTGTCGGTCAGGTACCGCGCTAGAACTTCGGTAATTTCACCTTTGCCGTACCGCCCCACGCCCTGTGCGCAGAGATGTCCGAGAACCGAGCGCATGATTTTCTGGGGCATGAGCCTCCGATGCGAGATTGGCCATGGCGACGTCATCACTTCGTGCACCCCTACCGAAAACTCAATCAGTGCTGGGTCATCGTAAGCCCCGAGGCCGTTGTTGCAGCCCGCGCATAAAGTTCGGTACTTCACGCCGTTCTGAAACTGACGGAACTTATGAGAAATCGGCTCGGCAGATAGCCTGCTGGCAATGTGGCGAAGCTCCATTTGCTTGACCAGCACTACGCCCTTAGGCGGTGTGTGGTCCTCCGTTAGCGCCCCATAGCCCCCGCAGATGTTGCAAACACCAATTTTCGGCCCCCTCGTTTGCAATAGCATCTCCCCCTCCACTTTCAAGTCTTGCGGTCTTTTGCGTGAAGTTTAGTGCCGGTTCAGCGGGGCTGATAGTCGCTTCAAATCTAGGATACATTCCGCAATCCTAACGCGCCCTAGATGTACACGCCCTCCGAGCCGGGCGCACCGCAATTAGCTTTCGCTGCCTCTTGCGCGGCTTGGTAGGCGAGTATCGACGCGATGGTGGGAGTTTCCTAGTGGCCCGATTACAGCAGCCTCGATGCTCAATCGAAAAAAACTGCAAAGCCAAGCTCAGCAAGCAATAGTCACTTCTAATGCAAAAATAGGAGCGAAAACTGAGCAAACAAACGACTCGCACGATACGCGTGCTTTAAAAAATCCCTCCATCCAAAGACGTGCGAGAAATCTCCTGAAAAATCACGGGCTTGAATTCAATAGTCACGTCTAATGCAATCTACCATGTTAATCGCAATAAAAACGGTAACGGCGTAGCGGGGTCGGGGTGCCCCGTAGGCCACGCTGCCGGGCAGCGGTCAAAGTGTTACGACCGCTTTCGGCCATGAACAGACCCTCGCTAGTTGCTTTGCTCCGACGTTCAGGAGACCGTTCGCGTCAGTAAACGGACATTTAACCGCGGAGAGCCCGCGTCGCGTCGTCGGCCATAATGGTTATGGGGCTATGCACCGATGGACGGTAGAAAAAGACTACTTACCGGACGTCGGGTAAACCAAAATTCACGATACGGGTGCAGGTTGGCAGCGCGTGCAGATACTCCAAGAATCTGTCTTTCGATAAATCAACGTCCGTTATCTCTATTTCCGAGTAGTCGATCTCGACAGGCCCATCCTCTCCTGTGAAGTTAGCCTTCATCATTCTCAATAAATTCAAAGGAGAAATTAGTCTTGGCACTGGCGGGTCATTCCGAAGCGTTGCGTGCAATGGCGCGGAACACCAAGTCGGGTTTTTCCCGAACAAGTTTTCGTAATAAAGATAATGAACCTTTCCGTCATTAAGCTCGGGAGTTCCATTAATCACGGGAACAACATTTAAATCCGTGAGCTTCCGTTTCGGCTCAGGCGGGATGCCTGTCGATTCAAGGAATCGCGGGGTACAATAAGAAACGTCAGCACCTTTGACTCTTGCTAAACGGCATAATGCTTCATGCTGACTAAAGGGGCGAATTTTAGTGCCTTTTGCATACACGTTTCGCCGCGTATCGAGCTTTGCCCGGAAAGAATTAGCTCCCGCAACGTATCCAAATGCACCAATCAGAGTGTCTCGCGTTTCTTTATCCTTTATCTTGCTTAAATTTCCCACCTTCTCCGTGAGTTTGTATTGGTAGAAATAAGCATAAAGAAACGCACTATCTGGTGAGGTTGTACCTGCTATTCGATTTTTCATCCATTCGAAAAACTGATCACCGGTGAATTTGTACGACGAATTATTTCTCGCGAAACCAAGATCGAATCCAACGTGAACTTCCTCTACCCCTGGAACAAAGGTTTCAAACCCATTAGCTGATAGAAGAGTTGAAAAATGCCGCTCCCAAACTGCGTGATAGCTGCGCTCGACCAATCCTTCGTTAAATTTTGCACTCATGCCACTTCCCCCGTGTATTAGAAAATAACGCATGGCGTTGGTTTTTTAGTTCCCTCGCGATCTTCGACGATCATACGCGATTCTATAACCGAGTTGCCTCTCGCCAACAGGGTCATAAACCATTTTTGCACTTTACGTAATTGCTCCAGCCACCGAAGTTCGATTGAAACGTCAGGATTGGAATATGGCCGCAGCACCGATTCGGTGTTGGGATCTTCGAAACGGTCAATAGTAGCCATTCGCCAGGGCTCCGCTCAGGGACCACTGAGGTCGAAGACTCATCCGTGACCTTCCTGCACCGAACGTCCGCTTCGCATTATGAAGCGCCGTTGATGTATCGACGTGCCGAGAGTCTGTCATGGGTCGCAATCCGCCGCTCGTTATCATCGGCGTAACCGACTTTATTCCTTTGCACTACGCAACTCGCTCGCCGCGGCGTGACCGTAACCGTTTGAACGAGGAATGGCGATCCCATTTGTTTTCAAGTAGTTGCTACGCGTCGTGGTAACCGTTTTTATTACTAATATCAGGAGGTGCTGTTAATCAAAAGGCGACGACCGTTTTCGGCCAATCGAAGTGGTGCAGTCCGATGCGACAGATGGCCGCGTCGGCGCGGATTTGACAAGCTTCCGCGTATAGTCGCGTTGACTTGAACACCGAATCGCCCCTCACTATCACGAAGGACCTGTTGCATGACCGACCGAGAAATCATTGTTCCCGATGGAATGGAGCAGATCGTTGAGCGCGCGGGCTACGCGCCAGCCGTCAAGGTAGGAACAACCGTCTTTTGCGCCGGGCAAGTCGGGCGTACACGTGAACTTGAGGTCATCCGCGATCCTGAGGCACAGTTCCTCGCGTGCTGGGAAAACTTAAAGACACTTCTCGATGCGGCAGGCTGTACGTTTGAAGACGTTGTCGAAATGACGACTTACCACGTACAAATGAGCGTACACATGCCGGTCTTCCGCGAGGTGAAGAACCGCGTCTTTCCGCGTGGCACATGTGCCTGGACCGCGATTGGAGTATCGGAGCTTGCGCATCCGGGACTGCTGACCGAAATCAAGTGCGTCGCGATACAACGAAGCGCGGCTAACGTGTAACCGTCCGCTATAGGTTTGAATGCGGCCGTCCGGTGCCAATGTTTGACTGTCTCCGTTAGGTCGAAAGCTGTCGTTTGCCCGTGGCTACATCCACCAGAAACAGACGGCCCCGAGCGAGGGGCCATCAACGTTCCCATGGAATGCTGCATGACGATCTATCGTACCTTCTCGACGTCGCTTGGCTTCCAACTCTGGTCGAAGAACGCCTGCTTCGGCCCGTACAGCCGTAAGATCACGAAAAAGCCTTCACCAGGCACCGTCTTCATCCAGTTCTTGCTCTGATTGGCAGGCGCCGTAGGCCCAAAGTACATATCCAGCGAGCCATCAGCGTTCATATCGGGCTTGTCCATCGTATTGATCGACGGGAAGGGCTGACCGTTGTCCAATCCGGAAGCAGTGTCCGGCTTGTAGACCGTGACCGACCAGAAGATGCTAGCCGGAATGTCCTTGGGCAAATGTAACTTGTACGACTTGCCGCCGGAAAGCGGGTCGCCATCCGAATCGGTAAACGCCACTGGGTACTTCGCCCCCATACCCGCCATGTTCACAGCCATTGCGGGACTTGCTGAATATGCAAGGGCAAAGAATCCTGTGCGCAGATCAAGGTACTTGAATGAGGGGCCTGTGAAGTCGGTATTGGCTGGGAACGGATTTACCCATTTGCGATCCGGATACCAACGTGTGTTCGGGACGATCGGCGGCGGATCATAGGCGATCGCGCGGCCAATTCGGAATGCCGTTTTCCCAGCTTTATCCAAAATGTCGCGCGCATGGTCGTCAGGCTTAAAGGGCTGTCCCTTGACGATTCCGATGCTGGCCAACATACCGCGCATGTCCGCGTCGGCCGAATCGACATATTCGCTGTCGACGAAGCGCGAGAGCATGTCGAATGCGGAACCGTCAGTCGGATAGAGCATGTACGGAGCCGCCGTCGATCCGTCAGGAAACTGCATCGCCTTCGCGGTACTCTTCTTGCCCAGCGGATAGATCCGGGTTCGCATGATCAGATCCACCGGTTCCGATAGATTGGCTGGGTCTTTGAAAAATGCCCGCCAGAACACGAACACGTTGTACGTTTTGGACTTGTAGACGATGTACCCCTTAGGAATCTCGCCCTGATAGTCCGGAGGGATAATCAGATAATTCGCGCCCTTTCCCTTATCAGGGCCAGGCAAGCCTACGTCACCGCACCAGACGTCCTTTGCATAGGGTGCCGGATACCAAGTTTTCTCCTTGACAGGCGCAGGGTTACAGATCGGACGTTGGAAAAAATCGTCCAAAATACCCTGCAGCCCCGGTGGAACCTCCAATACCATCGGACCATCGGTCTTAAGATCCAAATAACCCATCGCATAGATCACGTCTGAGTTTGGAGTCGTGACTTGGGTTTTTGCGTTCAACCGCTCCTTCCAGATCGGGAGAATGTTGTAGCCTTTACCGAACAGCTTCTCCGAGCCTTCCTTCATCGCGAAGATACTCAAGGCTGGCTGCGCCCAAAGATATGACTGCACCGCACGCTGAAAGAGAAGCTCGTCCTTGAGCGTGCGCGAGTCGCTTTGCGAGAGGTAGCCCTCAGTCAGTGGAATTCTGGCCAGTTCATCAAAGCGCGGTGTCTGCGCCCGGACGTTCAAAGCGCTGGTCGATATAACCGATACCATCGCGATCAAGATGACCTCGCGCATCCTCAGCCAATACGATTTCATTGTTTTCTCCTTGTCCGACGAGTCGATGCATTCAACTTGGCAGAGGCAAAAACATTCAGCTGACCCGAAGTGTCAGCTGAATTTTCAATACGTTTGCTTGAAACGAGAGCGATCTTAGGGCGCAGACCATGCGGCATACGCCGCTTCCCCTGAGATGCGGTGAGAGATCGATCCGCAAATGGATTACATCACTTGAACGATAAACAATGCAACACTCGACCGATATTGCTCGCGATTTGATAATTTTTATTACTAATATCACGAGCACTCACACCACTCCGTGATCGCCGATGTTGCGATACTGCCCTTTGAAGTACAGCAACGGCTGATTCGCTGCCGCATCCTGCGCGTCTAACGCCTTTACCTCGCCGATCACAATCATGTGATCGCCTGCGGCGTGCTCCGCGTAGATTTCGCAATCCAGCCAGTGAAGGCTTCCCGGAATGATGGGATTGCCCAGCGGCGAAATCCGCCAGTCGACGCCACGCCATTTGTCCGTGCCTCGTCGGGCGAACTGGTTGGAAATTTCCGCTTGATCTTCCGACAGGATGTTGACGGCGAAGCGTCCCGCCTGACGGATCTTGGGGTAGCTGGCCGACGTGGCCATCACGCTGAACGACACCAGCGGCGGATTCGTCGACACGCTATAGAACGACTGGCAGGTGAAGCCTAGCGGCTCGTCGTCGATGTGCGACGTGATGATCGTGATACCGGAGGCGTAGTGCCCGAGCGCTTCGCGAAAGCGCAATGGCTCGATGGCCGGACGGGGAAGTGACATAGCGGGGGAGAAATACCGGGGGGCAATTCAACTGGCGCAAGCCAACCCGCTCGCCACGCAAACCGATCCGTTCAGATCGGTAGCACGCCTGCGGGCCGACTTGCGCCGGACGGCTCAGACCTTAGTTCGACAGTTCGCGACGCACGATTTCCGCACCGGCACTCAGTGCAGCCAGCTTGCCGCGTGCCACCGCACGGGGCAGCGGTGCCATACCGCAGTTGGTGCACGGAAAGAGCTTGTCGGCATCGACAAACTTCAGTGCCTTACGCAGCGTGCTGGCGACTTCTTCCGGCGTTTCAATGGTTTCGGACGCCACGTCAATGGCCCCGACCATCACCTTCTTGCCGCGAATGAGTTCGATCAGATCGATGGGCACATGCGAGTTGTGGCATTCCAGCGAGATCATATCGATGCTGGATTTCTGCAGCTTCGGGAAGGCTTCTTCATACTGACGCCACTCCGAGCCCAGCGACTTCTTCCAGTCCGTATTGGCCTTGATGCCATAGCCGTAGCAAATGTGAACCGCGGTCTCGCACTTGAGGCCTTCAATGGCGCGCTCCAGCGTCGCCACGCCCCATTCGTTGACTTCGTCGAAGAAGACGTTGAATGCCGGTTCGTCGAATTGAATGATGTCGACGCCCGCAGCTTCCAGTTCCTTCGCTTCCTCATTGAGAATCTTGGCGAATTCCCAGGCCAGCTTTTCACGACTCTTGTAGTGATCGTCGTACAGCGTGTCGATCATCGTCATCGGGCCGGGCAGCGCCCACTTGATCGGTTGCTTGGTCTGCGCACGCAGGAACTTCGCGTCTTCGACAAACACCGGCTTCTGGCGGGCAACAGCGCCCACGACCGTCGGCACACTCGCGTCGTAGCGGTCGCGAATTCGCACGGTCTGACGGTTATTGAAATCGACGCCGCTCAGGTGTTCGATAAACGTCGTCACGAAATGCTGACGCGTTTGCTCGCCGTCGCTGACGATATCGATGCCCGCATGTTGTTGTTCTTGCAGAGACAGACGCAGTGCATCTTGCTTGCCCTGCACCAATTCTTCGCCTTCCAGCTTCCACGGCGACCAGAGTTTCTCCGGTTCTGCGAGCCAGGACGGTTTCGGCAAACTACCAGCAGTCGAAGTCGGCAACAATTTTTTCACGATGAATGACCTTGCGTTTAAGTGAGTCAATGAGCGTAGTTAGCGGACCACTGATCAAGCGTGGCGCGGTAGGGTTTGACGAAGTGCTCCTCGACAAACTTTCCCTGCTCGATAGCCAGACGGCTACGTTCTTCTCGATCGTAGACAATGCGAGTCAGCGAGTAATCCTGATGCTTCAGACTCGGCTGATAGGATTCCCCTGCGGCGGAATTCGCGTTGTAAATCTCAGGGCGATAGATCTTCTGGAACGTGTCCATCGTGCTGATGGTGCTGATCAGTTCGAGATCCGTGTAATCGCCCAGCAAATCGCCGGAGAAATAGAAGGCCAAAGGCGCGACGCTATTGCGGGGCATGAAGTAGCGAACTCGCAAGCCCATCTTCGCGAAGTACTCGTCGGTCAGCGAATACTCGTCCTGCAAGTATTCGGTGCCCAGCACAGGGTGCACATTGGCCGTCCGACGATAGGTGCGCGTGCTCGAAACGCTCAGGCAAATAACAGGCTGCTTGTTGAAGTTGGCTTTGTAAGTGTCAGAACTCACGAACGCCTTGAAGAGCTTGCCATGCAGGTCGCCGAAATTCTCCGGCGTGCCGAACTTCGGCTGATCCTTGTTGTGCGCCAGCAAGAGCACGCTGAAGTCGTAATCGCGCACGTACGAGGAGAAGTTATTCCCCGCCATGCCGTCGATATTCACGTTGTTCTTCTTGTCGAAAATACTGGTTTTCAATATTTCGATCAGCGGCAGCGCGCTTCCGTTGCTTTCACCACCAATGCTCATCTCGACGGAAATGATGTCGAGTTTGACGGTGTAACGGTCGCCCTTCGGATTGTCCCAATGCGCCAGCGCATTGAAACGGTTGTCGATCATCTGGAGGGTATTGCGCAGGTTTTCCTGACGGCTGCTGCCACGGGCCAAATTAGCGAAGTTGGTCGTGATGCGCGTATTGTCCGACGGGCGATAGTCCTCGTCGAAACTGATGCGCTTGATGGCGAATGTGAAATCTTGACTCATGATGATCTGACGCTCTGATTCTGAAATTAAACTTACTCGCCCTGTTCTGCGGTGTCGTCACCGTAGAACGTCACGCCGAGCTGAATGCGTTCACGACCGCTCTCTACACGATGCTTGTTCGTGTCGCGCAGCGAATAAACGCAGCCGCAGTACTCTTGCTGGTAGAAGTTCTCGCGCTTGCTGATCTCGATCATGCGAGCGGACCCGCCGCCTTTGCGCCAGTTGTATTCCCAGTACAGCATGTCGGGGTAGTGAGACGCTGCGCGCACGCCGCAATCGTTGATCTGCTGCATGTTTTTCCAGCGCGAGATCCCGAGCGAGCTTGTGATGACCGGGAAGCCATGCTCATGGGCGTACAGCGCGGTGCGCTCGAAGCGCATGTCGAAGCACATCGTGCAACGCACGCCGCGCTCCGGTTCGTGCTCCATACCTTTGGCACGTTCGAACCAGTTGTCGCGGTCGTAATCGGCGTCGACGAACGGAATCCCGAACTTCTCGGCAAAACGGATGTTCTCGTTCTTGCGAAGCTCGTATTCCTTGAGCGGATGGATATTCGGGTTGTAGAAGAAGATCGTGAAGTCGATGCCGGAAGCCTGAATGGCTTCCATGACTTCACCGGAGCACGGTGCGCAGCATGAGTGCAGCAACACCTTCTTGTGCCCGCCGGGTAATGCTAATGGCTTGCGTTCGATTGCGGACGCCATGAGAAGCTCCATGAATAACGCCCGCGTACATCGGACTAAGAGCTTCGAATTATGGTGTCCGACCCACCATTATGAAAATCGATAAATTCTCATGTTTCTATGAATGCCGTTCATGTAGGTTACGGCGATAGCGCCTCAGGCCTTGGCGGGCTTCTTCGCCTGCTCGATAAAGGCGCGCAGATAATCGGTGCCCATATCGGCCTCGCGAGCACCTAGATAGATGTGTTTGGCGATACCGTTCTTGCCCAGCCGGACGGGCACGACATCCATCTTGTCCGCGTACTCCAGCACCAGCCAGCGAGGTAGCGCCGCCACGCCCCGGCCGCTGGCGACCATCTGCATCATGATGTCGGTGGTTTCGATAGGCTTGTGACGCTTCGGCGTAATGCCCGCCGGTGTGAGGAACATGTTGTAGATGTCCAGACGGTCGACCGGCACCGGATAAGCCACCAGCACCTCGTTGGTCAGTTGCTTGGGCTTGATGTATTCCTCTTTGGCCAGCTTGTGATTGCTGGCAACGACCAGCACCTGTTCGTAATCGAACACCGGCTCGAAGACCAGCCCGGGCTTGTTCAGCGGATCGGGCGTGACCAGCAGGTCGATCTCGTAACCGAACAGCGCGCCGATGCCACCGAACTGAAATTTTTGTTTGACGTCGACATCGACATCCGGCCATGCGGCCAGATAGGGCGACACGACTTTGAGCAGCCACTGGTAGCACGGGTGGCATTCCATGCCGATGCGCAGCGCGCCCCGCTCACCTTGCGCGAACTGCTGCAAGCGTTCCTCGGCCAGGTCCAGTTGCGGTAGCACTCGGTTGGCCACCGCCAGCAAATATTGTCCGGCCTGCGTCAGACGCAGACTCCGGCCCTCGCGCAACCAGATGTTGGTGCCTAGCTGTTGTTCCAGCTTCTTCATGCTGTGGCTCAACGCCGACTGCGTTACGTGCAGCACACCTGCGGCGGCGGTCAGCGACCCTTGCTTTTCCACCTCCTGAACGATGGACAAATGGATACGGTCAAGCATGATGGATGAGCAGAATTCATATTTCGATGGGATGTCCGGATTCTACGTCATCAATTCGTGACGCAGCGAGAGGCCAAGCGACCCTCTACAGATTTTCTGGTTTTGGTCGATAAACCTTCGATCGACACCCTCCACCCTCTCGCTGCGCCAATGAAATTTACGTTCGTCACAACGGTCACTGTGCTCTGCGCCCTCGCGTCCTGCCCGTCCTTCGGGGTCAGTACACCGGGAGCGTTGCCATCCGCTTCGTCACCGGGGAAACCGCCATCGCCAAGCGGACGGTTCGGCATTGAGACGCCGATACCGGTTGAGGTCATCCGTCATGGGCTTCGCAACGAACGGATCGACCCGGACAGCCCTCAGGGCAAGCGGCTGACGGCGTTTCTGATGGCCGTTGCTAACGACCCTCGGCCCTCAAAGGGATTCGCGAGTTTCCCCGACATTTCATACAGTCCCGAGTCACGCATGCGTTTGCTGCGATTACTGGCAGCTCGTAGCAACGATCCGGCGAGCTTGTGCAGCGAGACGCCCTCGGCGCAGCCGGACTGGTTTCAGATGTCACGCACGATGTCACCGAAGGATTTCGACAGGAATATGACGCTGCTCGAACTCGTCACCCGGCAGGCCCCGAACGTAGCCGAGGAGCACTACGATCTGGGGGCACGGCTCGAAGCCAACGCCTGGCTACACAAACTGGAATCGAAGGTGGAGTCGTCGCCGGACACATCAACGACGCGAGACCAAGTTTGTCGTGGCATCCGTGCAATGGTCGCGGGTCTGGACAAGATGCCCGAGTCGGAGCAGCGGCGTACTTCTTACGAGGTATTCCGCGTGATGCAGCGAAAGACTACCGCCGCCGCATCCATTGTTGCGTCACCCCAGCGCTATTTCGACGAGACGTTTGACGAAAAGGCGTTGCCTGCGACGTTGCGTCGGCGACTGCCAGCCGACGGCAGCCATCCATTGCCATTCAAGCGCATCGTCTTCGAAGGCCGATGGGTCAGCGAGCTAGCGGGGGAATCGGGGCCTGTTCGCAACATCTTCGTCAACCGGAGGAACAACGGCGTTATCGCCGAGATGACGGAAGCGGGCGGTACAGATAGCGAAAATGCGCGAGTGTCCTATGCACTAAGCTACGGCTTTCAAGGCTTGAGAAATCAGCTTGTCATCGCAAAATGGGCTTATCACCTGAGTCAATTACGCACATTTCCAGATGTGCCGCTTAAGCCCGGCGATGCGTTGCCCGTCCCGGGCAGTCTGATTCAGGCTGTGGCGACGGAACCCCCATTGAGCGGCGACTATTTGCCGGTCAATCAATGTGAAATCGGAGAGAGTCGGCCAGCGTCCGAAATCGCACAGGGACTTTCCGGTGTGGCCGTCAGCGTGCAGTGCGTGTCACCTCGTCCGGGAAAGGGGCCTCCGTACATGGACCGCAGCGTCTGGCTGCAAGACTATGGCGTGGGGGTAAATCTTGAGTGGCGAGTCGATGGTCTGGCTGGCAGCTTTCAGATCGATAAGGTCGTGGTCGAGTAACGACCGTAGCCCCCTAACGCGGCCAGCGCTTCCTCCATCTGACACTCAGCATCAAGCCGGATGAAGCGCCCCCGTCGCGATGACCGGGCCGGTGGGTTGCCCGGTCGGAGATCCCCCAGGCGGTTCGAGAGAGACGGCAAGAACCGCAGCGGCACCGCGCAGCGCGACGGCCGTCGCATGGGGCAGCGGGATCGTCACCGTTTGCGCGGGATCGAAGACGCCGAGCGGGACGGGTTTGGCATCGCCCTGTACCAGCCAAAGCTCGGTCACTTTGTTCTCGGCAATCGTCGGCCGAGTCGCGGGGACGATGAGGAGTTGATCCTGTTGCGACGCGATGGTCGCCGTCCAGTGCGCAACACCATCCTGTCGCGCGATGGTCGCCACGCGATAGTCGAGCGAGACGGATGGCGTCGGCGTGCCACCCGGCAACGCGAACTTGAGCGCCACGGCGAGCAACACCAGCGCGGCAACACTCGCGCCGATGCCCAGCCATCGCCACAGTGGCAGAGAGTCCCAGAGCCCAATCGGCGGCACATGGGGCGTCGCACGGGTTGTTGCACTCGGTTGCGTCGGCCGGATCGCCTGCTCGACGCGCTGCCACACCCGATCCGGTGGCGCTTCGTGCGGCAAGTCTTCGGTCAGCGGCGTCAGATGATCCTGCCAGAACGTCAGTTGCGCCTGTAATGCCGGATTCGCCAATGCCTCCCGCTCCAGCGCCAGACGTTCGTCCGCCTCCATCACACCAAGCACATGCTCGGCGCAACGCAGATCGTCGTCGGAATGCGCGGGCGTGTTCATGGCTCAAGACACCCTTTTAGCTGCATCAGGCTGCGACGTATCCAGCTCTTCACAGTGCCCAGGGGGACGGCAAGACGCTCCGCGAGCTCGCTGTATGCCAGCCCACTGAAAAATGCCTCGCACACGGCATTGCGTTGTTGTGGCGGAAGAAGTTGCAGACAGTGTTCCAGTCGACGCCGGGCTTCGCTGGCCTCCGCCATCCGCAACGGCGAGGGGGTGTCGGCAGGGATATTGAGGGCGTGATCCTCGTCTAGCGACGCCTCACGAGACTGCCTCAGGCGGTCGATCACGCGGTTGCGAGCCAGCGTAATCAGCCAGGTCATCGCCGTGCCACGGGTGGCATCGAATGCTGAAGCGCGCCGCCACACGTTGACATAGACATCCTGCAGCAGATCCTCGGCTTCCGCACGGTCGGAAACCATGCGCACGATCACACCGAAGATCCGTGCCGACGTCTTTCGATAAAGCGCAGCGAACGCCTCGCGATCTTCGTTCGCGACGGCGCTCAGCATCGCGCCGAGCTCCTCGCGCGCAGCCATGCGTGCCTCGTCCGCAGGCGGGCGTGCAGACGTTGGGCGAGACCGATCTTCGCTTTCCCGGGATTCGTTCATGCGTGCAAGGCAGTCGCGAAAATCGCTACGGTGAGGTTCTGCGGAATATAGCATCTTCGCCTCCCGTCCGGATATGCATCGACATCAGGCCATTCAGGGCATTCGTGCCGTCAACAAGGAACGGCTTTCCTATCGACAGATACGTGCGGCAAGGGCAGACGGATGCATACCGGTCGCGCGTATCAGTCGCTTTTCGTTCGCGTCGGCCCTCGCTTGTGTCTGCGCAAGCGATCTTTTCGTCTCTTTGCATCCGATGGCGACATCGACTCGTATTTGACGTTGCTTCCACTTCGCGAAGCGCCATAGAACGGGTGAAGACATGAGAACGCAACGATTTGGTGGATTTCTGCTGGTTCTTCTCGCAGCCGGTTACTTCCCGGGCATGCACGCCACGGCGGCGTCGATGGACGGCAGCGAGAAGACCGTCATGGTGGGCGGGGCGGCGATGTACCCATCGAAGAACATCATCGAAAACGCCGTGAATTCGAAGGACCACACGACATTGGTCGCCGCCGTGAAGGCAGGCGGTCTGGTCGACACACTGTCAGGGCCGGGACCGTTCACCGTCTTCGCGCCGACCAACGAGGCCTTTGCTGCGCTTCCCGCAGGCACCGTCGACACGCTGCTCAAGCCTGAGAACAAGCCGACGCTGGTCAAGGTGCTGACGTATCACGTCGTCCCCGGCAAGCTTGGCGCACATGAACTGATGGGCATGGTCAAGAGCGGCGGCGGCAAGGCGATGCTCAAGACCGTGGAAGGCGACTCGCTGACCGTCCAGCAAAGCGGTAATGGGCTGACCGTCACCGACGACAAAGGCAACGTCGCCAAAGTCACCATCGGTGACGTGTTCCAGTCCAATGGCGTGATTCATGTCGTAGATAAGGTGTTGCTGCCCTGAGCGCACATCAGGCGCTAAGGGAAGTGAAGCCGCTGGCATCGCGCAGGCTTATTTTGCGCGGTGCCGCGTCCGACGTGAGGCGGTGATGTTGGTTTGGATGACGAGACGAATGCTCGAGGAACGCCGATAATGGCTCAACTCACTCCCCCTGCATCCACGCCTACTCGTCATGAAAGTCGCGCCTGGCTTTGCAACGCATCCGGACATCGATCTGGCCGAACGGTTGTCGCTTCGAATTCTCGTACCGTATCTCTTCGCCTCCATGACGCTCGCACTGGCGTACGGGTCGAGTTTTCTGCTGGCGGATGCCTTGCGCGCGACCGGGTTTCCTCCTGCCAGCGCAGGCACCGTCATCGGCATCGGCACCGTGGCCACACTGACCGGATCGCTGATCGCAGGCAGACTGGCGGAACGCATGGGCATCCTGCCGATGATCGCGGGCGCCGCGACGGTGATGGCGCTCGCCATGGGGTGCTTTTCGCGCGTTGGCGTCCACGGCATGCCGATGGCCTACGTCGGCGGATTGCTGCTGGGCTTCGGCTGGGCCGTCTTTTACATGCTCGCGCCGATTCAAATCATCCAGTGTCTGCAACCGAAGGCACGCATCGAAGCCTTCACGCTGCTATCAGGCGCGCAAATGTTGGGGATGGGGCTGGCCGCACCGCTGGGGCACGCACTAGTGCGTCAGTTTGGCAGCCCCACCCTCACGTTTGGTGTCTTCGCAGCACTATGCGTCGTTGCCGCAGGCTTCATGCTGCGAGTGAAGCACCATCTTTCGCAACACCCGCAGTTGCCCTTGAAGACCGTCGCCCTCACGACGTCTGCCGTGATGCAAGTATTGAGCTCGAAAACCGCATGGCCGATTGCGCTCATGGGCATCTCGGCGTGTTCGTTTACCGGCCTTTCCACGTTCCAGAGCCTTTACGCACAATCTCGCGGACTGAGCGCCGACCTGTTCTTCATTACGTTCACCATCACGACAGTGTTGCTTCGATTCACAGTGGCCTCCTCCATCGGCAAGTTGCCGCTGGGCCGCCTCGCCGTGTCATTGTTCGTCATCACGTTCGTCGGCATCGGCCTGCTCCTCGCCAATCCGGGAAGTGCGTCGATTTACATCGTCGCCACGGTGCTGTTTGCCACCGGTTACGGCCTGACCTATGCGACGTTGAACGCCATGGCCGTGAACGTCGCCGAGTCGCTAGGCATTTCGGCGGCAGTCGCATCGCAGGTCTTCACGCTCGGCTACTTTGCCGGGGCCTTCGGCTTCCCATTTGTCGCCGGACGTCTGGTCGCGGCTTCCGGCATCGATGCAGCCATCGTGACGATGCTCTGCCTCGTCGGCTTCAACGTGCTCGCCGCCGCCATCGCGCCGACGTTCCGAACCTTCCGGACGCTTAAGCGCTGAACGTATACTGCGTCCCTCCCCCCAATTGATGCACACCATGGAACCCCTGCTGCAACTGCGCAACGCGCGCCCGGCTGACGTCGACCGCTGTTATGAGATCGAAATCAGCGCCTATGAAGGCGACGAAGCCGCCACCCGCGAGAAGATCGCCACGCGCATCGACCAATACCCCGAGGGCTTTCTCGTCCTGACGCGCGACGAGCAGGTCGTCGGCTTCATCAACTCGGGATGCGCGCACGAAGTCGTCATGTCCGACGAAGCGTTCAAGGAACTGGTCGGCCATGATGCGGCCGCACCGAACGTCGTGATCATGTCCGTCGTGCTCGCCCCGGACGAGCAGGGCAAAGGCTACGCCCGCATGCTGATGACGGCCTTCGTCGAGCGTATGCGCGCGGCCGGAAAGGCGACCCCATCCACCTGATGTGCAAGGAGCGGCATGTCCCGCTGTACGAGCGCTTCGGCTACACATACGTCAAGCCGTCCCCGTCGGACCACGGCGGCATGGCGTGGCATGAAATGGTGATGACGCTCTGACGTCCACGGCTGGCAGGGACGGCTCAGACCATTCCAGCCAGCCCCGCCGCACCATTCCTTCGTGCCCAGCGCCCCATTGGGCGATTTGTTGCGCCAAAGCGGCACACCATAGGGAAAAGTAGTTCCACATCTGTCTCCCGCAGTACAATCCCCCCCACTCCGCATTCCCGGGGACATTTATTCGCACTTGAGGAACAGAACTTTGGCTTCATCGGAACACGACCCGTCCCGTGCTGGCAGTGAGCCGGGCGCATCGGCTTCGTCCGCACCGTCCGAATTGCGCCGCACCTTGTCGGCACGCCACCTGACGATGATCGCCGTCGGCGGGTCCATCGGCACCGGCCTGTTTGTCGCCTCGGGCGCGACCATCGCGCAGGCTGGCCCCGGCGGGGCGCTGCTCGGTTATGTGCTGATCGGCCTCATGGTCTACTTCCTGATGACGAGTCTGGGCGAACTGGCTGCCGCCATGCCCGTGTCCGGCTCGTTCTCGACCTACGGCGCGCGTTACGTCGACGAAGGCTTCGGCTTCGCACTAGGCTGGAACTACTGGTACAACTGGGCCGTCACCGTCGCAGTGGACCTCGTGGCCGCCCAGCTCGTCATGGCGTACTGGTTCCCCGACATTCCCGGGGTCTACTGGAGCGCCCTCTTCCTTGCGATTACCTTCGGCCTGAATGCGTTGTCGGCACGCGGGTTCGGCGAAGCCGAATTCTGGTTCGCGCTCATTAAGGTGATTGCCGTGCTGGCTTTCGTGGCGATGGGCGTGATGATGCTGCTGGGCATCATTCGCGGCGGTGAAACCGGCGGCGTGGCCAACTGGGCAGTGGGCGACGCGCCTTTCGCTGGCGGCTTTGCGGCACTGATCGGTGTAGCGATGGTCGTGGGTTTCTCGTTCCAGGGCACCGAACTCATCGGCATCGCAGCGGGCGAGTCCAAGGATCCGGCGCGTAATCTGCCGCGCGCCGTGCGTCAGGTCTTCTGGCGCATTCTGCTGTTCTATGTGGCAGCAATTCTCGTCATCGGCCTGCTGATTCCGTACACCGACCCGCATTTGCTGCGCAATGACGTGACCGATATCAGCGTCAGCCCGTTCGCATTGATCTTCGAGCGCGCGGGTCTGCTCGGCGCAGCGTCGGTCATGAATGCCGTGGTGCTGACCTCGGTGCTCTCGGCAGGCAACTCGGGAATGTACGCCGCAACGCGCATGCTCTACAGCCTCGCGCGCGACGGCAAGGCGCCGAAGATTTTCGGCAACATCTCGCGCAACGGGGTGCCGATGTCCGCACTGCTGGCGACGGCCGCGGTCGCCGCTCTGTGCTTCTTCACGTTCGTGTTCAGTCCCAACGCCGTCTACATCTGGCTGCTCAACACCTCGGGCATGACGGGCTTCATCGCGTGGCTGGGCATTGCGATCAGCCATTACCGCTTCCGTCGCGGCTATGTCCGGCAGGGCCACGATCTGGCCAATCTGCCTTACGTCTCGCCGTTCTTCCCGTTCGGTCCGATCTTCGCCTTCGTGCTGTGCCTGATCATCACGCTGGGCCAGAACTACGAGGCCTTCCTTCAGGACAAGATCGACTGGGGCGGTGTGGTAGCGACGTACATCGGCATTCCACTGTTCTTGTTGATCTGGGCGGGGTACCGGCTCGTGCGCGGGTCGCATTTCGTGAAGTATCGCGACATGCATTTCCCGCACGGACAAATGCGCGCTCGCACGAATTCGACGGATGGGGAATCGGTTGGGGAGACGGCCTGAAAGGCTGACGCTTCAGACGCACATTCGGACATTCTGCAAGGGCGAAGCGGTTGATCTCCAGTCCGCCCTTGCAGTAATTTACGACTTCAGAAATTACTTCAACACGCTGTCCAGCGCCTTCTCGAACCGGTTCACGGCCGCGTCGACATCGTTGAGCTTGTCCAGGCCGAACAGGCCGATACGGAACGTCTTGAAGTCTTCCGGCTCGTCGCAACGTAGCGGCACACCGGCCGCGGTCTGCACGCCCACCTCGGCGAACTTCTTCCCCGTGCGGATGCCATCGTCGTCGGTGTAGCAGACGACAACACCCGGCGCTTCGAACCCTTCCGCCGCCACGCTCTTAAAGCCCTTCTCCGCCAGCAGCGCACGAATGCGTCGGCCGAGTTCGAGCTGTTCGTCGCGCACTTTCTCGAGACCGTCGGCTTCCGTTTCCTTGATGACCTCGCGCAGCACGGCGAGACTGTCGGTGGGCATGGTGGCGTGGTAGGCGAAGCCGCCCTTCTCGTAGGCTTCCATGATCTGGAGCCACTGACGCAGATCGCACGCGAAGCTGGTGCTCGTGGTGCTGTCGATGCGCTCACGCGCGAGTGCGCCGAGCATCACCAGTGCACAGCACGGCGATGCACTCCAGCCCTTCTGCGGGGCGCTGATCAGCACGTCCACGCCGCACGCCTGCATATCGACCCACACCGTCCCCGACGCAATGCAATCGAGCACGAACATGCCGCCCACGGAATGCACCGCGTCGGCCACGGCGCGAAGATACGCGTCGGGCAGCATCATGCCCGAGGCCGTCTCGACGTGCGGCGCAAACACCAGATCCGGTTTCTCTGCCTTGATCGCGGCGACCACTTCATCGATGGGTGCGGGGGCAAACGGTGCTTGCCGTCCTGCCTGAACGGGACGCGCCTTGAGCACCACCGTCTCCGACGGAATGTTGCCCATGTCGAAAATCTGCGACCAGCGGAAGCTGAACCAGCCGTTGCGAATGACCAGACACTTCTTGTTCGTCGCGAACTGGCGCGCCACGGCTTCCATGCCGAAGGTGCCGCTGCCCGGCACGACCACGACCGACGTCGCGTTATAGACCTTCTTCAGGCCATCGGAAATGTCGCGCATCACGCCCTGAAAGCGCTGCGACATATGATTGACGGAACGGTCGGTGTAGACGACCGAGTATTCGAGCAAGCCGTCGCGATCGACGTCGGGGAGTAATCCTGGCATGTCTGCCTCCGATAATAGTTATGTGAATCGGGCTGGAACAGATTCTAACGAAATCCCATTGCCAGCGCCCTGATGGAAAGCCCCGGCCCGCTCAGGGTTCTCCATGACACCCGCCTGCCACCTGCTGCCTGCCTCCGACTTACATGCCGCGCATGCCCGCGTCCTCGTCCACGAGCGCCGACTTGTCGAGATAGTCGTGGAAGCGCACCGTCACCTGATCGTCGGCGAGCAGCACCACGGCGTACGCGGGCGGCTCGTGGCTCTGGCGGACCAGATCGACCGTGTGCATATCGAACGGCACCTGATGGTTCAGACCCCGCATCGTCGAGTACGGAATGCCGTGCCAGCTTCCGCACACCGGTCGGTGGACGTGACCGAAGAACAGGTGCCGCACGTTCTTGCGTCCGCCTACGCACTTCAGGAACGCCTCGGGATTCGCCAGCCCGAGGTGATCGAGGCTAGGAATGCCGATGTCGAACGGCGGGTGATGCATGAACAGATACACCGGACGATCACCTGCCTCGTCCAACTGACGCGCAAGCCACGCCAGTCGCGATTCGCAGTAAAGCCCGCCATGCTGACCTTCGTCCAGCGTATCGAGCATCAGCAGCGTGCCGTCGCCCAGATCGAAGCGGCCCTGCACGAAACCGTCTTCGTCGCGCAGACGCTCCGGAAACGATCCGGTAAATGCCGAGCGCAGGTCATGGTTGCCCATCAGCGGGAAGACGGGGAACGGCAGGCGGTCGAGTTGCTCGCGCAATGCAGCATAGCCCGTCGCTTCGCCGCGATGCGTCAGATCGCCGGTGATGACGCAGCACTGCGCGTCCGTGTGATTCTCGAGAATGTCGTCGACGCACGCGACCAGACGCGCGTAGGGATCGAGGCCGTACAACGGCTCGCCCGGCGTGACGAGATGGGTGTCGGTGATGTGAATGAACTTTTCCATGCGGATACGCTTTCCCGGGGGGAGGAACAGGTGTCGAGGGGATAGGCCAACAATGCCCATCGCGCAAGAATAGCGTGTGACAGACGGGTGCCATCGTACCCCGGACGCTCAACACCGGGATGAGCTGCCAGCATCATCCGCAGCTTCGGCGTTATAATTACGCCGATCCGCTCGGTCGCCGTTATGAAAACGCCGCCCGCGAACGCAAACAACGTCACCCCCAATACCATGTCCTTCATCAGCACTGGCGTCGAATACAGCCTGCACTGTCTGCTCTACCTTGCGGATTCGTCCGCCGGTGTTCGCGACGCCAGCGTGCGCGATCTCGCCGAGATGCAGGGCATTCCGGTGGAATATGCCGCCAAGCTCTTTACCCGCCTGTCCAAAGCCGGGCTGGTCGTGGCGACGGAAGGGGTACGGGGCGGATACTCGCTGGCGAAGGACAGCAAGGACATCACGGTGCATGACGTCGTGGTCGCCATCGATGGCGAGAAGGGCCTGTTCGACTGCCGCGAAGTGCGACGTCAGTGCGCGCTGTTCGAAGGGGATCCGCCCGCGTGGGCGTCGAAAGGAAAGTGCTCGATCAACGCGATCATGCAATCTGCCGAAGAGAGCATGCGGGCCGAGTTGCGCAAGCACACGCTCGCCGATCTGGCCGCAGGCGTGAACGCGAAAGCACCGGCCACGTACGGCAAGCGCGTCATCACGTGGTTCGACGACCGCGCTGCGGCACGGCGTGCGCATTAACGCCAGACACCGGCACTAACACGCACGCAATACCTGGCGGCCGCGCCACCTTCGCGCGACCGCGTCCCATCATTCACCGTTCGAGATAACGGCTCAGATCCCGTTCGCAGTCGAGCATCGCCTGCTCAGCCTGCGGCGGCATGACCATCCCCTGCATGGGGAAGAACGTCACATCTTTGATGCCGATGCAGCCCAGCGCGTGCCGGAGGTACGGCGTCAGAAAGTCCGGTTGACGGGCATTCTCACCAGTGTGAAACCCGCCGGACCCGATGATGACGATGGTCGGCCGGTCCTTCAGCAATCCCACTTTGCCTTCGGGCGTGCTCGCGAACGTGCGCCCGATGCGCAACACATAGTCGATCCACAACTTGAGCGCCGCTGGCACCGTGAAGTTATGCATCGGTGTGGCAATCGCAAGAAACGACGTGGCCTCGATCTCTTCGATCAGTTGCTCGGACAAGACAAAATGCGTTGGATCCGGCTCTCTCGACGTAATGGCCGTCGCGTAGTCGACCGAGATCGGCGGCAAGGGCGACGCAACCAGATCGCGAACGATCACCGGACCGTCGCCGTAGCGCCGGGCGTTGTTTTCCAAAAACGTGTGGGCCATGCCGAATGCACGGCTGGCCGGACCATGCGGGCTGGCGTTAAGCAGAAGACTTCTCATCGGCTCGCCTCACGCGACGTCGTCAACGGTTCCACAAAGTGCATGCCCTTCGCGAGCAGACCGTTGCGGAAATAGAACCGTTGCGCGAGCGGCATATGCAGCCCGGTATCCAGCACGAAGTTGGCACATCCCGACTCGCGGGCAATCGCCTTGACCTCGTTCAACAGTTGCGACCCTGCGCCGCCCCGCTTGTTATCGGCCGCCACGACAAGATCGTCGACATAGACGAACCGACCGTACAGCAGGTTCGTCACGTGACGGTAGCCCGCGAGGCCCAGCAGGCGTTCGCCGTCGAACGCGCCCAACAGCCGGTATGACTCCTTGCGCTGAGCCTCCACCTGCTCGACGAAAGCCTCGGCGCTCGCCAGATGCGGGCGAAGTTCCTTCATGACGGCATAGGCCGCGTGCACCGCGTCGGGCGTCTCAAGGTGTTTGAAAGTAAGCAACGTATTCATGATCTCTCTGACAGTCGTTCACTGAAGACTCTATCCGCCGGGTTTGCGATGGACCAGTGACAAGAACTGTCGAAACTTCCGGGACAAGACACGAACCGAGCATGTCATCTGCAAAAAATACTTGCGCGATGAAACGCCGACTCATAGAATCGGCGTTATCGGATCACAACGATAACCGCCGCAATTCATCTCCTCCCCCCCGAGTTTTCAGGAGTAATCAGCATGACCCAACGTATTCTTGTCATCGGCGCAGGCTTCGCCGGAACGTGGAGCGCTCTGGCTTCTGCGCGTCTGCTTGACATGGTCGGACGCACCGACGTGGAAATCGTCCTCGTCGCGCCGGAACCGCATCTTCATATTCGTCCCCGTCTGTACGAAAAGAACCCCGGCGGCATGAAGGCCCCGTTGCAGAAGCTCTTCGACACGGTCGGCGTCCAGTTCATTCAGGGACGTGTCGCGCACATCGATGTCGAACACAAGATGGTGACGATCGCCGATCTCGACGCCGAGACGCCGCACGGCGCCATCAGCTACGACCGTCTGGTGCTCGCCGCAGGTAGCCGTCTGTTCAGCCCGCCGATTCCGGGCATTCAGGAACACGCGTTCAACGTCGACCAGATTGCCGACGCCGTGAAGCTCGAAACGCATCTCGACGGTCTGGCGAGCCGCCCGGCAACCGTCAGCCGCAACACCGTGGTGGTGGCCGGTGCAGGTTTCACCGGCATCGAAACCGCCGCCGAAATGCCTTCGCGACTGCGCGAGATCCTTGGCGAGAACGCTGACGTGCGTGTGATCATGGTCGAGCGCAACGACGCCATCGGCCCGGATCTCGGCCCGGGTCCGCGCCCGGTGATTACGCAAGCGCTTCAGGAACTGGGCGTGACGTGGAAGCTGGGATCGGGCGTCGCGAACATCGACGCCGACGGTGTGACGCTGGAGAACGGCGAGCGCATCGACGCCGACACCGTCATCTGGACGGCTGGCGCACGCGCCAACACACTTACGGCGCAGATTCCCGCCGAGCGTGATGCCTTCGGCCGTCTGCACGTCGACGCGAACCTGAAGGTGATCGGTCTGGACGCTGTCTACGCCACGGGCGACTGCGCCCGCGCGACGACCACAGACGGCGGAGACAAGGCCACCATGATGGCGTGTCAGCACGCGATTTCACTGGGACGCTCGGCTGGCCACAACGTGGCGGCGGACCTGATCGGCGAAGCGCCGATTCCCTACAACCAGCCGAAATACGTGACGTGTCTCGACCTCGGTCCGTGGGGTGCTGTCTACACGGAAGGTTGGGATCGTCAGGTCGTGTTGCAGGGTGCGCAAGGCAAGAAGCTGAAGACGGAGATCAACACGCAGTGGATCTATCCGCCGAGCAACGCCACGCGTGCGGAGGCTTTGGCAAGCGCAGACCCGCGTCAGGCCGTGGTCGCGTAATGTGGCGGCGCGGTGGGGTCCCCCCGTCCCGCCGCGCCAATGCATTGCGGCATGGGTGCACTACTGCGCCACCCATCCTTTCGCTTGCCCCGTCGCCATCTGTGCGCGAAGCTCAGCCACCAGATAGTCGACGAACGACGCGATGCGCGCCGAGATCGCCGTGTTGCGGTAATACACGGCGTGAATCGGCTGACGCACGTCCTGCGCCTGACGCGCCAGCACCGGCGCAAGACGGCCCGCTTCACAGTCACGCACTGTCATGAAATCGGACAGACACACGATGCCTGCCCCTTCCAACGCGAGTTGCCGAAGCGGCTCGCCGCTCGACGACATCACATCCGGCACGATCCGATACGGCTCGCCGTCTGCACCGAGAATCGGCCACACGTTCAGCGATTCCGGCTGCGAGAAGCCAAGCAGCGTGTGCTTCGCCAGATCCTCCACGCGGCGCGGATGCCCGTGCTTTTCCAGATAAGCCGGACTCGCGAACATGCGCGTACGGCTGTTGCCGATGAGTCGGCTATGCAGCGTCGAATCCTTCAGCCGTCCGATCCGGATGGCCACGTCCGTGCGGCGCTCCAGCAGATCGATGAAGCCCTCGTTGCTGTTGAGCTCAAGCTCCACCTCGGGATAGCGCTCGCGATAGCCCGGCACTAGTGGCACGATCACGTGCAGCATGAATGGCGTCGCGGCATCGACACGCAGTCGTCCGGACGGCTTTTCGCGCCGCGTGACCATCTGCTCCTCCGCGCTCTCGACCGAATCGATGATGGCGCGCGCATTCAGCAAGAACGCGTTGCCCTCCTCCGTCAGCGCCAGCCGACGGGTTGTGCGGCGCAGCAGCGTCGTCTTCAGCTTCTCTTCCAACCGCCCCAATGTCCGGCTGGTGGCCGACACCGTCAGGTCCAGCTGCTGGGCCGCCGCCGTGATCGACCCCGTATCCACCACGGCCACAAAGGCTTGCAGTTCGTCGAGCGTGATCTTCATTGTTGATTTCAAATCAAAATAATTTCGTTTATAGGCTACTTTTTCCGCAAAAGTAAAGAGCGCAGACTGCGCTTCAACTTCACCGACCCGGGAATTCCCGTCATGAACCAGTCCTCCCCCCAAACCTCGACATCGTCGGCGCACACCACGCTGTCGCTTCTGGCCCTGGCCATCGGCGCATTCAGCATCGGCACGACGGAGTTCTCGCCGATGGGTCTGCTCCCTGTGATTGCCGAGGGCGTCCACGTCTCGATCCCGACGGCGGGCATGCTGATTACGACTTACGCCCTGGGCGTGATGATCGGCGCGCCCATCATGACGCTCATCATGTCGCGCTGGTCGCGCCGCACGGCACTGATCGCGCTGATGGCCATCTTCACCATCGGAAACCTGCTCTCGGCCGTCTCGGCAAACTACACGACGCTGCTGCTCGCCCGTCTTGTGACCAGCCTGAACCACGGCGCGTTCTTCGGGCTGGGCTCCATCGTTGCCGCCAGCGTGGTGCCGCGAGAAAAGCAGGCCAGCGCTGTCGCCACCATGTTCATGGGGCTGACGATTGCGAACATCGGCGGGGTACCTGCCGCCACGTGGCTAGGCCAGACCATCGGCTGGCGCATGTCGTTCGCCGCCACCGCCGGGCTCGGCCTGATCACCATGCTAACGCTGCGCTTCGCACTACCCAAGGGGGAAGCCGGACGCATGCCGGATATCCGCCGCGAGTTGTCGGTGCTCACGCGCCCGGTCGTGCTGATGGCGATGGCGACGACCGTGCTCGGTGCAGGCGCGATGTTCACCCTGTACACGTACATCGCACCGACGCTGCAAACGATCACTGGCGCATCGCCCGGCTTCGTCACCGCGATGCTCGTGCTGGTGGGCGTCGGCTTCTCGGTCGGCAACATCGCCGGTGGCAAGCTCGCGGACCGCTCGATCAACACCAGCCTGATCGTCTTTCTGGTGCTGCTCGTCGCGATCATGCTCGCCTTCCCCATTCTGGCCCGCACGCACATCGGCACCGCCCTCGCGGTCGTGGTCTGGGGTATCGCAACGTTTGCCCTCGTGCCGCCGCTGCAGATGCGAGTGATGCGCGCCGCCTCCGAAGCGCCGGGACTCGCATCGTCGGTCAACGTCGGCGCCTTCAACCTCGGCAATGCCGTGGGGGCTGCTGCCGGTGGTGCCGTGATTTCCGCCGGATATGGCTACACAGCAGTGCCCATCGTCGGTGCGCTGATTGCCGGATCGGGCCTGTTGCTGGTGCTGCTGCAAATTGCGATGCACCGCACGCCGATGCAGACCGTTGGCAACTGAACCCCGGCTTCGACTCACAACACACAGCAGCACGTTTTTCGTTACCTAATTGATCAAGGATTTCACCATGAGCCACATTCCCGCATTCGGTCTCGGCACCTTCCGCCTCAACGGCCAAGTTGTCATCGATTCCGTCCGTACCGGCCTTGAACTGGGCTATCGCGCTGTAGACACCGCGCAGATCTACGGCAACGAAGCCGAGGTCGGTCAGGCGATTGCCGAGTCCGGCGTCGCTCGCGACGATCTGTTCCTCACCACGAAAATCTGGGTCGAGAACTACGCCAAGGGCAAGCTCGCCGCCAGCCTCGAAGACAGCCTCAAGAAGCTGCGCACCGACCACGTCGACCTCACGCTGATCCACTGGCCCGCGCCGAACAACGGCGTGTCGCTCGACGAGTTCATGACCGCGCTGGCCGACGCGAAGGCTAAAGGTCTTACGCGTCAGATCGGCATCTCGAACTTCAACATCGAGTTGACGAAGCAGGCGATGGCCGCCGTGGGCAAAGACGCCATCGCGACGAACCAGATCGAACTGAGTCCGTACCTGCAAAACCCGAAGCTCGTAGGTTTCCTTGAGGAACAGGGTATTCACGTCACGTCGTACATGACGCTCGCTTACGGCAAGGTGCTGGGCGACGCCGTCATCGGCAAGATCGCGCAACGTCATCAGGCCACGCCTGCGCAAGTGGTGCTCGCCTGGGCGCTGCAACGCGGTTTCTCGGTGATTCCGTCGTCGACCAAGCGTGAAAATCTGGCGAGCAATCTGCTGGCGCAAACGCTGCGTCTGACGGACGACGACATGGCACAGATCGCCGCGCTCGACCGCAATGGTCGCGAAGTCAGCCCGGACGGACTCGCCGCCAAGTGGGACGACTGATCCCCTTGCTATCGAACCTTTGAGCCGTTGCCTGCGGGCAACGACGACAACATTGCACACATCATGACTCAGGACCCTCTGTTTCAACCGCTGCAACTCGGCGCGATCACGCTGCCGAACCGTATCGTGATGCCGCCCATGACCCGCTCGCGTGCGAGCCAGCCCGGCGATGTCCCTAACGCTTTGATGGCCGAGTACTACGCGCAACGTGCCGGGGCTGGCCTGATCGTCAGCGAAGGCACCTACATCGCCCCGCTCGGCAAAGGCTATGCGTGGACGCCCGGCATCCATTCGCCCGCGCAGGTCGCCGGCTGGCGCACCGTGACCGAGGCGGTGCATGCCGCTGGTGGTCATATCTTCGCGCAGTTGTGGCACGTGGGCCGACTAAGCCACACGAGCCTGCTGGGCGGCCGTCAGCCCGTGTCTTCGTCGCCGATTCAGGCCGAAGGCGTGAACGTCTTCATCGCTGGTGAAGACGGCACGACGCCCGGCTTTGTGCAGGCTTCCACACCGCGCGCGCTGAGCATCAAGGAAATCGGCGAGATCGTCGACCAGTACCGTGCGGCGGCGCGCAACGCCATCGAAGCGGGTTTCGACGGCGTGGAACTGCACGGCGCCAACGGCTATCTCGTGAATCAGTTCATCGATTCGAACGCCAACACGCGAACCGACGCCTACGGCGGCACGCTGGAAAACCGTCTGCGCTTCCTGCGCGAAGTGACCGAAGCACTGATCGAGGGCGTGGGCGATGCGAAGCGCATCGGCATCCGTCTCGCGCCGCTGACCACGCTCAACGGCTGTGTCGACGCCGATCCGGAAACGACTTACCTCGCGGCCGCGAAGCTGCTGGGCGAGTTGGGTGTCGGCTACATCCACATCGCGGAAGCCGACTGGGACGACGCACCGGTGATGCCCGTCGAGTTCAAGCTGAAGTTGCGCGCGGTGTACCCGGGCGTGCTGATTTACGCAGGCGGCTACACGGCAGAGCGCGCGCGTGAAGCTGTCTCGGAAGGATGGGCGGATCTCATCGGTTTCGGCCGTCCGTTCGTGGCCAATCCGGATCTGACGGAGCGCCTGCGCGTCGGTGCGCCGCTGGCCTTGCACCATCGCGACACGTTGTTCGGTGGCGGTGCACGCGGTCTGACGGATTATCCGACGATGGTCAAAGAAGCGGCCTGAGTGGACTAGCAGACTTCACGACGACGTGGCGACGCGCGCCTTCCCGGCGCGGGTCGCCCGCCAGCAGAGAATCGATCCGCCGCAGACCATGCACGCGCCCTGCCAGAAGGGTGCGGACAGCGGCGTGTGCAGCAGCAGCGCGGCCAGTGCCGCAGACAGTACGGGGATGAAATACGACGCGCCGACGAGGATCGTCACATTACCGCGCAGGATGCCCACGTTCCACGCCGCATAACCGAAGCCCATCGCGGCGGCGGCCAGTACGAGATAGATCCCCGAGTGGAGGTCCAGCGACATCGCACCACCACCACCCGCGAAGTACTTGATCCAGAGCGCGACGGCCACGAGCATGAAGAACGGCGTCACGCCATTCTTGCCCTCGGCGATGCGCGCCGTTACCGTGCAATAGCCCGCCCAGATAATCGCGCCGACGAAGGCCAGTCCATAGCTCAACGGGTTATCGGCAATGTTGACGAGCATGCCGGGCAGATCGAGCCCCTGATCGCCGCCGAGCACCCAGCAGATGCCAAGCATCGACAATACGAAACCGGGCACGACCAGCCAGTTCGCGCGCTGCTTGTTGAAGAGAATTGCGGAAACGAGCGTGAACGTCGGCCACAGGTAATTCACCATGCCGACTTCAATCGCCTGACGTGCAGTGTTCGCGTAGCCGATGGACAGCGACAGACAGAGTTCATAGGCGACGAACAGCAAGCCGCCCCACATCAGATAGCGGCGCGGGAACGTGCTGAGCTTCGGGAAGCCGACCGTCAGCACGAGGAACAGCGATGCCACCGAGTAAATCGCCGCAGCGCCGCCGGTCGCACCCAAGCTTTCACTCACGCCGCGAATCAGCGCCACGATGGACGACCAGAGCACCACCGCGCTCAGCCCAATGAGTGTCGCCTTGTTCCTGCTGTTCATGCGGTTTCCTGCGTCGATGGAAGGTAAGTGGTCAGCGCAGGATTATACGAAAAGCGGATTTGCGTAGCGGCGTCGCTCAGGCCGTCGGCAGCCGCTATACACCGGCAAGATTGCCGTCGCCCAGCTTCTCCCGTGCAAACGCCCGCACGTGCTCCACAAACGAATTGAGCAACAGCGGCGCCGGGCGCTGCGAAGGCGTCAGCACCGAAGTGTCGGTGAATATGGCTGGCTCGAAGCGCTTGAACACCACACCGGTGCCGCGGTAGCTCCACGCACTGAACGCGTCGATCAGCGCAACACCGGCCCCCGCTTCGACAAATGAGCAAATGGCGTACGAAATCTGGCTCTCCATCTGCATTTTGACTTCCACGCCGTGCGACGCGAGCAAAGCATCGATCTGCAATCGCGCCTCCACGCTGCGTGGGTGTGCGACAAATCGCTCGCCTTCGAGATCGCTCGGCCCGACGACGTCGTGCCCGCAAAGGCGATGCCCCGCAGGCAGGGCGCAGATCATCTTGGCCGAGACAAGTCGCGAGGCATTTGCCGTCGGATGACTCAGCGACAGACGGGCGAAGCCCACGTCGCAGCGCTGCCCCATGACCATATCGACGATGGAGCGTGTTGAGTGCATGACCATCGAGACATGCGCCTCCGGTCGTGTCTTCAGGTAATCCGCAATCGCATGCGGCATGAAAGAAAGCGCCAGCGCGGGCGCCGCCGCCACGTGAAGCGTGCCTCGCTGCATGTTCCGGATCTCATCGGCCGCTCGCGCAATCCGGTCGACGCCGACCAGCGAACGCTGCACCTCCTCGTACAACGCGCGGGCTTCCACCGTCGGATACAGCCGTCCCTTGACCCGTTCGAACAATGTGAATTTCAGCGACCGCTCCAGATCGGCGATCAACCGCGTGGTCGCGGGCTGCGAAATGTGCAGCATCTCGCTGGCGAGCGTCACCGTCTGATGCAGCATCACGGCGCGAAAGGCTTCGAGTTGGCGGAGTTTCACGTGAGCACCCAATAACAAAACATTATCGATTTGCAAAAAGAAAGCATTTCACAAGCGGATTTTGACTTCCTAATCTTCCGATATCCCCAATTCTATTTGGTTGTGCGTGGGGATCATCAGCAATAACGATATGTGTTGAAAAGGGGGTTTACCCCAATCTTCCGGAGGACGACTCACCTTATGAGCAACGAAACTGCGTACACGCTGCCACCCCCGGCGACGCGTGACGACACCTCAACCACGCCCGCGCCGGACCTGCGTATCCATCCGCGCCCGAAGAAATCGGACTGGCTTTGGTACGGGTTGTTCGGCATCGGCCTGATCCTTTTCTACCAATGGTTCATCGACAACCCGCGCTGGCAGTGGGACGTCGTCGCCCATTACCTCTTCAACGCCCGCGTACTCGCGGGCCTTGGAAACACACTGATCCTCACGGCACTTGCCAGTGCACTCGGTTTGGTGCTCGGCGCCATCGTGGCCGCGTGCCGCATGTCCGGAAATCCGGTTTTGCGCGGTGCGGCGTTCGCCTACATCTGGATCATTCGTGCGACGCCGACGCTGGCGATGCTGCTGTTCCTGTTTTTCATCTCGGCGCTCGTGCCTCGCCTCTATCTGCCGATACCGTTTCTGAACCTGAGTCTGTTCGACATCGATACCAGCAACGTGATCTCGCGGCTGAGCGCCGCCGCGATCGGGCTGGCAATCTATCTGGGCGGTCACAGCGCGGAGATCTTTCGAAGCGGCCTCGGTGCCGTCGACAAGGGACAACGCGAAGCCTGCAAAGCGATGGGCATGAGCGACGTGCGGATGATGTGGCACGTCGTCATTCCCCAGGCGGTGCGCGTCATCATCCCGCCGCTGGCCAACGAGCTCATCACGATGTTCAAGAACACGTCGCTGGCCTCGGTCATCGGTTACGTCGAGCTCCTGACGACCGTCCAGCTGATCTATTCGACGACCTTCGAAACCATTCCGCTGCTGACCGTCGCCTGCCTCTGGTACCTGTTCCTGACCAGTCTGGCCATGTGCGGACAGTTGCTGCTCGAAAAGCGCTTCGGCAAAGGAGTCCACCCGTGATGAACTCGCACCACGACGCCCTTCATCTGCAGGCGCAGCCACCGTTGCTGCAAATGCGTAACGTGACGAAGCAGTTCGGCGCATTTACTGCGTTGCACGGCATCGATTTCAATCTGTATCGCGGCGACGTCGTTGCCATCATCGGCCCCTCCGGATCGGGCAAGAGCACCCTGCTTCGCTGCATCAACATGCTCGATCTGATAGACGCCGGTGTCGTGACGTTCAACGGCGAAGTGCTCGGCAGCGAGATGCGCGGCACACGTTGCGTCAGGTTGCCGAAAAAAGCACTGGACCGGCAGCGCCGGTACTTCGGCATGGTGTTCCAGGGGTTTCATCTCTTCCCCCATTACACGGTGCTCGACAACGTGCTTTCCGGGCCGCGCATCGTCGGCGGCGCCGCGCGCAAAGACGTCGTCGAGCGTGGCAAGTCGCTGCTCGCCCGCGTCGGCCTGTCCGACAAGATGAATCATTACCCGTCGCAACTCTCCGGTGGGCAAAAGCAGAGAGTCGCTATCGCTCGGGCGCTGGCGATGGAGCCGGAGGTCATGTTGTTCGACGAACCGACCAGCGCGCTCGACCCGGAGTTAGTGCAGGAGGTGCTCGACGTCATGAAGGAACTGGCAAGCACCGGCACGACGATGGTGGTCGTCACCCATGAAATGGAATTCGCCCGAAAGGTCTCGAACCACGTCGTATTCATGGACGGTGGCCGCATCGTCGATCAAGGCTCGCCCGACCACATCTTCCAGGGCGGTGGCACAGCGCGAAGTCAACGCTTTCTTGCGAACGCTCGCACATAAGTCCGGCGAGGGGTGCCCGCGACGCTCGTGCGACGCGCGCCCCGCCATCACACTCGATTAAACAGGATTCGAAATGTCAAACGACGGAATGATGAGACTGGGTGTCTCGATGCGCTATCTGGGCTATCACATGGCGGCGTGGCGGCATCCCGATGTTCCCGCCGATGGCGCAATCGACTTTCACTACTTCCTTGAGAGCGCGCGCAAGGCCGAAGCGGCAAAATTCGACATGATCTTCTTTGCGGACGGCGTTGGCGTGCGAGCCTCCGATACGCCCCCGGGATCAGCGGCGCGCGACGCGAAAAACGCCGAACTCGAACCTTTGACGCTGCTCGCGGCAATCGGCGCCTGCACGAAGCATATCGGCCTCGTGGGGACCGCCTCGACGACCTATAACGAGCCGTTCCATATCGCACGCAAGTACGCCTCGATCGATCACATCAGCGCCGGACGCGCAGGCTGGAACGTCGTCACCTCGTGGTCGCAGCAAGAAGCGTGGAACTTCAACCGCGACGAACACCTGGGCTACGAGGAGCGATACGAGCGGGCCGACGAATTCGTGGACGTCGTCAAGAAGCTCTGGGATAGCTGGGAAGACGATGCGTTTATCCGCGACAAAGACAGCGGCATCTTCTACGACGAGCGCAAGTTGCACGTCCCGCACCACAAGGGCAAACACTTCAAGGTGCGCGGCCCGCTGAATTCGGCACGCACGCCGCAGGGTCGCCCCATCATCGTTCAGGCTGGCGCTGCCGACGCCGGGCGAGAGATTGCCGCGAAAAACGCCGATGTGGTGTACAGCGCATCGTTCGACATTCAGTCGGCCAAGGCTTATTACGACGATTTGAAAGGCCGTCTCGCGAAATACGGTCGCACGCCGGACCAACTCCTGATCATGCCGGGACTGACGCCCTACGTGGGCCGCACACGGCAGGAGGCGCAAGACAAGTTCGATCAGTTGCAGGAGCTGATCGACCCGCTCAGCGGCCTGTCGATTCTCCATAGCGTACTCGGCGACCTCTCCGGCTACGACCTCGATGGCCCGGTGCCCGCCACCAGCGCCGGTCCCGTGAGCAGCATCGGCAATGGATTGCTGGAGATGGCCCGTCGCGACAATCTCACGATTCGCCAGCTTTACAAGATTCGCGCCTCGGGTGGCCGCCAGTTGATCGGCACGGCGCAGGACATCGTGGACGATATGGAATCGTGGTTCCGCGAAGGTGCCGCCGACGGCTTCAATCTCTGCCCCGCGACCCTTCCCGGCGGTCTCGACGACTTCATCGAATTCATTCTTCCCGAACTGCGTCGTCGCGGCCTGTTCCGAACCGAGTACGCGGCACAAACGCTGCGAGGCAATCTGGGACTCGGTTCACTGTCATTCGGCGGCTGAAAGCGATCCGGTGCGACGTGTGCGGCCCGAACTTGCCGTGCACGTCGCGCGCTTCATCAGAACTCAAGAGGTATCCGTATGAACGACCAAGTTTCCTCCGACGTCTTTCGACACGCCATGACGTGCTTCGCCAGCGGCATCACGGCGGTGACCACGTATGAGGACCGTGTGCCGTCTGGTCTGATCGCTACGTCGGTGTGCAGCCTGTCTGCCGATCCGGCCACGATCCTCGTGTGCGTGAACAAGACTGCGTCGGCGCATGACGTCATCCTTCGAACGCGACGCTTCGCCGTCAACTTGTTGTCCGCCGAACAGTTGGCCGTGGCGAAGCGCTTCACGTCACTGCGCGGCCCCGAGCGCTTCGACCCCGTGAACTGGCAAGCCGGGGAACTCGACGTCCCCACCCTGACGGGGGCGGTCGTGGTGTTCGAATGCCAACTCGCCAAAGTGCATGACGGTTTCACGCACAGCATTATCGTCGGACAGATTACCCGGGCTACCGTGAACGACGAAGGGGCAGCCGACTGTCTGCTCTGGCACCACCGGGATTTCGCCCGCACCGTTCAGCAAGCCGCCTGATACGCCACCGACCTGCCGACATCCACCCAGAGGTTTTCGTATGACGATCGACTTCAAATTCGCGACGGCATGTCTCGTCGCCGGGCTCGGGATTGTGAGTCCCGCGCACGCGCAGGAGCCGCCAGCACGCCCGCCCATCAAGGTCGACCCGGCGCTCGCTGCGCAAGTCCCGAAGTTCTACCGGGAGCGCGGCACGCTGATCGCTGGCGTCAATCCCGATGTGGCGCCGATCAAATTCGTCGACGGCGACGGCAACATCGTGGGGTTCACCCCGGAACTGCTCTCGGCCGCAGCAGCGGTGCTGGATCTGAAGGTCAAGCTTGCCCAGTCGTCGTTCGACGCCCTCATTCCCGGTCTGGGCGCCAACCGCTTCGATGTGCTGCTCTCGCTTGCGGACTTTTCATCGCGTCAGAAAGTCGTGACCTTCGTCGATTACCTCGACATGGGCATGACGGTCGTCGCCATGCCCTCGAAGGCGGTCACGATCGCGTCGCTCGACGGGCTCTGCGGAAAGCAACTCGCGCTACCACGCGGCACGGCCTCAATGGCAAAGGCGACCAAGCTGAGCGAAAAATGTCAAAAAGACGGCAAGCAGCCCATCTCGGTGGCGACCTATCCCGACTCGAACATGACGCTGCTCTCGCTATCGACTGGCGCCAGCCAGGTCGCCTGGGTGGATTCGCCGGTCGGTTACTACAACGAGACCAAATTTCCCGCCAAGTACAAGGTCATCCACTACAACGCCGAAGCGCCTTACGGCATCGGCTTCGGTGTCGACGAGAAAGGGCGGCAACTCGCGAGCGTCATGCGGCAGGCCCTGCTCAAGCTGCAACGAGACGGCACCTATGACGCGCTGATGAAGAAATGGGGACTCGCCACCAAGGATGCCAAACCGGACTTCCCCATCAACGGCGGCATGCGCTGATACAGGGCACACGGGACCGCCGAACGGCAAACGGCGACAGCCCCGCCACCGGCGTCACCCCTTAGGGAACACCAGCGTAAAGCGGGTCACACCGCTCTCGCTGGTGACGCGCCACGCACCGCCGTGCAACTGCATGATGCTGCGCACGATCGACAGCCCCAGCCCGCTCGAATCCGACGAACGTTGTCGCGACGCGTCGGCGCGGTAGAACCGGTCGAACAGCCGCTCACGATGCGCCGGTTCTATCGTCGGGCCGCGATTCTCGACGTGCAGCCACGTTCCCCCCGCGCGCTGCTCTGCAATCAGACGAATCACACTGCCCTCATCCGCATGCCGTACCGCGTTCGCCAGAAGATTCGCCATCGCGCGACGCATGAGTTGCGCGTCGGCCATCACTTCACCGCCCCCCTCGCGCTCGATACGCACGCCACGCTCGTCGGCCAATCCTTCGAAGTAATCGGCGATGCGCTCGAACTCATCCGCCACCGACAGCAAGTGCCGATCGATAGCGTGATCGGCATGTTCCGCGCGAGCGAGGAAGAGCATGTTGTCGATCATCTTCGAGAGACGCTGCAACTCTTCGAAGTTCGATCCCAGTAGCCGCTGGTAATACGCCGGATCGCGCGTCTGGCTCAAGCCCACTTCCGTCTGCCCGAGCAAGTTGCCGATCGGTGTGCGCAGGTCGTGCGCCATATCCGCTGAGACCTGCTGCAACTGCGTGAACCCGCGCTCAAGCCTGCCGAGCATCGCGTTGATCGACGTGACGAGTACGTCCAGTTCCGCAGGTGTATCGCGTTGTGGAAGACGGGTGGAGAGCGTGTCCACACCGATGGACGCCGTCTGCACCGCCAGCCGTCTCAGCGGACGCATGCCGCGTCGCGCCAGCCAGAACGCGAACAGCGCCGCCAGACAAGCCGCCGTCGTGGCGAACAGAAAAATCTGCGTCCGGTAATCGCCCAGCATGCGCGTGCGCTCGGTCATCAGACGCCCCGACATGATTTGCAGATCGCGCTGGCCCGCCACACCGTGCGCTGTCGCTGCGACATAGATGAACGGCGTGCCGTCGGCCGTTTGCGTGTGATGGACGGCGTCGAGCGTGAGCGGTGTGTCCGGCGCGACAGGTGTGACCGGTGGCACTCGCGTGTGCCCGGGATTCACTTCGATGAGCGGCCGCTCGCCCGGGTAGCCCACAACCAGCAGCGACTCCGTGTTGCCGAGCATATTGGCGAACAGATGCGGCTTGTCGCGGATGAGATCGTGCGCGTCGACGTCCTGCATCAGGGTCCGCAACTGGTCCACACGCGTGACCAGCGCGCCGTCGTCACGCACGACCAGTTGCGCCTCCAGCTTCCAGTACAGCACGAAGCCGACGACGGCCATCGCCGCGAACGCCATCAGCGCAAAGCCGAGCGCCAGACGCGTGCTGAGCGACATCCGCTTGCCAGTCACCGACGCGCCCGTCATTCGAGGGCCTCGCAGCGATAACCGACGCCGTGCACCGTATGGATCAGACGGGTGGCAAACGGCTCGTCGATCTTCTGACGCAGACGCCGCACCGCCACGTCGACCACATTCGTGTCGCTGTCGAAGTTCATGTCCCACACACGCGACGCGATCAGCGCGCGCGAAAGCACTTCGCCCGGATGCTGCACGAAGAACAGCAGCAGATTGAATTCCTTGTTGGTGAGCGTGATGCGCGCGCCGCCTCGCTCCACGCGACGCTTCGTCACGTCCACGCAAAGGTCGCCGACACGCAGCATGTCGTCCGCCGGTTGCGGCTGCCCGCGTCGCAGGATGATGCGGATGCGCGCCAGCAACTCCGCAAACGAGAACGGCTTGACGAGATAGTCGTCCGCGCCGAGATCGAGCCCCTTGAGCCGGTCTTCGAGCGTGCCGCGTGCGCTCAGGAACAACACCGGTGTGCGTATGCGGTCGCCGAGCTTACGCATGACGGTCCAGCCGTCCATGCCGGGCATCATGACGTCGAGCAGAATCAGGTCGTACGCGAGTTCCTGCGCCATGTGGAGGCCGTCGATGCCGTTTGGCGCGACGTCCACGACGTAGCCCGCCTCGGTCAGCCCGTTTTGCAGATACTCGCCTGTCTTCGCTTCGTCTTCTATGACCAGAATGCGCATGGTGTCTCACTCATCCAGCACGCCAATAGCAACAGGATGGCGGCCCGAACGGACCGCCATCCTGTTGGCCTCAACCGCTCGCGCCGCGAACTTACTTGCCAGCGGCGGTTGCGGCTTCCTCGATCAGACGAGCCACCGCCTGCGGGTGCGACTCGTACACCGAGTGGCTTGCACCTTCGATCTCCACGGTGTGCGCGTGCGCACGTGCAGCATACATCCGCTCCAGATCCGGATTGATGATACGGTCGGCCTTCGCGACCATATACCACGACGGCTTCGTCTTCCAGGCCGGATCGGGGATCAGCGCCGTGAATACCGACGCGGCCGTCGGCATCTGGGCGTTGGCTTCGAACTCGGCCTGCGCGCGCGGCAGATCGGCGGCGAAGTCGGCCGGATAATCCTTCGGATTCAGGTAGAGATAGTTGTCCGGCGTCTTCACGACCGCCTTGGTCAGATTCGGAAACTTCTTGCCGTTGCTGGCTTCGGTCTCACCCACGTCGAGCGCGTGCGCCGCGATGTAGACCAGCGCCTTCACATGCGCATCGTTACCCGCCTCGGTGATGATCGCGCCGCCGTAGCTATGACCGACGAGCACCGCAGGGCCGTCGAGGCCGTCGAGCACGCGCTTGGTGGCCGTCACGTCTTCCTGGAAGGACGTCAGCGGCTCCTGCACCAGCGTGACGTGATAGCCGTCCTTGACCAGCAGGTCGTAGACCGGACGCCAGCCCGCGCCCCCTACGAACGCGCCGTGCACCAGCACGATGTTCTTGATCGGACCGCTGGCCGATTGATCCGTCGGCGCGGCGTGGGCCGACAGTGCGGGGAAGACGGCGGCGGCAAGCAGCGCGCCGACGGTGGCGGTACGCGCAGCAATGGCGCGCAGTTGACGAGTGGGCATGGTAGCTCCTTAGATTGACGCGATGACGTCGTGGCTTCACAACCGGGTATTGGGACGTTGCGGTGAACAACGTGAAGCCAGTCTAAGGAGCGGGGGGCGTCAGCGAACTGACGCAGAAATTACAAAAAAATGACGAAATCCGCGAACGTGTGGACGAGGCGAACGCTCAACCAACCAACCGGCGTACTGCGCTCTCGCACTCCTCCACCAGCCGCGCCATCACGTCTGCCGCTGCGGGCAGATCGCCGATCAGCCCGGCCGACTGACCGAGTTCGACCTTGCCCCATTCGACGTCGCCATCGAGCGCCGCCTGTTTGAGCGAGCTGGATTTGAACAGCGTGTCGTACGCAGCGGCATCCGGCTCTTCCTTGTCGGCCAGCAACACGCGTTCGGCGAACTGATTGCGCGTCATGCGAACAGGCAGGCCGCGCACGCCGACCAGCGTCGTGCCGTCGATATCGGTATCGAGCACCGCGCGCTTGTAGTTCTCATGCACGCCCGCCTCACGCGTCGCAAGAAACCGCGTGCCAAGCTGCACGGCATCCGCACCGAGCGCCAGCAACGCCGCCACGCCATAGCCATCCGCCACGCCACCGCCCGCCACAATCGGTAGGTCGAACTCGACGACCGCGCGACGTACGGCCACGAGTGTGCTCACGCCGTTCACCGGCGGATGCCCGCCCGCCTCTGCGCCTACGACGACGAGGGCATCCACGCCTGCATCCGCTGCCTTACGCGCGTGCGGCATTGTCGAGACCACATGAATCCAGCGAACACCACGCGACTGAAAGCGTTCGAGATGCGCTTTCGGGCCGCCTTGCGACGCAATCACCACCGGCACGCCTTCCTCTTCGATGACGTCGAGAAACTGCTCGGCCTGCGGGCGATACAGCGGGATGTTCACGGCGAACGCGCCATCGGTGGCGGCCTTCACTTCGCGCACGGTGTCGCGAAAGGCATCGAGATACATCGGACCTGCGGCGATCACGCCGAGCCCGCCTGCATTTGAGACGGCAATCGGCAGCGCCGCGTTGGACGACGCCCAGCTCATCCCGGCCTGGATGATGGGATATTTGATATTCAACAGCCGAGTGAGGCGGGTCTGAAGCATGAAAAGTCCCTCGAAATACCGCGCAGACGCGCATTGACGATGCTCGTCAATCTAAGGGACATATGATGCATTGTCAAACAATTTACCGCAAAACCAGCAACTCAATCAAAGCCCTTCTCCAGCCTCTTCCCGCTCCTGATCCAGCATGATCCTCGCCTGATACGTGAGCTTGTCAAGTATCTTGGGCAGCGCATCGCGCTCTGCGCGCGTGAGCACGGACAACAGACGGTCGTTGAGTTCTTCGGCGACGGGGAACACCTGCTTCACGAGATCGCGGCCGTGGGTGGTGAGCGAGATGACGACACCGCGCGCGTCCGCGCTGTCGGTGCTGCGCTGGAGAATGCCGCGCGCCTCGAGCGCGGTGACCGTACGGCTCATCAACCCCCGGTCGAACTGCGCCTGCTCCGCGAGCCGATTGAGCGACATGCCGTCGCTGCTGTGCAGCAACGCGATGGAGCGCCATTCGTTGAGCGTCAGACCGAAGTTGCGCTCATACACACTGGACGAACCCTTCGTGTAGATGTTCGTCAGTTGACGCAGTTGAAACGACGTGAGCTGCCGCAAGTCGGACGGTGCTGCGCTCACCGGTTCGGGCGAGCGCGAGGGGTTGGGCTTGGGCATGTGACGATTCAGCCGGTAGGCGGGGAAAGGAATGGCGTCATGCTATCGCCTCGCCCGTGCCCGGTCAAACCGGCACATGCCTTGATTCCACACGGATTGCACACCGTCTCAGGCGCGCAATCACGAACACCCTCACGAACGGGAAACACCCTTGGGCAACAGCCGCGCAGAAATGCCCACGAGCAACAGAATGCTGCCGAACAGCACGAAGCATCCAGCGACCTGCAAGCCGAGCGCGAGACTGCCCGTCGTCGTCTTCACGTAGCCGATCACGCTCGGCCCGACCAGCCCGCCCAAGGCACCGATGCTGCTTACCACCGCGATCCCGGCTGCCGCGCTGGCCGGTGCGAGATACGTCGACGGAATCGTCCAGAAAACGGACAGGCTCGACAGGTGCCCCGCCGTCGCCACCGCCAGCAGGATCACCGCCAGCTCGACGTTATGCGACAGATACGGCATGACCATGAGGCTCGCCGCCGCAAACATCAGCGGCACCGAGGCATGCCAGCGACGCTCGCGCTGGCGGTCCGAATGACGGCTCACGATCAGCATCGACACGATGCCGACGACCGGCGGAATCGCCGAGAGCAGACCGACGTGGAACGGATCTTTCACACCGGTCGACTGAATCACCAGCGGCGCGAAGAACGCGATGGTGCTCGCCAGCACATAGGCACAGAACGACACCAGCCCCGCCACGTACACACGCCAATCGCCCAGCGCCGCCAGCGTGCCGCCGTGCCCATGACCACCCTTGCTGGCCTTCTGACGACGCTCCTCATTGAGCACGTGCGTGAGCCGCGCCTTTTCGTCGTCGCTCAACCACTTCGCCTGCTCCGGCCGGTCTTCCAGCGCGAAGAACACCACGACACCGAGCAGGATCGCGGGAATACCTTCGAGCAGAAACATCCATTGCCAGCCAGCGAGACCGTGAATCTGATGGAAGCTACGCATGATCCAGCCCGACGTCGGCGCACCGATCATCGTCGCAATCGGAATCGCAACGAACGACAACGCCGTCACACGTGCACGCCGCTCCGCCGGAAACCAGTAGCTGAGATACAGAATCAGCCCGGGGAAGAAGCCCGCCTCCGCCGCACCGAGCAGCATGCGCGCGACGTAGAACTCCGTGGGCGTGCGCGCGAACATCATCGCGCATGCAACCGCGCCCCAGAGCGTCATGATGCGCAACAGCGTCTTGCGCGCGCCCATGCGCGCGAGCATCAGGTTGCTCGGCACCTCGAACAGCAGAAAACCGACGAAGAACAACCCCGCGCCGATACCGTAGACGAGATCGCTGAAATGCAGATCTGCCTTGAACTGGATCTGCGCGATGCCGATGTTCGCCCGGTCGATGTAGTTGATGATGTAGCAAACGAACAGCAACGGCAGCGTGCGCCAGGCGATCTTGCGATAGGTCGATTCCTCGACCACCTGACCGGCCGCGTTTGCGCCGGGCGTGTCCGTCCCGCCGAACGGCTGTGACGCCGTCGTCGTATGTGAAGTCATGTCTCCTCCAATCTTGATTTTTTGATGAGGTTCGGTTGCGGGGCGGACGTCGTGTCCATCGACGCCCGGCCGTCAGGTGTCAGGACAAACCGAACTCCCGAATCGCGTAGTCGCGCAGCTTGTTCTTCTGCACTTTCGAGCTACCCGTCATGCCGATGCCGTCGAACGAATCGACGAATCGCAGGTATCTCGGCACCTTGAAATTCGCAGCACGCGCGCGGCACCAGTCGATCAGCGCTTCGCTCGTGACGTCCGCACCGGGGCGCAGCACCACGAACGCCGCAGGCACTTCGCCCAGACGCGCGTCCGGCACTCCCACGACCTGCGCCAGTTGCACCGCCGGGTGCGTGAACAGCGTCTCCTCCACTTCGGCGGGCGCAACGTTCTCGCCACCAACGCGGAACACATCCTTCAGACGCCCGAGCATGCGCATGCGTCCTTCACCGTCGATCACACCGAGATCGCCCGTGCGCAGCCAGCCGTCGTCGCTGAACGCCTGCGCCGTCTCCTTCGGCTTGTTGTAGTAGCCCTTCATCACGCTCCAGCCGCGCACTTGAATCTCACCGGGTTCGTCCGCACCGAGCACGTCGCCCGTCTCCGGGGACACCGTGCGGATCTCGATACCGGGATGCGGGCTCGCCCAGCCGCCCACGCGCAATTCGAGCGGATCGCGCCAATCGTTGAGCACCACGTTGGGCGACGCTTCCGATTGCCCGTACGCGCCGACCATGTAGGGCACGCCCATCACGTCGTGAATCTTCTGCATGATTTCCGGCCCCGCCGCCGCCCAGCCGCCACGCAGGTGAATGCGTTCGCGACGGAATTCGGGGTGGCCCATCATCATCAGGAAAATCGTGTCGTTGCCGGACGTCAGCGTGCAGCGCTCTTCATCGAGGATGGTCAGCACGCGCGCCACGTCGAACGACGGCACCGACAGCAGGCACGCACCAGTGACCAGCGAGACGAGCAGCGACATCGTCGTGCCCGCCACATGGAAGAACGGACGCACGCTGAAGTAGCGGTCATCGGCACGCACGCCAATGCGCAGCGCCGAGGCAGCGGCATTCATCAGCATGTTGCGATGACGCAGCAGCACGCCCTTCGGGAACGACGTCGTACCGGAGGTGTACTGAATGAGCAGCACATCGTCGGGCGAGACTGCGGCGGCGCGGCGCGCAACTTCGTCACGCAACGCGGGTGTGTCCGGCAATGCGTCGAAATGTTCGACACCCTCCGGCAAGCCGCGCGCGCTGTCGCCCACCATCACGGCGCGGCGCAGCAGCGGCAGGAAATCGCCCGGCAGTTGCGCATCGAAGGCAGGTTCTACACCGCGCAGCAACGCCGTGTAGTCGATATTGAGGAACGTGTCGACGTAGAACAGCACGCGCACGTCGCCCTGACTCAGGCAGTAGTTCAGTTCGTCGGATTTGAACCGAGTGTTGACGGGTACGGCGACCGCGCCGATCGATGCCGCCGCGTAGAACAGCACCACCCAATCCACCGAATTGCCCATCAGAATGCCGACATGCTCGCCGTGCTGAACGCCGAGGTGCACCATGCGCGCGGCCGCCTGCGCGACACGCTCGCTCAGCGTGCGGTAGTCGATGCGTTCCCCTTCGATCACCAGCGCTTCGGCTTCGGGCGTTGCGCGCGCACGCGTCGCGAGAACGGCGGGCAGCGTGACCGGCCCTTCAAGCCCGAACTGGCTAGCGTAGGTTTCATGCCCCACGTCGTGAACTTCAGGCATGACCGCCTCCCTGCTTCGAATCCTGGTTTGCCGCATGATCGACGTCGTTGCTCGTGCCGCTGCCGAAGCGCGCGATCTTGCTGCCCCAGTCGGGACTTTGCAGCAACGTGTCGATGGCGAGCAGCTCGATAGCGAGCGCACCGGCGGGGTCCGTCTCGACGCCACGGTCGATACAGTCCTTCGTGAGACGCATCGCCAGCGGCGGCGCGGCGGCAATCGTCTGCGCCATCACACGCACGGCGTCCAGCGCGCCGTCCGCTGGCACGATGCGCGACACCAGCCCGGCGTCGCGCGCTTCCTGCGCCGACAACGTGCGACCGGTGAAGGCCATGTCCTTGGCGAGGCGCTTACCCACGGCGCGCGGCATGCGCTGTGTGGCACCGACCGTCCCCCACAGTGCTTCGGGCGTGCGGAACGCGGCGGCATCTGTCGCAACGATGAAGTCGCATGCCATTGCGATCTCTCCGCCCGACCCAATAGCCGGACCCTCCACAAGCGCGATGCACGGCTTGCCGATCTGCTCGATGGCGTCGTAGGCGGCGAACGCCTTGATACGGCGCGCGCGCACATCGTCAAGACTCATACCCTGACGCTCCTTCAGATCCGCCCCCGCGCAGAACACCGGCCCGTTGGCGCGAACGATCACGCAGCGCACCGAGTCGTCGTCGCGCAACGCCTGAACGGTGGCGCGCAGTTCGTCGCACATCGCGGCGTTTAGCGCGTTGCGCTGCTGCGGCCGGTTCAGCACGACTTCGACGACCGCGTCCTGACGCACGATCTCCAATGTCTCCCAATCTTTCATGCTTGTCTTTCCTAACGTCGAATCGAATTCAGATGGCGCCTTCGCGACGCAAATCCGCGATTTGCGCCGGGGCATAACCGAGCGTCGCCAGCACTTGATCGGTGTGCTCGCCCAGCAACGGCGGACGCCCCACTTCGGGATCGGCAAAGCCGTCGAACTTGAACGGCACCGGCAGCGCGCCGAACTTGCCAATGGATGGATGCTCGAACTCGCTCACCATGCCGCGCGCCAGCACGTGCGGATCGGCGAGCACCTCGTCGACATGCTGGATGGGACCGGCGGGGACATCGGCGGCGGCGCACGCGTCGCACAACTCGCGACGCGTTCTGCCCGCGATGGCAGTCGTCAGCGCCGCCATCAGGCGGTCGCGATGCTCGACGCGGCCCGCATTGGTCGAGAGCGTGGCGTCGGCCGCCAGCTCATCGAGGCCGAGCAGTTCGCACAGCGGCAGCCAGTGCTGATCGCTGCACGTGATGTGGACGTAAGCCCCGTCGCTGCACTCAAACGTGGCCGACGGCACACGCCCGGGATGTTCCGTGCCCAGACGTGGCGGCACTTCACCCAGCGCGAAGTAGCGGCCAGCAGCCAGCGTCAGCAGACTGACCTGACCGTCGAGCATCGAGAAATCGATGTGACAGCCTGCGCCCGTTTGCGTGCGGCCCTGCAAGGCGCTGAGAATCGCAATCGCGATCCACAAACCCGACGACAGATCAGCGATCGGCAGCCCCGGCTTGACCGGACCGCCGCCGCGTTCGCCCGTCAGGCTCATCAGCCCGCCCATCGCCTGAAAGACGGTGTCGTAGCCCTTGCGTTTCGCGTACGGGCCGGTCTGGCCGAAACCCGTGCACGAGACGTAGATGAGCTTCGGATTGGCTTCGCGCATCGCCGCTTGATCGAGGCCGTAACGCTTGAGGGTACCGACGGGGAAATTCTCCAGCAGCACGTCGGCGCGCGACGCGAGATCGCGGATGATCGCGCGCCCCGCTTCCGTCTTCATGTTCGCCGTCACGGACTGCTTGCTACGGTTGCAGGCGAAGTAGTACGCCGACTCGTCACCGACTTTCGGCTCGAACGTGCGTGTCTCGTCCCCGCTGCCCGGTTGCTCGATCTTGATGACCGTCGCGCCAAGCTCCGCAAGGATCATGTCGGCGAACGGGCAAGCGAGCACGCGCGCCAGTTCGAGGATCGTCACACCGGCCAGCGGCTTCATCGGTGCGCTCACGACTTCGGGGCGCGCTTGGGGAAGCTGCGCATCATCAGGTTCGTATCGAGCGAAACGTCGAACGCCTGCGTGAGCGGCAGATCCGCCACGCGATGGAACAGACGCTTGGTCGCCGTCATCGACACCGGATCGTAGTCGGCCAGACGCGCGGCAAGTGCCACGGCGTCGTCGACCAGCGTGCTGTCGGGGCTAACACGGTTGGCAAGTCCCAGCGCCATTGCGCGCGTTGCGTCGACGGTATCGCCTGTCGACACCAGCTCAAACGCAGTCTTGCGGCCAACCTGACGCACCAGATTCGCCATCACGATGGCCGCCACGATGCCGTGCTTCAGCTCCGGATAGCCCAGCTTGAGGCTCTCGCCCACCACGAGCAGATCACAAGCGAGCGCAAGTCCTGCGCCGCCACCCATTGCATAGCCCTGCGCCGCACCGACGACCGGCGTGCCGATCTCGACGAACGCCCGATGCAGCGACGTGGTGAGGTGCGCGCGCTTGAGCGCAGCCTGCGCGGCGTCGGCATCGCTGCCACCCGCCACGAAGCCGCCGAACTCCTTGACGTCCGCTCCGGCACAGAAGCTCTGCCCTGCACCGGCGAGCACGATGGCGTTCACTTCGGGATCGGCATCGGCCTCACGCAACGCCGCCAGCAGCGCCTGCGTCAGTTCGTTGTTCAGCGCGTTGCGCTTATCGGGGCGATTCATCGTGATCACGCGCACGGCGCCGCGATCTTCGATCAACAGGGAGTCGGGATACGTCATGTTTCGGGACATCGGATTCATCAGCCAGAGGTGAGTCAGGGTATGGCGGCTAGCCTAATCCACAAAATGTGACGTCGTCAAACAAAATTATCCAATCACCATCTCAACATCGTGAAAACATCGCAGTTAATCGAATAATTTATGGGAAACCCCTTGTATGACGATTTATAAATTATTTGACATTGCATCACATTAAGTGATTTCATGCGCTCCATCCGAACTCACTTCCGGCGCATTGCGCCCGCATGTCATGTCCGATCTGATTCTGTGCGAATGCTTCGCCCGTGACGGCCTGCAGCACGAGACCGCGTTCCTCCCGACCGACACCAAGCGAGACCTGATCGATCAGTTCGCGCGCGCCGGATTTCGTCGTGTGGAAGCCACGTCCTACTCCAACCCGGCGGTGGTGCCGCAGTTCGCCGACGCGAGCGAGTTGCTCGCGGTGCTGCCACGTGTTGACGGCGTTCACTACAAAGCGACGTGTGCCAACACGCGTGCCGTCGAGCGCGCGCTGACCGATCTCGACGCCGGGATCGGCGTCAACGAAATCAGCCTGCTGGTCTCGGCGAGCGACTCGCACTCGGAGCGCAACCTCAAGCAGTCGCGGGCGGGTCAGTGGCTGCGCGTCGAAGCGATGGCGAAGGCGGCACAAGGCCGTTTCCGTCTGGTCGGCACGATTTCCGTGGCGTTCGGCTGTCCCTTTGAAGGCGCGATCGATCCGGCGAGCGTCATGGAAGACGTGGCGCGCTTCGCATCGCTCGGCGTGAAATACATCACGCTCGGCGACACCATCGGCGTGGCAACACAAGCGTCGACGAAGGCGCTGTTCGCACAGATGCTGTCGTCATTCCCGGACGTCCATGCCATCGCGCACTTCCACGACACGCGCGGCACCGGCATCGTCAACTACCTCGCCGCACTCGAAGCGGGTGTGACTCACTTCGACGTCGCCTTCGGCGGTACGGGCGGCCATCCCGCGAAGGTGCAGTACGGCGGTGGCGTGACCGGTAACGTCTGCACAGAGGACTTCGTCAACGTGCTCGAAACGATGGGGGTCGACACCGGCATCGATCTGACGGCCATGATGGCCGCGTCGCAAGCCTGTGAGACGGCGCTCGGCCGCCAGTTGGCGAGCCGCGTGGCCCGCACCGGTCTCAACCCGATGTTGAGCGCCAGTCCGGCGACGACGCAATGAGCCGCGACGCCGCCGACCTCGGCCGCGAACTGCGCATCGAATCGCAGTTCTGTCTCGATAACGGATTCGCACTCGTCGATGCTGGCGACGGCACCGCCGTACTCGCCTGCGAAGTGCTCGACCGACACACGAATCGTCACGGCAACGCGCACGGCGGCTTGATCGCGGCGCTACTGGACACCGCGATGGGCGTGGCCACGCGCGCCAGCGGTGCGTTCGACAACCTCGGCACCGCCAGCCTCACGATCAACTATCTGCGCCCCGCACGCGGACGCATCACCGCACACGCACGCGTGCGCCGCAGCGGCCGCACGCTCGCGTTCTGCGAGGCCGAGGTGCTCGACGCGGAAGGCCGCCCACTCGCGACCGCCAGCGCCGTGTTTGCCGTCGCCTCTCGTGATGCGTCGAACGCACGGAGTGACTCGCCACCGACCTGATCCACCACCGCAACACCACAAAAACCACATCGGAGACACGTTTCATGCCTTTCGCAACACGACGCCGCCTCGGGTACGCCGCGGCCTGCCTGTCCTTTGCCTCGCCGCTGCTACTCGTCCCCGCGAGTGCGCACGCCGAAGTCACCCTCTACGGCCTGATCGACACGGCCATCCGCTACGAGACCAACGCCAACGCGAGCGACGGCAAGCTGTTCAGCGCCTCGCAAGGCTCGTTCACCGGGTCGCGCTGGGGCATCAAGGGGACAGAGAAACTTGCACCGGATCTTGAGACGTTCTTCGTGCTGGAGAGCGGTTTCAGCCTGGATGACGGCACGTCGTTGCAAGGCACGAAGAGCGCTGGCTTCGGACAGGCGTCGTCCAACGGCGCGGGACGGCTGTTCGGTCGCCAGGCGTTCGTCGGCGTGCGCGGCAGCTACGGCGCATTGTCGGTGGGTCGCCAGTACAGCGTGGGCTATACGGCGATGGGCGCAGCACAGATCTTCAACAACCCGAACCTCGACACCCTGATCGTCGCGAGCAACTATGTCGGCAGCCGTCTCGACAACACGGTGAAGTACACGCTCGACGCCGGTGGCTTCTCGCTGGGCACGGCCTACACCTTCGGCAACGCCGCGAGCGATACGCATGCGAACTCAGGCGTGGGGGTGACCGCCGGTTACACGGCGGGCGGCGTCAACGGCACGCTGCTGTACCAGCGTCTGACATCGGCGGATGGCACTCAGTCGCGCAACACGTTCGGCTTCTCGACAGGAGCCGAGTTCGGCGCATGGCGGGCGACGGCGGGTTATCTGCACAGCCAGTTGACCGAAGTCGAGACGCGCAACAACGTCATGCTGCTCGGCCTGAGCTACAACCCGCTGCCTGCGTTGACGCTGGGGGTTGGGGGCTTTGTCGACTGGCAGGCCCAACCGGGAGGCAAGCGCACGGCTGTCTACGGCATGGCCGACTACCAACTGAGCAAGCGCACGGACGTCTACCTGGAAGTCGACCACAACAACATCAGCGGCAAATACACGCTGATCGCCTCGCAAGGCACCTACGGCAGCAAGGTCGGGGTCTCGCTGGGGTTGCGTCATACGTTCTGACAGCACGCCGAACTGTTCCGGCCGGGAACTGGCAAATCTGTATCTGTTACTGCGGTGACGGGGTGACTAGAATCTACTCACCCCTCCCACCCATGAAGGATTTCCATGCTCCGCATTCTCGGCAGACCCGCCTCCATCAACGTACGTAAGGTGTTGTGGCTCGCCCATGAGCTTGGCATTCCCTTCACCAACGAACCGTGGGGCGACGGCGACACCTCGCGCAAGCTCGATAACCCGGCGTTTGCGGCGCTCAATCCGAACCTGATGGTGCCGGTGATCGAAGACGAGGACTTCGTCCTCTGGGAGTCGAACAGCATCCTGCGTTATCTCGCCGCGTCGCGTGAGCGCACAGACCTCTATCCCGTCGCCCCGCGCGAGCGTGCGCGCGTCGATCAGTGGATCGACTGGCAGTCGTCCGATCTGAATCCGGCTTGGAAGTACTCGTTCCTGTCGCTGATTCGTCGCTCGCCCGGCTACAACGATCCGCAGGCGCTCGCCGCCAACTCTGCACGCTGGAACGACTTCATGCGCGTGCTCGACAAGCAACTGCAAACGACGCAGGCCTTCGTGAGCGGCGATAACTTCACGCTCGCCGACATCCCCGTCGGCCTGTCGGTGCATCGCTGGTTCAGCGTGCCGATCGAGCGTCCGCAATTGGAGGCCGTGTCGGTCTACTACGAAACCCTGTCCGAACGCGAAGGCTTCCACCTTTACGGACGCAACGGCACACCCTGACGTTTTAATTGACGAAACATGGGGGAATGGATACCGTCACATCTGTGAATTTCTCACCGTTAGGATGACTGACCTTCCCCCCATGAAAATCGATAACGGAATCACACAGGCGCTCACCGGACGCGCGTCGTCGGGCGCAGCCTCCGGGCATGGCCGTACCGACGTCGGTTCGTTTCGTGCCGTGCTCGCCGAAAAGACGCAACAGCCGGTCAGCACGAACGCCGACGCGCAACAAACCACTCGCCAGATCGACTTCGGCAACATGACACGTCAGCAGATGCGCGACTGGGTTAACGACCGGATTCGCAGCGGCCAGATGTCGCTCGACGATAGCTCGCCGTTCATGGCGATGACGATGAAGGTGCCGGTCGATGGCAGCGCCGAGATTCCGGCAGAGCTCGACCCGGAGCGCATCGACTTCGCGCAGCGTGCGCGTCAGGGCATCGCGGGGGCGCTCTCGCTGAACGATCCGGCCAACGCGAAGCGCCTGCAACAGGCGCTGGACATCATGTCGCGCTATCAAGGTCAGACGGTCGGCATTTCGACGTCCGCCTGACATCGTCACTCGCTCCGGCGATCTAGCGCGAGGCCGGTGTCGCCTCGGCCATCGTCTCGCGCATGACCTCCGCCAAAGCGATGACACCCGCTTCGATGTGCTCCAGCCGGATCGACGAAAAGCCAAGCCGGAACATGTTGCGCGGCGGGTTGTCCCCCATGAAAAACACGTCGCCCGGTTCGATCAGGATGCCCCGCGACTTCGCTCGCGTCGCCAGCACGTTCGCGTTCAACTGCGACGGCCCCTGCACCCAACACGACGCCCCACCCTTCACGCGCACGAACGTCGCTTCCGGCATATGCGTCGAGAGCGCTGCGCTCAGCACTTCGGCGCGCTTGGCGTAGGTATCGGCCAGACGTCGCAACAGCGCGTCGTGATGGCCAAGCGCCAGGAACATCGAGAACGAACGCTGAATGAACGCCGACGGGTGACGGATCATCAACCGGCGCAACGCACGTAGCTCATTCACCAGCGCCGCCGGCGCGACGATATACCCTAGCCGCAATCCGGGCGCGAACGACTTGGACAAACTGCCGATATAGATCACCCGGTCGCTGCGATCCAGACTCTTGAGCGCCGGAATCGGAATGTCCGAATAGCTGTTCTCGCTCTCGTAATCGTCTTCGATCACAACGAAGTCATCGGCCTCCGCGCGACGCAGCAACGCCTCGCGGTGGGCAAGCGGCATCGTCGTGGTCGTAGGACACTGATGCGACGGCGTGACGTACACGTAATCGCACTGCGACAAGCGCTCGTCCACCGGCAACCCATGCTCGTCGACCGGTAGTCCGACGAGCTTCGGCGTGCGCATCGCGAAGATGTTTCTGGCATCGGGATACCCGGGATCTTCGACGCCCACGGTCGTACGCGCGCCCACCAGCAAATCGGCGAGCAGATACAGCGCCTGTTGCGCACCATTGGTGAGCACGATCTGATCGGCATCGGCCCACACGCCACGACGCGGCAACACGCGCGTGCGAATCTGCTGGATGAGCGTTTCGTCGTCGCGCGCGATCATGTCCGGTGCCCAGTCGCGAATCTCCATGACGGTGAGCGCCTTCTGGCAGCATTCGCGCCAGTCGGCGGTCGGGAACATCGTGGGATCGAACTGCCCGTAAATGAACGGGTACTGGTACTGCTGCCAGTCGATCGGTTTCACGATGTTGCGCTGCGCCGAAGGCCGCACGACATAGCGCCCCTCCCAGTCGGGCGTGGACGGATCCAGCGGCGCGATGGTGCCAGCGGATTCCGTCTCCGCCCGCCCTTCCGGCGCGTGCTTCCCGTCACGCCCCTCCCGGCCATCACGCCCGTCCCGCGCACTCGCGGGCTGCGACCCGACGCGCGGCGCGAGGATATCGCCATTGACGAAGTAACCGCGCCGCTCCCGCGCGATCAGATAGCCCTCGTCGACCAGTTGCTGGTAGGCCAGCACCACAGTGTTGCGCGCCACGCCCAGCCCTTCGGCCAGCTCGCGCGACGACGGCACGGCCGCACCACGCATCAGACGCTCGTCCAGGATCGCCGACACGAGCATCTGGCGAATCTGGCTCTGCAAACTCATGCCTGCTCGCGCCGACACCGAAAACAACTGGTTCCACATCGCCGCAGAAATCCGGCTCGACATCGCGTCCCCTTTTTGTCTGTCACTTCTAGAACGTCAATTATTACTCATGAGACGGTGACGTTTATTCCGAATTGGGGTTTATCCGCAGACGAGCGAAAACAGGTGAGATTCGAGCATTCATGCGGCTTACGGGCCGATCACGGGGCAACTGGACCAGTTGGCATCATCAAATGCGGCCAACTGGCTCTAACGAACAAAAATGTGCGCGGCAATGATGCAGTCACTTGACGCCGATTTGTCATGCCAGATGCGTCAACCCGAGAGTTCCACCGAAAACCTTTCGAACTGAGGTGAACCATGACTGGACTTCCGAACCGGCTGCGACGGGTGTTCGCAGCGACGGCACTGGCGGCTGCGGCCTTGCCCGCAACCCTGATGCTCGGATTGACGGCGCCCGCTACGGCGCAGGCGCAGGAGAAAGAGGTGACGATCGCGTACCAGCAGATCGTCGATCCGTGGCTGGTCGCCATTTCGAGCGGCGAGTTCGAGAAGGCGACGGGTTACAAGATCCACTGGCGTCAGTTCGAATCGGGGGCCAAGGTCGCCACGGCGCTCGCCTCGGGCGACATCAAGATCGGCGTGCTTGGCTCCAGCCCGATGGCGGCGGCCGTCTCGCAGGGGCTCGACCTGCAACTGTTCTGGATCCTGGACGACATCAACCAGGCCGAGGCGATGGTCGTGCGCAATGCGTCGAACATCAAGACCCCGGCCGACCTCAAGGGCAAGAAGATCGGTGTGCCGTTCGTCTCGACCACGCACTACCACACGATGTTTGCACTGCAGCAATGGGGCATCAAGCCGACCGAAGTGCAGGTGCTAAACATGCAGCCGAACCAGATCGTGGCCGCATGGGAGCGCGGCGACATCGATGCGGCTTACGTATGGGATCCGGCCCTCGCGCAGATCAAGCAAAGCGGTCATGTGCTGATCACGTCGGGCGAACTGTCGAAGCAGGGCAAGCCGACGTTCGATGGCATCGCCGTCGACCGCAAGTGGGGTGAAGCGAACGCCGATTTCATGGCGAAGTTCGTGAAGGTGATCGCTAGCGCCGATGCGGCCTACCGTCAGAATCAGGCGGCCTGGACGGCGGGCTCCCCGCAGGTGAAATCCATCGTCAAGATGATCGGCGGCAAGCCGGAAGATGTGCCGGGCGCACTGTCGCTCTACGCCTATCCGTCGGCCGAGCAACAAGCGTCGGCGGAATGGCTGGGTGGTGGCAAGGACAGCCGCGCAGCCAAGGCACTGAAGGACACCGCCGACTTCCTGAAGGGTCAGCAGAAGATCAACGCCGTCAAGGCGGACTACACGCCGTTCGTCACGTCGCGTTATGTCGACGCCGCGCTCAAATTGAAGTAAGCCGCACCGGGGCCGACGCGCCGGCCGGTTGTGCGGCGCGCCATCCCCTCCCCAATCGCTGGATCGGCTGGAGAAGGGCTTCATGGAACAACTCATCGTCAACGACGTCAGCGTCGTATATCCCGGCCGGCGTCCCGGCGAGCAGGTGCAGGCGCTCGCCCACGTCGATCTGACCATCGCACCCGGCGATTTTGTTGTGGCGCTCGGCGCTTCGGGTTGCGGCAAGACCACGCTGCTCAGTCTGATGGCTGGCTTCATCGCCCCCACGTCCGGTGAATTGCTGCTCGGCGACGCCCCCATCGAAGGCCCCGGCGCCGACCGTGGCGTCGTCTTCCAGAAGCACGCGCTGCTGCCGTGGCTCAGCGTGATGGAAAACACCGAATTCGGTCTGAAGCTGCAAGGCATTCCCAAGACGGAACGACGCGCCCGTGCCGCACGCAATCTCGCGCTCGTCGGCTTGCAGGACTTCCACAATCACATGATCTATCAGCTCTCGGGTGGCATGCAGCAGCGTGTGGGGATTGCGCGTGCGCTGACCTGCAACCCGTCGATGCTGCTGATGGACGAACCGATGGCTGCGCTCGACGCGCTCACTCGCGAGACCATTCAGGAACTCTTGCTCGATGTCTGGCGCGAGACGCAGAAGATGATCTTCTTCATCACGCACAGCGTGGAAGAAGCGTTGTTTCTTGCCAGCCGCCTGATCGTGATGTCACCGCGTCCCGGTCGTATCACCCACACCTACGAACTCGACTTCAACAAGCGCTATCTCGAAAACCGCGATGCGCGCGCCATCAAGTCGAGCCCCGATTTCATCGCCATGCGCGAGACGGTGCTCAGCATCATCTACGGTGACGAGCGTGCCGGGCAGACTGCGTCTGCCGGTGCGGTCGCGGCCTGATGTGCCTGATCGAAGCCGGAGACGAGCCATCATGATGACCAAACCCGTCACTACCCCGCAGGCACCGTCCGCCAACAGCGGCAGCGGTATGCAGCGTCCGTCCTCTCCCCTGAACGCGCCGCGCGCACCGCGCCGCAAAGGGTTCTTCGCCAGAATGTTCGCCCCGCGCCCCGTAAAGGCCGGTGAATCGTTTGGCGCACCCGGTCAAGGGCCGAGCCTGGCGATCAGCGTCGTTACCGTGTTCGTGCTGCTGGCGATCTGGGTCGCGATCACCTCGTCGGGAATGATCAAGCCGCTGTTCCTGCCGGGACCGCGCGCCATCGTCGAGAAATTCATTCAGGTGTCGACCGAAGGCTTTGCAGGTTCGACGCTGTGGCAACACACGCTCGCCAGTCTGTATCGCGTGTTCGGCGCGTTTGCGCTGGCCTGTGTGACAGCGATTCCCGTCGGCATTCTGATGGGCGTCTCGCGCATCGGACGCGGCGTATTCGACCCGCCCATCGAGTTCTATCGTCCGCTGCCGCCGCTGGCCTATCTGCCGCTCGTGATCATCTGGTTCGGCATCGGCGAGTTCTCGAAAGTGTTCCTGATCTATCTGGCCATCTTCGCCCCGCTGGCGATTGCAGCACGGGCGGGCGTTCGCTCCGTCTCGATGGAGCAGATTCACGCGGCGTACTCGATGGGTGCGTCACCGCGCCAGATCGTGATGCACGTGATCGTGAAATCGGCGCTGCCGGAAATCTTCACCGGCATGCGCATCGGTATCGGTGTGGGCTGGACCACGCTGGTGGCCGCCGAAATGGTGGCGGCATCGAGCGGTCTTGGTTTCATGGTGCTCAACGCGGCGGAATTCCTCGCGTCGGACATCGTGATCATGGGGATCATCGTGATTGGCTTCTTCGCCTTCGGGTTCGATCTCATCATGCGCTATCTCGAGCGCGTACTCGTGCCCTGGAAAGGCAAGGTCTGACAAGGCAGAAGCGGTTTCGTTGGTCATCACAAAAAGACGCAGGGCGGCGCGCCCCCCAGTACCTACCGCGCCGCACCTGACGTCAGACAAGGTGTTAAGGAGGTTGTGTGGCAGTTGAGACATTCATCGGCAGTTCCCCCCCTCGTTGCAGTCCTCGCAGTGATTCCCCGCTTCGCGCACCCGCTCACAGGAGGTCGTCATGGCCAATCGTGATGCCGGAACGCATTTGCAATCGAGCCTCAAACAACGTCACATGAGCATGATCGCGCTGGGCGGCGTGATCGGTGCCGGTCTGTTCGTCGGTAGCGGTGTGGTCGTGCATGCGGCAGGCCCCGCAGCGGTGCTATCGTTTCTCATCACCGGCGCGCTGGTGGTACTGGTCATGCGCATGCTCGGCGAGATGGCTTGCGCCATGCCTGCGGTCGGTTCGTTCTACGAATACGCGCGGCTGGCTTGGAACGACAAGCCGGTCGGCGGTGAGCTGGCCGGTTTTCTGACGGGTTGGATGTATTGGTACTTCTGGGTGATCGTGGTCGCGGTCGAAGCGGTGGCCGGTGCGAACCTGATCCAGTTCTGGTTGCCGGACATTCCCGCCTGGGCCATCAGCCTCGTGCTGCTCGTGGTGCTCACGCTGACGAATCTGGTGTCGGTCGCGTCATACGGCGAATTCGAATTCTGGTTTGCGTCGATCAAGGTCGCGGCGATTGTGGTGTTCCTGTTCCTCGGTGGTCTGTTCGTGTTCGGCATGTGGCCGGGCGCGGTGGCCAGCACCGGGCACCTGCTCTCGCATGGCGGCTTTATGCCGAACGGCATCGGTCCTGTGATGTCTGGGGCGGTGGCGGCGACAGGGTTCTACTTCGGTGCCGAGATCGTAACGATTGCCGCTGCCGAAGCCGCCGAGCCGCAGCAGGCTGTGGCACGCGCAACGAACTCGGTCATCGGTCGCGTGCTGTTCTTCTACATCGGTTCGATTCTGCTGGTCGTGATGCTTGTTCCCTGGAATTCGGCTGGCATGGCAACGCCGTACGTGAGCGCGCTCGAAGCGATGCGCATTCCGGCGGCCGCGCACATCATGAACGCCGTGGTGCTGACGGCGGTGCTCTCCGCACTGAACTCGGGACTGTATGCCTCGTCGCGCATGCTCTTTGCGCTGACGCGTCGTGGCGATGCGCCGCGCTCGCTGGCCAAGCTGAATTCGCGTGGCGTGCCAGTGCGGGCGATTCTCATCGGCACACTGTTCGGCTACGCGGCTGTGGTGATGTCGTACGTCTCGCCGGATACCGTGTTCGCGTTCCTCGTGAACTCGTACGGCACCGTGGCGATCTTCGTGTACGTGCTCATCGCTTTCTCGCAACTGAAACTGCGCAAGCGGCTGGAACGCGAGTCGCCGGGCAAGTTGAAGATTCGCATGTGGGGCTTTCCATACCTCACGTGGGTGGCGATTATCGGGATGTTGTCTATCGTCGGTGCGATGGCTTTCATTCCCGATCAACGCACCCCGCTGGCGCTGGGCGTCGTGAGTCTGACGGTGCTACTGGTTGCGTTCACCGTGCGTTCGATCTGGCGCAAGCTTCGCTCGCCGGATCCGGAGTTCGATCTCTAAATTAAGTTGGATGAGACGACGGGGACAACCCGTCGTCTGCTTCCGGATTGGATTCCCCGGCGAGAAACGGATTGAGACTTCCGTCAAAACGTTTGTCTCGACGCAACCCCTTTACTCGCCTTCGCCCACAACCAGTCGAACTCGGCGCGCCCGAGCCAACCGTCATCCCTTCCCGGCGGTCTCGGATCGCTATCTTCGTTGTGCCCGGACGTCGATGTCGAAGCGTGAGGTACCCCGCTATCTCCGAGTTTCGCAAAGCAAGCTAATGCGTCCTTCCGGCACTCATCCGCATCACTGTCGCTTCGAACTCTCTTCAGGTCGAGCGCCTCGCGCCCCAACTCATTTGCCGCACGACGATAGGCGCTGACACCGTCTTTCGCATTGCCGGTGTGTAGATGCAGCGCCCCGATTTCCATCAGCCCCAACCCATACGCCCAACGGTCGCCGACATAATGAAACGCTTCGGCGCTCTTTGACAGAATGTCGTGCTGTGAGAAACCCGTGGCGTCATCAAACTCGGGGACGCGACGCCCCAGCGCACGCAACGACGATCCCAACGCCTCGATCACCGCCCCGGATACGCCAAGTTCCGCGATTCGCCGTTCGCCTACCCATCGCTCGATGGCGGCGTTCCACGCCAGACACGCATCCCGATCCAGTTGCAAAACGTGCTCGCCGTAGAAGCGCTCGGCGAACTGCGCGAGGCCCGACGCAGCCCCTTCCGTCTCAACCGAAAGCCATTGTTCGATTTCCTCGTGCGTGAGTAGCCCGTGCGTATTCTCGAAGCACTTATGCCCAAGCGGAAGGCAAAGGTCCATGTCGAGGAACTTCAAATAGATTTGCCCGCGCTGCCCGATCTCGGCCTTTGCAAGCATCCTTTTACGATCATCGTGCATGAGCAACCTCAGGACATCCGCAGCCCCCTCTTCCGCACGGTTGATCGCATCCTTGTCTTTGCTATTCAGATAGTCACGCCCCGCTTCCGTCGAGGCGATATGCCCCAGCGCCACGCTATTCAATATCTCCGACTTTCGACTGACCGACAGCCAACTGCAGAGGCGATCTATCACGCCCATGTGCGTGAAGTTCGCGAGAAATTCGTCGAACACGCTGTCCGACGCCGGTGGACCGGCGAGAAATTGCCGATTGAAATCGTCCAGCGTCTTCACGCGACGTTCGCTGAGGTGAAGATTCGGATAGTTCAGCACAGGAAACCAGCAAGCATTCGGACAAATGGGGGGCATGACTTTTCACATGAAAGAGACGAACTGACATCAGTCTGCCCTCTTCGCCCGACCGCTCACTTTCATTTATCGCCGCGTTTTCGAGCGGCTTCGGATCCACCTCCGGTGTCGCCAACGACCGCCGGATTCTCCTCCACCAATCTCAACTTCCGCAGATCCGGCAGACTCGTCATGGATTCGTACGCGCTAATAGGGGTATCGTTGGCGCCGCCATGTTCTAGAAGATCTAGTGGCGCTACTAGCCTGTCGGCCCGATTCCGCCAGTGCGTCGCGCTATTCTGATCGCCGGATTCGTCCAATATTTTCGCCAACTCAGCGCTGACGGAACGCGCCTCCGGAACGTCCCCGATCATCCAGTCGATCACAAAGAGTCTCTGCCCTGCGTACGCCGTCAACGCATTGTTTCCTGCCGCTTTTGCCGACTCAAATCCGAGTTGCAGAAGTTGACGGAGATACAGTTTCTCGTTTCGTGCGGCCCGCTTGCAGAACAGCTCGAGGAACTGGCCGCTGGCTTCCTGATTTGCGGTCCTGGCACCTGCCTCGTCCCCCGTCAAAGCAAGATGGACGGCAAGATCCCGCCACACAAACGCCTCGTTCGCAGACACGTCACGAACGCCGAACGACGCAGCACTGGAAACCAACAGAGGCATCGGCCGCGACACCCGATGACCCTTGTGCTTCGACACCCATTCGCCCAGCGCGCGGTAGGCACTTCCGATATCGTTGATGTCGGGCGACGTCACCTTGAACCCGCCGGATATGACGCCGTCTGTCGCCTGACGTAGCAGCGTCGCCCAAGTGAGTGCGACATCCAGCCCGTCGGTGCCCATCTCGCGCAGAGCGTGCCCGCCGACGAAGCGGCTCAACAACGTTCGGCCCTCGTCATCGCGACGCAGCACCAGTTCGCCCGCCTCGGCAACACTCAGCGCACCGCTAAGCGTCTCGAAGCAACTCGCGCCCAATGGCATACGTAGTTCGCTACCGGGCAACGCAACCACAATCCGAGCGTCGACATTCAGCACCGCGCTTCCCAGCAGTTCCGCGCGGCGATCGAAGTCAAATTCAGACAACAGCGTCAATGCGTCGTGATCGACACTGTCGAGCTGCTGCCGGGCGTGCAAGAACCTGGCACCGCCCCTGGAGGCCGCGATATGACACCGGGCGGCCCGGTGCAGCATCTGCGCTTTCTCAGAATCACCGAGGCAACTGCCACTCAATATGCCCAGACGCCCTGTACGCGTGAACCCGCTCAAAAAGACCTCGAATATCCGATCCGCCGGGGTCGTCGTCGCGCCGATCTGCTCGTTGAACCGCTTGAGGACATCCAGTCGACGATCGGTGAGGTGGAGTTCAGGGGGCGTGCACAACAGCGGATTCGCGCCGGAAACGGGAGGTACTGGTGGCATGTCGGCCTCGTAGATTTGACGGAAGGTTGGTTTCACTTCACCTGCTTCCTGGAACGTCGGCTATCGCTACACTTGCGGCGACTAAGTCGCGATTTCGGATTCGGATGGCGGCGTTGAACTCGCAGCGGCGGGCATGCCGTCGTTCACCGACAGCCCTTGCGTTGCCAGCGCTTTCCATCGACGGGCTTCCGCGACGTCTCCCATACGACGCTCCGTATTCGCGACAATGGCCGCGACAGCACCCGCTTGCGATCGCAAATTGCTGCGAACCCGACGCTCGTGCAACCTCATTCCCGTGCGACTCGTTTGTGCCGCGTTGCCGGATTCTCGGTAGGCGTCGAAGGCTATTTCAAGACATTCTCTGGCCTTTTCCTCTTGCGTTAGCTGGAGAAACAAATCGGACGCGAGAGATAGTTTGGCTCCAGCCCGGTCGAGGGCATCGATTTTCGACGTCGTTTCGCCCGCCTCATGGTGGTGCTTGGCAATGTCTCGCCAGACAAGTCCGCTCGCCTTGGGTTTATTGGCGGCATCGAACAGTTGGGCGCTGACGCGCAAGGCCGAGACCACCGGTATACCGGCGTGGTTTGGCTGGGTAGCAGCGCCTCGTGCGACGGCCCGATAGGCTAGCGCCAACGCCTCAAGCGTATCTCGGTCGCCAATCGATTCGATTGGCTTTTGACCGCGACAGCGCTCAAGAAAGGAACTCCAGGCACGCAGAACACCCGAGTCGTAATACCCTGCATGCGATCGCTTCTGCTCCCTTGCGAAATTGCAGATCAGCGTTCGGTGAGTGTCGTCGCAATTCGTCATCAATTGCATGGATTCGGCTTCCGAGAGCGCACCATCGCCGTCACCGAAGCAGTCGCTCTCCAGCGGCATGCGCAATTCGTAGTCCGGGAAGGTCAAGACGATCAGGTCACGCGCGCCCAACTTGGCGCCTTCGAGCATCGCCTGTCTCGCGGCAGGTGTCAGCCCGCGCAACAGCTCCCATGCGTCCTGATTCACCTGTCGGAGCATCTCCCTACAGGCCAGAAAATCGCGACCTGCGCTCGATGTCGCGACATGACAATGCGCCAGCCTGGAGAGGACTTCGGACTTCTTTCCACCGCTCGAAAAGCAGTCACGGATGATATCGACCGGTCCCATGTGCTTGAATCCGTTCAGGAAAGCGAGAAACACCGAGTCGGGTGGCCGAGCATTCTCGGCGATCTCGCTATTGAACCGACTCAGCACGCCCAGTCGTCGCTCGCTGAAATGATGATCGGGAAGCGACGTGATCGGCAGATTCGGTCCGTTGGTCAGCGAATTCGATGGGATTGTCATGGAGTCTCCTGAGACGCGTATTAGATTCAGTCTGCGCGCGCCCTTCCCGACTCACTTTCAAGTATCGCCGTACTCGCCCTGGGATATCTGACTGCTACGGGTTCGACCTTCGGGCCATCAATTTCGCGAATCTTCTCATGATCTCCAGCGTTCTTACGGTCGACTCAATTTCCGAAAGCGTTTCCTCGGTCTTTGCCTGTTGATCGGCCCACGCGGCTTCAAAATCAGACCGGCTGATATGCTCGACAACCTTGGGAAGTGGCACGATTTCATCGACTCCCCCGGATATCGGCACCGTAGGCACGCTGGAGATACCCCGTAACACGACTTCTCCCGTGTAAGCGCTCAATGCCGCCTCACGGATACAGACGGCGTCGGCATGTCGACCGTTCTCCCACAATTTGAGCGCATTTCTGGCGAGCACACTTGCCGCAAGCGCGGTCACCTCGACGGCCGCGTCACGATCGAATTTGCGCGTATGTAAAGCCGCGAGCCTTAATAGGGCGGGGGCACAGGACTTGTGATCCCCGGCAAGAAAATACGCTTCCGCGCTATTGGTGAGCATTCGAACCAATGGATATTCCTCGCCGCACCCCCGTCCGAAAATTCGGTCCGTCAGCGCCAATAGGATAGACGCCAGTGCTTTCAGCACCGCCTTCTCGTCACTGAATTCCGCAATCGGTTTACGATCAATGCATCGATTTATCAGATCACTCCAGAGACGACACGTCTCGGTATCCGGGGTCTCTGCGTCAAAATGCACAAGCTTGGAGGAGAATAGATCCAACAGACAGTGAAGTCGCTCCTCCGGGTCCGTGAGCAGTTTCTGTATCTCATGTGTCGTCAATGCGCCCTCCCCGGTCCCTAGCGAGGCGCGTCCAAGCGGGATGCATAACCCGATATCCGGGAAGGAAACGACAATCTGCCCGCGATCACCAATGTATGCGTCGGCAAACATCGCCGCTCTAAGCTCTGCTGGCAACGCGCCAAGCAGCGTTGTGGAATCCTGGTCGACGAGATGAAACTCGTTACGTTTCGCAAGAAAATCGCGGCCCTGGCCAAACGAAGCCACGTGGGAGCGCGCTAGGGCGCGCGAGATTTTCTCGTTTTTTTCATCCGACTGGCCGCGAAGCACGGAGCCCAACAGTGCCGTGGAATCGAAGTTTCGTATGAAGTCCTCGATCACCTGGTCCGTGGGACAGTTGCCATCGTCGAACCGACGAGTGAAGTCTTTCAGTCGACCGATGGCGCAATCGCGAAGACTTTCGTGCGGTGCGGCCGGAGCCGTGAGGTTATGACCAGGCGTTTCAGAAACATTTTGCATACAGGTTGTCTCGTCGAAGTCTCAGGGACACCAGTCTGCGCCGGCGCACCGGGCCTTCTCTTTCAGATTTCACCGCGCTCGCGATCATCGATTTCCTATCCGCGTTGAGGCAGGTGGAAACACTATCGGGAAGTCGGAACTTCGACGCGGAAGACAGGGCGACATGCCGGAATTGACGCTCCCTCTTGCACAACGTTTTACCCCGAGGCGCAGTTCGCTTAGTTCGATGTGCCTGGTCCAGACTGTTGGGTCCTCGATTTTTCTAGTCCTCCCATGATTCGCGAAGTTCTTGGGGCCAAAGCGGTTTACGAAGGCATTTCCTCGGTCGTTGCCCATCGATTTGCCCACGCGGCCTCAAAATCAGACTCGCTGATGTGCTCGACAAGCGTGGGCAGTGGCACGATTACATCGGCCATCCCAGATACCGGAGCCGAGGACGCCCCGCTTAAACCCAGTAACTTGGGTTCCTCCGCGTAAGCCTCCAATGCCCTTGCACGGCTATTCCGGGCGGCGGCAAGTCGACTGTCCTCCCAACATTTGAGCGCATTTCTGGCGAGCACACTTGCCGCAAGCGCGGTCACCTCGACGGCCGCGTCACGATCGAATTTGCGCGTATGAAAAATCGCGAGCTTTGTTAGCGCTCTGCCACAGGCCATATGATCCCCGGCAAGAAAATACGCTTCGGCGCAATGGGTGAGCATCCGAACCAACGGAAATTCCTCGCCGCACCCCCGTTCGGAAATTCGGTCCGTCAGCGCCATTAGGGTAGATGCCAGTGCTTTCAGCACCGCCTCCTCTTCACTGAATTCCGCAATCGGTTTGCGATCGATGCATCGATCTATCAGATCACTCCAGACATGACACGTCTCGGTATCCGGGGTCTGTCCGTCGAATTGCACAAGCTTGGCGGAGAATATTTCCAACCGGGAGTGAAATCGCCCCGTCAGGTCAGTGAGCAGTTTCTGTATCTCATGCGTCGTCAATGCGCCCTCCCCGGTCCCTAGCGAGGTGCGTCCGAGAGGAATACACAACCAGGTATCCGGGAAGGGAATGACAATCTGCCCGCGATCACCAATGCGTGCGTCGGCAAACATCGCCGCTCTAAGCTCTGCGGGCAACGCGCCAAACACCGTTGCAGAATCCTGGTCGACGAGATGAAACTCGTTACGTTTCGCAAGAAAATCACGGCCCTGGCCAAACGAAGCCACGTGGCAGCGCGCTACGGCGCGCGAGACTTTCTCCGTTTTTTCGTCTGACTGGCCGCGAAGCACGGGGCCCAATAGTTCCCTGGAATCGAAGTTTCGTATGAAGTCCTCGATCACCTGGTCCGCAGGACATTTGCCACCGTCGAGCCGAGCGGTGAAGTCTTTCAGTTGATCGATGGCGCTATCGAAAAGACCTTGGTGCGGAGCGGCCGGAACCGTGAGGTTATGTTCAGGAACAATTGGCATACAGGTCGCCTCGTTGAAGTCTCAGAGCCACCAGTCTGCGCTGGCACACCGAGCGCTCTCTTTCAGATTTCACCGCGCTCGCGATCATCGATTTCCTATCCGCGTTGGCGGCCGCTGAAATGATGACCGGGAAGCGGCGCTATCGGCAGATTCGGTCCGCTGGCCAACGAGTTCGATGGGATTGTCATGGAGTCTCCAGAGACGCGTATTGGATTCGGTCTGCGCACGCCCCTCTTGCGCAACGTGTCACCCTGAGGCGCAGCTCGCCTAGTTCAACGAGCCAGAGCCAAACTGTTGGCCCCTCAGTTTCCCGAGTCTGTTGACGATTGCCAGCGTACTTAGGTCGAACATAAGTTGCGAGTCCATGTCCACGGTCTTTGCCCGTCGACCGGCCCACCCGACCTTAAAATCAGATTGGCTGATGTGCTCGACAAGCTCAGGAAGCGGCACGATTTCATCGTCCGCTGCAGATGTTGGCCCTGGAGGCATGCCGCTGACACCTCGTCCCAGGGCTACCCTCAGGAACGCGTTCACTGCCACTTCCTGGCGGACGGCGGCTTCCGCTAGGTACGCGCCCACTGCCATGTGCTCGCTGACTTCGGCTTCGGTATATCGACCGCCTTCCCAACGTACGAGCGCATTTCTCGCGAACACGCTTGCCGCAAGCCTGGTGGCATTTACAGCCGCGTCGCGTTCTAAGTTGCGCACATGAGTAGCCGCGAGCTCTAATAGGGTGCTGCCGCAGCTCTGATGATCCTCGACAAGAAAATACGCTTCGGCGCAACGGGTGAGCATCCGAACCATTGGAAACTCCTGGCTGCGCCCCCGTGTGTCAATACGGTCGGTCAGCTTCGCTAAGGTAGACGCCAGAGCTTCCAGAACCCTCCGCTCTTTACTGAATTCGGCAATCGGTTTGCGATCGATGAATTGATCTACCAGATCACTCCAGACATGACACGTCTCGGTATCCGGGGCATGTGGGCCAAGACCCGCAAGCCTGGCGGCGAATATTTCCAACAGCCAGTGACATTGCCCCTCATGATCCATGAGCAATTGCCGTATCTCATGCATCGTCAATGCACCGTCCCCGGTCCCGAGCGAGGTGCGTCCGAGAGGTATGCACAAGCCGATATCCAGGAGGGGGAAGACAATCTGCCCGCGATCACCAACCCGTGCGTCGGCAATCATCGCCGCTCTGGACTCAGCGGGCAACGCGCCAAACAGCGCTGCGGAATCCTCGTCAGCGAGATGAAGCTGGTTGTGTTTTGCAAGAAATTCTCGACCTCGACCAAACGAGGCCACGTGGCAACGCGCTGCGGCACGCAGGACCGCCTCTTTTTTTTCTTCGAGCAGGCCGCGAAGTACAGGGCCCAACAGCTCAGTGGAATTGAAGTTCCGCATGAAGTCGTCGATCACCTGGTCCGCAGGACAGTTGTCATCCTTAAACCGACGAGTGAACTCTTCCAGTCGATCGATGGCGCTATCGCGATGACTTTGGTCCGGAGCGGACGATACCGTGAGGTTATGACCATGCGTTGCGGAAATATTTAGCATACAGGTCGTCTCGTTGAAGTCTCAGAGCCACCAGTCTGCGTCGGCGCACCGGGCCTTCTCTTTCAGATTTCACCGCGCTCGCGATCATCGATTTCCTATCCGCGTTGGTGACGGCGGAACGCTCGATTACATTGGCTGATTACGAGGCTTACGCGCGGCCCACAACTTTTCAAATTCGGAGTCAGAGATATTTTCTCCAAGTATGAGAGGCGGCGGGGATCCTTCCTGCGCAGGAGGTATGGTAGCCGTCCCCGCACCGGCGGCGGTCGCTAACGCCCTTTCGGCCACATAGGCGATGTATGCCAATCCTCGACACTTGTCTGCCTCGGCATATCGCCCGACGTTCCAGCGGTCTAGCGCGGCACCGGCAAGGACACTTGCCGCAATCTTGTGTGCCCATGCCGCGTTGCGAAAATCGCGTCTTCGCTGGTGGAAATCCGCCATTTCAGTCAAGCACTTCGCACAGGATTCGGGATCGTCGGCGTGAAAATACGCCGTCGCACTATGGGCGAGCATGCGTGGCATCGAAAATTCGTGATGAAGCGCGCGCTCCGATACCCGGCCTGCAAGTGCCCTCAGTGCGAATGCCAATGCGTCCAGCGTCGTCGGGTCATTGCCGAACTGTTCGATCGGCTTGGCGTCGATGCATCGCTCAATCAAGTCGTTCCAGACATGGCACGCCTCGTTGTCCGGGTATTTCGCATCGACACGCCCGAGCTCGGCGGAGAATTGCGCCAGCAGCGATTCCAGTTGCCCGTCCTGATACGTCAGCAGTTGCCTGACTTCGTCCATCGTCAATGCGCCCTGTCCGGTACCTAACAAGGTGCGTCCGAGGGGAACGCGTAACCCGATGTCCGGGAACGTAAAGACGATCTGCCCGTGATCACCGACACGTGCGCTAGCGAGCATCGCCTCTTTGATCGGTGCGGGAAGCGCTCCGAACAAGTCCGTCGCATCCCGGTCGACGTGGTGGAGCAACTTCCGGCGCTCAAGGAAATCGCGGCCTGCGCCAAACGTCGCTACGTGACAACGCGCCGCACGACACAATATTCGCTTCTTCTCTGCGTCGGACAGGCAGCCAAGCACCATATCCCGCAGTCCCATGTGCGCAAAGTGGCTCATGAAATCGTCGATGGCACTGTCCGAGGGGGAGCCGCCGCCATCGAACTGACAAGTGAAGTCCGTCAACTGATCGATTCGGCTGTCACTGAGACTTTGGTTCGGATAGTTCGGGACCGGAAAGTTTGGGCAGGGGGCGATAGAGATTTCTTGCATGAACGTCGTCTCTCAGGGGGCTTGGAGCCACCAGTCTGCGCCGGAGCGTCAGGCGTTCTCTTTCAGTATTCGCCGCGTAGGGGATCGTCGCATTCCCATCCTCGGCGCGGCGAATCCGTCATGAAGGCGAGTGAGATCCTGGACGGTTGCCTGCGGTATCGCTACTGGCTTCCGAGACATTTAACGGTTCGGTCGGGGCGGCGTGCACCTGCGCGACGGTCGCGACGGAAGCGCCACTGTTCACGGCCGCATTCGCGCGATGGAACTCCGCCTTCGTATAGGCGTCATGTGCCAGCGCGATGCATTCGTTCCCTTCGGCCGACTGCCTCTGCGCCATCAATCGCTCAGCCACCTGTACGAACATTCCCCCGGCATGCTGGTAAGCGTTGCTCGCGCGCTTTGCATCTCCCGCTTGCAGATGGTAACTCGCAATGTCGAGCCATCCTAATCCGACGTTCTTCCCATCCTTCGCGTGACTGAATGCGTCCTGGCTGTCGACAAGAATGCGGAAAAGCGGAAGGTCGCTGGTGTACGAACATCCGGATACCCTGCTTCCCAACGCTCGCAAGGCCAATCCGAGTGTTCTCAATTCGGCGGGATCTGCGCTGAATTCTCTGATCGGTTTGCCGCCGATGCAGCGCTCGATGCAGGCATACCATGCCGCCCAGACGTCAATGTCGGAATACGGCGTACGGGTTTGGTCCATCTCACGGGAGAATTGCTCCAGAAGCGATGGCGTCTCCCCATCGCGACCCAGGAGCAGTGTTCTGGCCTCGTCGTACGACAGCGCCCCCGGCTCGGCGCCGAAGCACGAACGCCCCAGAGGAAGATTCAGCGCAAGTTCGGGAAACAACAAGACGATCTGAAAACGAGGGCCGATCCACGCGCGCCGCAGCATGTCGTCCCGGGCCTCGAACTGCAACGCGCCCAACAATTTTTGGGAGGCATCAATGGCAGGACCCAACATTTGATCTCGCACCAGAAAATCCCGTCCGGCGCCATATGACGACACGTGACATTGCCCGGCCCAGATCAGAATGTCTGCCTTGTCCCCGCCGGTAAAGCAATTACGTAGGGTATCGATCGGCCCAAGATTCGCGAACCGCGCCAGGAAGACCCGAAACTCGACGTCATCGGGCCAATGCTCCCCTTCCAGACGGCCGTTGAAGTCGTCGAGCAACGCCATCCGTCGCTCACTGAGATTGGATTCCGGGTAGCGCTGTACGGGGAAGTTGCCGCCGGTGATGGATGAGGTCGAAATCATGGATGTCGGATAGACCGAGTATGAAAACAATCAGTCTGCGTCCGAACGCACGATGTCACCTTTCACTTTTCGCCGTAGCGGCGCCGTCCGTCTTTTAGCAGGGCAACGGTTCCAGACGAGTCGCCTGCAATGCATCTTTGAATTTCGATATCTCTTCGTTCGACAACACGCCGATGAAAACCATCGACGAGGGCTGCACAGGCAGCTCCGGGCGCGCCCTGAATGTCACCCGTGACCCCACGGCATGCATCTCGCTCATGCCCCCGGTCGAGGACACGACGAACCCTTTTGCTCGCAAAAGCTTGCCCCGAAACATCAACAGTGCCGCCCGCAGGCGATTGCGATCCAACGCGCCGTCCATCTTCCAGACGAAGCTTCGCAGACCGCTCGGCAACGCGTGACCCGGTGCGCGCAGCGGCCTCGGACTTAGCAAACTGGGCAGTGCAAGCGCTTCATCGGGAAACAGAATCGCCGGTGGCACCACACCGCTATCCGCCGTCACGACGATCTGCGTCGCACCGAGTTCGGTCAGCCGTTGGCGCACCCCCTGCAACGCCTCGGGCGTGACGAGATCCGCCTTCGTCATGACAAGCGTGCTCGCCGCCATGATCTGCTTGTGCGCGATGTCACCGACGTAGCGGTCGGCGAGCGTTTCCTCGATGCCGCACGCGTCAACCGCGACCACAATGCCGTGTAATCGAAACGCCTTGTCCAACAGCCCCACCTGCGCGATGCGCATGGGATCGGACACCCCGCTCGCTTCGATCACCAGCAGATCGGGACGCTGCGCCCGCTCGCCGATGGCGATGAGCGTCTCCACAAGGCGTCCGCCGATGGTGCAGCATACGCAACCGTTTTCCAATCCGATCACGTCGTCGCTACGCTCCCGGATGAGCGATGCATCGACGTTGACCGAGCCGAAGTCGTTCACCAGCACCGTCACGCGCAAGCCATCCGCATTGCGCAGTAACGCGTTGACGAGGGTCGTCTTTCCCGCGCCCAGATAGCCACCGAGAACGATCATCGGCACCGGTTGCCGTGCGACGTCGGCCTGTACTTGCGCGTCGGGCGTCTGGACGGTCGTCATCGCGGCGCGCGGAAGATATCCCCGCCAAGGACGGTGCCCCACACAGGCATCTGACGCAAATCGTCGATGGGCACCTCGTGGGGATCCGCCTCCAGCACCGCAAAGTCCGCGTACTTGCCCACTTCGATGCTGCCGATCAGGTGATCCATCCCCAACGAAAACGCGGCGCCCAACGTGACGGCACGCAACGCATCGTCGACCGGCAAGCGCAACGACTCGCCGAGGACACGGCCCGACGAAGTCTCACGCTTGATAGCGCACCATGCGGTGAACAGTGGATTGAGTTGCGTGATCGGCGCGTCGGAGTGCAACGCAAACGGCAAGCCGATCTGACGCGCGATCTCGGCCGCATCCATGCGATTGGCGCGATCCGGCCCCATCGTCTGCATGTAGTGCGCGTCGCCCCAGTAGTAGACGTGATTCGCGAAGAAATTCACGCACATGCCGAGGCGCTGCGCGCGCGTGAGTTGTGCAACGTCGGCCATCTGGCAGTGCTGCAACGTGTGACGATGGTCGGTGCGCGGATGCACTTCGAGCAGCTTCTCGATGGCGTCGAGCACCACTTCCGTGGCTTCGTCGCCATTCGTATGAATGTGCATTTGCAGTCCGGCCGCGTGGAACGGCAGGAACGTCTCGACCAGTTGCGACGGTGCGATCAGCCACAGTCCGTTGGGCTTGCCGTTGTGATAGCCCGGCCAGCGCAAACGCGCCGTGAACCCTTGAATCGAACCGTCGACGATGAACTTCACCGGTCCGTAATGCAGCTTGTCCGTGTTGCCTTCGCGCGCATCGAGCACGCGTTGCGGCCCACCCTCGGGACAACGTTGCGGTGCGAAGGCGGGCACGATGCGAATCGGATACTTCGCATCGGCCGTTGCCTCATGGAGATTCGCGTTGCCGGTCGGCGTCAGATCGTTGACGAGATCGGTCGCGGTGGTCACGCCCGCGAGTTGCGCGACACGTCCGAAATTCCAGATCGCGCGCGGACTCTCGCTGGCGGCAATCGACAGCCCCTCGCCGATGACCCGATACACCGGAAACATCGCAGCGAACTCCTGCAACTCGCCGGTCGGTTCGCCGTCTTCACCGAGGACGATGCCTTCGACGTCCGCGTCGCCATCGATGCCCGCGAGTTCGAGCATCGGTGTGTTCACGTTCATCAAATGGACGCTGGCATGCAGGATCGCGATGGGGCGCGTCATCGACACCGCATCGATATCGCGCGCGACCAGTGGCGCGCCTTCGAAGAAGATCGGATCGTAACCCCAGGCGAGCAACGGCTTGTGATCGTCCGTCATGCGTTGCTCGGCGTCGCGCAGGCGAGCCAGTACGTCGGACGGCGTCTTCAATCCTTCCCACAGATGCCCGTCCGGGCCGCGCCGGTCGTAGTAGCCGACATAGACCGCGTCCCACATCGCGCCCTCCATCAGGTGGCAATGCCCCTCGACCAGACCGGGCATCAGCACTTTGTCGCGCAGCGTGTCGATGGGCGCAGCATCCGTCCATCGGCGCATATCGTCGGCGCCGCCGACGGCGAGAATCCGGCCGTCGCACACAGCGACGTGGGTGGCCATAGGCTGCGCCGGATTCATCGTCACGATCTTGCGGGCGACGTATACGCGAATATCGTCGCGGCTGGCTGAGGTGTTGTCTCTTTCTGTCATCGTTACTTCTTATAGGGGGAAAGCGTCCCGACACCGACGTCCGTCGAACGTGCACGGCTACCGCCGAGGAGCAGGTGGAGCACCGACATCACCACGACGTTGACGACCAGGCAGATGAGCCCGAGGTTGACCCCGCCGAGGTCCGGATTCTTGTAGTAGAGCACGAGCGCGAGTCCCTGCCCTGCCAGCACACCGGCGGCGACGGCAGTGGCGCGCACGCGCATGCGGAACACCACGGCAATCACGCCCGGCAGGAACTGTGTCACGCCGTAATACGCCATGTTGATGAGCGTGAGCATGAGGTTAGGCGTGAGCAAGGTCAGCACGATGGAACCCAGGAGATACAGCACGATCACCACCTTCGAGCTGGCCTTCTGGCGATGCTCCGGCATGCCCGAGAGGATGTTGCGCGTGACGATGGGGCCGAGCGCGAGACAGATGCCTGCGAGCACGAGCAATCCCGAGAGCGCCGCGCCTGCCGCCACAAGGCCGACGAGCCACGACGGCAGCAATTGCGTCACCGCTGCGAAAAACGCTTCGTTGGGCGAGGCGAGCTGGATGTTCTGGCTGATCGCGTAGTACGACGCCAGCACCAGGAATGGGTACATCAGCATGTACAGCGGCATGGCGACCTGCGTGCGCCGGATCGTGGACGCGCTCTTCGCGGTGAAGAAGTTCTGCACGCCAAAGGGCATCACGTACATGCCGAGCGACTGGAACACGATGGTCGTCATCGCGAAGGTGAGTTGCTGTGTGCTCATCGTATTGCTCACGTGCTGGCTCGCGGCCTGAAACACGGGCGTCACGCCGGACTCCCACGCCACCGCGACACCGGTGATCACGATAGCGGCGACCATCAGCACGTCTTTGAGCACCGCGATGTAGGCGGACGCCCGTACCCCGGCAATCGCGATGTAGACGAAGGCGAGCATGGCCGAAAAACTAATGAGCCACAGCGGCTGGAAATTCCATCCCAGTCCCTTGAGCGCCGCCACCAGCCCGGTGAACTGCAATTGCCCCCAAGGCAGCAGGAAGACGATAGCCGTGATCGCGACCACTAATTCGAGAAAGCGATTCTGGAAGTGGCCTTTGAATAGGTCGGGCAGCGTAATCGCGTTGTAGCGCTTACCGGCGTCCCAGATCTTCGGGCCTAGGAAGTAGCCGACGGGATAGGCCAGCAGAATGTAGCCGAGGAACCACACGCCATAGGTCGGCCCCTTGGCGTAGATGCCGCCGGGGAAGCCGACCATCGTACCGATGCTGTAGATCTCACCGGCGGCGAGGAAGAATACGAGCCATGCGCCGAACTGACGCGACGCGACGAAGAAGTCGTGCATGCTCTGCGGGCCGCGTCCGCCGCGCGCGCGCAATGCGAGATAGACCGACAACAGAATGAAGCCGGCAAAGATGAGGGTTGCCATCGACGCAATCTCCGGAATTCGGAACGTAATTCGGCACGTACGCGGGATCGGGGTGCCGTGGGCGCTGGCTCGGGTGAGCGCAGCACCGATTCAATGCGCGCAAAAGCGCGCCTGAGGCGAAGTTGCTAAGGAAGGACGTTGGACGCGCGCTTGGTGTCGCTCGCCGCGCATCACGTCACGCGGGGTCTTCGACGATATGTCGGTCGAAGAGCGTCCAGCACAGCCACAGGCAGACGGACGTGAGCACGAACCACAGGAAGATCCAGCCATAGATAAACGGCACGCCGAGCACGTAGCGCTCGACGGAAGCTGCCCAGGGCAGCAGTCCTACAACCCCGAGATACGGCAACCCAAGGCCAATCAACAATCTGAGCATGTCCCATCTCCATTGCGCACGGCACGTTGCGATGTGCCGTTACGGTCGCGCGGCGCGGACCTTTTGTCGGATTCAGTATCCCCAGCCAAAAATCGCGCCGTTTAGAGCCACATGCCAGAAAAGTTTGGTGCCAGAGAGGCACGATGCACGGCGCGCCCCATATGTCCGCAGTTTGGTGCCAGCTTACAATTTATAGCACTTAGTGCTACATTTTTCGGCCATAATGCACGCATGAAAGCCATATGCCGTTAGCAAGGAAGGGAGTGGGCGAAAGCTGTCAGGGGAGAGTGCGGGTCTTTAAGACCCGAAGGTTTTCGAGCGATGCTCGGGCTGCCGAAATATCCAACGACGAGTTGTACCGTGTTGCGATGAGGTGGGCCAACGAAGGCGTTTGCGGTAACGCGCTGGGCGCTGGCGTCGTCAAGGCGCGACTGCGCAATGGAGATTTTCGAGCGCTCCTCGTCGAGCAAGAAGAGGTGTGGATCATCTTTGCATATCTGTTCGATAAGCAAGATGAAAAGAACGTCGGACCGAAAGCGCTGAAGGGCTTCAAGAAGCTGGCTAAAGACTTCAAAGGTTTGCCGAAAAAGGCATTTGAGGCCATGTTGCAGACGGGTGAGTTAGTGGAGATTTGCGGAAAATGACCAAACCAGTGGTGGTATCCAAAACTGCGGCCAAGCCAAGTCGGAAGGCCGCCGTCAAGACGACTGATGCCTCGCCCCGAGCACGCGTTGCGAGAGTACGAAACCGGTCTTCCGTCGATGAATCCGATGCGCTGACGGCGATCCACGAGATTGCAAAAGACATGCACGCCGCTGGCGGCATCAGCAAACGGACGATGCGTGAATATGACGAATTGTGCGTTCCCGCCGTTCCCAAGTACACAAAGACCACGATCATCAAAATTCGCAAGAGCGTTCATGTGAGTCAGGGCGTCCTCGCGGCATATCTCAATACCAGTGCGTCGACAGTTCAAAAGTGGGAGGCGGGCACGAAGAAGCCCAGCGGCGCGGCGGCAAAACTGCTTCAAGTCATCGAAAAGCACGGACTGGCGGTGCTGGCGTAATCACACCACTACGCTGGCGCCACGCCCACGAAAAATGTGGGGCCAGTCAGGGACTTCCCTGACGAAGTCCAAGCCGTAGCGGTGCGGCGATGCGCTGGCACCATCACAAGTCTCCGGTGGTACTAATCCCACGAAATTGTTCTTGGCAGTATTGGCTCATTCTCTTCAGGAGCCAAACGTGGGTACGATTGAATCCTTCGCGCTGGATCGTCGCTCCGCAGCGCCATACGATCCGCTTTACGATCCGCTCGTCTCGTCCACCCCTGGGTTGGGCATGGACTACGCGCCGACCTATTGGGTTGCCACCGCAGGCGAGCCGCCGGAAGACGACGGACCGCTCTCAGGCGATGCCGATGTCGACGTGGTCATCGTCGGCGCCGGGTTCACCGGCCTGTCCACCGCCCTGTTCCTCGCTCGCGAACACGGCATTCGGGCCACGGTGCTCGAAGCGAATCAAACGTGCTGGGGTTGCACCAGCCGTAACGGCGGTCAGGGCCAAAATGCCAGCGGACGTCTCTATCGCTCGCAATGGATCGATCGCTGGGGCAAGGACACCGCGCTGCGTCTGGACGCAGAAATCCGCGAAGGCTTCAACACGTTCAAGTCGCTCATCGCCGAAGTGCCCGAGTGCGACCCGCAACCGGGTGGTCATCTCTACATCGCCCACCGCGATCGCAAGATGGACTTCCTGCGCAACGAAGCCAAAGTCATGCGCGACGTCTTCGGCTACGACACACGCATCCTCTCGCGCGACGACGTCCGCGAACAATACGTCGACGATCAGGAAAACTGCGGCGCACTGCACGAACCCGACGGTATCGGTGTGCACCCGCTCAAACTCGCCTTCGGTTATCTGCGCATGGCGCGCGCACTCGGCGCGCGCGTGCATCCTTCGACACCGGTACTGGGCGTAGAGACGATCAACGGCGTGCATCACGTGCGCACACCGCGCGGTGTCGTGCGCGCCAAGGCCGTCGCCTTCGCCACCGGCGGCTACACGCGTAACGACGTCACGAAGGCGCTGCGCTCGAAGATCATGCCGATCCTGTCGAACTCGCTCGTCACACGCGTGCTCACGCCGGACGAGATCGCCGCAACGAACTTCCGCACGCACGAGGTCATCACCGACACGCGCACGCTGCGCTATTACTACCGTCTGCTGCCCGATAACCGGTTGCAGATCGGTAGCCGAAGCTCGATCACCGGCGCCGATGCGCAGAATCCGAAACATATGGCCGTGCTGGTCGAAGGCCTGCACCGCAAATTTCCCGCACTCAAGGGTATTCAGATCGACTACTCGTGGTGGGGCTGGGTGGATGTGAGTCACGACATGATGCCGCGTGTCACGCAACCCGATCCGCGTCAGAACCTCTTCTATGCCGTGGGCTACGGCGGCAATGGCGTGTCGTTCTCCGCACACGCCGGACGCCGCCTCGCCCAACGCATTGCCGGGCAGCGCGACCCGTCGTGGAATCTGCCGATCTACGACTCCGCGCTGCAATACCCGAACGTGTTCGGCACGGTGCAATGGCAAGGCTTCGCGCCATTCCGCCGCATCGGCCAGCGCTTTCTCTATCAGCGATATCACGCGCAGGACGAAGCCCGCTGAACTCACCGATCCCGCCGATATCGCCTACCTCTCGAATTTTGGAATTTGCAATGACGACTCAGAACGACACCGCTGCCATCCAGTTGCTCACCACATTCAACGACGCCTGGAATCGCCACGACATCGACGCCCTCATGGCCTGCATGACCGACACGTGCGTGTTCCATGCCGTCGCGGGCCCCGACATGCTCGGACGCACCTTCGAAGGCCGTGAGGCCGTGCGCGCCGCGTTCCAGTCCGCGTGGGAGAACTTCCCCGACGCGTCGTGGACCGAGGGCGTGCATTTCGTGGACGGCGATCGCGCCGTCTCGGAATCGACGTTCCGCGGCACGAAGGCGGACGGCTCGCGCGTCGAAGCGCGCATGGTCGACGTGTTCACCCTGCGCGACGGCAAGATCGAAGTAAAGAATGCGTTCCGCAAGGACCGCCCGGCGTTCTGATCACGCCCTGAGGAATGCCCGGATTGCCCGCCCCGCCTGACGGGGCGTTTTTTTCTGAACCACGGCGACAGACCTTCTTCGTCACCCAACATACGTTTCATTTGTATTTTTCAATACAAAACGTACCAAATAATAAAAATACCAATTGACGACGGCGGTTTGATCCCCTAGATTTCGAAACAAGCAACGAAATCGGAATTATTTGTTCCGTTAATTTTTTTCACTGGAGACACCCCATGAACGCCAAAGATCCGGCTACGGCCACCCAGCAACTGACGGCTTCCGATGCCGGTCCGCAAACGATGACGCCCTCGGAAGCGTTCGTCGAAACGATGGTCGCCAATGGCGTGAGCGAGATGTTCGGCATCATGGGCTCGGCTTTCATGGACGCGATGGACATCTTCGCTCCGGCCGGTATCCGTCTGATTCCGGTGGTGCACGAGCAAGGCGCTGGCCACATGGCTGATGGTTACGCTCGCGTGTCGGGTCGTCACGGTGTCGTGATCGGCCAGAACGGCCCCGGCATCAGTAACTGCGTGACGGCTATCGCCGCCGCTTACTGGGCGCACAGCCCGGTCGTGATCGTCACGCCGGAAGCGGGCACGATGGGTATCGGCCTCGGCGGCTTCCAGGAAGCGAAGCAACTGCCGATGTTCCAGGAATTCACGAAGTACCAGGGTCACGTGACGCACCCGGCGCGTATGGCCGAATTCACCGGCCGTTGCTTCGACCGCGCCATGGCCGAAATGGGCCCGACGCAACTCAACATCCCGCGCGACTACTTCTACGGCCAGATCAAGGCCGAGATTCCGCGTCCGCAACGTCTCGATCGCGGCGCTGGCGGCGACGAGCGTCTGAACGAAGCCGCAGAGCTGCTCGCGCAAGCCAAGTTCCCGGTCATCATCTCGGGCGGTGGTGTGGTCATGGCCGACGCCGTCGAAGAGTGCAAGGCACTGGCTGAACGCCTCGGCGCACCGGTCGTCAACAGCTACCTGCACAACGACTCGTTCCCGGCCAACCATCCGCTGTGGTGCGGCCCGCTCGGCTATCAAGGCTCGAAGGCAGCCATGAAGCTGCTCGCACAAGCCGACGTCGTCGTCGCGCTCGGCTCGCGCCTCGGACCGTTCGGCACGCTGCCGCAGCACGGCCTGGACTACTGGCCGAAGAACGCCAAGATCATCCAGATCGACGCCGACCACAAGATGCTCGGCCTCGTGAAGAAGATCTCGGTGGGCATCTGCGGCGATGCAAAGGCTGCGGCCGTCGCCCTGTCGCAACGTCTGGCCGAGCGCACGCTCGCCTGCGACGCCACGCGCGACGCACGCGCCGACCAGATCGCCACGGAAAAGGCCGCCTGGGAGAAGGAACTCGACGACTGGACCCACGAGCGCGATCAGTACAGCCTCGACATGATCGAAGAGCAGAAGAACGAGAAGACGTTCAACGGCGGCGAGTATCTGCACCCGCGTCAGGTGCTGCGCGAACTCGAAAAGTCGATGCCGGAAGACGTCATGGTCTCGACCGACATCGGCAACATCAACTCGGTCGCCAACAGCTACCTGCGCTTTAACAAGCCGCGCAGCTTCTTCGCTGCCATGAGCTGGGGCAACTGCGGCTACGCCTTCCCGACGATCATCGGCGCGAAGGTGGCCGCACCGCACCGCCCGGCCGTGTCGTATGCCGGTGACGGCGCGTGGGGCATGAGCCTGATGGAAACGCTCACGTGCGTGCGTCACAACATTCCGGTCACGGCCGTGGTCTTCCACAACCGTCAATGGGGTGCCGAGAAGAAGAACCAGGTCGACTTCTACAACCGTCGCTTCGTCGCCGGAGAACTGGACAGCCCGAGCTTCGCCAACATCGCCCGTGCGATGGGCGCGGAAGGCATCGTGGTCGATCGTCTGGAAGACGTCGGCCCGGCGCTCAAGAAGGCCATCGACATGCAGATGAATCAAGGCAAGACGACCATCATCGAAATCATGTGCACGCGCGAACTGGGCGATCCGTTCCGTCGCGACGCGCTCTCGAAGCCGGTGCGCATGCTCGACAAGTACAAGGACTACGTCTGACGCGGTAGCGGTTCTTCGTGTGACAGCGCTCCCGGCTCTGTGGGTGCCGGGGGCGCTTTTTTTATTTCTTCGACATCATGAAAGCCATCAACCGCATTATCGATACCGCGCGCCGCGCCCCGATGCGCATCGTGCTGTGCGAGTCGGACGACGCGCGCGTGCTCGAAGCCGCTGCACGCGCCACGCGTGAGGGCATTGCACGCATCGTGCTCGTCGGCGACATCGCCCGAACGCAACGCGCTGCCAGCGAGGCACGCATCGATCTCGCCGGGATGGAACTGATCGATCCGGCGACGTCGGACATGACCGAAGCCTTCTCGCACATCTGGTACGGCATCCGCTCGAAGAAAGGCATGACGCGCGAGCAGGCGCTTGAGGAAATGCGTACGCCGCTGGGCTTCGCCAACATGATGGTGCGCCTCGGTCACGCGGACGGCTCCGTCGCGGGTGCGGTGAACACCACGGCCGACGTGGTCCGCATGGCGATTCAGATCATCGGTGTGCAACCGTCGTTCAAACTCGTGTCGAGCTTCTTCCTGATGATGCTCTGCGAGCCGTTCCACACGATGAAGGGCGGGCTGATCTTCTCGGACTGTGCGCTAGTCGTCGATCCCGATGCAGAACAACTGGCGCAGATCGCACTTGCTGCGGCCGATAGCGCCGCGGCGTTGCTCATGGAACCGCCGCGTGTCGCCATGCTGTCGTTCTCGACCAGCGGCAGCGCCAAGCATGCGGCTGTCGACAAGGTGGTGGAAGCGACACGTCTCGTCAAGGAAGCCCGGCCGCAACTGGCCATCGACGGCGACGTTCAGCTCGACGCCGCCATCGTCTCCGAGATCGCCCAACGCAAAGTCGTGCACTCACAGATCGAAGGGCACGCCAACACGCTGATTTTCCCGAGTCTTGATGCTGGCAACATCGGCTACAAGCTGGCGGAACGCATCGGCGGTGCGAAGGCCATCGGTCCGCTGTTGCAGGGGCTGAACCGTCCGGCGAACGACTTGTCGCGCGGGTGCAGCGCCGACGACATCTACTACGTGATCGGTGTGACCTGCGTGCAAGCGCAAGCCGCTCGGGCCAAGCTGACAGGAGTGTCACCGCTCGCCGCCCGGATATGACGTGGCATGTGATGCTCGCCGGGCTGCTGGCCCATCTGCCGTTGATGTTGTTGTTGGGCTTCGCCACCTACTTCCAGACGGTGACGGGGTTCGGGCTGGGGATGATCGTGCTGGGTGGGGCCAGTGGCTTCGGACTGGCGCCCGTAGCCGACGTCGCCATCCTCGTGAGTCTGGTGACGCTCGTGAACAGCGCGCTCGCATTACCCGGCACGTTGCATCTCATCGACTGGCGGGCCGTGCGGGCGGCCACACTCGGCATCATCCCGTCGGTCGTGGTCGGTGTGCTGCTGTTCGACTATCTGAATGGCACGGCCTCCAACGTGCTGCATCTGCTGCTGGGCGCGGTCGTGCTGTATGGCGGCATCGGCTCAGCCTTGCGCCCCGCGCCGAAGACCGAGCGCTCCGGTGATACGGGCTTCTTTCTGAGCGGCATCTTCGGCGGCTTGCTGAGCGGGATGTTCGGTATCTCCGGGCCGCCGCTGATTTTCTACTTCTATCGTCAGCCGCTCACACTGGTCCAGATTCGCTGCGCGTTGATTTTGCTGTTCGCCGTCACCGCAACGATCCGCACTACGTATAGCGCCTTCGCCGGGCAGTTGCCCGCGTCGATGTGGTGGCAAGCGGCGTTCGCGGTTCCCGTGGTCACATTCGCTACGCTGTTCGCACGACGCCATCCCCCACCGCTCTCTGGCGTCACCACACGCCGTCTCGCATTCATGACGCTGATCCTGCTCGGCGTGCATCTGATGGTGAGCGCAGTGATGGAGATGGTCTGACGCCGGTGGCGTCCGGCGTTGGGGGAGGCCGCGTCAGTCGCCTGATCGACGTCCGCCGCTGCCGATCCAGTCGACCAGCTTCGCCAGCATCGTCATGTCGGGTGGCGACGTGAGATCGAGCGCAAGCGAATTCCGGTAATACGGGCTGAGATCGAGGCCGACGCCAAGGCCCAACACTTCGACATCGCCACGCGCCTGCTGCTGCGCCACGACTTCCCGAAGGTGATGGTCGAGGTAGTACTCGTCGTTGACCTGATTGGTGGCGGCGTCCATCGGACTGCCGTCGGAAATCACGATCAGCAGGCGTCGGTTGACGCTGCGCGAACGCAGACGCTCGCATGCCCATTCGACCGCCTCGCCGTCCACGCCCTCGCGGAACAGGTCTGCCTTGTAAAGCGATGCGATGTCGGTCCGCGCACGTCGCCAACTGGTAACAGCGTCCTTGAAGATGAGATGCGAGACCTCGTTGAGACGGCCAGGAAAACGCGGTTTGCCACGAGCGAGCCAGTCGGTACGAGCGCGTCCACCGTTCCACGCACCCGTGGTAAAGCCCAGAATTTCGTTGGTGACGCCCGCCGCGTCGAGCGCGCGGGAGAGAACGTCCACAATCATCGCAACCGCGTCGATCTGTGCCTTCATCGAGCCGGAGCAATCGATGAGAAAACTCACCATCGATTCGGCAATCAGCGTGTGCTTCTCCAGCCGGAACAGACGCCGCTCGGCAGGCGAACTGACGAGTTGCGCGAGCCGTCGTCCGTCGATGCGGCCCTGCTCTTCGCCGAACGACCAGCCGTCGCGCTGCGGCACGGCGAGCGCCGCCTTGAGCGCACGCGCCAACCTCGGCACGTTGATCGCCTGAGCGACGATCCGCTCGTCGAGTCGCTCGCGGAACTCGGTCAGCAACGCACGGCGTACGAGCGTGCCCGCGTACAGTTCGCGATCGTAGCGATTCGTGAACACGCGATAGCCTTGCTCGGACGCCGTCAGCACGCGGCTGTCGCCCGAATGCGCGAGCGTGATGCCTTCGTCTTCCTGCTCGTCAAAGTCGAGAAACAGCGAGAACGCGTTGCGCACGCCTTTCTCGTCTTCCTCGTCCTTCGCGTCTTCGTCCTCGTGCTCACCGCCCGCCGCACGGATAAGGCCCGCGATATCGGCGGCCAATTCCAGCGCGTGAGCCGCGAACGCCGCCTGATCGGTGCGCGTTCGACGCATGCCCGCGAGCGCGCCGCCAATGCGCGGGGCGATGGCCATGCGCGTGGCTTCGATGAGTCCTTCCGTCTCCTCGATGACCGGATAGCCGGTCAGTCGCGACCAGCTCATCTGCGCCACCGTGTACAGCAACAACCCCACGTGACTGTCGGCAACGCCCGTGGCGTGCATCGCGCGCGACCACGCTTCGAAGCGCTCGCGCAGATTGCTGGCGATGCCGGGCATACCGGCGGGAATGAACGTCTCGCACCGCAGTTGCTCCAGCAGTTCGAAGAGCAGCCGCTCCAACGGCGCATCCGGTTGCAGACGTCGATGCAGTACCGCGTCGCTGTGACGCAGCCGAAGCGCCGCACCGTCCGCTGCACCGCGCAGCGTTGTCAAAGGGTCGGCGGGCGGTGGCAGCGTTTGCAGATGGGGCGCATGCAACGGCAACGGCCGCATATTCCGGCACAGGCGCGCTCCGCTGTAATGCAGCGCGGCGTCGCCGGTCAGCGCGCGCACGGTGGCGGCGCACAACGCCTCGCCGCGTGCGGCGCGTCGGGCAGCCTCGCGCTCCGAGATCGTCATGATGCATCGGCCAGCAGCGAGCGGCCGCCGTCGGCCGACGGCAATTCGCGGCCGAACGCGCGCTGATAGTACTCGGCCACCACGGCGCGCTCCGCTTCGTCGCACTTGTTCAGGAACGTGAGACGGAACGCGAGACCGGCATCGCGGAAGATGCCCACGTTCTCCGCCCAGTTGATGACCGTGCGCGGCGACATGAGCGTGGACAGATCGCCCGTTGCAAAACCCTTTCGCGTGAGTTCCGCCACGCTGACCATCGATTCGATCAGCGCGCGGCCAGCGTCGTTATCCAGCTCCGGTACACGCGCGAGCACGATACCCGCTTCGTCTTCACGCGAGAGATAGTTGAGCGTCGCGACCACATTCCAGCGGTCGATCTGCGCGTGATTCAGCACCTGCGTGCCGTGATAGAGACCGTTGAGATTGCCCAGACCGACGGTGTTGGTCGTCGCGAACATGCGAAAGCCGGGATGCGGATGGATCACGCGGTTCTGGTCGAGCAGCGTGAACTTGCCGTCGCGCTCCAGAATGCGCTGAATGACGAACATGACGTCGGGACGTCCCGCGTCGTACTCGTCGAAGATCAGCGCGACGGGGCGTTGCAACGCCCACGGCACAATGCCTTCCTGAAACTCGGTGATCTGGTGACCGTCTCGCACGACGATGGCGTCCTTGCCGACCAGATCGAGGCGGCTGATGTGACCGTCGAGGTTCACACGCACGCATGGCCAGTTCAGCCGTGCCGCCACCTGTTCGATGTGCGTGGACTTACCCGTGCCGTGCATACCCTGCACCATCACGCGACGGTTGTTCGTGAAGCCCGCCAGAATCGCCAGCGTGACGTCCGGATTGAAGCGGTACGCCGTGTCGATCTCGGGCACGTGATCGTCGCGCTCGCTGAACGCCGGTACCTGAAGGTCGGTATCGATGCCGAATACGGTGCGGGCATCGACCATGCGATCCGGCTGTTGGGTTGCGATCTCCATCACGACGTCTCCAAAGGGCTAGGCAATACAAATGCAATACGCCCCATCGAGATGCGGGGCAGTTTCAGCGCATCATAGCGTTAACCATTTTTAGATACAATTCGTTCCGAATAATTAAAACACTGATTGACGGAGTCCCGTGGCGTCGACTAGATTCGAATGAACTGAAACCGAACCTTATGTATCTGGACCCCGCCAATGCCGGTCGATAACCTGTTTGGGTACAATACCGCTGATCCATTTTCCGGAACGGCGCATATGAACGACGTAGCGATTGCCCACGACCCCCCGTCAGACAACAAGGCGGACACCCCGACCCTGCGGGCGTTCGCACTGCTGGAGTACCTCGTGGCGGCCGACGCGCCTGTCTCGCTCGCCGACATGGCGCACGATATCCAGATGCCCAAGGCGTCGCTGCATCGCATGCTCGGCTCGCTCGAAGCTGGCGGTCTGGTGATTCGCGAACCGGGTCAGAAGAACGCGTATGTGATCGGCCCGCGCCTGGCGCAGTTGAGCCTCGGGGTGATGATGCAAGCGGGCGCGCGACGTATGCGTCACGCGATTCTCGGCCGTCTCGTGGCCGATCTCGGCGAGACGTGCAACCTCACGATGCTGCATGAGACCGAGGTGCTGTACCTCGACCGCATGGAAGCGCCGTGGCCGCTGCGCCTCGATCTCAAGCCCGGTTCGCACGTGCCCGCACACAGCAGCGCGAGCGGTAAGCTGCTGCTGGCGATGATGCCCCGCGAACAACGCGCCGCGCTGCTGCGCGCCATGAAGCTACAACGCTTCACGCCCAACACGCTCACCGATCCCGAACTGCTCGAAAGCGAACTCGACCGCATTGCGCACAAGGGCATTGCCGTCGATAACGAGGAATTCGTGCTGGGGATCGCCTGCGTGGCGGCGCCCGTCCTCAAGGAAGACGGCGGATGTATCGCCGCAGTGGCCGTGCACGCACCGGTGTCGCGCACGTCGCTCTCGAAGGCGATGGAGTTCGTGCCGCGCCTGCAGGAAGCGGCCAAGGAACTGGCAAAGACGTTCTGACGCGTCAGCTTTCGGACCTTTCCGTCGTCTGGACGGTCTTCCCGTCCTCCGCGTCCGCCCGCTTCGCCAGCGCTTCCAGCTTGCTTGCCCGCTGCCAGTCGAGCAGCGGCGCGAGCGCCGTCGCTGTCTCTCGCAGCGTTGGCACCAATCCCATCAGTTGTTCCAGCGTGACGCGTGCCGTCGGTCCATGCACGGCGAGCACCGCACGCACGTGTCCGTCCTCCGGCGCACGCACCGGCACGCCTACGGCGACCATACCGCGCACGAACTCTTCGTTGTCGATACCGATGCCGCGCGCCGCCAGCCGGTCGAGCTCCGCTTCAAGCAGGCTCGCGTCGGTAATCGTGCGTGGCGTCATGCGTTTGAGCGACAGTCGCGAAATCACTGCGCGACGCTCCGCCACCGGCATTTGCGACAGGAACAGTTTGCCGCTCGCGGTGCAATGCAGCGGCACGCGCATGCCGGGATGCATCTGCATGCGCAACGGCTCGTTCGTTTCCACGCGTTCGATGTAGAGCACCTCGTCGCCGTCGAGCGCCGTGAGGTTGACGGTCTCGCCGACGCGGTCGACAAGCGCACGCAGCAGCGAGCGCGCCGCGCGCGTGAAATTGTTGTTCGCCAATGTGACGAGGGCGAGCCTCGCTGCCCGCGGGCCTAGCGACAGCCCGCGCTCCGAGCCGCGCGAGTCCGGCACATGCGAGACGTAGCCGCAGACCTCCAGCGCCTCGATGAGACGCATGAGCGTGGCCTTCGGAATCGACAAGCGCGTGGCGAGCTGCGACAACGTGTAGGGTTGCCCCGCCATAGCGAGCCGTTCGATGACGGCCAGCGCGCGCAGATTTCTCGCTTCGTCGCTCGCGCGCAACTCGGCGTCGTCGAGCACGCCCACGTCCCGTGCCCCCTCACGTACGCCCTCACGCGCCCCTTGCGTTCCGTGCATTCCGCCTCCTGCTTTCATCGCTTCGAATCGTCTCCCGGACTCTGACGATTGACGTCGTCCGAAATTCTCCACGATCAATAAAAGAAACAAAATATACCAATTATTTGACGGCGATCAGCCTCGGGATTACCCGTGAGGGGCGCTCGACGTCACGGAATCGGTGTCCGTCTCACCCGCCGCACTGCGCGCGTCTCGACTCAGTGAAACCCCGCAGATGCGCTGCAACAATCGCCTCGTTCTGAGACGCGAAGCGCGAAATCCGTTTCAGTTTCCGTCTCCCGGCTTTTTTTCGCTTGGCATTCGTCCATCGCTCGCCGACATTGGATCGAAACAAACCGAAACGAATCGTTTCATCCCCCCGGGAGAAACGTCGTGAATTGCTCAGCAGGAGACAGGCGGTATGGAACACGAGGTGGACTATCTGATCGTCGGTGCGGGCTCAGCCGGATGCGTGCTCGCCAATCGTCTGAGCGCAGATCCCGCGAACCGGGTGCTGTTGCTCGAAGCCGGCGGGCCCGATAGCAATCCCTGGATTCACGTGCCGGTCGGCTACTTCAAGACCATGCACAACCCAGAGCTGGACTGGTGCTATCGCACCGAAGCAGATGCCAACGTGGCGGACCGTCAGATCGACTGGCCGCGCGGCAAGGTGCTCGGCGGCTCCAGCTCGCTCAACGGTCTGCTGTATGTGCGCGGCCAGCGTGAGGACTACAACCATTGGGCAGATCTCGGCAACCGCGGCTGGGGTTACGCGGACGTGCTGCCCTACTTCCGCAAGTCGGAAGATCAGGAACATGGTGCTAGCGAGTATCACGGCGTTGGTGGCCCGCTGAAAGTCTCGGACCTGCGACTGCGTCGTCCCATCGCGGAGCACTTCATCGCCGCCGCGAAGGACACCGGCATCCCCTTCAACGAGGACTACAACGGTGCAACGCAGGAAGGCGTCGGCTATTTTCAGCAGACTGCCTTCAAGGGCTTTCGCTGGAGCACGGCCAAGGGCTTTCTCAAACCGGTACGCGAGCGTCGCAACCTGATCGTGGAGACGCGTGCACAGACCTGCCGCGTGTTGTTCGACGGCAAGCGCGCAGTGGGCGTCGAGTACTTGCAGGACGGCCAGCGCAAGAAGGCGCGTGCCAGAGTGGAAGTCATTCTCGCCGCTGGGGCCATCGGTTCGCCGCAGTTGTTGCAGAACTCCGGCATCGGGCCGACGACGGTGCTTGCGAAGGCCGGTGTCGCGCTGCGTCATGTGTTACCAGGCGTCGGCCAGAACCTCCAAGATCACCTGCAAGTGCGGCTCGTCTTCAAGACCCGCGAGCGCACGCTCAACGACGAGGTGAACAACCCGCTGCGCAAGGCGCTCATCGGCCTGCAATACGCATTGTTCCGCACCGGTCCGCTCACGCTGGCGGCCAGTCAGGTGACGATCTTCACGCGCTCACGGCCCGACGTCACGCGTCCCGACATTCAGTTCCACATGCAACCGTTGTCGGCGGACAAGCCTGGGCAGGGCGCACATCGCTTCTCCGCCTTCACGTCGTCCGTCTGCCAGTTGCGTCCGTTCAGTCGAGGCAGCGTCGAGATCCGTTCCAACGATCCGCTGCAATACCCGACGATTCACGCGAACTATCTGTCCGACGAACGCGACCATCGTGTGGTGATCGACGGCATCAAGGTGGCGCGTCGCATCGCGGCCGCCCCGTCGCTCGCGCCGCACATCATCAGCGAATTCATCCCAGGTGCGCAGTACCAGAGCGACGACGAGTTGCTTCAGGCCGCGCGCCAGTTCAGCCAATCGATCTATCACCCGGCGGGCACTTGCAAGATGGGCGACGACAGCATGGCCGTCGTCGACGATCGTCTGCGCGTGCACGGACTCGCGGGGCTACGCGTCGTAGACGCGTCGATCATGCCCGAGCTGGTGTCGGGCAACACGAATGCACCGACCATCATGATTGCCGAAAAGGCGGCCGACATGATTCTCGAAGACCGGAAGCGCGCGTCGGGCATGCAGGAAGACATCCGCAGTCGCGAGGAGGCATCGGCGGAAGTCGCCCTGACGGTTTAGTCAGTCGCGTAAGTCTCATCAGTCACGTTAGCCCCTAACCAATACAAGATTCGGAGACAACCATGAATGCATCGACCAGGACCGACGCGCGGCAGATGCGCCGTGTCGTCGTCGCCAGCCTCATCGGCGCCACCATCGAGTGGTACGACTTCTTTCTGTACGGCGTCGTCGCCGGTATCGTGTTCAACAAGCTGTATTTCCCCGGCAGCGACCCGCTCATCTCGACGATGCTCGCTTACGGCACGTTCGCGGTGGGCTTCCTGAGCCGTCCGCTCGGAGGCGTGATCTTCGGTCACTTCGGCGACAAGCTCGGACGCAAGAGCATGCTCGTGATGACGCTCACCATCATGGGTATCGCCACCATGCTGATCGGGCTGGTGCCCACCTATGCGCAGATCGGGCTGTGGGCGCCGATTCTGCTGCTGTTGCTGCGCGTGCTGCAAGGCATCGGCCTCGGCGGTGAATGGGGCGGCGCAGTGCTCATGGCGTTCGAATACGCGCCGAAGGAAAAGCGCGGCTATTACGCGAGCATTCCGCAGGTCGGTCTTGCGCTTGGCCTGTGTCTCGCATCGGGTGTGGTGGCCGTGCTGTCGTACACGCTGACGAACGCGCAGTTCCTCGCGTGGGGCTGGCGTGTCGCGTTCTTCCTGTCAGTCGGGCTCGTCGCCATCGGCATGTACATTCGCCTGAACGTGATGGAAACGCCGGAGTTCGCGAAGATCAAGAAAGCCGGTGCCGAGATCAAGATTCCCATCAAAGACGTACTCACGAAGAGCCCGGGCAACGTGCTGGCCGGGATGGGCGCGCGCTTCATCGACGGCGTGTTCTTCAACATCTTCGGCGTGTTCTCGATCTCTTACCTGACGCAGACGCTCAAGCTCTCGCAGACCGAAGCACTGACAGGCGTGATGGCGGCCGCGTTCGTGATGATCTTCACCATCCCGTTCTTCGGCAAGCTCTCCGACCGCATCGGGCGCACGCGCATCTACTTCTGGGGGTCGCTCGCGACCGGCCTGTCGTCGTTCGGCGGGTTCTGGCTGATGAAGGCGAGCGGCGGCAACGTGATGCTCGTGTGGCTGTCCATCGTCATTCCGCTGGGCGTGATCTACGCGTCGGTCTACGGTCCCGAAGCTGCACTCTTCTCCGAACTGTTCGACGCCAAGGTTCGCTACACCGGCATCTCGTTCGTCTATCAGTTCTCGGGTATCTTCGCGAGCGGCCTGAGCCCGATCATCGCCACCTACCTGTTGCAGAAGAACGGGGGCGAGCCGTGGATGATCTGCATCTACGTGCTCGTGGCGGGGCTCATCAGTGCACTGTCGGCCGCGTGGATCGGCAGTCGCAAGCGACGTCAGCAAGTCTGGCACGGCGCTGGGGTAACGGAGCACTGATGGCTATCTGACGTATGACGTCGCTTCGGGGAAGGCGGCGTTGAAGGCAGACGTGAAAGGCGTGTCCTGCATCGGGACACGCCTTTGTTTTTTGGTTTGACGGTGCACGCGTCACCGTGATCAGTTCGCCTAAGTGTCTTCATCGTGCGATGATGAACGCTCGTGCAAGCCTTTGCCCCCAATTCTCTGGCCCGCGAGCCCCGCGAAATCGAATGCAACGCGATCCGTCGCTAGATACGTCCATTGCCGAAGACGAGCCCGATCGTCCCGGCCCGCTGTCCGAAGCCTCGCTGCTGGGTGCGCCATCGACGCCGCCCGGCCCTGCCCCGGCGGACGCCGTCCCCCTGCCCATCAGCGTCTATCCAGCGCTCATGGGCATTCTGCTGGGCTACGGCGTGCTGGTCGTGGGCAACGGGCTGTTCGTCACTGCCGTACCTTTCCATGCCCTGAAGTTCGGCGCGTCGACGTTCACCATCGGGGTGATCCAGTCGTGCTATTACGCGGGCTTCCTGCTCGGTGCGTTCTACAACCGGTCGCTGATCGAGCGCATCGGACAGCATCGCGCGTTCGTGGCGTTCACCGCGCTGGCCGCCCTCTTCGTGATGGGCTTTGCCGTCTCCGAGTCGATGTTGTTGCTGTGTCTGCTACGCGTGGGCACCGGCCTTGCTCTGATGGGCATGTACACCACGGTGGAAAGCTGGCTCAACGGGTCGGTACCGAACACCATGCGAGGACGCGTGTTCGGCTCGTACCTCACGATCAACTACCTCGCGGTGAGCAGCGGCCAGTTCCTGCTCAATATCGGCGAGGCGGGCAGCGAGGGGCAGTTGCTGCTTGTCGCCGGATTGTTCGTCGCCGCCATATTGCCGATCACGCTCATGCAGGGCTGGCCCACGCGCGTGGCCGACGAGCGTCTCGTCAAACAACCGGCGATGAGTCTGTTCGACAGCGTCACGGAAATGGCGCGCGCAACGCCAATTGCCATTCCGGGCTGCATTCTCGCCGGGTTCCTGTACAGCGCGTTCTACGCAATGATGCCGGTCTATCTCACCCGCATCGGCTTCTCCATCGGCAGTCTGTCGACGCTGATGGGCGTGGCGCTGTTCGGCGCGCTGCTCATGCAATGGCCGGTGGGACGTTTGTCCGACCGCATGGACCGACGCACGGTGTCGCGGCGTCTGGCGCTGGCGTCGGTCGTGTTCTGCGCGCCGCTCATCTTCATTCAGGCGCACTGGCTGGTCTTCCTGCTGATGTTCCTGTTCTCGGCCGTGAACTTCACGCAGTACGGGCTGATCGTCTCGCATGTGAACGACCGCACCGAGCCGGAGCGGCGTATCGGCGTGAGCGCCACACTGCTCATCCTCTTCTCCGTCGGCGGCCTGCTCGGGCCGATGATCGCCTCGCTGGCCGTGACGCTGCTCGGCCCCGGCGGCCTGCACGTCTTCAACGCGGTCTGTGCATTGGCGCTCGCACGCGTGGCCCGGCGGGCGCAGGTGCTGGCACCGTAGCTCAGCTACGCAGCCCAAGGGAAGACGATGCCGCGAGTGCGAGTGCCGCCATCCCCAGCATCCATGCCCCACTTTGGGGCGTTGACGGCACTCTCTGGTGCGTCGCGTCACAAGACACACGAAAAACGCCCTGAAAATCGGGGACAATAGCGCGCGCCTTTGAGCACGCTTCTTGCTCTCCTATTCTGTACTTAGCTAGCCCCCACGCCTGTAACGACCATGACCATCGATCTCGACGCCCCCGGACTCCTGCCGCCCCGAATGACGGCGGCCGACGACGGTCGGCGCATCGTCATATACGGCGATTTCACGATCTCCAGCGTCTTCCAGCCGGTGTTCTCGGTCTCGCACCGGCGCGCCATCGGCTATCACGCCTCGCTGCGCGCACACGACGCGCAGGGCCGCCACGTGCCGTCGCACGAAGTCTTCACGATGGCCGCGCGTCATGGCGACATGCTGGAGTTGGGGCGGCTCGCCGAGTCGCTGCACCTGGGCAACTTCCACGAATTCGACAGCCGCGATGCGTGGCTCTTTCTGAATCTGCACCCCGCCGCACTGATGGACACCGTCTATGGCGACGCGCTGATCGCCACGCTCAAAGCGACCGGTCTGTCGCCCCAACGCGTGGTGCTTGAGGTACCGGAACAGGCAGGCGGCGACACGCCGCGCTTCGGCGCAATCGTCGGCAGTCTGCGCAAGGCGGGTTTCCTGATTGCGCTGGGCGGCTTCGGCGCAAAGCACTCGAACATCGACCGTGTGTGGGATCTGCGCCCGGATATCGTGGTGCTGGATCGCGGCATTCTCGCGCAAGCCACCGAGCAATCGCACCTCGCACGCGTGCTGCCCGGTCTCGTGTCGTTGCTACATGAATCGGGACAGTTGGTGATGATGGGCGGCCTTACGACGGATCGCGAGGCGCTGATCGCGCTGGAGTGCAACGTCGATTTCGTGCAAGGCCAGTATTTCGCCGCACCGGATTTCGACCCCGTGCCACCGAAAGTCGCTGCCGAGCGCATGGACGCGCTGTCGTCTGCTTTGCGCACCCAGATCGTCGAGCGCGAGCGGGCACAGCATGCGCGACTCGCGCCGTATGTCGCCGGGATCGAATCGGCGGCCGCGCGCATCGCTCAGGGACAGGACATTCGTCAGGCGACGCACGACCTGCTCGCCCTGCCCGACGCCGCACGCTGCTTCTTGCTCGACGCGGTCGGCCGCCAGATCGGCGACAACGTCCTGCCGCACAGCCATTCGTCGCAACGCGCCAAACGTTTTCGTCCGCTGCTGCATTCGGAGGGAGCGAACTGGGCACGGCGTCCGTACTTCATCGAGGCCATGCGCGCGCCCGGCGAAGTGCATTTCACGCCGCCCTATCTCTCGATCAACGAAGCGCACTTGTGCGTGACGGCCTCTATCGCGTCACCTGCGAAGCAGGGATTGCATGTGCTTTGCGTCGACATCAACTGGTAAACCGCAAACCGCTACAACGCTTTCGGCTTGCGTGAACGCTGTGCGACCCGCTCCGCTTTGACGATGTCTTCGATGCAGCGCACGAAGTATTCCGCCGGGGCGGTAAGAATCGCACTGTCGCGAAACAGCAGGAACAGATTGCGTGCGGGTGGCTGTTCGAGCACGTCGAGGGTCTTCAGTTCTTCGGCAGCGCCTTCGGTGCGCAAAGCCAGGTGGGTCCATGACGTCACGACGTTGCTGTTGACCGCCAGACTGTAGAAGAGTGTTTGCGAGGCACATCGCGTGATGCGGCGCGGCGGCGCAAGCCCCTGACGCGCGAACAGCTCGGTCAGGAACGCCTGAAATTCGCTGGATGGTCCCGTATGCAGCCATTCGCCGTTCTGCAAATCCGCCAGCGAGGTCGCATTCGCCAGTTGCCCACGTCGAGCGACGGCAAACCACATAGGAAACGTCGCCAGATGGACCGCGCGCACCGTGCCGAACTCGCGTCCGTCCACACCTGAGCCCAGCGCAAAATCGATCGCGCCGCTCTTGAGTTGCTCCACCAGTTGCGGCGCGCTGAACTCCGAGAATTCCAATGCGACGTCGGGCATCGTCTGCCGAAAGCGGTTGTACGCCTTGGGCAGCACAGTAATCGCCGAGAGCGGCGTCACGCCAATCGACACACGCCCCTGACGCGTGTCGCGCAACCGCATCATCTCCGCTTCTGTACGCGCCATTTCGTTGACGATCAGCTCGGCACGCTGGCGCAGCGCCCGCCCTTCCTCCGTCAGCGACACCCCCGACGAGCTTCTCAGAATCAGCATCAGGCCGATGTCTGTCTCAAGGTCGCGCAAGGCGCGGGTGACGGCGGGCTGCGTCACGTGCAGGGTGCGCGCTGCTTCGTGAATGCTCCCGGTGTCGGCGACGGCCAGTAACGCGCGCAATTGATGCAGTTTCATTGCAGCAAACTAAGGGTTATGACGGACAAATAAAGGTTATCAGGATAAGAATTTATGCGTATCGGGATTATTACGGCTTGATTAAGATCGGCCCGAATCGTTGCATGCGCGCGGACGTCCTTCCCTCTTATCGCCGCGCGCAAAGACAGAACGACACCCCCTTCGCATGGAGACATCCTGTATGACGCACGACGCCGCCCCGCCCCTGTCTGGCGCTCTCGCCACGCCTGCCGGTTCTGCCCGACCCGCTGCCAGTCAGGCAAGTCCCGCAGAGACCGTCGCTGCGCGTCGCGCGCGACGCCGGACGATTGTCGCCACCTCCGTCGGCAACGGGCTGGAGATGTTCGACTTCACCGTCTTCAGCTTCTTCGCCGCGATCATCGGCAAGAACTTCTTCCCCGTCGATTCGGGTGCCGGTCCGTTGCTGCTGGCGATGGCGACATTCGGCGTGGGCTTCGTCATGCGTCCGCTCGGCGGGATTCTGATCGGCAACTATGCGGACCGTGCGGGACGTCGTGCCGCTCTCACGCTCACCATCGCGCTGATGATGGTCGGCACCGCGCTGATTGCACTCACGCCGGGATACGCCACGCTTGGCATCGCTGCCCCCGTGCTGATCGTCGTGGGACGCCTGCTGCAAGGATTGTCCGCCGGTGGCGAAATCGGCGCGGCCACGACCTTCCTGATGGAATCCGGGCCGATGTCGCGCCGTGGTTTCATGGTGAGCTGGCAGATGATCAGTCAGGGTGCAGCGGCCCTGTGCGGCGCGCTGTGCGGGGCACTGCTGTCTGCGACGCTCACCCCCACCGCACTGGAAAGCTGGGGCTGGCGCATTCCGTTCCTGCTGGGCTTGCTCGTCGGTCCTGTGGGCATGTACATCCGACGCCATCTCGACGAAACGTTCGAAGCGCCCGAGCGCGAGCAAAGCGCGCTGGCCGAAATCATGCAGCGCTATTTCGGTCGCGTCGTACTCGGCACGCTGATGCTCGTGGGCGGCACGACCATGCTCTACATCATCGTCTTCTTCATGCCCGCTTACGGCGTGCGCACGCTGCATCTGCCGGTCGCAACGTCGTTCCTCGCGGGCTGCGCATCGGGCGGCATCATCATGGTGTCGTCGCTGATTTCGGGCCTGTGGATCACCGACCGTCTCTCGCGCCGCAAGCCGATCGTCATCGTGACGTCGCTCGCCACGCTGCTGTGTGTCTATCCCGCGTTCAAATGGCTGACGACGGCCCCGTCGGTGCCGCTGATGATCGGCATCGTGACCGTGGTGATGGGCATCGCGACGCTGGGCACCGGTTCGTATTTTCTGCTGATCATGGAAGCGTTTCCGAAACGGGTGCGCGCCACGGCGCTGGCCATGATCTACAGCTTCGGCGTGACGATCTTCGGCGGCTTTGCCCAGTTCAACGTCACGTGGCTGCTGCATCGCACGGGCGACGCCATGTCCCCGGCCTGGTACCTCCTCGCCTGCGGCATCGTCAGCCAGTTCGCACTCTGGTCGTTCCCTGAGCGCCCCGCCGATGCTGCGCCGAAATCCTGAACGCACCTCGTTCCCCGTGACGACGACCCGCTAGCCGAACCGTCTCGCTCACGGCGCTTCTCGCAAACGACAGACAGACACAGGTCGCCACTTCGGTGAGCGGCCGGGGCTAACGCGCGCCCGCGATTCACGCATGCCCATTGCCCACTGCCCGCCATACCAAAAAAAGAACATCCGGAGACACATGAAATCACGCACTTCCCTCGCGCTGGCCGTCGCACTGACCACCCTGACGGCCGCCAGCACCGCCAGTGCTGCCGTTCAGATCTACGGTGCCGTCGACAGCTTTCTCATGTACTCGCGCAACAGCGGGCAGCAGAACCTGCAACTGCTCTCGGGCGGTGCCTCGACATCACGCTGGGGGTTCACCGGCACGGAAGATCTCGGCGGCGGCACACGTGCGTCGTTCCGCCTGGAGAGCGGCTTCGACCTCATGAGCGGACGCGCACAAAGCAGCACGTCGTTTTACAACCGTGAGGCCAACGTATCGCTGTCGTCTGCACGCTGGGGGAAGATCAAGCTCGGCAAGCAGTACCCGGCCATCGGCCCGGAAGGCATCGATCCCTTCTACTCCGTCGGGCAACTCTCGCCCTATGCCACCAGCGCACTCGTCGTTTCCGATCTCGGTCCCGGTGCGGCGGCGATTCAGGCGCGCGTGGACAACGCCGTGAGCTATGAAACGCCGGACAGCGCCGGACTCAGCGCCACGGTGCTGTACGCCACACGCAACGTGGCGGGTTCGAGTCCGAACGCCAGCAACATCGGCACGGTCGTGAACTACGGACGCGGCCCACTCATGTTGTCCGGCTCGTACAACGCGGTGTGGTCGGGGACGAGCACCGTGCCCGGCGGCGCACCTGACGGCCCGCGCACCGACGCCTACATGCTCAGCGCGACGTATCAGTTCGGCGAAACGATGGGCTCGCTCAGCTACGTGCTGAACCGTCCGAACGGCCCGGGCACCTTCAACGCGCAGGTGTATTCGCTCGGGCTGGTCTGGCAGCGCGGTCCACACGTGATTCGTGCGGGCGCTGTCTACCGCAACGTCTCCGGCAAGTTCGATCACGCCTTCGGGGCGCTGCTCGGCTACGACTATCAGTTCTCGAAACTCACCGGCGTGTACGCACGCGTGGGTGGTTTCCGCAATTACGGCCAATCGGCCATTTCGTTTGGCGCCGATCCGCTCAGCGCGCCCGGCATCAATCCGGTCGTGTTCGCACTCGGCTTTCGTCAGAAGTTCTGACGTCGCCATCGCCCCACTCTCTCCTGGAGGACACCATGTCTGAAATCGCATCTCCGAACGCTTCTGCCGCCGACTTCATCGACGCGCGCAGCCCGCAGTTCACCGAACTCGCCGACAAGATCTGGAATCTGGCGGAACTTCGCTATGAGGAATTCGCGTCGAGCGACCTGCATATCGAAGCGCTCGAAGCGGCGGGCTTTCGCGTGACGCGCGGTGTCGCCGATATCCCCACGGCGTTTATCGCCGAGGCCGGTCACGGCGGCCCGATCATCGGCATTCTCGGCGAATACGACGCCTTGTCCGGCCTCAGTCAGGAAGCCGATGCCATGACGTGCCAGCCGTCCACGGAAATCGGCAACGGCAACGGTCATGGATGCGGTCACCACTTGCTCGGCACCGCCGCGCATCTGGCAGCGGCCGCTGTGAAATCGCATCTCGAAGCCACGGGACAGCCGGGCACCGTTCGCTTCTACGGCTGCCCCGCAGAGGAAGGCGGTTCGGGTAAGACGTTCATGGCGCGAGCAGGCCTCTTCGACGATCTGGACGCCGCGATCTCGTGGCACCCCGCCGTGCACAACGGCGTGTTTGCCGGGCAGTCGCTGGCCAACGTGCAGGCGTACTTCCGCTTTCACGGCAAGGCATCGCACGCCGCCAGCTCGCCGCACCTCGGACGCAGCGCACTCGACGCCGTCGAATTGATGAGCGTCGGCGTGAACTACATGCGCGAACACATGCTCCCCGACGCGCGCGTGCACAGCGCCATCACGCAGACTGGCGGCACGTCGCCGAACGTGGTGCAGGCAAATGCCGAAGTGCTTTACCTCGTGCGCGCACCGCGCAACGATCAGGCCTCGGACCTGTTCGAGCGCGTGACGAACATCGCACGCGGCGCGGCGCTCATGACCGAGTGCCGCGTGGAAGTCGTGTTCGACAAGGCGTGTTCCAACCTCGTGCAGAACACGGTGCTGAACGAAGTGGTCTATCGCAATCTGGAAGCCTTCGGCGCGCCCGAGTACGACGACGCCGAGATGGCATACGCGAAGCGTGTACAGGACACGTCGCTCTCGACGGAGGACATCGAGGGCGCGACCCGCACGCTCGGTCAGGCATGGCGCAATCCGAAGCCGTTGTTCGATCACGTCGCCCTGTTCCAGGCGGGCAAGGAACCTACGCTGTACGGATCGACCGACGTGGGCGACGTCAGCTGGATTACGCCGACCGCGCAGTGTTTCACCGCGTGCTATGCCTTCGGCACACCGTTCCACTCGTGGCAACTGGTCGCGCAAGGAAAGAGTTCGCTCGCGCACAAGGGCATGGTGCTCGCCGCCAAGACAATGGCGGCGTCCGCCATCGATCTGTTCCGTTCGCCTGAAACGCTTGAGAAGGCGAAGACCGAGCTGAACGAACGCCGTCAGGGCAAGCCGTATGTCTGCCCGATTCCGCCGGAGGTCGAACTGCCGTTCAAGCGCGTCTGATCGTCTCTAATGACAACGCCCCCGGCGTCTTGTGACGTCCGGGGGCGTTGCATTTCGGGCGACGCTGTGTGCCGACTTAATCCAACTTAAGCAGCGCGCGGTGCACGGTAGCGCTCAAGCCAGTGCGCGTACGGCGCGGGCAGCACCCACGTCGGACGCTTCTCGTCGAGTTCGCGCGCGGCGAAATACGGCCAGTGCGGGTTCGCCAGATGAGCGCGGCCCACCATCACGAGATCCAGTTGGCCGTCGGCCACGATGCGGTTCGCAACGACCGGATCGTCGATGCCCCAGGCCGATGCCACCGGAAGTCCGGCTTCCTTCTTCACGCGCTCCGAGATCGGCGCGAGGAACGGCGTACCCCAGGGAATGTTCGCGTTCGGCGTCGAGAAGCCGACGCTCACGCTCAGCAGATCGAGACCGCCCTCGCGCATCTGACGCGCGAGCGTGATCGATTCCGCGAGCGTTTCTTCGTCGCGGCCGTCGTATTCAATGACGCCGAAACGCGCTGTGAGCGGCAGATGCTCAGGCCACACTTCGCGCACGGCAGCCAGCGTCTCCAGCAGGAAACGGCTACGGCCAGCGAGATCGCCACCGTAGTTGTCTTCGCGATGATTGGCGTGCAGCGAGAAGAAGCTCTGCGCCAGATAACCGTGGGCAAAGTGCAGTTCGAGCCATTCGAAGCCTGCGGCGAGCGCACGACGTGCTGCGGCCACGAAGTCGGCCTTCACGCGGGCGATGTCGTCGAGCGTCATGGCCTTCGGCACCTTGCCGAGGTCGCCGCCGAAGGCGACGGCGGACGGCGAGATCGTCGGCCAGCCGCGCGGGTCGTCTTCACCGATATGGTCGTCGCCTTCCCACGGACGGTTGGCGCTGGCCTTGCGGCCCGCGTGGGCGATCTGGATGCCCGGCACCGCGCCGTGCGACTTGATGGCCGCAGCGATGCGCGACATGCCAGTCGTCTGCTCGTCATTCCACAGACCGGTACATCCCGGCGAAATACGGCCTTCCGGCGACACGGCGGTCGCTTCGACGATCACCAGACCCGCACCACCGCGCGCCAGGCTGGCGTAGTGGGCGAGGTGCCAGTCGTTCGTCACGCCGTCGACGGCGCTGTACTGGCACATCGGCGGGATCGCAATGCGGTTGCGCAACTTCGCGCTCTTCAGTTCAAACGGGGAAAACAGGGCAGACATGAGGTTTCTCTAATTTGGGGGGCAATGTCAGGGCACAGCGGTGCCGACCGGCGGAGCCTGCGGCTTACGGCGGTCTTCACGGCATCTCGACCGTTTCGGTCGACGCAAGCAATGGTAGCCCCACATCGCTATAATGGAAACCATCTGCAAATTATCGATTCGATAACACTTCATTATGGTCAATCCCCAGTGGCTCAAATCCTTCGCCACGCTCGCCGAGCTGGGTAACTTCACCCGCACAGCCGACCAGCTGGGGCTGACGCAGGCAGCGGTCAGCCAGCACATCAAGCATCTCGAAGAGGAATTCGGGCCGTTGCTCGTGCGACGCCCGCGTGCCGTGGAACTGACGCCCGCCGGTCAGGCGCTGCTCGTCTATTGCGAACAGGTCGAGTGCGCGGGGCGGCATTTGCGCTCCAGTCTGGAAGACGCGAACGAAGAGTGCGGCAACATCAACCTCATCACGCCGGGCAGCATCGGGCTGTATCTGTGCCCGATCCTGCTCGACATGCAGCAGGCAAATCCCGCGATGGCCGTGCGTCATCGTTTCGCGCCCGACCGCGAAGTGCTCGAAGGCATTCTTCAGAATCACTTCGAGTTGGGCCTCGTGACGCTGCGCCCCGACGATCCCCGTCTCACGGCGACGCCTTTCACGCAGGAGCCGCTCGAACTTGTGGTGCCTGCCGGTGAGGACGTCCACAAGTGGGAGGATCTCAAGCGCATCGGCTTCATCGATCACCCCGATGGCGAAGCGATGTCGACGCGCCTGCTCAGTCGCCGCTTCCCGGGCAATCCGGGGGTGCAGAGTCTGCCGTGCAAGGGATGTACGAACCAGATCAGCCTGATTCTCGAATACGTCGCACGTGGGCTGGGTTTCACCGTCATCCCGCAGTACGCGCGGCAGGCGTTCGCTTCACAGGACGCCATTCGTGTCGTGGATTGCGGCCCGCCGGTCGTGGACACGCTGTGGCTGATTCATCGCGCGGAATGGCCGCTGTCGGCACGCGCACAACGGGCGGTCGAGTTGCTGCGTGAGCGCGTCGATGCCCCACGCCCGCGCGCGTTCGGTGGCGAGAAGGTGCTGCAGCGCGCGAGCGCCTGAGCCGCGCTGGCAGGATGTGCGGCATCGTTGTCATTGCGGGCGTTCGACGGGAATCGGTACGCTGAGGGCCTTCTCATCGCCTTCACCCTGTCATGCGCTATTCCCGCTTTTTGCTCACTGCGTTGGTCTGCCTCTCCTTTGTGACGGCGGGCGCAGGAGCTGCCACGCCTGACATCGACGTGGTCTCACAAGCGCGTCAGGATTTGCTCGCTGCGCTCGCCAAGCGACCGCAGGACCCTGTCGTCGCCGTCATTGCACTCAACGACGGCACCGAGACCACCGATTTCCTTGTGCCCTATGGCGTACTCAAACGAGCGGGTATCGGGCAGGTCGAGGCCGTCGCCGTCGACGCGGGAGACGTCACGCTGATGCCCGCGTTGCGTATCGTCCCCGACACCACGCTGGCCGCTTTCGACGCGCGTCATCCTCGCGGCGCCGACATCGTGATCGTTCCCGCCATGCACGTCGACGACGATCCCCGCGTGCTGCGATGGCTGCAACGTCAGGCGGCGAATGGCGCGCTCATCGTCGGTATCTGCTCCGGCGCCAAAGTGCTGAGTCAGGCGGGCCTGCTGCGAGAGAAGCGATTCACCGGCCATTGGTACGATCGCGACGATCTGCGCAAAGCCAATCCCACCGCTCGTTATGTGCCGGACGTGCGCTATCTGTACGACGACGGCATCGTCACGACGACCGGCGTCAGTGCGTCGCTGCCGCTGTCGTTGGCGCTGGTGGAAGGGATCGCCGGACAGGAGCGCGCAGCAGACGTCGCACACTCACTCGGTGTCACCGACTGGTCGGCGCGGCATGCCAGCGCGGGATTCCGGCTCGATGCGTCGAGACTCTGGACGGTTGCAAGTCACTGGCTCGCCTTCTGGCGGCACGAAACGCTCGCCATTCCCGTAAGCGATGGCGTCGACGACGTCTCGCTCGCATTAGTGTCCGACGCGTGGTCGCGTACCTGGCGCAGCGAGGCCATCGCCACGCATGAGGGGACGCGAACCGTCACGATGGCGAGCGGCTTACGACTCGTACCTCAGACGGACACTTCAGTGACACCGGCCCGCACCATTGCGCTTGCATCTCATACATCGGCAACGGCGAACTTCACGGCAGCGCTCACTGACATCGCGCAACGATATGGCCGGTCGACGCGCGACATCGTTGCACTGTCGCTGGAGTATCCAGACGGATTGCGCTGACGCCGGACGCACCTCATCACTCGCCCTGTCGATGCGCCGACACCGGCTCGCCAAACGTCTCCCGAAACGCGCGTTGAAGCGCGTCAACGCTGCGAAAACCGCTGCGCTGCGCGATGCGCGCCTGCGTCCATGCCGTCTGCCGTAGCAACGACTTGGCAAAATGCACCCGCGCCCGTGTGACGTAGCGGGCGGGCGACACGCCGGTATCGCGAGAGAAGGCTCTGGAGAAATTGCGAGGACTCATGCGTGCGACGGCCGCAAGTGCGTCCACGCTGAGATCGGCATCGAGATGACTCTCGATCCATGCGATGACGTCGCGCACCGGTGACGTCGCACCTTGCTGCAACGCCAGTGATCGGCTCACTTGCGACTCAGCACCACCGCGCAGCACGAACAACGCCAGATCGCGGGCGATATCCATCGCGACGTCGCGGCCGAGATCGGCTTCGATCATGCCCAGCGCCATGTCGATGCCGGTAGTCACGCCGCCCGACGTCCAGAGATCCCCGTCGCGTACGAACACCCGATCATGTTGCACGTCGGTGGCTGTGCACATCGATGCCAGCAGATCGCACGCCCGCCAATGCGTCGTCGACTGATGCGAATCGAGCAATCCGGCGGCCATCAGCACGAACGCACCGGTGCAGACACTTGCCATGCGTCGTGCGTGGGGGGCTATCGAGGCGATCCACTGCTGCGCGCCGTCTTCGAGGACGGCGCGTCGCAACGCACCCTCCTCGCCACCTGCGACGATGACGGTATCGATGTCGGCGGACACATCCAGAGTCTGCAACGGGGACGTATCGGCGATGGCCAACCCGGCACTTGTCATGACGTTGCCGCCGTGCGGCGAGGCAATGGTCAGACGATAAGCGCCCGGCCCGGCAATCGATGCCTTCGCGAAGGCGCTTGCCGGGCCGGTGATATCGATGGCTTCAGCGCCGTCGAACACTACGATGACGACGTGACGGCTGATGATTTGCGCGCCGGAAGTCGGCGCACTGGGAGCACTGGCTGACACGCAATTCCCCTGAGAGACGGGAGACGGGCTACCCGCCCGCCGGTTGGCGTGCATTGTAGCCCTTGCGGGTGATTCGCCAGCGCGGCTCGCGTGCTTATTTCGTGCGGTGCAGCTCGCTTAGCGCGCCGCCTGCGTGAACTTGTTGAACGACGTATCGAAGAGGCCGCGCACGTCGAAGCTCTTCGTCAGCGTGCCGGTTTTGACGAAGTCGTCGACACTCTTCTGCGCTTCGGCAATGGCCGCGTCCGTCAACGGTTCATAGCGAATGCGCGACGTGCTGAACCATTGATGCGCCAGCTTCGGATCGACGCGCGACTTCGCTGCCCAGACGTCAGCGTAGCGCTCGATGTGCTTCGCATCCGCCAGCGACCATTCACGTGCACGTTGATAGCGCTGCACAAAGTCCCCCAGCAATTCGCGCTTGCTGTCGATCACCTTCTGCGTTGTGGACAGATAGCTCTGCGCCGCGATCAGGCCACGCGCCGTCACGACGGTGCGCGCGCCTGCCTGACGCAAGCGCGTCACGTACGGCTCCCACGTCGCCGTCGCATCGACCTTACCCGCCTGTAACGCGGCGGCCGAATCGACCGACGCCAGATACGAATACTTCACCGAATCGAGCGGCAGCCCGGCAGACACCAGCGCCGCCTGCACCAACTGCTGCGACCAGCCGCCACGCGTGATGGCCACCGTCTTACCCTTCAGATCGGCGACGGTCTTGATCTGCGTGTGCGGTCCCGCGAGCAGTACCACGCTGTCCGGACTGTCGCGATAGATGCCGATGACCTTGACCGGGGCACCCTGTGCGGCGAGGAACAGCACTGGACCATCGCCCTGCAACCCGATGTCGAGCGCACCGGCGTTCACTGCTTCGACGACTGGTGTGCCTGCGGGAAACTGTTTCCATGAGACGGTGTAGGGTGCGTCCTGCAACGCGCCCGAGGCTTCGAAAAGACTCTGCGCGTTATAAGCCTGATCGCCTACGACAAGCACCGGTTTGTCCGCAGCGCGGCTCGAGAACGGCAGAATCGCCGCAACGCTCAGCGCGACCGCCGCGCCACGACGCAAACGCGCACGCCACGTCGGCCAGCGGTCTTGTGCACGCGCTCGCAGGTCACGCTTCGCCGAGCGCGCCAGCGTGGCACGTACCATCGCCGCACGTGATGGTACGGAGACGTAGAGCCCGAAGGCAATGGCGGACGCCGCGATGAACGCGTCGAGCACGGGACTGACAGGCTGGGCCGTAGGGGCGGCATGAGAGGCAGTGTTCGTCATGGCATGTCGCCGCGCATCGGCGCAGCTTTGGGAGTGGGAGGATGTGCCAGTCTAGGCACGCCCCATCGCATTCCCAACCATCGATTGATGCGATCCATAGCCCGTACCGCGCGAGTTTGCTTATGGCGGTTTGCTTATCTGATTTCGTTGTTTGTGGTGACGTGTGTCGTGCGCCTATCGTTGTCGTCTACCGAAATCGAACGAGAGCAAGCCCATGACGCAATCTGCCCGCAAACTCCGGCTGGGCGCCTACATGTCGGGTTCCGGCGTGCAAGGCGATAGCTGGCGCCACCCCGACACCGACACGGACGCCTACTCACAGTTCGCACGCTACCGACACTACGCGCAGGAACTGGAGCGCGGTCTGTTCGACGCCCTGTTCTTCTTCGACAACCTCTTCGTGTCGACGGACCCGGTCGCGCTCGCCCACAGCCCCGGCGCGCCGCGCTGGGACCCGGTCGTGCTGCTCGCAGGACTGGCCGGGGCGACGAAGCACATTGGGCTCGTCGCCTCCGTCAGCACCACTTACAGCGAGCCGTACAACGTTGCACGCGCGTTCGCGTCGCTCGATCATCTTTCGGGCGGCCGTGCCGGATGGAATCTCGTGACGTCCACCGGCGGTGGCGAGAACTTCAATCGCGACGATCACGTCGACCATGCCGAGCGCTACGAGCGCGCAAACGAGTTCTATGACGTCGTCACCGGCCTCTGGGACAGCCACGCCGACGACGCCTTCCCCCGCAACAAGGCGACGGGTCAGTGGGCCGATCCGTCGCGCATCCGCACACTCGATCATCGGGGCAAGCACTTCCGCGTGCGCGGGCCGCTCAGTGCGCCGCGTCCGGTGCAGGGCTGGCCGGTCATCGCGCAGGCAGGGTCGAGCGAAGCGGGACGTGAGCTAGCCGCACGTGCGGGTGAACTGCTCTACACGGCGGCGCAGGATATCGAAGACGCACGCGCGTTCTATGCCGACGTGAAGACACGCGCATTGAAGTACGGACGCCAGCCGGAACACATCTTCATCCTGCCAGGCGTCTCACCTATCGTGGGACGCACGCAATCAGAAGCGGAAGACCTCTACGACAGCCTGCTGTCGCATCGCGATCCGGCGGTCGTGCTGAACGCGCTGACGAACTACGCGAGCCTCGGCATCGATCTCGGCAGCCTGCCGTTCGACGCCAAGGTGCCGCTCCCCGAACACGTGCCGGAGACGAACTCGCACAAGAGCCGTCAGAAATTGCTGGTGGACTGGATACGTCGCGAGCAGCCGACCGTGCGCGAGCTATACACGCGCTTTACCGGGGGCGGACACCGCGTGCTGGTCGGCACACCGGCATCGATTGCCGACGACTTTCAGCACTGGTTCGAGACAGGCGCGGCCGATGGCTTCAACATCATGTTCCCGAGCGCGCCCGTAGGCATTACGTCGTTCGTCGATCTGGTGGTGCCGGAGTTGCAGCGGCGCGGCCTGTTTCGCACGCAGTACGAAGGCCGCACCTTCCGCGAGAATCTCGGCGTACCGGCGGTGCCCAACCGGTACTTTACGCCGCGCGACGTTGCATCGGCGGCGCCAACTGGCTCAGTGGATCAACCAGCCGAGACGACTGCCGCAATCGCCTGACCCACTTCGGTCGTGTTCGCGCGCCCGCCCATGTCGCCGGTGCGCGGACCGTCCTTGATGACCTGCGTGATGGCGGCAAGGATCGCGTCGTGGGCGTCACGCGTGCGCGCATCGCCCCGGCCGATGAAGTCGAGCATCATCGCAGCGGTCCAGATCATGCCGATCGGGTTCGCGATGTTCTTGCCCGCGATATCCGGTGCCGAGCCGTGCACCGGCTCGAACAGCGACGGAAACTTGCCTTCCGGGTTCAGGTTGCCGGACGGCGCAATGCCGATGGTGCCGGTACACGCCGGGCCGAGATCCGACAGAATGTCGCCGAACAGATTCGAGGCGACGACCACGTCGAAACGATCCGGGTTCAGCACGAAGCGCGCGCACAGAATGTCGATGTGCTGCTTGTCCCACGTGATGTCGGGATACTTCGCCGCCGTCTCGGCCGCACGCTTGTCCCACCACGGCATGGAGATCGAAATGCCGTTGCTCTTGGTTGCGACCGTCACGTGCTTGCGCTCGCGTTGCTGCGCGAGGTCGAACGCGAACTTCAGCACGCGCTCCGTGCCCTGACGCGTGAACACCGACTCCTGCACGACGAACTCACGCTCCGTGCCTTCGAACATCACACCGCCAATCGACGAATACTCGCCTTCGGTGTTCTCACGCACGATCATGAAATCGATGTCGCCCGCCTTGCGATTCGCGAGCGGCGACGGCACGCCGTCGAACAGACGCGCCGGGCGCAGGTTGATGTACTGATCGAACTCGCGACGGAACTTCAGCAACGAACCCCACAGCGAAATGTGATCGGGCACCGTCTCGGGCCAGCCCACCGCACCGAACAGAATCGCGTCCACGCCATCGAGTTGCTGTTTCCAGTCGTCCGGCATCATCTGACCGTGCTGGACGTAATAGTCGCAGCTCGCCCACTCGATGTGCTGATACTCGACGGGAATGCCGAAGCGCTTGCTGGCGGCATCGAGCACGCGCAGGCCTTCGGGCATCACCTCTTTACCGATGCCATCGCCCGGGATCACGGCGATCTTGAACGGACGCTGGGGGCGTTGGGACGTTTCGGTCATGGTCTGTCTCCTGAACGTTTGACGAATGCCGCTAGATTATTCCATTCCAACGCGGATAAAATCCCCCAATCGGTTAATCCACTATCTACGAATCGTGAATAAACCCCTGCCCGTCAACCCCAATCTCGACGATCTGCGCGTGTTCTGTCAGGTCGCGCGTCGCGCCAGCTTCTCGGCAGCGGCCGAGGCGCTGGGCGTCTCGCCCGCCTACGTGAGCAAGCGTGTGGGCATGCTGGAGGCCGATCTCGGCACGCGCCTGCTGCACCGCTCGACACGGCGCGTAGCGATCACCGACGCCGGAGAGCGGGTCTACGCGTGGGCCGAGAAGATTCTCGACGACGTGAGTCATCTGATGGAGGACGTGTCGAGTACGCGTCAGGTGCCGCGTGGCACTTTGCGGGTGTCGAGCAGCTTCGGCTTCGGACGGCACGTCGTGGCCCCGGCGATGTCGCGGCTTCGTGTGCTGCATCCGCAGCTCAATGTCCGGCTGGATCTGTTCGACCGTATCGTCGACGTTGCGGCAGAGGGTTACGACCTCGACGTGCGCATCGGCGACGAGATCGCGCCGCATCTCATCGCGCGCAAGCTCGCGGACAACCATCGCGTGTTGTGCGCGTCGGAGGCGTATCTGGAAGCGCACGGCACGCCGCGTCAGTTAAGCGATCTCGCGGGACACGCTTGCATCGTCATCAAGGAACGCGATCACCCGTTCGGCATGTGGCGGTTGCAGCAGCGCGGCGAGTCCGTCTCGCTCAAGGTGACGGGGCCGCTCTCGACGAACCACGGCGAAGTCGCGGTGCAGTGGGCGCTCGACGGTCAGGGCATCGTGCTGCGGTCGATGTGGGATGTGGGTGCGCTCATCGCGCGAGGGGATCTGGTGCAGGTGCTACCGGACGTCACGCAACCGGCCAATGTCTGGGCCGTGTATCCGTCGCGCGTGGCGTCTTCAGCCAAAGTACGCGCCTGCGTGGAATTCCTTGCGGGGGAATTCCAGACGCAGGCGTGAGGTGACGTAAGGCCTGGGTTACTGAAGCGTGAACGTCGCTTGCTGGACGTTCTGCGAATCGAGTCCGATCTGCACGTTGAAGTCGCCCGGCTCTGCCACGTATTGCAGCTTCGCGTTGTAGAACTTCAGCAGGCTCTCGTCGATGGCGAATTGCACGGTGCGCGACTCACCCGGCTTCAGGTTCACCTTCTGGAAACCCTTCAGCTCCTTGATCGGACGCACAATCGACGCCGCCACGTCCTGCAAATACAGTTGCACGACGGTCTCGCCTTCTCGTTTGCCGGTGTTGCGCACCGTCACGCTCGCCTCCACCTTGCCGCCGCTCGTCATCGTCTTCGCCGAGAGTTTGACCTTCGACACGTCGAACGTCGTGTAGCTCAGGCCGTAGCCGAACGCGTACAGCGGGCCAGAGTCTTCCTCGAAGTATTGCGACGTGTAGTTCGCGGGCTTGCCCGGCGTGAACGGACGGCCGATGCGCAACTGGTTGTAGTACGTCGGGATCTGACCGATGGAGCGCGGGAACGAGATCGGCAGCTTGCCCGACGGGTTGTAATCGCCGAACAGCACGTCGGCAATGGCGTGACCGCCTTCGGTGCCCGCGTACCACGTCTCCAGCATCGCGTCGGCATTGACCTTCGCCCAGTTCAGATCCAGCGGACGGCCGTTCATCAGCACCACGACAAGCGGCTTGCCCGTCGCCTTGAGCGCCTGCAACAGCGCCAGTTGGCTGCCCGGCAACATCAGGCTCGTGCGGCTCGACGCTTCATGCGACATGCCGCGCGATTCGCCCACGGCCACAATCAGCGTGTCGGCGTTGCGTGCGACCTGCACGGCTTCGTCGATCATCTGCTGCGGCGTACGCTTGTCCTGCACGACTTCCGGATTGTCCCAGTCTAGGAAGTTCAGATACTCGACCACGCGCGGATCGTCGGTGATGTTCGCGCCACGTGCGTAGGTCACCTGCGCCTTGTCGCCGAGCGTGTCGCGCACGCCTTGCAGCAGCGAGACGGCCTGCGCCGGTTTGCCCGCTGCCGACCAGCTGCCCATCATGTCGAGCTTCGAATCGGCGAGCGGCCCGATCACGGCGACCTTGCCCGCCTTCTTCAACGGCAATGCGTCGTGCTGGTTTTCGAGCAGGACGATGGACTTGCGAGCGATGTCGCGTGCGGCGTCGCGATGCAGACGGTCGTCGGCGTACACATCCTTAGGATCTTGCGCGGCGTTGCCGATACGACGATACGGATCGGCGAAGAGCCCCATGTCGTACTTCGCGCCGAGCACTTCGCGCACGGCATCGTCGATGAAGCGAATCGGCACGTCGCCCGACTTCACGAGATCCGGCAACTGCTTGAGGTATTGCTGATCCGCCATGCTCATGTCGACGCCCGCCTCGATGGCGAGCTTTGCGGCTTCACGGCCATCCTTCGCCACGCCGTGACGCATCAGTTCTTCAATCGCGCCGTGATCGCTCACCGTCACGCCCTTGAACCCCCACTCGCCGCGCAGCAGGTCGCGCAACAACCACTTGTTCGACGTCGCGGGCGTGCCGTTCACCGAGTTCAGCGCGATCATCACCCCGCCAGCACCTGCGTCGATACCGGCGCGATACGGCGGCAAATAGTCCTGATACATGCGCATCGGGCTCATGTCGACGACGTTGTAGTCGCGCCCGCCCTCCACTGCGCCATACAGCGCGAAGTGCTTCACGAACGCCATCAGGCTGTCCGGATTGGCGGGCGAGGTGCCCTGAAAGCCCTGCACGCTGGCGCGCGCGCTCTGCGACACCAGATAGGGGTCTTCGCCGAAGCCTTCCGAGGTGCGGCCCCAGCGCGGGTCGCGCGAGATGTCGACCATCGGCGCGAACGTGGCATCCAGACCATCCGAACTCGCTTCTTGCGCGGCCACGCGTGCCGCCTGTTTGACCGCCGTCATGTCCCAGCTCGACGCGAGGCCGAGGCTGATCGGGAACACGGTGCGATGGCCGTGCACGATGTCGTACGCGAAAAAGATCGGAATTTTCAGACGGCTTTGCTTGACGGCAGCGTCTTGCAGCGGGCGATTCTCGCTGCGCGTGACCGAATTGAAGGTGCCGCCGACGCGACCGGCGGCAATTTCCTTGATGAGTTTCGGCTGCGGCATGTCCGCGCCAATGCTGATCAGGCGCAACTGACCGATCTTCTCTTCGAGCGTCATGCGCGCGATGAGATCATCGATGAAACGTTGTTTGGCGGACGCCGAGGGCATGGCGACGGGAACACCGCCGTCGTTCACGTTGTCGGAGGCTTGAGCAGCGCTGGCGAAGGCCGGCGCGACTGCGAAACTAGCGGCAAGCGCCAGTGCGGAGAGCATTCGCATCTGATGGCGATCCAATTGAATGCGACGTGTGGCGCGCGCAGCAGCGTCGTGCGCCAGAACGTCTGGGTCGTCGTATCGGCGGGCGTTGCGAGCGACGCAAAACGTCGAACTCGCAACACGAAGTGCGATACTTTGCCACAATTGGCGTTTATTGAAAGATTTCTGTGCCTCAATGCGGTACGGCGCTGCCCCGAAGTCGGCGCCGAGGTCACCTGCCCCCTTCACTTCAGGAGCGACTTTTGGTTTTGTTTTTTCAAATTGCGTCCTGGCGCCGATGCGCATCATGGATCGTCACGGGTGCCGCCCTGCTGGGTGCCGCGCATGCCAATGCGTTCTCCCTCGACGACGTGACCGCCCGCGCGAAGGCGCTCGCCGACAAGCCCTACGCGGCCCCGGCGAGCAACCTCACGCCAGCCTTCGCGAAGATGCAGTTCGGCGACTACATCAAGATCCAGCCACGCCGCGAAGCGTTCGAATGGAACGATCAGCCGACAGCGTTCAAGCTCGGCTTCTATCACCAGGGCATGCAGTTCAGCACGCCGGTGAAGATCAACGAGATCGTCGGCACCGGCGCTAGCGCGAAGATCGACGAGATCAAGTACGACAGCAAACGCTTCGACTTTGGCGATCTCAAGCTCGATCGCAGCGCCACGCACGACCTCGGCTATGCGGGCTTTCGTGTGCTCTATCCGATCAACGAACCCGGCAAGCTCGATGAAGTCATGAGCGTGCTCGGCGCGAGCTATTTCCGCGTGATCGGCAAAGGCCAGATCTACGGTCTGTCGGCGCGCGGTCTTGCCATCGACACCGGCCTGCCCATCGCCGAAGAATTCCCGGCATTTCGCGAGTTCTGGATCGAGCGCCCGAACGCGGGCGACAAGCATCTCGTCTTCTACGCATTGCTCGATTCGAAGCGTGCCACGGGCGCTTACCGCTTCGATCTGACGCCGGGCGAGGATTCCGTGCTGAAGGTGCAAGCGCGCGTGTTCATGCGCGACAAGGTGACGAAGCTCGGCATCGCGCCGCTCACCAGCATGTTCCTGTTCGGACCGAACCAGCAGCGCGATCCCTACAACTTCCGTCCGGCGCTGCACGATTCGAACGGTCTGGCGATTCACGCGGGCAATGGCGAATGGATCTGGCGTCCGCTGAACAATCCGCGCAACGTCGCCATCAGCCAGTTCCAGGTGACCAATCCGCGCGGCTTCGGCCTGCTTCAGCGGGGGCGCGATTTCTCACAGTACGAAGACCTGAAGGATCGCTACGATCTGCGCCCGAGCGCATGGGTCGAGCCGCAGGGCGACTGGGGCAAGGGACATGTGGAACTGGTCGAGCTTCCGTCGCCGGACGAGACCAACGACAACATCGGCGCGTTCTGGACGCCTGATCAACTGCCGCCCAAAGGCACGCCGTTGCAGGCCGACTACAACATCCGCTGGACGATGAACGAGCGCAGCATCGTCGACCGTAATCTGGCGTGGGTGAAGCAGACGCTGCGCACCGCAGGCGAGATCACACAGGCCAATCTGATTCGTCACTTCGACGGCAGTACCGGCCTGATCGTGGACTTCGACGGCGGCCCGCTCGCCACGCTACCGCCGGGCTCGGTCACACCGCAGATCAGCGTGAGCGACAACGCCACGATCATCGAGCAGACGCTGCAACCGAATCCGGTCACGCACGGCATGCGCCTGAACCTGCGCGTGATGGTCAAGGACCCGGCCAAGGTCGTAGAACTGCGCGCCGCGCTTGTCTCGGGCGGGAAGGCGATCAGCGAGACGTGGAGCTATCAACTCCCGCGCTACTCCGTCGCCAAGCAATAAGTTGCATTCCTGAAGTCCGTGCGGCGGTGTTCTGCCGCCGCACACCCCGCCTCCCCAGACACGTCTCTCGTCACAATTAAACAGACACTTACGAGCGTCGTTTTCTCATGTAAAACCCTAGAAACGTCAAATTCGCCTTGCAGTCGACGTCCGTTTCGCGTTTACTGCATGCACGATATTGCATGAACAGCCACCCATCGCAAGACATAGAGGTGGTCCGCTTCATTGGTGACGGCCTCAGGCCGCGCCGCTGAGGCTCGGCCTAGCTGCCGCGTGCGTCGGTCATAAACAAAATGCCAAAGACTCTCCGCGATCCGACGGAGGGCGGATTCGTTTATGGAGACACCCGCATGCGACACATCGACGTACATCATCTGGCCGACGAAGCGCGCTTCAACGGCTATCACGGACGCATCCTGCTCTGGTGCGCACTCATCATCATCTTTGACGGCTACGACCTCGCAGTCGCGGGCATTGCGCTGCCGTCGATCATGAAGGCGATGAACGTCGACGCGACCAGCGCTGGCTTCATGGTCAGCTCCGCCCTCTTCGGCATGATGTTCGGTGCCATCGTGATGGGCATGGTCGCGGACAGTATCGGCCGTCGCAAAGCCATCGCCATCTGCGTGCTGATGTTCTCGTTGTTCACCGCAGCGGCCGGTCTCACGCACGAGCCGATCAGTTTCTCTGTCACTCGTTTTCTGGCGGGCGTCGGCATCGGTGGTGTGATGCCGATTGTCGTGGCGCAGATGACGGAATACTCACCGCGACGTCTGCGCGGCACACTCGTCACGCTCATGTTCTCGGGCTACTCGGTCGGCGGCATGCTCGCAGCACTCCTCGGCAAGGGGCTGATCGAGTCGTACGGCTGGCAGTCCGTGTTTCTCGCCGCCAGCGTGCCCGCGCTGCTCGTGCCGTTTGCCATGAAGGCGCTCCCCGAATCGATGCCGTTCCTCATTCGCAACGGACGTCTCGACACGCTCAAGCAAGTCCTCGGCCGCCTTTCTCCGGACTATGTTGCACAACCGAGTGACCAGTTTGCACTACCGGGCACGGACCGCAAGCAGGCCGCGCCGCTCTCGCGTCTGTTCCAGGACGGTCGTGGCTTCAGTACGGCCATGCTGTGGGTCGCGTTCTTCATGTGCCTGTTCATGGTGTACGCGCTCAGCTCGTGGCTCGCGAAGCTCATGGCCAGCGCCGGTTACAGCCTTGGCTCGGCGCTCACCTTCGTGCTCGTGCTGAACTTCGGCGCGATGCTGGGTGCTATCGGCGGCGGCTGGCTCGCGGATCGCTTCAACATCAAATACGTGCTTGTCGGGATGTATGCACTCGCCGCCGTATCGATCACGTTGCTCGGCGTGAAGGTGCCGACGCCGGTGTTGTTCGTGCTCGTGGGACTGGCTGGCGCATCGACCATCGGCACGCAGATCGTGACGTACGCCTATGCGGGTCAGTTCTATCCGATGGCGGCACGCGGCACGGGGATCGGCTGGGCGTCGGGCGTGGGACGCAGCGGTGCGATTCTCGCGCCCATCGTGATCGGTGTGCTCGTGAGCATGTCGCTGCCGTTGCAGCAAAACTTTATGGCAATCGCGATTCCCGCCGTCATTGCAGTGATCGCCGTGTTGCTCATCGACCACAAGAAATCGGCGTCGGTGCAGCAGCAGGCCGCAATGCAATCGAAGGGGCATTCGACGGGATTGGCGAACGGCGCGGGAGAACCTGCGTAATCTCGCGCGTCAAGAGCGGTTCGGGTGAATTTTTGCGCGCAGGCATGACGGCACGGCAACGTGTCGTCATGCGAGAATGCGCGCCGCAGCGGTCACGGGAACGACTGCGGCTTTCGATGTAGCGGCACGCCGGAGCGGGGCACATTAACAAAAGCCAAGCGCGCACGCGACAAAAGAAAATACATTCAACCCGAGCGCCTTAGGCGCCGTTATCCAGATATCCGTCCCAACGGACGATCTGGGGAAGACCAAAAATGCCGCGTCTCGCTTCGCTGAGTGCTTTCGTGCTGGCCGTTGCCAGCGCTTCCGTCACCCTCTCCACTTCCGCTGCCACGCCCGACGACGTCAACGTCGTCCAGCTCTCCACCCGGCAGTCCATCGCAACCGACGCCGTGTTTAACGGCCATCCGACCGCGGTCGCAACGCTTGGCGCGGATGCGCTGCGCGATGCCCACGGCAGCTTCGGCGTGAACATCGCCGCCGGTGCGCTCAACGTGCAGTCGAATCAGATCGTGGTCGCGCAAGCGAGCCACGTGTCGATCGACACGACCCAGACGATCCGCAATGCGGCGACGGTGACGGGCGCGATGAACGCGTCGCTCGGCGACCGCGCGCTGATGGGGGCCGCAGGCAACATCGGTGTGAATGTGGCGGCAGGTATCGCGAACGCGCAGTCGAACGCGCTGGCGGTTCACTGACGCCCTACGCGGACGCGTTCGCGTCAGCCTTCTGCCGGGAACTGTTTTTGCAGATTGCCGAGCCAGCGGGCAACGACGCGAAGCTCGGCTTCGGTGAAGTCGTCGTGTAACAGGTCGTTGAGTTCGGCAAGCACATCGCGTGCACGTGCGATGGCTTTGTGACCGGCGGCCGTGATGCGCAGACGCGTGGCACGGCCATCGTTAGCGTCGGCCCAGCGCGTGAGCAGACCGGCGACGACCATACGGTTCGCCAGTCCTGTCATGGATGACGGGGAGAGTTGCAGCGCTGCGCCGACTTCGCCGACGAGCGCGTCCTCGTGATGCAGCAGGTAAAAGAGCACGCCCGCCTGCGCGGCGCTCACGCCAGCGTTCTCAGATGAGCGCGCGTCGATCCACTGCTGCACGCGACGTTGTCCGACGTTGAGCAGGAAGAACAGGCGTCGGTCGGCCGCTTCGGTCGTCGACTTGCTTTGTTTGACAGATTTTTCAGTCGCAGGGGACGCCTGGCGTTTGGGCATGCCGTCTCGTCAGTCTGAGGGATTCGGGATCAAGGGATCGCGGGCGGTCATGCCGTCGTCCGCCGACACACCCGCTCCTGTGCGACGCTCCCCGGCATTCACTGCGCCCGTCGACAACAACCAGTCGATGGTTTCCGGCCACGCAAACGCGCCGGAACGCTGGCGGAAGTATCCCATATGCCCGATCGAGCCAGTGTCCGAAAGACTTGCCGAAATCTCCCGGCGCGTCACGTTCGCGTGACGAAATCGTGATACGAGGATGTCGAGTCCCATAGGCGTTGCCCAGAGATCGTCGTCGACGCCGAGCGAGAGGATCGGCGTGCGCACGCGGGCGAAGCGGGCGTCGGCGTCCAGCGTCGGATCGTCGAAGAAGTAATTCGGCAAGCGCGTCCAGCCGCTCCATTCGAGCAGAACGTCTTTCGGCAGGTCCTCACCGATGCCGAGGTGGCTGCCCGGCATGTAGCCCACGAGACGCGCAAGCGGCGGTGCGAGCCAGTGCATCAGCAATGTGACGCGTGTGCGTTCGCGGCGGTTCTTCACCACGCGCATCGCCCCTGCATGGGACGCCACTTGAACGGCCGAGCGCAACAGGTTCGAGCTTTCGCACAATCCAATGGCGTGACCGCCAAAGCTATGACCGACGGCATAAAGCGGCAGCGACGGGTAGTGGGTGCAAGCCCAGCGCGTGACGCCCTCGACATCCAGATCCGCCCAGTCGCGCATACGCGCCTGAAACCCTCTAAGCGAGGGCGGTCGCGACCCGTCGATGCCTCGATAGCTGTAGGTGACGGCAATCAAACCGCGCTCGGCGATGTATTTCGCAAACGCGAAGTAAAGCCGCTCCGGCACAGCCGTCGCCGGATGGATCAACACAATGCCCTTCGCAGGCAATTCCTCGGGATACCAGACATGCGCGCCGAGCGGATAACCGTCGACGGCAGGAATCTCAGCAGCAAGTGACGTCACGACATGACTCCCCGGCACTCGCATGCCCGGGGGGATGTGCAGCGCCTGTCAGTTACTTATTTCGAAGACACACATAGTTCGCACACGAAGTATATTTTAATTTTTATTTCGTGCACGAAATAAATTAGAGGAGGATGTTCTTTCTGCTTGCCGGCATAGAATTCGCTCAATAAAAAACGGGAACCGAAGTTCCCGTGATTTATTCAGGTTCGCGCCTGTGGCGCGCTCGTCACCGCACCTATCACTGAACGCCCGCCAGACACGCTGGCGACAACGCCGACTTCACGCGTTGCGAGAACGCGGGCCAGCGGCACGCTTTGGCGTCCGGTCCGTCGCCGCACTCCGGCAGCCTGAGGGCAACGCGTTTGGCGGGTTCATCCAGCGACAGCGACGTCAGTTGACGCAGTTGTTGCATCGACTGATACACCAGCTCCACACGAGCGAACGGCTCACCCGCCGGGTTACGCCACAGCGAGAAGACGAGCGCACCGTCCGGCGGCGTGTTGTCCGGCTGGTCCGGCAGTTGCCAGTCGAGTTTGAGCATCCCCGCGAGGTTCGCGAGGTTCGTGTCGTGTCCTGTCAGCACGAAGACGCGATTGCCCGTCGGCAGCGCCGGGCCGCGCACGGCGGGCGTCGACGGTGCACTCGTCGCTTCGGCACGTGTGAGCGCATCGAGCACTGTCGCGAGCAGCGGCGTGCCGTTCGTCGTGGCGAGATACGGCGTCTTGTTCAGCAGATCGCGCTGCGCGTTATGCGCTTCGAGCAGCAGCGCCCAATCCTTGTCGTCTCGAATGCGTCCCCACGCCACCTGATTGTCGGGCAAGCCCTCGCCCGCTTGCAGCAGGAAGACTTCCGACGCCTTCGCCGCACTGCCTAACGCGCCACGCAACGTCACACCGCTGCCATCTCCTTCGACACGCAGACGCGTCGGCACATCCTCCAGCTTGCACCCGCCGGGCGCGCCGCAGGCAGGACTGTGCGCGTAGTCGAGCACCTCGCCCATACGCGCGAGTGTCGCGCTGTAGCGCTTGTTCAGACCGGCGACGCCCTCCGGTGCCAGACGCGACTCGATGGCTCCACGCGCCGCGCCCGGATCCAGCGGGCAATCACCTGCTGCGACCGGTTGGAAGACGGCGTCATACGTCGTGAGATCCGTTTGATGCGACGTGCGCATGTCGCATCCCGGCGCAATACCTTGCAACAACGCATTGCCAGATTCACGCGTGCGCTGATCGATGTCGGCCCATCCGTAGACAGCGCCGGGGGCCGGGCAGGCATTCTCAGGCAATACGCGCCGCGCGCGCAGCCAGTCGCCGTAGTAACGGCCCATGCGCTCGGACAGCGACCCGCCGCGTGCCGTCAGATAACCGGCAGGCACCGGCCAGCCGGGCCAGGCGTCCGGGCTGAGTTTGTCCAGCGGAGGATGGGCATGGGTCGGGGATCGCACACCGTGACGGCTCACGATCACGGTGGAGACGAGCGTCCAGTCGGCGGGCATGCCGTCGATGCGAGCAGCAGACTCGGGCGGCTTTGCAGGGCCCGGCTGCTGCGGGGCCGGAGTCGTACAGGCGCTCAGTGCGCCCACGACCGTCAACGCGGCAATACATGTCTGCCACCGCGCGCTGTTACGCCTGAGCCACCGGCGGCCCGGAACACTGTCTTTGAAAACGTCGGGAGTTCGAACGGGCTCACGGGTCATCACGCGGGTCATGGCAGCAGTCATGGCAACAGGTCGGGGTGACAGGGAAACGAGAGGAACGCGGGTGGTGCTGACGGTCATCTTACCGTGCGTGCGCGTCCCCTCGTCGACCATCTGCCCGGCGTGGCGGAAATACGTCGCCGTAGCGCCGAACGACTATGCCGACGCCTCGTCCATGCGCCCCACCGCGCCAAACCGCCACGACAGTCGATGCGCTGCGGCGCGCAACGCTTGCGAAGGCGCGGCGTCGAGCGCGGTTTCGAAACTGCCCGTCGACCCCATCAGCGCGAGCACCAACGTCACCTCGCCGGTGTGATCGAACACCGGCACCGCAACCGTATCGATGCCGGGCACAGGATTGCTCAGCGCCGTATCGAATTGCTGCTCGCGAATCGCGCTCAGACGCGCGCTGTAGTCGGCAGGCGGCTTTGCCGCACGCCCTTCCGCGCCTAGCCCCGCCATGCGCACCGGCTCCTGCGCGAGCAGTCCGTCGAGCACAGCCTCGGGCAGGAAGGCTGCGAACGTGCGCCCGATGGCCGTATTCACCAGCGAGAGTACGGTGCCGATGCGCAAGCTCACGTGCTGCGGACGCATCGCCTCTTCCAGACGCACGACCGTCGGTCCCACCGGCCCCAGGACCGCCATCGCAGCCGACAGCCCCGTCGCCTGCGCAAGTGCCAGAATCTCCGGCTCGGCTTCGCCGGTCGGCGATAGACGCTGCAACGCCATCAGCCCGAGATCCAGACTCAGCACGCCCGCTTCGAAATTGCCGTTTTCGTCGCGCGAGAGCAAGCCCGCCCGCTGTAGGCTGACAAGATGCGGATGCGCCTTGGCGGCCGCCATTCCGGCTTCTCGCGCGAGCGCGTTGAGCGGCAACGGACGTCCGGCCGACACCAGCGCTTCGAGCAACACACCCGTGCTCTCCAGCGCCTGAATGCCGCGTTGCGGCTTGGCGGCACCACTTCCCATCTCGTCCTTTTCCACTTTGGGTTCGCTGCGGTTTCGAGTCGCGCTCATGCCGCCACCTCGCCATCGCTGCCCGACGTCCCGATCTGCGCCGCGATGGCCGCGGCCGTCGCCCGCAACGCGTTCGCGGCGGCACCGTCCCATGCAACGTCGAGCGCCGCCGTCGGACCGATGGCCGTGAGCGCGAGGCGCAAACGTCCGCTCGCATCGAACACCGGCGCACACAGACTGCTCACCGACGGGCTGGGCGTATTCACGCTGCGCGACATGCCGTGCTCGCTCGTCTCCTCCAGCAAGGTGTCAAAGCGCGTCCGCTCGGCGGCATCGCCCACCATCTGTTCATGCCACGCCTGCGGCCATTGCGTCGACGGTGTAAAGGCGCAGAACGCGCGGCCGGTCGACGTCGTCGTCAACGACATGACCGAGCCCACGTGCAGGTTCACATGCAACGGGAACGCCGCCCGTTCGAAATGCACGACGACCGGCCCTTGCGGCGCACTGGTGCAGATCGCCGCGCAGAAGCCTGTCTCGCGCGCGAACGCCACCACACGCGGCACGGCGGCGCGATAAGCCGGATCGTTTTCTAGATGCAGGAGTGCGAGGCGCAGCGTCATCGGTCCCGGCGCGTAATCGCCGGACATAGGATCGCGCTTGAGCAAACCCAGTCGCGTGAGACTCACCAGATAGGGGTGCGCCTGCGCAGGCGGCAGCCCCGCCAGGGTGGCGATGTCGCCGGGGCCCAGCGGGCGGCGTGCCTGCGCCAGCGCCTGAAGCACGCGCGCCGCGACATCCACGCTTTGCACACCACGCGAGGCACGGCCGGGCTGGCCCGCCACCTCTACACCGTCCATCGCGTCGGTCGTGCCGTCCATCGGAATTCGATTCATGCAGTTCTGGGAGCCGCGCTCCCTCGGAAAAATGGCCTAGATTTTAAACGGGTCGGCAGCGAGATTCCCGGACAACCGTCCAATGCCGCAGGGTTAACCCGAGACCCGTCGCGCTGAAAACCCGCTTCGATCACCAATGCTGCCACATTTGCAAATAACAATCAGATTTGTCATTGACAAATAATCTGGGCGTTTCGTAAGATGCCCTCATCTAGCAGCACCCTCCCCGCAGACGAGATAAGAGAGAGACAAGCATGGCCAAAGCATTCGCCTCGCAAGCCGACCTGGAAGCCAAGAAGGTCACGTTCACCCAACTATCGGAAAACACCTGGGCTTACACCGCCGAGGGCGACCCGAACTCGGGCGTCATCATCGGCGACGACGGCGTGATGATCGTCGACACGACGGCCACGCCCGCGATGGCACAGGACCTGATCGCCAAGATCCGTACCGTCACCGACAAGCCAATCAAGTACGTCGTGCTCTCGCACTACCACGCCGTGCGTGTGCTCGGCGCGTCGGCCTACTTCGCCGAAGGCGCACAGCAGATCATCGCCAGCCGCGGCACGTACGAGATGATCGTCGAGCGCGGCGAAGCCGACATGAAGTCGGAGATCGAGCGCTTCCCGCGTCTGTTCGCCGGTGTCGAGACGGTGCCCGGCCTCACGTGGCCGACGCTCGTCTTCGAAAAGGAAATGACGCTGTTCCTCGGCACGCTCGAAGTGAAGATCGCGCACCTCGGTTCGGGTCACACGAAGGGCGACACGGTGGTGTGGTTGCCGTCGCAGAAGGTGTTGTTCTCGGGCGACCTCGTCGAGTACGACGCCGCCTGCTACACCGGCGACGCACAACTCGCCGAATGGCCTGCCACGCTCGACGCCCTCGCAGCCCTCGGCGCAGAGAAGCTCGTGCCGGGTCGCGGCCCCGCGCTGACCACGCCCGACGAAGTTGCCAAGGGCCTCGCGTACACCAAGGATTTCGTGACGACGCTGTTCGAAGCCGGTAAGCAAGCCGTCGAACAGAAGCTCGACCTGAAGGGCGCAATGGCGCTTACGCGTAGCCAGATGGATCCGAAATTCGGCCACGTCTTCATCTACGAACACTGCCTGCCGTTCGACGTGACGCGTGCATTCGACGAAGCGTCCGGCATCACGCATCCGCGCATCTGGACGGCGCAGCGCGACAAGGAAATGTGGGCCGCGCTGCAGAGCTAAGTTCGCAGCGTTGGTACCGGGCGCAGCCAAGGACGCTGCGCCCGCAATAGGTAGCAATCAGCAGTCAAAGCAAAAGTAGAAAAACGTCACCCACCGGCGCTTGCGTGCCGGTGCGGTGCCGACGATGGAGACTTTGCATGAGCAGCATCGATTACCAGCGCCTGACGTTCGAATATCGGTCGTGCGCCGAACAGGCCGCACACGCCGACCCCGTCACGCACCCCGTCATCGTGGTCGGTGCAGGCCCGATTGGCCTCGCCACCGCCATCGACCTCGCGCAGCAAGGTGTGTCCGTGATCGTGCTCGACGACGATTGCACGCTCTCGACCGGCTCGCGCGCCATCTGCTTCGCCAAGCGCACGCTCGATATCTTCGACCGTCTGGGTTGCGGCGAGCGCATGGTGGAAAAAGGCGTGCGCTGGAACGTGGGCCGCGTGTTCCTGCGCGACCAGGAGGTCTACAACTTCGATCTGCTGCCCGAAGCGGGTCATCATCGTCCAGCCTTCATCAACCTTCAGCAGTATTACGTCGAAGGCTATCTGTTCGAGCGCGCACGCGAGCTGCCGAACATCGAGATTCGCTGGAAGAACAAGGTCGTCGGTCTCACCCAGCAGGGCACGCCCGGCGCGTTGGATGCGAGCGTTACGCTCACGGTCGAGACGCCGGATGGCGAGTATCAGACGACCGCGCGCTACGTCGTCGCGGCTGACGGTTCACGCAGCCCCGTGCGCAAGCTGATCGGCGTCGACAGCCACGGTCGCACGTTCAAGGACCGCTTCCTGATTGCCGACGTAAAGATGACGGCGGACTTCCCCGCCGAGCGCTGGTTCTGGTTCGATCCGCCGTTCCACCCGAATCAGTCGGTGTTGCTGCATCGTCAGCCGGACGATGTCTGGCGCATCGATTTCCAATTGGGATGGGACGTCGACCCGGTCGCCGAGAAAGCCCCCGAGCGTGTCATCCCTCGCGTGCAAGCGTTGCTCGGCCCCGATGCGAAGTTCACGCTGGAATGGGTCAGCGTCTATACGTTCTCGTGTCTGCGCATGGACGACTTCCGTCACGGTCACGTGCTGTTCGCCGGTGACTCCGCACATGGTGTGTCGCCGTTCGGTGCACGCGGGGCCAACAGCGGTGTGCAGGACGCCGAGAACCTCGCGTGGAAACTCGCGCTGGTGCTGGCCGGTCATGCCCCCGACACGCTGCTCGACACGTACGCTCGCGAGCGTGAGTACGCCGCCGACGAGAACATTCGTAACTCCACGCGCTCCACCGATTTCATTACGCCGAAGAGCCCTGTGTCGCGCGTGTTCCGCGATGCTGTGCTGACGCTCGCCCGCGATCATGCGTTCGCGCGTCAACTGGTCAATAGCGGACGTCTGTCCGTGCCCGCCGTGTTGCACGAGTCGACGCTGAACACTGCGGAAGCCGACACGTTCGCCGGTCGCATGACGCCGGGTGCCGCCTGTGTCGACGCGCCGCTCGCGCGCCACGGTCAAGAGGGCTGGCTACTGCCGCGTCTGGGCGGACGCTTCGTCGCGCTCGTGTTCGGTGCGCCGTCGTCGCTCGATGCTGCGTCGCTCGCCTCGCTCGAAGCCTTGTCGGGCGACAGCGTGCCGGTGATACCGGTGTTCGTCACGCCTGATCTCGAAGCGGCGCACGATACCCACGACACGCACAGCGTCTGGCACGACACACAGGGACTTGCCGCGCAGCGTTACGACGCCGCGCCCGGCACGGTGTATCTCATTCGTCCCGACCAACACGTATGCGCGCGATGGCGTTCGGTCGACGCGACGGCCATCGCCGCCGCACGCGAACGCGCACTGGGGCGCACCGCACCGGAAGTCGCGCCGCTGCAATGCGCAGCATGAGCGCAATCCGACGACACAAGTAAAGCAGGAAGGAGACACTTCATGGCACTCGATACTCAACCGCGACTCACGCGTCCCGACGACTTCTACGAGGCGCTCATCGACATGCACCGCGATCTCGACGACGCGCAAAGTCAGGCGGCGAACGCGCAATTGATTCTGTTGCTCGCCAATCAGGTTGGCGATCACGACACACTGCTCTCGGCGATTCGTCTTGCGCGCGCCGGGGCGCTCGGCAACGCCGCACACTGACCGTCAGTCGTTCGGCTTCGTCAATGAAAAAGGGGCATCCGATCATCGGGTGCCCCTTTTGCTTGTGGCGACGTTTGCCGTGCGTAATCGTTACACCACCACCATCTGCGAAATCTTCTGCGCGGCCTGTTGCAGCGGAGCGAGGAACTTCGTTTCCATCTCGGCGGCCGACGTCCGGTTTGCCTGACCGCTGACGTTCATGGCGGCGATCACTTGCCCGCCGCGATTGCGGATCGGCGCAGCAATCGAAATCAGTCCCTCTTCCAGTTCCTGATCGACGAGCGCCCAGCCCTTTGCGCGCACGTCGAGAATTCGTGCGCGCAGCGTGTCGATGTCTGTGACGGTGCGTCCGGTGTGCTGACGCAGATCGGCGCGGCGCAGGATCGCGTCGAGTTCGTCGTCCGGCAATGCGGAGAGCATCACGCGGCCCATTGACGTGCACCACGCTGGCAGGCGGCTGCCGATGGAGAGGTTGATCGACATGACCTTGCGCACCGGCACCCGTAGCACGTAGACGATGTCGTCGCCGTCGAGCACCGACGCCGAGCTGCTTTCCTGCACCTCCTGGACCAGCGCCTCCATGAACGGCTCGGCGAGATTCCACAGCGGCATCGACGTCAGATAGGAAAAGCCGAGGTCGAGAATGCGCGGCGTCAGACGAAACAGACGCCCTTCGCTGCGCACATAACCCAGGGCTTCGAGCGTGAGCAGAATGCGCCTTGCCCCGGCGCGCGTGAGACCGGACGCCTGCGCCACTTCGGAGAGCGTCTGCGCCGGACGCGTTGCGTTGAACGCCTTGACCACTGCCAGCCCGCGCGCAAACGACTGCACATAGGAGTCGCCCGGCTTCTTGTCGGTCGCTTCGGGGGTGTCGTTCGTCGCTGGGGTCATGTAATCGGTGAAAGTCGGTGAAAGTTGAGCTTTGCGTGAACGGCAAGCGTAATGGATTTGCGCCGCCGGTTCTACCGCGCAAATTCGTCCAGCTCAGGCCCTTCTCACGCCGTGCGCATCGCAAAGACTCCGGGCAGTCCCTCGCTTGACGCCCAACGACGGAGGGCTTACGCTGTTCTTATAGCGAATATATGTTCGCTATAAGAACATTGTGAACCAGACGATGCCGCCGCACAAGACGTCATCGCCCGGAAACAGCCACCGGAAATGTGCACGCCAGCGTGTTCATCCGGCTGGAATGTGGATTTGCGAATCGACGGAAATGCCCAGGAGGCACGTGTGATCAACAAGATTTACGACTCGCTCGCCAGCGCAGTTGCGGACGTCCATGACGGCGCGACGATCATGATTGGCGGCTTCGGCAACGCCGGGATGCCCTCGGCGCTCATCGACGCCCTGATCGAACAAGGCGCTCGCGACCTGACCATCGTCAACAACAATGCCGGTAACGGCGAAACGGGCCTCGCCGCCCTGCTCAAGGCCGGACGCGTGCGAAAGATCATTTGCTCGTTCCCCCGTCAGACCGACTCGCAAGTGTTCGACGGTCTGTACCGCGCTGGCAAGATCGAACTGGAACTGGTGCCGCAGGGCAACCTCGCCGAGCGTATTCGCGCCGCAGGCGCGGGCATCGGCGGATTCTTCACACCGACCGGCTACGGCACGCTGCTCGCCGAAGGTAAAGAGACGCGTGTGATCGACGGCAAGTCGTACGTGCTCGAATCGCCCATCCACGCCGATTTCGCGCTCATCAAGGCGCTCAAGGGCGACCGCTGGGGCAACCTCGTGTATCGCAAGACCGCCCGCAACTTCGGTCCGATCATGGCCACGGCGGCGAAGTGCGCCATCGTTCAGGTGAGCGAAGTCGTCGAACTCGGCGAACTCGATCCGGAAGCCGTGGTGACGCCCGGCATCTTCGTGCAGCGTGTGGTCGCCGTGCCGCCCACCGCCGCCTGATCCCCATCTGAACCGGAGCAAGACATGAATCGACTGACCCGCGACCAGATGGCCGCCCGCGTCGCCCAGGATATTCCCGACGGCGCTTATGTGAACCTCGGCATCGGCCTGCCCACGGCAGTGGCCAACCATCTCCCCGCCGAGAAGGAAATCATTCTCCAGAGCGAGAACGGCGTGATCGGCATGGGCCCGGCCCCTGCCAAGGGCGAAGAGGACGAAGACCTCATCAACGCCGGTAAGCAACCCGTCACGCTCAAGCCGGGCGGTGCGTACTTCCATCACGCCGACTCGTTCGCGATGATGCGCGGCGGCCACCTCGACTTCTGCGTGCTGGGCGCGTTCCAGGTCTCGAAGACCGGCGACCTCGCCAACTGGCACACGGGCGCACCCGATGCAATTCCGGCCGTCGGCGGCGCGATGGACCTTGCGAGCGGCGCGAAGCAGGTGTTCGTCATGATGGAACACCAGACCAAACAGGGTGAAAGCAAGATCGTCGAGCAGTGCACGTATCCGCTCACCGGCGTGGGCTGCGTCACGCGCATCTACACCGACCTCGCGGTCATCGACGTGACGCCTGAAGGATTGCGCGTCGTCGATATGGTCGAGGGCCTCGCGTTCGACGAACTGCAACGCCTGACCGGTGTGACGCTGCTGCCGTCCCCCTCCATTGCCTGAGGTAAAAAATGAGTGAAGTCTTCATCTGCGACGCGATTCGCACCCCTATCGGCCGCTACGGCGGCGCACTGTCGTCGGTGCGTGCCGACGATCTCGGCGCGATCCCCCTCAAGGCGCTCATGGCGCGCAACGCGAACGTCGACTGGACGCAAGTCGCCGACGTGATCTACGGCTGCGCCAATCAGGCGGGCGAAGACAACCGCAACGTGGCGCGCATGTCGGCGCTGCTCGCGGGCCTGCCGCAGGACGTGCCGGGCGCCACGATCAACCGTCTGTGCGGCTCGGGCATGGACGCCATCGGCACCGCCGCGCGCGCCATCAAGGCAGGCGAAGCGGGTCTGATGATTGCGGGCGGTGTGGAAAGCATGAGCCGTGCGCCGTTCGTGATGGGCAAGGCAGCCAGCGCGTTTTCGCGCCAGGCGGAGATGTACGACACGACCATCGGCTGGCGTTTCGTCAATCCGCTGATGAAGGCGCAGTACGGGGTGGATTCGATGCCCGAGACGGGCGAGAACGTGGCGACCGATTTCGGCATCAGCCGCGAAGATCAGGATCGCTTTGCGGTCCGCTCGCAGGAGAAGGCGGCGCGCGCTCAGGCGAACGGCACGCTGGCCGAGGAAATCACGCCGGTGTCCATCGCCCAGAAGAAGGGCGAAGCGATCGTTGTGGATCGCGACGAACACCCGCGTGCGACGAGCATGGAAGCGCTCGCCAGACTCAAGGGCGTGGTACGCCCTGATGGCACCGTGACCGCCGGTAACGCTTCTGGCGTCAACGACGGCGCCTGCGCTCTGCTGCTGGCAGACGAGGCGAGTGCGGCGCGCTATGGCCTGACGCCGCGTGCCCGTGTGTTGGGCATGGCGACGGCAGGGGTGGCACCGCGCATCATGGGCATCGGTCCGGCTCCCGCAACGCAAAAACTGCTCGCGCGGCTCGGTATGTCGCTCGATCAGTTCGACGTCATCGAACTCAACGAAGCGTTTGCGAGCCAGGGCCTGGCCGTGTTGCGACAACTCGGCGTGGCCGACGACGATCTGCGTGTCAATCCGAACGGTGGCGCCATTGCGTTGGGCCATCCGCTCGGCATGAGCGGCGCACGTCTGGTCACGACGGCGATGTATCAACTCAAGCGTACGGGTGGTCGCTTTGCGCTGTGTACGATGTGCATTGGGGTCGGCCAAGGCATCGCTATCGCCATCGAAGCGGTGTAATACGGCAACACCGCCGATGTTTTCGGGCCGGGAGTGCGTGCGATCACCGGTAAGTTCCGCCACGCCGCTCCCGATGTCCCGCCCGCACGATCAGTGCGGGGCGGGACGCTTCTGCCCAATGTCTCCTTCAGTCCTTCCTGTTATTCCTTAGCGTTCGCGTCGCTCAGACAGCCTTCGCCACGTCACGCATGACGCCGTCGAAGAACTTGCCTTGCGCGTCGGCATCGCTGCGGGCGTAAGCACGGTTGATGCCGCTGATCACCGCACGGATCGAGGCCGTCGTCAGATTGGCGTCGATACCCACGCCGAACGCACTACCCACAATCGTTTCGCCCGCCATTTCCGCGATGGCGATGGCACGTGCATCTGCGCCTTGCGTCAGCGCGCGCTCTTCGTAGTGCTGCACGCGAACCGGCGTGCGCATGGCATTCATCAACGCGTCGAGCGGACCGTTACCGGCACCCGACACCGTCGTGCGCTGGCCATGCACGTCGATGGTCACGGCGATGTGCTGACGGCCGTCGCGCTCGGAGAGCGTGTGGGCGACGTACGCCACCGGATCCGTCGACACCACGTATTCCTTCTGGAACAGTTGCCAGATCTGCGAGGCGGTGACTTCCGCGCCCGTCTCGTCGGTGTAGCGCTGCACGGCCGAGCTGAAGTCGACTTGCAGGCGACGCGGCATCTGCACGCCGTACGTCTGCTCCAGCAAGTAGGCGATGCCACCCTTGCCCGACTGGCTGTTCACGCGAATGATCGAGTCGTACGTGCGGCCGAGATCGCTCGGGTCGATGGGGAGATACGGCACTTCCCAGACGGCATCCGACTTCTGCGCGGCGAGGCCCTTCTTGATGGCGTCCTGGTGCGAGCCGGAGAACGCGGTGAACACGAGATCGCCGACATACGGGTGACGCGGGTGCACCGGCAACTGCGTGCATTCTTCCGACGTGCGAGCGATTTCGTTGATGTTCGAGAAGTCGAGGCCCGGATCGACACCCTGCGTGTACAAGTTCAGACCGAGTGTGACGAGGTCGACGTTACCCGTGCGCTCGCCGTTGCCGAAGAGGCAGCCTTCGATGCGATCGGCACCAGCCATCACGGCCAGTTCGGCGGCAGCAACGGCCGTACCACGGTCGTTGTGCGGGTGAACGGAGAGGATCAGCGAGTCGCGGCGCGCGAGGTTGCGATGCATCCACTCGATCTGGTCGGCGTAGTAGTTCGGCGTGCCGATTTCGACGGTCGCGGGCAAGTTGACGATGCACTTGCGCTCAGGCGTCGGTTGCCATACGTCGAAGACGGCGTCGCAAACTTCCTTGGCGAAATCGAGTTCGGTGCCCGTGAAGGTCTCCGGGCTGTATTGCAACGTCCATTTCGTTTCGGGCGCAGCATCGGCGCAGCGCTTGATCGTCTTCGCAGCGGACACGGCGAGCGCCTTCACGCCCGGCTGATCGAGATTGAAGACGATGCGGCGGAATTCGGGGGCCGTTGCGTTGTAGAGGTGAACGATGGCGCGCGGTGCGCCCTTGAGCGAAGCGAAGGTGCGTTCGATGAGGTCGTCGCGGGCTTGCGTGAGCACTTCGATGGTGACGTCGTCGGGAATGTGACCGCCTTCGATCAACTCACGCACGAAGTTGAAATCGGTGTCGGAAGCCGACGGGAACGCCACTTCGATTTCCTTGAAGCCAATGGCGACGAGCGTCTTAAACATGCGCATCTTGCGCTGGGCGTCCATCGGCTCGAAGAGCGCCTGATTACCGTCGCGCAGGTCGGTGCTCATCCAGATCGGGGCACGCGTGATGGTGCGGCTCGGCCACTGTCGGTCGGGGATGTTGACCGGGGTGAACGATTGGTACTTCGTAGCGGGGTTCTTCAACATGGCGGGTCTCGATTGTCAGCAAAAGTGTCAACCGGACGACGCACAGACGCAGATAAGCTACGACCTCCGGTTGGATGAACCGGGGCTCAGGTCGGCGTAACTGGGGAAAATCAGCGGTGCTTCAGTGAGGAATTCAGACGATGCACGCGCGCAGCAACGGACCAAGCCCGGTGGAGCGGGCTAGTAGTCGTAGCGAGAGGGAGAATTGCGCGGTGATCATGAGGCACATGAAATCACAGATTTTCTGACGCTGTCAACCATGATGTGTCGCCTCATGCGTTTCCCACGATGTGGGATGAGCACCATCGCCGACCGGCGGCGCATTGCCGCACGGGCTTGTCCATCGGCGGCGTCTCCGATATCGTGTGAACTCATGGGATAGCCAAGGGCCAGTCCCGAAACCCGACGGATCGACATGCTCAGCCGTCGGCGCCAATCCCGGTGTCGCGCGGCACATGTCTCGACATCGGAGACCACCTTGGCCCGCACCCCACCTGCTGCATCCTCGCCCGCTTCATCCCCGACTGCCCCAACGCTCACCGCGACACACTCGCCGTCGCCCGATAGCGCCGCCGCGCACGAACGTCCACGCACGGCCCGAGTCTGGCTGCTCGCGCTGACGGTATTTCTCGTCGGCATCGACGAGAACATCTGCACGGGCATTCTTCCCGCCATTTCGAGCGGCCTGAACGTGTCGATGGCCTCCGCCGGACAATTGACGACCGTCTTCTCGGCCGTGTTCGCGTTGTGGGCCTTCACGATGGCCGCGTGGCTTTCCCGGCATTCGCGACGACGCGCACTCATCGTCGCACTCGTGGTCTTCACGCTAAGCAATCTGGCAGCGACCTTCGCACCGGGCTATGCCACGTTGTTTGCGGCGCGCATTGCGATGGGCGCGAGTTGCGCCACCATCGTGCTGTTGTGCTCACGACTCGCGACCGAAATTACACCGCCCGACTATCACGGACGCGCCGTCGGCATCATCTTCATGGGCATCAGTGCGTCGCTGGTGCTCGGCGTGCCGCTGGGCATGACGCTCGAACACTGGGCCGGATGGCGCGCCGTCTTCGCTGCCATCGCGCTGGCGAGCGCCCCGCTCGTGTTCGTGCTGTGGCGCGCGTTGCCGTCGAGTACGCCGCCCGCCGCGCTGACATTGCGCGCCTACGTTCGCGCACTCGCGCAACCGCGACGTCTCGCCGCACAGGGCGTGACGATTGCGATGCTCGGGGGTCACTTCACCCTCTTCGCTTATCTCGTGCCGTACCTTCAGTCGCTGCTCGCTCCCTCACCCGACACGATGAGCCTGCTGTTTCTGGCGTTCGGTGTCGCGGGCGTGGCGGGCGCATGGCTCGGTGGATGGGCCGCAGATCGGGCCGGGCCGGTCGCCTCGCTGCTCGGCTGTCCGTCGTTGTTTCTCGTCGCGATGGCGAGCGTGCCGCTGGCAGCGATGACGGTGACGGCGTTAGGCGGCGATGTCTGGCAAGTCGCCCTCTTTCTCGTGGCGATGATGGTCTGGGGTGCGCTGTCGTGGTCGATCTCCCCGGTCGTGCAGAACTTTCTGATTCGCACCGCGCCGCAGGATGCCGAGGCGAACGTCGGTGTGAACGTCGCCGCCATGCATGTCGGGGTCGCACTCGGCGCGGGTGCGGGTGGCGCACTGGTCGACGCAAACGCCCTCGGGCTCACGCCGTGGGTCGGCTGCGGGCTGGTCGCGCTGTCCGTCGTGTACGCGTGGATGGCGACGCGTACACCGCGTCCTAAACCGTGACGAACGCCCTAGCCGCCATCAAAGCGGCACGGCCGACGTGCATTTGATCTCGTCGAGACAGACGCTCGACTTCACCGCGCTCACGCCGGGAATGCGCATGAGCGTATCGAGCAGAAACTCGGACAGCGCCTTCAAATCGCGCGCCACGACCTTGAGCACGTAGTCGATGTCGCCCGTCACGGAAAAACATTCCTGAATCTGCGCGAGTTCCGCGACCAGTCCCTTGAAGTTCGACAGGTCGCGGATATGGCCGCGCTCCATCGTCACATGGACGAACGCGACCACGCTGAAGCCGAGCCGTTGCGCGTCGAGCCTCGTGTCGTAGCCCTTGATTACACCCATTTCTTCGAGACGGCGGTGACGCCGCAGCGTCTGCGCGGGCGAAAGCTTGATCGCTTCGGCCAGTTCGAGGTTCGAAATCCGCCCGTGGCCCTGCAATATCCCCAGCAAGCGTACGTCAATCCGATCGATCTCAATGTCGTGCATTTTTATTTCCCATCGCAGCCAATTTTAGAAATATTAGTGCATAACCTAGGGTTTCCATAGCGCATTTACGAAATCCTATTTTGCGCCGACGCACTTACACTGCCCCTCATGAAATGACGCAAATGTGCGCGAAACACTTGCAATAGCAAGGATTTCGACGGACGGAACGAGCTGATTGTGATAACCCGACCCACCGGTCAATAAAGCACAATTTTGTTGCACGAACCGACGTCGTCTGTATTTGCCGGGACGTAACCTCCGGCCGGTGCACGCGTCCAATGAATCTGTCATCCCTGCAAATCACTTCACCAAGCCGAGACGATCATGGCCGACCTGTTTGAAAATCCGATGCAATTGATGGGCTTCGAATTCGTGGAATTCGCTTCGCCTACGCCGAATGTCCTCGAACCCATTTTCGAACAGATGGGCTTCACGCTCGTGGCGCGTCACCGCTCGAAAGACGTGGTGCTGTACCGTCAGGGCGAGGTCAACTTCATCGTGAACCGCGAGCCGAACAGCGAAGCGGCCTACTTCGCCGCCGAGCATGGTCCGAGCGCCTGCGGCATGGCCTTCCGCGTGAAGGACTCGCACAAGGCCTACGCCCGCGCGCTGGAACTCGGCGCACAGCCGGTCGAGATCGAAACCGGTCCGATGGAACTGCGTCTGCCCGCGATCAAGGGTATTGGCGGCGCGCCGCTGTATCTGATCGACCGCTTCGAAGAAGGCAAGTCGATCTATGACATCGACTTCGAATACATCGAAGGCGTCGACCGCCACCCGGTCGGTCACGGCTTGCGCCTGATCGATCACCTGACGCACAACGTCTATCGTGGTCGCATGGCTTACTGGGCCAACTTCTACGAGAAGCTGTTCAACTTCCGCGAGATTCGCTACTTCGACATTTCGGGCGAATACACCGGCCTGACCTCCAAGGCGATGACCGCCCCGGATGGTAAAATCCGCATTCCCCTGAACGAGGAATCGGCCAAGGGCAGCGGCCAGATCGAGGAATTCCTGATGGCCTTCAACGGTGAAGGCATTCAGCACATTGCCTTCCTCACCGACAACCTGCTTCAGGTCATCGACAACCTGCAAATGGCAGGCGTCGACCTCATGACCGCGCCGAACGACTTCTACTACGATGCGCTCGAGACCCGTCTGCCGGGTCACGGTCAGCCGGTGGGCGAACTGAAGGCGCGCGGCATTCTGCTCGACGGTACGACCGAGAACGGCAAGCCGCGTCTGCTGTTGCAGATCTTCTCGAAGACGCTGCTCGGCCCGGTGTTCTTCGAGTTCATCCAGCGCGAAGGCGACGACGGTTTCGGCGAAGGCAACTTCAAGGCGCTGTTCGAATCGCTCGAGCGCGACCAGATCGAGCGCGGCACGCTCAAGGTCTGAGTTCCGGGGAGACATGATCGTCCGCTCGCACGGACGATCCCAAAGGACACGGTGACGGCGCCATAAGCGCCGCGCCGTGGCGGCTCAACGTTTCCGGTTCGTGCTCACCGCATGAAAACAGAGAAGCGCGTCGCGTGAATACGAAGGTAGGGTAAGGAACAGACATGTCCGCCAACGCAGCAAAAGATGGCTCGCTCCACCGCGGCCTGAAGAATCGTCACATCCAGTTGATCGCGCTCGGTGGCGCGATCGGCACCGGCCTCTTTCTCGGCATCGCCCAGACCATCAAAACCGCTGGCCCCTCAGTCTTGCTGGGCTACGCCATTGCGGGCGTCGTCGCGTTTTTCATCATGCGCCAACTCGGTGAAATGGTCGTGGACGAACCCGTCGCCGGGTCGTTCAGCTACTTCGCCAACAAGTATTGCGGTCAGTTCGCAGGCTTCGTCTCCGGCTGGAATTACTGGGTGCTTTACGTCCTCGTCTCGATGGCCGAACTCTCTGCCGTCGGCATCTACGTTCAGTACTGGTGGCCCGGCATTCCCACGTGGGTCTCGGCACTCGTTTGCTTCGGCGTCATCAACGCCATCAACCTCTCCAGCGTGAAGTCGTATGGCGAGATGGAGTTCTGGTTCTCCATCGTCAAAGTCGCCGCCATCGTCGGCATGATCGGCTTCGGCGGCTATCTGCTCGTCTCCGGCAACGCAGGCCCGCAAGCGAGCGTCGCCAACCTGTGGCAGCACGGCGGCTTCTTCCCGAACGGTGTGTCCGGCCTCGTCATGGCGATGGCGGTCATCATGTTCTCGTTCGGCGGGCTTGAGCTGGTCGGCATTACGGCGGCGGAAGCGGACGACCCGTCGCGCAGCATTCCGCGCGCGACCAATCAGGTCATCTACCGCATTCTGATTTTCTACGTCGGCGCACTCGGCGTGCTGCTCTCGCTGTATCCGTGGGAGAAGGTCGTCTCCGGCGGTAGCCCGTTCGTGCTGATCTTCCATGAGCTGAACAGCAACTTCGTCGCGCACGTGCTCAACGCCGTGGTGCTGACCGCTGCGCTGTCCGTCTACAACAGCTGCGTGTATTGCAACAGCCGCATGCTCTACGGTCTGGCCGGTCAGGGCAATGCGCCGCGCGCGCTGCTCAAGGTCAATGCGCGTGGCATTCCGCTGGCCGCCCTCGGCGTCTCGGCAGCCGCAACGGCCGTGTGCGTGGTAATCAACTACTTCATGCCGGGCAAGGCGTTCGAACTGCTGATGGGTCTGGTCGTGTCGGCGCTGATCATCAACTGGGCGATGATCAGCGTGATCCATCTGGCTTTCCGTCGCGCCAAGGCACGCGCTGGCGAGACCACGTTCTTCAAGAGCCTCGGCTACCCGTTCACGAACTACCTGTGTCTGGCGTTCCTCGCTGGCATTCTGGTCGTGATGTATCTGATCCCGGATCTGCGCATCTCCGTGTATCTGATCCCGGTTTGGCTGGTGGTGCTGGCCGTCGGCTACCGTCTGCGTCAGAAAAACGCGGCCGCGCCGGTCCCGGTCAGCGCAACGCGCTAAATAAGTCAACGCCGCACGCCGGGCTTTCGACGCCCGGCGTACACCCGGCAGTGCCGCACTAGCGGTATCATCGAGCGTTACCCCATCGTTATTCCATCGCTATTCCAGGAACTGCCATGTTCGAACACATCGATGCCTATCCCGGTGACCCGATCCTCTCGCTCAACGAGAATTTCGCGAAAGATCCGCGTACCAACAAGGTCAACCTGAGCATCGGCATCTATTACGACGATGCGGGCCGTCTGCCGGTCATGAACGCGGTTCGTCAGGCCGAAGCGCTGCTGCTGGCCGAAGTCGGTCCGAAGCCGTATCTGCCGATGGCTGGCTTTGCCAACTACCGCGACGCCGTGCAAGGTCTCGTGTTCGGCGAAGACTCGCCCGCGCGCAAGAACGGCAGCATCGCCACCGTGCAGACGCTCGGCGGTTCCGGCGCACTGAAGGTCGGCGCAGATTTCATCAAGCGTTACTTCCCCGGCTCGCAAGTGTGGGTGAGCGATCCGACGTGGGATAACCATCGCTTCATCTTCGAGCGCGCCGGTTTCACCGTGAATACGTATCCGTATTACGACGAAGCCACCGGTGGCCTGCAATTCGAAGCGATGGTCGACGCCATCGACAAGCTGCCTGCCCGTAGCGTCGTGCTGCTGCACGCTTGCTGCCACAACCCGACCGGCGTCGATCTGAACAACGCGCAATGGGTGCAACTGATCGAAGTGCTCAAGAAGCGCGAACTGCTGCCCTTCGTCGACATGGCGTATCAGGGTTTCGGCTCGGGCATCGAAGCCGACGCCTTCGTGATTCGCGAACTGGCGCGTCAGGGCCTGCCCGCCTTCGTCGCCAACTCGTTCTCGAAGAACTTCTCGCTGTACGGCGAGCGTTGCGGCGGCCTGTCGGTCATCTGCGAATCGTCGGAAGCTGCCGATCGCGTGCTGGGCCAGCTGACGAGCGCCGTGCGCTCGAACTACAGCAACCCGCCCACGCACGGCGCGAAGATCGTCGCCAAGGTGCTGAGCACGCCGGAGCTGCGCAAGTCGTGGGAAGAGGAACTCGCGGCCATGTGCCAGCGCATCACGCGCATGCGCGGTGCGATTCACGACGGTCTGCGCGGCCATGTGCCGGACACCATGCTCTCGCGTTATCTGGAGCAGCGTGGCATGTTCACGTACACGGGTCTGACGGCCGCACAGGTCGACGTGCTGCGTGAAGCCCACGGCGTCTATCTGATCCGCTCGGGCCGCATGTGCGTGGCCGGGCTGAACGAGAGCAACGTCGCCGTCGTGGCCGACAGCATCGCCAAGGTGCTGAACGGCTGAGCTTGCGCTCGCTGAGGTAAAAAAGGGACGGCGATTGCCGTCCCTTTTTCATTGGCGCGACGAAAGGCTTACGACGCCTGCTTCAGGAATTCCAGAAGATCGGCGTTCACCTTATCCGCTTCGACGGTGCACATGCCGTGCGCGCCGCCCGGATAGATCTTCAGCGTTGCGTTCTTGACGATCTGCGCGGTGAGCTTGCCCGAATCGTCGATCGGCACGATCTGATCGTCGTCGCCATGCAGCACGAGCGTCGGCACGTCGATCTTCTTCAGGTCTTCGGTGTAATCCACCTCGGAGAACTCCTTCACGCACAGGTACTGGCCGAGGTGCGAACCCCACATGCCCTGCGCCCAGAAGGCGTCGATCACGCCCTGCGACGTCTTGGCGTTCGGACGGTTGTAGCCGTAGAACGGCACCGCCAGATCCTGATAGAACTGCGAACGATTGGCCGCGACATTCGCGCGGATTTCGTCGAACACACCGATGGGCAGGCCACCCGGGTTCTTGTCCGACTTGAGCATGACGGGCGGCACGGCGCCGATGAGCACGGCCTGCGCCGCGCGCTTCGTGCCGTGACGGCCCAGGTAATGCGCGACTTCGCCGCCGCCGGTCGAATGGCCGACGAACGTGGCGTTGTTCAGATCGAGATGCTCGACAAGGGCGGCGAGGTCGTCGGCGTAGGTGTCCATGTCGTTACCGGTACCGGGCTGCTCCGAGCGGCCGTGGCCACGTCGGTCGTGTGCGATCACGCGATAACCGTGTTGCACCAGAAACAGCATTTGTGCGTCCCAGGCGTCGGCGCTCAACGGCCAGCCGTGGGAGAACACGACCGGGCGGCCCTTGCCCCAGTCCTTGTAGAAAATCGCGGTGCCATCCTTCGTCTTGAACGTGCTCATGGTGTCATCCTTGAGTGAGGGGGAGTTCGTGCACCGGCAGAAGGCCGACGCGAGCGAAGGCTTTTAATTTAAGGCGTCGATGAGCGCCGTTACAAGGTGAGTTTTTTTGATGAGCGCGTGAGGGACATTCACGAAACCTGCCCTATGGCTGTCATGAAGTAAGGGCCGTTCGGTGTCCGGCACAACGCTGGTGCACGCCCCGACGCAGACGGTGCACGCGCCAGCACGTCCGCGCGCTTGGCGTTATATTGGGCGTCCCGCGGCGCAGTTGGCCGCTCATCCCGAATGCGTCGATCCCCATGTCCGATCAATCTGCCGAGTTGTCCCAGTTTCCGATCACGCGCAAGTGGCCTGCCGCGCACCCGGAGCGTCTGCAACTGTATTCGCTGCCTACGCCCAACGGGGTGAAGGTGTCGATCATGCTCGAAGAAATCGGGCTGCCGTACGAAGTGCATCTGGTGAGCTTCCAGACCAACGATCAGCTCACGCCGGAATTCCTCTCGCTCAACCCGAACAACAAGATTCCGGCAATCCTCGATCCGAACGGTCCTGGCGGCAAGCCGCTGCCGCTGTTCGAGTCGGGCGCGATCCTCTGGTACCTCGCCGAGAAGACCGGCAAGCTGCTGCCCATCGATCCGGCCGCGCGTTACGAAACGCTGCAATGGGTCATGTTCCAGATGGGCGGCGTCGGCCCGATGTTCGGCCAGTTGGGCTTCTTCAACAAATTTGCAGGCAAGGACTACGAGGACAAACGTCCGCGCGACCGTTACGTCGCCGAGTCGAAGCGCCTGCTCGCGGTGCTCGATGCACGTCTGGCCGACCACCAGTGGCTGATGGGCGACGAATACACCATCGCCGATATCGCTACGTTCCCGTGGGTGCGCAACCTCGTCGGCTTCTATGAGGCGGGGGATCTCGTTGGCTTCGATCAGTTCAAGAACGTGCAGCGCGCGCTGGGCGCATTTGTGGCGCGTCCGGCAGTGATTCGCGGACTGGAGATTCCGAAGCGCCCCGCCTGAGCGTGATGTGACGTGCATTTCGCGACGTAAAAAAAACCGGTGCATCGAAACGACGCACCGGTTTGAGATCGCGATGTTGCACGAGGAGGTACTACCCCACTGGGCGTCGGACCGACGACCCAGCGGGTACAGCCAGGAACTGCATAAGAACTACCGGAACAACGTTACTGCGGTGAATCAGCAAGACTGATGCTCACGCATGAAGGGCATCAGGCCGACTTCTTGAAGCGAGCGGCTTCTTCCGAACCGCCCGTGGCGTTGCCAGCGCTGTACGAGTGCGCGCCCACACCGGCGAGCTTGCCGTTCTGCACGATCAGGTACTCGTTGCGGATCGGACGGTTCTCGAAGTAGCACTCCAGGATTTCGCGCGTGCCAGCTGCGTAGCGCGTCTGTGCCGACAGGCTCGTGCCCGAAATGTGCGGGGTCATGCCGTGGTGCGGCATGCTGCGCCACGGGTGATCGGCCGGTGCCGGTTGCGGGAACCAGACGTCGCCGCCGTAGCCCGCGAGCTGGCCGCTTTCGAGCGCTGCCGCGACGGCATCGCGATCGCACAACTTGCCGCGCGCCGTGTTGATCAGGTAGGCGCCGCGCTTGAAGTGCTTCAGACTGTCGGCGTTGATCATGTGCTCCGTTTCCGGGTGCAGCGGGCAGTTCAGCGTGACCACGTCGCACACCTTGGCGAGGCTCTCAAGGCTCGTGTGGTGCGTGAGGTTGAGTTCCTTCTCGACCGATTCCGGCAGACGGTGACGATCGAGGTAGTGCAGATGCGTGCCGAACGGCTTCATCAGACGCAGCACACGCAGGCCAATACGCCCTGCCGCCACCGTGCCCACATGCATGCCTTCCAGATCGTACGAACGCTCGACGCAGTCGGCGATGTTCCAACCGCCCTTGAGCACCCATTGATACGACGGCAGGTAGTTACGCACCAACGCCAGCGTCGTCATCATCACGTGTTCTGCCACGCTGTTGCTGTTGCAGTACGTCACTTCCGCAACGGTGATGCCGTGTTCCATCGCGGCTTGCAGATCGGTGTGGTCCGAGCCGATGCCAGCGGTCACGATCATCTTCAGCTTCTTCGCACGCTTGATACGCTCGGCCGTCATATAGGCGGGCCAGAACGGTTGCGATATCACGATTTCGGCGTCGGCCAGTTCGCGGTCGAGCACGCTGTTGTCGCCGTCCTTGCTCGACGTCACGACGAGTTCGTGGCCGTTCGATTCGAGGTACTTGCGCAGGCCCAATTCACCCGACACGCTACCGAGCAATGCGCCCGGCTGGAAGTCGATGGCACGCGGCGTGGGCAGCGTCTGGCCGTCGGGGTAGCACTCGATCTTCGGCAGATCGTCGCGAGCGTAGGTCTTCGGGTAGCCGGTAACGGGGTCGTCGTACAGTACACAAACAATCTTGGCCATGGTGTCTCACTCCTGAATGGTTATCTGCAAGATGTCTGCTTGGCGACGCTGACGTCGTTGGCGTCGCTGCATTGAGGCCAATGATCGGTGTATGCGTTTCGTCTGGAAAATCGTTCCGGTCGATCGGTTGATCGGCGAGACCTATCAAAGCGATGTGGCTGACGCGCGGTGGCCTCAGACGTCGCCCGACGGTGCACGTGCGCAAAGGTGCCAGCACGCCGAGGTGAAGCGCACCTCACCCTGCGCGACGAATGGCGCATAGGCGTCGACGATGGCGTCTACGATGTGCTCCCGCTTTGCCGGATCTAGACCGACGAGCGCCAGTCCCACCGGCCCGAGACGCGACGCGTAATCGCGCAAGTCGGCCTGCGAGAACGTGCAATCGAAGTGCACGGGCTCAAGCCTGACATCCTCCCACCCGGCCGACGACAAGATGGCCGCGACGCGCTCGCGATCCGCAAAACCGAACTGCCCCGGCCCGCCCGGCTGTCTGGGCGGCAAGCCGCAGAGTAACGGCGCGGCGACACGCTCGGCGACAGTCATGAACGGATTCTCCGACGGCCCTCGCCACACGAGCGTGTGGAGCGCCGCCCCCGGGTAGGCGCACGCGCGTAGATTGGCGAAGGCGGCAACGGGATCGTCGAAGAACATGACGCCAAGCCGCGAGACGATGAGATCGAAATGCGCTTGCGGGAACACGTGCGTCTGCACGTCGGCGCAAAGAAATTCGACCGGTGCACGAGCGTTGGCCGCGCGGGTACGCGCCGTCTCGATCATCGGTGCGGAGATGTCGGCCCCCGTGAGTTGCCAGGAATGACCCAGCGCGGCGGACAGCGCGAGCGTTGCGCCGCCTGTGCCGCACCCGACGTCGAGCAAACGCCCCGAGGGCGTTTGTTGCGCAACGTCGCGCGCGCGGTCGATGAGAAACCTCGCGAGCGGCACGAACATCTGGTCGAGCGCGGCACGGTTGTCCACCCACGCACTGCCCGAGCGGCCGTTCCATAGTTCGGACTGATCTTGATTCGCGTTTTCGGTCATTGGCATCCCTCATGTCGATACGGTGGAGGCGCATGCCAATGCGGACGTCGGTCGATCCCCACGATGTCCCGAACGTCACCCGGCATGGCCTATGACATGCAGTGTGGCAATTCAAGTCGACTTTAGGTCAAGGGATTTTTGCCGGATCGCCTGCTACCCGGCGCTGGCGACGGCTCAAGCGGTGGCGTTGAACGCGTCGTGGTAGGCGACCGTGCCGGTCGGCATCGGGCCGTCGAAATGCGTCATCTGAAAATACTCGGCGGGCACGTCCGGCAAACACAACGACGGGTCGGCGCGGAAACCGAACCGTCCGTAATACGACGGCTCGCCCAGCACGACGCAACCGGCTGCGCCCAGTCGACGAAGCGCGTCGAGCGCCGCGCGCATGAGTTGGCTACCGATGCGCTCGCCCTGACGATCAGGGGCGACGGAAATCGGACCAAGGCCATACCACTCTCGGGCACCGTCGCTGATCGTGACCGGAGAGATCGCCACGTGTCCCACAATGACACCGCGATCTTCTGCAACGAGCGATACGCTAAGTTGTCCGGCGCGACGCAATGCAGCCACGATGAACTGCTCCGTATGCGCGGTGTGCGGTGCGTCTTGAAAGGCGGCGATGGTCAGCGCTTCGATGGCGTCGACGTCGGCAGCAGCTTCGCTTCGGATCTGTAGGTTCATGGCGGCATTGTATGCCGCGCAAGCGAGGTTGCGATGGACCGATGCGTGCAGTTTTACGCAGGCAGCAATGCGTCCAGCCGGGTTTGCAGATCCACTGAGCGAAAGGCGGCAATGGCGGCGTCCAGCAATGGCGGACGGGGCAGCCGCTCGCGCAGAATAAGACCGATCTCGCGATGCAGCGCCGGTTGCAACGGCACGGCGTGTAACTCGTCGCGCATCTCCGCCAGACACAGCACGCTGTGGGGCACGATGCTGAACAGCCCCGCACAACGCACGTGCGCGTACAGCGCCATCAGCGAATCCGTCTCCACGCGCGGCGATGCCGACGTGCCCGCGCGCGCCAGCGCTGCATCGATCCCCTGACGACACTGCATGTTGCCAGTGAGCAGACACAGCGGCAGCTTCGCCGCTTCGTGCCACGACAGCGACGTGCGGCCCGACAACGCAGACTCGTCGCGCGCGATCAGCACGTAGCGCTCACGGAACAGGGAGATGGTTTCGAATTCGCGCAGACGCGGATCGTCGAGATAACTCAGGCCGACGTCCAGATCGAGTTCGGAGAGCTGACGCAACGCTTGCGTCGCGGAGAGCGTATAGACCTCATGGCGCATGCCGGGAAACTCGCGCAGGCACGCGTCGGTGAGCAGAGGGACGAGCGGCAACGCGGTGGGGATTGCGCCGATACGCAGGCATCCGGTGACCTCGCGGCGGCTCGCACTGGCCTCCTGACGCAAGCCCTCGCAGTCGGCCAGCACCTGACGCGCCCACGCCAGCACTCGCTCGCCTTCCGGCGTGAAGCCCTCGAAACGACGTCCGCGCCGCACGATCGGCAGCCCGAACTCTTCCTCGATGCTTCGGATCGCGCCGGAGAGCGTCGGCTGCGACACGTTGCACAGCTCGGCCGCGCGACGAAAGTGCTGCGCCTGCGACAGCGCCACGAGATAGCTCAGTTGCCGGATGAACATGGCTTGCGTCCCCTCCTCTTGTCATCGGCGCCCAAGATGACGCCGATGCTGCGGGCGACACGTGTCGCCACCGCTATATTGTTATGAATATAGCGCAAGCAATGACGGTCCAGTCATGAGAAAGTCGCATAACTGTTATGGAAAATCAGCCCGCTGGATAGCGGGCGGGTGACGCCGCCGTTACTGGGCAGGAGCCGACGGCGCTGGGCTTTGCGGCGCGGGCGCCGGGGACAGGATGATCCCACCAGGCGACGTTGACGGTGCAGACGGCGTGACCGGCGTCGCTGCCCCACCTGACCCCGTCCCGGACGAACCGCCCGGGCCGTTCCACTCGCCGGGCACACCCGGGATAGTCGTGCCTTGTGAGGCGCTCGCGGGTTGCGTGTACTGCGGCTGAGCGAGCACGGCCGATGCGACCGGCACCGGCAACGGACCGCTGTCGCTGGCCGCATCCGGCGTCGAGACCGACGGCGCGGGGGCCGGTGCAGGGACAGGTGTCGGTTGGCGTTTCACCGGCGCTTTGGGTTTGGGTTCAGGCTGCTTCGCGAAGAGGCCCGTCACCCAGTCCGAGGCGCGCGTCCACCAGTCGCTGTACCAGTGATGATTGTCAGGCGCTTCGAACTTTGCGCTGCCGTCGATGACCTTCGCGCGCAACGCACGCGAGAAGACATCCCCGACAATCGGCAATGCACTGTGTGCGCCCTGCCCCCAGTAGTCGCTGCGCAACGTGATGCGGCTGTCGTTGAAGCCGACCCATGCGCCCGCCACCAACTGCGGCTGCATCAGAATGAACCAGCCGTCGGCGTTGTCCTGCGTGGTACCGGTCTTGCCCGCGACGTCGGCCCGAATGCCGAAGCGCGTACGGATCGCATTGCCGGTCCCGCGATTGATGACACCGCGCATGGTGTCGAGCAACGTGTAATCGTCGTTCTCCGAGAGCGCGCGCTCAGGTCGCGCCGGTGAGAACGTCGCCAGCACTTCGCCTTCGCTGTTGGTGATCTCCGTGACCATCGTCGGCTCGCGATACTCGCCGCCGTCAGCAATCGTGCCGTAGGCCGCAACCATTTCCTTGAGCGAGACGGGACTCGTGCCCAGCGCCAGCGATGGCACCGGATCGAGCTTGCTCTCGCGCACGCCCATCGCGCGAGCGAGGCCGACCACACGCGAGGGTCCGACATCCTGCATCAACTGCGCCGTGACGGTGTTGCGCGATTGCGCCAGCGCGTCGGCGAGCTTCATCGGCTTGTTGGTTGGCGTGGTGTCGTCGCTGGGTCGCCAGATCTCACCGCCCGCGAGCGGAATCTCCACGACCTGATCGACGATGGTGTCGTCCGGCTTGCGTCCCTTGACGAAGGCCGCACCATACACAAACGGCTTGAACGTCGAACCCGGCTGACGACGCGCCTGCTGCACGTGATCGAACGGATCGGTCGTGAAGTCGCGGCTGCCGACCCACGCGCGGATTTCGCCGGTGCGCGGATCGATGGCGAGGAAACCGGCTTGCACGCGCGTCTTCGTCGTGCGCAGGTTCTGCATGAACGTCTTGTCGGCGAACAGACGCTTCATCGCCGCTTCGGGCGCTTCGCCCCCGGCCACGGCGTTGCGATATTCCGCCGTCTCGCGCACGAACGACTGGACCAGCGCCGTACTGTCACGCCAACCACCGCGTGCCGACCAGTTCGCGTCGGCAATGCCTTGCAATTGATTCGCCTGACGCGTGAGCGCTTGCGTCGCCATAGACTGCAAGCGCGCGTCGATGGTGGTGTGCACCACCAGACCGTCCGAGTAGATGTTGTAGTCGTTGCGATCCGCCCAGCCGATCAGCCACTTGCGCAATTGCAGTGCGAAGTGCGGTGCGGGCCCCGGCTCTTCCGTCTGACGTTCGAAGTCGACGCGCAACGGCCGCTTTTGCAGCGCCGCGAGCTTCGATTCATCGAGATCGCCGAACTTCACCATCTGCGCAAGCACCGTGTTACGGCGTTGCAGTGCGCGCTCGGGATTGATCACCGGGTTGTAATAGCTGTTGCCCTTGAGCATGCCGACGAGCGTGGCGGCTTCGACGACGTCCAACTGATCGGCAGACTTGTCGAAGTACGTACGCGCGGCCATTTCGATGCCGTATGCGTTGTACAGGAAGGGCACCGTGTTCAGGTACGTCTCGAGAATCTCGGGCTTCGTGTACAGCGCCTCGATTTTGAGCGCGGTGATCGCTTCCTTGAGTTTGCGAGTGAGCGTCGGGGCGCGGCCGATGTCGTCCGGGTACAAATTGCGGGCGAGCTGTTGCGTAATCGTCGAGCCGCCCTGACGGTCGCCCGAGAACGTGCGCAGCGCCGCCCCTGCCGTACGCTTCAGATCGATGCCGTGGTGTTCGTAAAAGCGATGGTCTTCCGTCGACACCAACGCCTTGACGACGTTGGGCGAGATGTCCTTCAACGCCACCCACTCGCGGTTCGACGGCCGGAACTCGGCCAACAGCTTCCCATCGGCGGACAAGACCTGCGCAGGCTGGTCGACTTTGGCCCGGCGAATGTCGCGAATGCTCGGCGTGAACGGAATCAGGATCAGCGTATAAGCGACGAGCAGACAAGGCAGCGCCGCGATGCCGATCAGCACACCTCGACGCGTGGGATGGCGCAGGTGATGCCAGGCGCGCGCTGCATACGGGGCCAGCGGTTGCAAAAGGCGAAGACCCCGTCGACCTGCTTGGGCGACGGCGTGCAGCAGCGAAGAAAACAGCGACGAAATCGGGCGCTTCACGATGGGGGAATGCGTGGCAAAGTCCGCATCCTACCAAAACCGGCGCACGCGACAGTTTGTCGCATCACGCGTGCGCGCTGTCTCTCGCTTGACGCGCATCAAGTTCCGCAGCGCATCGTGCTTCTACCATCGGTCGTGCTCACTCACGACTTTGGACAACATCATGAAGCACTCCCTCGGCGCCACGGCTCTCGCCGCCGCACTGACTACCGGTGCCGCCCTCTTCAGCGCATCTGCCTTCGCACAAAGCACGGCACAGGCCGCCGACAACACGGCCCCCACGAAGACCTTCGGTTTCATCAAGGACAGCTCGCAGGGCATCTATGCCGGTGACATCCTCGCGCGCGTACGCGCCATCGGTATCCTGCCGGACTCGCATGCGAGTGGCAGCGTTCTGCCGACGCTCGGCGTCACCGTCAACAACGCCATCGTGCCGGAACTCGACTTCACGTACATGATTCTCGACAACGTGGGCGTCGAACTCATTCTTGGCATGTCGCGCCATCAACTCACGTCGAACCTCGGGCACCTCGGCGGCGTGAACGTGCTGCCGCCGACACTCCTGCTGCAATACCACTTCAATCACGCGGGAAAGGTGCGTCCGTATGTTGGCGCCGGTATCAACTACACGCGCTTCTGGAACAGCAACCTGAATGCAGGCGGCACCCCGATCTCGATCAAGAACCACAGCGTCGGACCGGCGCTGCAAGCCGGTGTCGACATTCAGATGACGAAAAACCTTTTCTTCAACATCGACATCAAGAAGATCTGGATGAAGACCGATACGTCGCTCGCGGGCACCGACCTCGGCACGTTGCACATCGATCCGCTGATCGTCGGCGTAGGCGTCGGCATGAAGTTCTGATATCCGGTGTGGGGCGCCACGTGCCGGGGGGCCGTGGCGCTCCTTTTTTTGGTTCCATCGGACGATGCGGCAAATTGTCGCGTCGTCCCTACATGCGAACGCAAAGCATTTACGCCCCTCGACAAGACCCCCTACAATGCCTCCTTTCCCGAGAGTCGCCTGATCCACGCCTTTGCCTTCGCGGCGATCCGCGCGGTTAGCTGATGACGTGATGAGCTTATGACGTCATCGCAGGACACTCTCGCGGGCTGATCCACTCGACAGCCCGGCGATTCCCGTATTTTTCATCCATCTGTTTGATCCGGCCCAGCATGCGCAAGCTTCGTCAGCATCGCGTCGCAATCGGGATCGCCCTGCTGGCGATCCTGCTGGCTGCGCTCATGCCTGCGATTGCGCAATGGCGCGCCGCGATGCAGACGGATCCGTTCGCGGTCTACTGCACGGTGCAGGGCACACAGGCCTCGCTGGGCACGAACACCACCCCGCGCGCTGACGCCCAACGGGAGCCCGCGCATGACGGCCACAGCGGCCATGGCGACGCGCAGGCACCGCCTGCGCCCAATCCTGCTCAAGCTCAGCCCACGGGTCTGCACAGCGAGCACGGCAACGCCGGCCACTCGCTCGACTCAGCAGATCACTGGGAGAAGTGCGGCTATTGCGCGTTGTGGACACATCAGCCGCTCGTCACCACCGCATTCCATCTCCCCCCGCCTGCCGCGCCGGCTGGTATCGTTGCCGCCCCCCGGGCTCCGGTGCCACATTTCCCGCGCGCCCGTTTCGCCGATGCTTTAGCGCGCGCGCCACCGTCTCTCGCCGTCTGATCCTCCCGACTTCCGGCCATTGCCTGTCAATGCCGGTGGCTTTTGTCGAACCCGCTTTGCTCTGCCTGCCTCCCGGCTTGCCCTGACGCTCGCGCTCGTCTCGCGACCGCGCGGCCCGCCATGCGTGCCTGGCCGACAACGGACGCGTTCGACACTCACGATCATCAGGCGGCCGTCATACGGTCGCGAGAGAGACATTCATGTCACGTTTCATGACGCAGAAGCCGTTGCAAGCGGCCATCGCGCTCGCCTTCGCTTCGCTGGGCAGCGCAGCACACGCCCTCACCTCGAACCCCGCAGCTTCGGTCGCCTCGGCGGGCGCCGCTGCCGTGAATCCTGTGGCCCCCGTGGTCCTTGCCGCAGGCACTCCCGCGGTCGGACCGGCAGCCGCACCGACCGCCACGCTGCCCGCTACCAACGTGACTGCCCCGGCAGAGTCGCTTACGTCCCCCAGCGTGGAGGAGCAAAAGGCCAACCTTTTCCAGACGGCGGGCTCCGTCGGCTTCGTTGACGCCGACAGCTACCAGAACACCTACGCGTTCAACCTGCGCGACGTGCTCAAGGACAGCCCCGGCGTCTATGTCCAGAACCGGTACGGGCAGGAACTACGCGTGTCGATTCGCGGCTCCGGTATCGCACGCGGTTATCACGTACGCGGCCTCGAAATCCTGCAGGACGGGATTCCGACCAACTCGGCCGACGGCAGCGGCGACTACTACCAGATCGACCCGATGGGCCTGCGCTCCACCGAGGTCTACAAGGGTGGCAACGGTCTCACCTACGGTTCGACCACGCTGGGCGGTGCGCTGAACTTCGTCACGCCCACGGCCTACACTGCAGAGGCCCCCAACCAGTTCCGGCTCGAAGGCGGCAGCTTCGGCACCGTTCGCGCGAGCGGACAGATGTCGCGCATCTTCGGGCCGCTCGATGCGCTCGCGACCGTGACGCTCAACCGGGCCGACGGCTATCGCGATCACGCGAAGGGCAACTACGCCCAGATCAACGCGAACATCGGCTACAAATTCTCGCCGCGCGTGGAAACGCGTTTCTTCTTCGGCGCTTACATCGTCGACCAGAAGCTGCCCGGTACGTTGTCGCTGTTCGATGCGCTCAACAATCCCACCAAGGCGGCGGCCTCCGCAGTCTCCGGCGATCAGGCGCGCAACACCCGCACCGAACGACTGGGCAACCTGACCACGATTCGCTTTGATGTCGGCCAGCTCGATATCGCGTCGTGGGTGATTCACAAGAGTCTGTATCACCCGATCTTCCAGGTCATCGATCAGGATGGCTGGACCTACGGCGTCGCCCCCCGCTACACGGCGAACCTGACACTCGCGGGCATGCGTAACGACCTGATCGTGGGCGCGCGCTTCTTCGGTGGCAATACAAAGGCCGATCAATACGTCAACGTGAACGGCAATCGCGGCGCACAGACGCTCGACTCCCGTCAGAGCGCTTACAACTACGAGGCGTATTTCGAGAACCGCCTGTTCTTCCTGCCCACGCTCGGCCTCATGATCGGTGCCAAGGCCTACCGCGACGTTCGTCAGTACATCGACTACGGCGGCGTGCCGGGCGACGTTAACTATCGCTCCACCAGCGCCGCCTACTCCGGTGTGAATCCCAAGATCGGCCTGCTGTGGGAGCCGCGCAAGGACGTTCAGGCGTTTATCGACATCACGCGCAGCGCAGACGTGCCCGACTTCACCGATCTGTCGCAGACGTTCGGGGCGACGTCGCGGTTCGTGCCGCTGGCATCGCAACATGCGTGGACGCTCGAAGTCGGCACACGCGGCAAGCTCGATCGCGTAGCGTGGGACGTCACCGCCTACCGTTCGATCGTGCGCGACCAACTGCTCCAGTACACGACGTCTCCCGACGTTCCCGCATCGACCTTCAATGCGAACAAGACCGTGCTTCAGGGTCTTGAAGTCGGCGCATCCGTCGACCTGTTCAAGAACGTGGCGGCCACCGGCGACCGCGTGACATTGACGCAAATCTGGAACTACAGCGACTTCCGCTTCCGTGACGATCCGCAATACGGCAACAACCGCATTGCTGGCGTGCCGACCAATGTGCTGCGCACCACGCTCGGCTACGCGCTGTCGAATCGATTCCAGATCGCGGCGTCGCTCGACTGGGTGCCCACCGGCGCATGGGTCGACTACGCCAATACGATGCGCGTGCCCAGCTACACACTGATCGGCTTGCAGGCGTCGTATCTGATCCAGCGAGGCGTGACGTTCTATGTCGATGCGCGCAATCTGACCGACAAGCGTTATGTGTCGGATTTCAGCACCGTCACCGACGCCCGCGCGGCCAACACTGCCGTGTTCTACCCGGGAGACGGTCGCAGCGTGTTTGCCGGTGTTCGCTTCGCGTTCTGATCAAACCTGATCGAACCACACGCGCGCTCGGAAAATCTTCGGGCGCGCGATCCTCTCGCGTCGCACTCGTACGCTCGGATCGAACCCTCACAGCATGCGACGCAGCGTGTCGTCACGACGAAAATAGTGATGCCACAACGCTGCCAGCGCATGCAAGCCGATCACCCAGTAGAACGTGCTTCCCAGCGTTTCGTGAATCTCCTTGATGGACCGGCGCATTTCGTCGTCTTTGCCAATGAACTGCGGCAGCGCGATATCCAACCCCGGAATCGTCAGCACGTGCCCACCTGCGTTCAGCGTCAGATAACCCAGCACCGGCTGCGCGAAGACGAACAGGTAAAGCAGCAGATGCACAAGTGACGACCCTGTGCGTACCAGCCATCCCTGACCGGGCAGCGGCCCCGGCGATCCCTTGATCAGACGCCAGAGCAAACGCGGCACGGCCACGACCAGCACGGCGATTCCGGCCCACTCGTGGATCGTCATGCTCAGCGCTCGCGGCGCACTGCCTTTCGGCAGATATCCCTTCGTGATCACGGCGGCATACGCAATCACGATCAGCAGCGCCACCAGCCAGTGAAAAAAGATCGCGGGCGGTGTGTAGCGCTGAACGGAAGAGAGCGGTGAGTCGAGTGAGTGGAACTTGATCGCTTTGGCCATCTCGGGGGGACTCCTCTGCTGTTTTAGGCGATCCCCATTATCGCGCCCGCTTCCCGACGCGAACAGGCTGCAAATCGTCACATTTTGTTACGCGAAAATTCTCCTCGACATTCGGATTCCTCCCTCCCATCGATTCGCCGACTGTGCCGACAATATCGCCTCGGCACACAGACTCGCTGCGGTGCCACATCGATGAACCTCCTTGGCCGGCGCACGCCCGGTCGGCCTTTAAAGCCCCCTCGCGGGGCTTTCTTTTTCTCTCCGTTCGTCTCCTTTTGCTCAACGAGGCCCGACACACATCGCTGGAGCCATCACCGAGCCGTCTCGCTGCGGAGCAACATTCGCAATGTGCATCGGTGAGATCAGCCTATCGCGACACAGCGATGAAAGGTTTGTGAACTATCCGAGAGAATGGGTGCACGAATGCAGAAGCGGCGATGTCTGCACCGTGCCTAGGACGAATCCGACCCAAAAGATAGGACGACACCTTGAAGTGTTGCGTGAAGCCCTCACAGCACTGGTCACGGCTCGACTTGCAGGCAGATAATGTTCATCAAAATCCAGGAGGCCAGATCATGCGAACAACCACTTTCCCCCAAGGCGACACTGTCCCGGTGCTCGGGCAGGGCACATGGATGATGGGTGAGAAGCCGGAGCGCCGTCGCGAAGAAATCGCCGCGTTACGTCTGGGCGTCTCGCTTGGCATGACGCTGGTCGATACCGCCGAAATGTACGGCGAAGGCGCGACGGAGAGCCTCGTTGGCGAAGCGCTCGATGGCTTGCGCGACGAGGTCTTTCTCGTGAGCAAGGTGTATCCGCATAACGCCTCGCAACGTGGCGTAGTCGCGGCGTGCGAGCGAAGCCTCAAGCGTCTGCGCACCGACCGCATCGACCTGTACCTCCTCCATTGGCGTGGTGATGTGCCGCTCGAAGACACGATTGCCGGTTTCGAAACGCTGATTGACGCGGGCAAGATCCGCCAATGGGGCGTGAGCAATTTCGATGCGGACGACATGGACGAGTTGTTCGACGCACCGGGCGGCACCGCGTGCGCGACGGATCAGGTGCTGTTCAATCTTTCGCGACGCGGCCCCGAGTACGATCTGATGCCCTGGCTTGCGACGAATCGACTGCCGATGATGGCCTACTCGCCCATCGAACAAGGGCGCTTGCCGACGAATGGCGTCCTTAGCGAAATCGCGCGAAAGCGTCACGTCGAGCCGCTACAGATTGCGCTGGCCTGGGTGCTGAGCCGTCCCGGCGTCATCGCCATCCCGAAGGCCGGGTCCGAGGCCCACGTGCGTGCGAACCGTGCCGCGCACGACATCAAGCTGAGCGACGAAGAACTGGATCTGCTCGATCACCACTTCGAAGCGCCGTCACGCAAACGTCCGCTGGAAATGATCTGATACCGCGATCTGAGCACGGGTCGAGGAACGGATTGCAGAATGCAATGGAATTTTGAGGGCCCTCGGTCGCGCAGGCCCGACGCAGTACACTAGGCGTTTTCGAATTTTCGCAGGACGGCTTCATGAGCGATTCACGTCCCGTCGTCGTTATCGGGGGCGGTTTGGTTGGCGTGTGTACTGCCGCCTATCTTCAGCGCGCAGGGCACGCCGTGACTCTCGTCGACCGGCAGTCGGCGCGTCAGGCGGCGTCGCTGGGCAATGCCGGTTGTATCAACGGTTCGTCGGTCGTCCCTATCGCCATGCCGGGTGTGCTCTGGCAAGTGCCGGGATGGCTGATGCAGCCGGATGGCCCGCTGGTGCTTCGCTGGGGCTATCTGCCTCGCATGGTGCCGTGGTTGATGCGCTTTATCGCGGCGAGTCAGCCCGCACGGGTTGCACAGCAGGCACGCGCGTTGCGCGCCCTGCTCGGCCCGGCACTCGACGCGTATCAACCCTTGCTTGACGATGCCAACGCCAACGACCTCGTGACCCGTCGCGGATATCTCATTGCCTATTCCAGTGAGAACGGCATGGCAGGCGATGAAGGCGGCATGGCCTTGCGGCGTGACAACGGCGTGCAGATCGACACGCTGGACGCCGGTGCGCTTCGCGAGTTCGAACCCACGCTATCGAACGATTTCATCGGCGCGCGTTATATCAGCGAGACGGGGCACACATCGGACCCGGGCGCGTTGCTGGCGCGTCTGACCGCTCAGGTCGTGGCGCGAGGCGGACGCCTCGTCGATGCGGCTGCGACGGCCATCGAAACCAACGGCGCACAGGCCGTGGCAGTGCATACGGACAAGGGACGCGAAGCCGCAAGCGCCGTCGTCGTCGCGGCTGGTGCGTGGTCGGCGCCCTTCGTGCAGCAGTTGGGCGACAGCATCGTGTTCGACACCGAGCGCGGCTATCACGTGGAGATTCCGACGCCGCACGAGATGCCGTCGCGCCCCGTGATGTGGGCGGAGGGGAAGTTGTTTGCGACGCCGATGAACGGCCGCCTTCGCGGTGCGGGCACGGTCGAGCTGGCAGGGCTGCAAGCGCCGCCGAATTGGCGACGTGCCGATCTGCTGCTGGGCCAGCTTCACAAGATGTTCCCCGGCGCGGTACAGGGGGTGAAGTCGACGCAATCAGTCGATGGCGCACGCTGGCAGGGGTTTCGTCCGAGCACGCCGGATTCGCTGCCGGTGCTGGGCGCCGCGTCGAAAGTGCCGAATGCCTTTTACGCCTTCGGACACGGACACGTGGGGCTCACGGCCGCAGCCTCCACTGGACGCACGATCGCCGGGCTGGTGAACGGGGAGCGGCCGTCCATCGACCTCTCACCGTTCTCCGTCGGGCGCTTCCGCTAGCGCATCCGTCGCACCCATCGCATCCGGCACCGTCTGCAGCATCACGGTCGCGCTAGATTAGCGCTCAGTCCTTGCAGACGGATGCGACGATGTCACACGAACGCAGGCGAAGCGCCGGATCGTAGATGTCGGTCACGAGCATCAGTTCGTCGGCTTGCGTGCGTTCGACGAGATCGGACAGGCCGGATTTGATACGCTCCGGCCCGCCGACGACGGCCACGCCGAGGAATGCTTCCACCGAGTGCTGCTCCGCCGGATCCCAGCGCTCGTCCATATCGTTCACTGGCGGCTGCAACTTCAGACTCTGCCCACGCATCAGCGCCAGGATCTTTTGCTGCGACGACGTCGCGAGGAACTTCGCCTCCTCGTCCGTCGGAGCGGCTACGACGGGCGCGCCGACCATCACGTACGGCTTATCGAGCACGGCCGACGGGCGGAACATCTCGCGATAGATGCGAATCGCATCGAACAGGAAACGCGGCGCGAAGTGCGATGCGAAAGCGTACGGCAGCCCCAGATGCGCCGCGAGCTGCGCCGAGTACAGCGACGACCCCAGCAGCCACACAGGAATGTCGCTGCCCGCGCCCGGCGTGGCGACCAGTCGTTGCCCCGGTTGCGCCGGTGCGAGCAGCGCGCGCAGTTCAGCCACTTGTTCCGGGAAGTCGTCACCATTGCCGAGACGGTCGCGTCGCAGTGCACGCATCGTCGCCTGATCGGCACCCGGCGCACGGCCGAGGCCCAGGTCGATGCGTCCCGGGTACAGCGCGGCGAGCGTGCCGAAGTTCTCGGCGACGACCAGCGGCGGGTGATTCGGCAGCATCACGCCGCCTGAACCGACGCGAATGCGCGACGTCTTGTCGGCAATATGCCCGATCAGCAACGCGGTGGCAGAACTGGCGATGCCATCCATGTTGTGGTGTTCCGCCAGCCAGAAACGCGTAAAGCCCAGACGCTCGACGTGCTGGGCCAGTTCCGTGGACTGCTTCAGGGCTTCAGCCACCGTGCCGCCAGCGCGCACCGGCACCAGATCCAGCATCGAGAGGGCTGTTTTCGACAAACTGCTCATGGGGCTCTCCGTTAGCTTGCGCGCGTCGCACCCCGGTGGGTCGATGCCAGATCGTGTCTGATCGATGCACTACAGGTGACGCGCACTATCGTGCCAAAGTATAGTGACGAAGGGTCAAAATCCCCAGTAGGCACCTTTTAGTTGAATAGTCACCATTTAGTTACCATGAGCAAACCCGAACCCTTCGTTTTCGAGGAAACCTGCGTGCCGCGTCGCGTGCTGGAGCTCTTCAGCGTGAAGTGGACGAGCATGGTGCTCTACGCGTTGCAGTGCGGCACGACGCGAACGGGCGAACTCCAGCGCCGTCTGCCGGGCATTTCGAAGAAGATGCTCACGCAAACGCTGCGTGAGCTGGAGCGCGACGGCCTGATTCACCGCGAGGTGTATCCCGTGGTGCCGCCCAAGGTCGAATACTCGCTGACGCCGCTCGGCGAGCTTTTCATCGAGCCGATCGAGATGCTGTACCGCTGGGGCAACCAGCATGCGGACGTGCTCGCACAGCTGAGTCTGCGTCGCGGCAAACCGTCGCAGGACCCGGCCGACGGGGGCACCGATGGCGAGGTTGCCCATTTCACGGTTATCTGAGACAGTGGTTATGTTGCAGCGCAAACTGCGTACCTGCTGCAACCGTACTCTCGTAACGACCCCCGCGGCTGACGCCCACCGGCGCGACGCCGCATCGCCGAGGGATCATGCCACGCTCCAAATCCACCTCGCGGGTGCAGCCGTCGCTCCCCGCCTCCTCCACACCCGCCGCACGATCCGGGCGGGCCGCTAGCGCCACACGCGCACCGTCCGGCGCACGCACCACCGCCCGCGGGGCACTCCCCGTCGATCTCGCCTTACAAGGCGGCGGCGCACATGGCGCATTCACCTGGGGCGTGCTGGACCGTCTGCTCGAAGCCATTTCGCACGACATCGACAACGCTCCCTTCCGCATCGAAGGCATTTCCGGCACATCCGCTGGCGCGATGAATGCTGCAGTGCTCGCGACCGGTTACGCGCGCGGCGGCCCCGATGCGGCACGCGGTGCGCTGGAACAGTTCTGGCGAGACGTCGCGCATGCGGGACGCTTCAGCCCGCTACGTCGTACGCCGCTCGACATTGTGCTCGGACGCTGGTCGCTCGATAACTCGCCGTTCTTCATGTTCTTCGATCTCGCCGCCCGCGTCGTGTCACCCTACGACCTCGCGCCGCTCGAATTCAACCCGCTGCGCCGCCTGCTGGCCGATCACATCGACTTCGACGGCATCTCCAAAAGCGCCGATGCCGCCCCCATCCAGCTCTTCATCACAGCGACCAACGTGCGTACCGGACGAGGTCGCGTCTTCCGCAACGCCGAGATCACCCCGGACGTTCTGCTCGCCTCAGCCTGCCTGCCCATGTTGTATCGCGCCGTCGAGATCGATGGTGAACCCTACTGGGACGGCGGCTACGCGGGTAATCCGTCGATCACGCCGCTGGTGCGCGAGACCGTGTCGTGCGACACCATCCTTGTGCAGGTCAATCCGGTCGAGCGCAATGAGGTGCCGCGTTCGGCGCGCGAGATTCTCAATCGCGTCAACGAAGTCTCCTTCAACGCCACGCTGCTCAAAGAGTTGCGCATGATCGCGGTGCTGCGTCAGGTCGTGGATGCCGGGAGCGACGAAGGCAAGCGCTGGGCGCAAATGCGTATGCACAGGATCGCGAGCGACATGATGACGACACTTGGCTACTCGTCAAAGCTCTCGGCCGAATGGGACTTCCTGGTGATGTTGCGCGACGAGGGCCGCCGCTGCGCCGACGCCTTCCTGCACGAACACGGCGCCGATCTGGGCAAACGCTCCTCGCTTGATCTCGATCCGCTGCAGGAGACCCTCTGAATGGAGCTTGCTGGCATTCTTATCGGCCTGGCACTGCTCGTCTGGCTGGCCTATCGTGGCTGGAGCGTGCTGCTGCTCGCCCCGGCCGCCGCCATGCTCGCTGCGGCACTCTCAGGCGAACCCGTCCTCGCACACTGGACGCAGACGTTCATGCAGAACGCAGCGCGTTTCATCGCGCAGTTCTTCCCGCTATTCCTGCTTGGGGCCTTGTTCGGCAAGTTGATGGAGGACAGCGGGGCCGTGCGCGCCATTGCCGCGTTTCTTACGGACAAGCTGGGTTCGCGTCGCGCGATGTTCGCTGTGGTGCTCGGCGGGGCGCTCGTCACATACGGTGGTGTGAGTCTCTTCGTGGCGTTCTTCGTTCTCGCCCCGATGGCGCACGCACTGTTCCGCGAAGCCAACATTCCCGTGCGACTGATGCCCGCCGCGATTGCGTTAGGGACGTCCACCTTCACGATGTCCGCGATGCCCGGCACGCCTGCCATCCAGAACGCCATTCCGATGCCCTTCTTCGGCACCACGCCCTTTGCCGCACCGGGGCTTGGGTTGATGGCCTCGGCCATCATGCTCGGTGTGGGCCTCTGGTGGCTCTCATGGCGCGAGGGACAGGCGCGTCGTGCGGGGCACGGTTATGCGGAAAACGAAGTGTGGGACAAGAAGGCGGACCCGACGGTCGTGCGCGAGCGCGCCAGCGTGGCACGCGAATTCGATCCGGCGGAAATCGAAGCCGGTCATCGCAACGACGCACTGCCGGGCATTCTGACGGCCGCCTTGCCGTTGCTCGTCGTGATCGGCGGCAACTTCGTGATGAACGTGATCGTTTTCCCGCGTCTGAACGCGAGCTTTCTCGCCGAGCCGAGATGGGGCGGCATCACGCTGCAAAGCGTAGCGGGCGTGTGGGGCGTATGCATCGCACTCGCGAGCGCGATCCTTGTGCTCGTGATCCTGCAATGGCGACGCTTACCCGCGCTACGCAAGACGATGGACGCCGGTGCAAACGCGTCCGTCCTGCCGATCATGTGTACGGCGAGTCTGGTGGGCTATGGCGGCGTGATTGCCGCGCTGCCCGGCTTCGAGCTGGTGCGCGACTGGGTGCTGTCCATCGACGGCGGTCCGCTCGTCTCGCTGGCGCTCTCCGCCAACCTGCTCGCGGCCATCACCGGCTCCGCCTCGGGCGGCCTCACGATTGCCCTCGACGCGCTCGGCCCCGCCTACGTCAGCCTCGCGGCACAGCACGGCATCGATCCCGCGCTGATGCACCGTGTGGCTGTGATGGCGTCCGGCACGCTCGACAGCCTCCCGCACAACGGCGCGGTCGTCACGTTGCTGGCGGTGTGCGGCAGCACGCACCGCGATAGCTACTTCGACATCGTCATGACGAGCATCGTCAGTGCGCTGATCGCGCTCGTCGCGGTCATCGTCGTCGGCTCGCTCGTCGGGACGTTCTGAACGTTCCGATGCCAACGAAAAAGGGCCGAGGTAATCCTCGGCCCTTTCGGCATTGCTTAGCGACTGACGTCCGTTTTATCGATCCAGCAAACGACCCAGACGCATCATCGTGACGTTCACCCCAAGGTGACGCATCGACGGCTGCACGATCACGCAGTTGTCATACGGCGTGACGATCACTTCGTCGCCATCGCGGGCGATTTCGGTACCGGCCTTCTCGATCACTTCCAGTCCCGTGAACGGCTGCGAGAAGCGGAAGTCCATCGAACGCGCCACGACCGGCTGCGTGATTTCCACAAACTTCTGACGCGCAGGCGTTTGCGTGAGGAACGGCGCAACGTCGGCCTCAGTCACCACGCCCGCATGCAACAGGAAACGAGATGCGCTGTCGAGCGCCACATCGCGCGCGCTCTTGGCGAAGTGCTGTCCCGTCTCGATGAGCAGCGCGTTCTTCGGACTCGCCGGATCGCCGAAGCCACCGTAGTCGCGCATGCGCGTGCCATTGGCGTGGCCTTTGTCGATGATGACGTGCTCGGGCGTGCCGAGTTCGGCCGCCAGCGCAATCGCCTTTTCCAGCGGACCGGTCATCATCAGCGGGGCCGACGCTTCGTGCATCGAGTGGATGTCGAGCAGCAGATCCACCGTGTCGATGAACGGACGCATCGCACGGGCGCGCGTCAGTTCACGGCTCTGGCGTTCGCCGTCGAGCGTCGAAGCCGTCCACACACGATTCATGTCTTCATCGAGAAAGCGCGTGGCGTCTGCGTTCTCTGCACTGAACTGTTCGTACGCACCGATGTTGCCGAAGCCCAGCGACAGGCGGCCCGACGACGGACGCAGTCCCGAGGCGAGCAGCGCGTCGACAGCGATGGCACCGCTCACTTCGTTGCCGTGCGTGAGCGCGAGAATCATCACGTGCTTGCCGGGCTTGCCGCTATCGAACGTGTGCAGATAGTCGATGCCGGTGTTGCCTTCGCGCCAGCGGGCGATATCGGGGAACGAGACTTCGATGGGGTACGCCGGCAGGGCGGCGCGAATCGCTTCGAGCGTGGTCATGGGTAAAGCTCCGCAAGGGATGCCGCAAAAAAAGAGACGACGTCGCCTAGGGGATTGGCGGACGTCGTCATTGCGGCTCAAATCAGTACATCGAATATCGGGACTACGTAATCGAACCTTAGGCCTTGGTCGCGCGCGGCGAGGCGTGCGACTGGCTCGTCAGTCCGGCAATCTTGCCTGCGCGCACACGTCGGGCCAGCGCCGTGACGGCCGTCACGCTGAGCACTGCCGTCGCCATCACGTAGAAGCTCGGGGCGAGCTTGTTCTGCGTGGCATCGATCAGCCAGGTCACGATCAGCGGAGCGAAGCCGCCGAACAGCGTGACCGAGAAGTTGTACGACAGCGCCAGACCGGTGCCACGCGTGCTCGTCGGGAAGATGTCCGCCAGCAGGGCGGGCAGCGGGGCGAGACTCACGGCGATCAGCAGACCGACCAGTGCCTGCACCATCAGCAGCGTCTGGAACGTCGGATAACGGTTGAGCAGCACGAACAGCGGGTAAGTCGTCACGCCCACGGCGATCAGCGCGTAGAGCATCACGCGAATACGGCCGAAGCGGTCCGAGAGATGGCCGACGACAGGCGCAGCGATCATGAGCATCACGCCGGTCACGACCGCGCCGATGAACGACGACGTCGCCGGAATGTGCAGTTGCTTGACGGCATACGTCGGCATGTACAGCTTGTGGACGTAGTTGAACGCGGTGGCCGCGGCCACGACGCCCGCGCCGAGCAGCATGTTGGCGCGATCACGCCCGAAGACTTCGCGCAGCGGCGACTTCTCGCGTTGCTTTTCGCCGAGCTTCTTGAAGTCGGCGGTCTCATCAATGTTGCGACGAATGTACAGACCGACCGGGCCGATGAGCAGACCGACGGCGAAGGCGATACGCCAGCCCCATGCGCTCAGTTGGTCGGCGGTGAGCAGCATGCTCAGCAGTGCCGAGACGCCGGCGGCGAGCACCGTTGCGAGACCTTGCGTGGACATCTGCCAGCTAGCGAAGAAGCCGCGACGCTTGGCGTCGGCATGCTCGACCATGAAAGCCGTGGCAGCGCCGAATTCACCGCCCGTCGAGAAGCCTTGCAGCATGCGGGCGACGATGATGATGAGCGGCGAGAAAATGCCGATCTGCGCATACGTCGGCGCGAACGCGATCATGGCGGTGCCGACCATCATGAGGCCGATGGACACCGTGAGCGACGCCTTGCGACCGGCGCGGTCGGCGTAGCTGCCGAGAATGATCGAGCCCAGCGGACGCGTGACGAACGAAATACCGAACGTGCCCACGGAGAGCAGTAGCGAGGTCGTTGCGTCGTGAGCGGGGAAAAACAACTGGCCGATCACGATGGCGAAGTAGCCATAGATCAGCAGATCGTAGAACTCTAGTGCGTTGCCGATACTCGCCGCGCAGATCTCGCGCCACGGGTTGTGGGGTTTGGTGTTGCCGGTCATTCCTGCTCCTCGGGATCGCTGGCGTTGGAAGTCGATGTTTGGACGCCCCGCAAGCGTCCGTTGCATAGCGCGCAACGAGGACGAACCGGGGCCATCTGCCAGTCTCAGGAAGCGGAGTGTAGGTGGCGGAAAAACCAACTCCGTGCCGATTCGGCACGCAAAGGTGCTGATTGGGGGCGAGGTCCGCCGGTAGAATTGGCCCACCTTCCCTCTCTCGGATGCCTTTGATGTCCCCGATTTCCCTGCGACTCACGCGCCGTCTCCTTAGCGCCGCCCTGCTCTGCCTGCCGCTACTCGCCCATGCCGACTGCAAGGATCGTCTGAACAACTGGGCGAAGACGCTGCAACCGGGGCGTGCCGTCGATGCCGACTTCGCGACCTGCAAGGTCTGGCCCGCGAACCCGGCGCAAACGCTCGCCGTCCTGCCGATGGCACAGCCGGGCGGCACCGACGACGACAAGGTCTATGACGTGGAAGTCGTCGTCGCCGACAGCCAGAGCGGCAAGATCGTGGCGCACCGTTTCGAGAAGGCCGCGATTACGTCGGACGCCATCATGCTGCGCGGCATTGCGCTCGACACCGCGCCGTGGCGTCTGACGCCGCAGACGGTGGCGTTCGGTGTACGCACGAATTTCGAAGGGTCGTCGCGCGTGAATCCGTTTTCGCAGACGTCGCTCAGCCTTTACGTCATCGATGGCACGACGCTGCGCAAGGTCGTCGATAACCTCGCCACGCAAAAGAGCGGCGGCGAATGGGATGGCAACTGTGCAGGCAGCTTCGACGACACCTCGCGTGCAGTATCCGTGGGCTCCGAAGGCAAGAACGGTTACGCGAAACTTGTCGTGAGTGAGAAGACCACGACAACGACCAACAAGCCGACGCGCAACGATTGCGCCAGTAAGGACCGTACCGCCAAGGGTGCAAACGTCACGCTCGAATACGACGGTTCACGCTACGTCGTGCCGAAGGCGCTCGCAGGCGGATAACAGGTTTCCATTTTTGTCTTGATTGCATTTTTGCGCAAACATATGCAAACTTCAAGACATGAAAGCCAATCCGTCTCCGCTCGCCGCTCTCCCTCCAACGTTCCTTGAACTGGATGACGAAAGTTATCGGTTCGTCGATCTGCCGGGCATGTTTGGCGACGTCCTGACTCGACTACCTGTCGTTCTACGTCTGTTGCTCGAAAATGCCGTACGCAATCTCGACGACCCGGAACGGGACGCCGCTGTCGCCGACGTGCTCGGGTGGCTGGAACACGGTACCAGCGAAGCAGAGATCGCTTTTCAGCCGTCGCGCGTGCTGATGCACGACACGACGAGCACACCGGCGCTGGTCGACATCGCTGCCATGCGCGACGCGCTCGCCGAAGCTGGCGTCGATCCGTCGGTGCTGAATCCAGCGCTTCGTGTCGATGTTAGCGTCGACCACTCGTTGGCCGTCGAGCACACGCGCCGCAACGACGCTGCGCCCCTAAACCTCGACATTGAGATGCGGCGCAACGCGGAGCGCTATCGCTTCTTGCGATGGGCATCGAAGGCGCTCGATGGCGTGCATATCAACCCGCCGGGCACCGGCATCATGCACACGATCAATCTGGAGCAACTCGCCACCGTTGCGACACGACAGACCATCAACGGCCAGACCTGGCTCGTGCCCGACACCCTGATCGGCACAGACAGCCACACGCCGATGATCAATGGCATCGGGGTGCTGGGCTGGGGGGTTGGCGGGCTGGAAGCGCAGACGGTGATGTTCGGCATGCCCGTCATGCAACGCATTCCCGATGTCGTGGGCGTGAAGCTCACCGGGCAGCTTCCGGCAGGCACGTCGGCAACTGACCTCGCCTTGCGTGTGACGAAGGCGCTACGCGATATCGGCGTGTCCGGCGAGTTCGTCGAGTACTTCGGCCCGGGCGTGTCGACGCTGACGGCAGGCGAGCGCGCCGTCGTCGCCAACATGGCGCCCGAATATGGTGCGACGACCGGATACTTCCCCGTCGACGACACGACGCTGGACTATCTGCGCGCCACCGGCCGCACCGAAGCATTAATCGAATGCGTGGAAGCGCTCTATCGCCGGGCCGGTCTGTGGTTCGATCCGCAGAATACGCCGCACTACACACGCGTCGTCGATATCGACCTGGGAAGTATCGAGCTTCACGTCGCCGGTCCGCGACGTCCGCAAGATCTGCTTCCGTATTCGAAGACGGGAGATGCGCTGCGCAACGTGACGGGTCAGCCCGAACACGTCTCGGAAACGCTGCCGGAGTGGCCCGTCGCCATCGCAGCCATTACGAGCTGTACCAACACGTCGGACCCCGCCCAACTGATCGCGGCGGGTCTCGTTGCGCGTCGCGCACGCGCGCTCGGTCTGCGCGTTGCCGATTGGGTGAAGACGTCGCTCGCGCCGGGTTCGCCCGCCGCCGTCGACTATTTGCAGCGCGCGGGACTGTCGGACGATCTTGCTGCTGTCGGTTTCGACATCGTCGGTTTCGGCTGCACGACCTGCATCGGCAATTCCGGCCATCTCGCCTCGACGATGGCACAAGCCATTGCGGAAAAATCCGCCTCGCCGGTCGCGGTACTCTCGGGCAATCGGAATTTCCCGGGCCGCGTCCATCCCGACCTGAGTCTCGGCTTCATCATGTCGCCGCCGCTGGTAATTGCCTACGCACTCGCCGGATCAGCCGCCGTCGATCTCAGCAAGTCGCCGGTGCAGACCCGCGCCGATGGCACCGCCGTCTATCTGAAGGACCTCTGGCCGACGCGCGAGGAAATTGATGCGCTTGTCGCCTCAGGCACCCGTTCCACAGACTTCCGTTCGGCATTCGCGATCGCGTCTTGCAACCCGGCGTGGTCGAATCTCGACGCCCCGCAGTCCGCCCGTTTTCCCTGGGACCCGACGTCCACCGCGTTGCGCCGCCCACCGTTCGCGTCTCTGGATGCGCGCACGCAGTTGGGCAACTATCGCGCCTACCCGTTGCTCGCACTCGGCGACGACGTCACCACCGATCACATCTCACCGGCCAGCGCGATCCCGACGCAGAGCTACGTCGCCGACTATCTCGTCGCAAAGGGCGACGACCGCAACGATCTGAACGTGTTCGCATCGCGTCGCGGAAATTGGGAGGTGATGGTCAGAGCCGCGTTCTACAGCAAGACGCTGGTCAATCTGCTGGCACCCGATGCTCCTGTCGCACACACGCGCCACGGACCTAGCGGCGACGTGATGCCGATCTTCGAAGCGGCGCAGCGCTATGCGGCGCACGGTGACCCGGTCGTGTTGCTCGCAGGCGCGCGCTACGGCACGGGGTCCTCGCGCGACTGGGCGGCCAAGGGACAGCGCCTTTTGGGGATTCGCGCGGTAATTGCGGTAAGCTTCGAGCGTATTCACCGTTCCAATTTGATTGGCATGGGCATTCTGCCGTTGCGGTTTCCCGCTGGCCTCGACCCGGTAGTGTTGGCCGTCCAGCCGAACGACACGATCCACATCGCCGCCGAGGCCGAGGCGATCTCGCCACGCTGTGCCGTTGAAGTTCGCATCGAGCGCGCCGACGGTCGCAGCGAGACGTTCACCGCCACGGCCGCTGTCGAGACCCGTCTGGAGATTGCGCTACTGCGCCAGGGCGGCGTGATCCCGTCGATTCTGCAACGCACGCTCGCCCGGCAGTCCGGGGGCGCATGATGCCGCATGCCGGTCGAGATTTCTCCGCGATGAAATCCGAGCGCTCTATTGCCACCCAAATCGTCGACCTGATTCAGGCCGAAGCCATGCCCGCCGGACAGCACCTGCCCGCGCAGATGCTCGCCGAAAAGCTCCGCATTTCCCGCTCGCCGATCAATGAAGCACTCGCCCTATTGCACGAGAAGGGCATTCTTGTGCGCGAGCGTAATCGCGGCTACTTCGTCGCAAAACCGCTGTCGAGCGCCGATGTCAACGCGACGCGAACGCTGGACCTCGACGAAACAGATATCGTCACCCGCACGTATTTTCAGATCGCGGACGACCTGCTGCGCGGAGAGTTACCCGGCGAGTTCTCCGAGCAATTGATTCGTACGCGTTACGGGCTGACGACTACGCAATTGGGCGCGGTGCTCGGGCGCATTCGCGAGGAAGGCTGGGCCACGCGCAAGCCCGGTTATGGCTGGCAGTTCTCGTCGATGCTTACCACGCCCGACAGCCTCATTCAGACCTATCGCCTGCGCCTCGCGCTGGAGCCCGCTGCCTTGCTGGAGCCAGGTTACACACTCGACCCGAAGGTGCTTGAGCGCCTGCGCGCGGCCGAGCAGCATTTGCTCGACGGCGGCATCGAAACCGACACCCCCGATCAGTTACACGAGCGCGGTGTGCGCTTTCACGAGTCGCTGGTCGAAGCGTCCGGCAATCCATTTTTCGTCGACACGATGCGACGCGTCACACGCGTGCGCCGCCTGCTGTCGTACCGCTCGATGCAGGACCGTACGCGCTATAAGCCACACGCTGACCAACATCTGGAGATTCTCGAATTGCTCGCTCGCGAGCGCAACGAAGAAGCGTCGGCGCTGCTGCAAGCGCACTTGCAGCACACCATCGACGCCATCGGCAAGATTGCGGGCATTCTCCGACCGTAACCCGGTCCTCCGCCCCTCCTCCACGTCCCACTTCGCACTTCCCTCTTCCGAGTCCAACATGACGCCTGACCGTACTTTGCTCGAAGCGTTTGCACCGACTGGCGTGCTGCGTGCCTGCATCAATCTCGGTAACCCGATTCTCGCGGGCGTCGACGCACAATCCCGCCCCGTTGGGATCTCGGTCGATCTCGCTGGTGCACTGGCAAAGCGGCTCGGTGTCGAACTCGAACTGGTCGTGGTCGACGCCGCAGGCAAATCCGTGGAGACGGTCACGAACGAGCAGGCCGACGTGGGCTTCTTCGCCATCGATCCGCGCCGCGCGGCGACAATCGGCTTCACGTCGCCGTACATCCTCATCGAGGGCTTCTACCTTGTGCGCGATGCGTCCCCTGTCAAGACCAATGCGGACGTCGATCAGGCAGGCACCCGCGTGGTCGTCGGTCAGGGCAGCGCCTACGACCTGTTCCTGACACGTGAACTCAAGCACGCCGAAATCGTGCGCGCGCCGACATCGCCGACGGTGATCAAGACGTTCATCGACACCGGCTGCGAAGTGGCCGCTGGCGTCAAGCAGCAGTTGGAACAGGACGTGGCGAACCTCACCGGCTATCGCCTGCTGGACGAACGCTTCATGGTGATTCGTCAGGCGATGGGCGTGCCGATCACGCGCGGAGAAAACGCGTTGGCTTACCTCAAGACGTTTGTGGAAGACATGAAGCGCGAAGGCTTCGTCGCCGACGCCATGAAGCGGCACGGCATCACAGGTGTGAGCGTCGCACCAGCGGAGTGACCGTCGACATTTCCGCACGACGTCGGGCGCGCACGCGGCGCAGAATCTTGCGCTAAGCGCGCGCGCTCCCGACGTATTTCCCCGGCGTCACGCCGAACACCGCGCGAAACATCGCGATGAAATTGCTGGGGCTGGCGTAACCCAGCGCATCGGCAATCACCGACACCGACTCGCCGTCCGACAACATCTCGACGGCACGCATGAGCCTCGCCTGCTGACGCCACTCCGACAACGTCATGCCGACCGACGCTGCGAACAGGCGTCGCGCCGTGCGCGTCGACAACCCGGCCATCGACGACAGCGTCTCCAGCGAGTGCTCGCGTCCCGGCTCGCTGAGCACCAGTGCCGTCATCTTTAGCAACCGCTTATCGCTGGGCATCGGCAGATGCAACGGCTCATGCCGTGCCGCGCGAATCTCGTCGATCAGCACTGCCATGACACGCGCCTCCTCCGGCGACGTCACAACCTCCGCGCGCCATCCGGCCACGCGATGAATTAGCGCTTCGAACAACGGCCCGACCGAAAGCACCTGCGGACGGTCAGGCAAGGTCTCGCAATACTCGGGGGCAAGCAGGATGTTCGCGCCGGTCTTCACCCCCTTCAACTCGCCCCAGTGCATCAAATCCGGCGGGATCCACACGGCGCGCTGCGGCGGCAACAGCCATGCGCCGAAGTCGGTGCGGATATGAAAATGCCCGGCACCGATATAGATCAATTGCCCCTGCGCGTGCTGGTGCCATCGATTCAGGCGGCCAACGCTTTCCGGACGTGTGCCATCAACACCGAAACCTGACAGCGTTTCGTGTCTGTGAGCGACTTTCCCGAGGCTGCGTGGCATGAGGGGGTGGAATCCAGAGTTGGCCGATTTTCAGCATATTTTGACCTTATGCGGATAACGGAGCAATCGCGGCCGCCGATAGAGTGCGTCATGAACGCTATGTCGGCGTCGTGCTCAGGAGAAAGAAATGTCACAGAAACCCGTCATCGTGATCGCCGGGGCCGGACCGGCCGGACTTGTCGCCGCCAATATGCTGTGTCGCGATGGCTTCGACGTGACCGTCTTCGAAGCCGACGCGAGCGCCACGTCGCGTGATCAGGGCGGCATGCTCGACCTCCATGTGCCGGACGGCCAGCTTGCGCTGAAGAAAGCCGGTTTGTTCGACACCTACATGGCAATTGCCCGTCACGACGATCAGGAGCTTCGCGACATCGACTGGGCGACGGGCGAAACGCTACTCGAAGACATTCCCGCTCCCGGCACCGGCGACAGCCCCGAGATCGACCGTCTCGTGTTGCGTGAGCTTCTGCTCGAACCGTTGCCCGTGGGCACGGTGATTTGGGGAGCGCGCGTCGTTGGCGTCGGCAAGACCGCGAGTGGTCGCCGAGTCGTCCATCTGCACGACGGACGCACCCACGAATGCGATCTCGTCATCGGTTCCGACGGTGCCGGGTCTGCCGTGAGAGCTGCGCTCACCGACGTTCGGCCGGTGTACACAGGCGTGACCTTCGTCGAACTCTGGTTTTCCGACGTCGAGCGCCGACACGCTGACATCGCAGCGCTGGTCGGCCACGGAACGCTCATGTCGGTGGGCAACGGCCCAGGCTCAGGCACCGCACTCTTTGCACAGCGCAATGGCAACGACGTCATACGGTCCTATGCGGCGTTCAGAACGCATGCCGACGACACCGACCGTCCGGAGAAAACGCTCGCCGACATCACCCAGCAGGCGCTGCGTGCACGCTTTCCCGGCTGGTCGCCCCGCCTTTTGTCATTGATCGAGGATGCCGAGCGCATCGCGGCCATACGTCCCATCGTCGGCCTGCCGCCCGGCACGCGGTGGCTTGCAACGCCGGGTCTTACGCTCGTCGGCGACGCTGCACATGTGATGCCTCCGATGGGCGTTGGTGTCAATCTCGCCATGCTCGATGCAGCGGAACTTGCAGAGGCCATTGCAGGCACGTCGGACTGGCAGGCCGCAGTGCATGCGCAGGAAACCGTCATGCTCGACCGGTCCGGCCCCATCGGTGAACAATGCGCGGACGCTTTCTCTGAGTGGTTCGGCCCCAGCGAGCGCAGCGCGCGCCCGTCCCTTCTCCCCCACACGATTCACGAGCAACGCCGTTAGGCGTAGCGCGCCGTCGCCGTCAGGCCTTCGGCCTCAAGCGCCCGCTGCACGGCAGGACGCGCAAGCACGCGGCGATACCAACGCTGCAAATGAGGCAGGTCGTCGAAGTGGATGTTCGCCTTGTAGACGGACTGAAGCCACGACGCCTGCCCCCATTGAGTCAGCGTAAACAGGTAAGCATCGGCAACGGTGAAGTCGTCGCCCATCAGATACTCCCGTTCCGCCAACTGCGCGTCGATCCATTTGAAACGAGCCTCCAGCTTCGGCTTGGCCGACTCGGTGCCGTACTTCCCCGCGAGCACTGCGTAGAGCAGCGGAATGAACCCCTTGTGGATTTCCGTGCTGAGGAAGTTCAGCCATTCCTGAAGACGGTAGCGATCAAGTGATCCGTTCGCAGGCGCCAGTGCCCGTTCCGGTTTGCGATCCGCCAGGTACTGCACGATTGCGGGACCTTCGCGAAGCCGCGTGCCGTCCGCCAATTCCAGCAACGGGACATAGCCGAAGGGACTGAGCGCATGAAAATCGCGGCCGTCTTCTGTCGTATGCGTTTTGTAGTCGACCTTCACCAGCGAAAAATCCACCTCCAGTTCGTTAAGCACGATATGAGGCGACAGCGAGCAAGCACCCGGCACGTAATAAAGCTTCATGAGGATTCCCGAAATAGTGGTTCGGGGGTCATTCTAGGCAATCGGTATAAAAAATAAAGAAGGCACTAAAATGTCATATAAGTACAAAAAATATACCGACTTTTAAAAATGTGAGTGCCCGATGAAAGAGAATCTGTCCGGCTGTTCGGTGGAAGAATCGATGCGTGTTCTCGGCGGGAGATGGCGATTGCTCCTTGTGTCGTATCTGCTCGACGGCCCCAAACGGTTCAACGATCTGCGACGCGATGTCCCCGGCATTTCGCAACGCATGCTCACGCTGGACCTTCGTGCACTTGAAGACGCTGGCCTGATTACGCGCACGGTATATCCGACGTCGCCTGTCAAAGTCGAATACGCGTTGTCGGCAGACGGTGAGCGCCTGCGTCCCGTGGTCGAAGTGATGAAAGAGTTCGGGCTTTGGCTCAAGGCGCGTGACGAGAAGGTCTGACGCCGCAAAATGTCGGGATATACCCGAAGCCATTCCAACAGCGCATGCATCGAGGTCTTGTCGGGCGGGCCTGAGCGACGGCGCTAGCCGCAATGCAGCATGAAGCCGGTACAAATTGGGGTAGCGCGATGCAAATGACTGACTACACTTCCTAAATGCATACGGCACGCTGAGAAACCGCTCAAGACGGTTCGTAATACAAAATTTGCGGTGTAAAGCAGCACGCCGTACGAAGGTAAAAATGGGGCCAGTGAACTAGCGTTTCCATTCCTTCACGGGAGGCATGTCCATGACGTGCCTAAATAAATGGATGATCGGCGCCTGTGTCGTCACGCTCAGTAGCGTGGCGATTGCGGATGGCGCTAGCACGGGCTCATCCGAACAGATGATGATGGCCAATCTTGGCCCGTCTCCCTTGCCCGTTCGTGTCGAGCCGCCACCGCCCCCTGTGTCTGTCGCAGCGGTCCCGGCCGTTCCCGTCACGCTCTATCCATTCGGACGCGAAGGGCCTGAAACCCCAGACCGTGTCGATGGTATGGCGCGTGCCGATCTCAATGCCTTGCTCTACACCCACATCGAAGCGATCAACGGCGCGGCACCTGTCAGAGACAGCCAACGTGTGGACTGGATCGAGACATCACCCGCCCCGTCCGCTGAAAAGACGCAACAAAGTTATCTGACCATCGGCCCGAACCGATCGCCGCGTCTGTCGATGGTCGAATGGAACAATACCGACGACAAGCTCGGCTCCGACCCGAAGCGTGGACTATCGCTGAAGACAGACGACTGGACCGTTTCCGCGAGCGCTAAAGTGCCACTCCTCGGACAACACAATATCGGCGCGACCGTGTACGTCAAACGGCGCTTCTAGCGCACGCTTCTGGCACCCGCAAAGCAAAGCGGCCGACGCGCTTGCGTCGGCCGTTTTTCATTCATGCGTCCCCAGCCACTCAGGCGGACGCTTTCACCGCCGTCACATCGATTTCCACCAACCACTCGGGACGCGCCAGCGCTTGCACTACGATGCCCGTCGACACCGGGAACACGCCTTTGAGCCAGCGTCCCATGACGACGTAGACAGCCTCGCGATAGCGCGGATCGACGATATACACCGTCACCTTGCAGATATCTGCGAGCTGGCTGCCGCATTCGTCCAGCAGCATCTTCACGTTGGCCATGGCGCGTTCGGTCTGTGCCGTCACGTCGCCAATACCGACGGACTCGCGCGTGTCGAGGTCCTGACCGATCTGCCCACGCAGATAGATCGTGTTCCCGGCGATCACCGCCTGACACAGATCGTTGTCGAGCTTCTGTTCCGGATAGGTCTCGCGGGTGTTGAACTTACGAATGCGGGTGTGCGTCATGTTGTCTCGTCTTTCTGTCTGAGGTCGGCGGCGCAATCAGTGCGCCAGAATCTTGGAGAGGAAGCGCTTCGCGGCGGGGCTGGCCGCTTCGTTGAAGAACACATCGGTCGGACTGTCTTCGATGATCGCGCCGTCTTCCATGAACACCACGCGATGCGCCACGCGTCGCGCGAAGCCCATCTCGTGCGTGACGACCATCATCGTCATGCCCTCGCGGGCGAGCTCGACCATCACGTCGAGCACTTCGTTGACCATTTCCGGATCGAGCGCCGACGTCGGTTCGTCGAACAGCATGGCCATCGGGTCCATCGACAACGCCCGCGCGATGGCCACGCGTTGTTGCTGACCGCCCGACAATTGCCCCGGATACTTGTGCGCGTGCGCCGACAGCCCCACGCGATCGAGCAACGCCCGCGCCTTGGTGCGCGCCGAATCGGCGTCGCGCCCGAGCACGATCTGCTGCGCAAGCGTGAGATTGCGCGTCAGATCCAGATGCGGGAACAGCTCGAAATGCTGGAAGACCATGCCGACCTTGCTGCGCAGCTTCGGCAGATTGGTCGACTTCGCGGTGAGCGACGTGCCCGCCACCACAACGTCGCCCTTCTGGAACGGCTCCAGCGCGTTGACAGTCTTGATCAGCGTCGACTTGCCCGAGCCGGACGGCCCGCACACCACCACGATCTCGCCCTTGCCGACATGCGTCGAGCATTGCTTGAGCACGTGGTGCGCGCCGTACCACTTGTCGACGTCGCGAATCTCGATGATGGGTTGTGCGGTGCTCATTTGTCGTAGTGTCCTGCGCGAATCGACGCGCCGATCAGGTTGAGGATCAGACGGCCTGCCGTCACGCACGAAATCAGGTTCGCGTCGTCCTTCTCCGGCTGAATCTCGACGATGTCCATGCCGACCACGCGCCCCTTGCGCACCAACCCGTGAATCAGCTTGCGCGCCTGCACAAACGTCACGCCGCCCGGGGCCGGACCGGCCACGGCAGGCATGGTCGACGGATCGAGCCCATCGGCATCGATGGTGAGGTAGTAGTTACCGCCGTCGGGAATGCGATCGAGCACGGCGTCCATGCCGATGTCGTGCAACTCATACGCCGTCACCAGCTCTGCACCGTACTCGCGTGCCGCAGCCAGGTCCGCCGGACGGCCGCTGCCCTGTGCACGCAAACCGATCTGGATGATGCGATCCACGTGTGCCATTTCCGACGCGCGACGAATCGGGCTCGACAGACCTTCACGCACACCGTTCACTTCGTCGCGCCAGTCCAGATGCGCATCGATGTGCACGAGCGTGATCGGTCCCTTCTGATCGAGACCACGCAGCACGGGCGTGGTGATGCCGTGGTCGCCGCCCAGCACGATGGGCATCGCACCACCCGCCGCAATGCGGCGCACTGCCGCTTCGGCGCGGGCATAGTGCTCACCCGGCTTGGACAGGTCGGGCACGATGTCGCCGCAGTCGACGAAACGAATGTCCTTGCGCCCTTGCAGCAGCGGGCCGTCGATATCGAAGTCGTAATGTTCGGGACGGCGCACCACACGGTCCGTCGCCTGACGAATCGCGGACGGCGCATTCGTCTGATCGTTGCTGAAGTCGGACGCCGCATACGGCGCGCCGTACGGCATGCCGAGCACAGCGATGTCGGCCTTCAGGTTGTCGATGTCGAGATCAAGCTCCGAGTACAGCAGGGTCGGATGGCCTGTGCGCGGGGCAACGGTGTAAGTCGTCATGAGAGTTGTCCTTTTCCTTTGGCGGGGAGTGTCGAGAAGGCGACGGCGTCGGGTGTGCGGGTCCGTCGCCCGACCACGGTTTCCAGACGCCGCCCCACACCGGCCAGCAAGACGCTGCTGAGCCAGTAGATCAATGCCGTTGTGCCGAGCACTTCAACGTAAGCGAACGTGTTTGCGGTGAGCAGATTGCTCTGATAGGTCATCTCCGGCAGGCTCATCACCGAGAAGATGGCTGAGTCCTTGAACATCATGATCACGAGGCTCGTCGTCGGCGGAATCAGAAAGCCGAACAACTGCGGCGCGATGATGTGGCGCTGCGTCTGCCAGTAAGTCATGCCCAGCGAGAGCGCCGCATGCGTCTGACCGCGCGCCACGCTGCGCAGGGCCGCACGCAGGATTTCGCAGAAGTAGCCACCGGTGTAGAACGCCGTGCATCCCACGGCGACCGTCATGGCAGATGCGCTCACCCCAAGCTTCGGCAAGCCGAAGAACGATAGGTAGACGAGGATCAGATAGGGGATGTTGCGCACCAGCTCGACGTACCCGAGCGCCACGGGACGAAGCCATGTGCGCGATTGCGCGGCGTAGGCGGCGGCGATACCGATCACGATGCCGATGGGGATACCGGCGAGGCTCACGAGCGCCGTGACGCGCAGGCCTTCGAGCAGGACGGGAATCGCTTCGCGGACGATGGAGAAATCAATGGCCATGGGGCAACATCCTCGATACGCGGCGCTCGCACACACGCGACGCGGCCGAAATGCAGAACAGCAACACGAAGTACACGGCGGCTGTGATCGCGAAGACCTGCAACGGCAGATCCGTCTGCAAGGTAGCGTTGCGTGCGACGGTCGCAAGTTCCGGCACGGCGATGATCGACATCAGCGACGACGCCTTGAGCAGAATCGTGAACTCGCTGGTGAGCGGCGGAATGGAGCGGTAGATGACCTGCGGCAACAGCACGTGTCGCCACACCTGCGTCGCACGCATACCCATCGCGTAACCGGCGGCGCGTTGTCCGTACGAGATCGTGCCGAGTGCGCCGCGCAGGATTTCGACGATGTAAGCGCTCGTGTTGCAGGCGAGTGCTGCGACGCCCGCAGTGACGGGCGAGATCGAGAGATCGAACATCGCGGGCACCATGTAGTACGCGATCAGCATGTGGATCAGCGCCGGTGTGCCACGAATCAGACTCACCCACAGCACCACCAGCGAGCGCAACGGTGCGAAGGGCGAGATACGCATGAGCAGCAGCACGATCCCGAGCGCCAGCCCGATCACGAAGGCACCGGCCGACGCGGCCAACGTGATCGCCGTTCCCGAAACCACGCCTTCGAGAAACGGTTGGATCACTCCGGCCATACCGCCCATGCTGCCGAGGCCGTCGACCATGGCCGCGGAGGTCAAATCGCCCCCTGCGGCAGGTAGTTCTCGCGCGGCGTATCCATCGGGCCACCGAACCACTTCTTCTGCAATGCGGCCAGCTTGCCGTTCGCACGGAATTCGTCGAGCGAGTCGTTAATGAACTTGCGGATCTCGAGATCGTTCGGGTTCGCCACCCACGCGAGCAGCTTCGGCTGACCGATGGTGCCCGCGATGCGGAACACGTTCGGTTGCTTGCGCATCTGCACGGCGGCGATGTTGGACGGCATCAGCGCGACGTCAATCGTCTTGTTGGCGAGCGCATTGGAGACGTCCGGATACGCCTGAAACAGGCGCGTACCGGCATAGCCCTTGCCCGTCTTGTCCTTGAGTTCCTTCTCGAACTCGTCGGCCACCGGCTGCGACGACGAACCCATCTGCGTGCCGATGGTCTTGCCTGCGATATCCATACCGCTCTTGATGGCGGTCTCGTCGACACGCACCATCAGCACCGAGCGCACGACACCGACCGGCTGACTGAACGCGAAGCGCTTGGCGCGCTCCGGCGTGATGCCGACGCTCGTCGCCACAAAGTCGAACTTGTGCGACATCAGGCCCGGCAGCAAGCCCTGGAACGGCAGATTCATCTGTTCGAGCTTGACGCCGAGCTTCGCGGCCATCAATTCGAGGACGTCGTGCCCATACCCGACCACTTGTCCGTTTTCGACATATTCGAACGGCTCGTAGGCCGCTTCGGTGCCGACCGTCAGTTTGCCGCGCTTCTTGATGTCGGCGAGCGTGCCGCCTTCGGCGAAAGCCAGCGTCGGCACGACGGGGAGCGCCAATGCGGCGCTCGATGCAAGCGTCGCCTTTACAAAGGATCGTCTGGACCAGGTCTTCATAGCTTGCCTCGCGTGATGTGGGTTGGGTCTTGATCCGGCGCGTCCAGTCTGCCGGTGTCGTTGTGTCTGTGTCCGGGGGAAGTCGCGCCTCTGCAATTCAATGTATGCGGGCAAAAAGATCATGAAAAATGATTTTTTTATTGGTATGGTTCCAGAAAATGAAACCTTTTGAGGGCGTTGCGCCCTTCAGGTACAGGCGATGGCAAATCGGGAATTCAGCGAACGCGATCTGCGCTCGTTGCGCATCTTCTGCGCGGTGGCTCAGGCAAGCGGCTTTGCTGCGGCTGAGAAGCAGTTGAATATGTCGAAGGCGTCGATCAGTCGACATATTCGCGAAGTCGAGGAGACGTTGGGCACGCGGCTGTGCGAGCGCGGACCGTCAGGCTTCGTGTTGACGCATGCGGGTAAGGTGGCGCTGGAGTTGGCGCGCGACGCGCTGAAGTCGCTGGAGCGCATCCGTCCCGAAATCGACGCCGTGCGCGGTGTGCTCTCGGGGACGCTTTCTATCGGGATGGTCGAGCACATTCTGTCGGACGTCGGCTGTCACATTCCCGAGGCGCTCGATGCGCTCAAGACGCAAGCGCCCGACGTCAAGGTCGAGTTGACGGTGATGACGTTCAACGAGCTGGATCTGGCATTACGCGAGCGTCGCGTGCAGATCGCGATACGGGGGATGTACCGGCGTGAAGCGGGGTTTCATTACCAGCCGCTGTTTATCGAACGCCACCAGTTGTATGTAGCGCGGCACCGGATGAAGGACGCGTCGACATTACCGCTGGTGTATCGAACGCAACCGTTCGTGCATGAAGCGCTGAACTCACTGGGCTTGACGCGTGGGCCGACGGCGTCCGGATTGGAAGCCGTGGCGATGCTGGTGCTCTCAGGACACTACGTGGGGCTTTTGCCGCAGTACTACGCGGCGTCGTTTGCGAAGCGTCACGCATTGGTAAGAGTGCCATCCGGCCCCGAGTATGAGAACGCCATCAGCGCGATCACGGAAGCCTCACGCCCGAGAACCCGGGCGCTGGATCTGTTTTTGGAGTTGTTGGCGGGGTTTCATCCCGGCGCCTGAGGAGCGTCGGATATCAGCCGTGCACGACGCCCGAAGTATCGCTTTCTGACTTCCCGAAAACCACCTTTCGGTCATAAAGCAATGACGCGATACCGGAAATCGAAACGATAGTGTTCAAGAGGGGCATGATGGCCGGTTGCGCTAGCGTTGCAAGCACATTAGCGATCACTGCGACAGAAAGCACAAGTACCGCTATGCGCCAGATGACTTTCGTACAGCGTTCCAGGCTAATTGCCAAGAAGAAAAATCCGAGGGCCATGAGGGATGCGTTTGCGATGACCGTCGCAACCACGGAAATCTTTTGCATCAACGACATGTCAATCGCTGAATAATTTGCCTCAAGTAACATTAACAAGAGACCAAATACGTTAATTACACATAAATAGCAAAAAGCAATCTGTGCAATCTGAAAATTATCTTTATTTGATTTCATTTTTAACGAACACTCACATTACTCAAACATGACGCTTCGCCCCAACAGCGCTCGACTTCCGCATCGCCTTGTGTCCACGCACGACCGAGATCACTCCCCCAACGGAGAGGATGCCCAGCAACATCGGAAGCGGCCCGGGTTTGACGGTCATTAACTGCGCACTCCAGATCAGATTCAGCAAGAAGACGCCTAGCGTCACTCGCCAAAGCAACATGGTGCACGTGGAGAGACGCCTGGCTATAGCGTAGTAACAGGCGGCCGAGGAAATTTGGAAAATTAAGGCGATCGCGAGGATGAACGACCGTTGCCCGGAGGAAAATCGATCATCCAGAGAGTACGGACTGACACCTGCCAACAAGATGAGCACATCCAAAATGCTCAACATCGCCAGCAAGTAACACGCCACCTCCGCAAACGCGAAACTATCGTCGCCCACGAAATTATCGAAATTCTTGTCAAGCTTCATTTCTTTGCGAACTGGCAATGAGAGGATTCTTTTGCGATTCATGTACCACAACCTAAATTTCGCCTCAGGGTTGGAAATAACCTCATCGAAGAGATCACGGCCGCGCCGATGAGCAGAGAAAATATATATAAATAATTTCCAAGTCCTTCAAGATATCTTTCGCCCCCACTTGAACGAGCGTCGGCGGCCCGCCTCAACTCCAGTAGTTTCACGCTCTTCGTCAACGTCGATGCCGACCTGCGCGCATCCACCGAAAATTCACCGTCAGCGTCCCTTGCATCAAGAACGGAAATTCAATCGCCGCGCACTTTGGCATCATATGCACTAGCGCGACGTCTTCAACGAAATCGTCCGACAGCGCAAAGATCAATGCGCGATCGATCTTTAGCGTATTAGTCATACTGAAACGGCGTGGATGTCACACAGAGTTCTGTGGTGCGGCCGTCGATTGATTGGGAAAAGCACCTAGATTGGGCAGCGTGTGTATGGGGAGAGCAACGGTGCTTAGTGCCACACCGGCGATCGCGGGCGTTTCTCGAAGAAATTCCCTGATCATGTATCGGAGTTGCAATTTAAAATTAGCAAGTTACTTGCGAGTCTGACGGCACCATCCTAATTGCACCCACATTCTCCGCCGAGACTACCAAAAAGTGACGTAAAGTCGAACGATGAATAACAATTCCCCATATCAATCTTGGTGTCTTATATGGATGACCAACGCCCATATGATCATGGAATCTAGCCAGTCTTTTTAATCAAATATGAACTAGTCCGACCATTTCTTGTGCCGAACTCGAGAAGGTAATCCCCTGGCTTTACATCCATCGCTGGCTTCGAGAACGGTGACCATGCGCTATTAATTGATCTAGAGTAATACAACAACTCCAAACTAACGTACGTAATTGCGCCAGACTCTTTTCCGCAATATATTGATTTCCCTATTCCTCGATCCCTACCGCTACACTCTTTTCCGGTAATGATGAAATTATCCTCTCTCTTCTGGTGCCCCACGACAATCAGATTATTGCCCCGGACGCTCACCGTGAACGAGGTCACCGAGAAATCATCTTTGCGACTATCCACAATTGAATATTCACCGATCAGTGCTGCCGAAGCTCGATCGAAATCCTCTCGTTGCTGGGCAATAGGCCTTTCATCCACTGACACCGAAATGCAAGCAGACATCATCAAAGAAAATATTGGAATAAATATCAACCCGCGGATTTTAAAAATTTTCTTCACCACCATATTTTTTCCCGACAACCAAAAAGCACGATCAAAATCAATTATTTCTTTCATATTATTAATAAATCACAAAAACACACACCCAATAACTCAAAAATTCAATCAATTAATTTAACGAAATCAACCACCAAATAATCACATATATGAATTTACTTATTTAAGATCGCGATAGACACCCACTCACGGCAACATCTGCCATAAATCCTCATTCCGATGTGCGGATTACCGTCGCGTCCAGGTCCGTTGTGTCGCGCTTCAGGTTCGCCAGATCCTGCTCAGGTTCGCATCATCTGTGTCAGCGTGATCGCGGCTTCGCGCACGCCGCTGTAAGTCGCCGCGTGTTCACTGTCGCTCTCGGACTGCAGCGGCATCGGGGATATGCCCCCTGTTCTTGCCCAACTTCGGATCTCTCGTCTTTCCTCCTTTCCGCTGTTGGCTATACGCAAACACGTCACAATTTCGCAATTCAGGATTTACCCTCTCGCTCTTCGTCGTAGCTTCTTCGAGCCTTTTTGTATTCATTATCGAAAGGTCGCACATTCAAAAGTCTTGCCCGACTGGACAGCCCACCAACGGCCATCATCAGAAAGCCAAGTAGTGCGAGAAACACGCCCAACGGCCCCGGAGAAACATATTTAAATACAAAACAAGACAAAAGAATTCCAATAAAAATTAAAAAAGTACAGACCCATCCAGAAAAATTTCCGTTTTCTATTACCTTCACAATCCCTCCTTAATTCTCAACCTTACCCCACCAAGAATTTACCGATCCCTTCAGAAATTTTTAATAATCACTTCCGTTAAATTTATTTGCAACCTCGTTGATTACAGGACTGGCCATTGGATACTTAGAAGACAAGCGACTGGCTAAGAATGCGCTGCCACCGTCCACCCAATACTGACCGACATCTGGTTTCGCAATCTGCACAACCGCATTGGCCGCTAATTCCGTTGCGCTGGCAGCAAATGCCGCCAAGGCAAATCCTCGGGTGTAAGGCGATGGAAACGCTGCTAGCGCCTGAAACGTCGCAGCTGCTCGCCCCGACCCAGTGGCAATGCCATCTCCAACATAGGCAACGCCTCCGCGAAGGTCCATCTTTACAGGCGTTGGCTCATAGTCAAAACTGCTCGGCACCTGGCCCGGCAGCGCTGTTCCGTAATTCGCCATGATGTATGCCTGAAGCGCGTAATTTGGCTGCGTAAGTGATTGAACGACGAGCTCGGTTCCGTTTTCGTTCATGATCCCGGTGTTGGTCCACCTCGCCCCCGGGTCTCTTGGTGTGCGTCCGTTCAGCTCTTCAGCTAGGCCAACTGGCACATATCCCTCACCGTCCTTGGAAACGCCCATCAGCCGCAGCTGATCCTCGACTTCCGACTGCGTGTAACGGCCGTTACTCTTTTCCGCAAGGTGCTTGGCCAGAACTCGCTCATCGGCACCGTATTCCGTGTACAACTGCCGATTAAACCGATCCGTATTAAACCCCGTGAACGCCCCCGAGCTTCCCCCCGCCGCTGCACCCACTGCCGTTCCAATCCCTGTCGCTACAATCTGCGCCAGTGCTTCATCGACGTCTGCATTTCCCGTCGGGCGTGAGTTCTGGATGTCGGCGCTCAGCTTGTTCAGCACGTCGCCAAGCTTCGACGTCGCGCCAGCGCCTAGCGCACCGCCCAAGGCATTGCCTCCGCCCAAGCCCGCTACGATTGCGCCGCCAGCGGCGTGCATCAGCGCTCGGTAGTCGCCGCCCTCCTTCCAGTTCTCCGCTTCTTGCTCGTATTGCGCTTTCAGTTCCGGATCGGTGGTCTTTTCCGCAAGCTTCTGTGCCTCATCCTCTTTCTTCGACGCGTACGTCCCGATATCCCTCGCGACCGCTTCCCCCGCCGCCGTCGCGGCCGACATCAGGCGCGATTGGTCGTTCAGCAACTCCTGCAAATCCGGTGTGCGGCTCACCGTCCCATTCAGATCCGTCGTGTCGCGCTTAAGGCTCGCCAGGTCCTGCTTCTGGTTCGCTCCGTCCGTCAGCGTGATCGTGCCTTCGCTCACGCCGCTGTACGTCGTCGCACTCTCACTACCGCTCTCGAACTGCGGCAGCATCGGGGATATGCCGCCCTTGTTCTTGCCCGATGTCGGGCCCGTCGTCTTCTTCTCAGTGCCGCTATTCGCGATGGAAAATCCACCACCGAAGCCAAAGCTGTTCGCGCTGTATTCCGAGTGATTCTCGATGTCGGAGAACGTCAGCGTGCCCGTCGTCAACTGGTTCTTCGACGCCTCCGCCGTACTCGCGATGTACGCCCCCTTCAGGTCCGTGTTGCCCGCCACATCGACGTCGAACCCGCCAGCCCCCGCCTGAATGCCCGACTGCTCCACCACACCCGCATAGTTTGCGCTGGCATTACCCCGCGAATAACTGAAGCTCCCAGACGCACCGCCTGAACTCAGATTCAATCCACCGCTCATGCTCTGTTGATGCGCTGAACTCTCACTCGTGTCCTGCACGCTCGCGATGTTCAGATCACCGCCCACGCGCGCAATCACCTTATCGGCATTCACGTTCGCGCCGACGATATTCGTATCGCCACCACTCACGATTACCGCCGTGTTGCTCGCGTTGATGTGCGTGTTGTTCTGGAAGGTCGAATCCGAATTGGCATCGCCATTACCTCGCGACGCCGACGCCGATACCCCCACGCCGCCCGTACCGACCGACACCCCCAAACTCCCGCTCTTCGATTCGTTCTCGCTGCGTGTCGACTCAGTGTCGGTGCTGTGACGCAGGTTCACCTGATTCGTCGCTTGCAGCAGTACGTCCTTCGCATCGATGCTTGATCCGATGACGTTGACGTTGCCCTTGCCACTCGCGGCATCGCCCGTCGCAATGAACGCCGCCGTGCCGCCCGCTTTGATCTGACTCGCCACGTTCTGCGTGCTGTCGACCGACGACGTCGACTTGCTGCTCGACGATCCCCAGCTAAGCTCCACCTTCGCTTCCGGCATCCCGCCCGCACCCAATGTGTCGAGCACCTTACCGGCCTCGCCCACCGCACCATAGGCGCCGCTCGCGGCCGCATAACCGCGCAACGCCGACACGCGCGCGTCGCCGCCGGAATCCACCGCTGCATTCACCTGACTGTTGACGTTCTGCACCGCATCGATGACCGGCGACTTCAGCGCCAGCGTGAAGCCCGAACTCTTGTACTCGTGCGACTCGTCGTGATGCACCCGATTGACCGCCGATTCGATGGAGACGTTTTGCCCGATACCGGTCACGTCACCACCCGCCATCACATCGCTACCGCGCACCGACAGATCCCCGCCCGCCACCAGACTGACGTTGCCGTCCAGACTTCCGACAAGACTGCCCGTGTGCGTCACACTGCTGTCGTTGGTTCTGTGCCGCTCCTCGTTCTTGCCATAGGAAATCCCGATGCCGCCTGAAGACCCAAGGCCCGAGTGCTTCTTCTCGTGGAACGAACTGCTCTCGCTCACGTTCTCCGACGTCTCGATTCGCAGATCACGCCCGGCCTGCAAGGCGACGTCATTCGTGCCGACCACGGTGGAGCCGATCACGCTCAGGTCCCTGCCCGCCGTCATACCAATCGCATCCGCGGAGACGGTCGACCCCACAGCAACGGTTTGATGCGAGCGCATTTCGGACGTTTCCTCCGACTTCGACAGGAACCCCGAACTGCTGTTGTGTTGCCAGCGATAGCTATCGTGCGTTTCAGACACAGCGCCAATCGTGATGTCGCCCGTCGCCGCCAGCGCCGCCGTGCCCGTGCCTTGTGAAGCCACAGTCGAGCCTAGAATCGTCAGGTTGCCCGTGCCGGACGTCTGCGCGACCGGTGTCACCCCGTGAGCACCGAGAAGCTCCCCGGCGACCGCCGTCTGCCCCGCGCCGACGATCACGTTGTTGCCCGCAACGACTTGCGTGCCGCGCACGGATTCGTCGAGCGTGGAATCGACGAACTTCAACGTCCCGCCGTACGAGCGTGCATCGTGCGTGTACGAATCCGTCGCGGCATTCACCGTCACATCGTTGCCCGCAATCACCGTCACGTTCTCGCCCGCACTGAGCGTGGCGGCATTGAGCGTGGTATCGCGCCCCGACACGGTCGTCAGATCGCCGCCCGACGAAATCGCACTCCCCACGTGCTGCGTAACGATATCGCTGCCGCCATTCTTGCCATCGCGAGTGCCGACGGTTTGCGACTGCCCCACCGCGAGCGTATTCAACTGGATGTCGCGCCCGGCGGCCATGGTCACCGAACCATCGCTCGCGACCGCACCGGCATTGAGCGTCACGTCGCGATTCGCGATGAGCGTCGCACTGTTCGACGCCGTAATGAGTCCAACCGATCCGATCGATGTCGCCGATGCTTTCGAGGCGAACCCGCCGGTGTCCGTCCCCGCCGTTTGCGTCAGCGTGGTCGATTCGTTGATGAGATCGCGCCCCGCGCGCACTACGACGTCCTGGCCGTCGATGCGACCGCCCGTGTTGCGAATGTCGCCCAACGACGCCAGCGCCGTCGTGCCACGACTGCCGACAGAACCGAAGTTGACGATGGCGTCGCCCAGCACGGTCGTCGCAACATCGCTCACAATGCGTCCGCTATTCTGGATGTCACTCGTTGCCGCAAGCTTCACGCTTGCGCCACCCACCAACGCGCCAGTACTCGCCAGATCGACGGTGTTCGCCTGAGCTAGATAGACCTTCGGCACCAGAACCGACTGCACTGAACCGTCCGGCAGCGTGACGTCTTGCGACACAAGCCAGACGAGATCGGTCGTCAACTGCTGCATCTGCACGTCGGACAACCCAACCCCCACGCTCAGATCGAACTGCTTGCCATACGCCACGCCATTGCCCAGCAGCGCCGTGTACTGCGCGAGATAGTCCGCGTTGCCGCCAAGCAGCGTCCTGCCAGTGAGCGCCGTGATCTGATCCCGCACGAGTTGCGTTTCGTAAAACCCGTCGCCAAGACGCTTCTGCGTTTTCTGCGGGTCGAGCCCGAGTGCGTCGAGCATGTAATCGCTGGAGATGAATTTTCCGTACTGCGTGAAGCGAGGATCGGTTGCAACGAGATAAGTTTGCTCCGGCGCCGGACGCAACTGGTACAACGGACTACCCGGCAACGTCAGTCCCGGAATGCCGCCCGGCAGGGTGATAAGTCCCGACCCGCTACCGTTACCGCCCGTCACACCGGTGTCGCCGACGGTGCTTCCTTGCCGGTCGACGCTCGATACCGTGATCGTCTGGCCGCTGGTCTCCACGGTCTGATTGCCCACGGCAATCGCCGGGAGCGAGGCGACCGTGGTCGGCGGCAGTGGCATCACCGGATACGCGACGTCGAGCTGCTCGGAATCGCCACCAGACTTCTGATGCCAGTAGAAGGTCGATATCTGCGACTGCTCGATGCGCTCCTGCAAAGCGATGCCCTCATCACGCACCGCGCCGCCTTGCGCACGACGAATCAGGTTGCCGCCTGCCGTCATCAATGACGACTGGTTACGTATCTCGCCACCATCCGCATTGATGCGAATTGCGCCCTGCGCCTGAAGCTTGCCCTCGGTCGACGCACTCACCAGTTCGTCGCGCGTGCGCGTCGTCGTGACAACGCGCTTCAGTTCGTTGTAGTCGCGCTGATCGATGCCGAGGTCACCGCGTGAGATGGCTTCGTCAGGACGAATCATCGTGGCCGGGTCCCAGTCGGGCCAGAACGTAATGCGATAGGTCGAACCGTTGTCGACGATACCGTTGAAGTGCTGCACGGCACGCGTTGCGACCTCACGCGTCTTCGTGCCGGGCGCACAGTTCCCGTGGTCATCGCACGGCCCCAGACCCTGCGTCGTCGCATCCGAATAGGTTTCGATGATCGGCGTCGTCAGACCGAAGGTCATCGCCGCCATGTCGAGATTCGTCACCTGCGATTTCGGTAGTTCGATCGTCACAGGAAGCGCCAGACGTTCGAGCAACATCGACGAGATGGGCGCATGCCCCGCGTTCCAGCTCCACTCGGGGAACGTCTTGCTTTCGTGCCACAACGTTTCGTCGCCGCCGATCAGACCGGCCGTCCACAAGCCGAAGGTCTTCGTCTCGCTCTGCGGCGTACCCGCTTGCGTCACGACGCTGGTGCGCTTGTTGTCCACCACGCGCGCAGCGATATCCAGATTGCCATCGGCGACGATGCTCGCCGAGCTGTTCGTCAACTGCGCCGACTGATTGGCGAGCATCCCGGTGGCGTCGCGCACGCCGTCTCGCGCGATTTCGATATCGCCCATGCTGTACAGCAACGCGCCGTCGCGGTTCACCACGGCGTTGGTCGCATACACGGCAAGCCGACGCGTCGCGCCCATGATCGCGGACGGACCGACATTGTCGACGTCAACCGCCTCGACCTGAACATCGTTGCCCAGTACACCGTAGACATTGTTGAAGGTGTTCGCCTTCAGACGAACCGTATCGCCGCCGATATTGCCTTCGTTCGAAAGCAGACCGTCGGTGCTCAACTGCGTCGTTGCTGCATTGATCAGACCGCCCGCACGGTTGACGATCTGCGCGGCGCGCACGTTGAGGGTGCCCGGCGCTTCGAGCACGCCATCGTTGACGAAGCGCCCCTTAGACGTCACCGTCAGCGCGCCATCGGCGCGCAACCGGTTCGTCGACGCATTCACGTAATCGCCGCTCGCCGCGACCGTCAGGTCGCGACCGGCGGTCATCTGCCCGGCACCGGTCATCGCACCGCCAACACTGACGTCCCGATTCGAGCGGACGATACCGCGCGTGTTATCGAGCGACGCCAGTTGCATGGCCACGTCGCCACGGCTTTCCATGACGCCGTCCGTATTCGTCACGCGTGCGCCGCCCTGCGTCATCGTCAGCGAAGCGCCGCCGAAGACTTGACCGCCGGTGTTATCGAGCACATCGCGAATGCCGAGCACCACATCGCCCCCGCCGACCACTTTGCCGCCCGCCACGTTGGCAACGGAAGCCGCATCGACACTCAGCCGACCGTTGCCACCCAGCGTGCCACCCGAGTTGTCGATCGTCGTTGCGGCGGCGACTTCGGCATCGCCGTCCCCCGCGTTGACTATCTGGCCCAACGCGTTATCGATGGTCTGCGCGGAGACCGTCAAACGGTCGTGCGCACCGTTCGCACTGACGCGCCCGTCCGAGTTGGTCAGTGCACCGCTGGCGCTCACGTGCACGTCGCCGGTCGATTGCATCGAACCGCTCGTATTGTCGATATCACCGCCCGCCGACACCGAGAGGCCCTTGTCCCCGAAGACGACACCGCCATCGCGATTGACGAGATTCCCCGCCGTCGACACCTGCACCGCATCGGCCGCGCTAAGTTCGCCGCCCGTGTTGTTAAGCCAGGCCGCTGTCGTGCGAAGTACACCGAGCGTCCCCACCAGTCCGTTGCGGTTCGAAATGACGCCTGACGACGTCAACGCGAACTGCCCCTCGCCGAGATGACTCACGGTCCCGCGATCGTTTGTCATCTGCCCCACGTCGAGGGCGAGCGATCCAGCGTTCGTCGCCATCGTCCCGCCGGTGTTATCGAGCGCACCACCCACCCTCATCGTCTGATTCGATGCACCAAACTGCTTGATCTCCCCTGAACGATTGGACGCGTCGCCCGATACCGTCAGCGACAACGCATCGGCGTGCAAACGGCCGTTATCGTTATCCAGCGCGGCGGCGGTGATCGTCGACGCCCCCGCAGAGATCGATCCCTGACGATTGACGAGTGCGCCGTCGAGCATCACATCGAGACGCTCAGCGACCAACGTTCCGCCCGTGTTATCGAGCGCTCGCGCGGCCATCGTCATGGCTCCACTGGCGAGCGTTTGCCCGGCGTTCACAAGCTTGCCCTCGGTCGTGAGCGTCAGATCGCCCGCGTGTGCGGCGATCACACCGCGATTCGAAACGCCCACGCCGTTCTCGGTGCCTTGCAGGAAGATACGCTGCGCATACATGCCGCCCAGTTGCCCCACGTCCAGCGCAACGTCCGGCACGTCCGCATCGCCCGCCGTCTTTTGCACGGTCAGACGCTCGTGATCGACGCGATTCGTCCCCGTCACTACGTTGAGTTGTTTGGCGTGCAGCGCGGCGTTGACCTGCACCGCACGGGAGATGAGATCGACCTGATCGACGTTCTGGGCGTTCAGCCCGTCGCCCTGAATCACGAGCCGTCCGCCGTTGACCTGATATCCCGTGAGGCTACCGTCCGGCCCCATGATGGGCGTGCCCGTGGTGAGCACACCACGCGTGGTGTTGATAAAGCCGCCGCCGTCGACCAGTATTCCGGCGCTGTTCGCCACCACCACCTGCGCGGCTTTGCCAGCGACTTCCAGATACCCGCGCAATTGACTCGGGGACTGACTGTTGACCTGATTCAGAATGACGCGGGCCGACTGGTCGCGAGCGAGATTCGGGTTGCCGTTCACGTACCCGGCCTGCTGCGTATTCACGAGCGTCGACGAATTATTCAGGATCACACCCTGACGCGGCACGTCGAACTGCGAGTACACATTTTTCGACACCCCCGCAGCCGTGGGCGCCGTAATGTTCACCTGCTGCAAACCATTCGCGGTCTGTACCACGCTCGGCCCATTGGCCCCCGGCGCGGCCACCACTTGTGCGCGCGCTGCCACCGGCGCAATGACCTGAGCCAGCACCAGCGCCCGAACCATCGCGCGCTGCAACCCTCCTTCCCCACGACTGCCCCGAACCCCATTGCGGCCTTGCCCGTTCACGTGTGCGTTCATCTGATCTTCTTGATTTTTAAGACGATTGCGAGCGGGTCTTAGCCCCACGTCTTGCGTCTTGGATACCAACTTTCGCCGGCGGGAATTTTCTGAAGATCGGAGTATCGGTTTGGTCGCGGGACGTTCCTTCAGAAAGTGGAACAAATTGGGTTGCATCCCAAAAAATTCGCGCAACAGGAACGAACGCGAGGGGCGTCGATTAGATTTCGACGCCTAACTTATGCGCTTCATCATGAAAATCGCTTCGCGTCGTTCCCCCACGACGATCCGCCATCTGCTATGCGCAGTGGCGCTGTCGTCCCCTCCCTTGCTGCCGTTCGCCAGCGCACAAACGCTGTCGCCCGCGGTCGACGCCGCGGCGAGCAACGCCCGTCAACAGCAGCTTCTGGAGCAACAACGGCAGGCGCAGGAACGCGCGGCGGCCATCGACTCCCCGGGGGTACGTTCCGAACTGCCCGACGCACAGGGATTTCCAGCGATCCCTGAGGAAACTCCCTGTTTTCGCGTCGAGACATTGGTGCTGGAAGTGCCAAGCACACTTTCCGAGGCTGCGCAGGCTGCGGGAGCCTCGTCGCTCGACCTCGATCCGTTTGCTTTCGCACAGCGCTGGCTCGATCACTATCGCGGCCGCTGCATCGGCAGCCGGGGCATTTCTGCAATCACCACCGGGTTGACGCAAGCCATTCTGGCGAAGGGTTACATCACGACGCGCGTGCTTGTTCCGGAGCAGGACCTCTCGTCCGGCACGCTCAAACTCTCGCTCGTCCCGGGCCTGATTCGGGAGATTCGTTTCTCCGACCCGTCGCAATACGGCACCTGGCGCACGGCGTTTCCGACGGGGGCGGGCACGTTGCTGGAACTGCGCGATCTCGAACAAGGGCTTGAGCAGATGAAACGTCTTGCGAGTCAGGACGTGACGATGCAGATCGTGCCGACCGATGTGCCGGGCGAGAGCGATGTCCTGATCGAAGTCGACCGTGCAAAGCGCTGGACTGTCGTCACGTCCGTCGACAACAGCGGCTCACGCGCTACCGGGAAACTGATGGGCAACGTGGCACTCGGCGTCGACAACCCGCTAGGACTGAACGACATCCTGAACGTGGGCGCGACACGCGATCTGGCATTCGCCGACAAACGCTTCGGATCGAATGGATGGAACGCCTTCTACTCGATACCGTGGGGCTATTGGACGGCGAGCATCTCCGCCTACACGAACCGATACCACCAACAGATCGCCGGGATTAACGAGACCTTCACGACGAGTGGTGAGTCGCAGAATCTGGACGCCAAACTCTCGCGCGTGCTTCATCGCAGTCAGCAAAGCGTGCTCAGCGCGCATGTGAGACTGAGCAAACGCTTCGGACGAAGCTTTATTGAAGATACCGAGATCGATCAGCAGTACCGCAACCATACGTTCATCGAATTCGGTCTCTCGAATCGGCGCTATATCGGCGCAGGACAGTTCGACGGCAGTCTCACTTATCGACGGGGCATTCCAGGATTCGGCGCAGCCGCAGACAATTCATTTCCCGGCGGCCCCACTTATCGGTTCGGCGTGACCGTCCTCGACGCAAGTCTTCTGATGCCGCTCGGGCAATTGCCGCTTCGGTACGTGACGACGTTTCGCGGCCAGTTCACCCGCGACACGCTGAATTACATCGATAGTCTGTCTATCGGCAGCCGCTACACCGTGCGGGGTTTCGACGGAGAATCGTCGCTCGCCGCCGAGAGGGGGTTTTACTGGCGCAACGAATTGCAGTGGACGATGAAGAGCGGCGGCGCGTTCGATGTTTCGCTGTTCGCGGGCGCGGATTACGGGCGCGTAAGTGGCCCGAATGCGCAGTATCTCGCTGGAACGCAATTGGCAGGTGCCGTCGTCGGCGTGCGGACGAACGCCCGTCTGCCGTTCGGCTTCGTGGCCAGCGAGCTCTTTGCCGGTAAGCCGATCGTTAAGCCCTCGTCGTTTCAAACGGCTCGCACGACGGTCGGCTTCTCGCTCACGGCACAGTATTAACGCCGCGTGTGTACGGCTCAGCTTGCCGTATCGAACAACGCGTACGAGGTCACCGCAGCCGTCTGTGTCAACTGCGCGATCAGCTTCGACACGGCCAGTGAGGGTTCGAAGCTGCGAAACACGGCCGAGATTTCCGAATGGATCGGCGGCCCCGCCAGCGGCTTGAAGACGACCCCGGGAATCGCCGTCGCACCGACGAGGACATCCGGCACGATGGCCACGCCCTCGCCCAGCGCCACGGCCGTCAGCACTGCGATCAGCGAACCGGGGGCGGAGCCGATCACCGGCGTGAAGCCCCCCCGACGCGCCACTTCGAACGTCCCCAGCGTCTGTTCCGGATTGATGAAACGCTCGCCATCGAGCGACTCGGCATCGATGGCGCCCGACTGCTTCGCCAACGGGTTTCCCGCTGGTAACGCCACACAGAAGCTGTCCCGGAACAACACGTGCGCGCGGTGCCGGTTGTGAAGGTTAATCGGCATCCGGACCAGTGCGATATCGATGCGATTGTCCACGAGCATGGCAGGCGACTCGTGTTGTGACACCTCGCGCGCGGTGACGATCACCCCCGGCCACGCCTGACGGAACGTCGCCAGTTGCGATTGCAGAACGCCCGAGTACACCGCCGAGCCGACGTAGCTGATTTCGACCCGCCCCGTCTCGCCGCGTCCAGCACGCTGCCCCGCCAGCACGGCGCGTTCGGCTTGCGCAAGCACCTGCTTCGCCTCGAGCAGGAACATCTCCCCGGCCGGTGTCAGACGCACATCGCGACGACTGCGCGCGAATAGCTGCACACCCAGCATGCGTTCGATGTCCTGAATCTGCACGGTGAGCGTCGGAGCCGCGATATCCAGTGCTTGCGCGGCGCGTCCGAAGTGCAGCGTCTGCGCGAGCGTCACGAAGTAGCGAAAGTGCCGAAGTTCCACGGAATCCTCTCGGTTTGTTAGACGTTCCCGGCCATGCTACCGCGCGGCAAAGCGGGCGTCATTGTCGATTTCATTAGGTTATACCTAATAACTTCGCCGACGCCCGGCAATGACTGGCCAGCCCCCTGCGTGGTCGAATACTCCCACTCGAATCGCAGTCGTCCGACGTGGAATTTCGACGGAATTTCCGGCAGCGATCCTTCACTCACTACGGGAGTTTTTGACGATGAATATCCGCGTTTCCGATGCCCTGCGCCGTTCCCCGCGACGCGTCGCCCAGCTTTGCGCCATGACGGTCGCCCTTTGCGCTGGCGCAACGCCGCTGCTGTCGCGTGCCGCCGAGTTGCCTACGCGTCCGGTCCTCACGTTGGACGCTGCGCAAAACGTCATTCGCGCCGCACAGACGAAAGCCGCCTCGGAAGGCTGGCCGTGCGTGATCTCGGTCGTCGACGCCGCCGGTCTGCCCATCGCGCTGGTCCGTATGGACAACGCCGCCGTCCCCGCTGGCGTGGATCTCGCACCGGGTAAAGCGCGCACTGCCGCGCTGTTCCGTCGCCCAAGCGGCGTGCTGGAAGACGCGGTGAACGGCGGACGCCGTGCTGTCGGCACTGCGCAGGGCTACGTCCTCATGCGCGGTGGCCTGCCGCTCGTCGTGAACGGCACGGTCGTCGGTGCCATCGGCGTGTCGGCCGATACCCCGCAACATGACGAGGAAATCGCCAAGGCCGGGCTCGACGGTCTGATCCAAGCGGACACGCAACATGGCAACGCAAAACCCCAATAACGCCTCGACCGCGAGCGCCGCCTCGTCATCGACGGGCAGCCTCGCGCTATTGCTCACCGCATCCACGGGCTGCGCGATGACGGTGCTCGACACCAACGTCGTCGGTGTCGTTTTGCCGACGATCTCGGCGCAACTGCATGCGAGCTTCGCGCAGGTGCAATGGGTGATCGGTGCGTACGTTCTGTGCTTCGCCGCGCTGTTGCTGCCCGCCGGGTCCATCGCCGACCGGTTCGGGCGTCGTCGCGTGTTCCTCTGCGGCATCACCGGTTTCGCAGCGGCATCACTCGCGTGCGGTCTGTCGCCCACCGCGCAGTGGCTCTACATTGCGCGTGCGGCACAGGGCGTCGGTGCAGCGTTTCTGCTGGCCCCCGCGCTCGCCATCATCGGCCACGGCTTCCATGAAAAAGAAGCGCGTGCCCGGGCGTGGGGGCTGTGGGGCATGGTGATGGGCCTGACGATGGTGCTCTCGCCGCTCATCGGCGGTGTGATCGGCGACACGCTCGGCTGGCGCTGGGCGTTCCACGTCAACGTACCGATCTGCGCTGCGCTTGCGCTGGCCGTGGTGCGCATCGTTCCCGAGTCGAAAGCAGAGGGCCAGCGGGGCGTCGACATCCCCGGCATCGCGCTGTTCGCGAGCGCCATGTTCTGCGTGACGTGGGCGTTGATCGCCGCACCCGCCGCTGGCTGGACCAGCCCGGGCATTCTGATGCGCTTCGCCGCCGGTGCCGTCCTCTTTGCGATCTTCGCGGGTGTGGAGCGTTCGCGTGCGCAGCCGATGCTCGATCTGTCGCTGTTCCGCTCGTGGCCGTTCGCGGGCGCCACGCTCGCCATGTTCTCGTACGCCGCCTGCGCGCAAGTGATGGCTTCGCTGCTGCCGCAGTTCCTCCAGAACGCGCGAGGGGAAACGGTCCTAGGTGCGGGCATCGCCATGCTGCCTTTCGCGATTGCGATGCTGTTGCTCCCACAGATCGGAAAGCGGTTGTCGGCGCGCCTGCCGTCGCACCGGATTCTCGTGCTGGGACTCGCGCTGACAGGGCTGGGCAATGCCGCCATGGCGTACGTGTCGGCGCAGGGACTCGCCCACTCGGCGCTGTCGCTGACCGTCGCGATGTTCGTGCTCGGCAGCGGCGGCGGGTTGCTCAACGGCGAGACACAGAAAGCCATCATGGGGACGATTGCGCGGGATCGCGCGGGGATGGCGTCGGGCATCAGCACGACGTTCCGCTTCTCCGGCATTCTGCTCGGCTACACGGCGCTCGGTGCAGTGCTGAGTGCGGGGGTGCATCGCAGCGTCGCCGCGCACGTTCCTGCGCTGGTCGGCAGCGCGCAAAGCGATCTCGCCACACGGCTCGACTTCGCGGATGCGATCTCCGCTGGCGACTTCGCGCAGGCGTTACATCTCTATCCCGACTCGCTCGGTCATGCACTGCTTGACGCGGGCCGCAGTGCGTACGCCAGCGGCTTCAGCGGCGCATTCCTCGCCGCCGGGGCATTCGCGGTGTTGTGCGCGTTAGCGGTGCATCTGAGCATGGGCCGCGCGGAGGTCGAGGAAGCCAGCGTTGCACCGGCGTCCCGCGCGTCGTAAGTCTTCCCGTACTACGCCGTCGCGACACCCAGCGTCTCGCCGACCGTCGTCGCGAGAAAGTCGGCGAGCGCCCGGCGCGATGCCGACGCCGGGCCACCGCCATCCATCAACGCAATCTCCGAGGGTGGCGGTGGCGGCAAGGTGTCACACACCGCGTGGTCAGGTAACAGCACTATCTCCGGCAGAACCGACACCCCGAGCCCGGACGACACCGCCGCCTGAATACCCGTGAGGCTATGGCTGCCGAACGCCATGCGCCACGGACGCTGCGCCGCGTCGAGGCTGCGAATCGCGCGCTGTCGGTAAATGCAGCCCTGCGGGAACAGCGCCAGCGGCACCGGCGCGTGCGCCAGGCTGTCGGCCTCCCGCGCCGCAGAGCGCGCCGCCATCGCCCACACCAGCGTCTCCGGCCACGCCATCAGACAGTCGCCCTGCCCCGGTTCCCGTTTGACGAGCGCCAGCTCCAGATCGCCCGCACTCAACCGCTCCCGCAAGTCGGTGCTCATGCCCGCCACGATCTCCAGACGGATATCGCCGTGCGCCTGCACGAAGCGCGAGAGCATGTCGGCCATGCGACGCGCATCGATGTCCTCGGGCAGTCCCACGCGTACCGTCGAGACACGGCTGTCGTTTTCCATCGCGTCGACGGCTTCCATCGACAGCGTGAGCAGCTTGCGTGCGTACTGTGCGAGCAGCTCGCCATGAAGCGTGGGCGTGACGTTCACCCCGGAGCGGTCGCGCATGAGCAACTGCCGCCCAAGCTCGTCTTCCAGACGCCGGATCTGCTGGCTCACGGTCGACTGCGTGCGATGCACCCGCTCCGCCGCACGCGTGAAGCTACCTTCGTCGACGACCGCAACGAGTGTCTTGAGTAAGCCGAGATCCAGCATAACGGCACCATATTTATGAATTCGATAAGTATTGGATTTTAATTTAATTTCAGAATGTGAAGTGAAACGACTACGCTGACGTCATCCCGCTTTCCTCATGGAGATCCGTCATGTCCCGAACGTCCACCTCGCTGCAACACAGCCCGCGTCCGCAATGGCTCACCTTCGATTGCTACGGCACGCTCATTCAATGGGACGAAGGGCTGCGCGACGCGGTCACGCGCATTCTGCAAAGCAAGCCCGGCCACAACATCGGCACGTCCGACCTGATCGCGACGTTCGACCATCACGAGCACGCGCTGGAGCAGACGCCGCCGCACCGCGCATTTCGTGAGGTCGCAGGCGAAGGACTTCGTCTTGCGTTGCAGGATCTCGGCTTGCAGGCGTCGCCGCAAGACATCGGCGTACTGACGGACAACATCTCGGCCATGCCGCCGTTCCAGGAAGTCGTGCCGACGCTGGCGGCTCTGAAGGCGCGCGGCTACCGGCTGTGCATCGTCTCCAACACAGACGACGACATCATCGCGGGCAATGTCGCGCAACTCGGCGGGCACATCGATCGCGTGATCACCGCGCAGCAAGCCGGGGCGTACAAGCCGAATCGGCGTCTGTTCGACTACGCGCACCAACAACTCGGCGTGACGAAGGACGACGTCGTCCACATCTGCGCCAGCCCGCATCTGGACCACGCGGCAGCGCGTGATATCGGCTTCCGGTGCGTGTGGGTGGATCGCGGCACCGGACGTCGGCCGCTGCCCGATTACACCCCGGACGCGACCATCGCCACACTCGACACCGTGGTACCGTTGTTCGACGGATTCGGCTGGTAAGCGCTCAACTTACCCGAACGCAGACGATCACGAGGAGACCGACATGGCGCACACCCTCTCGCTGAACGCCGACGACGCGTCGCTGCGCGTCGACGACGTGGATCTCGACACACCCGCCGTGCGCATCGCGCGCGAAGAACTCGCGGCCTGCTTCCGGCTCGCAGCGATGCATGGCTTTGAGGAAGGCATCTGCAATCACTTCTCGGCGATGTTGCCCGGCAGCGACCGATGGTTTCTGGTGAACCCGTTCGGGCTGGCCTTCGAAGAGATCACCGCGTCGAACCTGCTCGTCTGCGATCTCGACGGTCATGTCGTGGCGGGTGACGGTGTGCTCGAAGCCACCGCGTTCTACATCCACGCGCGCCTGCACAAGGCAAACCCGCGCGTGCGGGCAGCTTTCCACACGCACATGCCCTGGGCGACGGCGCTGGCGATGAGCGAAGGCGAGCCGCTCGTCTGGGCGGGACAAACGGCGCTCAAGTTCTACGGACGAACGGTGCTCGACACCGACTACAACGGTCTCGCGCTCGGCAACGAGGAAGGTGACCGCATCGCGGCGGCGATGGGCGACGCCGACATCGTCTTCATGAAGCATCACGGCGTCATGGTTGCGGGACCGAACATCGCCGAAGCGTGGGACGACCTCTACTATCTGGAGCGCGCCTGCGAAGTCCAGTGCAAGGCGATGAGCACGGCGCGCGAGCTTCGCCCGGTGCCCGAGGCCATCGCGCGACGCACCGCCGCCGAGATGCGCGCAGGCGACCCGCACAGCGCTCGTGCGCATCTGGACAGCGCGATGCGACGTCTGCGTGCCGCCGGGGTGCCGTTCGACCGGTAGAGCATCATTGCGCCAACCGCCTTGCGCTTAGAGGCCGACGATTTCCTGCCGGAACGTCTCGCACACCTCGCGCACCGCCTGCGGGTCGTGCGGCACGGGTAGCGCCGCCATGGCGCGGAAGAACGCATCGTGACGTGCGGGCGTCGACACCAGCAGCATGCGCGCCAACATCTCCTGCTCGTTGACGAAGCCGTGCACGTCGCCCTTCGCCACAGTCACGGTATCGCCCGCAACGACGTCGCGCGTCGTGTCGCCCACGGTGAAACGCAAGCGCCCGTGCGTCATCACAAACGTCTTCTCCTCGTCGAGCGAACGATGCATCGGCGCACCACCTTGCGGGTTCACGGTCATGTCCATGAGCGTGATATCTCGCTCATCGCGGTCGTGCACACCGGCAAGGAGCCGTACATCCATGTTGGCAAACGACACGACATCGGCGGACGGGTTGAATTCAGACTTCATGGGACGTGACACTCCTTCGTGCGATTGAGATCAGGGGGAATGTCTTCATTCTGACTGCCGCTCACTTGAGCGAAAAGACGTCTAAAATTGGCAAGACTTGCCAATGGAATGGACAATGGATCTCAATGCAACGCTGGCGTTCGTCACCGTCGTCGAGTGCGGCTCGTTCTCCGCGGCCGCGCGCACGCTGGAAATCCCTCGCTCGACGGTCAGTGCGCGCGTCGCCTCGCTCGAAGCGCATCTGGGCGTGTTGCTGCTTCGACGCAGCACGCGGCGCATGGCGCTCACGGACGACGGTCGCAATTACTTCGACCGCGCGGCCCCCGCGATCAGGACGCTTCGCGAGGCCGAACAATTCGATGCAACCGATGTCACCGGACGCCGTCCCCTGAGCGGATCGATACGCCTCGGTGTGCCGTTCGATTTCCCTTTCGATGCGCTCAGTCAGGCCATCGCGACATTCCGCGAAGCGCATCCGCGCGTTCGCTTCGACGTGCTGGTGGACGATAGCGTGAGCAACTTCGTCGACGACAATCTCGACATGGCGATTCGCGGCGGTCAGCCGGGCGGCGATCACGTCGTTGCGCGTCGTATCGCCACGTTCGGTTTCGCACGCTTTGCAAGTTCTGTCTTCGGTCCGGGACGAGGCAAGCGCGTGTCGAAGAACATTCCCGCACTCGTCTTCAAACCACGCGGTGCGCCAGCGATGTCCCCGCGTTCGGCCGCGCTCATCGCAACGCAAGCGGACTACGCGGTCGCCACCAACAGCTTCGCCCTGCTCAGGCAGTTGGCGCTGCATGGCGCCGGGGCAGCGGTCCTCCCCGCGCACCTCTGCGACGCCGACGTCGCGAGCGGCAAGCTCGTCGACCTGCCGGTCGGCGACGTGGATACGCAGGTGGGCCTTTATCTGGTCTATCCCTCACGACGCGCCCTGACACCAAAGGTCAAGGCCTTCTCCGATCACCTTCTGAATGTGATTGAAACTTCCGCCAATCCGGTCCAAACTGCCAGGTCTCAGAGGATGAGAACGACCACCAGGAAAGGCTGAGCCGCCCGTCAATGCGACGCCAGCCTCGTGAGGCCCTCACGAACGCACGTGACGCACTAAGCAAAGCAAAAAGCATCAGTTGGGCTATGAGGGGCGCGCTTCTAGAATGGGCAGGTCGTCCATTCTCTGTCGGGAGCTGTCGTGTCCAGTCGTTATGTCCCGGGGGGCCGTTTGTCCGCGTTCTTCCCCACCGCCGCCTTTGCCTGCGTTGCCTCCCTCGCCCCGCTCTCTCATCAACGCATCGGAGGTCAGGCATGAGTCAGATTCCCGCACCGGTTCTCGATCACGTCGTTATCAACGTCAAGGGTGAGCTCGAAGCCTCTGTCGATACGTATCGCCGTCTGGGCTTTGCCCTGACCGAACGTGGTCATCACTCGCTCGGCACCAGCAATCACCTGGCGATCTTTGGCGAAAACTACCTTGAGCTGCTCGGCTTCGAAGCTGGCAAATCGACCGCACGCCCCGACGTGACGCAGGCCCCGCTCGGGCTGACCGGTCTCGTCTTCAAGACGCAGGACTCGCACGCTCTCTTCACCGCACTGCAGGAACGCGGTATCGGCGTGGAGACACCGGCCGAGTTCTTCCGTCCGGTGCGTCTGCCCGACGGCACCACGCAAGACGCCCGCTTTCGCACCGTGCGACTCGCCAGCGAACTGGTTCGCAACGGCCGCACGTTCTTCTGCCATCACTTCACGCCGGAGCATGTCTGGCGCGACGAATGGCGCGATCATCCGAATGGCGTGACGGACATCGTCGGCTACGTCGTCTCGACGCCGAATCCGGCCGTCACCGCCGCCCTTTACGACCGTGTCTTCGGCCCGGGTATCCTGAGTGCAACCGGTGACAAGGGTTATACCTTCACCGCTGGCCACGCCCGCGTCCACTTCGTCACGCCTCCGGAAGCGGCCCAACGCTTCGGCAAAGTCGAGACGACGGACGACGGCAGCGAGCGCAGCGTCGCACTGATCCTGCGCACCCGCTCCCTTGCCCAGACCCAGGCAACACTACGAGAGAACGGCGTGCCCTGGACGACGCTCGACGACGAGTCCGTGCTCGTGGCTGCCGCCGACGGCTTCCATGTCGCGCTCCAGTTCGTCGAGGGGGACGCAGCATGAGCGGTCAGCCCACCTGGTGGCAAGCGTTCGGCGTCGACTATGCGGACGCGCGCCAACGCTTTCGCACCGCTGCCGACCACGCAGGCGCGAGCCTGACCTCACATGTCCACCCCAATGCCAAAGCGCCGGATGGCAGCGAACTGACCGTCGACGTCGCGCGACTCGGTCCGGCGCACGCACCGCATCAGTTGCTCGCCATCAGTGGCACACACGGACTGGAAGGCGGGGCGGGATCGGCCGTTCAGACGGCCTGGCTGACGCATGCAGCGCAGACGTTGCCGCCCGACATCGCCGTGACCTTCGTGCACGCCATCAATCCTTATGGCTTCGCACACGCCTCGCGCACGACCGAACACAACGTCGATCTGAATCGCAACTTCATCGACCACGACAAGCCACATCCGGTCAATGCGCATTACGCGTCGCTGCACGACCATCTGATTCCCGCCGAGTGGACGTCCGACGGGCTAGCGCAAAGTGCGCGTGCCATCGACGCCTTTCGCACCGAACACGGCCCCGACGCACTTTTCAACACGCTCGCCAGCGGTCAGTACACCCACGCCGATGGTCTGATCTACGGTGGACGCTCGCGCGAATGGTCGAACGTCACCTTGCAGACCATCGTTGAGCGCGAGCTGTCGCAAGCGCAGCGCATCGGCCTGATCGACTGGCACACGGGCATTGGCGAATACGGCGAACCGTTCTTCCTGTGCTTCAACGCGGAAGGTAGCGACGAGCAACGCGAGGCTGCCCGCTGGTGGAGCGCCGAGCGTGTGCTGAATCAACGCCCGCATGGCTTGCAGCGTCCCGACTATCAAGGGCTCGTGTTCCGTGGCGTCGAACAATTCGCCAAGGGGCGCCCGGTGATCGGCGCTGTCGTCGAATTCGGTACGCGCGGCGCGAATGCAAGCGTCGCCAACCGCCTCGACCAGTGGCTGCGCTCACGCGCGCAGGCCCATCAGGACGCTGCACGTGACCGCCTGCTGCGCGCCGACGTGCTGGACGCCTTCGTGCCGGTCTCGTCAGTGTGGCGCAACAGCGTGCTCGCGCACGGGCTGCAGATCACGGCGCAGGCGCTGCAAGGTCTCGCGACATCCGGCTAGCCGACTGGTGCTGAGCGTATGAACGCGTAAGCGCCCGAAGCCACTCACCTCTTTCCACTCATCAACAAGGATCGGCGCGGCCCGAGGGGCTCGCTCATCCTGAAATCGACCCAAGACCCAGCATGAAAGCCATCGTATTGCGCGAGCACGGCGACAACAGTGCACTCAAACTCGAAACCGACTTCCCGGACCCCGTCGCGGGCGAAGGCGAAGTCGTGCTGCGCGTGCGCGCGTCGTCGCTGAACTACCACGACGTGTTCACCCGTCGCGGCATGCCCGGCATCAAGCTGCCATTCCCCGTCATCATCGGTCTGGACGTCGCGGGGGAGATCGCCAGCATCGGCCCCGGTGTGCAGGGCTGGTCCGTCGGCGATCGCGTGCTGGTCGATCCGATCAATCGAGTGACAGGCGGCCTCGTCGGCGAGACAACCCACGGCGGGCTGGCCGAACTGTGCCGCGTGCCCGAACACCAGCTCGTGCGACTGCCCGACGGCGTGTCGTTCGACGATGCCGCCGCGTTGCCGGTCGCCTATGGCACGGCGCTGCGCATGATGCAGCGCATTGGTCAGGTCAAGGCCGGTGAGCGCGTGCTGATTCTCGGCGCGAGCGGCGGCGTGGGCGTGTGTGCTGTGCAACTGGCCAAGCTCGCTGGCGCCGAAGTCATCGCCTGTGCCGGATCGCGTGAAAAGGGCGAGCGCCTGCGAGAGCTGGGCGCGGACGACATCATCTATTACACCGAGGAAGACTTCGTCGAAGTCGTGCGTGCGCGCTACGGCAAAGCGGCGCGTCGTCGCGGTGCCGCCAACAACGGCGGCGTCGATGTCGTCGTGAACTTCACCGGCGGCGACACGTGGACGCGCTCGCTGCGCACCCTGCGTCAGGGCGGGCGCGTGCTGACGTGCGGCGCGACGGCGGGCTTTGACCCGAAGGAAGACTTGCGCTTCATCTGGACCTTCGAGTTGCAGATTCGCGGCTCGAACGGCTGGGATCGCGAAGACCTCCACGAACTGCTCGAACTGGTCGCCAGCGGCAAGCTTCGCGTGCTGGTCGACAAGAAGTGGCCGCTGGAAGACGGCGCACAGGCGCTCGCGTCGCTCGAAAACCGTCAGATCGTCGGCAAGGTCCTGGTGGGCGCATGAGCACGACGACCCGCACCCTGTCCGTCGAACAGGTTCAGCAAGCCTTCGACAACTCGACGTTCATCGCATGGCTCGGGATGCGCGTCACGTCGCTCGACCACGACGCGCAGACCATCGAAGTCGACATCCCGTTTCAGAACGCGTTCGAGCGTGGCGCGGGGACGCGTCAGTGGCACGGTGGCCCGCTTGCCGCCGTGATCGACACGGTCGGTGACTTCGCCGTCGGCATGCTCGTCGGCCGTGGCCTGCCGACGGTCAACTTCCGCGTCGACTACCTGCGCCCGGCCATCAACACCGATCTGCGCGCCATCGCCCGGGTGCGACGGCTCGGCAAGAGCATCGGCGTGGCCGACGTCGATCTGCTCAATGCGCAAGGCGCGCTCGTCGCCATCGGTCGTGCGAGTTACGCCACATTGCCGCCTGTGTAAGAAGTTTCGGAGTTCATTATGCGCAAGTTCCGGGGTTCGTCCCTTTCCCACTCCCATTCCCGTTCACGTCGTCAGTTCCTGTATCGCAGCGCTGGCAGCGCCCTGGCCGCCACCTCCGCCGCGCTCGCGGGAACGACTGGCTGGCTCGTCTCACCCACGCGCGCGTTTGCGGCGGATGCGTCCAGTGCCGCCAACGCCACGCCGCGTCGCGGCGGCACGCTCGTGGCCAGTTGGGGCGGACTGGAACCGCAGGCGCTGTTCGTGCCGGGCGGCGGCGGCTCCAGCCCGTTCATGACGTCGACCAAGATTCTCGAACGTCTGCTCAAGATCGACGAGAAGCTCGCGTTCCAGCCCGTGCTGGCGACCGACGTCAAAGCGTCGGCCGACTTCAGGACATACACCGTCGCGTTGCGCAAGAACGTGCTCTGGCACGACGGCAAACCGTTCACCGCGGATGATGTCGTCTACAACGTGCAAGAGCACTGGAAGCCGATCTCGGCGGGTGTCGCGCTCAAGGCACTCAAGCGCGTCAGCGCGCCCGATGCGCACACCGTCAAACTCGAATTCTCCACGCCGGTGCCGGAGTTCTTCTTCAAGTCGATACTTGCCGGTCAGTATCAGGTGGTCGTGCCGAAGCATCTATACGCAGGCAAGGACATCATCACTAACCCGCTCAACAATGCGCCAGTGGGCACCGGCCCGTGGAAATATGGTCAGTGGGTGCGCGGCAGCTACGTCTCGTACACGCGCAACGAGCAATACTGGAACGCCGCGCAACCGTACCCCGACAAACTCATCGTTCGTTGGTGGGGCGACCCCGCTTCGCGCTCGGCCGCACTTGAGACCGGCGAGCTCGGCGTCGCCTTCTCGAACCCGGTGCCAGCGCGCGATATCGACCGTCTCGTGAAGACCGGCAAGATCGTCGTCGACACGCGTGGTTACGAGAACGCCGCGTGGACCGTGACCGTCGAGTTCAACCAGCGACGCGATCACGTCAAACGCAAGGAAGTCCGTCAGGCGATCCTGCATGCCATCGATCGCAAGTTCATCATCGACACGATCTATTTCGGTCGCGGCAAGCCCGCCGTCTCCCCGATCTTCCGCACCAATGCGTTGTTCTTCACGGACGACGTCCCGAAGTATCCGTTCGATCCCGCCAAGGCCAACGCGTTGCTCGACGCCGCCGGTCTGCCGCGCAAGAACGGCACGCGTTTCTCGGTCAATCTCGTGGCTGCCGCGTGGTTCGAGGAGAACGCCAAGCTCGGGCAGTACCTCAAACAGGCGTTTCAGGATGTGGGCATCGCCGTCAAGCTCGACTCGCTCGACCGCGCCACGTCGCTCAAGCGCATTTATAGCGATTACGACTACGACATCGCCATCTCGAACTTCACCGCGCCGCTGGAGCTTGTCCCCGTGGTCACGCAGTTCTTCACGACGGACGGCATCGTCAAGGGTGCAGCCTTCCGCAATGCGACCGGCTATTCGAACCCGGCGATGGACGCGCTCGTCGACCGCCTGACCGTAGAAACCGACAACGCGAAGCGTCAGAAGCTCGCGCACGACTTCGCAAGACTTGCCGCGACCGAAGTGCCGCTCGTGCCGCTCGTCGAGATGGAATCGTTCACGCTCTCTCGCACCAACGTGCGCAATGCGACGACGAGTGCCAACGTGCAGGGCGACGCACTGGCCGACGTCTGGCTCGCCTCGTGATCGTGTGAGGAGACGGCTGTCATGGTGATGCGTCTGTTGTTACGCCGGATCGTTCAGGCCATTCCGTTGCTGCTCGGGGTGATCGTCATGAACTTCTGCCTGATTCAGTCGGTGCCCGGCACGTTGCTCGACGTGATGACGGCGGAACAGCAGGTCACCGACCCCGCGCTCATCGAGCGTCTGCGGGTGACGTACGGAATGGATAAGCCGCTGTGGCAGCAGTTGCTTCACTACATCAACTCCGTGGTGCACCTCGATCTCGGCTATTCGTATCGGCACAACCTGCCGGTATTCGACGTCATCATGGCGCATCTTCCGGCCACGCTCGTGCTGATGCTGGCGAGCCTGCTTGTCGCCGTGATCGTGGGCGTGGCCGCTGGCGTTGTGGCGGCCGTGAACGTGAACACCTGGCGCGACACGCTCGTCTCGGTCGCGGCTGTGGTGTGCTTCGCTGCGCCAAGCTTCTGGCTCGGGATCATGCTCATCATCCTGTTCTCCGTGAAGCTGGGGTGGTTCCCGGTGGGTGGCATGACCACCATCGGAATGGACTACGGCACCGGCATTGTCGGCGCCTGGCATGCCTCGCTGGACGTGCTTCACCACCTCACGCTACCGGCGCTCACCCTCGGACTGTTTTACGCGGCGACGTATGCGCGCGTCATGCGAGCGTCGATGCTTGAGGTGGCGCGTCAGGATCACGTGCGCACCGCACAGGCGAAAGGGCTCACGCGGCGCGCGGTCATCACCCGTCACATGGTGCGCAACGCGATGCTACCGGTCGTCACGCTACTCGGACTGCAAGTCGGCACCGTCCTCGGCGGGAGCATCGTCGTGGAAGCCGTTTTCAGCTGGCCGGGCATCGGCGGGGTGTTGTTCGACAGTGTGATGAGCCGCAACTATCCGGTCGTGCTGGGACTGCTCGTGCTCAGCTCGGCGCTGGTCATCGTCGCCAATATCGCCGTCGATCTCATCTACACGCGCCTCGATCCTCGTATCCGCACACACGACGCGTGAGCCTTTGTCTCGCCTTACTGTAATGAACTGGTCTGCAACATGACGTCTTCCGCCGAACCCGCTCTTCCGACTCCCGACACGCTCGATGCCAGCGCACCCTCCGCCCTTGCACGCCCGGCACGCCGCGGTTCGCGCACGTGGCAGCAATTCGCCCGTCATGGCGGCGCCGTCGCCGGTGCGGTGCTGCTTGCGCTGATCGTGCTCGTCGCCTTGTGCGCAGGCTGGTGGTATCCCGGCGACCCGCTGCGCATCGTCGCCACGCCTGAAATCTGGCCGTTCGAGCAGTGGCAATACCCGCTCGGCACCGATGCATTGGGACGTGACATCGCCGCGATGCTCGCCCACGGAGCGCGCGCAACGCTGGCCATCGGGCTAGTCGCGAGTGTGGCCGCGACGGTCATCGGTGTGTCGATAGGTGCCATCGCCGCATGGTGGGGCGGCTGGATCGACGAAGTGCTGATGCGCTTCACCGAACTGTTCCAGATCGTGCCGAACGTCGTGTTCGTGCTGACGGTCGTCGCCATTCTCGGGCCGCGCATCGAGAACACGGTGATCGCTGTCGCGCTCGTGTCGTGGCCTGCGATTGCCCGGCTCACGCGCGCCGAATGTCTCTCGTTCAAGTCGCGGGAATTCGTACAGGCGTGTCGGACCGTGGGACTGTCGTCGTGGCGCATTGCCCTGCGTGAGGTGCTGCCTAACGCGTTGCCCCCCGTGCTCGTGATGGGCACGCTGGTCGTCGCAGGCGCCATCCTCTACGAGTCGGTCGTGTCCTTCCTCGGGCTGGGCGATCCGAACATCGCCAGTTGGGGACGCCAGATCGGCGAGGGCCGCACGTTAATCCGCTCGTCCTGGTATCTGTGCGCCGAACCCGGCATCGCCATCATGCTGGCCGTGCTGGCGCTCAACCTCGTGGGCGATGGTCTGAACGACGCACTGAATCCCGCGCTTCGCAAACGCTGATCGCTGGCTGTGTCCATCGAACACTCAAGAACACTTTTGCTTCACTAAACGCTATGACGCACCGTTGGCATAACCTCGGCGACCTCGTCGACCGATCCCTCAGTCTCGACGCGACAGCCATCGTCGACTTGCGCGACGCCGACCACCCGCGCACCTACACGCACGCCGACATCGATCGCCTGGCGAACGGTGTGGCGACGGCCCTTCGTGCACGCGGTCTGCCGCAAGGCGCGCATGTCGCGATTGCGTCGCTTAACCGCGCGGAGTATCTGATCGCCTACTTCGGCATCATGCGAGGGGGCTATGTCGCCGTGCCCATCAACATCAAGCAGTCGCGTGAGATCCTCGATTACGTTATCGACGATGCGGGCATCTCGCTAGCGTTCGTCGACGGTCCGCGTCGCGATGCCCTGAGCGCACGCGTGCCTGTGATCGACTTCGACGACGAGGGTGCGGATGGCTTCGTCGCGCAGATTCAGCCTGCGGATTTCGACGCCGTCCGCGCTGCCCAAGACGATGTCGCGCAAATGCTCTACACCTCCGGCTCGACGGGCAAACCCAAGGGCGTGCCGCTCACCCACGCCGGGCAGCTATGGGCGCTGGGCGCGACGTACGTTCAGCCGACACATCCGTCGACGGAGCGCTTTCTGCTCGCGCAGCCGTTGTTTCATATGAACGGGCTGTTCATGGCCAAGCGTGCCTTCTCCGTGAACGGCACGCTGGTAATCCTGCCGTCCTTCGATGTGTCGACATACGTCGACGCACTCGAGCGCTACCGCATCACTGTGCTGGCCGCTGTGCCAACGATGTTCGCGCGCATCGTGAAAGATCCGCAGACCCTCGCCGGTCGCGACGTCTCGTCGCTCGCCCGCCTGATGCTCGGATCCGCACCGATGAGCACCGCCCTGCTTGCCCGCATTCAGGCTGCATTTCCTACCACGCACATTCACCACGGCTACGGCACGACAGAAGCGGGACCGAGCATCTTTGGCCCGCATCCGGAGGGCATTCCCCTGCCGCCGCTCGCGCTGGGCTATCCGCTCTTTCCCGATACGGTGAAGCTCGTTGAGGGTCCCGACGCCAACGAGGGGGTGCTATGCATGCGCAACCCGGCGGTCATGCACGGATATCACCGTCTGCCGGAAAAATCGGCACAAGTGCTGAGTGACGGGTGGTACTACAGCGGCGACGTGATGCGACGAGACGCCAACGGCTTCTTTTACTTCGTCGGACGCGCAGACGACATGTTCGTCTGCGCAGGCGAGAACATCTATCCGGTGGAAGTGGAGAAGGTACTCGAAGCGCATCCGGAAGTCCGTCAGGCGAGCGTGGTGCCACTGCCCGACGAGGAACGCGCCGCCGTGCCGGTCGCTTTCGTGGTGCGACAGCCCGGCAGCACGCTGAGCGTCGAGGCGCTCAGGCAGCATGCGCTCGCGAACGGCCCCGCGTATCAGCATCCGCGTCGTGTGGCGTTCGTCACTGAGCTGCCGTGGGCGGGGACCAACAAGGTCGACCGTCATTCGCTGCTCCAACAGGCGCGATCCCTCGAAGCGACGCAAGGCTGGAGCGATCAACGTCAGAACTCAGCCTCACTTACCGGAACCATTGCATCATGACTCAACTGTCCGACCTTCAGGATCCGATTCGCCTCGACGGCAAAGTCGCCCTTGTCACCGGCGCGAGCCGTGGCATTGGCCGCGCCATTGCCACGGCGCTGGCCGCGCGTGGCGCGATCGTTGCCGTGCACTATAACGCCGCGTCCGCCGAGGCCGACGCACTCGTCTTGCAACTGCGTGAGCGCGGTGCCCGGGCGTTTGCAGTGCAAGCCGACCTGTCGTCGCCGGACGGCGCAGGCGCACTGGTCGAACGTTTCATCGGTGCCCTCGCGGCGCACGACCTGCCGCCGCAATTGGATGTTCTCGTGAACAACGCTGGTGTGGGACTCCGGGCACGCATCGACGCAGTGACACCGGAGGACTTCGACCGGGTGCTGCAAGTCAACCTCAAGTCGCCGTTCTTCCTGATCCAGCACGCGTTGAAGCATCTGAGGGACGGTGCACGCATCGTCAACGTCTCGTCCATCGGGACACGTGCGGCCTATCCGGAGATGAGCGTCTATGCGCCCGCCAAGGCCGCACTCGAAGCCCTGACGCTCTCGCTCGCCGCCGACCTCGGAGCGCGAGGCATCACCGTCAATGCCGTATTGCCCGGCGCGACAGCGACGGACCTGAACCGGCGCGCGAGCGATCCCGTCGCCAGTCAGGACATCGCCCGAACCGTCGCGCTGGGACGCGTCGGACAACCCCGAGACATCGCGGACATCGTGGCCTTTCTTGCCAGCGACGCCGCCCGCTGGGTCACGGGACAAGCCATCGATGCCAGTGGCGGTCAGCGTCTTTGACCCCCATCGCCCGTCGCCACCACAAGCCCACCGCACTCCCGAACTGACGCCTACTGCCCGGACACGTCCAATGACTACCTTGCTCGACGTCGAACACCTCACGCTCGATCTGCCGCCCAATGCCGATCGTGCGCACGCGCTTCATGACGTCTCGTTCTCGCTCGCGCGTGGCGAGATCCTGTGTATGGTCGGGGAAAGCGGCTCGGGCAAATCGATGACCGCCAGCGCACTGCTCGGCTTGTTGCCGCCCGGTGTGCACGTAAGCGCGGGACGCATCGCGTGGGAAGGCGCAGGCAACCTGCTGGCGCTGCCCGACGCCGTGCGCCGCCGCTGGCGCGGTTCGCGCATCGGCATGATCTTTCAGGAACCAATGACGGCACTCAATCCGCTGCGCACCATCGGCGATCAGATCGGCGAGGTCTATCGCACGCATACGCGACTGACCGGCAGCGCCATTCGTGCTCGCACACTGGAATGGCTCGACGCAGTGCAGATTCCGTCGCCCAACGAAACGGCAAAACGCTACCCTCACGAGTTGTCCGGCGGGCAGCGACAGCGCGCCATGATCGCGATGGCGCTCGCGCTGGAGCCCGAATTGCTAATCGCCGACGAACCGACAACGGCGCTCGACGTGACGACACAGGCGCAGATCCTCACGCTCATTCGCGACTTGCAGCAGCGCAAGGGAACCGGCGTACTGTTCATCACGCACGACTTCGGCGTTGTAGCGGAAATCGCGGACCGCGTGGCCGTCATGCGTCATGGGGAGATCGTTGAGCAGGGCGCGGCGCAGACGATTCTGTCGCGGCCGTCGCACGGGTACACGCGCGCGCTGATCGCTGCGGTGCCTTCGTTGCCATCAACAGCATCGATTGCGCCACGCGAGAGCGTGACGTTGCCCACACCGAACGACGCCGTACCGCCCGTGTTGCGCATCGAGCAGGTCCAGAAGACGTACGCAAAACGTAGCTGGCTCAGCAAGAAGACGCATGCCGATACCGCAGCATTGCGCGACGTTAGCCTCGAAGTCGGCAGCGGCAAGACGCTCGGGATCGTAGGAGAAAGCGGCTCCGGCAAGTCGACGCTCGCGCGCTCGATCCTTCGGCTGATGACACCCGATGCCGGACGCATTCTCTATCGCGACATCGACCTCGCTAACGGGACACTCGATGCGCAATCACGTCGCGACGCTCAGGACATTCAGATGGTATTTCAGGACCCGTTCAGCTCGCTTAATCCGCGTCGGCGCGTGGGCGACATCGTCACGCAAGGGCCGATCGCCCGCGGCGAGCCACCGGGTCAGGCGCACGCGCACGCGCTCGAACTGTTCGAACTCGTCGGCCTGAGTGCAGACTCGCTCGACCGCTTCCCTCACGAGTTCTCTGGGGGCCAACGTCAGCGCATCGGATTGGCGCGGGCGCTCGCGATGCGTCCGAAGGTACTTGTCGCGGACGAACCCGTCTCGGCGCTCGACGTCTCAGTACAGGCACAGGTGTTGCGATTACTCGCGCGGTTGAAGGCCGAACTGGGTCTGTCGATGATTTTCATTACGCACGACCTTCGCATTGCCGCGCAACTGTGCGACACGCTCGCCGTTATGAAATCGGGCAGTGTGGTCGAGTACGGCGATACGGCGGCGATCTTCCGTGCGCCTTCGCACCCGTACACACGTGCGTTGCTCGACGCGATTCCCGGCCGCAATCGCGAGCGTCGCAATGGCGCACAGGCCCTGTCTGCCGCCTGACGACCGACCGTTCGTTCATTCGTTCACTACTTACGCAGATCGGCAATGGACAGATAGGGCAACCATGTGCCCGACGCCGAAAGGCTCGTGAACACGTGCTCTTTCGTCTGCTGGAGGAAGGTTTCGATGTGCTGGCGTGCGAGCGCTTCGGCGCGCGGCGCATTGCCCGTCACGAGCGCGGCAATGATGCTCTCGTGATCGTGTTCGATACGTGGCCGGATGCCCTGCACCCCGAAACCCAGCGAGACGAGACGGGCCATGTCGTCCATGAGACCGGCCAGCGTGCGGTACAGACGTGCGTTGCCACTCGCCGCGGCAATCGTCAGATGGAATTTTCGGTTCGTGTGCAGAAACCACTCGATCTGATGGTCGATGGGCTCATGCGCAAATGGCACTTCGCACGCTTCGTTGAGTCGTTGCAAAAGCTCGGTGTCCACGTTGCCGCACGCCAGACGCGCAGCCATCGGTTCGAGTTGTCCTCGCAAGTTGAAGATCTCCTCGACGTCCGCCAGCGTGACCGGCGAGATTCGATACCCCTGTCGCGGGATTGCGCGCGCGAATCCCTCGTGGACCAGACGCACCAGCGCCACCCGGCAACTCGTGCGCGCAATGTCGTAGCGGCGCATCAGCTCCGCCTCGGTGATGATGGCGCCCGGCATGATGACGCAAGTCAGCACATCGTGCCGGATGCGCTCATAGGCATCGTCGCCGCGCGCAATCGAAACGGCGTCCTCTGTTTCGTGGGAGGCGGGAGCCATGATGTTCAGTACCCTCTTGCAGCGTCGTAGACGAACGGCAACGGTGCGCCGCGCAGATGTGCGCCAAGCACGTCGGCCACCTGACGCGCCCTGGCCGCGTACGACACTGTCGATGCGATGTGCGGCGTGACGAGAACCTTCGGGTGACGGCGCAGCGCGTCGTCCGCTGGCAACGGCTCGACATCGAAGACATCCACCACCGCCGAGCGCAGACGGCCGCTATCGAGCGCGTCGAGCAGTGCTTGCCGGTCGAGATGGACCCCGCGACCCACCTGAATCAGGCTGGCCCCGGCCGGGAGCTGCGCAAACAGCTTGCGTCCGAGAATGCCGCGCGTGGCATGGGTGTCGGGCAGCAGATTCACGAGAATGTCGGTCTCGGCGAGCAGCGCGTCGAGCTGCGCTTCGCCCGCAAAGACGTTGACGCCCGTCAGCAATCGCGGCGTCCTCGCCCAACCGTTCACCTTAAAACCGTTCGCGTGCAGACGCGTGGCGACCGCACTTCCCAACTCTCCGAGGCCCAGCACACTCACACGCGTGTCGCGCGCGAGACGTCCGGAGAGGTCGTTGGCCCAGCGTCCGTCGCGCTGCGCAGCGATCAGCGCCGGGATGTCCCGCACGATGGCCAGTGCGGCAAACGCGACGAAGTCGCTCATGCGCTCGCGCGTTTCCTCCGTCACCATGCGCACAATGGGTACACCCGATGGCAAAGCCGGATCGGCCAGAATGTGATCGACGCCTGCCGCTGCGCTCAGGATCAGCCGTAAGCGCGGGTAGTGGGCGAGGCGTCCGTGATCGGGCTGATAGACGAGCGCGTACTTGACGTTGCGCGCATCGACGAACGGATCGTCCCAGCCGTACACACGCAAGCCCGGCATCAGCCGCGCGAAATGGTGTTGCCATTCGGTCAGTGCGGCAGCGCCGCCCGACTTGATCAATAACGTGTCGCCTTGCATGACTTCGGGGGAAGGGTGCCTCGCGTCGGTACATCGGACGCCGGGACTTCAGGAGAGAGCGGCAGCCCATCCTACCGGGCGTGTCGCCTGCCGCTAAGCATTTGTTATCGAATAGCTTATGACGGCGGGATTGAAAAATATTTCTAGAATTTTCGAGGGCATCGTCCCGTCTACCGAAACGCCCGACGCGCAGCGCAAACGTCCGCCCAGCGGGCGTCATCACTATGCTGCGACGCAACAATTCACCCGATTGTTTCTATATTCACAATAATCAATCCGTCGTCCGGGCATTGTCTGTTCCCGCTGTCACCCGCTATAGTTGGCCCGCCCCCGCGACGCGATAAGCTCATCCCTTCGTATATGAAGTGTTATCGAGGAGAACGAGCGGATCTGCGTCATGTTGTAAACGTAGTTATCAATGCGATGCCCCCATCGTCAGTAGAAATGAGAGACACAGCTACATCCAACGCCGGAATCGATAACAAGCCGCCCACCCCCGAAGAAGTCCGCAAACGCGTGTTCGCGATTGTCGCGGCGTCGTCCGGGAATCTGGTCGAGTGGTTCGACTTTTACATCTACGCCTTCTGCGCGATCTACTTCGCGCCCGCGTTCTTCCCCAGTTCGGACCCGACCGCCCAGTTGCTCAACACGGCTGGCGTGTTCGCGGCCGGTTTCCTGATGCGCCCCATCGGCGGCTGGATCTTCGGCCGTATTGCCGACCGTAATGGCCGGAAGAACTCGATGGTCATCTCCGTGATGATGATGTGTCTGGGTTCGCTGCTGATCGCGGCGCTGCCGACATACGCCAGCATCGGCAACTGGGCGCCTGCGCTGCTGCTGTTCGCGCGTTTGTTGCAAGGTCTGTCGGTCGGTGGCGAATACGGCACGACGGCAACGTACATGAGTGAAGTGGCGCTCAAGGGCCGTCGCGGCTTCTTCTCGTCGTTCCAGTACGTGACGCTCATCGGCGGTCAGTTGCTCGCAGTGCTCGTGGTCGTGATTCTTCAGCAGTTGCTCAGCGAAGCCGAACTCAAGGCATGGGGCTGGCGTATTCCGTTCGTGGTCGGCGCGATCACGGCGGTGGTGGCTCTGATGCTGCGTCGTACGCTGCACGAGACGTCGACGAGCGCGAGCCGTAACAACCGCGATGCGGGTTCGATCGCAGGGCTCTTCCGCCATCACAAGGCGGCGTTCTTCACCGTGCTGGGTTACACAGCTGGCGGTTCGCTGATCTTCTACACGTTCACCACTTACATGCAGAAGTACCTGGTGAACACTGCGGGCATGCCGATCAAGACGGCGAGCTACATCATGACCGCCTGCCTGTTCGTCTACATGTGCATGCAGCCGATCTTCGGCATGCTCTCGGACAGGATTGGCCGTCGCAACAACATGCTGCTGTTCGGTGCACTCGGCGCGATTGCCACGGTGCCGATCCTGACGGCCCTCAAGACGGTGCAAAGCCCGGTCGCTGCGGGCGTGCTGATTTGTCTGGCGCTCGCCATCGTGAGCTTCTATACGTCGATCAGCGGCATCGTGAAGGCCGAGATGTTCCCGATCGAAGTGCGCGCACTGGGCGTGGGTCTGGCCTACGCGGTCGCCAACGCGATCTTCGGCGGCTCGGCAGAGTACGTGGCGCTGGGTCTGAAGAAGGCTGGCATGGAGCCGACGTTCTACTGGTACGTCACCGGCATGATGGTGCTGGCATTCGTTGTGAGCTTGCGCCTGCCGCGTCAGGCAAAGTATCTGCATCACGAGCATTGATCGGGTGCTGATACAGCAGTAGGAGCGGTCATACGAAGGAGGCGCAATATTGCGCCTCCTTTGCTTTCAGGCCTGCGCTTTGCGGAAGACGCGCAACGTCTTGAATTCTCCGACTTCCGTGAAGTCCGATTTTTCGGCCCACGCCTGAATCACCAATCTGGCACTGCTGTACGCCGAAGATCCTTTATAGAAAAGCACGTGGCCACCGGGTACGGTGTGGCGTGCGAAAAGATCCAGGATTTCTTCGTCCGTCTTTGCGCCGTAGCGGCTGTTCGCTTCGGTGCGGAATTCGCACAGATGGAAGAGCGTAACGACATCGAAGACCGGCAGCAACTTCGTGTTGCTCGTGTAGATGTCGCCAAAGTACGCGAGATAGTTTTTGCTGATCTCGGGGCGACGTGTCACCAGATCGACGTACGACTTGTACTCCTTGGGCGACGCGGCAATCCCGAACACCGTGTTGTCCAGCGACGGCCGTGCGCACTGCTCGCCCACCACGTGATGGCCGCCCGTGCCGAAGTGGTAGATGCGCATGCCGGTAAGTTTCATGGCCTCCAGCCAGTCCACGAAATGCACGTCGCATGGGCACTCCTGCGTACGCAGCCCCCAATACTTCTTCCAGACATTCATCATGCTTTTTGGCTCTCAAAAGGATGTCCGGCAAATGGTAGCCACGCCCCGCACCACTGAGTGACGACAACTGTTGAGATTTGTGCCGGTTTGTCCTGATGAAACAAATCACATCAATAAGATCGCATCATCCCGCTTAAAATCGCTTGACCCTCACGCTGCGTGAGGCTTCAGCCTTGTCACACGCCAGAAGATCACGGGAGTTTCCATGCGGCTCAAAGTCGGTGAATTAGCCAAACGTAGCGGCCTGACGGTGCGCGCGCTTCACCACTACGACACGCTCGGCCTGCTCTCGCCTTCGGCGCGCTCCGATGCCGGTTATCGACTCTATGACCTGAGCGACATCGCCCGTCTGCACGAGATTCAGGCGCTGCGCCGCTTCGGTATGTCGCTCTCCGACATCGGCCAATGGCTGGCAAACCGGGATGCATCGAACGGCAGCAGCGGCGGGCAAAGCAACACGCAAAGCGCCTATGACGGGCTCGATGCGCTTATCGCACGGCAGATCGACATGCTCACGCATCAGATCGACGACGCGAGCCGCCTGCGCGAACGTCTCGTCCGACTGCAAACGCAGTTGGCATCGGGCGAAGCCCCGGAACTTGCCGAATGGTTGTCGACGCTGGAGCTGATGAACATGTACGACAAATACTTCTCGCAAGACGAACTCGCCCGCTTCCCGCTCTATCAGAACAAGCAGGCGCACGGATCCGACTGGCCAGCCATCGTGGCCGAGGTGAGAGATTTGATAGCCCGAGGGGAGCCATCGACGGGTGAAACGGCGCAGGCAGTCGCTCGTCGATGGATGGCGATGATCAAGCGCGATACGGGCGGAGATGCACGTCTGCTCGCCAAGCTCAATCTGATGCACCTCAGCGAACCGTCGATGCAATCGCAGACGGGCATCACGAACGATGTGATGCAGTACGTCAAAGAAGCGTTCGGGCAGACCAAGCTACACATCTACCGAAAGTATCTGGACGACGCGGAATACCGCTTCCTCGCGGCGAATTACCTCAATTACACGGACGAGTGGCCCGCCCTCATCGGTGCGATGCGCGACCAGTTGGAAGTTGGCACGCCGCCAGACGCGCCGGAAGTGCAGGCGCTCATCCGTCAATGGTTGACGTACTTCCGCTCCTACGCCGGAGACAACCCCGCCACGCATATGAAGATCCGCGAAGCCCATCGTCTCGAACCCGAACTGATGGAAGGGTCGTTCATCGACATGCCCCTGCTGGAGTTTGTGAAGCAGGGTGTCGCGGCGGCGATGGGCGCGAGGCCAGCCTGACGGTCAAGCGTCTTCGCCAGCGGCGAGGCGCGCGCTCTGCCAGATGGCGTCGAGCACGTGGTGCGGCTGATGCCGACGCCGGTAGAGCGCGATGTCGAAGCCGATCTGCCAGTCCTTGCCGCCAACGATGGCGAGGGTGCCACGTGCGACGTCGTCGGCCACGAGACGCTGCGGCAGCCAGGCGATGCCCGCGCCGCGACGTGCCATCGCGAGAATCGCTTCGTATGAATCGGCCTGATAGACGGGCTTGAGCGTCGGACGATTCGGCATCTCCGCGAGATGCCGCGCGAGCACGGCACGCAGCGTCAGCGTGCGCGTAAATGCCAGCCACGGAATGGACGACGGCCCGGCCGCGAGCCGATACTTTGCTCGTCCCTTGGCATCGAGCGCACTGACCGGCACCAGCACCTCACGCGCCACGCTCAGCCAGTCGAAACGGTCCTGATCGATAAGCAGCCGCGTGTGCGCGCTGGAATAGACGATCAGCAGATCGACCTCGCCCGCAGCGAGCCGCAGGATAGCCTCCTCTGCCCCGCCCGTGGATAGCGTGGCCGTGAAGAAGCCGATGCGCGAGACGGTTTCGTCGTACCAATCCGGGAAGAACGTCGCGGCCAGCGTGCGGCCGGTGGCGATCTTCAGGTTGTTTTCGAGCGTGGGCGCGGCGTCCTGCAATTGCGTGCGGGCGCTGTGAAGAATGTCGAGCGCGTTGGTAGCTGCGTCGAGAAATACGGTACCGGCGGCCGTGAGTTCGAGCGGTTTGCTCCGCTCGACGAGACGCGTGCCCACCCATTCTTCGAGCGCGCGAATGCGTCGACCGAATGCCGGATGCGTGACGAATCGGTTCTCTGCCGCCCGCGTGAAGCTGCGCGTGCGTGCCAGTTCGACGAAGTCTTCAAGCCATCGCAGTTGCATGCCGCCTCCTCACTCTCAGTTCACTCCCTGGCTTGCATCGGGCGAATCGCTCAGGCCTTCGACAGCGACTTGAGCGCGTGCTTGATGCCGTCCGACACGCTCGTACCGTCGGGCACGGTCTTGACCGCCGCAAGCGCTTCCTTGTCGGAATAGCCCAGCGCGAGCAGCGCGTTGACGACATCGCTCTTGTGATCGTGCGGTGCAGCGACCCCGGCGATGGTGCCGAGTTGTGCGCCGAGCTTGCCCTTGAGTTCGAGCAGCAGACGCTCGGCTGTCTTCTTGCCGATGCCCGGGATCTTGGTCAGACGTCCGGACTCCTGCAACGTGACGGCTTGCGCGATGTCGGCGACGCTCATGCCCGAGAGGATCGCGAGTGCGGTGCGCGCACCGACGCCCGAAATCTTGAGCAATTCGCGGAACGTGTTGCGCTCGTCCGGTGAGCCGAAACCGAAAAGCAGTTGCGCGTCTTCGCGCACGATGAACTGCGTGAGCAACGTCACGCGCTCACCAACGTTTGGCAGGTTGAAGAAAGTGCTCATCGGCACCGAGATTTCATAACCCACGCCCTGGCAATCGACCAGAATGTGCGGCGGATTTTTTTCCAGCAAAGTGCCGGAGATGCGGCCAATCATTGACGCCCCGAGAGAGTGACTTCGACAGGCCGCAAGTTTAGCAAACCGTTCGGGCCGCTTTGGGGTTTGGGGGGCAGGTTTTCTACCGGGGTGCAGCGGGTATGGGGAAGTTCGGATAAGTGCGCGGCGATGCCCGCGCTAAGCCTTTGATCGCAATGAGATTTCTTTTCGACGGCTTCTTCTCGAGTATCAGCGGGGTGCGGGAATCCTTGTAAGACTCGTGGTCCTGTTCTCACATTTGGAATCGCTGTGTTTCATCTTCAATCCCGCACTCCCCACCTACTGCCCAATCCGGCAGTCTTCGCCGATCGCGATACTGCTCACCCGATGGAACAAAAAATGGCAAAGCGGCTTGTCCTTTTTAACTATCCCGGCGACGTGTGCAACACCACGTCAATTTACGAACTCGGATGGCTGATGGCGGAGAAGTATCGCGTTCTGCTGGTTGACGCAGATCCGTCGTGCAATTTGACGAGTCTGATACTGCGTGACGGATTTGACGAGTACTACGCTAGCGAAAACACAAGTCGCCAAAATTTGAAGGATGCAACAAGCACCGCATTCAAGCTGGACGGATGGCCCATCAAGCCTATCGAATGCCCGTCCGTGCAACACGCGCCGAATCTTCATCTCCTTCCGGGCCATCCCAATCTGGCTGAGTGGGATCTCTACCTGATGCTCGCACAAGATGCGGATGAGAAATATGGCTCGCTTAAAAGCACGCCCGGCGCTTTCAATAATCTAATCGCGTCGTGCGAAAGCAAGTACAACATCGACTTCACGCTAATCAATCTCGGCCCGGGGATCGGTGGGATCAATCAAAATCTCTTCATTCACAGCGACCTCTTCGTCGTGCCGACAATGCCATCGCCGGGCTCCGTCAAAGCGCTCGAGCCACTGAAATATGTGACGGCACGTTGGGTCCGATGGAAAAGAGAATCGATTGAAACACTAGAAAACGCGGTTTATCCGTTGCGCCCCGGGACACCAAAATTCGGCGGCATGCTGATTCAGCGATTCAGCTACAGGAACGGCCGGACGACGAGCCCCCATCGTCAGAATGCGGCGGATATCAAATCGGTGATCTCGAATGATGTCTTCCCGCACCTGCTGAATCACGACATGTGCTTCCTGCCGGATCAATACCCTGCCGCTATCCGAGACGATGGTTACTGCCTGCAGGAAATGGAAGACTTCAGTGCACTTCGCAACAAGGCAATCGAGGTCGGCATCCCGGCTTTCGCACTTTCCGATGCTCACGCGGGAGAGATCGGGCCTTTATCGAAGGACGAAGTGCGACAGCGCGATCATCTCCGTGCGCAACTTGATCGTATAAACGTTGGACTCATTTCGCTTTTCAATCATGTTTGATTCACTACGTGCCTTCCGTTCCAACATGGACGACGTCGACGCGATGACCCTCGTTCATGACTATCTAGCGGAGAACAAGCTTCGGGTGAGGAGTCTGGACGACGTGCTACGGTCGAAAGTCGTGTCGTCGGTCAGCGCGCTCGACAGACTTCTACACGACATCATCCATATTGGCATGATCGATATTTATGCAGGCCACCGGGCATCAACCGCGAAGTATCTAGGCGAGACGATTCCGATTGGCGTCGTCGCCCGACTGAAGGTCGCTGGCGATTCGCTGAACGACAGCGTCTTTTCCCGAACGATACGAAACAAGCTACGTGCCCTGTCCTTTCAGAGTCCCGATAAAGTTGCCGACGGGCTGAGCTACATCTGGGCTGAGAATCGGAAATGGCAGAAGATTGCTGCCGTAATGGGCGAAGACGAAGCCTACGTCCGCGCGACATTGGAAACAATCGTTCATAGACGAAACTCCATCGCCCACGAGGCCGATATGGATGCGGAATACAAGTTCAAACGATCCATCGATCTCCAGTTGACCACCGACTTCGCCCGCTTCATCAGAAAGCTAGGCGAAACAATCCACGGGTTAGTCCGCTAATCGCATGCCGCCGCCTCGCCGTCGAGGCGGCGTCATCGTTACCCCTCTCCCCCCACCCCCTCCACCAAATCCCCCGTCGAGCGCTTCGCTGCCGAGCGCAGGCACTCAAGCGCTTCGACCACTGCGGCCCGATTCGCACCATCGTCACGCCAGTACATCGAGACACCACCGAATCCAGCGAGACGTAACGGCACAATCCGTAGCGCCCCAAGCGCCTGCAATCGGCTCGCCGTGCGATGCGACGCCAGACCGATCATGTCGCTGTTGTTGAGCAGCGTGAGATTGAGAATCGTCGAGTTCGATTCGACGGTGTCGTTCGGGAGCGGATACCCCGCTTCGGCCAGCGCCGACTCCAGCGCATTACGAATCGGCGTGCCTCGCGGCCAGACGACCCAACGATAGCGCTGGATATCCGCCCAATCCACCGTCGGTAACGAAAACACCGGATGCCGCGTTCGGGCGACGAAATGCAGCGGCTCCAGATACAGCGCCTCCGTGCGCACGTTACGGTCCTGCAACTCCGGGGCCGAGCGTCCGACGACGATGTCGATCTCACTGTGCGCCAACTGATTCATCAGTCGGTCCATCGTGTTTTCAACAACGCGCGCCTGCACGCGGGGCATGCGCTGCAGGAGCAGCAATACCGCGAGCGGCACCGTGTCCGCCGACGACGCCCCCGACGTCCCGATCGCCACCAGTCCGCTCCCGCCTTCGCGCATGGCATCGAGATCGTCGCGTGCCGTGTCCAACTGCGCCTCGATGCGTCGCGCGTGCTGAATCAGCGCCTCGCCGTACGACGTCGGCCGCAGTCCACGCGCCTGACGCTCAAACAGCGGCAGACCAATGTCGTCCTCCAGATCCTTAAGCCATTTGGACAAACCGGGCTGCGTCGTGTTGAGCAGCGCGGCGGACTGGCTCATGTTGCCCGTCTCCGCGAGGGTCAGCAGCATCTGCAAGTTGCGCAGACGTAGTCGTTGCGTCCAATCCATGCGCTGTCTCCGGGCACCTCGGGTGGGTACCGCTCAAATCCCTCGATCTATACGTTATTTCGTATGGATCCGATGATTTTTTCATTTCAAAGAATATGTCTCGCCGAGTATAACGCTATTCATAGACCCGAAAAGCACCACGCAACGCCGTCTGCGACACCCGACAGACGAGCCAACCGGGCCCCCTTCCAATATGGAGACAAGCATGTCCGACCGCGCCCCTAGCGCCGAACGCGCTGCCTATTACGAACACATCGGTCACAACCACATGGCCCCGCTGTGGGAATCGTTGCACAGCCTGGTGCCGCCGCAGCCCCGCCCGCGCGTCGTGCCCGCCATCTGGAAATACAACGAGGTGCGCCCGCTCGTGATGGAAGCGGGCCGCGTCATCAGCGCCGAAGAAGCCGTGCGTCGTGTGCTGATTCTGCAAAACCCCGGCACGCCGGGGTCGTCGAGCATCACAGGTTCGCTCTACGCCGGTCTGCAACTGATCCTGCCGGGCGAAATCGCCCCGAGCCATCGTCACACGCAGTCCGCGCTACGCTTCATCGTGGAAGGCAGCGGCGCATGGACGGCGGTCAATGGCGAACGCACCACGATGCATCCGGGCGACTTCATCATCACGCCGTCGTGGACGTGGCACGACCACGGCAATCCTCCCGACGGCGAGCCGGTTGTGTGGCTCGACGGCCTCGACATCCCGCTCGTGCAGTACTTCGACGCCAGTTTCGCCGAGAACTACCCCGAATCGCAGCAACCCGTGCAGCGCCCTGAAGGCGACAGCTTCGCGCGCTACGGTTTCAACATGCTGCCGGTGCATCACAAAGTCAGCGATCCGACGTCGCCGATCTTCAGCTACCCGTACGCCCGCTCGCGTGAAGCACTCGACACGCTGTATCGCAACGGTGAACTCGACCCGTGGGACGGCATCAAGCTGCGCTACGTCAATCCGGCAACCGGCGGCTGGCCGATGCCGACGATGGCGACGTTCATGCAGTACCTCCCGGCGGGCTTCCAGGGCAAGACCTATCGCAGCACCGATGCGACGGTATTTTCGGTCGTCGAAGGTCGCGGCACGGTGCGCATCGGTGACGATGTGTTCCAGTTCGAACCGCGCGATCACTTCGTGGTGCCGTCGTGGGCACCGGTGCAACTCGCCGCGCTCGACGACGCCGTGCTGTTCAGCTACTCCGACCGCCCTGTGCTCGCCGCGCTGAACCTGCTGCGCGAATCGCGTACCTGAGCCACCAGATCACCCTTCATTCACCTTATTCGCTGAGTCAATCACCATGTCCTACGTCTTCACCCCGCCCGCCGTCGTCGGCATTCCCGTTGTCGGCAGCAACGACCAGTTCGCCGTGCGTCGCGTGTACTGCGTTGGCCGCAACTACGCCGCTCATGCCCGCGAAATGGGCTTCGATCCGGACCGCGAACCGCCGTTCTTCTTCTGCAAGCCCGCCGACGCCGTGCTGCCGGTCGCTTACGGCGACACGCTGGAACTGAAGTACCCGGCGCAAACGAGCAACTACCACTACGAAGCCGAACTGGTCGCCGTGATCGGCAAGGCCGGTTCGGACATTCCGCTCGATCAGGCACTGGAACACGTCTGGGGTTACGCCGTCGGTCTGGACATGACGCGTCGCGACCTGCAAATGAAGATGCGCGAGATGGGTCGTCCGTGGGAAATCGGCAAGGCCTTCGATGCGTCGGCACCGATCGGCCCGATCCATCCGGTCTCCAGCGTCGGTCACGTCGAAAAGGCTGCGATCTCGCTGACCGTGGACGGCGTGCAGAAGCAGAAGAGCGACGTCACGCATCTGATCTGGTCGGTGGCCGAAACGGTCTCGTACCTGTCGCAATTCTTCCGTCTGGAACCGGGCGACCTGATCTACACGGGCACCCCGGAAGGCGTCGGCCCGGTCAAGGCAGGCGAGACGATGGTCACGGCCGTCGAAGGTCTCGGCGAGATCACGGTGCGCGTGGTCTGAGGCAACGGTCATGCAGCTCTACAGCTTTTTCAACAGCTCGACGTCGTACCGCGTGCGCATCGCTCTGGCGCTCAAGGGACTCGCGTTCGACACCATTGCGGTGAACATCCGTGTCGGTGAGCATCGCGCGCAGCCGTATGTCGACGAAGTGAACGCGTCGGCTACCGTGCCCGCGCTGGTCGACGGCGACGTCTCGCTCGGTCAGTCGCTCGCCATCATCGACTATCTCGACGCGAAGTATCCACAGACGCGTCTGGTGCCGCAAGACATCGAAGCACGTGCCCGCGTGCTCGAACTATCGATGCTCATCAGTTGCGACATCCACCCGGTGAACAACCTGCGCATCCTGAAGTATCTGCAAGGTCCGCTCGGGTTGTCGGCCGAGCAGAAGGACGCGTGGTATCGCCACTGGGTCGCCGAAGGCATGGCAGGTGTCGAGCGTCTGCTGGTGAAGTATGGGCACGGCGCATGGTGCTTCGGCGACACGCCCACGCTGGCCGACGTCTGCCTGATTCCGCAGATCGCCAACGCACAGCGCATGGGTTGCGATCTGTCGGCATATCCGCGCGCGATGGCGGTGTTCGCGCTGGCGGAAAAGCATCCGGCGTTTCTTGCGGCGGCCCCCAGCCGTCAACCGGATTACTCGGCGTGAAAGAAGTAACGCCAGCGTCCTCACACGACGCTGGCCGCGTGCGCCGGAAGTGAATGAAAAAGCAGGAGGGCAGGCACTGCCCGAGGAGACAAGCATGACGCAACCCCATCAACCCAAAGCGCTGGTCGTCGGCGGCGGCATCGGCGGCCTCGCTGCCGCGCTCGCGCTCGCCAATCAGGGCGTGCAGATCGAGCTGCTGGAGCAGGCCGAGACCATCGGTGAAATCGGTGCGGGCATCCAGCTGGCAGCCAACGCCTTCGCCGCACTCGATGCCCTTGGCGTCGGCGAGGCTGCTCGTGGACGTTCGGTTTTCACCGACCACATCACGCTGCGCGACGCCATCGACCGCAGCATCATCGCGGAAGTCGACGTTGGTGCGCCGTATCGCGAGCGCTTCGGCAATCCGTACGCCGTGATCCATCGCGCGGACATTCATCTGTCGATCCTCGAAGCCGTACAACGCAATCCGCGAATCCAGTTCCGCACGGCCACCCGCGTCGTCTCGCTGGAACAAGATGCGAACGGCGTCACCGTCATCGACCAGCACGGCGAGCGTCACACCGCCGACGCCGTGATCGGCTGCGATGGCGTGAAGTCCGCCGTGCGCGCCGCCCTGATCGGCGACGAGCCGCGCGTGACGGGCCATGTGGTCTACCGTGCAGTGGTCGACGTCGAGAACATGCCGAAGGACTTGCAGGTCAACGCGCCGGTCGTGTGGGCCGGTCCGAACTGCCACCTCGTGCACTACCCGCTGCGCGGCGGCAAGCAGTACAACCTCGTCGTGACCTTCCACAGCCGCGAACAGGAAGTGTGGGGCGTGCGCGACGGCAGCAAGGAAGAAGTGCTGTCTTACTTCGAAGGCATCGACGCGTTGCCGCACCAGATGCTCGACCGTCCGACGTCGTGGCGTCGCTGGGCCACCGCCGACCGTGACCCGGTCGAGCAGTGGAGCTTCGGCCGCGCGACGATCCTCGGCGACGCCGCGCACCCGATGACGCAGTACATCGCGCAAGGTGCGTGTCAGGCCCTCGAAGACGCCGTCACGCTCGGTGCCGCGTACACGGCAGCGAACGGTGACTTCACCGAGGCCTTCCGTCGCTACGAACACGCCCGCATTCCACGCACCGCACGTGTGCTTTACGGCGCACGCGACATGGGCCGCGTCTATCACGCCAAGGGCGTGGATCGCTGGGTGCGCAACTCGCTGTGGAAAGGCCGTACGCAGACGCAGTTCTACGACGCCCTGCAATGGCTGCACGGCTGGCGCGCCGAAAACTGCCTGTCGCAAACCCCGTGGCTGGCCGACGCATGATCGGCTGAGCGCAATACACCACGCGGAACAAAAATATTCCACCGCGTGGACCCGTCGCGCGACCGCTCGCCTGCTGTCGCGTGGCTTCTGGCACCTTAGAGGAGACACCCCATGCCAGCGAGTCCCATCAACGTGACGGCATTCATCGATCGGCATCGCATCTCGCCGTTCCAGATGATGATCGTCGTTCTGTGCTTTCTGATCGTCGCCATCGACGGTTTCGATACCGCCGCCATCGGTTTCATCGCCCCCGCGATTCGTGCCGAGTGGTCGCTCACGCCCGCGCATCTCGCCCCGCTGTTCGGTGCGGGACTCGCCGGTCTCATGGCCGGTGCGTTCTTGTTCGGCCCGCTCGCCGACAAGCTCGGACGCAAGACTATCCTCATCTTCTCGGTCCTGTTCTTCGGCGTCGCGAGTCTCGCGTCGGCCTGGTCGATGGACCTGTGGCATCTCATCGCATTGCGTTTCCTGACGGGGCTCGGTCTCGGCGGCGCAATGCCGAACGCGATCACGCTGACGTCGGAATACTGCCCCGACTCGCGCCGTTCGTTCCTCGTGACGACCATGTTCTGCGGCTTCACGCTCGGCTCCGCGCTGGGCGGCCTAGCCTCGGCAGGCCTGATCGAAGCGTTCGGCTGGCGTTCGGTGCTGATCGTCGGTGGCGTGATGCCCATCGTGCTCGGCGTGATCCTGATCCGTGCGTTGCCCGAGTCGGTGCGCTATCTGGTGATGGCGGGCAAGTCGCCGGAACGCGTGGCCGCGTCACTGCAACGCATCGCACCGCATGAGGATCTGCGCGGCGCAACATTCAATGTGGCGATGAAGCCCTCGACCACGTCGCCGGTGCGTCATCTGTTCAAGCCCGAGTTGCTGCGTGGCACGTTGCTCTTCTGGGTGACGTTCTTCATGAGCTTGCTGGTGATCTATCTGCTCTCGAGCTGGCTGCCCACATTGCTTCGCACGAACGGTCTGACGCTGCGCAACGCGGCCATCGTCACCGCGATGTTCCAGGTTGGCGGCACGCTCGGGGCCATCGTGCTCGGCTGGCTGATGGACCGCTTCAATCCGCATTACGTGCTCGCCACCGCCTACGTACTGGCAGGCGTGTGTGTGGCCGCCGTCGGCCCGTTGGCCAGTTCGCCGGTGCTCGCTTCGGTCGCCGTGTTCTGGGCCGGGTTCTGCGTCTCAGGTGGTCAGGTCGGCGCGAACGCGCTCTCCGCCGAGTTTTATCCGACGGATTGCCGCGCGACCGGCGTGAGCTGGGCAAACGGTGTCGGCCGCATGGGCTCGGTGGTCGGGTCGGTGGGCGGTGCGTCGATGCTCGCAATGGGCTGGTCGATGCCCGCGTTGTTCGCCGCCATCGGCGTGCCTGCGGTGCTCGCTGGTTTCACTATGCTGACGCTCGGACGCATTCGCCATCGTCAGGCCATGCTTGCCGTGGAAGCCGCTGCATAAGCTTGTGCGGATCCAGCGCGCAATCCGTCACGGATAGGGATAGAGTGTCGATTGACGGCGAATCGAGGTGCCTGCCCACCTGTCGCCGTCGGTCCAAATTCCTCTGACGGAGATTGAAGGTGTCGTTGCCGCCCTTGTTGGTCATCATCCCGATGCATCCCGAGCAGTTGTCCGAACTGCAAACCCGTTTCGAAGTGATTTACCGCCCGAGCCACCACCCGACGCCGGAAGGCTGGGGACCGGAGGGTGAGCGCGTGCGTTTCGTGCTCACCAACGGTTCGCGCGGCATGAACGCCGCCGAGCTGACGCATCTGCCGAACGTCGAGCTGGTCAGCGCACTCGGTGCCGGTTACGAGAATCTGGACATTCCGGCGATGCGCGCGCGCAATATCGTGGTGGTGCATGGCGCAGGCGCCAACGCCCCGACCGTGGCGGATCAGGGCTTCGCCCTGCTGCTCGCCGCAATTCGACGCATTCCGGAATATGACGCGGCGTGCCGTAAGGGCATCTGGCGCGACGCGCTGCCGATGCAGCCGGGTGTGGCCGGGAAGAAGCTCGGGATCGTCGGCCTCGGTGCGGTCGGTCGTCAGTTCGCCAAACGCGGCGAAGGCTTCGACATGCAGATTGCCTACCGAAACCGGAACCGTCGCGACGACCTCCCGTCGCACTATCAATACTTCGACAGCGTGACGGCACTGGCCGAATGGGCCGACATTCTGGTGGTCACGGCACCGGGCGGTGCGGAGTCCCATCACATGATCAATGCCGACGTGCTGCGCGCGCTCGGCAAAGACGGCTTTCTCGTCAATCTTGGGCGCGGTAGCGTCGTCGACACCGCAGCGCTTGCCGATGCACTGCGCAACGGCGTAATCGCTGGTGCGGGGCTGGACGTCTACGAAGGCGAGCCGTCGCCGCCCGCCGCACTCATCGACTTGCAGAACATCGTGCTAAGCCCGCACGTGGCAGGTCGTTCGCCGGAAGCGGAAGCCGCCACGCTCTCGATGTTCATGGAGAATACCCGCCGCTATCAGGCGGGCGAGCCAGTGATGACGCCGCTGTGAGCCGTTGACTCTCGCGCAACGATTCAGTGATTGTCGAGCCCGTCGATGCTTCGTTCAGGAGACGGCGAGAGTGTCACGCCGTCGTTGACGGGCTCAAACTCGATGCTGCTCTTTGCGGTGCCCGTTGCGAAAACGGTATCGCAGGTCGGGCACTTCACTTCGGCATCCGAATGGAGATAATCGTAGAGCGCCTGAACGGTCGGCTCACTGGCCGCCACGGCGAATCGCGACTTGCAGGTCGGGCAAAGCACGAAACCGGTATGGATCGACAACATTGTCAGCCTCCTGAACGGTCATCAAGGGACGCAATCGATTCTACAACCAGTCGGTACGGCGGGGTTTCGCACGAGATTCGTCGCGGTTCGACGGGGTGCGCCCTGTAGCGCCATCGCGAACCTCTCGCTGATTGCGCTCGTTGGCCGCCACGCCGATGGTCCGCTCGGCATGAGGTTCACGCCCCCCCGTTTGCACGTCGTGCGCATGGTGGGCGTGCTGCACCGGATCGAAGTCGCGCCACTCTCCCCCTTCCCAAACACCATTCGCCTGCTCGATTTCTGCGGCGCCTGCATCACGCAGCACGGCAATCGCCGTATCCGCCGTCGATTCGCTGACGTGCGTGGCGAGCATCACCCCGGCGTCTCGCATGCCTGCCTGCTTTGCCGACACGCGCTCGCGACCTTGCATGCGTCGCAAAGCACCGAGAAACGCACCCAGATAGGCCCCTGCCATCATGCCGACGACCGGTACGAGCCAGAAGCGCCAGATCGCGACGTATAGCAACGCCCCCAGCGCAAGCCCGAAGGCACCGCCTGCGATGACACCCTGCGCCGCACCCCGGCTCGCCGGACGCGCCGCAGCATCGGCATCCACATCGCCGCCCATCGGAAACTTAGCGTGCTGGCCGGTGGGATTCAGAAAGAACACCGACACGTCGGATGGTCGAAACGACCGGTCGTACAACCGGCTCGCCACCAGATTCGCCTGATCGAACGTCGTGAATCGCCCTGCCACGATCATCGCCATCGCCTATCTCCCTTTGCTGATGTCATGCATCGATTCCAGTGGGATAACCGTCTGGTCGCTTTGTTTCATCAAGGAATCCTTATGGCATAGCCATCGGCATTGAGAAAATCAATGCATGGGAACCTGACCTGTCCTGCAAGAATCGCAACATTACCCCCTCATTGGGAGCATCTATGGCTCGCGCAATCTGGAAGGGTGCCATCAGCTTCGGACTCGTCAACGTACCCGTCACCCTGTTTCCTGCCTCGACGACACACAAACTCGATCTCGACTGGCTCGACAAGCGCACCATGTCGCCGGTCGGCTACAAGCGTGTGAACAAGGAGAACGGCAAGGAGGTGCCGCGCGACCAGATCGTGCACGGCTACGAGTACGAGAAAGGCAACTACGTCGTGCTCAGCGACGACGAGATCCGCTCGGCCAATCCGACGGCGACGCAGACCGTCGACATTCTGGCTTTCGTCGATGCCACGGACGTCTCCTTCATGTATCTCGATACGCCTTACTACCTCGTGCCCGAACGTGGCGGCGCGAAGGCCTACGCGCTGCTGCACGCGGCGCTCATCAAGGCAGGCAAGCTCGGCATCGCGCGCGTCGTGATGCACACACGCGCGCATCTCGCCGTGCTTGCGCCCGCGGGCGACGCGCTCGTACTCGACACGCTGAGATGGCAGGACGAAATGCGCGATCCGGCCGAGGTCGGGCTGACGAAGGAGAAGTTGCAGAAACTCGCCACGCCCGGCGAACGCGAACTGGATATGGCGATCCGGCTGATCGACGAGATGTCCGGACCGTGGCATCCCGGCGATTATCACGACACGTTTCAGGACGACCTCAAGGCACTCATCGACCGCAAGATCGCGTCCGGTCAGACACGCGAGATCGCGCAGATCGAAGCGAGTGCACCCAAGCTGGCAAACACCGCAAACGTCTCCGATCTGATGGCGCTGCTCAAGCGGAGCCTGGGGACAAAGGGCAAGCGCGACGCCGTGACCGTCGATGCGGAGGATGTCGAGGAGAAGCCTGCGAAGGCGCGTAAGGCGGCAAAGGCATCGAATGGCAAGACGGTTAAGAAGACCGCGACAAAGAAGGCATCGTCCAAGCGCGCCAAGTCGACCAAGTCCAGCAAATCCAAGTGAGCGTGACGATGCCGAGACGCGCCTCAGACAAGCTGACCAAAGCGACGAGCGCGAAGCCGGGTCGCCGTCGCAAATCTGCAGATCCACTCGCAGCGTACGACGCGAAACGCAACTTCTCCGCCACGCCTGAACCGCGCGGTCAGCATACAGCCCGCAAGAAGGCGCTGCGGTATGTGATCCAACGGCACGACGCCAGCCATCTTCACTACGACTTGCGTCTCGAACTCGACGGCACCTTGCGCTCATGGGCGCTGCCGAAGCAACCGAGCCCTGATGTCAGCAGTCCACGACTGGCCGTTCAGGTCGAAGACCATCCGCTCGCTTACGCCGCCTTCGAAGGCGACATTCCTGCTGGCAACTACGGTGCGGGACACGTCGACATCTGGGATCGAGGTATCTGGGTACCCGACGGCAACGCATCACGCGATTACGCGGACGGTAAGCTGTCGTTCACATTACAAGGCGAACGACTCAGCGGTCACTGGACGTTGGTGCGCACCGACAAGCCCGCGCGTCAGCCGCAATGGTTGTTGATTCACCGGCATGACGACGGGCATTTATCAACGCATGCCAAGCCACCGACGTCGAAGCCTGTGGCGACACGCAGATCATCGACGAAGCCACCCGACGAGATGCGCCCCATGCTGGCGACACTCGTCGATCAGGCTCCGTCGTCGGAAGGCTGGCACGCCGAGTTGAAGCTCGACGGATATCGCGTCCTGATCCGCATCGCGGGCAGCGACATTCGCGTCTTCACACGCTCCGGGCAAGATTGGACGAACCGCTTCCAACCCGCAGTCGCCGCCCTACGCGAGCGCGGCCTCCCGAACGCGTGGCTCGATGGCGAGGCAGTCGTCACGAACGAACACGGGTTACCTGACTTTCAGGCGTTACAACGAGCGTTCGACGAAGACACTCAGAGCGCCATCGTCATCTACGTCTTCGATCTGCCGTGGTGTAACGGACAGGATCTGCGCGAAGCGCCGTTGCACGAGCGACAAGCGAGGCTCGCGAGCGTGTTTGAAGGCAAAGAGACGGATGCCGTGCGAGTACTCCAACCGGTCGCGGGCGATCTCGAGTCGCTTTGGCACGGCGCATGCGAAGCGGGTCTCGAAGGCATCATGGTCAAGCGCGACGACTCGACCTACGTCGACGGCCGCAGCGACGCATGGCGCAAGCTCAAGTGTTCGCAGCGTCAGGAGTTCGTCGTAGTGGGGTTCACGGAACCCTCCGGCTCGCGACAGGGATTCGGTGCACTGCTGCTCGGTTATTACGACGATGACAGTAAGACGTTGCGCTACGCGGGCAAGGTCGGCACCGGTTTCGATACCGAGGCGCTGCTGCGCATGCGCAAGCAACTCGACGCGATTGAGACACCTCGCCCTTCGCTGTCTCCCGCGCCGCGTCCGGGGGGACCGGCGCGTGTGCACTGGTTGCGTCCAACGCTGGTCGTAGAAGTTCGTTTCGCCGAATGGACGCGCGACGGCCATGTGCGTCAGGCGTCGTTCCACGCCATGCGTACCGACAAGACGGCGAAGGAGATTCGCCGCGAGACGCGCCGCAGCGGTGCCGTCAACTCATCGAAGGAGACGCCTTCCATGTCGCAATCATCGGCCCTTCCTGTGAAGATCACCCACGGCGAACGCGTGATGGATACGCACTCGGGCGTGACGAAAGTCGAGCTTGCCGAGTATTACGAAGCGCTCAGCAAGTGGATGCTCCCACACCTCGCCGACCGGCCGGTTGCTGTCCTGCGCGCGCCGGAAGGTATCGGCGGCGAGATGTTCTTCCAGAAACATGCGGCGAAGACGATCACCGGTGTGCATATGCTCGATCCGTCGCTTGATCCTGACCATGAACCGCTGATGCAAATCGACGATACGCGGGGACTCGTCGGGGCCGTACAGATGGGGTCGGTGGAGTTTCACACGTGGAATGCGCGCAGCGATCTGATCGAGCGTCCCGATCGCGTGATCTTCGATCTGGACCCCGGTAAGGGGCTGACGTTTGTGCAGATCGTGGAAGGCGCACAACTCATTCGTGGACTGCTGGACGAGCTGGGGCTGGAATCCTTCGTGAAGACGAGCGGCGGCAAAGGGCTGCACGTGGTGACACCATTAGCGAGACGTCACGAATGGGACTTCGCGAAAGGTTTTGCGGAAGCGGTCGCAAAGCATATGGCGCACGTGTTTCCCGACCGGTTCACGGCGACGATGGGACCGAAGCATCGCGTGGGGAAGTGCTTCATCGACTACCTGCGCAACTACCGGGGGGCGACGACCGTGTGCGCATACTCGGCCCGGGCGAGAGAAGGCATGGCGGTATCGATGCCGGTCCATTGGGAGGAATTGTCCGATTTACCCGGTGCCGACGCCTGGACCGTGCGCAACGCCCTCGACCGTCTCACCGCCCTGAAACAAGACCCGTGGGCGGAGTATGAGAAGGCGGCGCAGCAACGCGTGACGAAGAAGATGCTGGATCGACTTCATGATTAGGCGGTTCGCCATCGGTATGATCCGACGGTCACTTTCAGACACTCTTGATCGTCATGATGAAACCGACCGATTCGGACGCCCACCATGCGTGGGCCGCTTCCAAGATACGTGAAGCACTTCTCGATCCGCGACCAGCAATACCCAACGAAATCGTCGAACGCCGTTTCGCTATCCGTCGTGAAGCGACTCGGAAACGTTTAGCCCCTCGGCGCGCCCACGTCCCCATCCTGTAACCACCGGCGTTTGTCGCGCAACGGCGCTTCGCCGAAGACGCGGGCGTATTCGCGGCTGAACTGCGATGCGCTTTCGTAGCCCACCGCCTGTGCAGCCGACGAAACGGCAACGTCCGCCACGAAGATCAAACGACGTGCTTCCTGCAAGCGCAACTGCTTCTGATACTGCAACGGGCTCATCGCCGTCACCAGCTTGAAGTGGTGATGCAACGACGACACGCTCATATGCACCTCCTGCGCCAGCGATTCCACGCGCAACGGCTCCGCATAGTGATCGCGCAACCATCGCACCGCATTCGCGATCCGGTTCATCTGGCTGTCCTGCATCACCATCTGACGCAACAACACCCCCTGCCCGTTCATCAACAACCGGTAGATGATCTCGCGCTTGATCATCGGCGCAAGAATCGGAATATCGCGCGGGGCATCGAGCAGACGCAGCAAACGAAGCACCGCGTCCAGCAACGCAGCATCGAGCCGGTTGACGTACAACCCGCGTCCACAGGGCGACGGGGCGGGTGGCGGCAGATGCTCGTCGCCGATCAACGACGTGACGTCTTCCGCCACCAAGTTCAGACGCATGCCCAGATAAGGCGACTGCTCGCTCGCCCCGGACACCTGCGCCACTACCGGCAAGTGCACCGACGACACCATGTAATGCATCGGGTCGTACGCGTAGTGCGCCTCACCAATCTGCAAACGCTTCTCGCCCTGCGCGATCACGGCGAAGGCAGGTTGCTGCAACGCAGGCTTCGGCCCACCGGGATGCAAGATGCGATGCACCATCAGACCGTCCACCGCCGTGGGCGCCGTACCTTCCAACCCATGCGTCGCGCGGTCGAGCAGATGCACCAGCTCAGTACGAGCGGTGTGCGACGGATCGTCGGCGTGACCTTCTTGCGGTGGTACGTCGCGAAGCGACGCTGGTGGCGATGTTTTGACGAGATGCATGGCAAGTCCTCGATTCAGGCTGGCCGTCTCCAACATCCCCGGCCGCAATGAACCGAAGCATACGCCTGTCATAAAAAATTGCCTGATCCTCTGGAACCACATCCACACGATCAGGCATGAATTCCGGAGAATCCGACAAGATTCAACCTGAACCAGCGATGATTCGATGACGAACCTGGACAGTCCTGTGTCACCTTACTGCCATGTTCGACAATGCTTTTCCGCCGGGTGATGGACGGAAAGACGTCCGCCATCGCCTCCGATTGCAGAATCAGGCAGGAAATGTGCAGGAACAGGTACTGCTTGCCTGATGCCCCGCGACGCATAATGCATCCCATCCCGTGCACACCGTCTCCCTCACCGACGGCCACCTGCGACGGGCAGCTACTCAACGGAGCGATGCAATGCGACAACGGAAACTCGGCAACACCGGCCTCTTCGTCTCGGAACTGTGTCTCGGCACGATGACCTTTGGCGGACAAGGCGACCTGTGGAGCAAGATCGGCCAATTGCAGCAGAACGATGTCGACGCGCTCGTCGGCCGCGCGCTCGACGCGGGCATCAACTTCATCGACACCGCCGACGTCTATTCGGAAGGCCAGTCGGAGATGCTCACCGGACAAGCCCTGCGCAACCTCAACGTGCCGCGTGACAGCGTGGTCGTCGCCACGAAGGTCTTCGGCGTCACCGGCGCACAGGGCAGCAACTCGCGCGGCCTGTCGCGCTATCACATCATGGATGGCGTCAAGGCCAGCCTCAAGCGCCTGCAACTCGATCACATCGATCTGTATCAGGTGCACGGCTTCGACCCGGTCACGCCCATCGAAGAGACGCTCAGCGCGCTCGACACGCTGGTGCGTCAGGGCCATGTGCGCTACATCGGCGTCTCGAACTGGGCCGCATGGCAAATCGCCAAAGCGCAAGGCATCTCGGCACGCCTGAACCTCGCGAGCTTCGCGTCGCTTCAAGCGTATTACACCGTCGCCGGGCGTGATCTCGAACGCGAAATCGTTCCGATGCTGCGCAGCGAGAACGTCGGTCTGATGGTGTGGAGCCCGCTGGCGGGTGGCCTGCTCTCGGGCAAATACACGCGTGACGGTCAGACGGAAGACGGTGCGCGCCGCCAGAGCTTCGACTTCCCGCCGGTGAATGTCGAACGTGCTTACGACGTGATCGACGTGATGCGCGGCATCGCCACTGAAAAGGGCGTGTCCGTCGCGCAGATCGCGCTCGCCTGGTTGCTCGCACAGCCGGTCGTCTCGACGGTCATCATCGGGGCCAAACGCGCCGATCAGCTCGACGACAACATCGCCGCCACGCGCGTCACGCTAAGCGAGCGCGAACTCTCGGCGATCAACGCCGCGAGCGCACTGCCGAGCGAGTACCCGGGCTGGATGCTCTCGCGTCAAGGCGATCCGCGTCGCGCGCAACTCGCCGAAGCTGGCCTGCTGTAAGCGATCGACACCGAACGTCTACCGCGTTCGGAATGAGAAACGGCGCACTGCGAACCCAGTGCGCCGTTTCCTTTTCATGCAATCAAAAGATCAGAATGTATGCCGCATGCCGACGTTCACACCCAACTGACTCGTCCCAGCCGTAGGCGATCCTCCCGCCCCGCCGGAACTGACCGAGTAAGCCGCATGCTCGCTGTTACCCAACCAGGCAACTTGCGTGTACACGGCAGTGCGCTTCGACAGGAAATACGTACCGCGCAACGTCGCCATCGTCGCACGAGCGTTCTGACGTGCGTTCAACATGCGGAAGACTTCGCCGTCGACCGCAAATGCCGGTGAGAACTGATACAGCGCCCCGATGTAGAACATGTCGGAATTCACATCGGCGACGGCGGCCGACGCGGTCTGCACGCGACGTCCCAACCAACCCGCCCCCGCCTTCCAGTTGCCACCTTTCACATAGCCATTCAACTGCCAGCGGGTGTCCTTGTCCGACGAACTCGTCAGCGGCACCGCCGCCGCGCCGTTGAAGAAGCTCGCCGCAGCGCCTGCGCCGCCGCGTTGCTCGTCCCACGCCCCGGCCACACCGAACCACGCCGTGTCGTACTTCAGCATCGCAGAGACCTGACGGCAGGCGGTCATCTGTCCCGGCGTCTGACCGGCGCAGGTGCCTTGTCCGGGCGAGTTGCCCGTGCCGCCGCTGTCGCGTCCGAACGAGTAGGTCGCGCCGACGGTGAGTCCGCTGAACACCCCTTTGTAGGCGACGGTGTTGTCGCTGCGCGCATTGGGGATGTAGTTGTCGAGTGAGCCGCTGCCGTACAGGTCCGGGCCAAGAATGTCGGCATCGCTCATCACCCAGAACGTCATCGAATACTGACGGCCGAACGACAGCGTGCCGTACTGATTCGACAACCCGACCCACGCCTGACGCCCGAACAACCGTCCGCCCTGATTCAGGTCGCCCGCGCGCACGTTGAAGCCGTTCTCCAGCATGAATAGCGCGTGCAGACCGCCGCCAAGGTCTTCGTCACCACGCAGGCCCCAGCGCGAGGGCAGCGAACCGGTGTTGGCTGGCATGCGGACGAGCGAACTGTTGTTGGGCCCGGCGTGCGAGATGTATTCGATGCCGGTGTCGAGAATGCCGTAGAGCGTTACGCTCTGGGCCGAAGCGGAAGTGGTGGCCAATGCGAGGCCCGCAGCCAGCGCGAGCGCAGGCAGTCCCTTGTGGATCACAGTGATGTCTCCATGGATACGTGTGGTGGCCTGACCTGTGCCGGTCAGTTGCAGCGCCGCCGCATCGCCGTCGGGGGACGTGCGGTTGCAGCGGGTACTTCGCAGATGCACGCCGGAGGTTCGGCGTGCATCCGTTGAGTGCTCAGGCGAAGATCAGACGGTGCCCGGTGCTGGCTGCGTCGCCGCTGCGGCGAGCGAGCCGCCGCGTCCCACGCGACGACGCATCACCAGCATGAGCGCCGCCGCAAGAAACGCCGGGATCGCGACGATCTGGAACGCCTGCGCCGTGCTCGACGCCGAGGCGATCAGCACACCGCCCAGGCTCGAACCGAGGATGGAGCCGAGACGGCCGACACCAAGTGCCCAAGCCACGCCCGTCGCGCGGGAGGCAGTCGGGTAGTACGCCGCCGTCAGCGCGTTCGCACCGGTCTGCGATCCTGCAATGCCGAAGCCCGCGAGGAACACGACGAGCATCAGCCAGCCCGACTGGTGCGTCACGGCACCCAGCACGCACAGTGCGATGCCCGCCATCACATACGACGCCGCCAGCACGCGATACGGACTCGTGCGGTCCATCGCAAAACCGATCATCACGGCACCGACCGTGCCACCGAGCGGCAACATCGCACCGATACGCGCCGCTTCCGCGAGCGTGTAGCCGGAATCCTTCACGATCAGCGGCAGCCAGCTCGTGAGCAGATAGAACGCGCACAGGGTGCAGAAGTACGTCGCCCAGAGCAGTAGCGTGCCCGTGATGTATCGACGCGTGAACAGGCCGCCCACCGCCGAGTTCGTCTGCCCGGCAGGCGTTACCTCCGGATCGATGCGTGTGACCTGCGGGTCGATGTGACGGGCGATTTCCAGCAACTGGTCGGCACGGTCGCCGCGCGCTGCGAGGTAGCGCATCGATTCCGGCAACCAGCGCATGAGCACAGGCACGAAGGCAATCGGCACCACGCCGCCTGCGATCAACACGCCGCGCCAGCCGATGTGCGGCAGCGTCTGCGCGACGATTTCGCCGCCGATCGCGAAGCCCAGCGTGAAGCCGCAGAAGGTGGCCGTCACGAGCAGCGAGCGCATGCGCTCGGCGCAATACTCGGAACTGAGCGTGATGGCGTTGGGCATCGCACCGCCCAGACCGATGCCGGTGATGAAGCGCAGCACCGCAAGCTCCGTCGGGCTATTCACATAGGCCGAGGCGATGCTGCCCAGCGAGAACAGAATGACGGAGAGGATCAGCACGCGCTTGCGGCCGATGCGGTCGGCGAGCGGCCCGAACACGAAGCAGCCGAGCATCAGGCCGCCGAGGCCCGCGCCGAACACCGTGCCGAGACTGGTCGTCGCCATCGACCATTCGCTGCGGATGGCCGGTGCGAGGTAGCCGATGGCCGCCGTGTCGAAGCCGTCCAGTGTGACGATCAGAAAGCACAGAGCAATCACGCGCCATTGAAATGGCGTGATGCCTCTGCGGTTCATCAAAGCGGATATTTCCATGTCTGTCTCCTGTGCGGTAATAACCGCGAGAGCAGCGGGCCGTGGCGTCTGTCGACGACGCTCTGTGCAAAGGCTCGCAGCCGGTTGGGGGCGATTACATCAAGAACGGTTGTGTGAAGGGTGTGGCGAAGATGAAGACGGGGGCGCAGCCTCGCCGGGCAACTCCGGGTCGCCCGCCGACAGGTACTCCCACATGCGCTCGATGATCCGGCCCGAGCGTGTGGCGCGCGCGCGGCATTCGTCGTCGCTCAGCACGGCGGCGGGTAGCGACGCTTCGAGCGCGAGCACGTCGAGATCCACGCGCGCGGCGTCTTCGAGGTACCACGTGAGCGCGACCATCGCTTCGAGCGTGTCGGCCGCGACGACGGCTCCGTTGCCGCGCATCACGACGGCAGCATTCATGCCCATCGTGGCGATCACGGCGGCGGCCTGTTCGTCGGAACGAATCAGTTGCGCGTCGTCCCACAGCGGCACGCCGGGGGCGAAGTAGGTGCCCGGCCCGTGCAGCGCGCGCGGTGTGCGGCGAAGCGTGGAGAGCGACATAGTCTTGGGCGGCATAGTGCGTGCGACCGCGCCGATGTCGGGACGCGAGCGATAGATCTTTTGGTGCAGACGGACTTCGCCGAGCACGCCGTCGGGCAGCGGGCCGTCGATCGGCACCACAGTGCCCGTCTCGCCAACACCGATGAGCCCCATCGGGCGTGCGGCGCAGACGACGAAGCGATCCGCATCGAGACGCGCGCTGCAATGCCCGTACGCATGCGCCAGCCCGGCGCGTGCCAGCGTGCGGGCTGCCACGCGCACCGCGCGGTCGAGATCGGCCATGCCGTCGTGACGGGCGGCATCGAACGTAACTTGTGTCATGGGGATACCGGCCAGCAGGTCAGGACGAAAACTCAGGGATCTCGGGCTTTGCGCCCCACATGCAGAACCCGGTCGGATCGAACGGGAACTGACGCGGCACGTAAGTGGCTTCGTCCTCCGGCGCGATCTTGCGAACGCCCGTGGAGTACTCGTAGACCATGCCGTCCGGCCCCGCGAAGTACAGGAACATCGCATGCGACGTCGGGTGACGCCCCGGACCGAAGCGAATCGGCACGCCCTGCTCGCGCAGGAAGTACCACGAGCGCATCAGGTCGTCGATGCCGTTCACCTGAAAGTTCACGTGCTGAATGCCTGCACGCTTTGCCGGGAACAGCGCGATCTTGTGATGGACATCGTCGATACGCAGCAACGGCGCGTCGCCGATACGGTCCGACACACGAGCGTTGCACACGCTGGTCCAGAAGGCTTCGTCGCGACGTGCGTCCGTCGTGCACAAGCCCACATGGCTGAACGAATCGATGCCCGCGTCGCGCTCACCGTGATAGCCGCGTCCGGTCTGCGCCGCGCGCAGTACCAGTTCGATCTGGTTGCCGGTGGGATCTCGGAACGTGAGGAAATCGGCCACGCGGCGCAGGTCGGCCTCGTCGCGCGTCCCGCGTCGAAACTCGATGTGCATGGCTTCGAGTTGCGCGGCAGCTGCGTCGAAATGCGCATCGCTGGCGACGTCGAACGCTACCGTGTGGTCGGCGGGGTCGCCCTCGAAGTAGCACACCGAATGATCGCGGCTGTCGCTGCGAAGGAATACGAAACCGGCTTCCCGACGCACTTCCTGCAACCCGAGAATGGTGCGCGCATAGCGTGTCGCACCCTCAAGGTCGCGCGTCCCCAGCCGCACGTAACGAATGTCGTGCAGATTGATCACCGCTTGTCTCCTGCGGATATTGTTCGTGTCCCGGACGTGCGTCCGGTGACTTCAATGTCGTGAGGGATACGATAAGGACCGACGTCGCATGACGCCAACAAATTGCGTAAATGCGCGGTATTTACGTCGTGAATTGGGGGTGCAGCATGCGAGCGCGACGGTGCCTCGTATGCGTGCGCAGCGAGCGTGTGCCGTCAGACAGGAGAACGATCAGTCTTCGCCGTGGAACAGGCGGAAGATCGTGCTGCGCAGCCAGCGATGGCCAGCGTCGGTGTGAAAGCGCTCGTGCCAGAGTTGCGAGATGTCGAACTCGGGGCCGTCGAACGGCAGCGCGTAAGTGCGCAGGTCGGCAGCGGCCTTGAGGGCGCGCCCCAGACGCGTCGGCACGCACACCACTAGATCGCTCGCAGCGATCAGCGCCGAGAGTCCCATCGAGTGCGCCATACGCAGCGCCACGTGACGCTGATGCCCCGACTGCGCAAACCAGTGCTCGACGGCCGTCTCGAACACATCGTGATGACCGGCCGTCGGTCGGTAGACGGCGTGCGCCGCGTGAAGGAACGTCTCGGCCGTGAGTTCGCCGCGAATCGTCGGATGTCCTTCGCGCACAAGGGCCACATAATGTTCGCGGAACAGACGTTGCTGATGGAAGCCGGACGAGAAACGCGTGAACAGACCGAGCGTGAGATCGATGTCGCCCATCGCCATCGCGTTCTGCGCTTCGCGCGGCGTCGTGTCCACCGTGACGATGCGAACGCCGGGCGCTTCGATGGCAAGTGTGGCCATGAGCTTCGGCATGAAGATCAACTGGCCGATGTCGCTCAGGTAAAGACGGAACGTGCGCTGCGCTTTCGCCGGGACAAAGTCCTGCGGCGCTTCGACGGCACCGCGAATCAGGCCAAGTCCCTCAGTGACCGGTGGCGCCAGCGACGCGGCGAGATCGGTCGGCATCATGCCTTGCGGTGTCTTGACGAACAACGGGTCGCCGAAGGCGAGCCGCAGACGCTTGAGTGCGTTGCTCACCGCCGATTGCGTGAGGTTCAGTTCCTCGGCCGTGACCGTCGTGCTGCGCGTGCGCAACAGCGACTCGAACACGAGCAACAGATTCAGATCGAGCGAGCGTAAGTTCATCTCTGCCAGGCAGTCCTGCAAGAAGCGTCCCGCATTTTAGGCAACCCGCAGCAGCACGCGCAGTGCGGGAAACCCCTGCGCCGCGCACGGCTGCGTTCATGGTATTTACGTGCGCGCATCCTCGCGCGCCAGCGCGTGCAGACGCGCGATCACTTCCAGCACCTCCGGACGTTTCTCGCGCTTGGCCGTCACCACGTGGTACTGCAACGGGCAGACGACTTCGGCATCCGACAGTCGCACGAGACGGCTGCGCGCCATCCACTCACTCGCCAGCGGTGCACGGGCAAGCGCAATGCCCAGCCCGGCTTCGGCCGCCGCAAGCACCACGGTGTAATCCTCGAATCGACGGTCACGTGCACGTGGTCGCAGCGACACGCCATGCGCCCCGCACCACGCGCGCCAGCCCGTGAGATCGGAGTCGTGCAGCAAGGGCATCGCCAGCATCTCGGTCACACTCGCGCCCTTCAGACGCTGCGCCATCTCAGGCGAGGCCACCGGGTACAACGTCTCGCCCATCAACGGTTCCGAATCGACGCTCGCCCACCCGCCACGTCCGTAGCGCAAGGCGATGTCCACCTCGCCCGCACCCACGTCGGCGTTGCGATGCTCGGTCGTCACCTGAATGTCGATGAACGGGGTGCCCCCTTGAAGCGATTGCAAGCGCCCAAGCAACCACAGCTTGGCGAACGACGGCACTACGCTCAGGCGCACCGCCGGGGCCTTGCGCGCCTGATGCCACTGATCGGCAGCCGCGTCGATCACGTCGAAGGCATGTTCGATGCGACCGAGAAAGCGCTGACCGTCGCACGTCAGACTCCCCCCTCGCCCGTGACGCTCGAACAACGCACAGCCGAGCCAGTTTTCAACGGCACCGACCCGACGGCTGATCGCCCCATGCGTGAGACCGCTCGCTTCGGCGGCCGCCGTGAACGAGCCGTGACGGGCGACGAGACAGACGGTTTCCAGATTCGCCAGCGGCGGACGGGCGCGAGGTTCGGCGTTCATGGTTCAGGGGATATCGGGTTGCCGTGCGGGCAAAATATTGGGGGCAGATCGCGGCACGAGAGCGCACCGCGAGCTGTGAATTCAGATCACAGCTTGCCAGCGATTTGTGCAGTAGCTTATCACCACGAACGTACGGCAACATAAGTGTCTGCGGGCAATTTCGCCCCGCGCACATTCCCCTCAGGAGCCCACCGTGTCAGCCGCTGCCCCCGCCCCTTTCACGCTTTACGTCGACGCCCAGTTCACCAGCCCTTATGCGCTGTCGGTTTTCGTCACGCTGCGCGAGAAAGGTATTCCGTTCGATCTGCGCACCGTCGATCTCGATCAGGGCGCGCATCACGAAAGCGGCTTTGCCGACCTGTCGATCACGCGTCGCGTGCCGACGCTCGTGCACGGCGATTTCACGTTGTCCGAATCGTCCGCCATCGTCGAATATCTGGAAACGATCTCCCCCGACGTGCCGGTGTATCCGGCCGACGTTCGCGACCGTGCGCGTGCCCGTCAGGTACAGGCATGGCTACGCAGCGATCTCGGTGCGCTGCGCGAAGATCGTTCGACGCAGGTGATTTTCTACGGCCCGTCCGATGCGCCGCTGACCGACGCGGGCTACGCCGCGGCGAGCAAGCTGATCGCCATCGCCGAGAGCCTGTTGCCCGACGGACGCATGTCGCTGTTCGACAAGTGGTGCATTGCCGACGTCGACCTCGCGGTCATGCTCAACCGTCTGGTGTATAACGACGACGTCGTGCCGCCTGCCCTGGCCGAATATGCGCGCCGTCAGTTCCTGCGCCCGGCGGTGCAGGAGTGGATTGCGATGACGCGTCCGCCGCGCGAATGCGATCTGGTGGACGGTAAGGCCGCCTAGTAGGTATTGAAGTGCTTTGACGGTTGGGGCGCCCGCTTCGCCGTCAGGCGGCAACCATCGCCAGTTGCTGGCGGTGGATGCGGATATGCAGCAGCACCAGCAGACGGTGCGGGCAGTCGTCGCGCAAGGCGACGCTGCTGCTCTCACGCTGGCTGCTGCCACCATCGAACATGACATGCCGACTGGCGAGCGCCGCTCGGAACGCGGCCGACGCCAGTGAGCGAGCCGCCAGCAACAGCAGCAGCAAAGACGCCGCCATCGCAATGCGAAAGTCGGCTGAGGTGAAGACGCGTTCCGGCACATCGAAGACGAGCATGGCAATGACCACGCAGACGTCGATGCACACAGCGCCCAGCGAGGCCACGATCAGATACGCGCGCAACATTCGAATCGTTGTCGACTTCATCTGTCTCCTCTCCCATTCTTGATCTACGGGCGGAACGTCCACGTATTGTCTGTGGGGACGTTCCCGACATCATGCGCCTTCGATATTAAATGTCGAGTGTCAGCCGCCCTGTGACCTGAAATGTTTTTTTACACACTGTTACCCTGCGACGCAGCGGTTTCGTGGCAGACGTGCGCCTACGCAACTTTCAGCAAATCACGCACTTTTCTTGCAAAAATCGTCCAAATTCCGATATTTTTCGGCGCAATATTGCCCGGAACCCCGTCGTGACTGGAGAAGCGGTGAATTCAGTCGACAGGCAGGCCCCGAAAGGAGGAAAATACTCACCTTGCCGTTTACGTTAACGGCACTGACGACTAAAGCCACCTCTGCCGAGACATTTGAAGAAACATGAGCGCCGATAACCAACTGCGTTTTGTCGTGGAGCCGCACGCCAACCCCACCCCCGCCGACCAGATCACCGCCGCACTGGCGAACCCGGTATTCGGCCGCGTATTCACGGATCACATGGTCACGATCCGCTGGACCGAAGGCAAGGGCTGGCATGACGCGAAGGTGGAAGCCCGCCGCCCGTTCCAGATCGATCCGGCGTGCGCCGTGCTGCACTACGCACAGGAAATCTTCGAAGGCATGAAGGCCTACCGTGGCGAAGACGGCAAGATCTCGCTGTTCCGCCCCCAAGCCAACGCCAAGCGTTTCCGCGAGTCGGCCCAGCGCATGTCGATGGCCGATCTGCCGGAAGCCGTCTTCCTCGAAGCCGTGGAAAAGCTGGTCGACATCGACCGTGCATGGATCCCGGGCTCGGAAGGCAGCAGCCTCTACATCCGTCCGTTCATGTTCGCCTCGGAAAGCTTCCTGGGCGTGCGCGCCGCGCATGAGTACATCTTCTGCGTGATCGCCTGCCCGGTCGGCCCGTACTTCAAGCCCGGCAAGTCGGCCGTGACGGTGTGGGTCTCGGACCAGTACACGCGCGCAGCACCCGGCGGTACCGGCGCTGCGAAGTGCGGCGGTAACTACGCCGCCAGCCTGATCGCGCAAACGGAAGCGAGCGCCAAGGGCTGCGACCAGGTCGTGTTCCTCGACGCCGCACAACATCGCTGGATCGAAGAACTCGGCGGCATGAATGTCTTCTTCGTGATGGACGACGGCTCGCTCCAGACGCCGCCGCTCTCGGGCACGATCCTGCCGGGCATCACCCGCGCGTCGATCATCGAACTGGCGCGCCGCGAAGGCATGACGGTCAATGAGACGCCGTACGAATTCGCACAGTGGCAGGCCGATGCGGCCAGCGGCCGTGTGAAGGAAACGTTTGCGTGCGGCACGGCTGCGGTCGTGACAGCCATCGGTCAGGTGCGTCACGCCAACGGCGAATTCAACATCGCCGACGGCGGCGAAGGCCCGGTCACCAAGCGTATCCGCGATCAGCTCACGGGCATTCAACGTGGCAAGGTCGCCGATCCGTTCAAGTGGGTCCACCACGTCGCCTAAACGTGCATTAAGTGCGTTAAGACACTCACTACATAACAAGCTGTGAAGCTGCGCGTCGCCCGAGACAGCGACGCGGGAAATCTTCGGCGGCGCGTTCCGGCATCAGGAGAGCCGGGCGCGCCGTCTTGTCGTTCCTGACTTACTGATCATGAAACACGATACGGGCGCTGTATCCGGCGCCATTGCGGCAACCGACACAATCGGTGTACCGCACTCCGTGGTCGAAGACATCTATGCGATGGTCATCGGCATGGCATTTGTGGTGGTCGGTCTGGTGCTGCTCAAGGCTGCCGGGTTGGTTACCGGCGGCGTAGCTGGCATCGCACTGCTCGCCTCTTACGTCTTTCCGCTACCGGTGGGCACCATCTTTACGCTGGTGAACATTCCGTTCTTCCTGTTCGCGTACTTCACGATGGGCGCGCGCTTTGCGCTCAAGTCGACGGTCGCGAGCTTCGGCATTACCTTCGCCCTCGCGGCCATGCCGCAAACGTTCGACATCGCCTTCGTCAATCCGCTGTTCGCCGCGTTCGTCGGCGGCACGCTGTGCGGCATGGGCATTCTGGCGTTGGCGCGACACGGGGCTGGCGTCGGTGGCACCGGCATCGTCACGCTGTGGCTGCAACGCAAGCGCGGCATCAATGCAGGCATCACGCAGGTGTGCATCGACACGACGATTCTGATCGCGTCGCTCGCCACGATCCCGGCCGGACGCGTCGCCTGGTCCGCCATCTCGGCCATCGCCATGAGCGCGATGGTCGTCGCGTGGCATAAGCCCGGGCGTTACACGGGACGCTGATCGATCCCGCCGTCCGCCATCAGGCGGGGCGATAGTCCGGACGGTACGTCGGTCGGTACGCTTTCGCCTGATCGAGCAGCCACTCGCGGAAAACGCTGAGTGGCTGCCCGTGTGTCAGTTCCGTCGGGTAGACGAGGTAGTAAGCCGACTCGGCCACGCTCTTCACGTCGAACGGAATCGTGAGGCCAAGCGTCGCCAACTGTCCCTCGACGAAGAACTTCGGCACCAACGCAATCCCTAGCCCCGCCGCCGCGCCCGCAATAAGCATGGTGTGCAGTTCGTAGCGCACGCCTTGCAACGCCCGGTGGTCCTCGACGCGCTGCTCGGCAAACCACTGCGACCAAGCGCTCGGGCGCGTTGTCGAGTGCAACAACGGATACGTCAGCAAATCCGCCGCAGTGCGCACCGGTCCCTTCAGGATCGATGGACGGCACACCGGCACCACTTCTTCCCCGAACAGATAATCAGACGACGTGCCCGGCCACGTCGGCTGGCCGAAGTGAATCGCCGCCTCGAAGTGCGTCTCGTCGAACGTAAAGAGGTCGGTGTGAACACCCATGTTCACGCGAACGTCCGGATGCCGGTCGTCGAAGTCTTTCATTCTTGGAATCAACCACTCTGACGCGAACGTTGGCAGCACCGCCAGTTCCAGCGAGCCGCCGCCGCTGCCGTGCGCCATGATGGACAGGGTGTCGCGATCCAGTTGTTCGAGCGTACGGCGCACCTGCGTGCCGTAAAGCCGTCCTGCGCGGGTGAGCACCACGCGCTGCTTGGCGCGGACGAACAGCCGCACGCCCAACTGCGTCTCCAGCGTGGCGATCTGGCGCGACACCGCGCTCTCGGTCAGAAACAGCTCGCGGGCCGCATGGGTAAAGCTTTCGTGCCGGGCGGCTGCCTCGAACGCCAGCAGCGCCGCTGTGCCGGGGGTCTTGAATTTGCGCATGTTGATTCCAAAAACGCATCAAGTGGCAATTTTATCTCGCTTTACGCGCGAAGCATCCATTCCAATAATGCAGTCACTGCAAGAAGGCATGACGGTGCGCCGCATGCCATGCCCTGACACCTTCACCCTGTGATGCCGCACAAGACGGCATCCCCCTGCGAGACAACCTGATGCGCAACGCCAACGTGCAGTCCTTGCTGGTTTCCCTGATCGGGGAGGCGCGTACCGACGCGCTTTTCGCCACGCTCAATTCGCCGTCGATCCTGTCCGACTTCGAGCCGGGGTGCATCACGCGCGCCGAACTGGCGCAAGCCATGAACATGGCGCTGTTCGAAGGGCTGCTCGCGCGCTCGCAAAATGGCCGCACCTACACTGAAGAAGCGATTGCCGCTGGCGGTGGCGTCTACTTCGATCACGGCGCGCTGCGCACCGTGCGCTGGGACCAGAACGGTGCCCTGCCGCCGGGCGAAGCGGCATTCACGCGCATTCTGCGTCCGCTCGGTTTCAAGCTGAACGGTCGCTATCCGCTGGACCGCCTCGGCATGACGGGCCGCGCTTACGCGCATGAAGACGCCCCCGAAGAGATTTCGCAATTCTTCGTGAGCGAACTGCATCCCGAGCGTTTCTCGGAGACGTTCCAGCAAGCTGTGTCGCGCGTCGTCGGCACCTCGAAGGACCCGCTCACACCGGCTGCCGTCGGACAGCTCTGGGAACTGGAGCGCGACGGCACGCTGCCGCTGGAAAGCGCGCAGGCGCTGCTGCCGGTGATCGTGGGCGCGTTTGCGCGTCAGCACGACGTGCCGAGCGAAGCCGACTACGAACTGTTGCTGGCAGAATCGGCCGAAATGGCATGGATCTCCACCGAAGGCAATGCGTTCAACCACGCCACCGACCGTGTGGAAGACGTCTTCGCCCTGTCGGACGCCGAGAAGGCCAAGGGCCGCCCGATGAAACCCGAAGTCGAGCGTTCGCGCTCGGGTCGTGTGTTCCAGACGGCCTATCGCGCCGACACCGTGCGTCGCGAGTTCCGTGGCAAGAACGGCGAGACCGTGACGCGCGACGTGCCGGGTTCGTTCTACGAATTCATCACGCGTCACCGCGAGTACGACACTGCCAATCGCTGCTGGAAAATCGATCTTCGCTTCGATGCCGGTAACGCGCAGGGCATTTTCAAGATGACGGCCAACGCCAAGTAATCAACGAATCAACGCTGAATTCCATAAGGGTATTAACGTGAACGCGACCTCCATCCTCAACGAACTGGGTATTGCCAAACTGGCCGAAGCGGGCGACATCGCCGTGCACTCGCCGATCAACGGCGAACTGATCGGCCGCGTGACCAGCGCATCGGTCGTCGACGCACAAGCTGCCCTCGCGCGCGCGCACAAGGCGTTCACGGCATGGCGCAATGTGCCCGCCCCGCGTCGCGGCGAGCTGGTGCGTCTGCTCGGCGAAAAGCTGCGCGAACGCAAGCAGGCACTGGGCGCGCTCGTCACGCTCGAAGCGGGCAAGATCCTGCAAGAAGGTCTGGGCGAAGTGCAGGAAATGATCGACATCTGCGACTTCGCGGTCGGCCTGTCGCGTCAGTTGTACGGTCTGACGATCGCCTCGGAGCGCCCCGGCCACCGCATGGCCGAGACGTGGCACCCGATGGGCGTGTGCACCGTTATCTCCGCCTTCAACTTCCCGGTCGCCGTGTGGTCGTGGAACGCTGCGCTGGCGCTGGTGTGCGGCAACGCCGTCGTGTGGAAGCCGTCGGAAAAGACGCCGCTGACCGCACTGGCCGTCAACAAGCTGATGGAAGAAGTGATTGCCGAATTCGGCGACGCGCCGGAAGGCCTGACCGCGCTGATCATCGGCGGTCGCGACGTGGGTGAGGCACTCGTCGCCGATCCGCGCTCGGCCATCGTGAGCGCCACGGGCAGCACCGAAATGGGTCGCAAGGTCGGCGTGGAAGTCGCACGTCGCTTCGGCCGCTCGATTCTCGAACTCGGCGGCAACAACGCCGGTATCGTGACCGAAAGCGCCAACCCGGAACTGGCCCTGCGCGGCATTCTGTTCTCGGCGGTGGGCACCGCCGGTCAGCGTTGCACCACGCTGCGTCGCCTGTTCGTGCATGAGAGCGTGTACGACAAGACTGTCGATCGTCTGAAGACGCTGTACGGCAAGGTCGCCATCGGCAACCCGCTGGAGCGCGGCACGCTGATGGGCCCGCTGATCGACGAAGGCGCTTTCAAGCGCATGCAAGGCGCGCTCGATCAGGCACGTGCACAAGGCGGCAAGGTCACGGGCGGCGAGCGTCACGTCGTGGCAGGCAACGAAGGCGGTTTCTACGTGAAACCGGCCATCGTCGAAATGCCGTCGCAAACGGAAGTCGTGCTGACGGAAACGTTCGCGCCGATTCTCTACGTGCTCAAGTACAGCGACTTCAACGAAGCCATCGACGCCAACAACGCGTCGTCGCACGGTCTGTCGTCGTGCGTGTTCACGAACGACCTGCGCGAAGCCGAGCGCTTCACGTCGTCGGCCGGTAGCGACTGCGGTATCGCCAACGTCAACATCGGACCGAGCGGCGCAGAAATCGGCGGCGCGTTCGGCGGGGAGAAGGAAACCGGCGGTGGCCGTGAGTCGGGTTCGGATGCATGGAAGGGTTATATGCGCCGCGCCACGAACACGGTGAACTACTCGTCCGCCCTGCCGCTCGCGCAAGGCATCGACTTCTCGATCGAGTGAAGTCGCGGTAGCGAACCGACATGTACGACTTTACGACTCCCTTCGCGAATCCGGCTGGCTCGCCGATTCGCGAGCTGTTCAAATACTTGTCCGAGCCGGGCATGATCTCATTCGCTGGCGGTTATCCGGCGAGCGATCTGTTCGACGTAGACGGTCTGGCCGCCGCGCAGGCGCGTGCGTTCGCTCAACCGACGCGCTGCCTGCAATACGGCCCGACCGACGGCCTCGCGGAACTCAAGGCGCAGATCATCGCGCTCATGGCGCAACGCGGCGCACCGTGTGCGTCCGAGGAATTGCTGGTGACGACCGGCTCGCAGCAGGGGCTCGATCTGTTGCTGCGCGTGATGGTCGCACCGGGCGATGTCGTCGTAACGGAACAGCCCGACTATCCGGCGACGTTGCAGGCGCTGCGCTTGCAACAAGCGAAGATCGTCACGGTGCCGGTCGATGCGGACGGTCTCGACGTCGCACAGTTGAGCACGCTGCTGCGCGACGGCAAGATCGCCGTGCCGAAGCTGCTTTACACGGTGCCGACGTTTGCCAATCCGACCGGGGCCACGCTCTCGCGCGAACGCCGTATTGCGTTGCTGAAGCTGGCAGTGGAATACCGCTTCGTGATTGTCGAAGACGATCCGTACGGCGATCTGCGCTTCTCCGGTGAGGCCGTGCCGACGATACTCGGTCTGACGGCCGAGGTGCCGGGATCGCGTGACTGGGTGGTGCATTTCTCCAGCCTGTCGAAGATCGTGGCGCCCGGCTTGCGGGTGGGCTGGACGGTTGCGCCGCCGGAGATTGCGCGACGTTGCGTCGTCGCCAAGCAGACGGTCGATCTGTGCAGCGTGCCGTGGACGCAGGCCGTCGCCGCCGAGTATCTCGCGGAAGGATCGCTCACGCGGCATTTGCCGAAGATCACCGAGGCCTACCGTCTCAAGTGCGAAGCGATGTGCAACGCCCTGCGCGACAAGCTCGGCGACGCGATTCAGTTCCACGCACCGCAGGGCGGCATGTTCGTGTGGGCGCGTCTGGCGGCAGTGAAGACGAGTGCGCTGTTGCCGAACGCGATTGCAGAGAAGGTACTGTTCGTGCCAGGCACGGCGTTCTTTGCCGACAACGTTGACGAAGCGTCGCTGCGTCTGTCGTTCGCGGCCCCGGCCGTGACGGCGATTGAAGAAGGTGTGGCACGTCTCGCACGTGCGATGGACGCGACGGGCAAGTAAGTCGCGCCATCATGACAAGGGCCTCGCTGGCCGTCCTGACATCGGACGGTTTGCGAGGCCCTTGGCGTTTATGATTCGCTGCTTTGTTGCTTACAGCTTCACGCAGACGTTACGCAGCTCCGTGTAGAACTCCAGCGAGTGCACGCCACCTTCGCGTCCGATGCCCGACTGCTTCGCGCCGCCGAACGCCGTGCGCAGGTCGCGCAGGAACCACGCGTTGATCCAGCACACACCCACTTCCAGTGCCGCACCCATGCGGTGTGCGCGGCTGACGTCCGACGTCCACACCGTCGCGGCCAGCCCATAAGGCGTGGCGTTCGCCATCGCAATCACTTCCTCTTCCGTATCGAACGGTGCGATGTGACAGCACGGCCCGAAGATCTCCTCGCGGATCACCGACGCCGTCTCCGGCAGTCCCGTCCAGATCGTCGGCTGCACCCACGCACCGTCCTTCATCGACGCGGGCATGTCGGGGACACCGCCGCCGGTGACGACCGTCGCGCCTTCTTCACGCGCCTTCGCGTAGTACGACAAGACCTTCTCGCGATGCACCTGCGACACGAGCGGGCCGAAGGTCGTGCCTTCCGCGTACGGATCGCCGATCTTCAGTGATTCGGCACGTTCCTTGAGCGCTGCCACGAAGCGCTCGAAGATCGGACGCTGCACGTACACGCGCTCGGTGCCGAGACACACCTGACCGCTGTTATCGAACGCCGAGCGGGTGATGCCCGCGACGGCCTTGTCGAAATCCGCGTCGGCAAACACGATGCCCGGGTTCTTGCCGCCCAGCTCGAACGACACGGGACGCACGCCATTGGCGGCGGCCTTCATGATCGCTTCGCCGGTACGCGTCTCGCCCGTGAAGGTGATGCCGTTCACGCCCGGATGCTCCGTCAGGAACGCACCCGCCGACTCCGGCCCGAAGCCGTGCACGACGTTGTAGACCCCCGGCGGCACACCGACTTCGTTCATGACCTCGCCGAGCAGCGTCGCGGTCGCGGGCGTTTCTTCCGACGGCTTCACGACCACGGTGTTACCGAACGCCAGCGCAGGGCCAACCTTCCACGTCATGAGCAGCAACGGCAGATTCCACGGGCAGACGACGGCTATCACACCGCGTGGCGTGCGCACGCCGTAGTTGAGCGCGTTGCCGCCATCGGGCGTCGTCATCGCGAACGACTCGGTCGGCACGTTCTTGATCATGTCGGCGAACACCTTGAAGTTCGCCGCACCGCGCGGGATGTCGAGATGGCTCGCCAGTCCGTGCGGCTTGCCGGTGTCCGCAATCTCAGCGGCGAGGAAGTCGTCGAAGCGGCGGTTGATGCCGTCAGCCACGGCGTGCAGCAGCTCCACGCGCTGCGCGACGGTCATCTTGCCCCACGGACCGTGAAGCGCGGCACGGGCGGCGCGCACAGCGGCGTCGACTTCGCTGCGCCCGGCTTCGTGGACGAGCCCGATCACGCTGTTGTTCACCGGATTACGGTTCTCGAAGGTGCGCGGGCTGGACACCCACTCACCGTTGATGAAGTTCTGGAAATCCTTCATGTCTCACGCTCTCTGTCTGGTTGGATGCTGGATGCAGGTTGGCGTCAGCCCCCGATAACGGGCAAAGGGCTGACGTCGGCATGGAGCACACGATAAATCCGTCACCCGATCCTCGTCAACATTTTCTCGAGAATTTTTATTTATCTCGATTATTTGTCGATTTTGCGACAATCCGAAGGAAGCCGCTTATACTCTCGGCACTCGTCCCCACAGGCCCTGACCGCTCGACACATGCATAGCCCGACCGCCCCTTCCGCCCCGGCAGCAGACACCACGCTGGCGCAAAGCGCCTACATGCGTCTGCGCAGCGACATCGTCGAGGGGCATCTCGCGCCGGGCGAAAAGCTGCGCGTCGAGCATCTAAAGGATCGGTACGAAGTGGGCGCGGGGACGCTGCGCGAGGCGCTGGCGCTGCTGGTGGCGGACGCACTCGTCGTCCAGCACGGCCATCGCGGTTTTCGGGTGACGCCGATCTCGCTGGCCGATTTCATCGACATCACCGAAACGCGCGTGCAGTTGGAGACCGAGGCGTTACGTCAGTCGGTCGCGCTGGGAGACGATGCGTGGGAAGCGGATCTGACGAGCGCCTTCCATCTGCTCACGCTCGCCGAGGAGCGGCTTGGCAAGGATGGCGAGCAGGATGTCGGACAGTTTGCCCAGTGGGAAGCACGAAACCGCGCGTTTCATGAGGTGTTGATTCGTGCGTGCCCGTCGCGCTGGCTGCACCACTTCCTGGCGATTCTCTATCGCCAGTCGGAGCGTTATCGACGGCTGTCGATCACGCACCGTCCGGTGCCGCGCGACGTCCATGAAGAACATCAGGCGATCTTCGACGCGTGCCTTGCGCGCGACGCCGAGCGCGCGGCAAAGCTGCTCGCCGCGCACATCCGCAAGACGCTGGAAGCCGTTCGCGAACTGCCCGACGCCGTGATCAACGCCGGAACGGTGCCGCTCGCGGCTGTCCGCTAAGCGGGCAAGCGCAGGCCCTCAGCGCGGCAAGCTGTCGCGCACGATCTGCGCGAAGTAGCGCGCGCCGAGCGGCAGGATCGCGTCGTTGAAGTCGTAGCAGGCGTTGTGCAACGGAATCGCGCCGGGCTCGTCGCCGCTGCCGTTGCCGATGAACGCGAAGTTGCCCGGCACGTGCTGCAAGAACACGCCGAAGTCTTCCGACGCCATCACCGGCGCGATTTCCGCATCCACCATCCCCTCACCTGCCACCGTTTGCGCTGCGCGGACGGCCAGCGACGTGTTGTCGGCCCAGTTCATCGTCGGCGCAAACTCGTGCGTGTATTCGAACTCGCAGTGTGCGCCGTGCATCGCGCATGTGCCCATGCAGATGTCGCGCATGCGTGCTTCGAGCAGTTGCTGCACGTCCGGCGTGTAGCTGCGCGTGTCGCCCCGGATCTCGACGTTCGTCGGAATCGCGTTACGAATGCCGTCCGTGATGAACTCCGTGCACGACACTACCGCCGACAATCCCGGGTCGACGCTGCGCGACACCACCGTTTGCAACGCTACGACAATCTGTGCGCCGATCACCAGCGGATCGACCCCCATGTGCGGCCGCGCTGCGTGCGTGCCCTTGCCACGAATCCGGATGACGAAGTTGTCCTCGCTGGCCATGATGCCGCCCACGCGCGTGGCAATGCGTCCCGTCGGAATGCCCGGCATGTTGTGAATGCCGTAGATCGCATCGATAGGAAAGCGCTCAAGCAGCCCGTCGGCAATCATCGCCTTTGCACCACGCCCGTGTTCCTCGGCGGGTTGGAAGATGAAGCGCACCGTGCCGTTGAAATCACGCGACTCGGCCAGCAGCTTCGCCGCCCCCAGCACCATCGACATATGCCCGTCGTGGCCGCAGGCGTGCATCTTGCCGGGGACTTGCGACGCGTAGCCGCGACCCGGTGCCTTCTCGTCGATCAGCAACGCATCCATGTCGGCGCGAATGCCGATCGCGCCCGTGCCGTCTCCGACGCGCAGATTCGCCACGATGCCCGTGCCGCCGATATTGCGATGCACGTCCAGCCCGAGGCTTTCGAGAATCGTCGCCACCGTCTGCGAGGTACCGATCTCCTCGAACCCCGTCTCAGGCTGACGATGGAACGCATGCCGCCATCCGGTCAGCGCCTGGGCGAAATACGTCTCTTGTGCGGTGTCATGACTCATACGTGGCTCCGGCAATCGGCTTGATCAATAGGCTAGATGCGTGACGAGATTAGCGTGCGAGCCACGCCTGCTGGCGCGCGTCGACCGACGTGGCTGGCTCGCCGACCAGTTCGGCATAGACGGACGGGGCCGTCGCGCCCTCGGTGCTGATGAGCAACACACGCGAGTCCGACGTGAGGCCGAGCGCCGACGCCATCGCGGGCGTGGCTGCCGCCAGCATCAACCCCGCCAGCCCGGCCACACCGGACTCCCCGGCGACGAACGGCACATCGTTGTCGGTACCGCGTGCGAGGCGTTGCATCGCCTGCACTGCGTGTGCGTCCGTGACCGTCATGAACGCGTCGACCGACGGTTGAAGGAAACGCCAAGCGAGCGGCGACGTCTCGCCACATGCCAGCCCGGCCATCACCGAGTCCACCGATCCCGAGGCCGACGCGGCTTTCCCCGCGATAGCGCTCTGATACAGACAGTCCGCCTGCTCCGGCTCGACGACCACGAACGTCGGGCGCCACACGCCCCAGCGCTCCCACAGATAGCTCACGATGCCTGCCGCCAATCCGCCTACACCGCCTTGCAGGAAGACGTGTGTGACGGGGCTGGCCGAATCCTTTTGCGACGCGTCGCCATCCAGCGCTTCCGAGACCTCCGCCGCCACCGTTCCGTAACCTTGCATGACGTCGCGCGGGATGACTTCGTATCCATCGTAGGACGTATCCGAAACGACATGCCAGCCGTGACGCGATGCCAGCGCCGCCGCCTCTTCGACGGAGTCATCGTAATTGCCTGCGATACGCACGATCTCCGCGCCATACGCCGCAATCGCTTGCTCACGTTCTTCGCTGACATGCGCGTGCAAAACGATCACACAGCGGCAGCCGATGCTTTGCGCAGCAGCCGCCAGCGCACGACCGTGGTTGCCGTCCGTCGCGCTGATCGCGGTGAAACCGGCCAGCGCGTCGCGATGCTCGCCGTTCAGCAGCGACTTCGCGGTGAAACCCTTCCCTTCGAACTGACGCAACAACAACCGCACGAGGGCAATCGGCGCGCCCAGCGCTTTGAAACTGCCGAGCGCTGAGCGTGACGCTTCGTCCTTGACCAGCACGCTGCGCACACCGAGCGACGCTGCCAGATCCGGCAGTGAGCGCAACGGCGTAGCGCCGGGTGTCAGTCCATCCCAGTGCGCAAGCCACTCGCGACTCTGCTGCGCACGAGCGATGCTCATGATGTCCTGAAGATCTGCCGGGTACGGCGCGCGTGCAGCCTGCGGGTTGACGTAAAGCTTGGGGGGCATGGGGGGCTCCGGTATTGCGGGATGTAGCTGAATGTTCGTGACGGCAACTGATGACTTACTGCGACACGCCCAAGCGTTGCGCGACGACATCGAGCAACACCTCGGCGCCGCGCACCAGTTGGTCGTCATCGGTATGTTCACGCGGGTTGTGGCTGATGCCGCCACGGCTTGGCACGAAGATCATCGCCGCCGGGGCGATACGCGCGATCATCTGCGCGTCGTGTCCTGCGCCCGACGTCATGCGCTTGTACGACAGACCGCGACGCTTGACGCAGGCCTCGATCACATCGGCCAGTTCGGCATTGAAGACGACCGGCGTAAAGCGCGCCAGACGCTCCGTCGAAATGCGCACGCCTTCGGCCTCCGCGATCTTCGTCAGGAAATCGGCCAGACGCGCCTCGCTCTCGGCAAGACGCTGTTCGCTCGGATCACGCATGTCGACGGTGAACACCGCGCGGCGCGCAATTACGTTGATGACACTCGGCTCGAACTTCATCGTGCCGACAGTTGCGAGTGTCGTGCCGGATTCGACGGCAATCCGTCGCAGCTCGGTCACCGTCGCCGAAGCGACATAGCCCGCATCGTGACGCAGACGCGTCGGGGTCGTGCCCGCATGGTTGGCGTTGCCCTGCACGGTGATCTGCTGCCACGAGATGCCCTGCAAGTTCTCGACCACGCCGATCTCCAACCCCTCAGCTTCGAGAATCGGCCCTTGTTCGATGTGCAGTTCGAGGTATTCGTGGGGGGCAAGCGTGCCGGGTTCCATGTCACCGGCATAGCCGATGCGCACGAGTTCGTCGCCCAGACGCGCGCCGTCCGTGCCGATGGCGTCGAGCGCTTCGTCGACGGGCAAGCCACCTGCGTGCACGAGCGAACCCATCATGTCGGGGTGAAAGCGTGCGCCCTCCTCGTTGGTGAACGCCGCCACCGTGATCGGACGCGACGGCACAATGCCCGCGTCGCGAAACGCGCGCACGACGGCCAGACCGCCGAGCACGCCGTAGCATCCGTCGAGCGCACCGGCGTTGACGACTGTATCGATGTGCGAGCCCATCATCAGCGGGCGGGGCATTTGACCCGACGCGTCCGTCGTCGCCGAGGGCAGCGTGCCGAAGATGTTGCCGATGCGGTCGATCTGCACGTCGAGATCGAGCGCGCGCATCCACGCGACGACCTGATCGCGACCGGCCTTCTCGTCGTCGGTCAGCGCAACGCGCGTGCGGCCACCCGCGACGGGATCGGTGCCGATCTCGCCGAGTTCGCGAAGTTGTTGGAGCAGGACGGGGCCGTTCAGGCGAAGCGCGGGGGTTTTCGTGTCGGACATGAGGCGGTCGGTTGTTTCTGTAGGGGGCGAAAGCGCGCTGCGGCATGGACTTCGGGAGGTCGCCGCTAGCGGAGTATCATCGGACAGCCTGAATAATATTCCGGAGCGCGCGTACGATTTACGCGTTTTAGGCGTCTCTATCGAATTTTTATTACGCAAATGAGCCTCGACGGTTACGACATCGCCCTCCTTGCGGCGATTCAGCAGGATGCGACAACGCCTCAGCATGCGCTGGGGGCGCAGATCAATCTGTCGTCTGCGGCAGTGAACCGGCGGCTGAAGAAACTCGCGGAGGAAGGCGTGACACGCAAGACCGTCTCGCTGGTCGACCCGGAGCAGGTCGGCTATCCGCTCACGATCATCACGGAAGTCGAAGTCGAGAACGAACGTCTCGACCTGCTCGACGCCATGAAGCGCAGCTTTCTAGCCTGTCCGCAGGTGCAGCAGTGCTACTACGTCGCGGGGGAATGCGACTTCGTGGTGATCATGGTCGTGCAGAACATGGCGCAGTACACGGCGCTCACGCGCGCGCTCTTCTTCGAGAGCAACAACGTCAAACGCTTCAAGACGCTCGTCTCGATGAGCAACGTGAAGGTCGGGTTGGAGGTGCCGCTGGACGCCGTCGCAGACTGAACCTGGCGACGGCGTGGAGAAGATGGCGTGACGGCTCAGAACTTATGCCGAACGCCTGCGGTGACATACATCTGCGAATTCACGCCCGCGTCGACGTAGACGGTGGCAATCGCCGCCTGTGCCGGACCGATGCCGTTGTACCCCGTGGCGTGAGCGTACGTCACCACACAGTAGAGGTCCGTACGCTTGCTGAGGCTGTAATCCACCGCCGCACTGACCTGATGGTAGTGCGCCGACGAATCGCCCGATGAGTTCAGATAGTCGTAACCCGTCTGCGCAGCGAGCGCGGGCGAGATCTGCCACACGGCGTAGACGCCATAGCTGTCGTAGCGTTGCGTCGTTCTGAACGTCGAGGCGGCATCCGCGTTGTAGTACGACTGGCTGTAGTAGCCGCCGAGCGTAACGTTGCCGAGCGTGTAACGTCCCCCTGCGCGATAGATGTCGATGGACTTCGCACTGGCGTACGCGCGATTCACGGCGCTCACGAAGAAGAAGTCGGTCGTGCTCGACGGACGCGTCGTCGCGCGGGCGTTACCGTTATCGATGTGCAGATACCCCGCCGCCAGCCGCGCCGGACCGAACGTATAGGAGCCTGCGGCACTGTACGTCTGACCGGATGCCTGCGCGCCCGCCACGCCACCGAGCGCGTACATGCCTTCGATCTGTACGCCGCGCCACACCGGGCTCGTCCACTTCACGGAGTTGCTCACACGTGCCGTGTTCTGCGAGTTGTCGACATCGCCCGGCGCAGTCCAGTAGCCCGCCACGAAGAAATTGCCCTGCGTCGGCAGCACCTGATCGATCAGCGGGTCGTACTGCCGCCCGATCAGCACCGAGCCCCACTCACGGCTCGTCAGCCCAACATACGCCTGACGCCCGAATTCCCGCGAGCCTTGCAGTAACTTGCCGTTGGTCGAATCGAAGCCGTTCTCCAGCTTGAAGACGGATTGCAGCCCGCCGCCGAGATCCTCGGTGCCGGTAATGCCCCAGCGCGTGCCGAGGCCGTTGCCGGTCACCATCGAGATCTGGCTTTGCTTGCCGCCTGCGTGATTCACATATTGCAGGCTGGTATCGATGATGCCGTACAGCGTCACCGAACTCTGCGCCATCGCCACGGACGGCATCGCGCAGACGGCACCCAGCAGCAGACCTGCCGCGACGGGCATCTTCATCATGTTATTTCGCATAACTAATTAACTTATCAACAGTTGACGAATTCTCATTCGTCAGCGGTTATGGGATCAGGAAGGGTTCAGAAGCGATCAGGACGTTGGGCGTGTCGTTGTAATCTCGTCGCGCAGCAGCTCGACATAGGCGCGCATGGTGGCGATGCGGTGTTCTCCGATGCGCTGCGCGGTGGCGGTCGTCAGCCCGTCGGCGAGGTGCAGCAGCTTGGTCTCGAAGTGATCGAGTGCGAAGCGCCGGTCGTCCAGTTCGCGATGCGTGGCGAAAGGATCGAGTGGGTCGTAAAGCCGCGAGCCATTGCGACCTGCGACGTAGAACGTGCGTGCGATACCGATGGCGCCGATGGCATCGAGCCGGTCGGCGTCGCGCATCACGCGCGCTTCATTCGTCCGGGGTTCGATCCCTGCCGAGAAGCTATGCGCTTCGATGACGTGTGCGGTGGCATCGATGCGGGCGGCGTCCCACCCCAGCGTGCGCAGCACTTCGCTTGCCTTCTCCGCCGACAGCCGTGACGCCTGTGCGCGGCGCGGGTCCGTCTTCTCCACTTGCACGCAGTCGTGCAGCAGCACCGAGACCGCCAACATCTCGAGATCGAGCCCCGGGTCGTCGGTGGCGATTTCCGTCACCAGTTTCCACACGCGAATCAGATGCGACCAGTCGTGCGAGCCGTCGTCGCTGTCCTGCTGATCGGCGGAAACACCCATGATCCGGAGCACGGCGGCGATCACGTCTCCATAGGGGAAGAAGGCTTGCAGCAACGGATGAGTCGTAGCGTTCATGACGTTCAGATTTCCTGTGCGCCGGTCTTGCCGTTCTCGACGACGAAGCGTTTGCTCGTCCGGACGGTGCCACCGGGCTTGTCGGTAAAGTCGATCGTGCGCAGATCGGTGAATAGCGAGTCACGCGTGACCGTGCATCGCATGTAGCCGCGCTGCTGACTTTCGTAATAGTTGACGTGCGGGTTCATCGGCAGTCCCTGCGCCATCGGTTTATCGAGCGGCTCGGGCCACAGCGCGCTGATCGATGTCCCCACCAGTTCGGTCATCGGTGCGGTGCGCGGGTCGTCGCCCACGTTGCGCACCACGGACGAGATCATGTACGAATGAATGTCGCCCGAGAGCGAGACCGGGTTAGGCACACGCGCCGCCGTGATCTGGTCGAGGATGCGATTGCGCTCGGCGGGATAGCCGTCCCACGATTGCAGGTAGCGGTAAAGGGCGTCATTGTGCCGCATGTCGAACGGCGTCATCTTGACCGTCGAGGCGATCACGTTCCACTGCGCGGGCGTGTTCTGCAAACGATCCTTGAGCCACAGTTCCTGTCCCGCGCCAAGCATCGAACGCTCAGGCGCATCGTTGGCCTTGCATGCCTGTTCGTAGACGCCGAACGCGAACTTGCTATCCGACACCGAGGCACACGGCGTTTCCGAGTCGCGGAACTGACGCGTGTCGGGAATCGTGAGACGCATCAGATTGCCAATGTCGTAGCCGCGCTGAATCTGCATGGCGGGCGACGCAGGCAGCGGCGCATAGCGCACAGGCTGAAACTCATACCACGCCTGATACGCGGCCGCGCGGCGCTTGAGCTGGGCGACGTCGGTGGTGTTGTCTTCGAGGCCGTCGTGGTTGTCGAGCGTAAGAATGAACGGGAAGGTTTCATGCGCACGTCGCAATGCGGCGTCAGTCTTGTATAGCGCGTGACGACGGCGGTAGTCGTCGAGCGTCATCGGCAGTGCGCGGCGCTCGTGGTCACGTACCCCGCCACCACGACTCACGTCGTAGATGTAATCGCCAACGTGCATCACGAACGACGGATCGTCAGCGGCCATGCCGTCATAAGCATCGAAATACCCTTGCTCCCAGTTTTGACACGACACGACATTGAACCGGAAGCGCGAGATATCGGCGCGCTCGGACGGCAACGTGCGAGTGCGTCCGACCGGGCTCAGCTCGTTGCCGCAGCGAAAGGCGTACCAGTACTCGCGATCCGGCGCGAGGCCCGCCACATCGACGTGCACCGAATGCCCGTACATCGGCTGTGCGAGGGCGACGCCGCGCCGCACGACCTTCGTCATCCGGCGGTCGGTCGCGACCATCCACTCGACGTTCACCGGCGCGCTGGCCACAGGGCTGGTGTCGACGGTATCGCGTGCGAGACGCGTCCAGAGCACGACCGCGTCCGCTGTCGGATCGCCGCTGGCGACCGAGAACGGAAAGCGGGTGCCGTGCGACACGCTGCGCGCGCTCGACTGCCGGATGATCACCGCCGGAGCACCCACCAGAAGACCGGAGCCGGCGAGAAAGGTACGACGCTTCATTGCTGTTTCCCATTACACTGCGAATGCGTCGAAGTATGCATTTCGGATCGTGTCATACGTATGACTGACGGATTTTAACCACTAAACTCGAATTTTTAAAAATTCAACGCGTGAATGAACGCAATGAGCGATAAGAAGAAAAGTCCTGCGGCTGCGCGTCCGACGAGCCGCGATGTCGCCCGTCTGGCCGGTGTTTCCCAATCCACGGTGTCGCTGGTGTTCGGTGGCAAGGCCGAGGGCCGCGTCACGCCCGAGCGGCGCGAACAGATCCTTCAGGCGGCCCAGACGCTGGGCTACAGGCCAAACTCCTCGGCGCGCGGTCTGAAGCTCGGCACGCAGAAGCTGCTCGCGCTGGGCGTGCCGAACGTCTCCAACCCCTACTTCGCTGCGGTGCTGAAGTCGGTCATCGGGCGTGCTGCGGCCAATGGTTACGCCACCGTACTCATCAACACCGGCGAGTACGGGAACGACCCGGAGAGTCTGCTCCTCAGCCTCGATGCGCATGCGTTCGACGGCATGATCTTCTGGGAGGCGTCGTGGACGGCGCGCGCGCTGGAAATCATGCCGACGTCCGTGGTCGTGGTCGATGGCGATTCGTCTGCCGATGCCGACGTCTTCATCGCATCGGACGTGATCGTGCGGGAGATGGTCGATCACCTCGCGTCACTTGGGCATAAACGCATCGCGCGTGTTGGCTTCGATCTGGAAGCCAACACGTTTCGCGTGCGCTCACGGGCGTATCGGGAAGGCTTGCAAGCGCATGGGCTGACGTACGACGCCCGCCGGGAGATCGAAGTGCCCTTCGGCGAAACCTCGTCGTCGAGCATCGAAGCGCTGCTCTCGCAGCCCGACCGACCGACGGCGTTCGTGTGTGACGACGACCTGCTAGCCCCTTTGGTCTATCGCGCCGCCACGCGTTGCGGGCTGAAGATCGGGGAGTCGGTGTCGGTCGTGGGCGTCGGTGACATCGAACTTGCATCGCTGCTGGAGCCGCCGCTGACCACCATCGCCATTCCCACGCAATCGCTCGGCGAGTCGGCCGTCGACACCTTCCTGCGCAAACGCGCCGGACAACCGACGACGGTCAGCACCGTGCAAACACGGCTGATCTTGCGGGATTCGACCGGTCCCTGCATCGCCTGATCGACGCACTCAGAAAGCGACGCGACAAAGAAAACCCCCCTCGATCCGTGAGGCGCGAGGGGGTGTCTGTTACAGACGCTTGGCTTGCCGGATGCTTCGCAGGAAAGCACGTGTGCGCTCCTGCTGCGGGTCACCGAAAATCTGCTCCGGCGGCCCCTCTTCGCATACCGCGCCGTCGCACAGGAAGCAAACCTTCGACGCCACTTCGCGAGCGAAGCCCATCTCGTGCGTGGCGAGCAGCATCGTCATGCCCTCGTGCGCCAGATCGCGCACGATATTGAGCACCTCGGACACCAGCTCCGGGTCGAGTGCCGACGTGATTTCGTCGAGCAACAACACCATCGGGTCCATCGCCAGGGCACGCACGATGGCCACGCGTTGTTGCTGCCCGCCCGACATGCGGTCCGGATACTCGTTCGCCTTATGCGCCAGACTAAAGCGCTCCAGCAACGCCATCGCGCGCTCTTCCGCTTCGCGTTTGGGTTGCTTGAGCACGCGAATCGGCGCGAGCGTGACGTTCTCCAGCACCGTCATGTGCGGGAACAGGTTGTAGCCCTGGAACACGATGCCGATATCCCGGCGCAGCGAATTGACGTCCACGCCGGGGCCGGTAATGCGGTCGCCGTGCACGAGGATCTCTCCCGCGTCGATGGACTCCAGCCCGTTGATACAGCGCAGCAACGTCGACTTGCCGGAGCCGGACGGACCGATCAGGCACACCACCTGATGCTCCTCCACCGTCATCGCCAGACCGTTGATGACCGACACGTCGCCATACGACTTGGCAATGTCGCGAATCTCGATGAATGACATGGTCGTTCGCTCCTCAGGCACCGCCGGCACGCATGCGGGCGCGGTCGCGTTTGGCCATCCGTTCCACGAAGCGCACCTGCGGAACCGAGATGATGATGAACAGAATGGCGACGGTCGTTGCCGCCGACAGGTTGTAGTGGTTCGACGCGATCACCATCGACTGGTTGAAAGCGTCGATCACTCCGACGACGTTCACCAGCGCCGTGTCCTTCTGCAACGCGATGAAGGCATTGAGCAGCGGCGGAATGATCTGCCGGATGCCCTGCGGCAACACCACGAAGCGCAGCGTCTGCGTGTACGACAGGCCAAGCGAGCGCGCCGCCGCCACCTGCGACCAGTGCACGCCCTGAATACCGGCGCGATAGATCTCCGCCACGTACGCGCCGACCGTCAGCGTCAACGCGATCACGACGTAGGTGGTGAGCGACAGGTCCTTCAGGATCGGCACGCCGGTGAGCGGCAGACCGAAGCCGACCAGATAGATCACCAGCACGGCAGGCATCGCGCGGAAGATGTCGACGTAAGCCGTGGCGATGAACCGCAGCGGCTTGCCAGCATTGCCCGGTGCGAACATGGCGAGTGCGACGACCAGGCCCCAGATCAGCACGAAGACTTCCGCAATCAGGAAGATCTTCACGTTCACCCAGAAGGCATCGAGCACAAGCGGGAACGTCTTGACGATGAGCGGGACTAGGAAGAACGTCTTCGCCACCGCCAGGTCGTTCGCCAGCACGAACTGCAACGCGAGCACGACGATCAACTGCGCGAGCGTGTAGCCCAGCGTGATCCAGCTTTGCACTCCGGCTTCGGACTTCGCCACGCGCGCAGCGACGATGTCGCGACGCGACGTGGCGGTTCGGAAGTCCTGGTAGCGCGCAAACGCACGCACCAGCGGAATGAGCACGAGCAACGAGGCCAGCCCGAGCAGAACTGTGCCGACAGGCACCCACCAGCCGCCCAATTTATTGGCCAGCAACCCTTCACGCAGGGCGCCGATCGTGTAGACGCTGCTGGCGACGGCAATCGCCGCCCCCAGCAATGCGCACAAGCAAAGCACCGTCGGCGCGGACGGCGTGCCGCCCACGTTCAGACGGCGCTCCCGGCCCATGCCACCGAGGATGGACCCCGGGGCCTTTTGAGTGGAATCGCTCATATGATTGACTCGGGTCGCCCCGACCTCACGGCGTCAGGATCGGCAGCTTGGCGGGATCGGCACCGAGGCTCGGCACGAGGTATTGCGTGGCCAGACGGTCGAACGTGCCGTCCTTCTTCATCTCGGCGATCAACTTGTTGAAGGCGGCGAGATTCGGCGAATCCTTGTTGACGAGACCGCCCCACTGTTCGCTCGTGTCATAGCGGCCGACGACTTCGAAGCGGCCTTCGGACTTCTTCGCGATGGACAGCACGTTCGGCGTGTCGTACAGCACGGCGTCGACCTGACCGGCGGCCAGTGCGGCGTACATGGCAGCGGCGTCGGTGTACACCTTCGGGTGCTCGGCGACCTTCACCTTGTCCGTCAGATACGGCAGGATCGTGGTGCCTTGCTTCACGCCCAGACGCATCTTCTTGATGCTGTCCTTGTCGACCTTGGTGCCCGTCTTCACGAGAATGCCCTGATCCGAGCTGAAGTACGGATCGGTGAAGTTGACGACCTTCTTGCGCTCGTCGGTGATGGTGATTTCGCTCAGTGCGATGTCGAAGCCCTTGGCCTGCCCCGTCACCACTTGCGCGAACGAGCGATTGACGACGATCACGCGATCCAGACCGGCGCGATAGGCCATATTGGCGGCCATGCAGTATTCGAAGCCATCCTTGATGGTGTCGGGCGAATCGCCGTTCCACCAGCCCGGTGCGGGCAGCACCGGACGCACCGACAGTGCACCCGGCGTCACCGTTTCAAGCTTGACCGAGCCGCGCGTGCCGGTGACCTGGCAGTTGCCGAAGTCGGGCGCGGCGGAGGCTGCCGTCGACAAGACGGAAAGGCCGCCCAGCACGAGCGGAATGAGCAGCGAGCGCAGGTGGGTCGTCTTGCGTGTTGCGCGGTTCTTGTCCTGCTGTTCGATCGGTTTCATGAGGGGTCTCTCCTTGCGTCTTTCGTATGTGATTCGGAGCGCTAGCGCGGGGGCTTCAGTGTTTCAGTACCCAGTGTGTCAGGCGGGCAATGCCGCAGCCGGTTGAGCGATGCCGCCATGCGGCTTGCCCGAGGCGACGTCGCCCCAAAGGACGGCGTGATCGTCGGGCAAGGCACGGGAGTTGGGCATCGACAGCCACAGGCGCATGAGCATGCGGTCCTGACCGGTCTGCACATCGTCCACGAAAGCCGTGCGGCCGTGGTACACGATGTGGTTGTTCAGCAACTGAATGTCGCCCGGCGCAAAACGCATCTGGAAGCACTCTTCTTCGGCCAGCGCCATAAGCATCTGGATGGCTTCGTGCTCTGCGTCGCTGAGCTTGCGCACGCCCGGCAGCATCTGGGCGTTCTCAATATAGGTGAGCGAGAAGTGGCTCGTCAGCTTACCGTCTCGCACGCCGAAAATCGGCAGGTCGTAAGCGATGTGCTCGCCACCGGCTTCTTCGCCGAAACGGCTGCGCGGAATCGCATTGCACAGCAGCGCGTGCAGATCGGGACGACGCTTGAGCATCTCGTTGTAGACGGTCGCGCTGCTCGCCAGCTTGCTCACGCCGCCTTCCGAGGCCTGACGCACGCACAGCAAACCGACCACGTCGCAGCGGTCCGTGTGGAAACGCAGTTGTCCCGGCGAGAGCGTACGTGCGCCGGAGGAGAGGAATTGCTTGCCCGAGCTGTCGACGGTCGCGCCGTAGAGCTTCGCACCGACGCCCATGCCTTCGTCCTTGATCTCGCGCATGACTTCGCCACGGCAGTTCTGGAACATCGGCGTGCCGAGGTGCGCACCCAGCGCGTACCAGATACGACGCAGTTGTTCGGCGTCGTATCGGCTGACGTCGAGACCGCGAATCTTGACCATGCCGGAGCCGTTTTCGAGTTCTTCACGAACGTCGTCGAAGAACGCACCCGCGTCGGACAGCGGGAAGTTCTGACGATTGATGTCGCGCCAGTCGACGTTACGCGTTTGCGCCAGCGCGGCATCGATCTGATCGAGCACGTGTGCCGGGAACGTCTTGACCCAACGGTCGTTGTTCACCATTTCGGCACCGCGCCAGACGGCAGCGCCCTGAAGACTCTTCGACTCGGACATGAAACCTCCTGATAGATGTAATGAGTAGTTCGTCCTGCGTTGTATATACATGTAAAGACATTACACCCAGCTTTTCGATTCCGGCAATCAGGGGTTGCGTCGGATCAGGGAAAGTCCTAGCGCTGGAAAACAACACAGCGGCGAGGTGTCCTGGGTGCGCTCTACATCGCAGTGCGGGCGCGCGCAGCGCCTCTCTGGCAGACGACAGACGAGACAAGATCCGGGCTCATAGCCCCGCGCGGGACTGCCCGAACAGCCGGGTACGCAAAACCCCGGTCACATGGACTATACGCGAACAAAATTGGGTCCGTATATCATTTATTATTTTCGTATACGATTTCGAACGTGCGAAATCGGCAGACATGATGCAGCGAGGCCACCCTGGCGCATGACCGTTCGTTCGACACGCCTTCTGAAATCGTCAACAATCCGTTCTCGACGCCATCCTTCACGGCTCGCCAAATCGAAAATGCGAGGGGCAAATGAATCGAAGTGAACTGTCTTTCGCGCGTTGGCTTGAGCCCAAGATGGCGGAACGTGATGTGATTGGCGCGTCAGTGGCATGCGTGCACGAAAACGGCATCGACGCCGCTGCCAGCGGCCTGAAAGGCGAAGAGACCGGCGATGCCGTTACCATCGACACAGTCTTCCCGGTGGCGTCTCTGACGAAGCCCATCGTGTCGTACGCCGTGCTTCAGCTTGTGGATGCCGGGGTACTGGATCTCGATGCGCCGCTTGCTCGCTCGATTGCGCCAGTCGTGCCCGACGATCCGAGATCCACGCTCATCACCCTGCGCCACGTCCTCACACATACCTGTGGTTTGCAAAACATTCGAGGGAAGGAGCCGGTTCGGGTGCATTTCACGCCGGGCTCGTGGTTCAGCTATTCCAGCATGGGATTCACGTTGATGCAGTCAGCGGTCGAAGCGCAGACGGGTGAAGGACTGGAAGCGACGATGCGTCGCCTCGTGTTCGAGCCGCTGGGAATGCGTTCGTCAAGCCTGGAATGGCAGGATCGATTTCTCGGCAATCTGGCGCGTCCGCATGAGGAGAACCGGGAGGTCGAGATTCACCGCCCTTCGGCCGCGAACGCATCTTACTCACTCCTCACAACCGCGTCCGACTACGGCGCATTCGTTGCAGCAGTACTCCGTGGCGAGCGACTCAAGCCTTCAACCTGGAAGGCATGGTTGACCGCAAGCATTATGGTGCCCAAGGATGCGGTCGTTCATCTACATGGCGAACCTCCGGAGACCGAGCGTGACATCGGTTGGGGTCTGGGTTGGGGCATAGAGCCGAGTCATCGAGCATTCTTCCAATGGGGGAAGATGACGGGCGTCAGAGCTTTCGTGCTCGGAAGCCTCGAACGACAGGCAGGTGTCGTCTTGCTGACCAACAGCAATCGCGGGTTAAGACTGATGGAAGATGTGACACGCGACGTTTTGCCGGGACCTCATGACGCAATTCGCTGGCTAGCTGAGAACGTCAGCGAATGAGCCGCCAACGGGATCGAAACATCACAACGCCTAGGGCGTCAATGAGTGCACATGCTCTCGATAATCCAGATAGAAGACCTTCCCCCACAGTTGACTGACCTTGAGCGAGAGGCCGCAACGCAAGGGTTTAGATTTCTCGGCCGTCTGATTGAAGAATGGGAGACGGGCAAGAACAGGTTTGACAAGCTCGGGGAGCGCCTTCTTGTGGCGACGTATAACGGGCGCCTCGTCGGCATCGGGGGTCTGAACGTAGACCCGTACGATGCAACTGGCGACACAGGGCGGCTGCGCCGTCTGTATGTGGCAAATGATTTTCGGCGGCGAGGCATCGGCGAAGCGTTGGTGCGCGAGCTTCTTTCAGACGCACACCACAGGTTCCGCGGAGTTCGGCTCTCGACGGATACCGATGCCGCCGCAGCGTTCTATTCGAGGCTTGGTTTTGCTCGCATCGAGGATGCAAACGCGACGCACATGTTACTCATGAGTGCGGTTGGCGCGGCTGCGGGCGAGTCGCACTAACGCTGGCTTCCTACGCCTTCCCGTTCAACCGGAAATACGCCATCACTTCGCGTTGCGTTTGTTCCAAGTGTTTGCGCAGCAGACGCACAGCGGTTTTCGTGTCGCCCGCAGCGCAAGCCTGGTGGATGGCGATGTGCTCGTCGGTCGAGCGCTGGTGGTCGTTGACGGCCGAGAGGTGCGCGCGCAGAAAGCGTCCCATGCGCTCTTGTGCGGCCTGCGCCGTGGCGACGAGGCGTGGGCGATTCGCCGGTGCGTAGAGCGCCTGATGGAACGCGAGATTCAGATCGCTCCACGATTGCGGCGTGTCGGCATTCGCGTAGCGTTTCAACAATTGTTCAGCCAGCGCGAGATCGCTCGGCGCCATGTTCGGCACTGCGATTTCCAGCGCGCGGCATTCAAGTGCGATCCGCATGTCGAGCATCTCGACGCAATCGTTCACCGTGAGCGGCGAGACGATCGCGCCCGAATGACGCTTGAGCGACACCCATCCCTCGGATTGCAGACGCATCAGCGCCTCACGCACCGGAATCTTGCTCACGCCCATTTGCGCCGCGATCTCGTCCTGACGAATCGGCGCACCTTCCGGCAATTCGCCCGATACGATCTGACGGCGAATGGCGTCGTAAGCCCGGTCCGCCGTCGAGAGCGAAGCTTCATCGAGTCTGGCAGTGGCGGCGAGGTTACCGGTGGCGTCGTCGCGTGAGGATTTGGTCACAGCACAGAACCTGGCGAGGCCGAAGTGGATAACGCAACGATTATACAAATACTCAATTCCGTATACGTTTCCACATCATCGCCTGCTTGAGTATTTCTCAGACATTCGGTGATCGCATGCCCACGCAAAGGTTCCACGTCGATTGTTCCGCCCATGCAACTTTAAGTTACCCGGGCACGTATTTCGTGCCGCGCATCGCATCGATATGATGAGCGCCACCTGCGGCAGCACATCACGCAGGAACGCTTCAATGCCGACGTCTTTGTCGAATGAATTTCGCTTTTGGATGAAAACAATCACCATGCATCGTTTCAATATTCAGTGGTTTGCACGGGTGCTGATGTCGGCCCTGTTCCTGATCGCCGGGGTTCGCAAGATATTCGCCTTCAAAGCGACCGTCGGCTATTTCGCCGCCATCGGCCTGCCCTTTGCGGAAGTCGTGGCCGCGCTGGTCATCCTGATCGAAGCCGGTGGTGCCATCGCGCTGATTCTGGGCTGGCGTCTCAAGCCGCTGGCGCTTCTGCTCGCGATCTACACCGTGGCAACGGCCCTCATCGGCCATCGGTTCTGGGCCGCCGATCCCGCGCAATTCAGCGGTCAACTGAACAACTTCTTCAAGAACATTGCGATTGCCGGTGGCTTCCTTCTGCTGGTCGCGCAATCCGACACGTCTTCGTCGAAGGCGTAAGTTCGTTGTCCCGACGTTGTCGGGCACATCGTTCCGAACACCCCGAGAGGCTTACGGCCCTCGGGGTGTTCTATATTAAGTGGATGCCGAAAACACAACGCATCGACGTTGGAGAATTGTCGAGTTTTGTCGCCAGGCAATACCAGCACAACGGAACTCGTTACACTTGGGAAATCTCCCTTCAGCATCCACATGTCCGCCCGCATCCTCCTCGTTGAAGACGACGCCCGTCTATCCGCCCTGGTTTGCGGCTACCTTCAGAAGCACGGCTATCAGGTCGAATGCGTGCTCGACGGCGCACGTGCCGTGCAAACGATCCTGCGCCGCCGCCCCGATCTGGTGATTCTCGACGTCAATCTGCCAGGTAAGGACGGCTTCGAGATCTGCCGTGAAGCGCGCGCGCAGTATCGCGGCATCGTCATCATGGTGACGGCGCGCGACGAGGAATTCGACGAAGTCCTGGGGCTCGAGCTGGGCGCGGACGATTACGTTCACAAACCGGTGGAGCCGCGTGTGCTGCTCGCCCGCATCAAGGCTCAGCTGCGCCGCAACGAACACCTGATTCCCGCGAGCAACTCCCCCGAGAGCATCACGCTCGGCCGATGCCGCATCGACCGGGGCACCCGGTCCGTCACGCTGCCGAACGGCAAACAGCCCGACCTGACCTCTGCCGAATTCGATCTGCTCTGGGCACTGGCCTGCTCGGCGGGTGAAGTGGTGACGCGCGACGTGCTGGTGCGCCACTTGCGCGGCGTGGAGTTCGACGGCATCGATCGCTCGGTGGACGGCGGCATCTATAAGCTGCGACGCAAGCTCAACGACGATCCCACCGCCCCGCAGTGCATTCTGACGGTGCGCGGCAAGGGCTATCAACTCAACAAATCCTGCTGGGACTGACCCAGCACGACCTCACGACCGGCCAGCCCGGCGCACATCATGCCCGCCAACCCCTTTCAGCCCTATCGATACTGTCGGCTGCGGTGGCAGCGATTTCGCCGCTCATGGACGGACACCCGCGCCGACCGGCGTCCCAGTTGGTCGCGGCTCTTCGTGCGCACGTACACGAACTTGCTGGGGCTTTGTCTGCTGGTGCTCGCCGTCCCGGCGCTCTTCATCGTGTTCAACGCGCCGGACAGCGCATGGCGCACGAGTCTGGGGACTGCGCACTTTCTGGTGCCTGTGATATTGAGCACGCTGCTGTTGCCTGCCATCGTCGCGTATCGGTGGATGCGTCCGGTCTGGGTCGATCTCGTGATGGTGCGCGAGCGCGCCATCGACTTCAGCGGCGGTCGCTTTCACACACGCGCGAAGGAATCCTACAGCGTCATCATCGGCCCGCTGGCGCGCACGCTCAACGCGCTGGCCGAGCGCATGGAGAAGCTGATTGCTACACAGCGCGATCTGACCAACGGCATATCGCATGAGCTGCGCACACCGCTCGCGCGCCTGCGTTTTGCGTTGGAGATATTGCGCGACCCGACCTCGCCCGCCGACGCGTGTGAGCAAGCGTTGGCGAGCATCGATCTGGACGTGACCGAACTCGACGAACTCATCGACATGAGTCTGACGTTCGCGAGGCTTGAGTACAGCTCGCTTCAGTCGAATCTTGAGGCCACGTCCGTTGCGCACTGGTTCGCGAATCAGGTGCGCGACGCCTCCCTGCTCTACGCCGAGCGCGACATCACGCTGGAGTGCAATCTCGCGCCGTCGTATCAGGTCGTCATGGACAAGCGGTTGATGGCGTACGCCATGCGCAATCTGCTGCGCAACGCGAGCCGGTATGCGCGCTCGCGCATCGTCGTGGGGATGCAGTTGCGCCACGGGAACATCGGCATCTACGTGGAAGACGACGGCCCCGGCATTCCGCCGGACGACCGCAAACGGATCTTCGACGCCTTCGTGCGACTCGATCGTCGCACGGGCGGCTACGGGCTCGGTCTTGCCATCACCCAGCAGGTCATGCAGGCACATAACGGCAACGTCGCAGCGACCGACCCCGTCAGCCTCGGCGGGGCACGCTTCGAGATCAGTTGGCCCGCCGTGACACCCGCCGGTTCGCCCTCGGTGACGTCCTAAGCCAACTCAGTACGTACGTCCCAACTGGAAGTAGATGTTGTTACGTCCGCCCGGCGCGAACGCCACACCGAAGTAGATCGGGCCGAACGACGTCGTGAGCGCGGTGAAGACCGTGACGCTGCGCTTGAGCGTACCACTCCCGAACGAATCGTCCACGGACCAGACGTTGCCCGCTTCCACGCTCACCCCGACAAACAGACGCCGGATTGGCGAGGCGCTGAACGACGCAATCCGGTTCATGTATGTGATGTTCCCGTACATCATGGAATTGCCCGCCAACTGATCGGCAGCGTATGCGGACAAGTGCTGGAAGCCGCCGAGCGTGAAACCGAGCGGGTTCGTCACGTTGGTGCCGCCGAAGTTGTTGCCCGCCTCCACCGTGGCGCTTACGCTGTGCCGCCCGTAGCTCATCGCCACCATGCCCTTGCCGTACACCTCGGTATAACTGTTGCTTCCCGCGAACAACGACCGCTCTGCACGCAACTCCGTGAAGTAACCGCGACGTGCGAATTGCGGATCGTCGAGCTGGTCGATCACCAGCTTTGCGCGGGCGCTCAACTGGCGTCCGTAAATGTCGGGGAAGAGCAGTTGATTCGTCGGGGTCGGATTGTCGTCATCGTCGTTGCCAATGGGCAGGTTGTACTGCGGCACGGCCGTGCCGTGCGCGTACACCAGACCGACACGGAAGTCGCCCAGGGTCGATATCGGGAAGCCAATGTCGACACCGGCTCGCTCTGTGGTGAGTCGATACCGGGTGAGCCTGATATCGCCCGACTCGTCATATACGTTGGCGTGACGGCGCTGAATCTCCACGTACGGCGCGATGTAAGCACCCCACGGGTTCGCGAACGGTTGACGCAACTCGCCGTGAAACGCGAGGACGTCGCTGCCTAGCGTGGCGTCGGCACGGGCTTCGAGACCACTGCTCGTCAGCCACGGGCGGCGATAGCCGAGGTGCAGACGGAAGCTGCCCTCCTCCTTCGAGGTCGCCGACAAGCCTAGGCCGAACAGCAGGAAGTTCGGCCCCCAGCGCTTCTCCTGCGCGGTGATGACGAGCTTGTGCTCGCCGTTCTCTTCCACCATTTGCTGCGTGACGCTCTCGAAATCGTCTTCGTTGACGAGGGCGAGCAGGTCCTTGTTGACCGCGGCCGGGTCGTAGACGTCGCCCTCCTTCACATGCAGCGCCGCCCGGATACGCTTCGCAGGCACCACACCGCGCGAGTCGATCTCGACCTTCGTGATGCGGACCGCTTGCGCCGTTGCCTTCCCGTGCGCGGCACGCCACGCGGCGTATTGCTCCGAACTCAGCGCGAGCCGCTGAAGCTGCGGCAGCGCGGCCCGTGCAGCGGCTTCGCCTGCGGCGATGCCTTGTGGCGCGTTCTCGAAATCGGTGAATGTCAGACGGCCGAGATCCGGCTGAATCAGGATGTCGGTTGCGCGAAGCTGCTCGCGCTGACGCGCGACGTTCTGGCGAATTAGTATGCCGACCATCTGCTGGAACACGTCCGCTGGCGACGACAGTGCGTTCAGCGGACGCAGCGGCGAGCCGATGTCCACGGCAATTACGACGTCCGCGCCCATCGAGCGCGCCGTCTCGATCGGCAGGTTGCTGACGATGCCGCCGTCGACCAGCGTGCGGCCATTGACGTCCACTGGCGAGAAGAGACCGGGCAGCGCCATGCTCGCGCGAATGGCCTGCGGCAACGAGCCGCGATCGAGCACGACCATCTGGCCAGTCTGCAAGTCGGCGGCAATCGCGCGGAACGGCACGGGAAGTTTGTCGAACGACACCGAACCGCCGATGTTCGGCGTCCATTCCTGCAACAAGGCCTGAAGCCGGTTGCCATGCACCAGCCCCGACGGCAGTTGGAAGCCGTTATTACCGAAGCCGAGGGAAAAGCTGTCGACGTAGTAGCGTTCGTCTTCACGCTGCGACTGCGGAAGATCGCTGCGATCGGTGACGTCGAACGCCACGTCCGCGAGGTTCACGTGTTCGAGCCGGGCGCGCATGTCGGACGCGCTCAGGCCGCTCGCGTACAAGCCACCGACAACGGCGCCCATGCTCGTCGCTGCGACGCAGTCCACCGGAATGCGATTGTCTTCGAGCACCTTGAGCACGCCGAGGTGCGCGTAACCTCGCGCGCCCCCGCCCGAGAGCACCAGCCCGACCGACGGACGGCCCGGATCGCCGCCTTCGACGCGACAGACCGTCCCGGGTGTGGCGGGCGCCGCGCCCGCAGAAGACGTTGCAGCCCACGCCGCCGGAGTGAGCAGGACGAACAGCCCACCGAGCAGCAGGCGCGCGCCGAGCCAGCGAAAACCGTCCCCGTCGCGCAGATGAAGTTTGGGGAAACGGCTCATGGCTTACGGAGAGATTTGGGAAAACCGCAAGAATACCCGCTTTCCGTTTCACCTAATGGACCAAAAATGCGACACAGATTCCGCGAATTGCGTGTAGAGGATTGGTCAGGCGGGCGGTGTTCCGACGGACGGTCGACCGTCCCGATTTGATGCGGCGCGCGCTAGCTCGCCAGACATTTGAACAACAGGCGGAATGGCCCGACATCCGGCGCGACGGCAAGACGGGGCAAAAGGAAGGGATCGTCGTCACGGTCGGCCCGACCACGTCGCGTGGTGGTCGCGTTGCGATACCCGGCGCGCTCGACGATGTCGCGCACGTGTCGGGTGACGTTGCCGTACGGGTAGCAGAACGCCTCGATGTTCGTCCCGCAAATCGATTCGAGCTGGTGCTTGGCGCCGACGATTTCTGCGGCGGCATCGCCCAGCGTCAGGTCCGGCAACGACACGTGATTGAGTGTGTGCGCGCCGACCTCGTGCCCGCGACGCATCCACGTCAGGAGCCTGTCACGGTCCATAAGAGGCGCGGGAGACGGCGCAAGATGGGCGTCCCAGTGATTGGTCCCGCCCAGATGATCCGCCACGAAATAGCAGGTCGCCGTGAAACCCACCGAATCGAGCACCGGCATTGCGTGATCGAAGACGTTCTGAAAGCCATCGTCGAACGTGATGCCGAACACCTTGGCGCGCCCCGGTGCACGAAGATACAACTGAAGCTCGCACATGCTCAGGCCTTGATAGCCGAAGCGGCGAAGCCAGGCCATCTGCGACGCAAACGTATCGGGATCGACGCACAGCCCACGCAGCGGATTGTCGTGCGGTGGCACTTCGCAAACCTGGTGATACATCAGAATCGGAACCGACATGGCGGGGGCCTCAGGCGACTCGCTTCTGATTGCGTCGATGGCGACGCAGTGCAATGGACAAGAACTTATGCAGCCACTGACGCGTCGGGAGATTTGCGGAGGTCGCGCGTTGCTGCTTCGCGCTGGCGGCAACGGCGTCCAGGTACACGCCGTGGGTCGCCTCGACGAAATCGTCGAAATCGAACTCCGTTCGTCCCTTCATCCGTGCCATGTGCCCCATGTGTCGCACGCGCTCCGGTTTGTCGGCGATGTGCATCAACACGTTGGCGATGGCTTGCGGATCGCGCGGCGGCACAATCCAGCCGTCCACCCACGGGGTGACGTTTTCCGGCAATCCGCCGACCTTCGTCACAAGGCTGGCGCAGCCAGCGGCCATCGCTTCGCGACACGAATACGACAGGCTCTCGTGATAGGAGAGAACGAACGCGACATCGGTCGCCGCGAGCAGATGGTGGACGTGATTGATCGGTCCGGTGAAAAGGATCTGTGCGTCGAGACCGCACGCCTCGACCATCGCGCGCTGCTCGATGCTCGGCTCCGTGCCTGCGAGCCAGACGCGAAAGCGCCGACGTGTCGCTTCGGGCAGCAGCGTGAGCGCTACGACGAGGTCGGCCCATCCCTTTGCGGCGCCGGTGCCCGCCGCGCTGCCGAGCACAATGCTGTCGTCGGCGCTTGCACCGAGCAGAGCCGAGCGACGGCGCAGGCGTTCCTCCTCGTTGAGCCGGTCGGTACCTGGCGAGCGCACACCGTGTTTGATCACCACGATGTTCGGATAGGACGACTCGCGTCTGAGCAGCGTGCGGACGTAATCGCTCACGGCGATGGTCCGGCTGGTGCCGAAGCTTGCGCGCAACCAGTTGCCGAACGAGTTGGCGGGATAGGTGTTGTGCTTGGTGAAGACGATTTCGGGGCGCACCGCCAGCCCAGCGACGGCGAGCATGACCTGACGATGATCGGGCGAGCCGTTGACGTGCACGACATCGAAGCGGTGCTCGCGAATCAGTCGGCGCAAACGCAGCGTCTCGCGCCAGAAGCGATGCCAGCGTGGTTTGAAGTCGATGTCGACCGATGTAATGCGCGGCAGCCGCTTGACCTGTTCACCGAGCCAGCTACCGGGGGGTGTAGCGACGGTGACCTCATGGTTGCGGCCCATGGCGAGCGCGAGTTCCCGGACATAGGTGTCCTGCCCGCCGCCGCAGCCGACGTGAAAGTTTGTGTAAAGAATCTTCATGCGTTCCGACCCGATGGTGTCTCCACGAATGGTAGAGAGACCCGGGTCGGCACGGTGTCGAGACTCAATGAGTTTTGTTTCGTTTTGTCGCCGGGCGTACGCCGAGCAGCAATACGACGACCAGCATCACGGCCGCCACCAAGAACAGCAATCGGTGATTCCCGCCCGTCGCATTGAAGAGCGCTGAGAACGCATAGGCGGCAATCGCAAGCGCGGCGGCGGAAATAATGCTGGCGCGGGTCCACGCCGCATTCTGCCGTGACGCGTTGTGGGTGATCACTTCATGGAGACGCGCGAGGATCAGCGGGACCATGCCCGGCGCGAAGGTGCCGAGTACGACGGTCAGCACGCCGAGCACTAGCAGGTTGCTGGTCGCGTAGAGGCCCGCAAAGATGCCGATCATGACGATGGTCACCAGTCCTACCGCCTGCTTCGCGCCGAGACGGTCGGCCAGATAGCCGTACAGCGGCGGCCCGGCAATCGCCCCCAGACCGTAGATCGCCCAGAAGATCGATCCCAGATGCGTGCCTTCGCCGAGGCCGCGTGCGATGAAGTCCACCAGAAACACCATCGGCGGCACGGCGGCGGCGGCCATCAGGGCGTATTGCAGATAGATGCGCCAGACTTCCCATCCGAAGTGTGGGGTCGTCGTCTTTTCATGCGGCGCAGGGATGGGTGCAGGCGTCAGCTTGCTGTTGGGCCACGCGAACCAGCTCACGGTCGTCAGGATGACGGACACCGCGCCCAGTCCGATCCACGTCTGTGCAAGGCCCCATTGCAGTAGCAGCGGGATCAGTGTGCCTGAGCCGGAAATGCCCAGCCCCAGACCGAGAAAGATCGCGCCGCCCGCAGCCCCTTTTCGGGCCGGTGGCACGTGCGGCAGGAGCGTGCCCGCCACCAGCACCATCACCACGCCACCCGCGACCCCCGAGACAACGCGCCAACCGAAATACCAGACGAAGGACACTGGCACCGCACACGCGAAGAACGCCGCGGAGATCAGCACCATCATGAGGCGCAACACATGCTCGTTGGGCAGGCGCGACGCCAACGGCCGCCCGATCAGTGCGCCGATCACATAACCGGCGAGATTCGCCGCACCGAGATACACCACGGACGACGGCGCAAACCACTGCGCCCGGATGATTTCAGGCATCAACGGCGTAAAGGCAAAGCGGGCCAAACCGATGGAGACGAGGCTAGCGCAAAGGCCCGCGAAGATGTATCGCCAGACCTGAAGACGGTCGATCCCCGCCGGGGACATAGAGGAAGTAGGCATAGAAGGTTCCAACGTTTGTCAGGCGCAGCGGCGTTCGATTGCCAAGGCCCGAATATCTTTGACAGCACCGTCAAAAATCGCAATCTACGCATTCTTGACATGGGTATCAAAAATTGTTCCAATAACCCTGTTCGTCCCCGATGGCGGGGATATGGCAAGGAGACAGGCATGGCAGGCACTCGCCAATTCGATGAGAGCGCGCTATTGGAGAAGGTGCTGACGACCTTCTGGCAGCAGGGGTATTCGAAGACGTCGATGCAGGAACTGGCCTCTGCGACAGGCGTGCAGCGCGGCTCGCTTTACAACGCGTATGGCGATAAGGAGGAGTTGTTCCTGCTGGCGTTCGATCTGTATCGCGACCGTTACGTGTCGGAGATGAAGGCGTCGCTCGATCACGACGATCTCCGCTCCGCGTTGCAGGCGTTTTTCAGCTTTGCGATTACGTCGATGACGACGGGCACGCCGAGCCGTGGCTGTCTGAGTACGAAGACGGTCGTCGGTACGGAAGGACTGGAAGAACCGATTCACTCAGCCATTCAGTCGCTGGTGGACGAGATTGAAGAAGCGCTCTTCGTCCGGCTGTCGCAACCGGACGCAGCATCCCGACTCAATCTCCCGGCCCGCGAAGCCGCGCGAATGGCCGTGACGCTGACTCGGGGACTGGTGGCAATCGAGCGGATCTACCGGGACAAGAAGCGAATGAAGGCCACCGCCGAGTCGTTTGTGAAGCTGTTGCTCAAGGGTGAGTAACCGTTGGCGCGGCTGATGCGGTTGATACGGACGTAAAAAAACCCGGCAGCGCAACGCTTGCCGGGTTTTGTCGACATGTCGCCCGGTCGTCTCGACTTAGAACGGAATATCGTCGTCCATGTCGTCGAAGCCGCCGCCGGACTGCTTGGCCGGGGCTTGCTGACGGGCACCGCCACCGCCACCGCCGCCACCGCCACCACGCGAGTAACCGCCGCCACCGCCTTCGTCGCCACCACCACCGCGCGAGTAGCCGCCACCTTCACCGCCGCCGCTACGGCCACCCAGCATCTGCATCTGGTCAGCCACGATTTCCGTGCTGTAACGCTCCGTGCCGTCCTGCGCCTGGTACTTGCGCGTACGGATACGGCCTTCGATGTACACCGACGAGCCCTTCTTCAGGTACTCGTTGACGATCTCAGCCAAACGGCCGAAGAACGACACACGGTGCCATTCCGTCATTTCCTTGAATTCGCCGGACTGCTTGTCCTTGTAACGGTCGGTCGTCGCCAGACGAATGTTCGCAACCGCATCGCCGCTCGGCATGTAGCGGACTTCGGGGTCGGCACCCAGATTGCCGACCAGAATCACTTTGTTGACTGATGCCATAAATCTTTCTCCGGTATTGCTGAAATCCGATCAGGATTGACGAGGCGCAGGCGTCCTCATCGGTGCGGCGATTATAAGCCACACGAAAGCCCCGGCTGCGCAAGTCAGGAAGATTGCGTTTTGACCGTAGTGGGTCATCAGAAAACCCCCTAGTGCCCCACCGCAGAAAAGTCCGAGTGCCTGCGTCGTGTTGTACACCCCGACAGCCGCGCCCTTACGCTGTCCCGGCGCCAGCTTCGACACCAGCGACGGCTGCGATGCTTCGAGCACATTGAAGCCCAAGAAGTACACAAACAACACCACGGCAATCACTCCGACCGTCGGCGGCAATCCGCCCAGCGCTACCTGCGCGATGGCCACGAGCGCAATCGCCGAGAGCAGCACGACCTTCATCTTGCCGCGCTTTTCGGCGGCGATGATCGCAGGCACCATCGCGATGAACGACAGCCCCATCACCGGCAGATAAATCTCCCAGTGCTGCGCCACCGGCAATCCGGCCGCGACCAGCATGCGCGGCATCGCCACGAAGAGCGCCGTTTGCGTAGCGTGCAACACGAACACGCCGAAGTTCAGACGCAGCAGTTCCGGGTTATGCAGAACTTCCGAGAACGGCGCAGGCCCGGCCTTGGCATGGACAGGCGGCGTGGGCACCACCCACAGCACCACGAAAATCGCCAGCACCGCGAGTATGCCGATGGCCGAGAACAAGCCGCTCATGCCCAGCCAGTGATACAGAAACGGCGCACACACGATGGCCACGGCAAACGACACGCCGATGCTGCCACCGATCATCGCCATCGCCTTGGTACGGTTCGCGTCGCTCGTCAGATCCGCCACGCAGGCCATGACGGCCGACGAGATCGCCCCGGCGCCCTGAATCGCGCGGCCGACGATGATCCACGTCAGATCGTGCGCCATCGCCGCCACCAGCGAGCCAATCGCAAACACGATCAGGCCGAAGACGATGACCGGCTTGCGCCCGAGGCGATCGGACGCCCACCCGTACGGGATATAGAGCAGGGATTGCGTCAGACCGTAGATACCGATGGCCAGGCCGACAAGGAAGGTGTCGTTGCCACCCGGAATCGTCTGCGCGAAGACCGAGAACACCGGCATGATCAGGAACAGCCCAAGCATGCGCAATGCAAAAATCCCCGCGAGCGACGCGCTGGCGCGCACTTCTAGCGGGGTCATGCGGCCCCCTCGGCCGCGTGTCGAGGCAGGAGATGCGGAAGTCACGGAATCAGTCGACATTACGTCCTGAGAGATGAAAAAAGCGCTTGCGGCCTCGGAATTGTCTGATGATTGCATTCGGACGACGGGGTGTGTCGCCCCGCCTGACGGGTTCGTACACAAGACCCGGTAAGGTCCGGAATGCCCGATAGGCCTGGCACAACGGCCGGACGCCAGCCTCTGGAAATCGGGCGGTTCGTCCCCATCTGCCTCCCATGCCGCATCGGCGCCCGAGGCAGCCTGTCAGCAGGGATCAGCCCCGGCAATCAAACTTAGGTATATTAGCAGGTTTAGCCGCCCTGATTTCCCCCCAGCGGCCCGCCCGACCGCTCCCGCCGCCTGCTGCGTCGATGCCCGGCTAACGCCGTGCCGGCGCGGTCCGACGTCCCGGGAAACTCAGGCTCTTGGGGGCCGGAAACCGCCCCGCGACAATTCGCCGCGCGGATTCCTCGGCGACGACCCGGAACCGTCAATGGAAACCATTCGTATTCGTGGGGCTCGTACCCACAACCTCAAGAACGTCAATCTCGACCTGCCGCGTCACCAGCTTGTGGTGATCACCGGCCTGTCGGGCTCCGGCAAGTCGTCGCTCGCCTTCGATACGCTCTACGCGGAAGGTCAGCGTCGCTACGTCGAAAGCCTGTCGGCGTATGCCCGTCAGTTCCTGCAACTGATGGAAAAGCCCGACGTCGACCTCATCGAAGGCCTTTCGCCTGCGATCTCGATTGAACAGAAGGCCACTTCGCACAACCCGCGCTCGACCGTCGGCACGGTCACCGAAATTCACGACTACCTGCGTCTGCTCTATGCGCGCGTGGGTACGCCGTACTGCCCCGATCACGGACTGCCGCTCGAATCGCAAAGCGTTTCGCAAATGGTCGACGCCGTGCTCGCGCTACCCGAAGACACCAAGCTCATGATCCTCGCGCCGATCGTCGTCGATCGTAAGGGCGAGCATGCAGACCTCTTCGAATCGATGCAGGCACAGGGCTTCGTGCGCTTTCGCATTCGCTCGGGCGGCGGCGCAGCCAATGAAGGCACGGCGCGCGTGTATGACATCGAATCGCTGCCCAAGCTCAAGAAAACAGAGAAGCACTCCGTCGACGTGGTCATCGACCGCATCAAGGTACGCGCCGATCTGAAGCAACGTCTGGCCGAGTCGTTCGAAACGGCGCTGCGTCTGGCCGACGGTCGTGCGATTGCGCTGGAAATGGATACCGACAAGGAGCACGTCTTCAGCTCGAAGTTCGCGTGCCCGGTGTGCTCGTATTCGTTGCAGGAACTCGAACCGCGTCTGTTCTCGTTCAACAACCCGATGGGCGCGTGCCCGACCTGCGACGGCCTGGGACAGATGACGTTCTTCGATCCGAAGCGCGTCGTTGCCTTCCCCGCACTGTCGCTCGCGTCTGGTGCGATCAAGGGTTGGGACCGACGCAACCAGTTCTACTTCCAGATGCTGCAAAGCCTCGCGGCGTTCTACGACTTCGACGTCGACACGCCCTTCGAGGAAATGCCGGAAGAGACGCAGAAGATCGTGCTGTACGGCTCGGGCGAGCAGGAGATTCCGTTCACCTACGTGAACGAGAAAGGCCGCACGTCGGTGCGCTCGCACGCCTTCGAAGGCATCATCCCGAACCTTGAGCGACGCTATCGCGAAACCGACTCGGTCGCCGTGCGCGAAGAACTCGCCAAGTATCAGAACAACCGCGCCTGCCCCGATTGCGAAGGCAGCCGTCTGCGTCGCGAGGCGCGCTTCGTCAAAGTCGGCGAAGACAAGCAGGCACGCGCGATCTACGAGATCGGCAATCTGCCGCTGCGCGAAACGCTCGGCTACTTCCACGAACTGGTGCTGCACGGCGCGAAGCGCGAGATTGCCGACAAGATCGTCAAGGAAATCGTGGCGCGTCTCACGTTCCTGAATAACGTCGGTCTCGACTATCTCTCGCTGGAACGCAGCGCCGATACGCTCTCGGGCGGCGAGGCGCAGCGGATTCGTCTCGCGTCGCAGATCGGCTCGGGCCTGACGGGCGTGATGTATGTGCTCGACGAGCCGTCCATCGGCCTGCATCAACGCGATAACGACCGTCTTATCGGCACACTCAAGCATCTGCGCGATCTCGGCAACTCGGTGATCGTGGTCGAGCACGACGAGGACATGATTCTCGCGAGCGACTACGTCGTCGACATGGGACTCGGCGCGGGCATTCACGGCGGCACCGTGATTGCACAGGGCAGCCCACAGCAAATCGAAAACGCCGCGGAATCGCTCACGGGTCAGTACCTCTCGGGCGCACGACGGATCGAAGTGCCGACCGAGCGGCGCGCACCGGGCGAGGACTATCTGCGCATCGTCGACGCCACGGGCAACAATCTGAAGAACGTCAATCTGGACCTGCCGGTCGGTCTGCTGACGTGCGTAACGGGCGTCTCCGGCTCGGGCAAGTCCACGCTCATCAACGACACGCTGTATCACGCCGTCGCGCGCCATCTGTATGGCTCGTCGGCCGAACCGGCGCCGTATGAGCAGATCGACGGACTGGAACACTTCGATAAGGTCATCAACGTCGACCAGTCGCCCATCGGACGCACGCCACGCTCGAACCCGGCCACCTACACGGGGCTGTTCACGCCGATTCGCGAACTGTTTGCGGGCGTACCGCAGGCCAAGGAACGTGGTTACGACCCGGGCCGCTTCTCGTTCAACGTGAAGGGCGGACGCTGCGAAGCCTGTCAGGGCGACGGCGTCATCAAGGTCGAGATGCACTTCCTGCCGGACGTGTACGTGCCGTGCGACGTCTGCCACGGCAAGCGTTACAACCGCGAAACGCTCGAAGTCCAGTACAAGGGACGCAACATCTCGGAAGTGCTCGACATGACGGTCGAGCAGGCGCACGAGTTCTTCAAGCCGGTGCCAGTCGTCGCGCGCAAGTTGAAGACGCTGCTCGACGTCGGCCTCGGCTACATCCGTCTCGGTCAGTCGGCCACCACGCTCTCGGGCGGCGAAGCGCAGCGCGTGAAGCTCTCGCTCGAACTGTCCAAGCGCGACACGGGCCGTACGTTGTATATCCTTGACGAACCGACCACGGGCCTGCACTTCCACGATATCGAACTGCTGCTGACGGTGATTCACCGGTTGCGCGACCAAGGCAACACGGTCGTCATCATCGAACACAATCTCGACGTGATTAAAACGGCAGATTGGGTGATCGACCTCGGGCCGGAAGGCGGTGCGGGTGGCGGGCAAATCATTGCGCAAGGCACGCCCGAGCAGGTGGCAGCGAGCAAGGCCAGCTTCACCGGCAAGTATCTGGCGCCGTTGCTTAAGCGCGGCAAGTAAAGCTTCATCGGAAAAGGACGCATCTCATGGAACCGCGCTCTGGCTGGACTCCGGACCGGAACTTCTGGGTCGAAGCCGCAAGCTACGTCTTCGCGGCGGTGGCCCTCTGGCTGATCCTCAGCATCCACCTGCTGTCGGCGGTATTGGCGGGCATGGTGGTCTATCAGCTCGTCCATGTGCTGGGGCCGCGCCTGCAATTGCGCATCTCCAGCGAGCGGGCACGGCTGGTCGCTGTGGCGCTGCTTGCGGCGCTCATCGTCGCCCTGATGACGGCGCTCGTATTCGGCATCATCACGTTCTTCCGCAGCGACGCGGGGCACCTCGAACACATCAACGGCCGCATGATGGAAGCGATCGAGCAGGCGCGCTCGCAACTGCCGATGTGGGTGACGGATCGACTTCCGGCGGATACCGAAGACATTCATCAGGCTGTGACGGAGTTCCTGAAGGATCACACGCAGGAGATGTCGCTCGTCGGCAAGGAAGCGCTGAACGCGATGGTGCACATCATCGTCGGGCTGGTGCTCGGCGCGCTTGTGGCGCTGTCGACGGTGCGTCCGGTGCAGCACATGCGTCCGCTGGCCGCCGCGCTCACCCGCCGCGTGACGCTCTTCGGCGACGCCTTCCGCCGCATCGTCTTCGCACAAGTGAAGATCTCGCTCATCAACACGGTTTTCACGGCCATCTTCCTGATCGGTATCTTGCCGCTGTTCGGCATCCATCTACCGCTGCGCAAGACGATGATCGTGGTGACGTTCGTGGTCGGCCTGCTGCCGGTCGTCGGCAACCTGATCTCGAACACGTTCATCGTGGTGCTCGGTCTGTCGGTGTCGCTGTACGTGGCGATCTCGGCGCTGATCTTCCTGATCGTCATCCACAAGCTCGAATACTTCCTGAATGCGCGCATCGTCGGCACACAGATTCAGTCGCGCGCCTGGGAATTGCTGCTGGCCATGATCGTGATGGAGGCCGCGTTCGGACTACCGGGGCTGATCGCTGCGCCCATCTACTACGGTTACCTTAAAAGCGAACTGGCGGAAAAGAAGCTCGTCTGAGCCACTGACTGCGCACAGCCACGCCCGCTGCCCATAGGCACCGGGCGTGTTTTTTGACGTGAATTTGACATTTCGTCACCCAGTGACATAATGTCAAACCATGAAATCTACCAAATCTCCCGCCACGGGCAAGCTCGACGAGAACACGCTGCTGTTGCGTGAGGGACGCAAGATCGTCGAAGCGCTCGGTCAGACCTTCGCACCGCTCGTGGAAGTGGTGTTGCACGACCTGACTGACCCCGACCATGCCATCGTGGCTATCGCCAACAATTTGTCAGGCCGTGAGCCGGGCGACGCCGTCACGGAGATGGGACTCGCGCGCATTGCCGACCCAGCGTTCCCCGAAGTCATCGCGAACTACGCCAACCGGTTTCCGGATGGGCGTCCGGCCAAGAGCACGTCCATCGGGCTGAAGAACAGCGAGGGCGAGTACGTCGCCGCCATCTGCCTGAACATGGACATTTCGATGCTGGCGGCAGCGGCCGCGAGCGTCCAGCAACTGGTGAGCGTGCCTAACGAGGCACCGTCCACCGTCAGCGAGACGCTTGCCAGCCGACGTCTTGACGACATCCGCCCGCTCATCGCCGACTTCGCGGCGCAGCGCAACACCACGCCGCTGGGCCTGACGCTCGCGCAACGCCGCGAAGCGATCCGTTTGATCGAGGCGCGCGGTCTGCTGGACCTGCGTCACGCGCATGCCGAAGTGGCGCGCACGCTGGGCGTCGCCCGTTCGACCGTCTACACCTATCTCTCCGACCCGAAAGGTTCATCATGACTACCCCCACGTTGGCGATTACGTATGGCGATGTCGTCGCCGCTCACGACCGGATTCGCGAAGCGGCGCACCGCACGCCGGTGCTCACGTCGCGCACGGCCGACGCCATGACCGGTGCCCGCTTGTTCTTCAAGGCCGAGAACTTCCAGCGCATGGGCGCGTTCAAGTTTCGCGGCGCGTACAACGCGATTTCGCAGTTCACGGCGGAGCAGAAGCGCGGCGGTGTGCTGGCCTTCTCGTCGGGCAACCACGCGCAAGCCATCGCGTTGTCGGCCCGCGAGCTGGGTGTGCCCGCCGTCATCCTGATGCCGCAGGACGCCCCGCAAATGAAGATCGACGCCACGCGTGAGTACGGTGCTGAGGTGATCCTGTTCGATCGCTATAAGGAAGATCGCGAAGCGCTGTCGAAGCGTCTCGCCGAGGAACGCGGCATGACGCTGATCCCGCCCTACGACCATCCGCATGTGATGGCCGGTCAGGGCACGGCCGTCAAGGAACTGATCGAAGACGCCGGTGAACTCGACATGCTGCTGGTGTGTCTGGGCGGTGGCGGTTTGCTTTCGGGCAGCGCCGTCGCGGCGCGCGCGCTCAATCCGAATATCGAGATCTACGGCGTGGAGCCGGAAGCTGGCAATGACGGACAGCAGAGTTTCCGCACGGGCGAGATCGTTCACATCGAGACGCCCCGCACCATCGCCGACGGGGCGCAGACGCAGCATCTCGGTCAGTACACGTTCCCGGTGATTCGCTCGCTGGTGGACGACATCCTGACCGTGACCGACGACGAGCTCGTGCAGACGATGAAGTTCTTCGCGAGCCGTATGAAGATTGTGGTCGAGCCGACGGGTTGTCTCGCTGCCGCCGCGGCGATGCAGGGCAAGGTCGACGTTCGCGGCAAGCGCGTGGGCGTCATTCTGTCCGGCGGCAACGTCGATCTCGCACGTTTTGCAAAACTTACGCTCGGGGAGGCCGTATGAGCACGCAGGAACGAGGTATCGAATCGGTGAACGTACCGACATTGCAACCGCCGCGAGGCCACTATTCGCACGGGGTGTGTGCGAACGGTTTCGTCTTCGTCTCGGGACAGTTGCCGGTCACGCCGGAGGGCGAGCGTCTGGTCGGTGCGCCGTTCGCCGTGCAGGCAAAGCAGGCGCTGGACAACGTGGCAGCCATCCTCGCTGCCTGCGGCACCAGCGTCAGCCGCCTGGTGCAGGTGCGTGTGTACATTACGAATGTCGACGACTGGGGCCCGTTCAACGAGGTCTACGCGGAGTGGGCGGGTGATGCGAAACCAGCACGCTGTGTGGTGCCGGTGCCAGCGCTGAGTCATGGCGTTGCCGTGGAGATCGAGGCGACGGCGTTGGCGGGGTGAAACGCTTGCACATCAGGACTCGCAAGACGGCTCATTGGACGCACAATTTCGCGTGAGTCAAAGTACAAATGCCCGCTTTCGCGGGCATTTTCCGTAACGGGGAGTGCGCATCAGATCGTCCACAGAACATCCTGATCTTGGCTAATACCCAAACGTTCTGCAGCGCTTTCAATAGATTTCTCGACGCGGCCCTCATCAAGGCCCGCACGGGAAACGAATCCGCTCTTCGACCACCTCACGTAGACGTAGTATTCACTTTCATTACAATTGCTCAGGAGCGCTTCCCAATACAGAGTGCGATCTTCTGGTGGGACGTTTAACAAGCCGAGTATCTTCTTTATGGTCTCGACATCTTGCTCGGGACCGGCTTCTATTATGTGTCCCTCGAACACAAAGCGGTACGGCTCGGGTCGCACCACGCCGGGAGACGACGATGCATTTGCATCACCGGTCGTCGACACGCCTACGGGACGCAGTCCCAGCTGCTTTAAAAACGCATTTCGGGCACGCACACCATCCTCAGAGCCGACGGCATGTGGCTGAGCACCCGAAGTCGCCAGATGGTCTCCCGTCGAACTCACATTTTGCATTCGCTCCAAGTCCGTATTGAAACCACCCGCAGAGGGCTGCGTCGTCCCGGCGGTCTGGATTTCGGGCATTGTGATTTGACGAACGGGCGGCTGATTACCTATCTCCATGACGAATCTCCATCGGTCGGGGGGGATTTCATCGTGTCACCTATCGAGCGCAAACCTTTGCGATTCGGACGGTTACCTTCGGGTTTATGTCTCTAGACAACGCAACTTGGGACCTTCCGCACTTTGCTGATGGGAAGACACCTCGTGGCATGCAGACCTCAACGGGACACCCGCCTACATCAACAACCACAAGCGTTTGCGCCCGGTCCCGGGAATTCGAGCCGAGCTGTCCGATCAGACCGTTACACTTCGCTTTACGAATCCAAAAGCTCATCGAAACATGACGACACCCGAATTCCAGACACCAGCAAGCGCGCCTCCCGATGTACCTATGCCTCCTCCGTCTGCACCGCTGACTCAGCAGCGCATCGATGACGAACCGCTGCGGCTGGTCACGAGCTTTAACGACATCTTCGTCGTCATCGCATCATGGCTGCTCTCGTTCGGCACGGTGTGGCTCACGGCATCGCTGCCCTCGTGGCTGCAGATGCTGATCGCCGCCGCCATCACGTGGGGACTCTCGGAGATCTTCGTGCGACGTCGCCGTATGGCGCTGCCCGCGCTCTGCTTCTCGTTCAGCTTTGTGAGTACGGCCGCAATGCTCGGTTTCGGGAACGCTTCGTTGCTGCACCAGGGCGGAGAAAGTGTGCGTGCCTCGATGAGTTGGTGGACGCTCGTCGGCACCTGTGTGTGCACGGCGCTCGGTGCCGCCCTTTTCTGGTGGCGCTTCCGGGTGCCCGCAGTCATTGCGATGGGCGTGGCGGGCGTTGTCGCCGTCGTGTGGGCGCACGTGCTGGTACTGACCGAGAACGACGGATGGCTGCTGGTGGCGAATGTCGTCGTCGGCCTGGCGATCTTCATCTGGGCGCTGCGCTGGGATGCGCAGGATCCGCAACGCACGACCATCCGCTCCGATGTCGCGTTCTGGCTTCACCTGCTGGCAGCCTGCATGGTCACGCATCCGATCTTCTGGATGCTCGCACCGAATCACCCCGGCGCGGTCATCGCCGTGTTCGTGCTGCTCACCGCCGTGTCGCTGGCCATCGACCGTCGCGCGCTGATGCTGTCGTCGCTGCTGTACGTCATGAGCGCAATCTTGCGGATGTTCATGACGCCCGCTGCGAACGGCGACGAACTCTACACACACTCCAGCATGTCGCTGCCCGCCACGGCAGTCATCGTCGGCGGCGTGCTGCTGTTGCTGTCGGTGTTCTGGCAACCGTCGCGTCGGGCCGTGCTTCGCCTGCTGCCGTCGGCATGGCGTGCAAAGCTGCCGCACTGAAACGCATCTGACGTCGAAAGCAAAAAGGCCGCGCCGGATCTTCCCGGCGCGGCCTTTCTTCATTTCACTCACTTCACTGAATCGTCACGCGCTCCAGCACCTTCATGTAGTGGTCGAGCGGCGGCGTCTGCATGCCCGCAATCTTCGCGCGGTCGTCCCAGCGACGCAGGCGAAGCGCCGACTCGGCATGCTCACGCGCGAGAAACGTCTTCGCATCTTCATCGCTGAACACACCGCCTTGCAGTGCAAGACTGCGCACCGAATCCACCGACAACTTGCCGTAGTACTCGGGATCGATCGCGCAAAGGCAACGCTTGGCGTCCACATGCAAACGAATCGGATCGAGGACCGCGTCGCTGAAGAGCGGTCTGAGGAACGGCAGTGCAAAGTATTGATGCAGATCGTCGATGCCGCGCTCGGTGGGCGTTTCGCCCTGAAGATTGAGCAGATGGCCGAGATCGTGGAGGAAGCTGGCAGCGACGAGCGCCTCGTCGGCGCCCTCGCTCTCGGCAAGCGCGCCGCTTTGCAGCGCGTGCTCCAGTTGGGTGACAGGTTCGCCGCTGTAAGCGATCGAACCGAATTTATCGAACAGGGTGCGGATGTCCGGCAGGCTCAGGGCCATCGTGAGAACTCTCGTTGTCGTCGCGAGAATCGGGGGCAGCCCCGGCAGCGGCCGTCGCGACATCGGCAAACGCCGCCAGTTTCGACGCCTTCGTTTCCTTCGGCGTCTTCATATCCTTGTTGTCTTTCGCTTCCTTCGGCTTGTCGCGCATGCGGCTCTTGCGCAGCGCACCCGCGTCGTCGAGCACCGGATACGCCGTCGAGCAGAACAGCGAGTTCAGACGCTTCATGTCGCTGATGATGTCCAGATGCAGCGAAGACGTCTCGATACTCTGCACCGACTGGCCCGCCAGACGATTCAGGTGCGTGTACGAATACGCACGCTCCAGATCACGGAAGCTTTCCTTCTCGGCCATCAGCCGCTGCGCGCTGCGCAGATCGGTATTCAGGAACACCGACAAGCCGAGTTGCAGGTTTGTCACCAGCCGCGCGTGCATGTCGCAGATCTCCTGCAAACCCGCCTCCGAGAACGAGAGCTTGTGCGATATCTTCTTCTCCTCGACCTCCACCACCATGCGCTCGATGATGTCCCCGGCATGCTCCAGATTGATGGTGAGCGAGATGATGTCCGTCCAGCGGCGGCTGTCCTGCTCGCTGAGATTTTCACGCGACACGCGCGTGAGGTACATCTTCACGGCGGTGTAGAGATGGTCGACGTCGTCGTCCAGACGGCGCGTCTCTCTGGCGCGCGCCACGTCGTTACTCTTGATGACGTCAAGCAACCCGTTAAGCATCTGCTCGATGAGGTCGCCCATGCGCAACGTTTCGCGCGTGGCATTGGCCAGCGCGACGGACGGCATTTCCAGCGCGCTCTCGTCGAGATGTCGGGCACGCGTCACACCGTCCGCTTCCGGCTTTTCGGCCAGCAGTCGCACACACAGACGCGCCATCGGCTCGGTGAACGCGAGGCAGACAAGGCAGCGAACGAGGTTGTACAGCACGTGGAAGTTGACGACGGCTTGCGCGGGGGCGTCCGAGAGCCAATTCACCAGCATCGGCGCGTAGTCGACGAACGGCAGCACGATCAGGCAGCCGATCAGCTTGAAGATGAGACTGCCGAACACGACACGACGGCCCGCCGCGTTCTGTCCGGCCGACGTCAACATCGCGAGCATGCCGCTACCGAGGTTCGCGCCGATCACGAGACACAGCGCCACTTTGAGCGAGATGACGCCGGACGACGCGAGCGTCGCCGTCAGCAGCACGGCCGCGAGGCTCGAATACGACACCATCGCAAAGAGCGCACCGATCAGCGTGTCGAGCATCACATCGCCCGTCAGCGAACCGAACAGCACCTTCACACCGGCGGCTTCGGTCATCGGCGTGGTCGCACCCACGATCAGTTGCAACGCCAGGATGATCAGCCCAAGGCCGATGGACGCACGCCCCAACTGGCCTGCACGCGTTTGCTTTCGTGAGAGGAAGAAGATGACGCCGAAGAAGATTAGCAGCGGCGACAGCCAGTGCAGATCGAACGTCAGGATCCGCGCCATGACAGCGGTGCCGACGTCAGCGCCCAACATGATCGCCAGTGCCGGTGCCAACGCGATCAGCCCCTGCGCGCCGAACGACGACACGATGAGCGCCGTCGCGTTACTGCTCTGCACGAGCCCCGTGACGAGCACACCCGCCGCAAAGGCAAGGAAGCGATTCGAGATGCTGTGCGACAGAATGCGTCGCAGGTCGGCGCCGTAGACGCGCAGGACCCCGGTACGCACGATGTGCGTCCCCCAGATCAGCATCGCTACGCCAGAGAGCAGGTTAAGCAGTGTCAGCATGCCAGTGTTCCGTGATCTTATTGTCGACGGGACAGGCAGCGCTTCGCGCCGCCAACATGACGCGTGCACCGTTTTACCAAACAGGCATCCCGCGTCAGTCCAACACTGGCGTCGGGATGCGTATGAAGTTCACGCGTCATGCGTATCCCCAATCGATACACCGTACACCAATTTGACCAGCGCAACAATCCTGTCATCAAATTGTCACAATTTTTGCGCTGGTTCTGCTACGCCTCGCTCAGACGCCCCACGGCAAGGTGAAGGTCTTGGTGTTCGTGAAGCTTTTCATCGCCTCCTGAACCCCTTCCTTATAGCCAAGCCCTGAGTCCTTGATACCACCGAACGGCGTCAGTTCGATGCGATATCCCGGCACTTCCCACACGTTGACCGTCCCGACCTGCAATTCGTTGGTAAAACGCGTCACATAATCAAGCCGGTTCGTGCAAACGCCGGACGACAGACCGAACGCGGTGCCGTTGGAGATGGCGATGGCTTCGTCGATGCTGCCGAACGTGATGATCGGCGACACCGGCCCGAAGGTCTCTTCGCGCACTACCGTCATCTTCGGGTCGACCCGGTCGATCACCGTCGGCGAATACAGTGCGCCGTCGCGCTTGTTGCCCACCAGCAGACGTGCGCCCTGCGACACCGCTTCGTTCACTCGCGACTCGAACAGGCGCGCGGCCGTTTCGTCGATCACCGTGCCCATGTCGTTGTCGCCATCGGCCGGATCGCCGTACTTCCACGCACGCGTCTTCTCGACCACGAGTTCGGTGAACTGCGCTGCGATGTCCTTGTGCACCAGCATGCGCTTGACCGCCGTGCAACGCTGCCCCGAGTTCTTGTACGACCCTTGCACCGCGAGATCGGTGGCGCGCTCCAGATCGGCGTCCTCCATCACGATCAGCGGGTCGTTGCCGCCCAGCTCCAGCACGATGCGGCGATAGCCCGCCTTGGACGCGATGTACTTGCCGATCGACACGCCGCCCGTGAAGGTGATCATGTCGATGTTCTCGTTCGTGATCAGCTCGTCGGCAATCTCCATCGGATCGCCCGTGATCACTTGCAGCATCTCCGGCGGCAGACCGGCTTCGTACAGCGTGTCGGCCAGATAGAAAGCCGAGAGCGGCACCTTCTCGGACGGCTTGAGCACCATCCGGTTATTCGTCGCAATCGACGGCGCAACCTTGTGCGCCACCTGATTCATGGGGTGGTTAAACGGCGTGATCGCCGCAATCGCGCCCAGCAGCGGCTCGCGCTGCGTGACCACACGACGCTTCTTGCCGTGCGGCGTGAGATCGCACGAGAACGCTTGTCCGTCGTCCTTGAGCGCTTCGCCCGCGGCGAAACCCAGCACGTCGGCAACGCGGCCGATTTCGTAGACGGCATCTTTCTTGCAGAGCCCCGACTCCATCGTGATGATGGCCGCCGCCTCCGCCGTGCGTGCACGCAACAGAGCGGCCGCCTTCTCCAGAATGTTGGCGCGCTCGAAACGCGTGAGCGTGGAGCGGTACTGCTTGGCAATGGAGAACGCGCGACGCACATCGTCGAGCGAAGCTTTCGGCACAGTGCCGACCAGATCGCCCGAATACGGATTGAACACTTCGATGATCCGTTCGCGGGTCACTTTTTCGCCACCGATGCGAAGCGCTTCGGCGCGGAACTCGGGGTGCAGCTTGTGCGGCGCGTTCATGGGGTTCTCCACTGCGTCTCTAACTGGACAAGGGCCGGGTCGTGCATACGTTCTGAGGTTTGCACGACCCTGGCGCTAATGCTCTGCTCTTGGGTCGGACGTCAATCCGACGTGGCTCAAACGTGATTCAGTGCAACGTCGAGAATGTCGAAGTTGCGAAGTCGCGCCTTGCCCGGAATCCCTTCCGTCTTGCGATTGAAGAGCAACGGCACCGTCTGCTCCGAGATACCGCCGTGCGAGCGCAGCGGCACCGTCAGTCCCGACAGATCGTGGCGGCTCGCGCTGGTGCCCAACACGACCGATTGATCGCTCACGACCACCAGATCGCCCACGCGATCCGGCGGCAGCTCGAAGCGTGCGCAGGCTTCGGCGTTGGTCAGCACCACTTCAATGCCCGGCAGCGCAGCGAGGCGTGCGCGAATGGCGTCGCGATCCGCGTCGTTCGGCAGATAGATCGTGGCGTAGGAACCGAGCGCGCCGTGGTGCACCACGTACGGGTCGGTAATCGGCAGGATCACGCGCGCACCGCCCGCTTCCACACCCTTGCCGAACCAGTCGTCGAGCAGGTCTTGCAGATAGATGACGTTGGGCTGGCCGGTCTTCGGATCGTGCTTGGCGTTCATGCCGTGATCGGCGGTCAAGCCGATGACCGCACCGAGTTCGTCCATCCGCGCGAGGTACTTGTCCATCATCGCGTAGAAGGCGTTCGCGCCGTCAGTGCCCGGGGCCCACTTGTGCTGGATGTAGTCCGTCGTCGAGAGATACATCAGGTCGATGTGACGCGTCTCCAGCAGGCGCACGCCCGCCGCGAACACGAACTCCGAGAGTTCTGCGCTGTAGACGTCCGGCACCGGCATGCCGACGAGGTCGACCACGTCTTCGATGCCGTTCTCTTCGAGCGTGACCTGATCGGCCTTCTCCGACGAGAAGCAGATGCCCTTCATGCGATAGCCGAGCAACTTGCGCAGCTTGTCCTTGGCCGTCACGACGGCGAGGCTCGCGCCCGCATCGGCAGCCGCTGCAAACACGGTACCCGCACGCAGGTAGGCAGGGTCGTTCATCATGACTTCCGCGCCACGACCGCCGTTGGCGGCCGGGTCGAAGAAGTAGTTGCCGCAGATACCGTGCACGGCGGGGGGCGCGCCGGTCACGATCGACAGGTTGTTGGGGTTAGTGAACGACGGCACGACACAGTCGCCCTGGAAGACGGCCCCCTCGGCGAGCAAACGCTTCAGATAGGGCGCAACGCCTGCGGCGGCAGCGGCTTCGATGTATTCGAACTGGCAACCGTCGACGCATACGATGACGGTCGGTTGCTTCGGCAGGCGGTACTGACGGCCGTTCACTTGAATCTGTGCGGGCTGGTTCACGTCGGTTCTCCTCAATAACCACTCGGTTGACCGTAAGGGTCATCGCGCTTCGTGCGATGACCTGCATGCGGCCGAAATATCAACAAGACAAATCCTTGGGCGCTCAGCCCGCCTTCGCCTGCGGCGTAGCACCCGGTGCACCGGGCGCACGCGCGAGCATTTCGCGAATACGCGTACGGCCTCGCACCAGGTGGTCGCGCGTGACTTGCGCGGCACGTTCGGGATCGCGCGACGCAATCGCGCTCACGATGTCCCGGTGCTCACGCTCCGACTTCGGCGGCGCGGAGGAATCGCCCGTCAGCGCTTCGTGACGGAACAGGCTCAGCTCCTTCACCAGACGGCGATACGTCTCCAGCAACTTGCGGTTGCCGACCATCTCGACGAGCGCGTCGTGAAACGCCAGGTTCAGTTGGTAATAGCCCTCGCTGTCGCCGGTTTCCACCGCGTGATGCATCGCCTCGACGGATTCACGCAAGCGCGTGAGTTGCTCGGACGTGATCACCTCGGCCAACGTGCGGGCGACGTACTCGTCGAGCACACCGCGCAGCGCGTAAATCTCTTCGGCTTCTTCAATCGAGATGACCCGCACGAAGACGCCGCGATTCTTTTCGGTGCGCAGCAGTCCGGCTTCTTCAAGTGCACGGAACGCTTCACGCACCGGACCACGCGACACGCCAAGGCTGCCTGCGACCTCGATCTCGTTGAGCTTGGTCCCGGGCGTGAGCGTGCCCGCCATGATCTGACGCTCGATTTCGTGCTGGACGAGCGTGGTAAGCGACTGGCTCTGCAACAACTCGATTGCGGTTGGCGACGTGGGCTTCGGAGTCATACCGGCCTTCCCTTTTTCAAAACAGTGCTCTGGACATTGATGCCATCGCGCGACGTCGGCGCCCCTGCGCCGGAACACAAACCGCCGTGCCATCGGTACTTGGCAATTTGTGGCATCACGTGATTATTTTTGTTGTTGACATTCAAGCACAGCAATTTGTAGATTGTCAACAAAACGCATCCGACATTGCAGACAGATTTTGCAACACCGTCGGGTCGAGTCGATTGCGGCAGCGACAAAACCCTATCTGAATCAACGATTTCCATACTATTGGAGGTATTTGACGAACAGATGACAAAAGCCAAGGGTTTCAAGAAAACGACATAATTTGCCAATATCATGCAACAAATCGCCTCACAGAAGGCCGTCGAGTGTACTTACAACGCGACCCTGATCGCGACCCACAGGAGCCATCCATGAATTCATCCTTGCGCCGTGCCATGCGCGCTGCCGCCGTCCTCGCCGCAGGACTCGTCTGCGCTGCACAGGCCGGTCACGCGCTCGCGAAGACCACGCTGACTGTCTATACCGCGTGGGAAGTCGAGGTCATGCGTCCGTATGCCGAAGCATTCCAGAAGGCGAATCCGGACATCGAGATCAAGTACGTGCGCGACTCCACCGGCGTGGTCACGGCCAAGGTGCTCGCAGAAAAGGCCAACCCGCAGGCGGATGTGATCGCGGGGCTTGCCGCGTCCAGTCTGGAACTCATCAAGCAGGAAGGCCTGCTCACACCGTACGCCCCCAAGGGTTTCGATCAGCTCACGCGCGCCTATAGCGACAAGGCGAATCCACCGTCGTGGGTGGGCCTCGACGTGTGGGGCGCGACCGTCTGCTTCAATACCGTGGAAGCGGCCAAGCGCAATCTGCCCAAGCCCACGTCGTGGGAAGACCTCGCCAAGCCCATCTATAAGGGGATGATCGTGATGCCCAACCCGGCCACGTCCGGGACAGGCTTTCTCGACGTCACGGCCTGGTTGCAGATGTTCGGCAAGGACGGCGGCTGGAAGTACATGGACGCGCTCGACAAGAACATCGTGAAGTACACGCACTCCGGCTCGAAGCCGTGTCGTGACGCGGGCGCAGGCGAGTACCCCATCGGCATTTCGTTCGAGTTCAATGCGCACCGCACCAAGGCGGCGGGCGCGCCCATCGATCTCGTGTTCCCCAAGGAAGGCTTGGGCTACGACATCGAAGCAGCGGGCATCGTGAAGACGACCAAGAAGCTCGACGCCGCCAAGCGTTACATGGACTGGCTCGCGAGCAAGGAAGCCAACGAGATGTACGCGAAGGACTGGGCCATCGTGGCCTACCCGGGTGTTGCGAAGAAGTTCGAGACCATTCCGGCCAACTACCCGGACATGCTCGTGAAGAACGATTTCACGGACATCGCGAAGAGCCGCGAGTCGGTGCTTGCCGAGTGGCAGAAACGTTACGGCGCGAAGTCGGAGAAGAAGTGACGACGTGATGACGCAGCGTGCGGCCCGCATCAAGCGCGCCGCACGCGCACTCACGCACACCGGCACAACCATGCAGGAGGTCTCCCGAATGAGCGACGACACGTATCTCCATCTAGCAGGCATACACAAACGCTTCGATAGCACCGTGGTGCTGCATGACATTCATCTCACCGTGCGACGCGGTGAAATGCTCTGTTTCCTCGGTCCGTCGGGCTGCGGCAAGACCACGTTGCTGCGCATCATCGCCGGACTGGAGGCGCAGACGCAAGGCACGCTGTCGCAAAACGGACGGGACATCTCGTCGTTGCCGCCGATGCAGCGCGACTACGGCATCGTCTTCCAGTCGTACGCACTGTTTCCGAATCTGAGCGTCGCGCAAAACGTGGCGTACGGACTGACGAACCGTCGTGTGCCGCGCGCCGAGCGAAACGCGCGTGTGGCCGAACTGCTGGCGATGGTCGGGTTGCCCGATGCGGGCGGCAAGTTTCCCGGCCAGCTCTCCGGCGGCCAGCAGCAACGCATTGCGATTGCACGGGCACTCGCGACCTCGCCCGGCCTGTTGCTGCTCGACGAGCCGCTCTCGGCACTGGATGCCCGTGTGCGTGTGCGTCTGCGCAGCGAGATCCGCGCGCTGCAACAACGGCTGGGCATCACCACGATTCTCGTTACGCACGATCAGGAAGAAGCGCTGTCGATGGCCGATCGCATTGTCGTGATGAACAACGGCGTCATCGAACAGGTCGGCACGCCCGGCGAGATCTATCAGCATCCGGCCACGCCGTTCGTCGCGGACTTCGTGGGCAAGACGAACATCCTGCCCGCGCGTCTGGGTGAGGCGGGACGCGTTCACGTCGGCCAGTACGAGCTGACATGCGGCACGCTCAATGGCTGCCGCTCGGGCGAGGACATTCGCGTCTTCTTCCGGCCGGAGGACGTGCGCGTGCGCAATCTGGACGACCTCGACGACACCGCCAACGTATTCGACGGCAATGTCGAGAAGATCGAGTTTCTCGGGGCGTTCTCGCGCGTGACGTTGCGCATGCACGCCTGCGACCACGCGCTCTACGCCGACCTCTCGCCTGCGGACATGCAGGCCCTGCAACCGGCGACGGGTGGCGCGCTGCGCTTCTCGGTGCCGAGCGCCGCCGTGCGCGTCTTCCGTCAGGGGTAGCCACGATGAGTTCCTTAAGTTCAGCAGGCTCGACACTGACTGCCGCCCCGGCAACACCCACGACTGCGGATCGGCCACCGCCGTCAGCGGTTCGCCCGGTAAGGCTCGTCTCGCACTGGACGGATCGTCTCGCACAGGCATTGCTGCTTGTCGCTGCGGCGGCCGGTGTGCTCTTTCTGCTCGCGCCAATGGCCGCGATTCTCGTCAAGAGCGTGCAGGACAACGACGGGCACTTCGTCGGGTTGCGACACTTTCGCGAGTACTTCCACTCCCCTGCACTCTTCGGCTCGATCTGGAACAGCGTCTGGATCTCGATGGTGACGACCTGCATCACGGTGCCGCTCGCTTTCATCTTCGCGTACGCGCTCACGCGCAGTTGCATCCGTCACAAGACCCTGCTGCGCAACATCGCACTAATTCCGATTCTCGGCCCGACGCTGCTGCCCGCCATCTCGTTCATCTTCTGGTTCGGCAATCAGGGGCTGCTGCGTCCGTTCATGGGCGACGTGGACATCTACGGCCCGCTGGGCATCGTGATGTCGCTCGTGAACGCCACGTTCCCGCACGCGCTGATGATTCTGATTACGGCGCTCTCGCTCACCGATGCACGACTCTATGAAGCCGCCGATGCGCTCGGCACGCCCGCACTGCGACGCTTTCTCACCATCACGCTGCCCGGCGCGAAGTACGGGGTCATCAGCGCGGCGATGATCGTCTTCACTTACGCGATTTCCGACTTCGGCATTCCCAAGGTCATCGGTGGCGACTTCAATGTGCTGGCCACCGACATCTACAAGCTGGTGATCGGACAGCAGGACTTCTCCAAGGGTGCGGTGGTCGGGCTGGTGCTGCTCGTGCCCGTCGGGATTACCTATCTGGTGGACTCCGTCGTACAGCGCAAGCAGCAGGCGCTGCTCTCCGCGCGTGCCGTGCCGTATGTGCCGAAGCCGTCACGCGGATTCGACTGGCTCATGGCCACGATGTGCTGGGGGATGGCCGCGATCATGCTCGCAATTCTGGGCATGGCGGTGTACGCGTCGTTCGTGAAGTTCTGGCCGTACAACTTCAGCTTGTCGCTCGGTCACTACCGCTTCGGGCTGATCGAAAGCGGTGCCGTGGATTCGTACGTCAACAGCTTGCAGATGGCGTTCTGGTGCGCCGTGTGGGGAACGGCGGCGATCTTCGTCATTGCCTACCTGCTCGAGAAGACACGCGGCATGGCGTGGGTGCGCGGCTTCATCCGCATGATGGCCGTGCTGCCGATGGGCGTGCCGGGGCTGGTGCTGGGTCTCGGTTACATCTTCTTCTTCGTTTCCGAAGCGAACCCGCTGCACAACCTCTACGGCACGCTCGCGATTCTGGTGATCGTCAACGTCGTGCATTACTACTCGTCGAGTCACCTCACGGCGGTCACGGCGCTCAAACAGATCGACCCCGAGTTCGAGTATGTGTCGGCGTCGCTCAAGGTGCCCTTCTACCGCACGTTCTGGCGCGTGTCAGCGCCGATCTGCCTGCCGTCGATCATCGACATCAGCCGGTATCTCTTCGTCAACGCCATGACGACAGTCTCTGCCGTCGTCTTCCTTTACTCCGCAGACACGTCGCTCGCGTCGGTTGCCATCGTCAACATGGACGAGACCGGGTCCATCGGACCCGCCGCCGCGATGGCCACGCTCGTGGTGCTCACGTCGATGCTGGTGTGCCTGCTCTATCACGGCGTGCAGATCGTGGTGGAGCGTTACACGCAGGCGTGGCGTCGGCCGTCCGGCAACGTGCCGGGCGCGCGGAACGGACATTGACGTTGGTTTTGGTCGCTCATTTTCGGTCGCTCATTTTGGTAATTTCCCCGCTTAATAGGAGGCGGTCATGATTCTCGGTCAGGAACCGATTCTGCTCACCCCCGGCCCGCTCACCACGTCGCCGGCCACCCGACAGGCCATGCTGCGCGACTGGGGGTCGTGGGACGCCCAGTTCAACCGCATCACCGCGTCGCTGTGCCGCGATCTGGTGGACATCGTGCACGGTGGCGATGACTACGTCTGTGTCCCGCTGCAAGGCTCGGGGACGTTCTCCGTCGAAGCGGCCATCGGTACGCTCACGCCGCGCAATGCCCGCATTCTCGTGCCGGATAACGGCGCGTACTGCCAGCGCATTCTGAAGATCTGCCGCTATCTCGGCCGCGACGCCGTCGCGCTGCCCATCCCCGAAGATCAGGCGGCCAGCGCGGCGGCCATCGACGAAGCGCTCTCGCGCGATCCCTCGATCACGCACGTCGCACAAGTCCATCTCGAAACCGGCGCGGGCGTGCTGAACCCGCTGGCCGATATCGCACGGGTCTGCCAGAAGCACGGCAAGGGGCTGATCGTCGACGCCATGAGTTCGTTCGGCGCGATAGAGATCGATGTGCGCTCGATGCCGTTCGACGCGTTGATCGCCGCAAGCGGCAAGTGCCTCGAAGGCGTGCCAGGCATGGGCTTCGTCATTGCGAAGAAGACGGTGCTCGAAGCAAGCGGTGGCAACAGCCACTCGCTGGCGATGGACTTGCACGACCAGTACACCTACATGCAGAAGACCACGCAATGGCGCTTCACGCCGCCGACGCACGTGGTCGCCGCGCTGCGTGCGGCCGTCGATCAGTTCCTCGACGAGGGTGGCCAACCGGTGCGCGGTGGACGCTACCAGATGAACTGTCGTGCATTGGTGGACGGCATGGCGTCGCTGGGCTTCCGACCATTCCTCGAAGCAGAGGTACAAGCGCCCGTCATCGTGACGTTCCATGCACCGACCGACAGCAAGTACGACTTCAAGGCGTTCTACGCGGCCGTGCGCGAGCGCGGTTACATCCTTTACCCCGGCAAGCTCACGCAGATCGAGACGTTCCGCGTCGGCTGCATCGGCGCCATCGACGACAACGAGATGCGTAACGTCGTCACCGCGATCTCGCAGTCGCTGGCGTCGCTGGGCATTCGTCAGGTCGCGCCGCTTACGCGTGCTGCGTAAGTAGCGACACGTCGTTGATCGTCGTCTTCCGTCTCATGGCGGCGAGTGGCCCAAGCGGTCGCTCGCCGTCGATGATTTAGGGAATCGTCCGAAACTCTGCTTTTCTTACGGCGCTGCAACGGCGTCGTCTCGTTCTCCGCAAGGCCGCGCACGGCCTTGATTCCCCTGCCAAATTCCGCGTCCCGCGATGTCACTCTGCGCGCCTCCTCAGCGGCATGCCGCGGGCACTTTCCCATCGCGCTTTCTAGAATGGCCCGCACATTTATCGCGCATTAGCGCGTCGTCCCGCAGCCCTGTCACTGCACTGCTGCTGTCGTCGCCTCCCCCCGAATGCCGCCGCCAAGGGCGCGTTGCCATCGCGCACCGCCCTTTCTGCACTCCATGCCATTGGGAACCGGAGCACGATGAACAAGCACCTCTATCGATTGGTCTGGCGGCATTGCCGCGTCGATGTCGTCCCCGTGCCGGAAACGGCGCATCAGAATGCGGGCGCATCGGGGTCGCGTGTGCGTCGTGCAAGACGGTTCCCGATCCTTCGAGCGGCAGTTCCCGCGATGTCGCTCACGCGCGTGTGCCTTGCCTGCATCGTGGTGCTCGGCGCGTTGGCACCCGCGACATCCTGGGCGACTTGTACGGCGGCGGGCAACATCGTGACGTGCAGCGGGGCTGCGAATCCGCTGGCGCCGTCCTACGCGAATGCGGCAAACAACTTGCAGGTCACCGTCAACAGCAGCGCCGGTGTCGGGGTGCTGCTCGGCGTGGGTGGCACGGCACTGTCGCTCACGGGGAACAACATCACGCTCGTGAACGGCGGCACCATCGACCCTTCGCTGCTCGGCGGCATCGGGTTGCTTGCATCGGGCACCGTCATCGGCAACGGCAATGCCGGTGGCAGTACGCAGACGGTGACGAACAACGCGATCATGCGGGGCACGGTGGGTGTGCTGGGCGTGAGCTTGCCCGGGCTGACGGGTTTGGCGCTGACAGCGCAGAACGCGACCGGCGGCACCACGACCATCAACAACAGCGGCACGCTAGGAGCCACGCCGATCCTCGGGGTCACACTCACGGGGAACGGCAGCGCACCGGTGGCGGTGGCGTATGGGGGCGCGGGCGTCAACTTCTCCAACACGGGGACCATTCTCGGACGCGTGGCCTTTCAACCCAACGGCATGACGGGTGCAGGCAATACTTTCAGCAACGAAGGCACGCTAAGCGGTAGCGTCTCGCTCGGCACGAACAGCAACAACACATTCACAGCCGTCACCGGCTCGACATTCAACGACGGCGGCAGTACCGGTATCGGTGCCCTTCCCGTCGTCGGCTTCAACCTCGGCTTTGCGGCGGCGGGCGTGGTCGACGGAGGCGCAGGTGGCACCAACGCGCTGGTGCTTCGCAACTCTGCTAACAACGCGACCACGACCGGCACCGGCACGCTCAACGGCGCGAGCTACGTGAATTTCACGAGCGCCACCGTGAATGGCGGCACTTGGACGCTCACCGGTCCGCTCGCCGTCACGTCGACAACGCTCAACGGTGGCCTCTCCGTTTTCGATAACGCGGGCAGCTTCGGCACCGGCTCGCTCACGGTCAACGGCGGGGCCATGCAAGCGGCTAGTGCGGGGCTGACGATTACCCTTCCGACGGCGTTAGGCACCAACGGCCTCTCTGTCTCGGGGACCAACCCGCTGACGTTGGGCGGTGTCGTCAGCGGTACTGGCAGCGTGTCGCTTGGCGGCACGGGAAGCCTGTCGCTCTCGGGCATCAACACATACTCCGGGGGGACGTTTCTCACGAGCGGTACGCTCGTCGCTGGCAGCAGCACGGCGTTTGGCAGCGGCACGGTTCAGGTATCGGGTACCACCGGCGTGCTCGACGCCAGTGCACCGGTGTCGCTCACCAACACGATTGCCATCGGCGGTGGCAGTACGTTGACACTCGGCGGCAGCGCGGCGCTTACGTTGTCGGGTCTGATCGGCGGCAGCGGCAGTCTGGCCAAACAGGGGGCGCAGACCGTTACGCTGACAGGGGCCAATACGTTCAGCGGGGGCGTCAATGTCGTGGCGGGAACGCTCGCGTTGTCGGGCGCGGGCAGCTTGCAGATCGGCGGCACCCCGCTTGCGCTCTCCGGTGCGGGCGCCGTCTTCGATATGTCGGCAGCGAACGGCGACAGAACCGTCTCGGGATTGTCCGGCGTGGGCAACACGCAAATCGCGCTCGGCGCCAACAACCTGACGCTCGGGAGCAGCGCCAACAGCACATTCGCGGGAGCCATCGGCGGCACGGGCGGCATCGTGAAGACGAATGCCAACACGCAGACGCTAAGCGGCGCGAATACCTTCACCGGCGGCACAAGAATCAACGCGGGCGGCATTGCGCTCGGGGCCGGTGGCTCACTCGCCAGCACCGGTGCGGTGTCTCTGCTCGGGGGCGGCACCACGTTCGACATCAGTCAGGCATCGGCGCAAACCATCGGCGCATTGTCAGGCATCGCCAACACATCGGTCGCGCTCGGCAACAACGCGCTGACCTTCGGCGATGCGACCAATCAGACGTTCGCCGGTGCGTTCACGGGCAGTGGCGGGAGCCTCGTCAAACAAGGCACGGGGGTCATGACGCTGACCGGCACAAGCACTGCCGGAGGCGGGATCAATGTGCGTGCAGGCACGTTGACACTTCAGGGGGCTGCCTTTGCCAACGCCCCCCCGCTTGCGCTGACAGGCAGCACATCGACGCTGGACCTCTCCACCGCTGCGAACATGACGTTCGGAGCGCTCTCCGGCGTATCCGGATCGACGGTGCTCATCGGCAATCAGACGCTCACAGTCGGGGATGCTGGGAACACGACTTTCGGCGGCACGATTTCCGGGACTGGTGGCCTCGTCAAGCAAGGCACGGGTTCGCTGCTGCTCTCCGGCCCGCAGACGTTCACGGGTGGCATCGACGTCGCAGCGGGACGTCTCGCGCTTCAGGGGAATAATGCGTTGGCGGGCAGCAACGTCGTCACGCTCGCGGACGGTGCGACGTTCGACATCGGCGGCGCGGGGCCTGTCTCCATCGGCTCGCTGATCGGCACGGCCAACAGTCAGGTCACACTGGGCAGCAACACGCTTGCACTCGGCGATGCGGCGAGCCAGACGTTCGCGGGCAGCATCGGCGGCACGGGCGGCATCGTCAAACAAGGCACCGGCACGCAAACGCTGACCGGACAGAATGCCTTCACCGGTCAGATCACCATCGATCAGGGCACGCTCTCTCTTGGCGGCACGGGCACGCTGTCGGCGAATCCGGTGAGCATCGCGGGCGGTGCGGCACTCGACATCAGCGGCGGCGAAAACCAGACGATCAGCGCACTATCGGGCGCAGTCGGCAGCACGATCAATCTGGGCGACAACACGCTCTCCTTCGGTGACAACACCAACCAGACCTTCGCGGGCACGCTGACGGGCACCGGTGGCGGCATCGTCAAGTTCGGGACAGGCACGCAAACCATCACCGCCCAACAAACGTTTACGGGCAGTGTCGTCGTGGGTGGCGGTTCGCTTGTGATCGGTGCCGGAGGCGGATTATCGGCGCAGAACGCCGTGACGCTCGGCGATAGCTCGACATCGCTGGACATCAGCGCCGCCGGTCCTCAGACCATCGGCGCACTCAGCGGCGGCGCAGCGCAGGTGCAGTTAGGTGCGAACACCCTGACCTTCGGTGACAACACGGGGGAGACGTTTAACGGCAGCATTCACGGCACCGGAGGGCTGATTAAGCAAGGCGGCGGCGTGCAGACGCTTGGCGGTGCGAGCGACTTCTCCGGCGGCGTGACCGTCAACGCTGGCGGACTGCAATTGGGCAACGCGAATGCGCTCGGCATCGGAACGCTCGCGCTCGCCGATCAGACCACGCTCGACACGACGCAAGCGCTGACCCTCGCCAACAACATCACACTCGGTGGCACGTCTGCGGTGCTCGGTAGCGCGGATCTGACGCTGGCCGGCACCGTGACGGGGAATGGCGCACTTCAGAATGCGGGCGCCGCGACACTTACGCTCGCAGGCACGGGAGGATGGACGGGAGGCACCACCATCAACGACGGGGTGCTCGCACTCGGCAGTGGCGGCTCGCTCGCGTCGCAGGGCGCTGTCATATTGGGCGGCCCAACAGCGACGTTTGACGTCAGCGGCGCGGCCGCGCCGCTAACCATCGGCGCGTTATCGGGCACCGGCGGAACACTCGCGCTTGGCCACACCTTGCTGACCTTCGGTGACGCCACCGACCAGACACTCGCCGCCACGATCACCGGCACGGGTGGACTCGTCAAACAGGGCGCGGGCAAACAAACAATCACCGCAACGCAAATGTATGTGGGTGCCATCGCCATCGCTGATGGAACGCTGGCACTGGGCGGCGGCGCAGCGCTTCAAGGGGGTAACGCGCTCTGGCTCAGAGGCACTAACAGCGTGTTCGATATCAGTGGCGGTGCGGCGTCGACCATCGGCACTCTCGACGGCGTGACTGGCAGTGCCATCTCGCTGGGTGGGCAGACGCTGACGTTGACGTTGAGCAACTCAAGCAACGCGACTTACAGCGGCGCGATTCACGGGACCGGCGCACTTGTCGTCTCGGGCCCCGGCGTCCAGACGCTCTCGGGTGCCAGCGATTTCTCCGGCGGCGTGCGCGTCGGGTCTGGCGGACTGGTCGTCGGCAACGACCTCGCGCTGGGCACGGGGGCGGCGACCTTCGGCAACAACGTGACGCTCGACAGCACGCAAGCCATCACCCTAGGCAACAGCGCCACACTGCTCGGTACGCTGACCGTTCTCGGTAGTCACGACCTCACCCTCAATGGCGCGCTGTCGGGAAGCGGCGGCATCACCAAGTTGGGCAGCGCGACGCTCACGCTGGGCGGCAGCAACACGTATGCGGGTGCGACAACGATCAATGCGGGCACGCTGGCCCTCGGGGCCGGTGCGTCGCTCAATGCCACCGGCACCGTGAGCGTCGCCAGCGGTGCAACGCTCGATCTTTCCGCCGGGAACGGCACGCAAGTGATCGGAGCAATCGACGGTGCAGGCACGGTGAACATCGGTGCCCTCGTCACCGAAATTGGCAGCGCGGGCAGCGATACGTTCAGCGGTGGACTCACCGGCACGGGATCGGTCGTCAAGATCGGCGCGGGCACCGAGACCCTCACAGGGCAAAACACCTATACCGGCGGGACCGTCATTCAGGCGGGGACGCTGGCACTCGGTGGCGCTGGCACGCTCGCCACGAATGGTGCCGTCACGCTTTCCAATGCAGGATCGACGTTCGACATCTCGGGAGCCAATGGACCGCTCACCATCGGTGGGCTCTCTGCCGACGCTGGCACGCAGATTCGATTGGGGATCAACACGCTCACGTTCGGCGATGCGACGACGCATACCGTCGCTGCCGTCATCAGCGGTTCAGGCAATCTCGTCAAACAAGGCAACGGCACGACGACATTGCTCGGCACGCAGCAGTACACCGGCACCACCACAATTTCCGACGGCACACTCGCGCTTGGGGCCGGGGCCAGCCTCGCGCCGGGCGCGTCCGTGTCACTCACCGGGACGGGTTCAGTGCTTGACCTCAGTGCGGCAGGGAATCAATCGCTGGGACATCTGTACGGCACCGGCGGAAGCGTCGTGCTGGGCGGCGGCAGTTCGCTGACGGTCGGCAACAACGATAACGACACGCTCGCGAGCGCCATCTCCGGGACCGGCGCGCTGATCATGGACGGCAGCGGCAAGCTCACGCTCGGCGCGCAGAACACGTTCACGGGGAACGTCAGCGTGAATAACGGCACGCTCGCTCTGGATGCCAATGGCACGCTGTCGAATGCGAACGATGTGACGGTCGCGTCCGGCGCGACATTCGATGTGAGCGCCGCCACGACGCCCGTCATCGGCGCGCTGAGCGGAATCGCTGGCAGCACGGTCGACTTCGGCACGCAGACGCTCACGCTGGGCAGCGCCAACACCGCAATCTTCAGCGGCACACTCAATGGCACGGGTGAACTCATCAAACAAGGCAGTGGCACACAAACGTTGAACGGCAGCGCTGCATTGACGAGCGATGTCCGTGTCGACGCGGGCATGCTGGCGCTCGGCAACGGCACGCAGCTCGGCGGCAAGAACGCCAATCTCAACGGCGCGACGGCCGTCCTCGATCTCTCCTCAGGGCCTAATCAGACTGCTGCAACGGTGAGCGGTGTCGCAGGCAGCACCCTCAATCTCGGCGGAACGACGCTGACGCTTGCCGACGCTGCGGGCAGCGCACTGGCGTCCGACATTCACGGCGCAGGTGGCAGTCTCGTGAAACTCGGCAATGGCGTTCAAACGCTCTCGGGGAATAGCGATTTCTCAGGCGGTGTCAACGTTCAGGCGGGCGGCATTTCCGTGGGCAGCAACACGGCGTTGGGCACGGGCGCGGTGAACTTCGCCGACGGGACATCGCTCGACGCCACGCAGGCCAGCACGCTCGGCAACCAGATCACGCTCGGTGGCAATCTCACCGTCGTCGGTACGAACGACCTCACGCTTAACGGTGCGATCAGCGGCGCAGGTGGTATCACGAAGGACGGCGCGGCCACGCTTACGCTCAACGGTCAGAACACGTACGCCGGGGCAACCAACGTCAACGCCGGGACGCTGGCGCTCGGTGCGGGCGCGAGTCTGAATGCAGCGGGCGTCGTCGATGTGCAGACCGGCGCGACCTTCGATCTGTCAGCGGGCAACGGCACGCAAACGTTCGGTGCGCTTACCGGTGGCGGCAACGTCAACATGGGCAGCAATACCTTGGAGGTCGGTGCGAGCGGACTGAACGAAACGTACAGCGGCGGCGTGATGGGCACCGGTAGTCTGGTGAAAATGGGGACTGGCGTCGAGACGATGACCGGATCGAACACCTTCACCGGTGGTACCGTCGTACAGGCGGGAACGCTCGCGCTTGGCGGGGCTGGCACGCTTTCCCCCATCGGCGCAGTCACGCTACAGAACGCGGGCGCAACACTCGACATTTCCGGCGCAAATGGCAATCGCGCGATCGGCGCGCTGACTGCACAGGCGGGTACCAACGTCACGCTCGGGAGCAATACGCTGACGTTCGGCGATGCGTCGAGCCACACCGTGAGCGGTACGATCAGCGGCACGGGCGGCATCGTCAAGCAAGGCAGCGGCGCGCAAACGCTCCTCGGTCAGCAGCAGTTCACCGGCACGACCACCATCGCGGACGGCACGCTCTCGCTCGGCGCAACCGGTCAGTTAGCCAACGGGGCGAACGTCGCGATCACAGGCGCCAACGCCACATTCGACATCTCGGCAGCGGGTAATCAAACGCTCGCGACGCTGGCAGGTACAGGTGGCACTGTGAACGTCGGTGGCAATACGTTGACGTTCGGAGACGCAACCAATCAGACGCTTGGCGCGGGCTTCGCAGGCACCGGCGGCATCGTCAAAGCCGGTGCGGGTACGCAGACGTTGACGGGACAAAGTACTTTCACCGGTGGCATCGACGTGGCGGGTGGCACGCTGGCGCTGGGAGCGGGTGGCGCGCTTGGCGGCGCGAACGACGTCACGCTTGCAGGCGGCACCGCGCTCGATCTCTCCGGCGCAACGGCACCGGTCACCGTCCGGGGACTGGATGGTGCCGCCAACACCACGGTCTCGCTCGGCGGGCAATCGCTCACGCTGGGGGGCACCGCGAACAACGCTTTCGACGGCAGCATCACCGGCACCGGCGGCATCACGAAGCAAGGGAGCGGCACGGTGACGCTTGGCGGGAACAACACGTTCTCAGGGCAAACAACCGTGTCAGGCGGCACGCTGAAGCTCGGCGCCTCCGGACGTCTCGGCAATACCTCCGGCATCTCACTTGGCAACGCTGGCGCCACGCTCGACGCATCCGCCACGATAGCCCCCCTCGTGCTTGCAACACTCAACGGTGGCACTGGCACACAGGTCATTCTCGGCAGCGGCGGACTCACGACGGGCGACACAGGCAGCCACGTCTTCAATGGCATGTTGTCCGGCGCGGGCGCGCTGATCAAGAACGGGAGTGGTTCGCTGTCGTTAGGAGCGGCCAATACGTTCACCGGCGGCACGACGTTGAACGCTGGCACGCTAACTGTCGGCAACAACGCTTCGCTCGGCACCGGCGGCCTTGCCGTCAACGGGAGTGGCGCACTCAACGCAAGTGCTCCGGCGACGCTCGCGAACGGCATCACACTCAACAACGGATCGACACTGTCTGTCGGCGGCACGGCCCCGCTAACACTTGGTGGAAACATTTCCGGTAACGGCGGGTTGTCGCTGAACAACCCGCAGGGCATCACGCTCGGCGGCACGAATACCTTCACGGGCGGCACGACGGTGAATGGCGGTGGCGTCACGCTCACGTCGCCTGGCGGGTTGGGCGTCGGCGGGCTGACCGTGGCACAGGGCGGCGTGACCACGCAAGGCATCAACGTCACACTGCCGTCGCTGAACGGCACAACACAAGGCGGGCTCACGATTAATGGCGGTTCGGTGTCGGTGGCGTCGGGCAATTTCCCCGGCAGCGTTTCCGGCACGGGCGGTCTCACGAAGACCGGCGGTGGCACGCTCACGCTGGGAGCGCAAAATCCGCTGTCGGGACCGACGACCGTCACGGGCGGTACGCTGAGTATCGGTGGACTGCCCAACTCCCCGGTCACCGTCCAGACAGGGGCCACGCTGACGACACCCGCACCGGCCAGCGCCGGTGGCTCCGGAGCAGGCGCACAGACCGGTCCCCTGACAGGCGCGAGCGGGAGTCAGATCGTGGTCAGTGCGCCGGGGTCGACGCTTAGCGTCGGTGGCAACCTCACGCTACCGCCGGGATCGACGTTGCAGGTCAACGCGGCCCCCGGTACCGCGCCGAGTCAGGTCAGCACCACGGGTAGTGCCACGGTCGGTGGCAGTAACCTCGTCGTCAATGCGGCACCGGGCACGCAACCGGCCGATGCATCGGGGGCCGTCATCGTGTCGGCGACGGGCGGCGTCGCCGGGCAATTCGCATCGACGTCCACCAACCTCCTCTACCTCACGCCACAGGTCAGCTATACGCCGACGTCCGTGTTGCTGACGTTCGCGCCAAACGGCACGCCGCTGCCCGCCGGGGCCGTCACGCCGAATCAGCGCGCGGTGGCCGCTGCGGTCGCATCGCTGGGCACGGGCAGCGCGACCTATCAGGCCGCACTCGGTCTGACGGCCGCCACCGCGCCCGCCGCATTCGAAAGCCTCGACGGGAGTCTGCACGCCTCGGTGGCGTCGATGTTGCTCAACCAGTCGCAAATTGCACGCGACGCGGTCTCACAGCGATTGCGCGAGAGTCTCTCGCTTGCACTGGAGTGTGACGCCGCGCAACCGAGCAACGAGCCCACGCGCACCAACATGACGTCACCGAATCAGAGCGACGATTGCCGCTCGCAACCTCGCGCGACACAGGCGTGGGCATCCGTCTACGGCAATGACGGGCAGATGCGTAACCGCGCCGTCAGCGATGGTGGCTCGGGCGCAGCGACTCTGCATCGCCGTGGCATGGGTGTGCTCGCCGGGGTGGATGCGCCCTTCGCCGACGCATGGCGCGCTGGCATGTTCGGCGGACTCGGTCACAGCACGTTCAACACGGGTGGCGCCGCTTCGGGCAACAGCAACGACGCGCAGATCGGCGCTTACGTGAATCGGCGCTTCGGACGTCTGGGTGCCACGGTCGGCGGTGCATATGGCTGGCAGCAGATCAGCGCGCAACGCGCCATCGCCATCGGTCCCATCGCACAGACGGCGCGTGCAACATACAACGCCGCTGTGTGGCAGGTGTTCGGCGAGGCGGCGTGGCGTCTCGATGCCGGGCGCGTCAGTGTCGAGCCCTTCGCAAACGTGGCTTACGCACGCGTACGCACCGACGCCTTCGACGAATCCGGCAGCATTGCCGGGCTCCATGCCGACGAACAGTCGCACGGCGTCACATTCTCCACCGCAGGCCTGCGTGGTGAGATCCTCTTCGCCACGGGGACCGGGTTTGCGGCATCGGGACGCTTACGATTGTCGGCCGGGTGGCGTCACGCTTACGGCGCGAACACGCCGGACATGCAACTGGCGTTCTCGGGGACGTCGGCGGCCTTCACCGTGGGGGGCGTGCCGATTGCCCGTGACGCAGCGGTCGTCAGCGCCGGTATCGATGCTTTCGTCAGCGATGGCGTCACGCTCGGCGTGAGCTATTCGGGGCAGTTCGGCGGCAAGGTCAGCGACAACTCGGTGTACGGCAACGTCAACTGGCGCTTCTGATGTGCGCTGGGATGGGGACTCGCCTGTAACGACGGCGTCCGGTAAGCTCCGAAGTATTGCGCGCCCGCTCAGCGCGAGCGGCGCGCGCTCACTCGATCAGCCCCGGAGGCCGTCCCCCATGCCGTCCTACAACATTCGCTTTAAGCGCGTCTACGACGCCCCCGACGCTGCCGACGGCCAGCGTGTTCTCGCCGACCGTCTCTGGCCGCGCGGGTTGGCCAAGGCCAAGGCGCAGATCGACTTTTGGGCAAAGGACGTCACGCCGAGCACACCGCTGCGCAAGTGGTTTCACGAGCATCCCGAGGCGTTCGCGGCGTTCCGCACGCGCTTCCTCGAAGAGCTTTCAGCGCTGGATGCCGACCACAACGCGATGCTCACCGAGTTGCGCACGCGTCTGACCGAAGGTCCGGTCACATTACTCACGGCCGCACATCGACTGGAAGACGACGAAGCACATACGCATCTTCACGTCCTCCGTGACTTTCTTGAGTCGCATTGAGAACCGACGAAGTTCGATAAATAAAACGCCATATCGCGGTGTGGCACGGCATTCCGCTGCTTAAAACGACACGACGCGTCGTCGGTCCCCCTGAAACCCGCATGACGCCTCGCTTCACCCGTCAACGGCACGAGCCGCACCGGAATTTGCTATAAACGCAGAAAGCGACACCTGCTACATCGTCTGCGCTTTACCTCAGTACCCCCGTGCTGCACCTCTTACCGTACCTCGTTCGCTTACTCTCGTTGCCGCGACGGCAACGTCATGCCTCATGCTCGTTCCACTGATAGTTGCCTGCGCGCTGTTCATGGAGAACATGGATTCCACCGTGTTGTCCACCTCCTTGCCGTTGATCGCGAAAGATCTCGGCGAGAGCCCGATCACGCTCAAGCTCGCCCTCACGACGTACCTCATCAGCCTCGCGGTCTTCATTCCGATCAGTGGCTGGATCGCCGATCGCTTCGGCACGCGTAACGTCTTTCGCACCGCCATCGGCGTGTTCGTCGTCGGCTCCATCTGCTGCGGCATCTCGACCAACTTGCCGGAACTGGTGATTGCGCGCTTTGTGCAAGGCATGGGCGGCGCGATGATGGTGCCCGTGGGACGACTCGCACTGCTCAAGTCCGTGGAGAAGCGCGACATGGTGCGCGCGCTCAACTACCTCACGATCCCGGCGCTGGTCGGCCCGGTGCTCGGTCCGCCGCTCGGCGGCTTCATCACGACGTACTGGCACTGGCGCTGGATCTTCTTCATCAACATCCCCATCGGCGTGCTCGGTTTCGTCCTCGCGACGAAATTCATTCCCGATCTGTACGAAGACGAAGTGCCGCCGCTCGACGTCAAGGGCTTCCTGCTCTCGGGCTTCGGTTTGTCGATCCTGATGTTGGGTCTGTCGACCATCGGCCGTCACCTGATTCCGACGCCGCTCGCCCTCGGACTGGTCGCCTTCGGCGCGGCGCTGATCGTCGCGTATCTGCGTCACGCGAAAGGGATTGCGCATCCGTTGTTGCGGCTCGATCTCTTTCGCATCCCCACGTTCCGCGCGGGTGTCGGTGGCGGCACGCTGTTTCGCATCGGCGTAGGTGCGACGCCGTTTCTCTTGCCGTTGATGCTGCAACTCGGCTTCGGCATGACGCCGCTGGAGTCGGGCGCGCTGACCTTCATCTCTGCGGCCGGTGCGATGTTCATGAAGACGCTCTCGCTGCGCATTCTTCAGCGCTGGGGGTTCCGCCGTGTGCTGATGACGAACGCAGTCATTGCGGCAGCGACCATCGGCGGGTATGGACTCTTCACCGACCAGACGTCGCATCTGGTCATTCTCGGCACGCTACTGTTCGGCGGTTGCTTCCGCTCGCTGCAATTCACGAGTCTGAATGCAATTTCCTACGCCGACGTGCCGGGGCATCGCATGAGTCAGGCGACGAGTCTCGCCAGCGTCGCACAACAAGTGTCGCTCACGCTCGGGATTACGATTGGCGCGGCCGTGTTGCAGACGTCGTCGTGGCTGCATGGGCGCGATCATGTGACGAATGTCGACTTCCCGTGGGCGTTCCTCGTCGTCGGCCTGATCGCCGTCAGCTCGACGATTTCGATTGCACGGCTTTCGCGCGATGCGGGCAGCGAGTTGGCGCAGCGCACCTGATACGTTTCACGCGCGAAAAAAAGCCCGAGACATCGCGTCCCGGGCTTTTTCTTTTGTGCGATGTGCCGCCTCTGGCGACACGGACTTCATCAACGCAACTTCAACGCCCGAATCCGCAGTAACGCGATCATGCTGATCACCGCCGCGCCCATCAGGTAGAAACTCGGCGCGAGTTTGCTGCCGGTGACCTGTATCAGCCAGGTGATGATGAACGGAGCAAAGCCGCCGAAGATCGTGACCGCCAGGTTGTAAGCGATCGACATACCCGTCGTACGGGTTTGCGTCGGGAACAACTCGCTGAGCAGTGCAGGCATGCCGCCGTAGTACGCCACGCTCACCAGTCCGATACCGATCTGCATGGCCATCATGGTGCCGAACGTGGCATGAAGGTCGAGCACGTAAAACGCTGGCCAGGAAAGCAGCAGGATCACCACGGCGGCACCGAGCATCATGCCCGTGCGTCCGTGCTTATCCGACAGGTGCCCCACGATCGGCGCGCCCACTGTCTGAATCACGCCGGTGGCGATGATGGCCGTAAAGACCGTCGACGCCGAAACACCGAGCTGCTTGACGGCATACGTCGGCATGAACAGGATCAAGTAGGCCGAAACGGTGGCAAGCACGACCACGCCGATAGCGAGCAACAGGCGTTCCTTCTGGCTCGAGAACGTATCGGCCAGCGGCGATTGCGTGGTCTCGGCCGCCACGAACTCGGGCGTCTCGTCCATGTGTGTGCGGATGTAATACGCGACGGGGCCGATCATCAAGCCGAACAGGAATGGGATACGCCATCCCCAGCTTTGCATCTGGGCATCGCTCAGACTGCTCGTGAGCACGGCCCCGAAGACCGATGCCAGCAAGGTCGTCATGCCCTGACTCGACGACTGCCAGCTCGCATAGAAGCCTCGCCGCGACGGCGCCTGCTCCGCGAGAAACGCTGTGGCACTGCCGTACTCCCCACCGGCTGAAAAGCCCTGGATCATCCGCGCGAGCACCAGACCGATCGGCGCAAGCACGCCAATGGACGCATAGGTCGGCATCAGGCCGATGATGAGTGTGCCCGCCATCATCAACGTGATCGACAACGTGAGTGCGGCCTTGCGGCCAGCCTTGTCGGCATAAACGCCGAGCACGATCGCGCCGAGCGGGCGCATGAAGAACGACACGCCAAACGTACCCAGCGTGAGCAGCAGCGACACGGTCGAGTCGCCCGCCGGAAAAAACAGCCTGGAGATCGTGACGGCGAAAAAGCCGTAGACGACGAGGTCGAACCATTCGAGGGCATTGCCGATGGTGGCGGCCGCGATGACCCGCCACGCAGGCGTGGCCGGTTTCGCATCGGCCGACATTGCGAGAGACGCATTGTTCATTGCGATTCCTTGAAGTGCAGAAGACTTGCCGAATCGAGGGCGACGCGACACCCGCAAGATGCCGCGCCAACCCAATGGATCATCAACCACGCGAGACGATGCGTGACGACGTACGTGCACCCGAAAGCGGGCGCAGCATCACGTCGCCGACAGCCCGCAAAGCGCCTGAAGCACGGCAACCCGGCTTTGGCCGAGCACCATGCCCTTCCACACGTCGTGATCGCAATAGAACGCGCCGCGCACACGCCGACGCAACGCCGTCGCGACGTCGGTCGGCGCATCCGGATGCGCGCGCAGCCAGGCTTCGCCGCGCAACGCGCCGACGACGGCCTCGAACGGCTGCGTGCCGTACTCCATCGCCATCAGGGTCGGGCGCGATTCGGGGCAACACGTGTAGATCGTCGAGGCAAGCTGGCCCGTCACGTCCACCAATGCCGACGTGCCCGCAAACGGCACCGCGATGTCCGCGCCCCACCATTGCCGGGCGCGATCGACTTCCTGCTCGTTGCGCCGACCCGCGAAGATCTTCTCGCCGTGTCCCTGCGGCCCGAGTCCGGTGTGGTAGTCGATCCAACCGATGTCGGCGAAGCTCGCGGCCTGCGTGCGCAGGACATGCGAGACAGTCTGCAACGAACGGCTTTGTGCCTGACCGCCGTAGAACAGGCCACTGGCGTGCGTGTATTGCCCGCTGGAAACCGCGTTGCGAAAACGTTGTTCGCCGTGACGTTCGATGTACTCGGCGATGGCGCGCTCGTTCTGCGGCGTGGGCGGCCATTCGGTCGGCACGAGCCAGTCGTGAACATCGGCATAGTCGGCGTTGACCGGTAGCGGTTGCGCGCCAAAGGCCTGCGCGTTGCGATTCAGGTCGATGTTGTCTTCGTTCGTTCGACTCCCCCACGAAAAGCCATACGGATTCACCGCGTGGATCAGCAACAGGGCCACACCGGCCTCGGCCGCGCGTGCGAGCATCGGCGCGTCGTCAAGCAACGCCACCTGGCAACCCGAGCCGCAATGCCCCTCGGCGCCGTGCGTGGCCGATGTCAGGATCAGCAGGCGGCGGGCGTTCGGCGGCGCGATCATCGCCACGTCGGTCGACAAGGCTTCGCCCTGCGCGCCAGTGGCGTCGACAGGGTACGAATCGATCTGGTCGGTGCGCCGTCGTGCTGCGCTCAGAAAACGCTCACGCGCCTCGGCGTAGGTCGAAGAAAAGTAACGCTCGGTGTCTTGCGATGTCGTCATCCCCATCCTCCTTGCCCGCACACCGGCCTGGCCGGTGCAGGTATCGGTTGTTGTCGTGACTCGTCTGCGTCGCCGTACCGTGCCACCGTAGAGGGCGGCACGTGACACGTCGGCAGACGGGTTACGGGGATCTTATCGCTGCGCCCCTATACCTAAAAGATAAGAAATATATTCTGGATATCAGCATTTCTTATCGCGTGGGTCGGACGAATCAGCGGGAGGTGAACGTCATGCGCAGCCGTCTCAGACGTCGGCCGCCGTGAGACTCGCCGCCGCTTCCGCGAGGCAGTTCATCAGACAGCGCGCCGCCGGCGTGGGCTGCGACCCTGGCCGTGTCGCGAGCGTCAGCCACGCCATCGGCAGCGGTTCGGCGGGGTGAAACAGGCTCAGGTTCGCGATGCGCTGACGCCGGTCGAGCACCACGCGCGAGAAGATCCCGAGCGCGTCGGAGTTCTCCATGATGCTCAACGCCGTCACGATCGAGCGACACGAGATCACGTCTTGCGGTGGGTTCAGGCGATAGTCCCGGAACACGCGACTCAGATAGTCGGTCGCACTGTCGCCAATGCCCGGCACGAGCCACAGGCTGTCACGCAATTCCGCAATCGACTTCGCGCCGCGCAGCGGATGCCGCTTGCGACCGACCACGACCAGTTGCATGGGCAGCAGAACAGTGCGCTCGAATCCGTCGGCGGCACCGCCTTCGAGTTCGGTCAACACGGCGAAGTCGAGACGCCCGGCTTCCAACTGGTCTTGCGTGTGGGGCGGAGCAGACTCGCTGATCGTGAGTTCGACGCGTGGCATGCGCTCGCGAAAGCGCTGCAACGCCGACGGAAACAGCGACAGCGCTGCGGTCGACGATATTGCGATGTTCAGGCTGCCGCCCGCACCGTCGCGCATCTGGTCGAGCTCATCTTGCGCCTTGCGCGCTTCCTCGAGAATCAGATGGGCGCGTTTGAGCAATGCCTGACCGAACGGCGTGAGTTCGATGCCCTTGCTGCCGCGATGCAGCAAGTGCGTATCGACGTTGCGCTCGAGCTCGCGCATGATGCGTGTGACCGCTGGCTGAGACAGACCGAGCACGCGCGCTGCGCTGCGAATGCTTTGCTGCTGGGCAACGATGGTGAAGGCGTGCAGATGCTGAAGGTTCATGCGGGCGTCTCGCGCGAACGTCGACCGGTGTTGGCTACCGGCCGACGCATCGTCTCTGTTTTGTTTCTGTTTTCCTGAGCGGCATCGAGATGCCGGTGATCAGGAAATGATATCGCGAGACGCGCGAGTCCCCGTTGTCTGTTGCACGCCGGTCGGGATCAGGCCGACACCGTTTCGCCCTCACGACGCGTGAGCTTCGGGCCGACGCCCGGCTTGACCTGCAGCATGGCGAACACGCCGACCGCCGTGGCGACGGCCGTGGCAATGAACATCGACGAATAGCCATACTTGGCCGACAGAATCCCGGCGAGCGTGGGGGCAAGCACCGAGGCAATGTTCGCGATGAAGTGCATCAGACCGCTGAACGTGCCCACGCGCGTGGGTGCCGTGTCGATCACCACCGCCCAGTAAACCGAGTTCGGCAGGGCATTCAACGCGTTGCCGAGCGTCATCAGCGCGATCACGGCCCACACGCTTTGTGCCTGCGACACCAGCAGGAAACACAGCGTCGTGCAGGTCAGCGCGGCAGCCGCGAACCAGCTACGCGCGATCACCAACTTGCCGGTCTTGCGATACAGCCAGTCCGAGATTCGACCGCCGAGCAGCACCGTCACACACGCGCCCGTCCACGGAATCATGCCGATATACCAGAGCGACGACAGCGTGAAATGAAATTCGTCGGCAAGATACTTCGGCGTCCACGTCAGCAGCATGAAGTTCACGTAGATGAAAGCAAAGTAACCGATCGAGTTGAACACCAGCGTCTTGCTCTTGAAGAAGCTCCACCACGGCATATCGCTCGCGGCGGCAGCGGCGGAAGTGTTCTGTGCCGGACGACCCGCCTGAATCAGCGCCACTTCAGCCTCGTTCACGCGCGGGTTGTCTTCGGGGCGATTCGTGTAGACGCGTGCGAACAGCGCAATCAGCACGAAACCCGCAATGCCGAGCACGACATACATCGTGCGCCAGCTATCGGTCAGCAACAGCAGGCCGACGGCCACCGGTGCCGTGAGCAGCGCGCCCAGCGGCGTGCTCAACAGGCCGATCGACACCGCGAAGCCGCGCTCCGACGGCGACGCCCATGTGGACATCGTCTTGTTGATGATCGAGTAGGCCGGTCCCTCGGCGAAACCGAACAGCACACGAATCGTGGCGAACCCGGTCAGTGCCGAGCCACCAAACACCGCGATCCCGATGTCGCCCGCCCAGATCATGGCAATGGCGAACGCCGACCATGCGATACCGGCAATCACCCATACCTTCTTGGCGCCCAGACGGTCCGCCAGTGCCCCGCCGAAGAGAGCCCCGAACATGTAGCCGTAGCCGAAATAGCCGAGCACGGCACCCCAGCCCGCGCGGTCGAAGCCGTATTCGGCCGTGATCTGCCCGGCGGAATACGAAATGGCGCCGCGGTCGATGTAGTTCACCAGGGCAATCACCACGATCAGTGCGAATACGGCGAACCGGTATCGCGTCGCTCCAGCGGCCGGATGGCCCACCGTTGTTGGTTGCATGACGTCTCCTCGATTTTGGATCTGTGCGAAGCACTCGATGCCCTTCGCAAACGATTGTCGATTATATATAATGCACAATGCATATCAACTGAAATCAAAAAACCCAGCCTCCACCATGTCCAATTCGCTTCCCGTGGTTGCCGTCGCCTCGCTTGGCGGCACGATCAGCATGACGCCCTCCGACGCCGCAGGCGGCGTCGTCCCCACGCTAGACGCCACGCAACTGGCGCGCTCAGTACCCGGCTTGTCGGAGGTCGCGACGATCACGACGGCATCGATTCGTCAGCTTCCCAGCGCGTCGCTGCGCTACGACGATCTGATGGAGGTCCTTGCCTGGGCCGAGCAACAGATCGCGGCGGGCGCCGTCGGTGTGGTGCTCACCCAGGGCACCGACACGCTGGAGGAGACGGCATTCCTGCTGGACTTGTTCTGGAAGCTGCCCGCACCGTTGATCCTGACCGGCGCGATGCGCGCGCCGCAGGCGGCCGGTGCCGACGGTCCGGCCAATTTGCTGTCGGCCGTGCGTACGGCGATCCATCCCGACAGTGCAGGCCGGGGCGTGTTGGTGGTGATGAACGACACGGCGCACTATGCACGCTGGGTCAGCAAGGGCGATTCGCTGGCGGTTCAGGCTTTCGTGTCGCTCGACGGCGGCGTTGCTGCGCGCCTGGTGGAAGGTCGTCCGACGTTTTTCCACGCCGCCCCGATGCGTGCGCAGCCGTTGGCACGACCGGTCCGTGCGTGGCCGAAGGTGGCTTTGGTGAGCGCCGTGCTGGGTGACGAGGGTGAGCTTGCCGAACTCGCAGTGCAAGCGGGTTATGAGGCCGTGGTGATCGCGGCGCAGGGCGCGGGCCACGTGTCGTTCGGCTTCGCCGAGCGTATCGGCGAGTTGACGCAAAAGGTCCCGGTGGTGATCGCAAGCCGAGCATCGGGTGGCTCGACGGCGTCGCAAACTTACGGTTACGTGGGGGCGGAAATCGATCTGGTCCGACGTGGGGCGGTGATGTCCGGCTGGCTCTCGGGACTCAAGTCACGGCTGCTCGTGACGGCGCTCCTTGCCTCGGGCGTGGCGCCCGGCGCCGTGACGGAGGCCCTGACGAATTGGAGTAAACTCACGCGTCGATAATCCTCACACCACACAGCTTTGAAAAGCACGTCCTCCGCTTCTGCCAGCGTGTCCGGTACGTCTGGCCGCCGCCGTCTCACGGCATATCAATATGCCATCGAGACACTGCGTACCGAGATTCTGCAAGGCAAGCTCAAGGCGGGCGACCGCCTGCGGCAGGACGACCTCGCGCGCCGTCTGGAGATGTCGACCACGCCGGTGCGCGAAGCACTGCGCACGCTCGTCTCCGAGGGGCTGGTGTTCTTCGACGTTCACCGCGGCGCGGTGGTGCGCGGTCTGACGGTCGACGACGTCAACGAGCTCTACCGATTGCGCAAGACGCTCGAACCGATGATGGCCGAGCAGGCGATGGCCACGATCAGCGAAGCGGACATTGCGCACGCGCAGGCGCTTCACGCGGAAATGCTCGCCACGCAGGATGTCGCCAAATGGACCGAGCTGAATCAGGCGTTTCATGCGGCACTGTGGGCATCGCAGGACGAGTCCCGCCTGGCGCATCTCATCAAGACGCTACGCGATGCGTCCGGCCCTTACATTGCGCTGTCGCTGTATATGCGGCCCGTGCACGTCGAGGTCAGTAATCACGAGCACCAGCAGATGCTCGACGAGTACCGTGCACGCGACGTGGCCGCCGCCAGGCGGCATACGGAAGATCACCTCGACGCCACGCTGCGCATCATCGTCAAGGCCATCGAGCAGAGCGAAGCCGAAGCGGCCGCCAACGACTGATCGCCTCGTCCGCGGCCAGGCATCGCCTGCGGCGGTGCCGCCCCGTGTTTTTGAACTGGCCGCTTAGCGGAAGATCACCGTCTTGTGGCCGTTCAGCAGAATGCGGTGCTCGGCGTGAAAGCGCACGGCGCGCGCGAGTGCGACACATTCCACGTCGCGACCGATGGCGGTCAGTTGCTCAGGGTCCATCGTGTGGTCGACGCGCTCGACTTCCTGCTCGATGATCGGACCTTCGTCGAGATCGGACGTCACATAGTGCGCCGTCGCCCCGATCAGCTTCACGCCACGGTCGAACGCCTGATAGTACGGCTTCGCGCCCTTGAAGCTCGGCAGGAACGAATGGTGGATGTTGATGGCGCGGCCCGCCAGCTTCTTGCACAGGTCGCTGGAGAGCACCTGCATGTAACGGGCCAGCACCACCAGATCGATGTTGTTGTCTTCGACCAGCGCGAACACCTTGGCTTCCTGCGCAGCCTTCGACTCGGGCGTCGAGTTCATGAGCGGCAGATAGTGGAACGGGATGTTGTAGCTCGCCGCCAGTTGGTAGAAATCCTTGTGGTTCGAGACGATCACCGGGATTTCGACGTTGAGCTGGCCGGTCTTGTAGCGGAACAGCAGGTCGTTCAGGCAGTGGCCGATCTTCGACACCATCAGCATGACGCGCGGCTTGATCGACGCGTCGACCAGTTCCCATTCCATCTCGAACTGCTCGGCCAGCGGTGCAAAGTCACGCTGGAGCGACGCCAGATCGGTCTGGCCCGGCAGTTGCTGAAAATGCACGCGCATGAAGAAGCCGCCCGTGAAGCGATCGTTGAACTGCGCCGAGTCGAGAATGTTGCCGCCGCGCTCGACCAGGAAACCGGCCACCGTGTGGACGATGCCGGGACGGTCCGGGCAGGACAACTTCAGAATGTAGCTATTTTCGATCGGTGCCATGATTGCTCCTGGGCAAAGGCTTGCAATGAGCGTTGCAGTGTTGAAATTCGGTAATTCGTCGATTCGGTCGATGCGGTCGATTCGATATCGGCAGGACGCGCACTCGGCATCCGGCGCATGTCGACGCGGGCTTACTCGTCCGCTGGCTTGAACAACGCCTCGATACCGGCGCAGTCCTTCACGCGAATCGCGCCCTCGCGCAGCAGGAAGTCGAGGCTCGCGAGGCTTGCATCGACCGTCATCTTGCCGCGCGCGATCACGTCGCGTACGTCGCCCGCCGAGCACAGCCAGTGCGCGCTTGCCTCGCCGTCCTGATTCTCGGGAACGAACCCGCGCGGCAGCGCAAGATCGTAGACGAAAATCTGCTCGGACTGCACGCCTTCGGGAATTTCCGCGAGGATGTGCAGCGTACGGCCCGGACGCGCTTCGTTGGCCAGATGCGCCGGAATACCCGCTTCTTCCCAGCACTCCTTGACCAGCGTATCGCCCACACCAATGCCGTTACCGATGCCGCCCGCCGACAGGTTGTCGAGACAGCCCGGATCGGTGGCCTTGAGCACGCTGCGGCGCGCGATCCACATCTTCGGCGCTTCGCCGACGAAGCGAGCGGGCACGTAGCCGTTCACATGCACGGCAAACGTGCGCGTGCCGAAAAAACGGGAGGCGGCGCGTTCGATCCACGCCAGCGGTGTGTCGTACAGACGCTGACGGATCGCGTAATGCTCGTTGCGCCAGCCGGTGATACGCCCCTCGGCGGCGAGGGCTTCGATCACGGGCGCCAGCGCCGCCGTGCGGGCTTCGCACGTATCGTGACGCGGATGAATGCGCACGGCGAGCGAGCTGATCTCGAACACGTCAGGCCAGCGGCACAGCGACTCGACGTCGCTACGGCGAATCCATCCAAAACGCTGCGAGCCGATCACGAGCGGCAGATGCGCTCGGTCGTCGAAGCGGCGCGCCGCCGCAATACAAGCAAAAGACATACGTCAGAGACCGGACGCGCGCCAGGCGTTGGCGCGCGAAATCGAGGCAAAAGCGGCATTTTACAGAAGCGGCGACGAGTTCGCCCGAAGCGCGGGTGATGAGTGGCGTTCAGCCCTTCACCCGCTCCCCCTTCGGGTCGTAAAGCGCGCGCAGTTGCACCCGCGCGTCGAGCAGCTCGCCCGCGAGATCGACCTGATAACGACCGGCCTCGATGTACTCGGTGGACACCGGGCCGTCCGGGTTCGTCAGATAGGCGAGGCCCACGGGCGCATCGATGGTGTGGCCGAAGGCCGCCGAGGAGATGAACCCGACAGGCTGACCGTCACGCAGCACCGCTTCGCCGCCCCACAGCATCTTGTCGCTCGCCCCGTCGAGCGCGACGCTGACGAGCCGACGGCGCACGCCTTTCGACTTCGCCAGTTCGACGGCGGTGCGTCCCGTGAAGGCGATGTCGCTCGCGAGCTTGCAGGCGAACGTCAAACCCGCTTCAACCGGGTTCGCATCCGGCGTCAGTTCGCGTCCCCATGCGCGATAGCCCTTCTCGATGCGCAACGAATCGATAGCGTAGTAGCCCGCGTCCTTCAACCCGAACGCGACGCCCGCCGCATGCAACGTCTCGTAGACGCCGACCGCGAATTCGACCGGCACGTACAGTTCCCAGCCGAGTTCGCCCACGTAGGTCAAACGTGTCGCGCGCACCGTCGCGTAGCCGAGATCGATCTCGCGGCTCGTGCCGAACGGGAACACCTCGTTGGAGAAATCGGCTTTGGATACCTGCTGCAACAACGCACGCGAGTTCGGTCCCATCAGTGCGAGCACGGCGTACTGGCCGGTGACGTCGACCACGGTGCAGCGCGGATCGTCGGGCAGGCTGGCAATGCGTCGCTCCAGATAGTCCATGTCGCGTGTGGTCTGCGCGGAGCCCGTGACCATCAGATACTGGTCCGGCGCGAGGCGCGTGAGCGTGAAGTCCGATTCGTAGCCGCCACGCTCGTTGAGCATCGCGGTGTAGACCGTGCGCCCCGGGGCAACGGCGACGTCATTACTGCACAACGTCTGCAACACGCGTTCGGCGTCACGCCCCTTGATCAGCAGCTTCGAGAACGAACTCATGTCGAACAGCGCCACGGCGTCGCGGCACGCATGATGCTCTGCCGCACTCCATGTGTGCCAGTTCTGCTGACCGAAGCTGTACTCGATGCTCGCCTGTTCGGGCGACGGTGCAAAGAAGTTCGGCCGCTCCCATCCCATCTTGCTGCCGAAGCACGCGCCCTTCGCGAGCAATGTTGCGTACAGCGGCGAGCGCCGGAACGGACGCGCCGTATCGAGTTCGCGATTCGGCCACGGCATCGCGTAATGCAGGCCCAGCGTTTCCTTCACGCGATCGTGCAGCCATGTGTCGTTGCCGTTAAAGCCCGCGAAGCGGCGGATGTCGACCGGCCAGAGATCCATCGTCGGCTCGCCCGCCACGATCCACTCGGCGAGCGCCATCCCTGCGCCACCGGCCGACGCAATGCCCATCGAATTGAAGCCCGCGCCGACATAGAAATTCCGAAGCTCGGGCGCTTCGCCGAGGATGAAATTGTTGTCCGGCGTGAAGGATTCCGGCCCGTTGTAGAACTGGCGGATCTGCGCCGTCTCCAGCGCGGGCACGCGAATGAGCGCGTTCTCCATGAGGATCTCGAACTGGTCCCAGTCGTCGGGCAATAACTGGAATTCGAAATTCTCGGGAATGCCGTTCATGCCCCACGGCTTGGCGTTCGGCTCGAACCCGCCCATCACGAGACCGCCGACCTCTTCCTTGAAGTAGATGTAGCCGTCGGGATCGCGCATGACCGGCAGATCGGTGTGCACGCCCGGGATACGGTCGGTGACGATGTAGTAATGCTCGGCGGAATGCAACGGCACGGTCACGCCGCACATGCGCCCCACGGCCTTGGCCCACTGACCGGCACAGTTGACGACGATCTCGGCGTCGATGCGTCCGTGCTCGCCGTCCTTGTTCTGCCACGACACCCCCGTCGCCGTACGAACGCCGTTGGGCGACGCCGTGTGAATCTGCGTGATGCGCGTGTTCTCCGCGATGCGCACGCCACGGCTGCGCGCCCCGCGTGCGAGTGCTTGAGTCAGGTCGGTCGGGTTGGCCTTGCCGTCGCCGGGCAGCCACACGGCGCCCACGAGATCGTCGGTCCGCATGACCGGCCAGAGTTCGCCCGCTTCGCGCGGCGAGATCACGTCGCATTGCACGCCGTAGGCGCGCGCTACGGCCGCTGTGCGCTTGAGCTGCGTCATGCGCTCGGCACTACGCGCGACCGACAACGAACCGCACTGCTTCCATCCCGAGCCAAGCCCGGTTTCCGCTTCCAGTTCGCTGTAGAGCTTCGTGGAATAGCGGATGAGTTTCGTCATGCTCTCCTGCGAACGTAATTGCCCCACCAGCCCGGCGGCATGCCATGTGGTGCCGCACGACAATTGCCCCTGCTCCAGCAACACGACATCGGTCCAGCCAAGCTTGGCCAGATGATAGGCAACGGAACAGCCGACGATCCCGCCGCCGACGATGACGACACGGGCATGAGTGGGCAAGGCTGAAGGCATGAATGGACTCCGGAAAGACTTGCACCGGCCAACGCCGGGCAATGACATGAGCGATGACGCGAGACTATCGAAACCTCAAAATCATTGCAATAATTTGCAACAATACAACACACAATACAACATAAAATCAACGGACACATTGACGACATCAACGCCGCATTCAGACGTGCAACTTGTGTTCGGTGGTCATTTGCGCAAAAATATACGCCGTATAAATAATGACGAACCACGCCATGACGACAGCTCATGCATTCATCGCCACCAGCCTTGACGGTTTCATCGCCCGGCCCGATGGCGACATCGACTGGTAATTGCAACGAGACGACCCCGCCGAGGACCACGGCTACGCCGCCTTCATCGCCGACAAGGACGCGATCGTGATGGGGCGCGGTACGTACGAGAAGGTGCTGACGATGGGCCCCTGGGCCTACGATCTGCCCGTGACGGTGCTGTCGACGCAACTGGCGAATACGCCGGTACCCGATGCGCTCAAGGGAAAAGTGCGCTTCTCCGACCTGTCACCCGGGGCGCTGATGCAGGCGTTGGCACGAGAAAACGTGAGCCGGATCTATGTCGACGGTGGAAAGGTGGTGCAGTCGTATTTGCGCGAGGGACTGCTCGCGGACATCGTCGTCACGACGGTGCCGGTGCTGATCGGTGCAGGCAAACCGCTGTTCGGCGCATTGTCGGATGACGTCGACTTGCAGTTGATCGACAGCCAGCGCTTTGCGTCGGGATTGGTGCAATCCACTTATCGGGTCGTGGCGTGAGACGGCCGCGTGGAAGGCCCGCACAGGGCACAGGGGTCACGCGAGACGCTATCCTGACAACGGCGCTCGCACTGCTCGACGAGAGCGAAAATGGTGGAAAGGGACTGAGCATGCGCGCGCTGGCCAGTCGGCTCGGCGTCACGCCCATGAGTCTTTACCATCACGTCGAGGATTACGCCGGGTTGGTACGCGCGTTGTCGGACGCGGTGTACGCCGACGTGCTCAGAGACATCGACGCGGGCCTCGCGTGTCACGAGGAAGTGCGCGAAATTCTGGTCCGGTATCACGCGGCCGTGCGTCGCCATCCGCAACTGACGCTCGCGATCTTCGCCACACCCGAGGCATTTGCCGGTGTGACGCGCGAGATCACCGACCGTCTGACCGGGCTGCTGCAAACCATGACGACGGAACCGCTCCTTTGGCGAGACATTCTGATCGATCATGCGCATGGCAGTGGCCTGCCCTTTGCGCGCGACGACGACGCGCCCGCCGTGCCGCCACCGGACGATGGCGACTATCGGCGAGCGCTCGACTGTCTGTTGTCAGCGCTGGGGCCGCGACGTCAATAGGGCGAGCAGCGTATCGCCCGCCGCTTCGAGTGCGCCGTCGTTATCGACGACTGAGAGCGGAATACCTTCGGGTGGCGTCCATGCCACGCTGTGCGCGACACGCTTGTCGAGCGCGTCGCCGGATTCGCGGCCACGCTTCGCCAGACGTTGCGCCCGCACTTCCGGGTCGACGCGAATCTCCACCAGATGCAGACGTTCGGCATAGCGTGCGACGACCTGTGCGAGAAATGCACGCGAGCCATTCACCACGACATTCGCGCCCGCGTGCATCCACGCATCGATTTCGACGCCGATGCCGTAGCGGTAATCGTGGCTTTCCCAGTCGAGTGCAAAGCAACCGAGCGAATGCCGCGCCGAAAATTCGGCGTGCGACAACGCGATGTGGTTCTCCCCCTCCGAGGGCGGACGCGTGATGTAACGATGCGCGAAGCACACCGGCGAACGGGGGGACGACGCGTGATCGAGCTTCGCTCGTGCGTACGCCAGCAACGAGTCCTTGCCCGCACCGGACGGCCCCATCACGTAAAACAGACGTGCGTGATTCATGCAGCTTCCCTGAAGGCAAAACGTTCGAACATGACGAAGGGCTCGTCCGGTGTCGGTTGCACGAAGACGGCGAGACTGTCGACGCGCATCGGCCCGAGTGCCTGCACGCGCGGCTGCCACCAGTCGGTGATGACCGTGGCGTCGCCCGCCGTCACGCGGTCGGAGAGCGTGACGTGAAAACGGAATTCGTCGAACACGTACGGATATCCCCACTGCGCCAGCCACTCGCGCTGACGCGACGTTAGCAGATGCGGATTTCGTTTGGCCAGTTCGGTGTCGTTCATCGGTGCACGCAGCGCGTCGAACGCCTGCACGCAATCGGCCGCCAGCGCATTCACCGCCTTCTCGTCGGAGGTGCCAGCCTTCGGACGCAACGCGACGAAGCCGGGCGACTTGCCGTTGTCGGTGCCGATCACGTCGGTATGGACCGTCAGATCGAACGGCACATGACGCGCCGCCACCGCCGCCGCAATGCCCGACAGATCGCTCAGTCGCGCCTCCGGTGCAAGCCGCATCGGGGCTTTGAGCGTGGCATGCAATCCATAGCGTCGCGGATCGACGGTGAGGTCGTGCAGCGAACGCGACAAGCCCTCCACCGTCGGCGCATGAAGCACGCGCGCGGCGATCGCATCGCGCCCGAGCCAGCGGCTGCCTTCGTGCCACCAGCAAGAGCCGGACGGCGGTGCGTAGTAGATCGCAAAACGCGCTACCGACAAGTCGAGTTGCTGTTGTTGCTGCTGCTGTTGCTGTACTTGGTTCATTCTGTCGCCCCCTGCACTACAAGCTGCATACGGTCTGCCGGGAAGTAGGCAATGCCGTATTTGATCGGCTTGCCTGCTTCGTCCACATCCGTACTTTCTACGCTTAGCACAGGCTGCTGACGGTTAATCCCAAGGTGGCGGGCAATGTCCGCGTCGGGCATGCGTGCGCCGATGCGACTCTCCAGACGCGTGTAGTCCTTCACGCCAAAGATAGCGAGCGTGGTGCTGATCGACTCGTGCTCTGCGAACACATCCGGAAAGTCGGGAAAGCGCGACGCCGGAAACCAGTTCTCGCTATACGCGAGCGGCAGTTCGATGCCTTGTGGATCGAGACTGCGCCGCGCCAGCTCCAGCCGATAGACCGGTGCGCCCGCACGCAGTCCGAGCGCGTGCGCGACGCTGCCTTCGGCCTTGAGCCTGTGCGCGGAAATGATCTGCTGCGCGGTCTTCAGATTGTTCTGCGACAGGTTCTCGGTAAAGCGCGTGCGGCGTCCGATCACATAACCGATGGCGGCCGCCTGCACGAAGGTGCCGCGTCCATGTTCGACGTTCACGAGCCCTTGCTCTGCCAGACCGAGAATCGCGCGGCGCACCGTGTGACGGTTCACACCAAAGCGCTGCGCGAGGTCCGTCTCGCTCGGCAGACGGTCGTCCGGCGAGCCTTCGCCATAACGACGCTCGCCGATTTCCGTTGCCAGAATCTGCGCGATCTGCCGCCAGACCGCAACACCGCCGCCACGTTCGAGTTGTGCTGTCATCAAATTGACACCCCGGAAAGTTGTAATGAGGCCGCGAGCAGTACCCCATCTGAAGTTATTGCGATCATACACACGTCTATACGACTAGACAATTATGCCAATCACATCTCCCGACACACCCCGTGACGAGGACGGCGCCGCCCCGCAGGAACAGGCGGACCGCGCCCGGTGGCTTGCGTTGTTTGCGCGTGCCACACGCGACGAACTCGACGACGCCATCGCCCGTTGCCCCGACGCCCCGCAATTCATCTGGCTGCGCGCCCCGCAGACCGGCCTCGTGCTGGTGCAGGGACGCGTTGGCGGCAGCGGCGACCGCTTCAACCTCGGCGAGACGACCGTCACGCGTTGCACGCTGCGCCAGCAGGACGGCGTGGTTGGCACCGGCTACGTGCTGGGTCGCGACGCAGAGCGCGCCGTGCGCGTGGCGCGTCTGGACGCCCTGATGCAAATGCCGCAGCACCGTGGCGTGCTTGCCGCCGGTCCGCTCGCGGCGATCTCTCAACGTCTGGCTGCCACCGCAGCACAGAACGACGCCGACGTGGCCGCCAGCCGCGTCGAGTTCTTCACCATGGTCCGGGAGGCCTGAATGTTGACGGCAACCATGCCCGACTGGTCGGAATTGCAACCCGGGTTCGACGATCCGGTTCACGACGCTCAAGGCGTCTTCCGCGCAGTGCTCGATGCGCTCGCCCGCCCCGGCCAGTTGCGCCAGGTCGGTCAGCGTCTTGGTCATAGCGACGAAGCCAGCGTTGCCGCGCGCGCCACGCTGCTCGCGCTGGCCGACGCCACGACGCCCGTCTGGCTCCAATCGCCGCTCGGTGAAGTGGCCAGCGCCCTGCGCTTTCACACAGGTGCACCGCTGCTCAGCGGCGAAGCAGATCTTGCACAGGCGCAATTCGCGTTGCTCACCGATCCCGCCAGTTGCCCGGCGCTTGAGCGCTTCGCCTTCGGCACGGCCGAATCGCCGGAGCACAGCGCCACGCTGATCGTCGATGTTTCGACGTTGAACGTCGGTCACACCAGCGAAGGACTGCACCTGCGTCTGCGCGGCCCGGGCATTCAGACGCACGCGGACGTCACCGTCGGTGGTCTGGACACCGCCTTCTGGCAGGCGCGCGCCGCACTCGCACCGCGCTTTCCCGCCGGTCTCGACCTGTTGATCGCCGCTGGCGACACGGTGCTCGGGCTGCCGCGCACCACGCATGTGGAGGTTTGCTGATGTACGTCGCAGTCAAAGGTGGCGAGCGCGCCATCGAACAATCCTGGGACCTGCTCGCCCGCGCGCGACGTGGCAATCCCGACATCCCCGCGCTCACCGTCACGCAAATTCGCGAACAGATGCGTCTCGCAGTCTCGCGCGTGATGAGCGAAGGCGCGTTGTACGACGAGACGCTCGCAGCGCTGGCCATCAAGCAGGCCTCGGGCGATCTGGTCGAAGCGATCTTCCTGCTGCGTGCGTATCGCACGACGTTGCCGCGTCTGGGCACCACGAAGCCGATCGATACAGCGTCGATGCGTCTGTCGCGCCGCATCTCGGCTACGTTCAAGGACGTGCCCGGTGGTCAGGTGCTCGGGGCAACGTACGACTACACGCAGCGTCTGCTGGACTTCGCGTTGCTTGCCGAAGGTGAAACGTCCGACGCACCGCTCGCTGGCGAACTTCGCACGAACGCCGCACCGGCCGCAGCGCCGCAGACATCCACCGCCGCCGATATCCCGGACGTGCCGCCCATCGCGGCCACCACGCGTGTCACCGACATCATGAAGCGCGACGGTCTGCTCGAACCACTGAACACCGACGGCGCCGACCCCGAGCCGCACGACCTCGTGCACTCGCCGCTCTTCACGCCAGCGTCGCGCACGGCGCGATTGCAAAATCTCGCACGCGGCGACGAAGGCTTCCTGCTCGCGCTCGGCTATTCCACACAGCGCGGCTACGGCAACGATCACCCGTTCGCGGGCGAAATCCGTCTGGGTCAGGTGTCCATCGAGATCGAACCGGAAGAACTCGGCTTCGCCATCGACATCGGCGAGATCGCAGTGACGGAGTGCCAGATGGTCACGCAGTTCGGTGGCAATCAGGACACTCCGCCGCAGTTCACGCAGGGCTACGGACTGGCATTCGGCCACAACGAGCGCAAGGCGATGGCCATGTCGCTCGTCGACCGCGCACTGCGCACGAACGAACTGGGCGACGAAGCCACCTCGCCCGCGCAGCAACAGGAATTCGTGCTTTATCACAGCGACAACGTCGAGGCGTCGGGCTTCGTGCAGCACTTGAAGCTGCCGCACTACGTCGACTTCCAGGCAGAGCTGGAACTGGTGCGCCGCCTGCGCGCCGAGCACGCCGCGAAATACGCTACATCCGGCACGCAAGCGAGCGACGACGCCACCGCCCCTGCCGCTCAGAACTCTCAGGAGGCAGCATGAACGACGCCGCCACGTTGCAAGACACCGCTCAACCGTCTGCGGCCAGCGCCGCCACGGCCGACGGCTACAACTTCGCGTTCCTCGACGAACACACCAAGCGCATGATCCGTCGCAGCCTGCTCAAGGCTGTAGCCATTCCCGGCTATCAGGTGCCGTTCGGCAGCCGTGAAATGCCGCTACCGTATGGCTGGGGCACGGGCGGCATTCAGGTCAGCGCCGCCGTGATCGGGGCCGACGACACGCTCAAGGTCATCGATCAGGGCGCGGACGACACGACCAACGCCGTGAACATCCGTCGCTTCTTTGCGCGCACAGCCGGTGTCGCCACCACGACGAAGACGTCGGAGGCGACCGTTATCCAGACGCGTCACCGCATTCCCGAAGTCTCGCTGCACGACGGCCAGATCCTCGTGTTTCAGGTGCCGATGCCCGAACCGATGTTCCGTCTGGAGCCGCGCATCGTTGAATCGCGCAAGCTGCATGCGCTCGGCGAATACGGCCTGATGCGCGTGCGCCTTTACGAAGACATCGTGCGTCACGGCGCGATCGCGACGACTTACGACTACCCGGTCATCGTCAACGGGCGCTATCTGATGTCGCCCTCCCCGATTCCGAAATTCGATAACCCCAAGCTGCATATGAATCCGGCGCTGCAACTCTTCGGTGCGGGACGCGAACGACGTCTGTACGCGATTCCGCCGTACACGTCAGTCGAGAGTCTCGACTTTGACGACCACCCGTTCGAAATCCAGAAGTGGGACGCGCATTGCGCGCTGTGCGGCGCAACCGACAGCTTCCTCGACGAAGTCATCACCGACGACGAAGGCACGCGCATGTACGTGTGTTCGGACAGCGACTACTGCGGAAACCGCTCGTCCGCAAACATGGCAGATGTGGCGCACGCCGCGAAGGAGCGCGCATGAACGCCGTGATTGATTCCGTGCAACCGGTCGAGCGCAATGTCGCGGCACTGGACGAACCGCTGCTGCGCGTAGCGGGACTGGGCAAGCACTACGGGGATCGCGTCGGCTGCGCCGACGTCGGCTTCGATCTGTGGCCGGGCGAAGTGGTCTGCGTCGTCGGCGAGTCCGGCTCGGGCAAGTCGACATTGCTTAACGCGCTGGCCCTGCGTCACGAGATCGACGCCGGATCGCTCCACTATCGCGGCACCGACGGCGTGCTGCACGACCTGAGCGCGCTGGACGAAGCGCACAAGCGTCGTCTGCTGCGCACCGAGTGGGGGTTCGTCGAGCAAAACCCGCGTGACGGGCTGCGCATGAACGTGTCGGCGGGCGGCAACATCGGCGACCGTCTGATGGCCGTCGGTGCGCGTCACTTTGGGGATATCCGCGAGAAGGCGCGTCACTGGATGGCGCAGGTCGAACTCGATCCGGCGCGCGTGGACGAAATGCCCGGCGCGTTCTCCGGCGGTATGCAGCAGCGTCTGCAAATCGCCCGCAACCTCGTGACCGAGCCGCGTCTCGTGTTCATGGACGAGCCGACCGCCGGTCTCGACGTGTCGGTGCAGGCGCGTCTTCTGGACCTGCTGCGCTCGCTCGTGGAACGCCTTCATCTTGCCGCCATCATCGTCACGCACGATATCGGGGTGGCGCGACTCATCGCGCATCGCCTGATCGTCATGCAGGCGGGGCGCGTGGTCGAAGCCGGGCTGACCGATCAGGTCCTCGACGACCCGCAACATCCTTACACCCAATTGCTGGTTTCCTCGGTACTGCCCGTATGAACTCCGGAACGAACCTTACTACGTCTGCAACGTCGCTCAGCGGCGCGGCACTTACGCTGGGCACGCGCGAAGGCGACGTCATGCTGCGCGCACAAGGTCTGCACAAGACCTTCCGTCTGCACGCACAGGGCGGTGCGGCAATTCCGGCACTCGAAGGTGTCGACCTCACGGTGCGACGCGGCGAATGCGTGGCGCTCGTCGGCCCTTCGGGCTCGGGCAAAAGCACGCTGCTGCGTTGCCTGTACGGCAACTATCTGGCGGGCGAAGGCCGTATCGAGATCCGTCACGACGCAGGTCAGGGCGAACACTGGGTCGATCTGACGACCGCGACCGCCCGCGAAGTGCTCTCCGTGCGACGCACCACGCTCGGCTACGTCAGCCAGTTTCTGCGGGTGATTCCGCGCGTCACCACGCTCGACATCGTGGCGGAGCCGCTGCGACGTCTGGGTCATGGCGACGCCGACGCCGCCGGTCGTGCGCGCGATCTGCTGGCGCGTCTGAACATCCCCGAGCGCCTCTGGTCGCTCGCCCCGGCGACGTTCTCCGGCGGCGAACAGCAGCGCATCAACATCGCGCGCGGGCTGATCGCCGCCGCACCGGTGCTGCTGCTCGACGAGCCGACGGCGTCGCTCGACGCACAGAACCGCGCCGTGGTCTCGCAACTGATTACCGAAGCCCGTGCAGCGGGGAGCGCCATCGTGGGCATCTTCCACGACGAGGCGACCCGCGACGAAGTGGCGACGCGAACGCTCGCCATGCGTCCGGTGCTTCGTCCCGCACATTGATCCCCCGGAGTCTGTCCATGCTTATCAAGAACGCTCGCATCGTCACGCCCGACACGACCTTCACCGGCGTGGTCGAGGTCCGCGAGGGTCTCATCCACGCGGTGGAAGAAGGAACGACGCAGTCCGCTGAAGCCGTCGACTGGGAAGGCGATTATCTGGTGCCGGGGCTTGTCGAGTTGCATACCGACAATCTGGAGAAGCACCTCGCACCGCGTCCCGGCGTGTACTGGAACACGCACGCTGCGTTTGCGATTCACGACGCACAGGTCGCCGCCGCCGGTATCACGACGGTGTTCGACTCGCTGGTCATCGGCGAGCGCGATGCATCGGGTCTGCGCAGCCGCAAGCTGCAAGCCGAGTGCGGTCAGGCGCTGCTCGACACCATCGAAGCGGGGCTGTTCCGTGCGGACCACTTCCTGCATCTGCGCTGCGAAATCGCGACGCAAGACGCCGCCGACACGTTTGCCGACATGTGCGATCACCCGTTGCTGCGTCTCGTGTCGGTGATGGATCACACGCCGGGTCAGCGTCAGTGGCACGACCCGGTGCTGCACCGTCAGTATCACGAGCGCAACGGCAAGGTGCCGGACGCGCAATGGGAAGCCATGCTGGCCGATCTGCGTGCGCAGCAAGAGATGTATGCGATTCCGCATCGCCGCACGATTGTGGAGATGAGCCGTGCACGCGGCTTGCCGCTCGCAAGCCACGACGACACCTCGCTCGAACACGTGGAAGAAGCGCAGCGCGACGGTGTGGCGCTGTCGGAATTTCCGACGACGCTGGTCGCCGCGCGTGCAGCGCACGACAAGGCGATTGGCGTGATCATGGGGGCACCGAACGTGGTGCGTGGCGGTTCACACTCGGGCAACGTGGCGGCGGCGGAGCTGGCACGTGAAGACGTGCTGGACATCCTGTCGTCGGACTATGTTCCGGCGAGCCTGCTGCAAGCCGCGTTCCAGTTGCATAACGATCACGCCGACTGCGGCTGGACGCTCTCGAAGGCCATGCGCACGGTGTCGTGGAATCCGGCGCAGTCGGCCGGTCTGACGGATCGTGGCGGCATCAAGCCGGGCCTGCGTGCCGATATGGTGCGCGTGGCCGTGCGCCCCGGCATGCCGCCGATTCCGCGCGAGACGTTCATGGTGGGACAGCGGATCGCCTGATGGCGAATCGGTTGCACCATTGAGAAAGGCCGCTAACGCGGCCTTTTTCTTTATGTGACGTGTGCGACCCCCTCAACAAGAAAGGGCGCCGAAGCGCCCTTTCTCTTTTCCACAGCGTCCACACTGCGTACCGCGTACAGCTACTGCACCAACATAAGTTTCGACAGATCAGTCCGATCCGTCAGATCACCATCTTGCGCACGCGGGCCGAGAAGACGTCGATACACGTCACCACGATCACCATGATCACCATCACTGCGCACGTCTGGGCGTACTGGAAGCTTCGAATCACTTCGTAGAGCACCACACCGATGCCGCCTGCGCCCACCATCCCGACCACCGACGCCGAACGCACGTTCGACTCGAAGCGGTACAGCGTGTACGAGATCCACAGCGGCATGACCTGCGGCAGCACACCGTACAGGATTTCGTCGATGGCGCGAGCGCCCGTCGCACGCACGCCTTCCACCGGACGCGGGTCGATCGCTTCGACCGCCTCGGCGAACAGCTTCGAGAGCGTGCCCGTCGTGTGCACCCACAGCGCGAGCACACCGGCGAAGGGGCCAAGACCCACCGCCACGATGAAGAGCATCGCGAAAACCATTTCGTTAATCGCGCGGCACGCGTCCAGCACCCGACGCACCGGCTGATACACCCACACCGGCACCATGTTCGACGCCGAGAGCAAACCCATCGGAATCGAGCAGATGACAGCGAGTGCCGTGCCCCACACCGCGATGTGAATCGTCACGAGCATCTCGTTGACGTATACGCGCCAGTCGCGGAAGTCGGGCGGGAAGAAATCGTGCGCGAACTGGCTCATGTTGCCGGAATCGCGAATCAGATCGAGCGGACGCATGTCGGCGCCGCTCCACGACCACACCAGGACCAGAAAGAAGATGCCCCAACTGATCAGGGACAGCCAAGAACGCTTGGGCGGCTCGCCCGGCAGGCGGCCATTGGCAGTGATTGATGCGCTGGTGTTCATGTCGAGTACCACGTGTCATACCGGCGCTGCTGCCACCGGCGAAATTTCGGACCGCTGAGGAGATGGCAAACCCGGCTCCCGGGTCCGCCATCGCTTGAATCGTTTTGCTTCGACCTGCGCGTCTTCCATCGTGACGAACGACGCGCAGGTCGGTTGCTACCTACCGCTTACTTCGTCTTGTTCAGCTCTTTGTCGAGTGCCGCCAGCTTGCCGTCGAGTTCGGCCAGTTGCGTCTTCTTCTTGGCGGCGTCGATGTTGGCGTCCGACTCAAGCTGCACCTTCTGCTTGAACAGTTCGAGCTGACGAATCGGCAGCAGCTGAGCATCCGACGACGCGCGGAAACCGCCGTAGTTGTAGATGTTCTTCAGCACTTCCTTCTCGTGTGCGTCCTTGCCGTAGGAGAGGAAGAAGTCGCGGATCTTCTTCTTCGTGCCGTCCGGCAAGTCCTTGCGCCACAGCAGCGGATCCGACGGAATCAGCGGCGACTTCCAGATCACGTGCACCAGCTTGGCCTTCTCCGGCTGCGTGGCTTCGAGCTTGTTCAGCTCTTCGGTGTTGTTCGTCGCAACGTCGACCTGATTGTTGATCACAGCCATCAGGTTCGCGCCGTGGTTCGAGCTACGTGCGGTCTTGAAGTACGTGCGCGGGTCGATGTTGTTCTTCGCGAACACGTAGTAGCCCGGCACCAGCGTGCCCGACGTCGACGTCGGGTCGCCCAGACCGAAGTTGATCTTCTTGCCGTTCTTGATCACGTCGTCGAGCGTCTTGTACGGGCTCGATGCATTCGAGATCAGCAGCGAGTAGTAGCCCTCGGTGCCGTCGGCGTACATGATCTTGGCGAAGACTTCGCCTTGCGAGCGATCAACGGCTTCCATCGCGCCCTTGTTGCCCATCCATGCGAGCTGCACTTTGTTGAAGCGCATGCCTTCGATCACGCCGGCGTAGTCGGTGGCGAAGAACGGGGTCACCTTGATGCCCGTTTGCTTCTCCATATCGTCGATCAGCGGCTGCCAGCGTTGGCGCAGGGCTGCGCTGGAATCCGTCGAGATGATGCCGAAGTTGATTTCCTGCGCGTTTGCCGCCGCTACCGAGGCGAACATGGCCGCGCCGGCCAGCAGGGTTTTCCACAGTTTCATGAGAGCAAGCTCCTGGTCAGATAGGACTTAAGTGAGGCTTAGGGACATCGAGGTGAGGAATGGGGCTTCCGCGTCGGCCGGCTTCGCTTCGCCGTTCGCCGGGGATTCGGAATCTTCCGAGTTTTCGTTCAGCAGTTCGCCTGCTTGCACGCCATACAGACGGCGCAGCAGGTCCGGCGTGAGCGCCGAGGACGGGCCGTCGTACACCACACGGCCCTGATGCAGCGCCACCGTGCGCACGCAGTAGCGCATGGCAACGTCCACCTGGTGCAGCGAGACGACCACCGTCAGTTTGTGATCGCGGTTCATGCGCGCGAGCATGTCCATGACCTTGCGCGCCGATTCCGGATCGAGCGACGCAATCGGCTCGTCCGCGAGAATGATCTTGGCGCCCTGCACAAGCGTGCGCGCGAGAGCTGCGCGCTGTTGCTGACCGCCCGAGAGCGTGCTGGCACGCTGGAAGGCAAAGTCGGCGATGCCCACTTCCGCCAGTGCCGTGAGGGCGGCCTGACGCTCGGCCGTCGTGAAGCGGAACATCAGGCTGCGCCACAGCGGCACGCGGGCCAGCAGCCCCGTGAGCACGTTGGTGATGACCGGCAGGCGGCCCACCAGATTGAATTGCTGGAAGACGAAGCCGATGTCGCGGCGAATCTGACGCACTTCGCGCACGATGCGGCCGTCGCGCTGGATCGGACGACCCAGAATCTCGATGCTGCCCGGCTGCTGGTCGGCAGGCACGAAGCCCGCGATGTGACGCATCAGCGTCGACTTGCCCGAGCCGGAGGCCCCGATCAGGGCGATCATTTCGCCCGGCATGACTTTGAGCGCCACTTCGTCGAGGGCACGGCGGCTCCCGAAGGTCTTGGTCAGTCGCTCGATTCGAATCGCTTCGTCCACGGTTCACCTGTGAGTCAGTTCGCCGGTCGGCCCCGATGCTCTGTGACTTGCGACGTCCCCCGGGGAGGAGACGTCGTCCGCATCGCTCGACTAGCTGTTTTGTGGCAATTTGTGCCAAAAGTGAACGCAGTCTAAAAAGCCCGGATGACAAGACAGTGACAATCGATCAGCTTTTTTTCGTACGGCCAAAACCCTTATATGTTCAATGGCTTGGCAACGTTTTCGGGGCGATGCAACGTGTCGGAGAAAAGCTGACTACGTCAGGATGGGTGACATGATGCGGGGACGCTGCCGCAGCCGCGCGGCAACTTTGTCTACATATTTTTGGCATCCTGACGAACACGTATCGACAGGAAAAACCACCGCATAAGGCCGTGCGACAAGCCCCTCGCGGCGCGTTTGGCGGGAAAGATTTTCAGGGAGCGAAACGGATCTTGGCGACGTGTGGCGTGCTGTGGCGACCTAAGGCACACGTGTGCAAGCACGCGCGGCGACGTGCGACTAAGTGACGGGACGAGAGAGAAAGATGACCGGTCCCGGGCGGACCGGTCGTCGTCAGGCGATGAGCAGTTCCGGGCCGCGCGCGCGAAGCTGGGCCAGCATACTCTTGTGCGGGGCAGCGTCGCTGATGAGGTAGCGGGCCGCTTCGAAATGACGGATACGCACAGGCGTCACGCGACCGAACTTGGTGTGGTCCGCGACGACAGCCGACACGTTCGCACACAACAGCATGCGTGCGCGCAGTTCGGCCGCAGCGCGGTTGAAATCGGTGATGCCGCCATCTTCGGTCACGCCACCCACCCCGATGAACGCGAAGTCGGCGTGATATTGCGAGATCTGGTTGATGGCGTCCCAGCCCTGCACGGCGTCTTCGTTGTCCTGCAACTCGCCGCCGAGCAGCGTCACGCGGTTGTCGTGATGGCGTCCGAGCAGGCGCGCGATCTGCCAGTCGTTGGTGTAGATGCGCAGACGGTGCTTGGAGAGCAGCGCCTGTGCGACAGCGCGCGTAGTCGTGCCGTAGTCGATGATGACCGACGCGCCGTCGGGCACCAGCTCTGCGGCGCGCACGCCGATGGCGCGCTTGCCGACTGCGTTGACGTTCTCACGTAGCGTCCAGTCGGGCTCACTCCGATCGGCGGCCAGCGCGCCGCCGTGGGTCATGAGCAGCAGACCGCGCGCGGCGAGCGTGTTGAGGTCGCGTCGCACGGTCTCGCGCGAGACACCCAGCTCCCGCACCAGATCGCTGATCGCCAGCGCCCCGGTCTTGGCAAGTTGTTCGAGCACGTATTGTTGGCGTTGTTCGGCGAGCATGATCGAGCAATATCAGTTGGACTACGAATGACGGGACGACGTCCACGAAGCTGCGAACGTCACGTGTCGTGCATTACCCCTGTAACGCGACACGCAATCCCAGACCGATGAAGATCGCGCCAGCCACGCGATCGAGCCAGCGCCCCACCCCCGGACGGCGCTTGAGCCACGTCCCCAGCACGCCCGCGAACCAGCCGTAGGCACTGAACACGACGATGGTCTGCGCCATGAACACGAGGCCGAGCAGCACCATCTGCCAGCCCGGATGGGCAGCGTCGGCGCTCACGAATTGCGGCAGGAAGACGAGAAAGAACAGCGTGACCTTCGGGTTGAGCATGTTCGCAAACACGCTCTGGCGGAAGACGGCACCGAGCGACTGCGGTTCGGTGTCGTTCGCCAGCGTCAACGCACCACGCGCACGCAGCGCCTTGATGCCGATCCAGATGAGATAGGCCGCACCGAGCAGCTTGATCGTCTCGAACGCCCACGGCGACGAGCGCAACACGGCCGCGAGGCCCACTGCCGCAATCGTCGTGTGGAAAAGGCAGCCGAAGGTGAAACCGGCCGCAGCGGCCAGTCCCGCGCGGCGGCCCTGCGCGATGCCGCGTGCGATGACCTGCATGTTGTCGGGCCCGGGCGCAAGCGTGATAGCCACCGAGGTCAGCAGGAACAGCCAGAGATTGGGCATCGGTGCGTCCGGGTCGGAGAGTCAGAAATCGGTCGGTGCGCTTATTGCGCTTCGTACGCTTAGTGCCCTTCGAACGAGCACAGCAGGAAGAGGTCCAGACCAGCATCGCGAATCAGCTTCGATCCGCCCAGCTCCGGCAGGTCGACGATGGCAGCACCCTCGATGACCGTCGCGCCGAGGCGCTCCAGCAGCTTCTTACCGGCGAGCATCGTGCCGCCCGTGGCGACCAGATCGTCGATCAGCAGCACGCGGTCGCCGGGACCGCAGGCGTCGGCATGAATCTCGACCGTCGCACTGCCGTATTCCAGCTCGTACTCTTCGGCAACCGTCTGATAAGGCAGCTTGCCCTTCTTGCGAATGGGGATGAAGCCGATGTTCAGCTCGTACGCGAGGATCGAGCCGAGAATGAAGCCGCGCGCATCGAGGCCCGCAATATAGTCGGGGCGTTGCGCCATGTAGCGATGCACGAACACATCGATGAGCACCCGCAAGGTACGCGGGTTCTTGAGCAACGGGGTGATGTCGCGGAACTGCACGCCGGGTGCCGGCCAATCCGGCACGGTGCGGATCTGGCTTTTGATGTAGGCGGCAGGGGACTCGTCGATCTGCACGGGGATCCTTCTTTCGGTACTGATAGGGAACACGCCACATTATGCCAAAAAGGCCCGGGCTCCCTGTGACGGTCCGACTTTGCGTGCAGTTTGTCGCTCTACTCGTGCCCCAGCAGCCGCGTCTCCGCTGCGACCAGCTTATCGGGCAGGCCGCGCAGCACCACGATGTCCTCGGCCATCAGACGCGTCTCCGCCACCGGCTCCACCCCGCGAATGCCGTGCCGACGGATCGCCGTCACCGTCACCCCGAGTTTGTCCAGCCGAAGCTCGCCGAGCGTGCGGCCCACCGCCGATGCATTGAGGGTGAGCGGCACCGATTGCAGGCGTACCTGCTCGCGCTCGCCGCCTTCATCCTCGTCGTCCAGCCCGTGGAAGTAGCCGCGTAACAGGCTATAGCGCTCGTTACGTGCCTGTGCCACGCGGCGCAACACCCGGCGCATCGGCACGCCCATGAGCACCAGCGCATGCGAGGCGAGCATCAGGCTGCCCTCCACGATTTCCGGGACGACTTCGGTGGCCCCGGCAGCGATGAGGTCGTCGATATGTGTGTCGTCGACCGTGCGAACGACCACGGGCAGCGTCGGCTCCAGCGCCTGCACCTGTGCGAGTACCTTGAGCGCCGCGGGGGTACTGTCGTACGTCACCACAATGCCCGCCGCCCGGTGAATCCCTGCCGCGACGAGCGCTTCGCGCCGTGCCGCATCGCCGAACACCACGGTCTCGCCGGAGCTGGCGGCCTCCATCACGCGGTCGGGGTCGAGGTCGAGCGCCACGTAACCGATGCCCTCCTGCTCCAGCATGCGCGCCAGGTTCTGACCGCATCGGCCGTATCCACAGATGATCACATGCCCCGACGTCTTGATGCTCTGCGTCGCGATCTTGGTCATCTGCAACGACTGCATCATCCATTCGTTGGCGACGAAGCGCAGCGCAATGCGGTCGGCGTTGATGATGAGGAACGGCGCGCACAGCATCGAGAGCAGCATCCCGGCGAGCACCGCCTGCGACAGCGACGGGTCGAGCAGACTCCGGTCGATCACGAGATTGAGCAGCACGAAGCCGAATTCGCCCGCTTGCGCCAGCCCCAGCCCGGTGCGGATCGCCGTGCCCGGCGGGCTGCCGAACAGACGCGCCAGCCCCGCGATGAGCGTGAATTTGACGATCAGCGGACCGATGAAGAACAACAACACGAGCAACGGCTGCTTGAGCACGATTTCCGGATTTAGCAGCATGCCGGTCGTGATGAAGAACAGCCCGAGCAGCACGTCGCGGAACGGCTTGATGTCGTCTTCCACCTGATGGCGGAACGGCGTCTCAGCGATCAGCATGCCCGCGATGAACGCGCCCAGCGCCATCGACAGGCCCAGATGCTCGGTGATGTAGGCCAGACCCAGCGTGAGCAACAGCAGGTTGAGCATGAAGAGCTCTTGCGAGCGTCGCGCGGCCACGATGTGGAACCAGCGCCCGACAAGCTTCTGCCCGATCCACAGCAACAACGCCAGTGCGCCGGTGATCTTGAGCGCCGCCAGCGAGAGCGCCAGCACCAGCGCCTTCGAGTTACCGCCGAGCGCGGAGATCACGATCAGCAACGGCACCACGGCCAGATCCTGGAACAGCAGCACGCCCATGATGTTGCGGCCGTGCTCCGTCTCCAGTTCGAGCCGTTCGGCAAGCATCTTGGTGACGATGGCCGTCGAAGACATGGCCAGCGCGCCGCCCAGCGCCACCGAGGCCTGCCATGAGAACGACCAGAACAGGTTGACGAGTGCGCCGATGCCGACGGCGACGAGCAACGTCCCCAGCACCTGTGAGACGCCGAGTCCGAGCACCACCCGCCTCATGCTCTTTAGCTTGGGCAATGAGAATTCGATGCCGATGGAGAACATCAGGAAGACGACGCCGAACTCTGCGAGGTACTGCACGCGCTGTGAATCGGCCGCCAGTCCCAGCGCATGCGGGCCGATGACGATGCCCACGCTGAGATAGCCCAGCATCGGCGGCAGATGGAGCATGCGAAACAGCACCACCCCGACGCAGGCGGCAAACAACAATACGAGAGTGAGTTCGAGCGGCGATGCCATCAGCTAGGGTCGGTTTCCTGAGTGATTCCGGGTGAGCGGGGTGCGTTGTCTTGCCAATGTCATGCAAGGGCCGTGCCAGCGTACGTCCGGGCGGCGGCCCCGGGAGAGGAAACCCGACCGGTTCGGGCGATGTCCCGAATGGCGCTGGGCGGGGCGCGGGGCCAGACGTGGCGCGGCTGTCCTTCGACGCCACGTCCGTTTTGATATACTCCGCGCATGATAGCGAAAATCAATCCAGGCCGGGCACTAGAGGTCGCCCGGGAGGTGTTGCGCACTGAAGCCGACGCCATCGAACGCGTGTCCGCGCACCTCGACGACAGCTTCTTCGAAGCGGTCTCGCTGCTGCTTGCCTGCCGCGGGCGCGTCGTCGTCACCGGGATGGGCAAGTCCGGCCACATCGGCCGCAAACTCGCCGCCACGTTCGCCAGCACCGGCACCCCCGCATTCTTCGTTCACCCGGCAGAAGCCAGCCACGGCGATTTGGGCATGATCACGGCCGACGACGTCGTCGTCGCCCTGTCCAACTCCGGCGAAACGGGCGAGCTCGTCAGCATCCTGCCGATGATCAAGCGCATTGGCGCGAAGCTCATCGCCATGACCGGCAACGCCGCATCGAGCCTTGGCCGTCTGTCCGACGTGCATCTCGACGCGCACGTCGAGAAGGAAGCTTGCCCGCTGGGCCTCGCGCCCACCGCCAGCACCACGGCCGCCCTCGCCCTCGGCGACGCGCTCGCCGTCACGCTGCTCGACGCACGCGGCTTCGGCGCAGAAGACTTCGCCCGCTCGCATCCGGGTGGTGCACTGGGCCGCCGACTGCTGACCTTCGTGCGCGATGTCATGCGTACCGGCGACGCCGTGCCGCGCGTGCGCTCCGACGCCAATCTCTCCGACGCCCTGATCGAGATGACCGCCAAGGGTCTCGGCATGACCGCCATCGTGGATGCCGACGATCGCGTCGTCGGTATCTTTACGGACGGCGACTTGCGTCGTTTGTTCAAGCGTACACTCGATTTCACCTCGCTGAAGCTGGCCGACGTGATGAAGGCCGATCCGCGCACCATCGATCCGGACAAGCTCGCCGCAGAAGCCGCCGAACTGATGGAACGTTTCGGCATCATGCAGTTGCTCGTGACGGAAAACGGTCGCCTGGTCGGCGCGCTGAACGTCCACGACCTGTTCGCCGCCAAGGTCGTGTGAGTTGTCTGCCCAGAGCCGTCTGCCAATGAGTCATCCGAGTCAAACGAATCCCCCCAACGCCTCCGGCATCGTCCCCTTCGACGCAGCGGCCGCCACGCTTCGCGCGGCGCGTCTGCGCGTCATGGTGTTCGACGTCGACGGCGTGCTGACCGACGGCGGCCTGCGCTACGGCCCGGCCGGCGAAGTCATCAAGACCTTCGATTCGCTCGACGGCCACGGACTGAAGCTGCTCGGTGAAGCGGGCATCGTCACCGCCATCATCACGGGACGCCAGTCGGATATCGTCGCCAAGCGCGCGGCGGATCTGCGTGTCGCACACGTCTATCAGGGCGTGCACGACAAGCGCACCGCGTTTGAAGACCTGTGTGCCAAAGTGGGCGTGACGGCCGACGTCTGCGGACATATCGGCGACGACTGGCCCGACCTGCCCGTGCTCACGCGCGTGGGCTTCGCCGCCTGCCCGGCCAATGCGCATGTCGAAGTGAAGACACGCTGTCACTGGATCGCGAGTACGCGCGGCGGCGAAGGGGCCGCACGCGAGTTGTGCGACTTCATCTTGCGCGCGCAGGGGCGTTACGACGCCCTGCTCGCCGAAGCCATCGCCTGACGCGCCGGGAGAGTCGATCCACTCATGGCCATCCAACGCGTCTCGCCCGCTTCGCTGATCGCGATCGCCGTCCTGGCAAGCCTTGCGGCTGGCACGTACTGGCTCGTGCAGCGCACGCTGCCGTCTGACGCCGACCGCGCGCCGTACGTGAAGCAGCACATCGCCGATTACTACGCCGACGACATGGTGATTTCCATGCTCGCGCCCAACGGCGTGACGCAGTACCGCGTCAACGCCGTCCACATGACGCACTTCGAAGACGACCAGACCACGGCCATGACGATGCCGGCCGTGCGCGCCTTCACGCCGGATCAGCCCGAAGTGACCGCCACGAGCAAGCGCGGCACGCTCAACGCAGATATGTCGATCGTCGATCTGTACGACGACGCGGTCGTGGTGCGTCAGCCGGGGCCGCGCGACCCCGAAATGCGTGCGCTGTCCCAGCACTTCCAGGTGCTGGTGAACGAAGACATCGTGCGCACCGAGCAGCCGGTGCAGCTGTTCCGCGGGTCGTCCGTGATGTATGGCGACGGCATGATTTTCAATAACATCTCGCGCGCCGTACAATTGCTCGGCAATGTTCACGGCACGATCCAGCCGGCGGAACTGGGCGCCAAGCGCCCGCCGCCGTCCGGCCAGTCCGCAGCGCCCACCGCTCCACGCGCGCCATCTCAGACTCCACAGGGCCCCAAAACCCCATGACCGATCGCCTTTCACTGCGACCCGCCTCTGTATCGCTGCGTGCGCTTCGCGCGCTGGCCGCCGCCTTCGCCGTCCTTGGCGCACTGGCCGCACCGCTGGCTCACGCGGAACGCGCCGACCGCGACAAGCCGCTCAATATCGAGTCGGATCACATGAGCTATGACGACCTCAAGCAGGTCAACATCTTCACCGGCAACGTGACGATGACCAAGGGGACGATTCTCCTGAAGGCCGATCGCGTCGAAGTGACTCAGGATCCGGAGGGCTATCAGTACGCCACGGCTTACTACAAGCCGGGCGGCCCGCTCGCCTACATGCGTCAGAAGCGCGACGGCATGGACGAGTACATCGACGGCTGGGGCCAAACCATCTATTACAACGGCAAGACCGAAGTCGCCACGCTCACCACGCAGGCCACGCTCAAGCGTCTGGCCGGTGGCACCAAGGTGCTCGACGAGATTCACGGCAGCGTGATCACGTACGACACCTACAATGAGGTCTACACCGCCAACAGCGGCGCCGATCAGGTCAACCCCAACAATCCGAACGGCCGCGTGCGCGCCACGCTCGCACCGCGCAACGCCACGGGCGCACAGGCGCCGGCGCCGGGCGCTGCCAGCAAGCCGGTCGCCGCGCCCAAGGGCGACCTGCCGCCGCTGTCGCCTTCCAAGAACATCGGGAATCCGCGTGAGTAATTCTGCCAATAGCAACGCCTCGACCATCAACCCGGGCGCCGGCCCGGTGGGCAAGCCCAGCGCGCTCGTCGTGCGCTCGCTCAAGAAGCAGTACGGCGCGCGTACCGTCGTCAAGGACGTGTCGCTCGACGTGAAGAGCGGCGAGGTCGTGGGTCTGCTCGGCCCGAACGGCGCGGGCAAGACAACGTCGTTCTACATGATCGTGGGACTGGTGCCTGCCGACGATGGTGAAATCCAGCTCGACGGCAACCTCATCAGCGAACTGCCGATCCACGAACGCGCCCGCATGGGTGTCTCGTATCTGCCGCAGGAAGCCTCGGTGTTCCGCAAGCTCACGGTCGAAGACAACATTCGCGCCGTGCTCGAATTGCAGGTCGATGCGCAGGGCAAGCCCCTCAAGCGCGACGAAATCGAACGCCGCATTGAAGCCCTGCTCGACGAGCTTCAGGTCGGCCATCTGCGCGAGAATCCGGCGATGTCGCTCTCGGGCGGCGAGCGTCGTCGCGTGGAAATCGCGCGCGCTCTGGCCACACAGCCGCGTTTTATTTTGCTCGACGAACCATTCGCGGGCGTCGACCCGATCGCTGTGCTGGAAATTCAGCGAATCGTGCGCTTTCTCAAGGACCGAGGCATCGGTGTCCTGATTACCGACCACAACGTGCGCGAGACGCTGGGTATCTGCGATCACGCATACATCATCAGCGAAGGCTCGGTGCTCGCCGCCGGCACGCCTGACCAGATCGTTGCCGACGAAAGCGTCCGCCGCGTCTATCTGGGCGAAAATTTCCGGATGTAAAGCAGATTTTTCGCATGTAAACCCTGCCTCCGATAGGAGTCAGGGACGGTTCCGTTGGCGTGACAAAGCCTCTACAATGAAGGCGAGACCGCTATGAAACCGACTCTTCAACTCCGCACCTCTCAGCACCTGACCCTCACGCCCCAGTTGCAGCAATCGATCCGGTTGTTGCAACTGTCGACGCTCGAACTTCAGCAGGAAGTCGAGCACGCCCTCACCCAGAACCCGATGCTCGAACGCGAGGACGATTGGCTCGCCGGTTCGGTACGTGTAGGCACGGACGGGTCGCTGCGCAACGAGCGGAGTTCGTCGTCGAGCAGTTCGAACGACAACGGCCCCGAAGCCGCCAACGGTCACGACGAAGCGCGTGAACTCGACGGCGAGGCCCGCTTCGACGACAACGCGTCGGATAACGGCAGCGACTGGAGCCTGAACGACTTCGCCCGCTCCGGCAGCGCATCGGACGACGACGACAATGCGCGTCCTCAGTTGCACGTCGACCATCCCAATCTCCGCGAACATCTGCTGGCCCAGTTGCGCCTGACCAAGGCTGCGCCGCGCGACCGCGCGCTGGTGGAGTTCCTGATCGAATCGCTGGACGAGGACGGCTACCTCGGCAGCCTGCTCGACGAGATTCAGGCTGAAATGCCCGAAGAGCTGGCGCTCGAAACGGAAGAGATCAACGCGGCGCTGGCGCTGCTGCAAAGCTTCGACCCGGCGGGCGTGGGTGCCCGGAGCCCGGCCGAATGCCTGCGTCTGCAGCTCCAGCGACTGCCCGCAAGCGGCGTACGTACCCTCTCGCTGCGCATCGTCACCGATCACCTGGAACTGCTGGCCGCGCGCGATTACACGCGTCTGCGTCGCCTGCTGGGTGTCGGCGAAGACGGCCTGCGCGCCGCGCATCAGCTGATTCGCTCGCTGGACCCCTTCCCGGGTGCAGCGTACGGTGCGCCTCAGGCCGACTACGTCGTGCCGGACGTGCTGGTACGCAAGCAGGGGAGCGGCTGGACGGCGGAGCTGAATCCGGAAGTGATGCCGCGTCTGCGCATCAACGAGATGTATGCGCGCATTCTCCGAAATAACCGGAACGATCCGGGAACCGGCAACCTCCAACAGCAGTTGCAGGAAGCGCGCTGGCTGATCAAGAACATTCAGCAACGCTTCGACACGATCCTGCGGGTCGCGCAGGCGATTGTCGAGCGTCAAAAGAACTTCTTCACGCATGGCGAAATCGGCATGCGGCCCTTGGTTTTACGCGAGATTGCTGATACGCTGGGTTTACATGAATCCACGATTTCACGGGTGACAACGAGTAAGTACATGCTCACTCCATTTGGAACCTTTGAGCTTAAGTACTTCTTCGGATCACACGTGGCAACGGAAGCCGGAGGCGCTGCGTCATCGACCGCTATCCGCGCACTCATCAAGCAACTCATAGGAGCAGAAGACCCGCAGAGCCCCCTTTCCGATAGCCGTATCGCGGAACTGCTGGCAGAGCAAGGTTTTGTGGTGGCGCGGCGCACTGTCGCGAAGTACCGCGAGGCCATGCGAATCCCCGCAGTGAACTTGCGCAAATCTTTGTAGGACAGTCCTGGTGCGCCATGTTGGCCGCTGGGGCATAACGCCGCAGTGCGACATTGCGTCACGTCAATGGCTCGCACCCTCGCTAGCCAGCGTCAACGTTGACGCGGCCTGCACTTCGGCATTTCAGCAAGGAGAGCAGCTATGAATCTGAAGATCAGTGGACACCATCTCGAACTCACGCCTTCGCTGCGCGAATTTGTCGTCAACAAGCTCGATCGAGTGTTGAGGCATTTCGACCAGCTAATTGGCGCCGAGGTGATCCTCTCTGTCGACAAAACCAAGGAGAAGAGCGGACGCCAGATCGCGAGCGTCACGGTGTTTCTCAAGGGCAAAGAAATTTTCGTCGAGAAGTGTGACGAGAATATGTACACCGCCATCGACAAGCTGATCGACATGCTCGACCGCAAGGTAGTGCAGTACAAGGATAAGGTTCAGGATCACGGTCGCGAGGCCATCAAGCACCACGAACTTCCTCCTGAGGCGGAACCGCTGCAATAGCATCGTTCAGGCGTGGTAATCGCACTGGCTGATACCGACGAAAACCCGCAAGGAACCACCCGAGCGCATATCCGTCTGTTGTAAGTCTGGCATCACCCACCGCGGGGCCGTTGAACGGCCCCTTTTGTATGGTTCGTCCCACTTCCGTGACTTGCCGCGAGCGCGGCGGCGAGTGGTCTATAATGCGAGGTCAATCGGGGGTTGGAGGGCGACTAAGCGTTCGCCCGCATTACAAGATGAACCGTTTAGCCAAACTCATACTCGAGTCCAACATCCTGCTTGGACTGTCCGTTACCAGCAAGAAGCGCCTGTTCGAACAGGTCGGCCTCCTCTTCGAGAACAACGCCGGGCTTTCGCGCGCTGTGGTGACCGACAATCTGTTCGCCCGCGAGCGTCTCGGCTCGACGGGGCTTGGCGAAGGCGTGGCGATTCCGCATGGACGCATCAAGGGCCTGAAGGTCCCGGCCGCCGCGTTCATCCGCCTGGAAGAGGCCATTCCGTTCGAAGCGCCCGACGGTCAGCCCGTCTCCCTCCTGTTCGTGTTGCTGGTGCCCGAGCAGGCGACGCAGCAGCACCTCGAAATCCTGTCCGAAATTGCCCAGTTGCTCTCGGACCCGGAGATGCGCAGTATCCTGATCAACGCGCCCAGCGCCAAGGATGTCCATACCGCGCTGACGAACTGGAAGCCCTGAGTCGTCCCGAGTCGTCTGCGCACCGGTACGAATCGCCGCGAACACACACGAATTCCGTAGCTCCCACACCCAACCGAACGAGGCGACGCGGTGGAACTGACCGGCATCAACGCGCAAAGCATTTTCGACGACAACGCCGCGACGTTGCGTCTGTCGTGGCTCACGGGCCATGAAGGTTGGGAGCGCGGCTTCACGCCGGAGAGCGTGGCCACGGCCACCTCCAGCGCTGACCTCGTGGGCCACTTGAACCTCATCCACCCGAACCGGATTCAGGTGCTCGGCGAAGCCGAGCTGCGCTACTACCAGCGTCTCACGGACGAAAACCGCAAGCGTCACATGGGCGAAGTCATCGCGCTGGAACCGCCGTTCCTCGTGGTGGCAGACGGCCTCGAAGCGCCGCCCGATCTGGTGCTCCGCTGTACACGCTCCTCCACCCCGCTGTTCACCACGCCGCTGTCGACGGCCTCCGTCATCGACAGCCTGCGTCTGTACATTTCTCGTGTTTTCGCACCGCGTTGCACGATGCACGGCGTTTTCATCGACATTCTGGGCATGGGCGTGCTGCTCACCGGCGACTCCGGTCTCGGCAAGAGCGAACTCGGTCTGGAACTGATCAGCCGTGGACACGGCCTGGTGGCCGACGATGCGGTCGATTTCGTGCGTCTCGGGCCGGATTTCGTCGAAGGCCGCTGCCCGCCGCTGCTGCAAAACCTGTTGGAAGTGCGCGGTCTCGGTCTGCTCGACATCAAGACCATCTTCGGTGAAACGGCGGTGCGCCGGAAGATGAAGCTCAAGCTGATCGTGCAGCTGGTGCGCCGTCCCGATGGCGAATTCCAGCGTCTGCCGCTCGAAGCGCAGACGGTGGACGTGCTGGGCCTGCCGATCAACAAGGTGATTCTGCAAGTGGCCGCCGGGCGAAACCTCGCCGTGTTGGTCGAAGCGGCCGTGCGCAACACGATTCTGCAACTGCGCGGGATCGATACGCTCAAGGACTTCATGGAGCGTCAGCGCCAGGCCATGCAGGACCCGGACGGCATGCAGGGCAAATTGCTCTGAGCGTCGTCAATTCGCGCATCGTCGGCCCGAAATCGCCGAATCCGCCGAAACCTTCCGGGTATACCGCTACTTTTGCGTTTTTCTGTCAACGCCGCGCGATTGCGGCGCGTTTTCTAACATGTTGTAATCGCAACGCGGTTCATCCCCGTGCCCGTGCGTCACGACCTTTTGGAGAGACGATCATGAAAAAAGCACTCGCTGCACTGCTTCTGGTATCCCCGCTGCTCGCATCGCCCGTGTTCGCTCAAACGGCCGCCGCCCCGGCATCTGCCCCCAAGGCGACCAACTCCCAACAAGACAAGATGAAGGCTTGCAACTCGCAAGCGACCGGCAAGACGGGTGACGACCGCAAGGCCTTCATGAAGCAGTGTCTGTCCGCAGGTGGCGCCGCACCGGCCGCCAAGCAGACGCAGCAGGAAAAGATGAAGACCTGCAACACGCAAGCCAGCGGCAAGAAGGGCGACGATCGCAAGGCATTCATGAAGTCGTGCCTGTCGAACGCTCCGGCAGCCTAAGTTTTACGCCGGGCGCTTACGCCCGACGAGCCTGACGGCGCCCCACGCGGGCGCCGTTTTCGTTTGCAGTTCGGGATATCTCGAAAATGCAGCGAAAGCGGCAGGAACGCCCTCGTTTTTGTCCACGCGACACCCGTACGACACAATCGCTTACCATGATGGCTGTATTCGGGAAATGTCATGAAGATCGTACTGATTACCGGCGTCTCCGGCTCGGGCAAATCGCTCGCCCTGAACGTCCTCGAGGATGCGGGTTACTACTGCGTCGACAATCTGCCGTCGCGCTTTTTGCCTGAACTCGCCGTCTACCTCGGAACACAGCACTACACCCGCCTCGCGGTCGCCATCGACGCGCGCAGCGGCGGCTCGCTCGCCGATCTGCCGCCGATCATTGGCGGCCTGCGCCGTTTTGGCCATGACGTCCGCGTGCTGTTCCTCAATGCGACCACGCAAACGCTGGTGCAACGCTTCTCGGAGACGCGCCGCCGTCACCCGCTTTCGTCGGCGGGCGACGACACGCTCTCGGCCACCGGCTCGCTCGTCGAAGCCATCGAGAAAGAGCGTGAGATGCTCAGCAGCGTCACCGAGCTGGGTCACCAGATCGACACCAGCAACCTGCGCGCGAGTGCACTGCGCCGCTGGATTCGCGAATTCGTCCAGCACGATCAGACCGGCCTCACGCTGATGTTCGAATCGTTCGGATTCAAACATGGCGTGCCGCTCGACGCCGACCTCGTCTTCGATGTCCGCTCGCTGCCCAATCCGTATTACGACGTGCAATTGCGCCCGCTGACCGGACGCGATCAGCCCGTCATTGATTTCCTGTCCGCCATTCCCGAAGTGGACGAGATGATCAACGACATCGCCGCCTATCTGCAAAAGTGGTTGCCGAGCTACATGCGCGACAACCGTAGCTATCTGACGGTCGCCATCGGATGTACCGGCGGGCAACACCGCTCCGTGTTCATCTCCGAGACGCTCGGCGCGCGCTTTCGCGACGAAGCGAGCGTGCTCGTGCGTCATCGCGAACTCGCCCCCATCGACACGAAGTGAAGGGTCGTCGACTCGCTCAGGCGGGCAGCGACAACTGACCGTCGCTCACGCCGTGCAGCGACAGCGCGTCGGCAATCTTGCGAATCGGTGACGGCAACCCGGCGGCCGCGACACCCTTCCCATCCAGCCATGCACGGTTTGCGTCGTTGATCGATGTTGCCGCTGTCGCTGATGATGCGGACAGCGTCACCATCCACGGTCGCAAATGCAGTTTGAAGTGCGTGAAGACGTGCGTGAGGCCATGCAGCGGCATGAGCGACTGCACCGCGCCAACCTTCGCGCCCAGTGCCGCCGCGTGCCCCGTCAGACGCTCGCGCAGTAACGCGTCGTCGGCGTCGCGCGCGTCGGTTGGCGGTGTGAGTTCCGGCAGACTCCACAGTCCACCCCAGATACCGCTGTCGGGACGTCGCTCGAACAACACGCGATCGCCCACGCGGACGACCAGCACGTCGACGTAGCGCTCCGGCTGCGCCTTTTTCGGCTTGGAAGTCGGCAATGTGCGCTCGCGTCCCGTCGCATGCGCGACGCAATCGCTGTCGAACGGGCACTCGCCGCAGCGTGGCTTGCCGCGAGCGCACAGCGTGGCCCCGAGGTCCATCATCCCTTGCGTGTAGGCTGGCAAGTCGCTTTGCGGCAACAGCGATTCCGCCAGCGTCCACATCTCTCGCTCGATCTTCGGCGTGCCCGGGAAGCCTTCGATACCGAACACGCGCGCGAGCACCCGTTTGACGTTGCCGTCGAGGATGGCGGCGTGTGCGTCGTACGCGAATGCGGCAATCGCCGCCGCAGTGGATCGGCCGATACCCGGCAGCGTGGCGAGCGTTTCGGGGTCTGATGGGAAACGTCCGCCGTGGGTCTCGACGACGACCTGCGCGCAGCGATGCAGGTTGCGCGCGCGCGAGTAATAGCCTAGGCCGCTCCACAGCGCCATCACATCGTCTTGCGGTGCGCTGGCGAGCGCGGCGACGTCAGGGAAGCGTTCGAGAAAGCGGCCGTAATACGGAATCACCGTGGCGACCTGCGTCTGCTGAAGCATGATCTCGGACAGCCAGATCCGGTAGGCGTCGCGTGTGTTCTGCCACGGCAGATCGTGACGGCCGTGTTCGGCCTGCCAGGCGATCAGACGCTGGGCGAAAGTGTCCGCGAGCGTGCCCGCAGTGATGTCGTTGGGGGCGTCTTTCATAGCGTTTTGGGGGAAGCTTTAATTTATTTCTGGCATTTTGGGCAGAAGAACGTGGAGCGCTGTCCTTGCACGATCTGCCGGATCGTCGTGCCACACACGCGACACGGCTGACCCGCACGATCGTAGACGAAATACTCCTGCTGGAAATAGCCGCTCTGGCCGTCGCTGCCGACGAAGTCTCGCAACGTGCTGCCGCCCTTCTCGATCGCTGCGGCGAGCACCGTCTTGACGGCTTGCGCAAGCTTCTCGGCACGCGGTCGCGACAGCTTGCCCGCTGCCATGCGGGGATGGATGCCTGCACGGAACAGGCTCTCCGAAGCGTAGATATTGCCCACCCCCACGACGATGCTGCCCGCGAGCAGCGCCTGCTTGATCGAGACGGTGCGCCCGCGCGTGCCCGCGTAAAGCCACGCGCCGTCGAAGTCGTCGGTCAGCGGCTCGACGCCGAGGCTGGCGAGCAGCGGATGCAGCAGCACATCACCCGACGTACGCGGATGGAAGAGGACTGCCCCAAAGCGGCGCGGGTCACGATAGCGCAGCGCGCAACGTTCGAAGACGAGGTCGATATGGTCGTGGACGCCCGCGCTCGGCAGCGACTGCGGTTCCGGCATGACGCGCAACGTCCCGGTCATGCCCAGATGCACGAGCAACCAGCCGGGCGCGTATTCGAGCAGCAGGTACTTGCCGCGACGGGTAACGCCGATGAGCGTTTCGCCGCGCAGGAGGGCGTCGAGCCCGTCGGGTACCGGCCAGCGCAACGACCCGTTGCGCACGTCGATGCGCGCGATACGCGTGCCAGCTACGTGCGGCGCGATACCGCGGCGGGTGACTTCGACTTCTGGGAGTTCAGGCATGCCTGCGAACGTTTGCTGAGGATTTAGACTCTATTGTATCGGGCGCGCTACAATCGCTCGAAACCTGCCGTGGATCCCTATGCCGAACACCCGACTCCAGTCCATTCCCACCGCTAACCGTACTGCGGAAGCCGTGGCACCCGTGGTTTTGCGCCTGCGCGGCGCCCTGGCTCGCGGGGCCTGGGCCGGAGCCACGGCGCTTGGCGTGACATGCGCCAGCGCAATCATGGCATTCCTGCCATCTTCGAACGCTTTCGCCCAATCCGGACCGGCGGCGCAGACTGCGCCCAAAGCGCCTGCCGCGCCCGCCAGTGCACCGACCGCCGCACCCGCCAAGGCCAGCGCACCGGGTGCCGCGAGCGGCGCGGATGCAGACGTCGACACTGAAGACGTCGCACCGAACGCGAACGTCCCGCGCGAGAAGCTGCCGAACGTTGCGCTCAGCAGCGAGATCGTCTTCGAAGTGATGGCCGCCGAATTGAGCCTGCAACAAGGCAATCTGGCCCCCGCTTTCAATACCTACGTCGCCCTCGCCAACCGCACGAAGGATCCGCGCATGGCGCGTCGCGCGGTCGAGATCGCGCTCGGCGCACGCCAGCTTGGCGACGCCCTGATTGCCGCCAAGCTGTGGCATCAACTCGACCCGTCGTGGCGTCCCGCGACCCAACTGCTGGCCAGCCTTGAAGTCGGTACCGGCCATCTTGCCGAAGCCGAACCGCTGCTGGTCGACGAACTGAACAAGGTGCCCGAAGCGCGTCGCGGTCAGGCCATTCTCGAATTACAGCAGATGATCGCCCGCAGTCCGGAGCGCGCCACCGGCATCGATTCGCTCAAGCGCATGCTGGCGAACGACATGCAGCGTCCGGAAGCGCAACTGGCCATCGCCCGTTCGCAGTTGGACGCAGGCGACACCGCCGGTGCTCGCACGTCGCTCGAAACCGCGCTCAAGCTCAAACCCGATTACGAAGCTGCCGCCCTGCTCTACGGTCAGATGGGCCCGGCGGAGCGCACCGGCGCAATTGCCAGTCTGAAGTCGTTCCTCGACCGGAATCCGAACGCCAAGGAAGCCCGCTTCGCCTACGCCAAGCTGCTGCTCGCCGACAATCAGCTCGATGCGGCGCAAAAGCAATTCGAAACGCTGGAAAAGCGTTACCCGCATGAGTTGTCGACGTTGATGGCGCTGGCGCTGCTGAACCTGCACGCCAACCATCCGGAACAGGCCGAACAGTATTTGCAGAAGTACGCGTCGGAAGCCGAGCAGCAGAACACCGACGGCGCGCAGGCATACGTCTACCTCGCGCAGATTGCGCAGGACCGCAAGGACTACCCGGCTGCCGACAAGTGGCTCTCGAAGATTCGCGAAGACAGCAACGCCTACCTGCCTGCGCAGATCGGCCGTGCGCAGTTGCTGGCCGATCAGGGCAAGCTCGACGAAGGCCGCGCGCTGTTGCATGGCATCAAGTCGAGCGACCCGCGTGAGCAACTTGCGCTCAAGCGTGCCGAGTCGGATCTGCTGGTCAAATCCAAGCGTTATGACGATGCGGAGAAGCTGCTCGCCGTCGAAGTCAAAAACAATCCGGACGATGCCGACCTGCTTTATCAGTACGGCATGGTGGCCGAACTGAACAAGCACTACGACGTGATGGAAAAGGCGATGCGTCGCGTGATGACGTCGCAGCCGGATAACGCGCAGGCGTACAACGCACTGGGCTACTCGCTCACGGAGCGCAATACACGCCTGCCGGAAGCGCTCAAACTGCTGCAAAAGGCGTCGTCGCTCTCGCCGGAAGATCCGTACATCATGGACAGCCTCGGCTGGGTGAAGTACCGCCTTGGCGACAAGTCGCAGGCACTCGAACTGCTGCGCCGTGCATACGGCATTCAGGCGCAGGCGGAAATCGGCGCGCATCTGGGCGAAGTGCTGTGGGAGTCGGGTCAGCAAGACGAAGCGCGCAAGACCTGGCGCGAAGCGCTCAAGCTCGATGGCGACGACGACACGCTGCGCTCGACGATGAAGCGTTACAACGTCGCACCGTAATGATCGTAATGACGTTAGTGCGTATGTTCGAAAAGTCTCAAATTGCGTCGCGCCCGGTGACACGCCGCGCCGACGCATCGAAGTTCGTTCGTGCAGCCGCCCTCGTGGTGGCCTGCACGGCGAGCGTCATCGCAACAGGCTGTGCCAGCCTCGCGCCGCCAACACCCGTTGAGCCGACCGCGGGCACAACTGTCGAACACTATCGCGGCCGCTTCTCAGTGCGCTACGAGCAGAACGGCGAAGCACGCAACACGTACGGCAATTTCGATTGGCAGCAGAACGGCGAGAACGCCACCGTCCAGTTGCTCGACCCGCTGGGGCAGACGCAAGCGATCGTGCGCGAAAATCCGCGAAGTGCCTCGCTGGAACTGCCGGGCAAGGCACCGCTCACCGGGCCTCGCCTCGAAGATGTGATGCACGACGCGCTCGGCTTCGCGCTGCCGGTGGGTGGTCTGCGTTACTGGCTGCGCATGCAGAGCGCACCGGGGTCGCAAGCGAACATCGAACGCGACCCGCAGACGCAGCGTCCCACCCATCTGAAACAGGATGGCTGGACCATCGACTATCAGGCGTATTTCGACGGCACACCGTTGCGCGTCAAACGCGTCGATCTGTCGCGCGATCTCGACGGCTCTCCGCTCGCCGTGCGACTCGTGATCGACGAATAAGCCCGCACCCTGTGCCAGCCCCCCCCCTTCACAGTCTTCCGTTTTTGCCTCGCCATGTACGAAATCCTGCGTGACTGCCCGGCCCCGGCCAAGTTGAACCTGTTCCTGCACATCGTCGGACAACGGCCGAATGGGTATCACGAACTGCAAACCGTCTTTCAACTGATCGACTGGGCCGACACGCTGCATTTCGAGCGCCGCGACGACGGACAGATCGTTCACACGAACCCGCTGCCCGGTGTGCCGCCGGAGACCGATCTGACGGTGCGCGCGGCGCGCCTGCTGCAAGAACACTGTGGCGTGCGCTTCGGCGTGGATATCGGCATCGAGAAGCGTCTGCCGGCCGGTGGCGGCATTGGCGGCGGCAGTTCGGACGCGGCGACGACCCTGCTCGCGCTCAACCGCATGTGGCAGCTCGATCTGCCGCGCGAAACCCTCCAGACACTCGCCCTGAAACTCGGTGCGGACGTGCCGTTTTTCGTTTTCGGCCGCAATGCCTTCGCAGAAGGCCTCGGCGAAGAACTGCAGGCCGTGGATCTGCCGCAGCGCCACTTCCTCGTGGTGAACCCGCGCGTGCACGTCGCGACCAACAAAATATTTACGGATCCCCTGTTGACAAGGGATTCGAAGATCGTCACAATGGCGTTCTTTCTTGAGCACGCCAACAAAAACGTGTTCGAAACGGATGAAGTTTTCCGTAACGACATGCAGGCGGTTGTCACTCGAGAATACGCGGAAGTCGCTGCTGTGATTGACTGGTTCAGAACCTTCACCACAGCACGCATGACGGGATCCGGCGCTAGCGTGTTTGGTGTATTCGATACGAAAGCAGATGCGGAAGCGGCATGTAAGCGATTGCCAGAGCGCTGGATAGGTCAAGTGACCACTAGCCTGGCCGAACATCCAATGTTCGCCTTCGCGTAAAAGGGTTTTACTTTGTTGCGTTTCCTACAACGCAGCGAAGGCATCGGTTAGTGTAGGGGAGTCGCCAAGTTGGTTAAGGCACCGGATTTTGATTCCGGCATACGAGGGTTCGAGTCCTTCCTCCCCTGCCAATTTCTTCTGTCGTAAAGTCTCAGCATCCAAACGTCCCGCAGGTAGCCAGATGAGTAGTGATAACCTGATGGTATTCACCGGGAACGCCAACCCCGCCTTGGCCCAAGCGGTCGTCGATACTCTCGGTATCCCTCTCGGCAAAGCCATGGCCAGCCGGTTCTCGGATGGTGAGATTCAGGTCGAAATTCAGGAAAACGTGCGCGGCAAGGACGTCTTCGTCCTCCAGTCGACGTGCGCTCCGACCAACGACAATCTGATGGAACTGATGATCATGGTCGACGCGCTCAAGCGCGCTTCTGCCGGCCGGATCACCGCTGCCATTCCGTATTTCGGCTATGCCCGTCAGGATCGTCGCCCCCGCTCGGCGCGCGTGGCGATCTCGGCGAAGGTCGTAGCCAACATGCTGCAAATCGCAGGCGTCGAACGCATCATCACGATGGACCTGCACGCCGACCAGATTCAGGGCTTCTTCGATATCCCGGTCGACAACATCTACGCTTCGCCGCTGCTGCTGCAAGACGTGCGTGCGCAGAACCATGAAAACCTGCTGGTGGTGTCGCCGGACGTCGGCGGCGTGGTTCGTGCCCGTGCCCTCGCCAAGCAGCTGCATTGCGATCTGGCCATCATCGACAAGCGTCGTCCGAAGGCCAACGTCGCTGAAGTGATGAACATCATCGGTGAAGTCGAAGGCCGTACCTGCGTCATTATGGATGACATGGTCGACACCGCCGGTACGCTGTGCAAAGCCGCACAAGTGCTGAAGGAACGTGGCGCGAAAAAGGTGTATGCCTACTGTACGCACCCGGTGCTTTCGGGCGGTGCCGCAGCGCGCATCAACGCCTCGGAGCTGGATGAAGTGGTCGTCACCGACACGATCCCGCTGCGCGATGACTCGAAGGGCGGCAAGATTCGCCAGCTGAGCTGCGCGAACCTGCTGGCCGAGACGTTCTCGCGTATCCGTCGCGGCGACTCGGTGATGTCGCTGTTCGCGGAATAAGCGTTCGGTAAAATTTTGCGACGGCGCCTGTGTGGCGCCGTTGTTATGTCGGCGGGGAGCCTATCCCCGCCTTTGTCGTTCCTGAAACCCGTGTTTTTTGGCGGGAATTTCAGGAAGAAATCGCTGCCTGGTCGCGGGCAGTTCAAGGAGTTGTTATGAAAGTCGTCGCTTTTGAGCGTAATCTGCAAGGTACGGGTGCGAGCCGCCGCCTGCGCAATGCCGGTAAGACCGCAGGCATCGTGTACGGTGGTGAAGCTGCTCCGCAACTGATCGAACTCGATCACAACGCGCTGTGGCACGCCCTGCGTAAAGAAGCTTTCCACTCGTCGATTCTCGAGCTGGAAGTCGCCGGCAAGACCGAACAAGTGCTGCTGCGCGATGTGCAGTACCACCCGTTCAAGCAACTGGTTCTGCACGTTGACTTCCAACGTGTCGACGCGAACAAGCCGATCCACGTCAAGGTGCCCCTGCACTTCCTGGGCGCAGAAAACGCCCCGGCCGTGAAGCTGGCTTCGAACGTGATCAGCCACACGCTGAACGACCTGGACGTTAGCTGCCTGCCGGGCAAGCTGCCGGAATTCCTGGAAGTCGACCTGTCGACGCTGGAAGCCGGTAAGACGGTTCACGCTAAGGACGTCAAGCTGCCCGCCGGCGTGACCCTGACGCTGCACGTCGAGCAAGAAAACCCGGTGGTCGCACAAGCCGTGCAACCGGCTGGCGCTGCTGCTGACGAAGCTGCTGCTTCGGCTGAAGGCGAAACGCCGGCTGCCTAAGCCTCGTTCGCCAGCATTCAGCGGCGACGCTGGACGCAAGACCCGCCGCGATGTCATGTCCGGCGGGTTTTTTTATGGCGGTACGCATGTCACCATGACGCGTACCAAGATCCTGATACCGAAATGATCAAGTTGATCGTAGGGCTCGGCAATCCGGGCGCCGAATACACTGCGACGCGTCACAACGCGGGGTTCTGGTTCGTCGACGCGCTGGCGCAGCAATGCGGCGCATCGCTCACCAGCCAGAAGAACTTCCACGGCTTCGCCGCACGTACACGCGTGGCCGGTCAGGAAGTGTGGCTGCTGGAGCCGCAAACCTTCATGAACCGCTCGGGGCAGTCGGTCGTCGCACTCGCTCGCTTCTACAAGATTTTGCCGGACGAGATCCTCGTCGTGCATGACGAACTCGATCTGTTGCCCGGCACCGTCAAGCTCAAGCGGGGCGGTGGCAGCGGTGGCCACAACGGCCTCAAGGATATTGCCGCGCATCTGACGACGCCCGAATTCTGGCGCCTGCGTCTGGGCATCGGACATCCCCGCACGCTGCAACCGGCCGGAAGCCAGCAGCAAGTCGCGGACTTCGTGCTCAAGCCGCCGCGCAAGGAAGAGCAGGAACAGATCGACGACGCCATGTCGCGATCGCTCGACATCGTCGACCTGGTCGTCAAGGGTGAGATGGAAAAGGCGATGATGCGTCTGCACGCAACGCCGGGAAAGTGATCCGGCGGGTGAGATCTGGAATCGTGGGCGAAGCAGGATGAGCGGTCAGGTGCCGCTCATGCCGCGCCCGCCACTCAGGCCGACTTGGCCGCTTGCAGATGGGTGTACTTCTCCAGCAGTTGGGTGGGCGTCTCGACATGCTCCGGATTGATGGGAATGCACTCCACCGGACACACCTGCACACACTGCGGTTCGTCGAAGTGTCCGACACACTCCGTGCATTTGTTCGGATCGATCTCATAGATCTCGACCCCCATCGAAATTGCGTCGTTCGGGCACTCAGGCTCGCACACGTCGCAATTGATGCATTCGTCGGTAATCATCAGTGCCACTGTTGACTCGCTTTCCTCTGGCCGTTCATTGACTTGCGTGAACCCCGGCGAACGGCAGCCGTGACGGTTCCTGGAACAATTCCTCAATTATACGAAAGTTAGCAGGTGTCCACTTGCTGTGGCCGCGCCGGATGCCCGGATGTCGTCCCGCGCCTCGTGATGCACCTCGCGTCATGCACCGGTTCGTCCACCGACCGGCTCACTTTGGTGCACAACGCACCGCCGCGCGGAATGCACTAGCGCACGCTAGTCTCGCGCATTGCTCCGTTTCGACTCCACGGCTATCCCCAGCAACGCTCCCGACCGTCTGGCACGGTTAGTGCTTTATCACTGAGCACCACTGGTCGTACCAGTTCGACCGCTGCGACCTGCGCGCGTTATCGCGTGCGCAAGCCCCTTTCACGTCATCGTCGTTGCCTAACGCCAAGGAGTTCGAGTCATGCCTGCGTTCCTTCATCAAGCCGGTCGCCGCCGGATGCTGCAAGCAGTTGTCGTTGCGTCGCTGGGAGGTCTCGCAGGCCTCGCCCATGCCGATGCCCTCCAGACCATTGCCAAGAACGGCGTCATCCGCATTGCCATCCCGCAGGACTTCCCGCCGTTCGGCTCGATCGGTACCGACCTCAAGGTGCACGGCTACGACATCGACATGGCGGAGCTGATCGGCAAGGAGATCGGCGCGAAGGTCGAACTCGTACCGGTCATCAGCACGAACCGCATCGCGTATCTGACGACAGGCAAGGTCGACGTTGTCATTTCCTCCCTCGGCAAGAACGCCGAACGCGAGAAGGCCATCGATTTCACGAAGGCGTACGCGCCATTCCCGAAGAGCGTCTATGGTCCGCAAGACATTGCGATCAAGGTGCCCGCCGACCTCGCCAACAAGACCATCGCGGTGACGCGCGGCTCGACGGAAGACCTCGCACTGACCGCTGTCGCCCCGCCGAGCGCGAACATCAAGCGATACGAGGACAACAACGCGACGGCGGCGTCGTATCTCGCAGGTCAGGTTCAGCTCGTGACGCTGGGCAACATCGTGGCGAACGCCGTGCGCGAGAAGAGCAAACAGCGCGCCTTCGATCTGAAATTCCCGGTTGAAGAAACGCCCTGCTACATCGGTGTGGGCAAAGGTGAAACGGCGATGGTGGCGAAGCTCAATGCGATCATCGACAAGGCGAAGGCCGATGGTCGGTTGAATGCGATGTCCGTCAAATGGATGCAGGCGCCGTTGCCGAAGGGCTTCTGATGCCCGTCGCGGACGAATGCCCGATCGGACAGTCGCTTCGATTCGCGACCTGAATCGCGACCTGAATCGCGGCCTGAACCCGCGCCGCGATGCGCCGCTTAAGTCATCGGACTTAAGTAATTGCGCTTAAACATGTGCGCAACAAAAAACCCCGCAGTGTCGAAACACGCTGCGGGGTTTTTGCTGACGTCGCGCGAAGCAACCGATAGCGACGTACGCCTGCTTAGCTCTTCGGCGTCATCTCGCCGACTTTCGTGACCAGCCACTTTTCGACGGACGGGAACACGAACTTGCTGACATCGCCGCCCAGTTGGGCGATCTCGCGCACGATGGTGCCCGAGATGAACTGGTATTGGTCGGACGGCGTCATGAACATCGTCTCGACGTCGGGCAGCAGGTAGCGGTTCATACCCGCCATCTGGAATTCGTACTCGAAGTCGGACACGGCGCGCAGCCCGCGCACGATCACGCGCGCCTGATGCTTACGCACGAAGTCCTTAAGCAGGCCGGAGAAGCCTTCGACGCTCACGTTCGGATAGTGACCGAGCACTTCGCGCGCGATGTCGATCCGCTCTTCGAGCGAAAAGAACGGCTTCTTGTTTCGGCTGTCGGCCACTCCGACCACGAGCTTGTCGAAGATGCCCGCCGCACGGCGGACCAGATCCTCATGGCCTCGGGTCAACGGGTCGAACGTCCCCGGATAGATCGCCACTACCATGCCAACGTCTCCTCGCGGCTGGGGACCGCTGCTGCGTACTTATTCATTGTGGTCTCTAGGTTTTCGGAATCGATTCAAGCAAATGATAATGCACCGCTCCGGCTTTCGCCCGGCGCAAGCACACGAGGCCCAGCTCGGCGAGCGCATCGTCCTCCAGGGGGACGTCCGACTCGGCATAGATCACGCCGTTCGGTGCGAGCAGGCGGGCGGCAGGCGCCAGCAGATCGTTCAACCAACCACTCGCGAACGGCGGATCGAGGAAAATGACATCGAAAACCCCGGGCGAGAGTGTGGTTATCAGGCGTCTGGCGTCCGCCTGGACGATCTCGATCTGTTTGGCGTCGAGTTTGGCCTGATTGGCGCGCAACTGACGAATCGCAGGTGTGGCGGACTCGACCAGCAACACGCGCTGCGCGCCGCGCGAAGCGGCTTCGAAGCCGAGCGCACCGCTGCCTGCGAAGGCGTCGAGGCACTGCATGCCCGTCAGGTCCTGTCCGAGCCAGTTGAACAGCGTCTCCCGCACACGATCGGGGGTCGGCCGCAGACCGTCGCCCGACGGCACCGGCAGCGGCGTGCGCTTCCACTGACCGCCGATGATGCGGACCTGCTGCGGCGCGCCGCGCGCCACGTTACCTGCACCGGACTTCATGGCGTCCTCCGCAATACGGCTTGACTGGGGGCACCGCTGACGGTGGAAAAATGGGGTCGCGCGCGTCGTTGCGCACGCAGAGAATCCAAAATCATGACAATTCACGCTACATTGTTGAGGCGAAACATACCACATCGCCCGCGCCTTATGCCCTAAAGGCCATGCCCCATAAGGGATGGCGGCGCCCGGCCACGTGACAGGAGACCGCAGATCCGCCATGACCGATGCCGCCATCGAGGTAACCGAGCTCTGCAAGGCCTATGACGGCCGCCCCGTGGTCGATCACCTCTCGCTGCGCGTCGCACCGGGCGAGTGCTTCGGCCTGCTGGGCCCCAACGGCGCGGGCAAGACGACGACGTTACGCATGCTGCTGGGCCTTGTCACGCCCGACGCTGGCGAGATCCGACTCGGTGGCCTGCCCGTCCCGAAGCTCGCACCGGAAGCCCGACGCCGCGTCGGCGTCGTACCGCAGTTCGACAATCTGGACCCCGACTTCACGGTGCGCGAAAACCTGGCGGTCTTCGGACGTTATTTCGGACTCGCCTCGGCCGATATCAAGGAACGCGTTCCCGCGCTGCTGGCGTTCGCCCGTCTCGAATCGAAGGCGAATGCCCGCGTCGCCCAGCTCTCGGGCGGCATGAAGCGACGCCTCACGCTCGCCCGTGCCCTCATCAACAATCCTGACGTGCTCGTGCTCGATGAGCCAACGACCGGGCTCGATCCGCAGGCTCGGCATCTGATCTGGGAGCGGCTGAAATCGCTGATGAACGAAGGCAAGACGATTCTGCTCACCACCCACTTCATGGAGGAAGCCGAGCGTCTGTGCCATCGACTGTGCGTGATCGACGCCGGACGCAAGATCGCCGAAGGCACGCCACCGGAACTCGTGGCGCGCGAAATCGGGTGCGATGTGGTGGAAGTCTTCGGCGACGTCCCACACGCCCTCCTCGCCAGCCTTGCCCCGTTCGCCGAGCGCATCGAAACCAGCGGCGAAACCCACTTCTGTTACGTTCGCGACGCCACACCGGTCGTAAATGCCTTGCAGGACCAGCCGGGGGTGCGGTATCTGCATCGTCGGGCAAATCTGGAGGATGTCTTTCTCAAGCTCACGGGACGGGAGATGCGCGATGACTGAGCAGCACATGACGCCAGATGCGCCTCGCTACCTGCCGGGCGTCACGCCGTGGATGGGTGTTTGGCGACGCAACTTCCTCGTCTGGCGCAAGCTCGCGATTGCTTCGATGTTCGGCAATCTCGCAGACCCGATGATCTACCTCTTCGGTCTGGGTTTCGGGCTGGGCATGATGGTCGGCAATGTCGACGGCACGTCATACATCGCGTTTCTCGCAGCGGGCACCGTCGGCTCCAGCGTGATGTTTTCTGCGAGCTTCGAGTCGATGTATTCGGGCTTCTCACGCATGCATGTGCAACGCACCTGGGAAGCGCTGATGCATACCCCGCTGACGCTGGGCGACATCGTGCTCGGCGAGGTCGTCTGGGCCGCCAGCAAAGCCGTGCTCTCGGGCGTTGCGATCCTGCTCGTGGCGAGCGTGCTCGGCTACGCGCGCATCGACAGTCTCGCTGTGGTCCTGCCAGCCGTTTTGCTCGCGGGACTCGCGTTCGCCAGTCTGGCGATGGTGATGACGGCACTCGCGCCGAGCTACGACTTCTTCATGTTCTACCAGACACTCGTGATGACGCCGATGTTGCTGCTCTCCGGCGTGTTCTTCCCGTTGTCGCAACTCCCGGCGGCGGCGCGTCATGTGACGGAGTGGCTACCGCTCGCGCACGCCGTCGCGCTGATTCGCCCCGCCATGCTGGGGCGTGCCATCGACATGCCGTGGCTGCATGTGGGCGCACTTGTCGTCTACACCATCGTGGGTTTCTCCGTCGCGCTTGTGCTGCTGCGTCGCCGGATACTTCGATAGCGTTCGCGAGCAGGTCCGGCACGTCGGCCGCAAAGCAAAACGGCACCGGAGAATCCCGGTGCCGTTTTTTTGAGACGTGATCAGACATGCGAACTACACGCCGTCGTCACTTCACAGGCTTGCTCGCTGTCGGCGTAGCGCTCGGTGCGGTAGCGCCTGCGCTCGCTGCGCCGAACACATCACTGGGTCCGACGACGACAGTCACGAGACGATCAGGCTGCACGTGACGCGCAAATGCGTCCTTCACCTGCGCCGCCGTCACGGCCTCGACCTTGGCGGTCCACGTGTCGAGGTAGTCGAGCGGCAGGTTGTAGAAGCCGATGGCCGCCACGTTCGCCAGCAGCTTACGGTTGCTGTCCAGACGCAGCGGGAAACCGTTGGTCAGGTTGTCCTTCGCTGCCTGCATTTCCTCGGCGGTGGGGCCGTCCTGAACGAATCGGGCCAGCGTCTCACGCACGACCTTGAGTGCCTCGGGCGCTTGTTCGCGACGCGTCTGCAAGTTGATCTCGAACGGACCCTCCTGCAACTGCGGCACGAAGCCACTGGATACGCCATACGTCAGACCGCGCTTCTCACGCACTTCCGCCGTCAGACGCGACACGAAGCCGCCGCCGCCCAGCACGTAGTTCCCCACGAGCAACGGGAAGTAGTCGGGATCGCTGCGCGCCATCGACGCCTGCCCGGTCGCAATATGCGCCTGCTCGGCCGGATGCGGCAAATCGATCTGCACAGCGCTGCGCAGCGCCGCCACCGGCGGCATCGTGGGCGGCGTAACGCCAGCGGGCATCGCGTCCGTCAACTGGGCGACCAGCTTCTCGGCCTGCGCGCGGTCGATGTCGCCAACAATGGAGACGACCGCCCGTTTCGGGCTGTACATATCGCGATAGAAACGCATCAGATCGTCGCGCTTCACAGCATTCACGCTTGCCACCGTCGGCGTTACGCCATACGGGTGGCTGCCGTAGATCGCGCTGCGAAACGCCTTCTCGACAATCGCCTCGGGCTTCGTATCCGACTCGGCAATCGCCGACGACAGACGTGCCGTCTCGCGCTTGAGCACGACATCGGGGAACGTGGGATGTTGCAGGAATTGCGCCAGCGTACTCACGGCCGCATCACGCTCGGCCGCCGACGATAGCGTGCGGATGGTGACGGTCGCGGCGTCGCGTCCGGCGCTCGTCGCTTCCATCGCGCCCACGTCGGCGAAGCGGTCGGCAATCTGCGCCTCGCTCAGCGCGGGACGCCCGCCTGCGGCCGCCGCGCCAGCGTCGAGCAACCCGGCCGTCAGCAACGCCAGCCCCGACTTGCCCTTCGGATCGTAGCGGCTGCCCGCATCGAAATCGATGTTCACGTCGATCATCGGGATCGAGCGGCTCTCGACCAGCATCACCTTGGCACCGGACGGCGCGACCCAGGTCTGGATCGGCAGTGCGGCGCTGGCCGTGAGCGGCAGACCGGCCGCCAGCGCGCCAGCGGCTGCGCAAGCCATGACACCCGTTCGCGCGGGCACGGAGAACGCACGCAGCAGTGCGGAAATTTTCATCATCGTGTGTGGCCCTCTCAGCGCATGTTCTTCAGGTCTTGCGCCCCTTGGGCGCGGCGCTTGCGTGTCGCCTCGTCGATCGGCTGCGGCACGAGCGTGGCAACCGTCAGCGATTCGTCGCCGAAGTACTTGCCCGCCACCGCCTGCACCTGCGCGGGCGTGACTGCCTTCACCTTTTCAAGCATGCGATCGATCTGACGCCACGAAATGCCCGACATCTCGTTCAGCCCGATTTCCATCGCCTGACCGAACACCGAGTCGCGCTTGTAGATCTGCGACGCCACCACCTGCGCCTTCACGCGCTTGAGCTCGGCCTCCGTCACACCGTGTGCCGCGATGTCGGCGATCTGCGCACGCAAGGCCTTCTCGATCTGCTCCGGCGTTTTCCCCTGCGCAGGCGTCGCGTCCATGATGAAGAACTGCGGGCCGCGGCCTACGCCGTCGTAGCTCGCGCCGACATCGTTCGCAATGCGCTGCTCTCGCACCAGACGGCTCGTCAGACGCGCGTTGCCATACCCGTCGAGCACGGCGGAGAGCACCTGCAATGCGTAGACGTCGTCGTCCTTCTCGACATCGTTCAGACGCGGCGCACGCCACGCGAGCATGACGTTCGGGTTCTCGGCCGGTGCTTTCACGAACACGCGGCGCACGCCCATCTGCGCCGGTTCGTTTTGCGGGCGGCGTTCCGGCAGCGTGTGCGACTTGATCGGGCCGTAGTACTTCTCGGCAAGCGCCTTGACCTGCGCGGGATCGACGTCGCCGCTCACCACGACCACGGCATTGTTCGGCGCATACCAGCGCTCGTACCAGTCACGCGTGTCCTGCACGGTCATGTGCTGGAGATCGTCCATCCAGCCGACGATCGGGCGACGATACGGATTCGCGACGAGCGCGGTGGCCATCAGTTGCTCATAGAGCAGTGCGCGCGGCTGGTCGTCCGTGCGCAGACGACGCTCCTCCATCACCACCTGAATCTCTTTCGCGAACTCATCGGCGGAGAGCGTCAGATTCGCCATGCGATCGGCTTCGAGACGCATCATTTCCGGCAGACGCGACTTCTCCGTCTGCTCGAAGTAACCGGTATAGTCCTTGCTGGTGAAAGCGTTCTCACGACCGCCGAGGGCGGCGACCTGACGGGAGAACTGGCCCGCGCCGACGGTCTTGGTGCCCTTGAACATCATGTGCTCAAGCGCGTGGGCGACGCCGGTGGTGCCGTTGAACTCGTCGAGCGACCCGGCGCGATACCAGACCACATGGGCGACCGTCGGTGCCCGGTGGTCTTCGCGCACGATCAGCCGCAGACCGTTCGAGAGCGTGAATTCCGAAGTGTTATCCGTTGTCTTGCTGCCGCCGGTGTCAGCGGCGTGGCCCAGGCTCATCACACCGGCCAAGGCCAGTCCGGCCAAGGCGTGTCGCCAGCGCATGGTTCCCGTCATGGATCCCCTTTCGCCCATCATGGACGTCGATTCGCGTCTGATAAAATACGTCGCATTTCCCGCGTCGGAAACAACGACCTGCCCATTGTAGGGGGTTTTGTGCGACGCGAATGGCAGGACAATTCATAGTCGCACGCCGATAGCGCGCCCCCACGTCGAGTTCCTCACCCCATGTTCAGTTTCTTCAAGCGCTTCAAGTCGGGCGGCAACAAGGCCGCCGAAACGAGCCCCGCACCGACCGAATCGCCCGAATCCGAAGCGTCTTCCGCAGCGACGCAGCAACCGGAAAGCCCGCAGGCACCTGTCACGCCCGTCGCGCCTGTTGCGCCTGTTGCACCGGCCGCTCCCGTCGCTACGCCGCAGGCGTCCACAAGCCAGCCGACGACGGTCCAATCTGCCGCACCGGCACCGGTTACGCCGCCCGCCCCCGCAGCTGCGCCGACGCAAGCAGTTCAGCCCGCTCAACCGGCCGTCAGTGCTGCCGAAAATTCGGCGCATTCCGAGCCGGCACGGGTCAATGTCCCAACGGCACGCACGCCGGTTGCGGCTGCACCGACGCCTGCCCCTCAGCCGACACCGGTCGAGCCCGTCATTCAAACCGCGGCCGTTGAACCTGCTGAACCTGCTGAACCTGCTGAACCTGCTGAACCCGTCGAACTCGTTGAGCCCGTCACCCCGGCAGCCCCGCCGCCCGCCCCGGTCGTCGTGAAGGACGCGCAAGGCGAAGCCATCGGCGAAATCGTCTCAGCTCCGGCCCCTGAACCGGCCGCCAAGCGTTCGTGGCTCACGCGCCTGAAGGCCGGGCTGTCGAAGACGAGCTCAGGCATCACGAGCATCTTCGTCGGAGTAAAAGTCGACGAGAACCTGTTCCAAGAGCTCGAAGACGCCCTCCTGATGAGCGACGCAGGTGTAGACGCCACGACCTATCTGATCGACGCCCTGCGCAAGAAGGTCAAGGCCGAGCGTCTGACCGAGGGCGAACAGGTCAAGCGCGCGCTGCACGACCTGCTCGTCGACCTGCTGCAACCGCTCGAACAGAGTCTCGTGCTGGGCCGCGAAGCGCCGATGGTCGTGATGATCGCGGGCGTGAACGGTGCTGGGAAGACGACCAGCATCGGCAAGCTCGCCAAGCACTTCCAGCACTACGGCCAGTCCGTGCTGCTGGCAGCGGGCGATACGTTCCGCGCGGCAGCCCGCGAGCAACTGGCGATCTGGGGCGAACGCAACAACGTCGCCGTCGTCGCGCAGGAAAGCGGCGATCCGGCAGCCGTCGTGTTCGACGCTGTGAGCGCCGCCCGCGCCCGCAAGATCGACATCGTGATGGCGGACACGGCAGGCCGTCTGCCCACGCAGTTGCATTTGATGGAAGAGCTCAAGAAGATCAAGCGTGTGCTGGGCAAGGCGGCCGACGGCGCGCCGCACGAAGTGCTGCTCGTCATCGACGCCAACACCGGCCAGAACGCGCTCACGCAGGTCAAGGCATTCGACGACGCCCTCCAGCTCACCGGTCTCATCGTGACCAAGCTCGACGGCACGGCCAAGGGCGGCATTCTGGCAGCCATCGCCCGTCAGCGTCCGGTCCCGGTGTACTTCATCGGCGTGGGCGAGAAGGTGGAAGACCTGCAACCGTTCTCGGCCCGCGAGTTCGCCGACGCCCTGCTGGGGTAAGCGCGAACAACACCGCGAAGCCAACGCATCAAAACAAACGGCCCGCACACTCACGTGGCGGGCCGTTTGCTTTTCGTCTGCGGAAAGACGTTACATCTGCTGAGCGACGAGCCCTGCGCAGAGCCCCCACATCATGAGGCCGACAACGCCGTCGAGAATCTGCCACGCGCGGGCACGCGAGAAGAGTGGTGCGAGCAAACGTGCGCCGTAACCGAGCGCCGTGAACCAGAGGATGGACGCGATCATCGCGCCACCCGCGAACCACATGTTGCCCGGCGACGGCTCGCGTGCGCCGATGCCGCCAAGCAGGATCACCGTGTCGAGATAGACGTGCGGGTTGAGCAGCGAAAGCATCAGCACGAGGCCGATGGCGCGTTGCCACGACATCTCCTGCGTCGCCGCGCGGCTACCGTCCGCCTGCAAGGCCCCTGCACCGCGAAACGCTGCGCGCCATGCGCGCAAGCCGTAGAGGAACAGGAACGCCGCGCCACCCCACGTCACGATCGTGATGAAGCGGGGATAAGCGGCAATCAGGCCGCCCATGCCCGCCACGCCCGCCGCGATCAGCGTCATGTCGCAGATCGCGCAGACCGTCACGACGATGCCTACGTGACGTCGCAAAATCCCCTGACGCAAGACGAACGCATTCTGCGCGCCAATTGCCATGATGAGGCTGGCGCCAAGCGCCATGCCCCGCCAGAAAGCCGGATCGATCATCGTGAGACTTACTCGGCGTCCGGTTGTGCTTCGGGTGCGGCGCGCTGGAACGCTTCGAGCGTCTGGCAATGCGCGTGGATGGCGGAGATACGCGGGAATTGCGTCATGTCGACCTTGAAGCGATTGGCGTTGTAGATCTGCGGCACGAGGCAGCAATCGGCCAGCGTCGGCGTATCGCCAACGACGAACTTGCCCGGCGACGTCTGTGCCGCGAGACGCGCTTCAAGCGCCTTGAACCCTTCCACGATCCAGTGCACGTACCAAGCGTTCTTCTGCTCTTCCGTCACGCCCATGTCGTGCTTGAGGAAACGCAGCACGCGCAGGTTGTCGATCGGGTGGATGTCGGCCGCGATGTCCAGCGCCAGTGCGCGGACCTGCGCACGCGTGGCCGGGTCGGACGGCAGCAGCGCGGGCGTGGGATGCACGTCTTCCAGATATTCGATGATGGCGAGCGACTGATGAATATTGACGTCGCCGTCGATGAACGTCGGCACCAGCGCATTGGCGTTGAGCGCTCGGTAGGCTGGCTTGAGATGTTCACCACCGTCGCGCACGAGATGCACCGGCACGATGTCGTAGTCGAGTCCCTTGAGGTTCAGGGCGATACGCACTCGGTAGGCCGCAGAACTGCGGAAATAGCTGTACAGCGTGAGCGTGGACATGGGGCTGACCTCGAAATCGAAAATGCGGGAAAAGCGGTAATTGGGGGAGACGCGGCGACCAGGGATCGTGAGAATCCGAGGGGGCCGCAAGCGCGCCCGAACACGAGATGGTACTGCAAGCGCTGGCCCCGATGACACCTGATTGCGTATGATGGATAGCGACTCTCCCACGAACCAGAAGCCGCATTCCACAGATAGCCGCGTCATGACCTCTGCCGCCCCCTTTGCCTGCGCCCCGCTGCTCAAGATCATCGCCCGTGGTGCGAAAGGCGCACGCGCGCTGAGCGCGGACGAAACTCGCACGCTGTTCGACGCCATCCTCGCCGACCGGGTCTCGCCCGCCGAGCTGGGCGGCGTACTGATCGCGTACCGCATCAAGGGCGAGACGCCCGTGGAACTGCGCGCCATGCTCGACGCCGCGCACGCCACGTTCACCCCGCTCGTCGCCCCGGCCGACGCCCCGCCGCCCGTGCTGCTGCCGAGCTACAACGGCGCGCGCAAACAACCGAACCTCACACCATTGCTGGCGCTGCTGCTCGCGCGCGACGGCATCCCGGTGCTGGTGCACGGACAACATCACAGCGGCGCGAATCGCGTCGGCACACAGGCGATCTTCGCGGAACTCGGTCATCCCGCGAGCCAATCGGCCGCCGAGGCGGAGGAAGCCCTGCGCACTCGCCGCGTCGCCTATCTGCCGATTGCGGCGTTGTCGCCTGCGCTGGAACGACTCCTGGAGATGCGTGCGGCACTCGGCGTGCGCAATTCCGGGCACACCGTCGTCAAGCTTTTGCAGCCCTTCGCCGGACCGGCGCTGCGGCTCGTGAACTACACACACCCGGAGTACCGGGAAACGCTGAGCGAGATGTTTGCCGACGCGACCAATAGCGCCGCCCCCGGCGTGCTGCTCGCACGCGGCACGGAAGGCGAACCGGTCGCGGATGCCCGTCGGCAGGCGGCGATAGATGGGTTTTCGGATGGGGCGTTCCGGTCGTGGCAGGAAGCGGAAGAAGGGGCTACCGGCGCACCGCCGTCCCTACCCGCAGCCGACGCCCCCGCCACTGCGCGTTGGATCGAAGCGGTGCTCGCCGGAGAGATGCCAGTGCCCGCCCCCATCGCCCGTCAGGTCGAAGTGATCCGTCAGACCATCGGACTAAGCGCGTCATCGACGCATTGAAACGAAATACGCACGCAACGTCGGATAACTCGCGCAAATTTCGTCACAAAATCGAAATGTCACCGAGAAATACGATATTTCCGGAACATTTCATCCCGAAACACATCAAATCTTCTGTTTTGGAGAGGACGCCCGGAGAGTACCGGGCGGGTCAGTCGGCCGACGCCATGCGGGTGGCCTGCCAGGAGATGACGAGCCACGCTTCGGCCAGCAGCTTGTGCACGGCCGTGTAGGTCATTTGCGACGCGAGCGAACCGGTCGCGGTTTCCAGTTCGACCTTGAGCTTGCCGGTGACGACCACCGTGTCGCCGAACTGGCGGAGTTCCTGCGCTTTCGGGTCAACGTCGATGTCGAGGTAACGGCGGCGGCCGGAGCTGATCGCGTCGAGAAACTCGCGCTTGGTCTCGCGTTTGCCATTCGAATGCACGTAGAACAGATCGTCCGCGAGGAGCTTTTCCAGCTCATCGACATCGCCTTCGATCATCGCTTCGAAGCGGGCCGATTCGAGTTGTCGTACCGCGTCAATGTGCTTTCCCGCCATGCTGACCTCCCATCCTTCGCCATCACTTTACGCTCGTGGCTTGGGTTGCAATTTACACCATCCGAGTCACGTTTGCGCCAGTGACTTCTCCCGTTTGACGGGGGGTGCTGGAAAACCCCAAGAAGCCGGAAACTTCCCGTCCGGTAAGGGTTCTAACGTCTTTAGCACTCATCGAAAGAGAGTGCTAAAATGCTTTCCCAGAGGCTAACCAGGAGTCCACCACTTGAGTACTGCCGCCAACAAGCATCCGACGACGCCGGCCACCGGCACGGCGCCGAATTCGCGTGCCCTCGCACTTGCCCCGTCGGCGCTGATGCTGCCGGGCAGTCTGGGCAATATCGACAGCTACATTCAGGCTGTCCATCGCATTCCCCTGCTCACCGCCGAGGAAGAGCAGTCGCTCGCCAAGCGTCTGCGTGAAAACGACGATCTCGAAGCCGCCCGCCAGCTCGTGCTTTCGCACCTGCGTCTGGTGGTCTCGATCGCGCGTAATTACCTCGGTTACGGTCTGCCGCACGCCGACCTGATTCAGGAAGGCAATATCGGCCTGATGAAGGCCGTCAAACGCTTCGATCCCACACAGGGTGTCCGGCTCGTGTCGTACGCCATGCACTGGATCAAGGCCGAGATTCACGAATACGTGCTGAAGAACTGGCGCACGGTCAAGGTCGCCACGACCAAGGCTCAGCGTAAGCTGTTCTTCAATCTGCGTAGCCAGAAGCAAGGCTTGCAGGCCTTCACGCCGGAAGAGATCGATCAGGTAGCACGCGATCTGAACGTCAAGCGTGAAGACGTCATCGAGATGGAAACGCGCATGTCGGGCGGCGATATCGCCCTCGAAGGTCACAGCGACGACGGCGACAGCGCGAGCTTCGCCCCGATCGCCTATCTGGCCGACTCCCATCAGGAGCCGACCGCCGTGATCGCCGCACGCGAGCGTGACCATCTGCAGAGCGACGGTCTGCAAACGGCGCTTGGCCGTCTCGACCCGCGCAGCCGCCGCATCATCGAAGCGCGCTGGTTGTCGGTCGCCGACGACGGCAGCGGTGGTGCCACGCTGCACGAACTGGCAGACGAATTCGGCGTCTCCGCCGAGCGTATCCGTCAGATCGAAGTAGCCGCTATGAAGAAGATGAAAGGCGCGTTGCAAGCCTACGCGTAATACCGGGATCGGGTGTCGAAGGCAGCGACAAATTGCCACACGACACTGCGATCCCCAAGTCGACGGAACATCGCCGACCGCCAAGCCCCGTGAAGCCCCGAGAGGTTCGCGGGGCTTTTTTATTGGACTTCGAAAGTTCATCCGCCATCTGATCGCGACTTGATGCATCGCAAGGTCCGCAACTGAGCCCGTCGATAGAATCGGCTCGTACGTAGCCATGCTGCGTGCGAAGGACGGCCCGGGGGCCGTTCGCCGCGCCGGACCCTTGTCTCGAATCCGCTTCTCATCTGCCGTTGCTCGCATTGGCAGATCCGCATCGAACCAGCGTCATCTGCGTGTCATCCGCCCCCGTGCGCTGCGGTTTGACATTTTCAAGCGATAAGGCAAAATGCGCCGAAAGTCGACGCTGTTCCCAACAACACGACTTTCGACGCCAGGAGCCGTCACGGATGGACACCCACTCTCCTAGCAGTCTGAAGCCTCACGCCACGGCCTCACCGGCAGCATCGGCCGCAGCGGTCCCGGCGCAGCCGACACCGGCAGCCACGGGCATCGTCGCCTGGACGATCCGGCGCTGGCGCACCCGCCCTTCCCGTTTTGCCCTCGAAATCCTAATCGTTCTCGCGATCAAGGTAGTACTCCTGTTCATTCTGAAGCACGCGTTCTTCGACGCTCCGATGGCCAAGCACATGCAATTGCCGCCGGACGTCGTGGCCCGCGCCCTGATAGGGCCGCAGGCCGTCGAAGCGCAGTCCCCCACCAAAAATCAAGGTGTCCGCCATGATCAGTAGCGAAGTCGTCGACCTCTCGCGCTTGCAGTTCGCCATAACGGCGCTGTATCACTTTCTGTTCGTCCCGCTCACACTGGGCCTGTCGTGGCTGCTCGTCATCATGGAATCGGTCTATGTGATGACCGGCAAGCAGATCTACAAGGACATGACCCAGTTCTGGGGCAAGCTCTTCCTGATCAACTTCGCGATGGGCGTGACCACGGGTCTCACGCTCGAATTCCAGTTCGGCACCAACTGGGCCTACTACTCGCATTACGTCGGCGACATCTTCGGTGTGCCACTCGCAATCGAAGGGTTGATGGCCTTCTTCCTGGAAGCCACGTTCGTCGGCCTGTTCTTCTTCGGATGGAACAAGCTCTCGCGCATCGGCCACCTCGCCACCACCTTCGCGGTGGCCCTCGGCTCGAACCTCTCGGCGCTGTGGATTCTCGTGGCCAACGGCTGGATGAATAATCCGATCGGGGCACACTTCAACTACGAGACCATGCGCATGGAGCTGAGCAGCATCTGGGAAGTGGTGTTCAACCCGGTCGCTCAGGTGAAGTTCGTGCACACGCTCTCGGCCGGTTATGTGACCGCCGCCATGTTCGTGCTCGGCATCTCTGCGTGGTACCTGCTCAAGCGTCGCGACGTGCCGTTCGCGCTACGCTCGTTCGCGGTCGCAGCGGGTTTCGGTCTGGCGTCCACGCTGTCCGTCATCGTGCTGGGCGACGAATCAGGTTACACCACGGGTGAAGTGCAGAAGGTGAAGCTCGCGGCCATCGAAGCGGAATGGGAGACGGCCAAGCCGCCCGCATCGTTCACGCTCTTCGGCTTCCCGAACCAGAAGGAACAACGCACCGACTACGCGGTGAAGATTCCCTGGGCGATGGGGCTGATCGCCACGCGCTCGGTCGACACGCCGGTCATCGGCCTCACGCAATTGCGCGACGAGCATAAGGACAACATCAAGCGCGGCATGATCGCGTTCGCAGCGCTCGAAAAGCTGCGCGGCGGCGATACGTCGCCAGCGGTGCGCGCCGAGTTCGACAAGTACAAGGACGACCTCGGCTACGGCCTGTTGCTCAAGAAGTACACGCCGAACGTCGTCGACGCCACGCCGGAACAGATCCTGATGGCGGCCAACGACACGATCCCGCCGGTCGCGCCCGTGTTCTGGTCGTTCCGCATCATGGTCGGCCTCGGCTTCCTGTTCCTCTTCACGTTCCTGTGGGCGTTCTGGCTGTGCGCACGACGCCGTCTGCTCAAGCCGCGTTCGGCGTGGTTCCTGCGCTGGTGCGTGTGGGCGATTCCGCTGCCGTGGCTCGCCGCCGAGTTCGGTTGGATCGTCGCCGAAATGGGACGTCAGCCGTGGACCATCGCCGGTATTCTGCCAACGCATCTCTCCACGTCGTCGCTGTCTGCCACCGATCTGTACATGAGTCTCGCGGGCTTCATCATCTTCTACACCGCGCTGCTCATCATTGAGATGTTCCTGATGGTGAAGTACGTCAAGCTCGGCCCGTCGTCGCTGCACACCGGCCGCTATCACTTCGAGACGGAAGGGTCGAGCGGGGCTGCGATTGCGAGCGACCGTCCGGCAACTTCGGTCTGATCGTCAGGGAGACACACATCATGATGATCGATTACACCGTACTCAAGCTGATCTGGTGGGTGCTCGTCGGCGTGCTGCTGATCGGCTTCGCCTTCTTCGACGGCTTCGACATGGGCACCGGCACGCTGCTGCCCTTCCTCGGCAAGACCGACGCGGAACGACGCGTCATCATCAACACCGTCGCCCCCACATGGGAAGGCAACCAGGTGTGGTTCGTGACGGCAGGCGGTGCGATGTTCGCCGCGTGGCCGCTCGTCTACGCCGCGGCCTTCTCGGGGCTGTACTGGGCGCTGCTGCTGGTGCTCTTCGCGCTGTTCCTGCGACCGGTCGGCTTCGACTACCGCAACAAGTTGCCGAGCGCACGCTGGCGCAACTCGTGGGATTGGGCGTTGTTCGTCGGCAGCACGGTGCCGTCGCTGGTGTTCGGCGTCGCCTTTGGCAACCTGCTGCTCGGCCTGCCGTTCTCGTTCGACAACACCTTGCGCTCGACCTACACCGGTTCGTTCTGGGCCCTGCTCAACCCGTTCGCGCTGCTGTGCGGACTGGTCAGCCTGCTGATGCTGGTCACGCACGGTGCCGCGCACCTTCGCATGAAGGCCGATCCGCTTGTGGCCGAGCGCGCCGGACGCATCATGCGTCTCACTGCACTGGGCACGCTACTGCTGTTCCTCGTAGCCGGGGTGCTGGTCGCCACGCACGTCGACGGCTTCGCCATCACGCAGATGGCGGCCACCGACGCACCGGCTAACCCGCTGATGAAGCAAGTCACTACCGGCCCGGGCTTGTGGCTCACGAACTATCACACCTACCCGTGGATGATTGCGGCACCGGTCGTCGCCTGTCTGTGTGCGTTGCTCGCCGCCCTGCTCGCCACGAGCCGTGCGTATGCGTGGACGTTCGTCGTCACCGGGCTGATGATCGCGGGCATCATCCTGACCGCCGGTTTCTCGATGTTCCCGTTCGTCATGCCGTCGGCCACTGCGCCGGGCAGCAGCCTCACGGTCTGGGACGCCACATCGAGCCAGCTCACGCTGCAAATCATGCTGATCGCCGTAATCGTCTTCCTGCCCATCATCCTGCTCTACACCGGCTGGGTGTACCGCGTGATCCGTGGCCGCGTGACGATCGAGACGGTCAACGACAACCCGCACACGATGTACTGATCAAGGAGTCGCGACATGTGGTACTTCTCTTGGATTCTCGGCCTTGGCCTCGCGCTCGCGTTCGGCATCATCAACGTGATGTGGTTCGAAGCGCACGACGACCTCGAACGTCGCAGTCAGGAAGGGTAGTTGAGCCTGACGACGCCGAGCCGTCATAGGTCGGCGTCAAAGTGAATGTAGAAACGAAAATCGCGCCTCCAGGGGCGCGATTTTTTATGCGGTGAGATCCTGCGACGGATCGAAGCCTTAGCTCAGCAACGTCTTCAGGTCCTTGGCCATTGCATCGACCGGCTCGTCCGGACGCATGAACAGGCGCAATTGCCCGTTCGGATCGAAGACGTAAATGCCAGCGGTGTGGTCGATGGTGTAGTTGTTGGGCGTCGACCCTTCCACCTTGTTGACCACCACGCGGAACGACTTGGTGACTTCCTTGAGCGCGGCGTCATCCGCAGGACGCAGCCCCACGAACGCCGGATTGAACGCTGGCACGTACTGGCCCATCAGCTCGGCCGAATCGCGCTGCGGATCGACCGTCACGAACAACACCTGCACACGTTGGGCATCGTCCGCACCGAGCTTCTGCATCACCTGATTGAGTTCCGCCATCGTGGTCGGGCAAACGTCCGGGCAATGCGTGTAGCCGAAGAACATCACCACAGCCTTACCCTTGTAATCGGCGAGCGTGCGCGTCTTGCCCTGCGGGTCCTGCAACGAGAAGTCCTTGGCGAATTCCTTGTTGCCGGTGATATCGAGGCTCGTGAACGTCGGCCCTTCTTTACCGCAGGCGGCGAGAAGCACCGTCAGCCCCATCAGCAACATCGCACGGCGCAACCAGATGACAGCAAGATTCATGAACGAATGACCCCAGAACGTATGGAAAAAACGCCTTCGGAAAACACAACAGGCGCGCCGGCGAAGAATACCGTAACGCGCCTGTCGTCGTGACTCAGCCTGTGACGGGCAAAGGCCCCGGAGGTTCAGCCCAGCAGGTAGATCTGCACGTAATGGTCGACCAGCAGCGCCGCGAACAGCAGCGAGAGGTAGACGATCGAATAGCGGAACATCGAGCGCGAGAGCTCATCGGAATACTTGCGCCACAGCTTGACCGCGTAACCGAGGAAGATGCCCGAGAGCACGACCGCTGACACGAGATACAGATAGCCGCTCATGCGATGCGCGAACGGCAGCAGCGACACGGCAAACAGCACGACGCTGTACAACAGGATCTGTAGACGCGTGTACTTCTCGCCGTGCGTGATCGGCAGCATCGGTAGCCCCGAATTCACGTAATCCTGACGGCGGTAGAGCGCGAGCGCCCAGAAGTGCGGCGGCGTCCAGACGAAGATGATGAGCACCAGAATCCACGCGTCGGCAGGCACTGCGCCGGTCGCAGCGGCCCAGCCGAGGGCCGGGGGCATGGCACCGGCCGCGCCGCCGATCACGATGTTCTGCGGCGTCGAGGGCTTGAGGATGATGGTGTAGATGAGCGCGTAGCCGACGAACGTGCCGAGCGTCAGCCACATCGTCAGGGGATTCGTGAACGTATAGAGCACCACCATGCCCGCAGCACCCAGAATCGTCGAGAAGACGATGATCTGCCACGGCGCGATCTCGCCGCGTGCCGACGGACGCCACGCAGTGCGGCGCATAAGCGCGTCGACGCGTTGCTCGATCAGGCAGTTCACGGCGAAGGCCGATCCGGCGAGCAGCCAGATACCGATGGTGCCGCCGATCAGCACCTGCCACGGCACCATGCCGCGCGTGGACAGGAACATGCCGATCACGGCACAGAAGACGGCGAGCTGCGTCACGCGGGGCTTGGTCAGCGCCCAGTATTGCGCGATACGGCTAGCCGGCGGATGGGGAAGGGTCGTGCTTTTCATACACTCTGAAGGCAATGCGCTACGCCGGGCCAGACGGGGCGCCGAGCGGTGCGGCAGCCGGCTCCGCTGCGGAGAAAGGCTTCTGGCGGGCCGGGACGTCTGCCTGATCTATCAGGCTGGCCGCAATGGGCGCCGCTGCGACTAGGCGGGCGGCGCGAATGCGGTAGTTTAACATGACAAGCAAAAGCAGCAGGACCGCCGCGCCGCCGTTGTGGGCGATGGCATTGAGCAGCGGCCATTGGAAAACGATGTTCGACAATCCGGTCGCGAATTGCACGAGCACCAGTAGAAATACCAGAATCGAGAGCTTTCTGAGCGCGGCATGACGTCGCAGGCGGCTCGCCAGCCACGCCAGATACAGCACCACGACCACGGCAAACGTCCGGTGCACCCAGTGGATCGCCACGAGCGCATCCATCGGAATCACCTCGCCACCGGCCGTCTTGCCCAGTTCTCGCCATAGCTTGAACCCGTTGTGGAAGTCCATCGACGGAATCCACTGACCCTGACACGTCGGGAAGTCAGTGCATGCCAATACAGCGTAGTTGGTGCTTACCCATCCGCCAAGGGCAATCTGGAAGACGAGCAACGCCAGCCCGATCAGCGCCGCCCACCGCCAGCGCAAGGCCCCGGCATCAGCCGCTACGCTGGCCAGCGGCATCTGCCGACATGCCAGCCATGCCAGCGACCCGAGCAAAGTGAGCGCCAACATCAAATGGATGGAGACGATCACCGGTTGCAGCTTCATCGTGACGGTCCACGCCCCGAACGCGCCCTGCACACACACAAGCACCAGCAGCCACGTGGCTAGCCACGGCGATTGCTTCAGCTCGCGGCGCTTCACCCATGCCATCACCATCAGGGTGATGATCAGCACGCCCACGGACATCGCGAAATACCGGTGGATCATCTCGATCCACGCCTTGACGAAGGTCACCGGGCCGCTAGGCAGCATCAACTGCGCGGCGTGGATGTCCGCATGCGCGGCGAACGGCGACGACGTGCCGTAGCATCCCGGCCAGTCGGGGCATCCGAGACCGGAATCCGTCAGACGCGTAAAGCCGCCGAACATGATCAGGTCGAGCGTGAGAAAGGTCGTCACCCAGGCCAGTTTGCGGTACTTGTTCGCGTCGCGGCGCAGCAGCACCCAGCCGAGCGGCAGCACCGCGATACACAGGCCGATGAAGCCCAGTTCCAGAAGGTAAAGCATCGGTTTTACGTCAGTTCTTCAATATGTCCGGGGCGCACGTGCGCCCCGGGGCCATTCGTTTCAATCATCGCGCGAGGGACATTCCCTCACCCCATCAACCCGTCCCCGACCACTTCAACAGTCGCGACAGATCGCTCTTGATCTTGCCCGGATCGGCGTTCTTCGGGAACGCCATCATCAGATTGCCCAGTGGGTCGACCAGATAGATGTGATCGCGCAGGCCTGTGCCGTCCTGCGTCGGCAGCCACGAGGCGAGTGCGACGGGATCGGCACGCAGACGGCGCGTATCGGGATAGGCATCGTCGATCTGTTGCGACACCTTCGAGGCGTCCGTCACCAGCCACAGCGTTTCCACCCGCGTGCGCTCGTTGCCCTGCAAGACGCGGATCTGCCGCATGTAGAACAGCTTGCTGACGCAGTTCTCATCACACGTGGCCGTGTCGGCGCTGATCATGAGCCATTTGCCCTTGAGCGACGACAGCGGCAGGTTCTCGCCCGTTTCGTCGTCGTGCACGACGAGCGCAGGCAACGGACGCTGCGGCTCGATCAGCTTGCCGTAGGCGGACGTGCCGCCCTGCGGCTTGAACACGAAATACATCAGATACGCCGCTACCGCAGGCGCGGCGCACACCACGAAGAGCAGCACGAGCATGCGCCTCGCGCGGCGTCGTTGCACCGGGTCGACGGCAGGACTTCCACTGCGATCCGTACTCACATTTGCACTCATGTTCGCCTTATGCGCGTCTTATGCCCGCGTGAATTTGTTGGTCACCGTCGCCATACGACGGCCGCGCCGATACGCCAGACGCAGTCCCAGCAGCGCCAGAATCAGCGACATGCCGAACCACTGCGCCATATAACCATAGTTGCGATCCGCGCCGCTTGCCGGTTGCGGCCAGTCGCGCAGCAGGTGATCGCCCGTGTCGTTCGTCTGCATGATGACGAACGGTTGCAGCGGCAGCGACGTCTCACGCGCATATGCCGCAACGTCGAGATTCTGACGAATCGACAGCCCCGCCGCCGAGCCGCCATGCCCCAGTTCAAAGGCGCGCGACGGGTCGGGCATGGCCAGGCCTTCGACCGTAATATCGCCCGCTGGCGTCGCATACGGCATGATCGACGCGCGGTCGCGCAGGTCGCGCGGCAGCCACCCTCGATTGACGAGCACCACGTGATCGGGCGCGACTTGCAACGCCATCACCACATAGAAGCCGGGCAGCTCGTTGCGCGGACGGTTATCGAGATACACCACGCGATTACGCAGGAACCGGCCCGTGACGCGCACGCGCCGATGGCCCACGTCGTCCAGCGAATAGGCCTGTGCGCCAAGCGCGATGACCGGTGCGCGCTCCGCCTGCTCGATCTGCGCCTGACGCGCCAGACGTAGTTGCGCACGCTGGTACTGCCACACGCCGAGTGCGGCGGTGAGCATCACGCCCAGCAGTATCAGCACGGTCGGCACAGGCCGCATGCCGCGCAAGAGAGTTTTCAACACGTACGTTCCTTGTCCGGCTGCCGCCCGATGTTGCGCAACACGGGCTGTCCACACTGCATTGCAGCGTGCCAGCGCGTGTGCGTTGCCCGATAATGACGAATTCCCGTCATCGGACAGATCATGCGCATCATCGTTGCCATCGCCTTCGTCCTGATTCTCGGCAGTCTGGCGTCCGCATTGTTTTTCATGATGCGGGACAAGGGCCGATCGAACCGCACCGTGCAATCGCTGATGGTGCGCGTCGGCCTGTCGGTGACGCTGTTTCTGCTCATCCTGTTCGCCAACTGGATGGGCTGGATTCACAGCACGGGCATACGATACTGAGTCCCGCGCCGGGCACCTGCGGCAAATCGCCGCACCCCATCCCTGCCACGCTGCTTTACGCCGAATAACCTTTACCGACATTCACCTCGGTGGCGCAATGCCGTCACCACCGGTGTCGCGACGTTCGTGCGACATAAGGCCGCATCCAAATGGAAACGCCGCCGGAATCCGGCGGCGTCCCCTAAGCATGTTCCCGTGCCGACGTCAGAGCCAGTAGACGACGACGTACAACCCCAGCCACACGACGTCCACAAAGTGCCAGTACCAGGCGGCGCCTTCGAAACCGAAGTGATGATCCGGCGTGAAGTGGCCCTTCATCAAGCGCACCAGCATCACGGAGAGCATGATCGCGCCCAGCATCACGTGGAAGCCGTGGAAGCCCGTGAGCAGGAAGAAGGTCGAACCGTACACGCCCGAGGTCAGCTTGAGGTTCAGTTCGGTGTAGGCGTGGTGATATTCGTACGCCTGGAAGCCGAGGAACACGAAGCCGAGCACGACGGTAGCGAACAGCCAGAAGATCGCGCTGCCACGATGGTTCGCACGCAATGCGTGGTGCGAGATCGTGAGCGTGACGCCCGAGGTCAGCAGCAGTGCCGTGTTGAGCGTCGGGATCGGCCACGGACCCATCGTCTCAAATGCATCGACCACGCCAGCCGGGCCGGCGTTCGGCCACACGGCGCTGAAGTCGGGCCACAGCAGCTTGTTATCAAGGTCGCCGAGCCACGGCATGGCCAGCGCACGCGCGTAGAACAGCGCGCCGAAGAATGCCGCGAAGAACATCACTTCGGAGAAGATGAACCAGCTCATGCCCCAACGATAGGACACGTCGATACGCTTGCTGTACAGGCCGCCCTCGGACTCGGCGATCGAGTCGCCGAACCAGCTGCGCAGCACCCACAGCACCCACAGCAGACCGGCCAGCGCCGTCCACGGGGCCCACGATTGTCCGTTGACCCACGCTGCGGCTGAGCCGAGCACCACCAGCAGGCCGACACTGCAGCTCACCGGGTGACGCGAGGGGGCCGGCACGAAGTAGTACGGCGCCGTTTGGTGTTGACCACTCATTCTTATCTCTCCAGGCTTGGTTCTCTTTGTCTGTACCAATCACGTCGCGAGCCGGATGGCGAGCTTCGCCAGAAACACCAGCGCCACAACGAACAGGATGCCCCCGATCAACCCCGCCACGATCAGATGCACAGGGTTGAGCTGTGCCATGTCGCGGTCGTGATCACGTCCCTTGCGCACACCGAAAAACGACCAGAACACCGCACCGATGGTCTGGAAGAAAGACAGCTTGCGCCGGGTCGCCTCCTTCAGGTCATCCATTCCCGCCCTTGCCTCCCTCTATCGTTCCTGCTCCCGCGCTCACCTCGCCAACCTGGGAACCCGTCGGGGCGTCCGCACGTTGACCGGCGTCGTTCTTGCCTAGATCGAAAAAAGTATAGGACAGCGTGATCGTATTCACATCTTTGGGCAGCTTCGTGTCGACCACGAACACCACCGGAAACTCTTTGGCCTCTCCGGCCCTGAGCGTTTGCTGCGTGAAGCAGAAACACTCGATCTTCTTGAAGTAGCTCGCCGCCTGTGCGGGCGCATAGCTAGGAATCGCCTGCGCGCGAACTTCATGCGGTTGCTGATTCGCCACTTCGTATTCGATGGTCGCAATCTCGCCCGGGTGCACCGTCAGACTGCTCTTCGCCGGTTTGAAGCGCAGCGGTCCCTGCGCATTGGCGTCGAACTCGACGGTGATCGTGCGGCTCTCGTCGACCTGCGAATTGCGTGCACTGATCTCGGTCGTGCGATCGCCCAACTGGTTGATGCCCACGAGATCGCAGAACGCGCGGTAGAACGGCACCATCGCGTACCCGAATCCGAACATCACCGCGACCAGCAGCAAGAGCTTGCTGAAGGTGCGCACGTTGAGGCGTCGCATACCAGCCATCAGATACCGCCTAACAATTTGGTCTTGATCATCACGCCGATGAAGAACACCAGCACCACCGAGCCGAGAATCAGCCCGGTGCGCAGGTTTCTCGCCCGCTGTTCAGGACTGAGTGCCATGTTCAATGCACCTTCGGCGGCGTCTCGAACGTGTGGAACGGCGCCGGGCTCGGCACGGTCCACTCCAGCCCTTCCGCACCGTCCCACGGCTTGGCTTCAGCCGCCGGACCACCACGCCACGTCGGAATCGCAACCCAGAACAGGAAGTACACCTGCATCAGGCCGAAACCGAACGCGCCGATGGTCGCGATCTGGTTGAAGTCCGTGAACTGTGCCGGGTAATCGGCGTAGCGACGCGGCATGCCTGCCAGCCCCAGGAAGTGCATCGGGAAGAACGTCACGTTAAACGTGATGAGCGAGCCCCAGAAGTGGAACTTGCCACGCCATTCGTTGTACATATGGCCCGTCCACTTCGGCACCCAGTAATAGAACCCGGCGAATAGTGCGAAGAGCGAGCCGGCCACTAACACATAGTGGAAGTGCGCCACCACGTAGTAAGTACCGTGCATCTGAATGTCGAGCGGGGCGAGCGAGAGAATCAGGCCCGTGAAGCCGCCCATCGTGAACACGAAGAGGAAGCCGACGGAGAAGAGCATCGGCGTCTCGAACGTGAGCGAGCCCTTCCACATCGTGGCGACCCAGTTGAAGACCTTCACGCCCGTGGGCACGGAGATCAGCATCGTCGCGTACATGAAGAACAGCTGGCCGGTGACCGGCATGCCCGTCACGAACATGTGGTGCGCCCACACCATGAACGACAGAATCGCGATCGACGCCGTGGCATACACCATCGAGCTATAGCCGAACAACGGCTTGCGCGAGAACGCCGGAATCACCTGCGACACGATCCCGAACGCGGGCAGAATCATGATGTACACCTCCGGGTGTCCGAAGAACCAGAAGATGTGTTGATACATGACCGGGTCGCCGCCGCCCGCTGCGTTGAAGAACGACGTACCGAAGTGACGGTCCGTGAGCAGCATCGTGATCGCGCCTGCGAGCACCGGCATCACAGCGATGAGCAGGTAGGCGGTGATGAGCCACGTCCACACGAACATCGGCATCTTCATCAGCGTCATGCCCGGTGCGCGCATGTTCAGGATCGTGACGATGATGTTGATAGCGCCCATGATCGACGACGCGCCCAGAATGTGCGCCCCGAAGATCGCCAGATCCTGGCCCGGCCCCATCTGCACCGACAGCGGTGCGTACATCGTCCAGCCTGCTGCGGTCGCACCGCCCGGCACGAGGAACGACGAGATCAGCAGCAGACCGCCTACCGGCAGCAGCCAGAAGCTGAAGTTGTTCATGCGTGCGAACGCCATGTCCGACGCACCGATTTGCAGCGGGATCATCCAGTTCGCGAATCCCACGAACGCCGGCATGATCGCGCCGAAAATCATCACCAGCCCGTGCATGGTGGTGAGCTGGTTGAAGAACTCCGGACGAATGAACTGCAAGCCCGGCGAGAACAATTCCGCACGGATCATCAACGCCATCACGCCGCCCGAGAGCAGCATGACGAACGAGAAGATCATGTACATCGTGCCGATGTCCTTGTGATTCGTCGCGAACAGCCAGCGACGCCATCCGTGCGGATGGTCGTGCGCGTGATCGTCGTGACCCGCCACGTGATCGTGAGCGATGGAACTCATACCCAATCTCCTTGCTTCGAACTGGTCGAACGACTTAACTGTTCTTCGCTGCGTCGGCCGCAGCACCGGCGGCATTCGCCGACTTGTTGCCGCGTGCTTCGCGCACCTGTGCCGGCTGAATCACGTCGCCGGTCTTGTTGCTCCACGAGTTGCGCTCGAACGTGATGACGGCCGCAAGCTCCACATCGTTCAGATGCGACCAGTTCGGCATCGCATTCTTGCCATGCAGCACGATGCTGATGTGATCGGCCACCGGGCCCGTGACGATCTTGCCGCCGTCGAGCGCCGGGAACGCACCGCCACCCTTGCCGTTCGGCTGGTGGCACACCGCGCAATTCGAGGCGTAGACCTTCTGGCCGCGCTCCATCAATTCCTGCACGGTGTAGGTCTTGTTCGGGTCGTCTGCCGAGGCCGCCATCTGCTTCTTCTGCGTGTCGACCCACTTGTTGTAATCGTCTTCCGAGACCACCTTCACCACGACCGGCATGAACGCGTGTTCCTTGCCGCACAACTCGGTACAGAAGCCACGGTACTCGCCGACCTTCTCCGCCTTGAACCAGGTGTCGCGCACGAAGCCCGGAATGGCGTCTTGCTTGATACCGAAGGCAGGCACGTAGAATGAGTGGATGACGTCGTTGGCCGTGGTGATCAGACGCACCTTCTTGTTGACCGGCACGACCATCGGGTTGTCGACTTCCTGCAGGTACGTGTTGCTCTTCGGCTCGGTGCCGTCGATCTGGCTGCGCGGCGTGGTGAGCGTCGAGAGGAACTTGATGCCCTCGCCTTCGCCCTTCAGGTAGTCGTAACCCCACTTCCACTGATAGCCGGTCACCTTGATGGTGATGTCGGCGTTGGTGGTGTCCTTCATGGCCACGACGGTCTTCGTGGCGGGCAACGCCATCAGAATCACGATGATGAACGGCACGACCGTCCAGATCACCTCGACCGTGGTGCTTTCATGGAAATTCGCCGGCTGATGGCCTTTGGATTTGCGGTGCTTGATGATCGAGTAGAACATCACGCCGAACACAGCAATGAAGATCACCAGACAGATGATCAGCATCATGGTGTGCAGGCTGTGAAGCTCTTCTGCGAGTTTCGTGACCGGCGGCTGGAAGTTGAGCTCGTTGACGGCCGGTCCCCCCGGCATGTCTGTGACGCCCGCCGCGATGGCCGGAGCGCCGGCGAGCAGTGAGGCGCCCGCAAGGAAAGCCGCCAAGGCGTGTTTCGTTTTTTTCATAGCTTCCTTACCCAAAATTACCATCCAAATCCTCCCTGGCGGTCGCCCGAGATCGTCTCCATCTCTCTCAGGCCTGTTGGGCAAGACAACGGCGCAGCTCGCGCGCAAACGTTTCGCGGCGATGCGGCGCAAGATAGGCACCGACAGTGACCGAGCGGCTACCCGAGCGCAAGACAATGCGCATTCGCGGCGGCTTCTCGATGTCGATGCGTACCCAGCGGGGATTGAACTCGAACTGCGTCAACCTCTGTGCTGAACGTTGCTCGACCACAAGGCTCACGGGCGACAACCGAATGACCTCGTAATCTGTGGCATGCCGGGCATGAATGACGAACGCAACACCCACCACGAGCAAGTCCAGGCCTGTGAACGGCAAGACCAACCACCCACCGCGCCACGCCGCAATCAAGGCAACACCCAGTGAGACGGCGGCCAACGACAGGTAGAACAGGACAAACTGGCGCGGCGATATCGCGCAGTTGCGCTTATGCGTCCATTCCTTCATCGCCGAACCGTTTCCGGTCTCGGAAGAAGAGGCTGCGAGCATCGCCGTCACCCGTGGGGCATTTTGGGTCTTTCATGTCCGACGGCCGGGAACTAGTTGCGTCCGGGCCGCGACAAACTGCCGCATTATAGAACGCGCATTCTCGAAGCGACAACATTGATACCGAGTATTTGGCGCGCCATAGCATCCTCCTGAACTCATTGATGCAAAAGGGAAATCCGGTTAATCCCCTAGCCAGAAATCCCAACGGCCGAGCGACTACGGGATACTCCCTATGCGTCGCACGTTTGACACATTGCAACACGCGGCGACTCGTTGCGGTGTCCTGAATACCCGACCAACCGGCACACGCGAACGACACGTCAGCGCCTCGTCACTGCATCGTCTTCATATCAATGGCTTCGTTGCGATGCGGGATTCGTCCGATATCCATCAACAGTAGACGCTGCGCCGGATTTCGCGTGCGACGTTATGTCGCGCCCTCCCCTAAGACCTCGATACTGTGGCGACACCGCGTCATCATGGGACTTTGCTCGGAGCTTTCATCCGGTGTCGCTTTGACATCCTGCCGCCATCGCGGCATCGCGACTCACGGACCACGCACGTTGCAGCGAAGCCCGGTGCGCACTGCCATCAGACGCATGCTACAAGCGAAACATGTTCCCTACATCGCTTTACCATGCGAGCCACGCGCCCTCTCTCTCCCCGCTCGTTTGCCGACGGTCTGAGCGCCCTGCAAGACGCCACCGGCTTCGACGTCCTTCACACGCTGCTCCCTTCACTTTGCAGCGCGCTCGGCCAGCGCTACTTCAGCTATCGCAGTCACTTCGCATTGCCCGATGGGCGCTTCGCAACACCGCGCTTCGGCAATCTGCCACGTGTGTGGCAGCAGCGTTATGACGCACAACGCTACGACACCGTCGACCCAGTCCTCTCGCTCGCTGCCCGGCAACTGACACCCGTGGAATGGACGGCCGGGTTGTACGTGTCGCCCGAGGCCCGACAATTGCTCGACGAACAACGTGCCGCCGGATTGCGCTTCGGCATCACGTATCCGGTCTTCACACCGTCGGGGGCATCGGGCACATTGAGTCTGTCGTCACCGAGACGCCCTGCGCATTGCCTTCGCCCATCGGCACCGCATCACGCACAAACTCAGGGGCGCCATGAGGCTCGCTGCTATGCGCGGCCAACGCATGACGTCGGCGATTCGGGCGCACATGTGTGGGCGTCGCATGCTGGCGTCGTGCTTGCGGCCCATGTGCATGAAGCCGTGTGGCGCATCGTTCAGTGCGATGCGGCGCGTCGCTGCGCGCCAACACTGACGCCGCGCGAACGCGAGTGCTTGAGATGGGTAGCGCGCGGCAAGACATCGTGGGAAATCGGTCGAATCCTCACGCTCTCCGAACATGGCGTCGTCTTCCATCTGCGCAGCGCCATGCGCAAGTTCGACGTATCGAGCCGCCATCGTGCGGCGAAGATGGCAAGCGACTACGGACTCCTCGACGATGTCGCGTTGCCCCCGCCCCCAAAGGTCGAGGAGATCACTTTCGCGACGCAAGATCGGCAAGCGTCTTGTAGCGTGTCAACGTGAAAGTATCCGTCGCGGCATTCACGAACGAGCCACCGCCAAGACGCCCCACCGGACTGAGGGCATGCAAGTCAACATGATAGGTGACGGGATCGAGTAGCGCGTCGTCTACGTGCGCGGCTATCACGGTGCCGAGCACGACCCATCCGCCACCAGGTGCAGCGCTAATCTCGATGATGTCGCGCACCTCGCATTCGAAGGCGACGGATGCCTCCCGAACGCGCGGGGGCCGCACACGCGAAGACGGTACCGGCGTCATGCCCGTGAGGTCGAATTCCGACTCGCCGGGCGGCAAGGGCGCAGCCGAGAGATTCACGGCATCGATGCACGAAGTGCTCGCCACGTTCACGACGAACTCCGGCACCGCTTCGATGTTGAGTAGCGTGTCCTTCTTTCGCCTTGGCTGCGGCGGCACCACCGGACAGAACAGCACCGTCATCGGCACACAGCACACGCCCATGAAGTACGCGTACGGCGCAAGGTTCAATCGCCCCAGCGCATCGACCGTACTCACCCATGCAATCGGACGCGGGAGAATCGTGCTCATCATGAAGTTGTAGATGCGCGCTTCGTCCAGCGCCGCCGGATCCAGTTCCATTGGGTCTCCTTACACGGATGCATTTGGTGACGCGTGACGCGTGACGCGTACGTTGCGAGGACGATCATGCGTCGCTCGGCACCTCGCCCGCGAGTCGAACGATGTCGTTCGCGCATCCCCATGACAAGGTGAAGCCGCCACCTCCGTGTCCATAGTTGTGCAGTAAGCGCGCGTGACGCTCGTCCCGGACAACACGCGGTGAACGACGCACCGGACGAAACCCGACGCGCGCATCGATGACTCGCAGGGCCGCAACGCCCTCGCAAAGTCGTGTGCAGCGATGAACGATGTCATCGATCTGCCGTTGCCCGATGACCGTGGACGTCAGGTCGGGTTCTGCCGTACCGCCGAGTACGATGTCGTCGTCGCGCTCGACGATGTACGTCGGTGCGAAAGAATCCGAATCATCGATGAAACATCCTTGCACAGCGTCGTCACGGGTGGCACGTAACACAACGGCACGCGACAACGACAAGGCGTTGTCGCCGAACTGGCGGCTGCCGTAGCCGCAGCAATTCACTACGATCTCCACCTCGTCGAGCAATACAGTGGGATCCTCGATGCGACGTGGCACGAACCGCCCGCCAAGCTCAAGGAACATGTTCATCAGATAACGCAGGTAGGTCGCGGTGACGGCGACGGGCACGTCCATGCGGTACGCGCAGGCGAAGCGCGATGGCACCCGCTCCGGCGGTACCCGACACAGGCCGCTGGCGCATTCCGCCCACCAGGGCATGCCAGCATCGCGTCGAAAATATTCGGTCAGTGGCCTCATGCTCACCCCGGACGACGCATCCGACGACAAGCGACGCATCGCGGCATACGTGTGCCGCGCGCGAGCGAGATAAACGAGATCCGGGGCCTGATAGAACGGGTGCCAGATCGCCGCCGCCAGCGCCGACGTCGTTTGCGATGGCCCCTCAGCCGCGAAGATGGCGACGCGACACCCTGCGAGCGACATCGCCACGGCCGTCGTCAGGCCGCTCACGCCCGCGCCTATGACAATGACGTCCACACCCGACATCGCACTCATGGGCAGGCCCCACGATGCAACGGACCGTAGTCGCCGGGCACATGCCCCTCCGGCGGCACAGCCAATGTGCAAGTCGGCGGCTGGGTTACGCCATCGAAGCATTGCGGTGACTTCAGTCCGCTGCCAGTACCAAGCAACACCACTTCCGCCCCCGTCTGGATACATCCGCTGGCGAGACCCGCTTGCAACGCGGCGTAGCCTGCCGCCGTCGACGGTTCATACCAAAGACCGAAACGCTGCGCGAGCGTGCGCGACGCGGCAGCGATGCACTCGTCGTTCACCACCACACAGGTGCCGCGTGTGGCTCGAAGGGCGTGCAGCGCCGCAAAGTGGTCGCGCGGTCGGCTGACCGAGAGACTGTCGGCCACCGTATTCGGCGTCACGGCAGTGGGCGACATCGGCAACGCCACGGTCTCGTCGTGCGTCGTCCAGTCACGCGCGATGCTGTCGGCGCTTTTGGCCTGCGCGGCCATCAGACGCGGAATCGCCGAAGTGATACCCAGCGCAAACAGGTCGAGAAATCCCGCAGCGATGCCTGACAGAATATTGCCGTCGCCCGTCGGCACGACGACCCAGTCGGGGACATGCCACGCCATCGCTTCGGCAATCTCATAAGCACACGTCTTCTTGCCCTCGTGCGTGAACGGATTCACGCCGGTGTTCCGACAACACACCAGCGCGTCGTCGGCCATGCGTTCGGCAATCTCAAAGGCGTCGTCATAGGTGCCTCCGATCTCGCAGACGTTCGCGCCGTACGCCCGAATCTGCGCGAGCTTCGCGAAGGGCGTACTGGCGGGCACCACGACTGTTGCCGCCATTGCCTGTGCGGCGGCGATGCACGCAAGCGACGCCCCGGCGTTGCCGGTCGAGGCCGTCACCGCCCCCTTGCATCCGGCGCGTTTTGCGACGGCCAGCACCAGCTCGGTGGCCCGGTCCTTGAGCGAGCCGCTGGGATTGCGCGCTTCGTCCTTGATCCGAAGCCGGACGCCACCGTCGTCCCCGCAATCGATCAGGGGGGTTCCGCCGACAGGCAGCCGACTGCCCCAATGCGCTTCGACGGGCAACAAGGCACCGTACCGCCACATGCCCTCCGTTTCACTTTCCAGGAACGTCGTCACGATATCCATCGCCGACGGCGAGTCCGCATCCGCCTTGCGCTGGATTCGCAAGTTCTGACCACACACGTGGCATCGGTAGCGAATCGCCCCCCACGTCTGCGGGGTCGCGCAGCGCACGCAGGTATAGCGATAAGAGAACGACGGCATCACGTCAGACTCCCCGGATTCAACAGATGCGCCATCACGGCGTTTTGCGCATGCAGTCGGTTGGCCGCTTGTTGGAACACCCACGACGCCGGGCCTTCCACGACGTCATCCGACACCTCCTGCCCCCGGTCCACTGGCAAGCAATGGAGATAGCCAGCATTCGGCGCAGCCAGCCGCATGATGTCTGCGTTCACGCACCAGTCGCGACGCCGTTCGAACGCCGAGTGCATCCCGGCTTCGTCGACGCCCTCTCCCGAGTGCTGCGGCAAGTGATTGAGGCTGCACCACGACTTGGCGTAGACGGCGTGCGCGTCGGTTACACCATCGCGCAAATCATGCGTCACGCGAATCCGCGCCCCCGTCTGCCCGGCGAATTGCGCGGCGGCCGCCATGACATGAGAGTCGAGTGCAAACGGCGGTGGATAGGCGAGCGTCACATCCATCCCGGTTTTGACGGCGGCGAGCAACAGACTTTGCGGCACCGCCACAGGTTTATGCCAACTTCCCGAGTAAGCCCAACTGATGCACAGCTTGCGCCCGGTGAGTCCGCCCAGTTGCTCACGGAGCGTCATCACATCCGCGAGCGCCTGACACGGATGAAACCGGTCGCACTCCATGTTGATAACCGGCACCTGACTCCACTCGGCGAACGCCGCAAGATGCCGATGCGCCGCGCCGTATACCCAGCCTGCGGGCGCGCCGTACATGCGAATCGCTATCGCGTCACCGTAGGACGACAACACGCGCGCGACGTCGGCCACACGCTCCGTCGTGTAGGGGATCTCCGCGTCAGGAAGCGCTGGCGTGTAAATCCCCGTGTGCGGATCGAGGACGATGGCGTTCCCTCCCAATCTCGCCAGGCCAGTCTGGAAGCTGCTGCGCGTGCGCAGCGATGCGTTGTAGAACAGAAAGTAGATCGTCCTGTCACGAAGCGCTCCCTCGGTATGCAGGGGATATCGACGCTTGAACAACAGCGCCGCACTCAGCAACGCCCGGTAGTCCGGGGCACTCATCGTCAAATCGGGCGCAAGCCAATGACACGTCACATGTCCCTCCCAATCGCCTTCCATCACCGTGATTCAGCCGAGATTCAACCTTCGCATTCGCGTTGCGCGGACTGCGCGCTCAAGCCCTCCCGCGCCACACCATCAAGGTGGCCGCCACCGGCTCGCCTGTTGTGCAAACCGTTCTGCGCATGACAGTCCCAGGCGTTCGAAAAGACGACGAGGCACCCGCGCGGCCTCCATCATCTGCACGCCGACCGCCAACGGATCGACGCTCTCCAGCAGCACCTGATCGGCCTCGATGTCGCTGAGCCCAATGGCGCAGAGATGTTCGCGCCACGTCGCGATCTCGGGCGCGAGAAACGCCATCATCAGTTCCGGCAACAGTTGATCGAGGCATTCGCGCTCATCGATCGAAAGCTCAGGCACCCACTCGCTCGCGAAACGAACGAACGCTGCCTGATGCCGCATCTCATCGGCACCGTGCTCCGACAACAAGGTGTGCACCGGCGGGTAAATCTCGTCGCCTGCGCCCGCCTGACGCAACGTTCCGGTAATCAGCGTCTCCGTCACGGTCGCAGCGGCAATGCTTGCGATGCCCGAATACGCTGGCGAAACCGATTCGCACAACGCCATTACCCGCGCGACGCCCCGAGAGTTCCCCTTCTCCATGACGTGCCCCGTCGCGCGCAACATCTGCAAACGGAAGCGCTCCATCATCCAGGTGTGAAAGCCTTCGTCCGTGTAGATCGCCAGTAAATCGTCGCGACTCACCGCCGTGATGTCATCCCTATCGAGCATCTGCTCAATGGCCCGGTTGACGATGAACAGTTCGACCCGCTCCGTTTTATTCAGATAGTCCCCGAGACGCAGTGCACTCAACCGCTGCCGCGCCGCCTGACCCAGCGCGCAGACCAACGGATGCGTCGCGTACGGCATGAGCGACACATTGAAAAACAGATGCCCAGGCAGCAACGGCGGAAACGGCAACTCGGTAGTACAGCGAGTGACTGCCGCAACGTCTCGCCAGGGTTTCGGCTCGAATGCAGATGCACCGTGTCCGCCGGATCCACCATATGCGCCGATGCCGGTCTGCTTATGCGTCATGAGGCATCGATGACGCGGCGGGTGCTATTGGATGCGGTGCCAGCGGCACGAGACTGGCGCGTTCAGGCCCGAGCCCGAGTCCAGCCAAAGGTGCCCCGATGTGACGCTCGACGAAGTCGACAAAGCCGTGCATCGTGGCATCCAGCGTCCCTTCACGTGCCTGATCGAGCGATTGCGCCGTCAGCCCGGGATAGATCACCACATCCGGCATGGCATCCGTTGTCAGGACATCGCGATGCACCCGCATCGGCACGCCTTGATACGTCGACTTTGCGTAGTGCGCGAGACAGTCCACCTTGTTGAGATACACGCAGTCCACGGCGTGCGTTCGGATGACGTCTCTCAACTGAGCGAGATCGAGCATGCCGATACGCCGCGGCCGCCCCGTGCCCGTTCCGTACTCCGCTGTGAGCATGCGAAGCGCCGTACCCACGTCGAATGGATCGCTGGAGCGAAGCAACGTGTCGACGGAGAAACATGACTGCTCTTCGGCTTTTCCGATGCGGGACTGCGACGCAGCGTGGCAGTACTGTGCTGAGCGCTCGCCGCCAAGCTCCGAAGGAAATGGCCCGCGCCCTACGCGCGACATGATGGCTTTGGCCACACCAATCGTTTGCCTGTGGTACTTCGGCGAAAGATCGCCCCCCACATACGCGTAGGCTGGCACCGTGTGGCTCGATGTGACATAGGGCTGACTTCCCTCGACCACGTCGAGCAATACCGACTGCGCGCCTTCAAACAACACGCTCGCGCCCGCCCTGACACGATTCGTGAGCCATCCACGATTCACTTGGATGTACGGCCGCAAAGACGCTGCCACCCGGGGCAAGTCCCTTAAGAGATCGGACATTTCGGCCATCCACGGCGAGGTGCCGCCTTCCGCGTTGACCATGCGCGTGAAGATGTTCCGCATCGAACCCACGGCATCGGATTCGTTCGCGATCAGGTCGCCGAGCATCAGATTGACGCGCATATCGTTGCGAACCCGCAAGGCGCGGTCTGCGTAGCACGGGCCGATACCGTTACCGGTCGTGCCAATCGTGTCGCCATTGCGTCGATCCATCGCAATGTGATGCGGCTGTACCAATGCCGCACGCGCACTGATGTGAAGTCTCCCTTCGAGGGCGATACCCATCTCGCGCAGTTGACCAATCTCATCCGCCAACTTCCACGGATTGATGGCACAACCCGACCCGATATACAGCGTGGTATGAGGATGAAATACACCGGACGGCAATTGCTTTAGCGCGATGCGTCCTTGCGGTGTGTCGATGGTGTGGCCCGCATTGGCCCCACCGTTGAAGCGGGCAATCACGTCGTACCCCGGTGCGAGTGCGTCGATGATTTTCGCCTTGCCCTCGTCGCCGTATTGCAGCCCGACGAGGACGTCTGCGAACCCTTCGGCAGCGAGCGAAGCGTGTTGATCCGTTGATGATGAGGAGCTTGAGGAAGCGGTAGAAGCTGTGGTCATGCGCGGTACAAGTCAAAGAAAAAGCGGGGGACGGGCGCCTGCTCGGCAGCCAGGCACTCGTAGACCCAGCGACCGACGGCAATGTCGAGAATGCCAAGTCCGAAAGGAGAAAACACGATGGGCCGATTACGTATCGGCGGCTCACCGCCGCATAGCAAGTGCGGCAGTGATGTCGTGACGAAGCGTCGATGGCCCGTCGCGATTTCGGTGAGATGAAGCGATGTCGAGGCGCGCAAGCAATGGTCGATATCGTCGACCACGTTGTGCGACGCCATGACAATCGATGGCGCAAGATCCCGCAACGAGAGATGCAGCACGATGGGACAGTGAGCAAACCATCTGGGATCTTCAATATGCGGGGACGCCGCCGTGGTCGTTAAAACGATCACGTCCGATTCGCGTATCGCGACTTCCAGCGACGCTTCGGCGCGAGCGTTCAACCCGATTTGCGTTTCGATTCGACTCGCAAGCGACTCGGCATATCCGACGTTGAGGTCATGAACCATGACTTCGCCGATGTTCAGCCCTGCCAGTGGCAAACACCCGGCGACATGACGGGCAATCACTCCCGCCCCGATGTACGCCACACGCCGAGGACGGGTTGCGTCGTCGCGCGCGAGACATCGAAGCGCGCTGATGGCACTCGCCGCCGTGCGTGCCGCGCTGATGATGCTCGCTTCCATGCAGGCTATCGGGTATCCCGTCACCGCATCGTTGAGGATCAGTACCGCAGACGCCCTCGGCATGCCGCGCTCGATGTTCTCCGGGAAACTCGAAATCCATTTGATACCGGTCACGCTCTCGCGGTCTTCGCCACGTCCGCGAATGTGCGCCGGCAACGCGATGATGCGATTGCGTTGCGCGTCTGGAAACCGGAGGAACTGGCTTTCCGGATTCACGGTATGGCCTTCGTGATGCGCGCGATACGCAGCTTCGACGGTGTCGAGAATGGCGCGCTTTCCGTGGCGAACGGCGGTGTCGATCTGCTCGCCCGTGAACACGCGGAATTGCGGAATGGGGCGTGCGTTCATGACAGCGACGGTGCTACGGTTTCGATGGAGGCGGCGGTAGTGCCGAAAACGTCGGATACGTCGGATACGCCAGATATGCCCGGCATGTCGCCGAAGCACGCTGCGGCCCAGTCACCGTCGTAAAGCGTGTCGAGATACTTGTCGCCCATGTCGGGCGCGATGGCGACGACGGTATCGCTCGCCGCAATGTCTGCTTTCGAAGCCTGAACGGCATGAAGCACGCTTCCCGTCGACCCGCCAGCCAGTAGCCCTTGTCTAGCCAGCATGTGGCACATGCGCAATGTGTCGGATTCGAAAACATGGACGATGGCGTCAGGCGGCTCCGAGTCCGAAAGCTCGCTGAGCGGTGGCCTGCAACTGGTGCCAAGTCCCGGAATAAAGCGCGGCCCGGGCGGACCACCGAACGTGACGGACCCCACTGCGTCGACGGCGATCACGCGCGTTCGCAATCGATGTGCGCGGACATAGTGAAGACAGCCCATCAACGTGCCGGTTGTCCCGGCACCGACGAAGAGGTGATCGACGTCCGGATAGGCCGAGAAGATTTCCGGCGCTGTCCACCGGAAGTGCGCGCGCCAGTTGGCGGGATTCGCATACTGATTGACCCAGACGCACTGCGGATCGCGCGCGACCTGCTCCCGAATCCACGCGATGCGCGTCGCAAGATAGCCGCCCTGTGCGTCGCGGCGATCGACGCGCACGACACGTGCGCCGACGGCCTGCATCGCCCGGATGGCCTGCCGTGACGTGTTGGGATCTGTCACGCACGTGAATCGGTAGCCGCGATTGGCGCAGACCATCGCCAGCGCTACACCGAGATTTCCCGATGAAGACTCTACGATTTGACTGCCGGGGCGAATCCGATGCGTGGTTTCAAGGTCGTCGATCAGTTGCAGCGCCGTCTTGAGCTTGACGGAACCTGCGGCGTTAAACCCTTCCAGCTTCAGGTGAACGGTGGCCGCACACAAGCCATCGATGGCCGTGAAGACGGGAACGGTCGGGCGAAGGAACTCGCCATCGATACGAAGCGCATTCGACGTGCCTGCATGACGCGCCCCGTCGCCTTGCGCACGTTCGACGCCTTGCCGTACCGATAACGTTTCGTGTTGAAAGTCCACCGCCCACCTCCCGAGTATTCGCCCGCAAGCAACGCTTGTGCGTGAGAGGACGCAAGGAGGGATGTCTTCTGTGTCCTGCGCTCAATCACGCCGTGAAGCGTCATTTAAGCGAACCGGACGAGCGCAGAACACCTGCAAAGTCGTGTAGGACGCAGGCTGCGGCGGTGCATCGCGCGATGTATCACGCGGGGTGATGCAAGGGAGGGGGAGATGCTTCGGCATCGGCGGAACACCGCCGATGCCACGCTGGCGAAGGAGAGGAAAAAGCGCTTAGCGAGGACGGCCGCCGCGACCGATATCCTGAAGACGCACGACGGCATTGCCTGCGGCATCGGTCTTCTCGGGGATCTTCCAGGCGTGACCGTAGACGAGTTCGAACGTCAGTGCGATGGTGCCGTCGGGGCCACGCTGACGCTCCAGCGCCGCTCGCAATGCCGCAAGTCGCGCCCGCCCCGTCAATCCCTGGCGACGCTCGGGCTGAGGATTCACCCCAAGCAGACGAACGTCGCGCAGCAAGGTATCGGGCGATTCGAACGTCAGTGTCAGACGCTCCATGTCGGTCACAGGCGTATCGAACCCGCTCGCCACCATCATGTCGCCCAGATCGTGCATGTCCGTCGGTTCCAATGCGTGCGGAAGGCCATCGACTTCCGCCCACGCGGCGCGCAACTCGCGCAATGTGTCGGGACCGTAAGCCGAGAACATCAGCAATCCGTCCGTCGTCAGCACGCGGTGCCACTCGGGGATCACACGATGCGGTTCACGGTACCAGTGGAGCGCAAGGTTCGACCACACGAGATCGAAGGCACGCGACGCAAACGGCAGCGCAGCGAAATCGGCCTGAACGACCCCATACGGAGGAGCGCTGCGCAGCAGACGCCGCCAACCGGATGTCGCGCCAGCTGCCGCAGCAGCCTTCGCCATGCCGAACGAGGCGTCGAGGCCCACACGGTACGCATCGGGATATCGTTCGCCGAAGCTCTGCAGATCGCCGCCCGTGCCGCAGCCTGCATCCAGGACACGCTTAGGTTTGAGCTTGATGTAATCAAGTCGGCTCGCGAGTCGCGACGCCACTTCCCGCATCAGGAAATCGGCGTCCTGCCAGTTCGACGCGCGACGGTCGAAAGCAGTGCGCAAAAAGCGTGCGGAGAACGCAGAGGACGGGTTTTGGGGAGCGTCGGAAGGCTTCATGGGACAGGCGAAAAGGCGAGTCGGCAGTATACTCGCTGCTGTCTGAACGCATCGGACACGCCCGCACCACTGCGCACCACGCGCCTGTTAGATCGCCGGTATCGATCCATCACCCTCTGCTTTTCATCTCGGATATTCGCCGTGCCCATCCTCTCCTCGCTCCTCCTGACGCCGACTCGGCTAGCGAGCGGGTTGCTGCGCATTGCGTTGCCCGACCATTGCGCGATTTGTCGGCGACGCGCGCTGAGGCAGATCTGCGACGCTTGCGCAACGGCATTCGATGCGTGCCAAACCGACGCCAGACCACGCTGCGCACGATGTGCTGTCGGTTTGCTCTCGCCAGTGTTGGCCTTGGACGGAACGGTTGCACCAACGACGGAAGATGCGACAATTTGTCGCACCCCAACATCCTCCCTCTGCGGACAATGCCTGCAAGACCGGCCCGCGTTCGACGCCACACTGACGCTCGCAGACTACGTTCCGCCGCTCGATATGCTGATGATTCGTCTGAAATACCGCGGCGCCCTGCCGCTCGCACGGGAATTCGGCGAACGCCTCGGCGATGCCTTGAGAGATGTCGTCCCGGCAAGCCTAGATCGGGACACGGTACCGCTCGTTGTGCCCGTGCCTCTGGCACCCTCGCGGTTGGCCTCGCGCGGCTTCAATCAGGCATGGGAGTTGGCGCGCGTTGCGGCGCGGCGGGCACGTCTTCCTGCCAACGTCGGGATGCTTCATCGAGAGCGAACGACACTGGCACAGCGTCGCTTGTCGCGTGACGCACGCCAGCGCAATCTGCGTGACGTCTTTGTCGCCAGCGAGCGCATCGAAGGCCGTCACGTCGTACTGATCGACGACGTGATGACCACCGGCGCCACCTGCGACGCTGCGGCCGCCGCGCTCAAGCGTGCGGGTGCCGCACACGTCCTCGCAGCGGTGGTGTTGCGCACGCCGCCCTCGGCTCACTCAATTAATTAGCCCCACACTCATGTTCAACGTCGTTCTCGTCTCGCCCGAAATCCCGCCGAACACCGGCAACGTCATCCGTCTGTGCGCCAATACGGGTGCCCGGCTGCATCTGATCGAACCGCTCGGATTTCCGCTCGACGACGCCCGCATGCGACGCGCCGGGCTCGACTATCACGAGTACGCCGAGATGAAGGTGCATCGGGATTGGGCCGCGTTTCTCGCCGCCGAAGCGCCGGACCCGGCGCGCATGTTCGCACTGACCACACGCGGATCGCGCCCCTTCGGCGAGTTGTCGTTTGCGCCGGGCGACTGGTTCGTCTTCGGCTCCGAAACACGGGGACTCGACCCGGACCTGCTCGACACGTTTGCCATGACGCAACGTGTGCGTCTGCCGATGCGTCCCGGCAACCGGAGTCTCAATCTCTCGAATACCGTCGCCGTCGTCGTTTTCGAGGCGTGGCGTCAGCAGGATTACGCTGGCGGATCCTGATTCTCGAGTTCGCGCCGGTACAGCGCGAACATCGCTGCGTCGAAGCAGACGAATTCAACGTGTTCGATGCCAGGGAAATGGGGCAGCGCGTCGCTCACGGTGAAGACGGCAAGCGGCACCGCAAGCTCCGGCGGGTAGCCGTAGACGCCACAGCTGATCGCGGGGAACGCCACGCTCCGACACCCTTGCTCGGCCGCCAGACGCAAGCTTTCGCGATAGCAACTCGCGAGTTGCGCGGGTTCGTCGTCCGCGCCGCCGTGCCAGACCGGGCCGACCGTGTGAATCACGAACTTTGCCTTGAGACGAAAACCCGGCGTGAGCTTCGCCTGCCCGGTCGGGCAACCGTGAAGCATGCGGCAGGCTTCCAGAAGCTCCGGGCCTGCGGCGCGGTGAATCGCACCGTCAACGCCACCGCCGCCCAGCAGCGATTCGTTCGCGGCATTGACGATGGCATCGAGCGGGGATTGCGTGATGTCGCCCTGCGACGCGTGCAGGTGACGATGAGGAAGGGCAACTTGCGACATGGGCATCTCTCCCTTGTAGCGAGCGCCGACGGCCAACGGCCGTGGCAGGGAAACGACCTTCCGGCGGTTCGCCGTCAGACGAACGACCGGAAAGTCCGGCAAAACTTCGATGTGCAGCGAAAGCTGCGCTCAGTCCTGCGAGGCGTCGTCTTCGCGCTCTGCGCGGGCGTCGCGACGTAACAACGCTTCCACGGCTGCACGCGCGGGAAGCCCGTCGAACAGCGTCGCACAAACGGCGTCCGTAATCGGCATTTCGACGCCATGCGCACGAGCAAGATCGCGCACTGCTCGCGCACATCGTACGCCTTCGGCAACATGGCCCAACGAGGCCAACACCTCATCCAGCGACTTGCCCGACGCAAGCTGTAATCCGACAGTGCGGTTACGTGACAGATCGCCGGTAGCGGTCAGAATCAGGTCGCCCATGCCAGTCAGCCCCATGAACGTCTCGGGCTTGCCGCCCAGCGCAACGCCCAGCCGGGTCATTTCAGCCAGACCGCGCGTGATCAGCGCCGCGCGGGCGTTGAGCCCCAAACCCAGCCCATCGCTCACGCCTGTCGCAATCGCGAGTACGTTTTTTACGGCCCCGCCGACTTCGACGCCGACGAGATCGTCACTCGAATAAATGCGCAACGCGCCGAAGTGGCAGGCCGCGATCGTCAATTCGCAAAGGGACGGGACAGCGCTCGCAATCGTCAGCGCGGCGGGCAAGCCTTTGGCGACTTCACGCGCAAAACTGGGACCGGAGAGCGAACCGCCAGCAACGGCAGGAAAAACGTCCGACACAATCTGGTGCGGCAGCAGGCCTGTATCCGCTTCAAAACCCTTGCACAGCCAGATCAGGTTTTTCGGCGCATCCGTGGCTTTGGCCATATGCCCGGCCAGTGCGCGCAACCCAGCGACCGGGACGGCGGCTACGCACAATGCGTGATCGCCTGAGCCATGCGCCATCACCGTCTCGAAATCGCTTTCGAAACGCAGACGAGGAGATAAGGGGGAACCGGGGAGGTAAGCGGAATTCTCGTGCGTGGCGGCCAGTTGCTTCACGAGCGCGGCGTCGCGCGCCCACAAGACGACGTCATGGCGTGTTGCCATGTGACTCGCCATCGCGGTGCCCCAGGCACCTGCACCGAATACGGCAATTTTCATGTGGGAATCTCGACGCAGCGGCCGGTCAGCGTGTACCGGCCACGGCGTCGAAGCAGCGCAAGCGCTTAGTGGGTCTGAGCGGACGAGCCGTCAGGCATCACGATGCCCGGGGCCGGCGTCTCGCCGTTGGCCGCTTGCTGCTCGGCCAGTTGTGCCAGACGTTGCTCGTAGAGCGCCTGGAAGTTCACTTCCGCCAGATGGATCGGCTGGAAACCAGCGCGGCTGATGGTGTCGGCCACATTGGCGCGCAGGTACGGGTAGACGATCGTCGGGCAGGCGATGCCGATGAGCGGATCGAGCTGCTCGACCGGCACATTGCGGATTTCGAAAATCCCGGCTTGCTTACCTTCGACCAGGAACGCGACCTTGTCCTTGATCTTGGCCGTCACCGTGGCGATCACGGCGACTTCGAAGATTTCCTCGGCCAGGCGCTCGGCGGCGACGTCCAACTGCACTTCAACGGTCGGCATCTCCTGCTCGAGGAAGATCGCGGGCGAATTCGGCTGCTCGAGCGACAGATCTTTCAGGTAGGCGCGCTGGATGCTGAAAAACGGCTGATTCTGGTCGGACATTTCGTTTCCTTGGAATTGAGACAGCCGCGCAATCACGCGGCTGGGCGACTATTTTGCAGGCGGTATCAGGCAGCTTGCAAGAGCGGAACGAGACCACCGGCACGATCGAGTGCCGACAGATCGTCGTAACCGCCAATATGACGCTCGTCGATGTAAATTTGCGGTACGGTGCGACGCCCCGTGCGCGACATCATTTCCTCGCGACGAGCCGGCTCCTTGTCGATCAGGATCTTCTCGATCTCCTGAACACCGCGCTGACGCAGCAGGCGCTCGGCCATCTGGCAATACGGGCACACTTGCGTGCTGTACATCACGATCTTCGGCATGACTGCAACTCCTTGATTACTTGATCACCGGCAAACCGGCTTCCTGCCAGGCGGCAACACCGCCCTGAAGGCTGAACGCCTCAGCATAACCAAGATTGCGAAGGAGCGTCTGAGCGCGCGCCGAGCGTTGGCCGCTCTTGCAGACGATCAGAACCGGAGCCGCCTTGTTCTTGATGACGCCCGCGACCTTTTGCTCCACGTCGTCGAGCGGCACGTTACGTGCAGACGGCAGGTGGCCAGCGGCAAATTCCTCAGCCGTGCGCACGTCGAGCACCACGGCGCCCTTACGGTTGATGAGCTGGGTTGCTTCCACGGTCGACAGACCGCGACCGCCGCGCTTGAATACCGGCCAGGCCAGCATGCCGCCCGAAACGAGGGCGATGGCGATCAGCGCGAGGTTGGTGTAATCGGCAAAGAACTTCACAAACCACCTGAAAAATATCAAAAGAATCCGATCATTATAAAATAATCCGTGATTGCGCCGACGGGTCTCGTTGCCAATCGTTGCGCCGGGCGTCGGCGGCTCCCTTTGCGAAGCCCCGAATGTCACCGCGAAGTGACGCCAAACCCTTACCGGGCGTGGCTCCGCCCGACGCGACGAACTGCCCCGCCCCCTCGGCTGCCCCCGCTTTCCTACTCTGACTGAAGTTTGCTTATGTACAAGCTCGTTCTTATCCGCCACGGCGAATCGACGTGGAACAAAGAAAACCGCTTCACGGGATGGGTCGACGTCGACCTGACCGAAAAGGGCGTCGCCGAAGCCAGCCAGGCCGGTAATCTGCTCGCCGAAGCCGGTTTCAAATTCGATCTCGCCTACACCTCGGTGCTCAAGCGCGCTATCCGCACGCTCTGGCACGTGCAGGACGCAATGGACCAGATGTGGATTCCGGTGGTGCACAGCTGGCGTCTGAACGAGCGTCACTACGGTGCGCTCGCTGGCCTGAACAAGGCTGAGACGGCCGCGAAGTACGGCGACGATCAGGTCCACGTGTGGCGTCGCAGCTACGACACGCCGCCGCCGCCGCTGGCCGCAGATGACGAACGCAGCTCGTACAACGATCCGCGTTACGCCAAGCTCAAGCGTGAAGAGATTCCGCTCACCGAGTGCCTGAAGGACACCGTGGCGCGCGTGCTGCCGCTGTGGAACGAGTCGATCGCTCCGGCTGTGCGTGCGGGCAAGCAAGTGCTGGTCGCCGCGCATGGCAACTCGCTGCGCGCCCTCATCAAGCACCTCGACAATATTTCGGACGACGACATCGCTGGCCTGAACATCCCGAACGGCACGCCGCTCGTGTATGAACTGGACGCCGATCTCAAGCCGATCCGTCATTACTATCTGGGCGATCAGGACAAGATCGCCGGCGCACTGGCTGCCGTCGCTGCGCAAGGCAAGTCGAAGTAAGTCTCAGCTAACGTGCTGACAGTTGCGATGCTCGCTTTCGGGCGAGCGTCGCAGCCCACTCCCTGGCATTCCCGCCATCTTCCCGCCATCTCGCTTCACGCGCCTTCGCTTCAAACACACCACACAGCCGGTCTTCGCGATCCCCGAAATCTCCGATCTCTCGGGGGAATCCCTACGCTTTGCTATGCATTTTCCCAAGCGCGCGTCGGCATCCGTAATACGCGGTAACACGATTTCCGCGCGCTTCTTGCGTCTACACGCAGTCAGGCGCCCCTTGGCGCAGGCACGTCCCATCGGCGAAAGCGACACACTATCGGGCGACGTTCGACGAAATTCGCCGTGCAACATCGCCTGGAACGGAACTTTTCGTAGAACCACTCAGGAAAAGTCCCTGTCGAATGGGCAATGTCCCGCCTGCGGGCAAACGGTTATACTTCGCCAAAGTGCGCGCGCCCATTGGCGTGCGCCCCAAAATTCCGGGAATTCCACGCCTATATGCGCCAAACCCTCAAACACATCGGCCTGATCGTGCTGGGCCTCGCGACCGGTGCGGCTGCCACCCTCGCGTTCTCGCAGGCATCCGCCCAAAGCGCTACCACGCCGTTGCCGCTCGAACAGCTCCGTCTGCTGGCTGAAGTGTTCGGCCAGATCAAGCGTGAATATGTCCAGCCGGTCGACGACAAGAAGTTGCTGACCGCTGCTATCAAGGGGATGGTGTCGAGCCTCGATCCGCATTCGTCGTATCTCGACAAGGAAGAATACAAAGAGCTCCAGGAACAGACGCGTGGCCGCTTCGCAGGTCTCGGCATCGAGATCTCGCAGGAAGACGGCCTCGTGAAGGTCATCTCCCCGATCGAAGACAGCCCGGCGTTCAAGGCTGGCCTGAAGCCGGGCGACCTGATCACCCGCATCGACGACAAGCCCGTGCGTGGCATGACGCTCGATCAGGCGGTCAAGCGCATGCGCGGCGCCCCGGGCAGCAAGGTCACGCTGACGATCTTCCGCAAGTCGGAAGAGCGCACGTTCCCGGTCTCGATCGTGCGTGCCGAGATTCGCGTCCAGAGCATCAAGGGCAAGCTGCTCGAACCTGGTATCGGTTACGTGCGCATCACCAGCTTCCAGGAACGCACCGTGCCGGACCTGGCCAAGAAGCTCCAGGAACTGGCCAAGGACCAGCCGCTCAAGGGCCTGATCCTTGACCTGCGTAACAACGGCGGCGGCATTCTCCAGTCGGCTGTCGGCGTGTCCGCTGCGTTCCTGAAGGAAGGCGCGGTGGTCGTGTCGACCAACGGTCAGATCGAAGACGCCAAGCAGACGTACAAGGCGACCTTTGACAACTACCGTCTGTCGGCCAGCCCGGAAGATCCGCTCAAGGGTGAAGCGCCGATCTGGAAGACGGTGCCGATGGTCGTGCTGGTGAACGCTTACTCGGCGTCCGCCTCGGAAATCGTGGCCGGCGCACTGCAAGATTCGAAGCGCGCCATCATCATGGGCAAGACGACGTTCGGTAAGGGCTCGGTCCAGACCGTGCGCCAGATGGGCCCGGACACGGCACTGCGTCTGACCACGGCGTACTACTACACGCCGAGCGGCCGCTCGATCCAGTCCATCGGTATCAAGCCGGACGTGCCGGTCGACCAGAATCCGAAGGGCGATCCGGACGACGTGCTGGTCACGCGCGAAATCGATTACCAGAACCACCTGCACAACACGCAAACGCCTGACGAGCAGAAGGAAATCGACGCACGCGAAGCCCGCCGTCTGGAAGAACTGCGCCGCCTCGAAGAAGAGAACGCGAAGAAGACACCGGAAGAACGTAAGAAGGAACGCGAAGAACGTCTGCCGGATCTGGGCAGTGCCGACGACTTCATGCTCCAGCAGGCCGTCCACCAGATCAAGGGCGAGCCGGTCCAGCGCACGAAGTCGCGCCTCGAAGCCAACGCCGGCCCGCTGCCGAAGGACGCCTCGAAGGCTGCTGCACCGGCCGCCGGTGCCAAGACGGATCCGAAGACGGACACCGTCGTGCCGGCCAAGCCTGCGGACAAGAAATAAGCAACGGCTTTACACTACAAACCGTGCCCGCGAAAGCCGGCACGGTTTTTTTATCCCTTCCCGTTTTGCGATGAACGACGATCAGCTGCTGCGTTACTCCCGCCATATCCTGCTCGACGAACTCGGTATCGAGGGTCAGGAGCGCCTGCTTGCCGCGCACGCGGTCATCGTCGGCGCAGGTGGTCTCGGCTCACCCGCAGCGCTCTATCTGGCGGCATCGGGCGTCGGACGCATCACGCTGATCGACGACGACATCGTCGATCTCACCAACCTGCAACGCCAGATTCTTCACGATACGCAGAGCGTCGGACAGCCGAAGGTTGAATCCGGTCGCGAACGGATCGCGCGTATCAACCCGGGTGTGGTCGTCGACGTCATCAACGAACGCGTGGACGAAGCCCGCCTGACGACACTCGCGCGCGGTGCCACTGTCGTGCTCGACGGCTCGGACAACTTCGCGACACGTCACGCGGTCAACCGCGCCTGCGTCGCTGCCGGTGTGCCGTTGGTCTCGGGCGCAGCATTGCGCTTCGACGGACAGATCAGCGTGTTCGACGTGCGCAACGACGCGTCGCCCTGCTATGAATGCATCTTCCCGGCGGACGAGCCGTTCCCCGAGCAAGCCTGCGCCACGATGGGCGTGCTCGCACCGCTCGTCGGCATCATCGGCAGCATGCAGGCCGCCGAGGCGATCAAGCTGATCACCGGCATCGGCACGCCGCTCGTGGGCCGTCTTCAGATGCTCGATGGCCGCAAGATGAGTTGGCACACCATGCATTGCGCCCGCAATCCGGAATGTAAGGTCTGCGGACAGCGCCACTGAGTGCTTGGGGAATGGCTGAGGCCGCGTCCGGCGTCGTCCTAAATTTCAGCCGCGCACCGCCCCAACGAACAGCGAAAAAGCAAAAGCGGACGCTTCCTCACGGGAGCGTCCGCTTTTGCTTTTTGCGACGAACGTCGACCGAATCAAGCCACGGCAAGTCTCGCCAGCGCTGCCTGCATTTCCTCGGGCTCGGTCGCGGCGAGCAGTTCCTGCACCGGCCGCTCGAGATCCGGCAGATGCGCGCGCAGAATCTCCTGCTTGACCTGAAGCAACTGGCTCGGGTGCATCGAAAATTCGCGCAACCCCATGCCGAGCAACAAGCGCGTCGCCGTCGGATCCCCCGCCATTTCGCCGCAGACGGCAACGGGCACGCCGAAGGCGTGTGCCTCGCGAATCGTCATGGCGATGAGGCGCAGGACCGCCGGGTGCAGCGGATCGTAAAGATGCGCGACCGCATTGTCGGCGCGGTCGATCGCCAGCGTGTACTGAATCAGGTCGTTCGTGCCGATGGACAGGAAGTCGAGTCGCTTCAGGAACATGGGCACCGTGAGCGCGGCGGCGGGCACCTCGATCATCGCGCCGAGCTTCACGTTCGGGTCGTAGAGCAGACCGGCGGCGTCGAGTTGCGCTTTCGCTTCGCGCACGAGTTCGAGCGTCTGATCGATTTCCTGCGCGTGGGCCAGCATCGGGAAAAGAATCTGCACCTTGCCGAACGCCGATGCCCGCAGAATCGCGCGCAGTTGCGTGAGGAACATACGCGGCTCCGACAGACTCCAGCGAATCGCGCGCAGTCCCAACGCCGGGTTCGGCGCGGTTTCGTACGTCTCGTGGCTGTCGAGCGGCTTGTCGGCCCCCACGTCGATGGTCCGGATCGTGAGCGGCAGACCGTGCATCGTCTCCACAGCGCGCTTGTACGCCTCGAACTGCGCCTCTTCTTCCGGCGCTTCCTCCTCGTTCATGAAGAGGAACTCGGTGCGGAACAACCCGACACCGACAGCGCCCGCATCGACGGCCGTCTTGGCGTCTTCCGGCAATTCGATGTTGGCGAACAGCTCGATGGGCGTGCCGTCGATGGTTTGTGCCGGTGAGTGCTTCAGACGCTGCAGGCGACGCTCTTCCAGCGCACGCTCGCTTTGCCGGTAGCTGTACTCTTCGAGCACGATCGGCGCCGGGTCGACGATGACGATGCCGTGATCGCCATCGATGATGATGATGTCGTCCTGCTTGACGAGCAGGCTCGCCTGCGCCACGCCGACCGCAGCCGGAATACCGAGACTGCGGGCCACGATGGCAGTATGCGACGTCTTGCCGCCGAGGTCCGTCACGAACCCCTTGAACGTCTGCGACTTGAATTGCAGCATGTCCGCCGGGGCGATGTCGCGGGCCACGACGATCATGTCGTCGCGTGGCGTCTCGGCCACGACGTGGCGAATGCCGGGCGCGCCAGCCAGTGCCTTGAGCACACGCTCCGTCACCTGTTCGATGTCGGCGCGACGCTCACGCAGATACTCGTCTTCGATGTCCTCGAAGCGCGCAACGAGCACTTCGAGTTGCGTCGTCAGCGCCCACTCCGCGTTGTAGCGACGCTCGCGAATGAGTTTGACGACGGCGTCGACCAGCAGCGTGTCGTTCAGAATCAGGGAGTGAACGTCAAGAAACGCGCCCATCTCGCCGGGCGCGTCATCGGGCAGTTCTTCCTTGAGGGTGTCGAGTTCCTGCTGGACAGTCGCCTGAGCGCTTTGGAAGCGCGCGACTTCGTCTTCGATCTGGCTGGGATCGAGCAGGTAGTGCGGGACATCGAGCGTGGCGGGCGCAAGCAAATAAGCGCGTCCGATCGCGATGCCGCGGGAAACGGGAATGCCGTGCAGGGTGAAAGACAAGGAAGTCTCCCCAGTTCAGAGGCGGTGATTCGACCGAATTCTGTATGTATTACTGCCCTCGGGACAGCGAGCGGCGGTGCGGCGACAGCACGGCCTGCATAATGCCGGTGTGCTGCAAGATGCGGCGCGCCTGCCGACGCCACATCACTTCCGCAGTGCCTTATTCCCCTTCGCCGAACTTGTTCGCGATGAGTTCGAGGATTTCCTTCATGGCCTGAGCCTCATCCGAGCCTTCGGTCTCGACTTCCACCGTCGAGCCGATGCCGGCCGCCAGCATCATGACGCCCATGATGCTCTTCGCGTTGATACGCCGACCGTTCCGGGTCAGCCAGACCTCACTCTGAAATTTCGCCGCCAGTTGCGTCAGCTTTGCGGATGCCCGGGCATGCAAGCCCAATTTATTTACGATCGTCGTTTCTTGTCGAAGCATGTTTCAGTGTGACCTAGTGTGTGTGGCCGGCGCACCCGCGCCGACTTCCAGAATACCTTTAGATCCGCCCGAAAGCACCTTCTCCGCCAGCGTATCGAGCGGCACAGAGCGGTAGCACACCGCTTTGATGAGCATCGACAGGTTGACCCCCGCGAGCACGCGCACTTTGGGCCCCACCAGTTGTGCCGCCACATTCGACGGCGTCGCGCCGAACAAGTCGGTGAGGACCAGCACGCCGTTCTCTTCGCGCAATTGCGCGAGGCGTTCCTTTGCGACGTCTACGAGCGCCGCCGTGTCCTGGTCGGGGACCACGTCGATCGCGCCGATGCGCGACGGACAACCGCCGTAGATGTGCGAAACGCACTCGCGAAGAGCCGAAGCCAGCGGTGCGTGGGCAATGATCAGAATTCCAGCCATGATGCTAGGCACGCCGGGCGCCGCGGGTGTTCGGGATACAAACACAACGACGAACGCGAACCTGTCGATTTTGGGATTCTTATTTTAGCAGGCGCGCCAAAATCCCGAATTAACCCTGAAATTTCATCGGGTTAGGGACCGTCCCAAGCGGGTTCTCCGCAGGGCCGGTCCAAATAGCGCAAGTTTTGTGCGGCAATTCCGCACGTCGCCGCGCGTTGCCACGATCCGGATGTCTCAGACCGCCAGTTCCAGTGCGTCGATGAACATCTTCGGCACGTCGAAACCGGTCTGGTCGGTGATTTCCTGGAAGCACGTCGGACTCGTGACGTTCACTTCCGTGAGGTAATTGCCAATGACGTCGAGCCCCACCAGCAGCAGGCCACGTTGCCAAAGGATCGGCGCCAGCGTCTCGGCGATCTCGCGATCGCGTGCCGTCAGGTCGCGCGCTTCGCCCAAGCCACCGGCCGCAAGGTTGCCGCGCACTTCCGTGCCTTGCGGAATACGGGCGAGCGAATGCGGCACCACCTTTCCGCCGATCACCAGGACGCGCTTGTCACCCAGCTTGATGTCGGGAATGAAACGCTGCGCCATCACCGAACGCGCGCCGTTCTCGCTGAGCATTTCGATGACCGAGCCGAGGTTGCGCTCGTCCGGGCCGATTCGGAATACGCCCGTGCCGCCCATACCGTCGAGCGGCTTATAGATGACGTCGCTATGTTCGACGTGAAAAGCGCGCAGACGTGCGACGTCGCGCGTGACCAGCGTCGGTGCGACGAACTGGCCGAATTCGGCAATCGCCAGCTTTTCTGAATGATCGCGAATCGCGCTCGGCTTGTTGAACACACGAGCGCCAGCGCGCTCGGCAATCTCAAGCAGCCACGTGGAGTTGATGTACTCCATGTCGAACGGCGGATCCTTGCGCATGATCACCGCATCGAACTTGGTGAGCGCCTCCACGCGCGTATCGACAACTTCGTACCAGACGTCGGCGTCGCCCGTCAGACGAATTTCCTTCACCCGCGCATCGACCGTAGCGCCTTGCCATGCCATCTCGTGCGGCTCGCACGCAAAAATGCGGTGCCCGCGACGTGCGCCCTCGCGCATCATCGAGAACGTGGTGTCCTTGTAGATCTTGAACTGGTCGAGCGGGTCGGCAATAAAGAGAATCTGCATCGATCGGCGGGAGTCTTGGGGGTTCGGATGCACACACCGCAAGCTGCGGCGACAGGCGTCTATTCTAGCCGAGGCGTCGTTTTGCCGCTGCGCAGTCCGTGGAGCAGCGACGCGTCGCGCACCGGGTCCAGCCTTGCCCGCATGAGCGACAGATGCGTCTTGAGCGTCTGCACGCCAATCGCGCATGCTTCGCGTGTTTGCGTACGCGACTGCCCTGCCAGCAAGCGCATCGCGATCTCCCGCTGCACGGGCGTCAGCGCCGTGTCCCACAACCGCGCCAATAGGCGGATGACGGGTGGCACGGCGAGATGCAGGGAGATGCGCACGCGCTCCGTGGCGCGCCCGCCCATGCCGCAGAGATGGGTGGCGTGCAGATGCAATATGCCGCCCGGCACCGGCAACGTCGTACCGATTTGCGCCCCCGAGATGGCCGCGCCGGACATGCCGCAGGGGTTCAGCGTCAACTCGTCTGCGAGCCGCTGGCATGCCTGCACGACCATGCAGGCGTCGGGCCATGCTCGCCCCGGCACCAGTTGCCAGACGCGGCGCATGAGCGTCAACGCACCAGGATCGGCCCACTCGGGCTGACGCCGGTGCCACACGAGCGTGCCCGATACGTCGACACAGACGTCCCCCACCCCCTCCTGCATCGCCTGCCCCTCGATGGCGGGCAGCATCGCACTCGCAAGCGGCGGGAGCGGGGGGAGCGGCGGGAAATGCGGACGCACCGGTGCGTTGGCAAACTCGGCCGCCACCGTCTCGAACGCTGCGACTTCTCGCGTGCTGAACGCCGATCGCGTCCGGCTGCGCGAGACGAGTAGCCGTAACGCGCCGAGGGGAGGCATCTGTCCTGTCGGACTAGCACCATCGCCCCCGTGGGGAAGCGTCGGTGGCAAGCATTCGTCGGCCGCCTGACTCGCGGGCAACAGATAGGCGTCGAGCACATCGCCATCGGCCAAACAGGCGTCAAGCGCCGGGGGACGGTGAAGATGGCTCGGCAACGACGACCGTCCCGCCGCGCCGGAACGCTTCCGCGCGTGCCCGAACAGCACGCCACCGTGGTTCGGGGACGGAATCGGCATCGTCCAACCGCACGACGCCAACCGCTCACACGCCGATATCGGTGCTTGCGGGGCGTACCCGCACGTGACGTTTGCGCCCCCCGACGAATCGCCCACCGGACTCACGCCGTCTGGCGCATGACACCAGAGCGCGGCAACGCTGTCGGCCGAGAGCCCCACGCGCAACGTCTCCAGCCACAACGGCAAGTAGCCGAGCGTGGGAATCGGCAATTGATGCATTTGGCGAAGGCACGCGCGTAAGTCCCCCTGCACTCCCATGCGTCTCCCAATCAAAGTTGATTCCGGGGAAATTTCCTATTCCACATGAACACAGACGGACATCCCCCATTCGGGGGATGTTTGTTGCGTCAAACGGTCGCATCATCGCTCCATTGCTGACGCGAACCGGAACGGATCGGCACAGTACACCGATCCAGGAAGTAAAGGGGATGCGCAGGGAGCCAGTTTGCGGGGTGAACCGCCCAGGGAAGCCCCGATTTCCGGTCGTTGCATGAGGCGACCGGTAAATGTGACGCCCGGCTAGTCGGGGGGCCAGCCGGGCGTCTTTTTCTTTTCGCCTCTCAGGACGAGAGGCGTCTGAGACCACCGTCAAGCGGACGTCGTCTCACGTCAAATTCAGAAACTTCTCAAAGCGACGCCGAAACCCACCGAAACCGATAGTGCGCGGCAAGTTGTCACTCGCCGCGCGACGTGCCGCATTGCGCGACACCGGCTGGGATCGATCAATACGTTTCGGGATCCGGATCGGTACGTTCCAGTTCGACCGACGCCGCCAGCAGCGCCAGACGTGCCACCACACCGTACATATAGAAGCGATTCGGCGGTGCCGCACCCGGCTTCGCGTGGACATCCGGCAGCGCGGTATGCTCGAACGCGAGCGGCACGAAGTGCATGCCGGGGGCGTTGAGGTTTTCGTCGGTGCCGCGCCCGGTATGGACACGGTAGAAGCCGCCCACCACGTAGCGATCGATCATGTAGACGACCGGTTCCGCGACCGCTTCGTTGATGCGCTCGAACGTGTAGACGCCTTCCTGCACGATGAAGTCGTGCACTTCGAGCCCCTCCTTCACCACGCTCATCTTGGTGCGCTCGCGGCGATTCAGGTTTTTGAGCTCAGTGGCGTCGCGCACCATCATCACGCCCATGCCGTCCGTCCCGGCATCGGCCTTGATGACGACGAAAGGCTTCTCGGTGATCCCGTACTCGCGATACTTCTTGTTGATCTTCTTAAGTACGGCGTCGACGGTATCGGCAAGCTTCTCCACACCGACGCCTTCGTCGAAATCGACGCCCTCGCACTTCGCGAAGTACGGATTGAGCATCCATTGATCGACGTCGATCATCTTGGCGAATTTCTTGACGATATCGTCGTAGGCCGAAAAGTGCTGGCTCTTGCGACGCACCGCCCAGCCTGCGTGCAACGGCGGCAGCAGATATTGCTCGTGCAGATTTTCGAGAATCGGCGGAATGCCAGCCGACAAGTCGTTATTGAGCAGAATCGAGCAGGGATCGAAGTTCTTGAGCCCCAGACGGCGTGGCGTGCGCTCCAGCGGCTCGATCACGACGTGCTGCCCGTCGGGCAACTCGATGGTCGTCGGCTCGGTGATGTCGTCCGACACACTGCCCAGACGCACATTCAGTCCGGCGTGACGCATGATCGTCGACAGCCGCGCAATGTTCTGCAAATAGAACGAGTTCCGCGTATGGCGTTCGGGGATCAGCAACAGGTTCTTCGCATCGGGGCAAATCTTCTCGATGGCGGCCATCGCGGCCTGCACAGCGAGCGGCAACACTTCGGGTGCCAGATTATTGAAGCCACCGGGGAAGAGATTGGTATCGACAGGAGCAAGCTTGAAGCCAGCATTTCGCAGGTCGACCGAACAGTAGAACGGCGGCGTGTGTTCCTGCCACTCAAGCCGGAACCAGCGCTCGATGGCGGGCGTCGCATCGAGGATCTTCTTTTCCAGGTCGAGCAAGGGGCCTTTCAGGGCCGTGACGAGATGCGGAACCATGCTTCTCTCATATCCAGATGGAATATCGATTGTAGAGCATACGCTCAGCGCCCCCGCCCTTCGCCATGCCCCGGGAAGGGGCACCGGGACGCGGGGCTAGCCACCCAGGAACACCGTCTCGATCAGACGACGATTTCCGGCGTACGAGCACGCGTCGACAACGTCTAGGGGGAGCGCGGCGCGATGCCGCGGTGAGAAGACATGGGGGCAAAACCGAAAATCACAAGCGCGAGGACGATTTCCGGCCGCGCCGAAAAAAAACGGGCACCGCCTGGGTGCCCGCGCAATGCCGGGGCCGGCTGTCCGACCGGCTTCCGGCAACTCCTCTCGCGTCGCCCGGGACGGGCCGTCTGGCCGACGTCAGCGAGTCCTTGCCGACTCGCTGACGTTCCCGGGTTTTCCCCGGACGGAAGCCGGGGCTAAACGGTGCGATGAGACAGATGTAATTCAGGCGAAGTCAGTTGCCTGAGGTGTTGCCTCGGTTGTCGCTTCAGTTGTGATAGGCCGATTCGCCGTGCGAGGTGATGTCCAGACCTTCACGCTCTTCGTCTTCCGGCACACGCAGACCCAGCACGATGTCGGCGATCTTGAAGGCGATGAAGGCGACGACCCCCGACCACACGAGCGTGGTCAGCACGCCCTGGAACTGAATCCAGACTTGCCCGGCAATCGAGTAATCCGGTGCCACCTTGTTGGCGACATAGTCGTAGATCCCCGTGCCGCCGAGCGACGGCGAAGCGAACACGCCCGTCAGAATCGCGCCGAGCATACCGCCCACGCCGTGCACGCCGAACACGTCGAGCGCATCGTCGGCCTTGAGCAGGCGCTTCAGACCGTTCACGCCCCACAGGCAAATCAGACCTGCGAGCAACCCAAGCACGATGGAGCCCATCGGACCGACGAAACCTGCTGCCGGCGTCACCGCCACCAGACCGGCCACGGCACCCGACGCACCACCCAGCATCGACGGCTTACCCTTGCCGATCCACTCACCGGCCGTCCACGAAAGCGTGGCAGCGGCGGTAGCGAGCAACGTATTGACGAAGGCAAGTGCAGCACCGCCGTTCGCTTCCAGACCCGAACCGGCGTTAAAACCGAACCAGCCGAACCAGAGCAGCGAAGCGCCGATCATCGTCATCGTGAGCGAGTGCGGCTTGAAGGCTTCCTTACCGAAACCGACGCGCTTGCCGACCATGTACGAGCCCACAAGCCCCGCGATAGCCGCGTTGATGTGCACCACGGTGCCGCCAGCGTAGTCGAGCGCGCCCTTCTGGAACAGCCAGCCCGCGTGTGCGTTGGCCGCATCAGCCGCTGCCGCGTCGATGTAGGCATCCGGACCGGCCCAGAACCAGACCATGTGCGCCATCGGCAGGTACGAGAACGTGAACCAGATGACGGTGAACAGCAGCACGGCCGAGAACTTGGCGCGTTCCGCGAAAGCACCGACGATCAGCGCGCAGGTAATCGCGGCGAACGCAGCCTGGAACGCCATGTACGCATACTCCGGCACATTCACGCCCTTACTGAACGTGGCCGCCACCGAGTCCGGCGTCATTCCCTTGAGGAACAAGCGATCGAAGCCGCCGAAGAACGCCCCGCCTTCGGTGAACGCGATGCTATAGCCGTAGATCGCCCAGAGCACGACCACCAGCGAGAAGATGATGAAACACTGCATCAGCACGGAGAGCATGTTCTTCGAGCGGACCAGACCGCCGTAGAACAGGCCCAGACCGGGCAACGTCATGAGAATCACGAACGCGGTGCAGGTCAGCAACCAGGCCGTGTCGCCCTTGTTCGGCGGCACGGGCGCAGCCGCAGGAGCGGCGGGTGCTGCGGCTTGTGCCGCAGGTGCCGGTGCGGCCGCTGGCGTTGCGGCAGCCGCTGCAGGAGCGGGTGCTGCGGATTCCGAAGCGGCGACAGGCGCCGAAGCGTCCTGGGCCAGTGCGGCGCTGGCGCCGAGGCCCACGACACCCGTGAAGGCGGCGGCGAGCAGGAGTTTGGCAAGTAGTTTTTTCATGATTGTTGTCTCTTATGTGGGACCTTTACAGCGCGTCTTCGCCGGTCTCTCCAGTACGGATACGGACCACGTGCTCGACGTTGGACACGAAAATCTTGCCGTCGCCGATCTTGCCGGTACGGGCCGCCTGCTCGATGGCGTCGATCGCCTGATCGAGCAAGGCGTCGCCGATTACCGCCTCGATCTTCACCTTCGGCAGAAAGTCGACGACGTACTCTGCGCCCCGATACAGTTCGGTATGGCCCTTCTGGCGGCCGAAGCCTTTGACTTCGGTCACCGTAATCCCTGCCACGCCGATGTTCGAGAGGGCTTCACGCACCTCGTCGAGCTTGAAGGGTTTCACAATTGCGGTAATCAGCTTCATGATGAGTCGCTCCTTAGAATGTCTTCGACAACCCTACGACGACCGTCGCCTTGGAAAGCACTTTGCCGGAATTCGCGGCGGTGTAGTACTTCTCGTCGGCGTTCGTATCGACGTAGGAAACCGACACGCTGAAGTTCTTGCCCAGATCCTTCGACAGGCCGATCTTCCAGTCGGTGTAGCTTGCGGCGCTGAAGTTGTGCACCCACTGGTGACCTACGTGCCCCACGGCCGAGAGACCCCAGAAGCCGATGTCGTAGGTGCCCGTCAGATCGAGGTAGCCGCTGTTGGTCGTGTCCTGACCATCAGGGCTCGTCAGACCGAACAGACGGGTCATCGAGTGCGAATACTTCAGCGTTACGGTTTTCCAGCCCACGGCGGCATACAACTCGAACGTATGCGGACGTGCGTAAAACTGGCCGGACGGATAAGTGCCCGGGTAGTAGTACTGCAGACCACCGAAATCGATGGTCCAGTCGGGAATGATTTCCTTCTTCCATCCACCGTAGAAATCCATCTCGATGGGTGCGCTGACGGCGGAATTACCGTCCGAAATCCAGCTGATGTTCGACGCCCACACACCGGCGTACAGCCCGGACTCGTGCGCAATATCGAAACCACCCTGGATCGCCGGACGCTTGGCCGTTTGCGAAATGCCGCGGAAGCGGTAATCCGAGAACAGACCGACGTTGGCGGTAATCGTCAGCGGTTCGGCGGCAGCCGCAGCTGCGTCGGCCGGAGGTGCTGCGGGTGCTGCTGCCGGTGCGGCGCCCTCAGCGGCCGCTTGCGCAAATACGCCGGCAGACGCCGTCATTGCACCAAAGAACACAAAGCCAGCCATCGCAGTTGACACTTTTCTCATCACTTTCCCCTTAAGTTGACGTTTCACGTCTTAGTACAGCGTGCGGCAGGTTCTGAACTGGGTAGAGCAACTCCCGTGCCAGGTCCTTCGGCCGCGTATGCTGCGACGCGCAAGATACGAATTTCGGGATAAAAAATTGGCAAAATTCCGGGGGACGTGAGGCGCGCAAACGACAGGCCAGGAACAACAAAGCGCGGTAAATCGTGTCAAAAGCGCATGCGGCGGGCGCTGGCCGGGCCGCTTGGGTGGCTGGGCGCAAAAAACGGTGTTAGAGTTGCGCCAACATTGAGAGGCCGGGCTGGAATGCACCACGTTGCACCGGTCTGGCTGGCACGACGAAGCACGTTGACGGTGCAAGCACCACATCGGTGCAAGGAAACGACGAGAGGAAGGCTTATGAAACCGAACGAGATCCTGCAAGACATGCAAGCCAAGGTGAGCGAGATGCTCAAGCAATCGCCCGCCAAGGATATCGAGCGCAACGTCAAAAGCCTGCTGGGCCAGGGCTTCACCAAACTCGATCTGGTGACGCGCGAGGAATTCGACGTGCAGGCACAAGTGCTCGCTCGCACACGCGAAAAGCTCGAAGCGCTGGAAAAGCGCGTGGCCGAGCTCGAAGGCCAGCGCAGCGAAGCGCAAGACTGACGATCCGAAGGGGCGCGAAAGCGCCCCTTGTTACATGGGGACGCGCCTGCTCGTGCGCGCGTTGCCCGCTCCGTCCTCGCGAATCTCACACATTCGCAAATCACTATCGGAATTGTCTTAACTGACTGACGGGCAATTCCGGACACCCTTCGCCTTCCTCCCCAAAACGCTCCGCCGTCGCGCATTTGCGCGGATATGGCATTGCGCATTGCCATGCTCAAGGGCGACCATCGACGACATCGGGGCAACACGTCTGGCGCGTTGCCATTTGAAATCGGCGCGATCTGCGCCGTCGGAGGGGATGTCATGTCTTTGGCAGTGGTGAGCAGCCGCGCGATCACGGGGATGTCGGCGCGTCCGGTGACGGTCGAGGTGCATCTGGCGAACGGCTTGCCGGGCCTGTCGCTGGTGGGTCTGCCCGATACCGAAGTGAAGGAAAGCCGGGAGCGGGTGCGCTCGGCGTTGCAGAACAGCCGGTTCGAATTCCCCGCGCGACGCATCACAATCAATCTAGCCCCCGCCGATCTTCCGAAGGCGTCTGGATGCTTCGATCTGCCGATTGCGCTCGGCATTCTGGCGGCGAGCGGTCAGTTGCCGGAGGCCGGTCTGCGCACGCACGAGTTCGCGGGAGAGCTGTCGCTGACCGGCGAGTTGCGCCCGATTCGCGGCGGGCTGGCGATGGCGAGCGCGATGGCGTCGGAGCCATCGTCACGCGCACTGGTGCTTCCTGCCGGGAGCGCGCAGGAAGCGGCGCTGGTGGAAGACGCCACGGTCTATGGCGCGCGCACATTGCTCGACGTTTGCGCCCACCTCGCGGAGCCGGATGTCGCGATACCTCTGCGTCGTGCCGTCGTGACGGGATCGCCTGACGACGCACCCTATTACGCGACCTCCGACACGACAGCCTTCGACAGCGACGAGGACCGCTCAGAAATGCGCAATGTTGCGTGTGTTGAGACACGCGGCGCAGCGCCCCCGGATAGCGACATTGCCGACATGATCGATATCAAGGGACAGGAGCATGCCAAACGAGCGCTGGAGGTGGCGGCGGCGGGCGGCCATCATCTTTTGCTTTACGGTCCCCCCGGTACGGGCAAATCGATGTTGGCGACGCGGCTCTCCGGACTGTTGCCGCCTCTGACCAAATCCCAGGCCGTGGAGGCGGCAACGCTCGCGAGTCTGAGCGCACGGGGCTTTGAAATGCGACATTGGGGGCGCCGTCCTTTTCGCGCACCACATCACACAGCTTCGGCAGCAGCGCTTGTGGGGGGCGGAAGTACACCGCGTCCCGGAGAGATCAGTCTGGCGCATCGCGGCGTACTGTTCCTAGACGAACTGCCTTTTAGGTGTTGCGTATCTGTCTGTCGCTTTAAGCAATACGCCGCAGACTCTCGCCCGAAGATTGGATCTCGGAGACATTGATGCCGGTTGGAACGAATCAGAAATTCATATTGGTCACAGGATCGCCCCATAGTTTCAGTCATCTATCCAGTCCGATACAGATCGCTTACGAACCTTCGGGCCACTCATCAAGATCGGCTCACCCGGATTGAAAAGTGATGCAGAGATTCGGAACCGCCGTCCAGTAATTATCATCATCAAAATCCCGCGTATGTTTTGCCAAAACGGCGGCTCAAGATCTGAGGATATGGGATACCCAGGGGGATGCTTTCTCCGCTCAAGGTAATCCCCGAGCCACTTTGCGCCCCACAACGAAGCTCCCATAGCACCGACCCCAATTGGGACCGACAGCCATCTTGACTGCGAATCGAGCTCGAGAAGTGCGGCAAAACCGTGCTGGCTGACCAAGACGGCAGCGCAAAGCAAGCCGAACGGGAGTGCACCTAGCACCATTATCAACGCCCAAGCAGCCAATATCCTCTCGCCGGCAGTAGCGCGCGCTTCGCGCCCGGTCAGGTCAACCGGTCGAGTTTGCCCAAGAACTCGTGCACAGACCTTAATCGATACGTGTGGATCCCTTGCCGAATAAATCATCGAGATCATGAAGTCGTCCCCTGGGTTGAGTCCAGGAAACTGAAGACGAGCGACCGTTCCACCACTGAGCAAGTCAACTCCGCAAATAACGCCCTCTACTTTCGAAAAGCTAGTTGCCTCCAAGATCCTGGCACCTACACCGAACTGAAGCTCAATAGGAAAATCATGAGGGATATCCTGCGGGTAGACTGTTTCACCGCCTCGATTCCAGAGTCGAACTGGCAATTAAAAATAAATCTATGGTCCTCCCCATTTTTGCAACCCTGATTCTCGATGTCGTTGTTGGCTTGCGTAAATCTATTCGGCGTCGTTGTAGGGACTGCTCCCC